>NZ_CP143867.1:2410000-3749493 GCF_036416795.1 Bacteroides sp. MSB163 | reverse complement strand
AAGCCTCGAACGGTATATGCAAAGCCATCTGCCGCCTTATATGGTGCCCCGACGCATCCACTTCATCCCTTGTTTTCCACAAAACAACAGCAACAAAATTGACCGGAACCAACTATTAAAGTACATCACTCAATAAATAAAAATTAAGTATATGGATACAACAGAATTATTGGAGATACTGAACGGAATATTCAGAAAAGTGTTAAAGAGAGACGACATCACATTGACCGAAAGCACTACTGCCCACGATGTGGACGGATGGGATTCGCTGACCAATATGGTACTAATCACAGAGATAGAGAATAAGTTCGGTGTGCGTTTCTCGTTCCGCGAGATAGTGAAACTGAAAAATGTGGGCGATCTTTGCCATACCATCAAGAATAAAGCCAAATAGGAATAGGAGGAAAAAGTAATGTCATTCATTTCCCTTGAATTTGTCCTGCTGTTCCTGCTTTGTTTCACATTATACCATTTTGTCAGTGATAAAGGACGGAAGTTTGTTCTGCTTGCGGCAAGCGGAGTTTTCATCGGATACTTCAATCCCGTATTCCTTGTCACGGCACTGGTTGTAAGCCTTTTTACATACGGCGCAGCGATACTTATTGAGCAAGCCCGTGAGAAAGAAAGAGGTTCCTGTTTGATTTACTGGGGCAGCATATCCTGTCTTGTCCTCTGCTGGATTGGTTTCAGGTATGCCAACCGGCTAACCGGAGACTCAGGTTTTATTTTTCCATTGGGAATGTCGTTCTATACATTTCAGGCCATTGGTTACTTGACGGAAGTCTATTGGGAGGAAGAAAAGGCGGAACGCCGGCTGATAGATTTCCAGCTTTACATGTTTCTGTTTATGAAGTTCCTGTCAGGTCCCATTGAGCGGTCCGCTGATTTGCTTCCGCAAGTCCGAAAACTCTCTCCGGCATCCTATTCCATGATGACTTATGGTTTGAAACTGATTGTGGTAGGATTGGTAAAAAAATTGGTACTTGCCGATCATATAGCACCCTATATTGATGGTGTGTTCAGTTCGATGCACACCGCATCAGGTGTGCAACTGCTTATGGCCTGCCTTCTCTATCCCATCGAACTTTATGCCGATTTTTCCGGCTACACGGATATGGCGATCGGAATAGGAATGTTGTTCGGATTGAAACTGTCACCCAACTTTGCGCATCCCTTTGCTGCGCAAACCACGGCTGAGTTTTGGCGTCGTTGGCACATCTCCCTTTCCTCCTGGGTGCGGGATTATCTTTTTCTCCCCCTGTCATCAGTCACACGTCGTTGGGGACAATGGGGTGTGGCGGCAAGCCTTATGGTAACATTTGTTGCTTTGGGTATATGGCACGGTGCTGGATGGACATTCGCCATCTATGGATTTTTGCAAGGGCTTGTGATTGTATGGGAACTAAGGACAGAAAGAATACGAAACAAGATAAGGAACCATATTGGGGAACGGCTTTTTGCTACGCTTTCAGTCATCCGCACCTACTTCATTTTTGCCGTATCATTGGTGTTCTTCAAGGCACAGTCCGTTTCTGACGCATTCTATTTCCTGCGGAATATCTCTTTTCAGACTCATGCGAGCTGGAAAGAGATCAATATCGGTATGTCCGACCACATCTGCATCGTGGCAGGTGCCGCATTGTTGCTGATGCTGCTTTATGATTTTTTTATGTCCAAAGGCGACTTGCACCTTCGTTTTGAGAAGCAGCCTGCCGTGCTTCGCTGGACAGTGTACTATTTAATAGTGTTTGCCGTGTTCGCTTATGGCAAGTTCGGCACGGAAAACTTCATATATCTGCAATTCTGATGGAAAATATACAGGAAACTATTACTGGCGAAAACCTTCATAAACGACAGGCTTTCCTTCGCCTTGTCCGAAAATCGGTGCTGTTCGCCATACCGTTTTGGGCTTTGATTGCCCTTTATGTTTACGATGATCCTTTCATGGTGCTTCGCAAATACGATGTCTTTGACTCTGACGTCTCGCTCAACGAACAGCATGTAGGTTGGCAGATATACCGGAACCATGATGACAGTGTGCATTTCAATTCTTTCATTTTGGGCAATTCATGTACTATGGCATTTCTGTGTGGAGAATGGGAAAAATATCTTGATTCCAGTGATCGTGCCATCCGGCTCTTCGGTAATGCAGAGAGCATGAAAGCGATAAGTCTCAAACTCCACGCCCTTGACCATGAAGGTGCAGAAATAAAAAACGTGCTGATGATTCTTGACCGGACCTCCCTTTCACGTTTTTACCTCTTGACGGGTTCCAGCCATATACTTCCGGCTGATATATCGGGACGTAATCCGTTTGCCGTACAACTGGAGTTCATACAGGCATTTGCAATGCCTGATTTCTTGTTTCCATACTTGCAATACCGCATAACAGGAAATATAGAACCGGACATGAAGCGGATGAACCCTTATGGAAAGATACGTGATTCGAAGAACAATGATGCGTTCAATCCTCGTGAGAAGCAGATAGAACAGGAAGGTGAGGTGTATTGGGAAAAGCGTAAAAAAGAGTTTCCCGAACGGAATGGCACTGCTACTATAGCTGAACCTGCTATATTCCAAAGGCAACGGGTGGTATTGGATGAAATCATGGAAGTCCTTCACCGTCATGGCACCTCAATACGTATCTTAATCAGTCCGGATTATAACCAGAAAAAACTGCACCCGGATGACAGAGAAATCTTGCAAGGCATTTTCGGAAAAGAAAATGTGTATGATTTCAGCGGCATTAACGAATTTACAGAAGATTACCACAACTATTATGAAGCAGGACATTATCGTCCCTTGTTGGGTAATAAACTATTGGAAAGAATATATAAAGGCGAATGACAGTCAATAGACAAGAAAAGAATGAAATGGGTAGCAGGATGCTGTCCGTTATTCCAATAGCAGGAATATTTTTCAAGTTTCTCCTGTTCAATGCAATATGGTGTTATTACACCACCTTTACACCTTTTTCATGCTGGGAATCGTATGCCACTGCTTTTGTGGCAACCCTTCTGGTGTCTGTCCCTTATATATTGACAAGGCATATTGCGGCAGGCGTACTTGTCATGGCTGTGCTAGATATATGGATGGTTGCCAACCTGATGTATTACCGTACTTACTTTTCAGCCATTCCTCTGTCAAGTTATATGTTGGCGGGAAATCTTGCAGACTTCCTGCCAAGCGTGACCGCCTCATTACGATGGTGCGATTGGTTGTTCCCCATTTCGACTGTTGTCACCGTATTCCTTACATTTCGGATAGGTTGCCGGCAGAAAATCACATTGCGATTTAGCAGACGGACATACTTCGTATTGCTGATTTCTTCATGTGTCCTGTTAAGTATCAATTTATCCGTCCGGGGAGGTTTCATTGCGATATACAGGGCATTGAGGTCATCCGCACATCAACACGCCAGTGGCCCGCCACTCTACACGCTGTTCAGCACACTTTATTTTGATTATGCGGAGGAGTTGCCCGAACTTACAGAAGAACAGGAGCGTGAGATTCATACCTGGCTCTCCGGGAGACCGCCGCTTGTTCCCGTACCGGACATTGAATGCAGGGACAACTGCATCCTTATTTTGGCTGAATCACTGGAAAGTTGGGTGTTGAATCTTACGGTCGAAAATCAGGAAATCACACCTTACCTTAACAAGCTCCTCAAAGAACCGTCTACGCTGTATGCGCCCCATGTGCTTACACAAGTCAACGGAGGGCGTTCCATTGACGCCCAGCTGCTTATGCTTGCCGGTCTGTTGCCATTGCAGACCGGCGCATACAGTTGCCGTTTCCCTTTCAATACATACCACACTTTGCCCAAAGCTATGAAGGAACTGAAAGGCGCACGTAACTATCTTCTCACGGTGGACAAGACAAAGACATGGAACCAAGGAGCAGTGGCACGGAGTTTCGGGATAGACACAATTATCTCTTATCCCGATTTCCGAATGACAGAAACATTCGGAAATCGGAAGCGACTGGGTGATAAGGCATTTTTTGCCCAATGCAGGGAAAAGATTGAAAAAGGAGAAGTTTGGCACTCCGGTGAAAACGTATTTATCCAGATGGTCACTTATTCCGGTCATTCACCGTTCAAGATGCCCGAATCGCTTAAAACCGTTCATTTCTCTAATCGGATTCCCGAAATCATGGCAGACTATATGACAGTGGCGCATTATACAGACGAAGCTATCGGAAAATTCGTGGAATATCTGAAAACCCGTCCCGAATATGAACGTACAATGGTCGTGATAACCGGTGACCACGAGGGCTTGGCAGACCACCGGAAAGAACTGTGCCATACAAAGGCAGGGAAAGGAATAATTTCCGAAGACGAGTTCACACCATTTATAGTATTGAACTCTCCTGTGCCGATGCACTATCTCAAAGTTATGGGACAGGTTGACATATATCCTACTCTTCTGAATTTACTCGGTCTGGAAAAATTCCGATGGAGCGGTATTGGTCAAAGCATTCTTGACCCTCGGAAGCCGGGCATTGCCATCAGTCCGAAAAGAAAAATAGACGGTGACACCTTGCATATATCTGCGGATGAACTTTTACGGATGCAGCAATCTCAAGTAATCTCTGACCGGATAATACGATTCGATAAATTGAAAGATCTACGATAGCCGATACTTCGGAAGTCATTTTTGTTGTTTCAGGCGTGTTTTTCTCCGTTTCGATTGTATTCCGATTGTAACGACCTCGGATACGAAATAATTTTGCACCTAAAAAATAAATAACATGATTATCGAAACGATTAAACGGCTGTCAATAGATATGTTCATTGCAATCATGGCGATTGAAGCAATTGTCATTGCGGCAATCGCTTTGTCGCTTTTGATTGGTACGTTTTGCAAATAATCCCACAGGACATGGAGCAAAAGGAAATATATATCGAAACCGAACGAATTATCATTCGGAATTTCAAACAGAAGGATGCCGAAGGGTTGTTGGAGTATCTTTCCCATCCGCGTGTGAATTGCTTTGCCGGAGACCGCCTTTGTTCCAGAGAGGCGGCATGGGCATATATGCAGTATTCCCCGAAAGACATGCTGCGCTATGCGGTGAGTCTGAAAAAAGATGACTTTATTATCGGTGACGTGTTCGCTTTGCGTGAGAATGAAGATACTTATAATGTGGGGTGGCATTTCAACAAAAGTTTTGAAGGCAAAGGATTCGCTTGTGAAGCGGCTACCGGATTGTTGGATTATCTTTTTCGGGAGGCGGGCGCACGGCGTATCTATGGGTTTGTGGAAGATGACAATATCCGCTCCCAACGCTTATGCGAACGCCTTGGTATGCGCCGCGAAGGATGTTTCAAAGAGTTTGTGACATTCGTAAACAATCCTGACGGCTCCCCCAAATATGAAGATACCTGTGTTTATGCCATTCTCGAAAAAGAGTGGAATACCATCCGTCAGTGGTGACACACCAAACCTATTATGAATTAATACAAAACAAGAAGAAAATATGAACAAGCAATTCATTATCACGAATTTCGCCGCATTTGCCCTTATGCTATTCCTGCCGACCGGATGCAGGCAGGCGGACGGCAAACAGGATGCGGTGCAGAGTTATCGGGTCATAAAGGTCGCGGCAAGTCCGGTGGAAATCTCCGAGTCCTATTCCGCCGCCATACGCGGACGGCAGGATGTGGACATCATGCCGCAAATATCCGGGCGCATTATCCGGTTGTACGTGAAAGAGGGTGAACGGGTGAAGACCGGTCAAGTATTGGCAGTAATCGACCAAGTGCCCTATCGGGCGGCATTACGCACGGCGCAGGCCAATGTCTGCGCGGCACAGGCAAAAGCGGAAACGGCACGAATCGAGCTGTGGGGCAAGCAGTCGTTGTTTGACGAGAAGGTCATATCCGACTACGAGCTTTCTCTCGCCCGGAACCAACTGGCAGTGGCCCGTGCCGAACTCGAACAGGCAAAGGCACAAGAATCGGATGCACGTAACAATCTCTCCTATACGGAAATCAAAAGCCCAAGCAACGGAGTGGTAGGCACATTGCCCTATCGTATCGGTGCGCTTGTCGGTCCCAATATGGCGCAGCCTTTCACGGTCGTATCCGACAATGCGGAGATGTATGCCTATTTCTCCATTTCGGAGAATATGCTACGGCGATATTCAGCTCGCTATGGTTCAATTGACAGCATGATAGCCGGGACGCCGGAAGTGGGCCTGCAACTCAACGACGGCAGCCTGTACAAGGCGAAAGGACGTATCGAAACCGTAAGCGGCGTGGTGGACCCTGTTACCGGAACGGTACAAATCAAAGCCCTGTTCCCCAATCCCGACCGCGAACTGTTGAGTGGCAGCATCGGCAATGTCATCCTTCAAAACCCGAAAACGGAGGCCGTAACCATCCCCATGACCGCCACCGTGGAACTGCAAGACAAGATTATCGCTTACCGTCTGAAAAACGGACAGGCGGAAGCCGCCTATCTCACGGTAGACCGCCTGAACGACGGCAACCGGTTTATCGTAAAAGAAGGACTCTCGGTCGGTGATACTATTGTCGCCGAAGGCGTGGGACTGGTGAGAGAAGGCATGAGCATAACCCCTAAAAACGAACCGAAATGAACCTGCGATTTTTTATAGACCGTCCGGTGTTTTCGGGCGTTATCTCGGTGGTAATCGTACTGTTGGGCATGATTTCCATGTTTTCCTTGCCGGTGGAACAATACCCCGACATCGCACCTCCGACCATCAACGTATTCGCAACCTATCCGGGCGCAAACGCTGAAACCGTGCAGAAGGCTGTGATAACCCCTCTGGAAGAAGCCATCAACGGAGTGGAAGACATGACCTATATGACTTCCACGGCATCGAATACAGGCGATGCCTCCATCAACATCTATTTCAAACAGGGAACCAACGCGGACATGGCGGCGGTAAACGTGCAGAACCGCGTGAACGGCGCGCTGAGCCAACTACCGGCGGAAGCCACCAAAACCGGTGTCACCACCGAAAAACAGCAGAATGCCGAACTGATGACTTTTGCGCTCTATTCGCCTGATGACCGCTTCGACCAGACCTTCCTGAACAATTACGTGAAAATCAATGTCGAGCCGAGGCTGAAACGTATCAGCGGCGTGGGAAAGGCACAGCTGTTCGGTTCCAACTACAGTATGCGACTTTGGCTGAAACCCGACAAGATGGCGCAATACGGGCTTATCCCCGATGACATATCCGCCGTACTCGCACGGCAGAACATCGAGGCCGCCACCGGCTCCTTTGGTGCCAATCATCCTACCGCCAATGAATACACGATGAAATACCGCGGACGCTTGTCCGGCGCGGAAGAGTTCGGTGAGTTGGTCATCAAGTCACTGCCGGGCGGCAATGTACTTCGGCTGAAAGAGGTTGCCGATGTGGAACTGGGCGATGAATACTACAACTATTCCTCCGAGGTGAACGGGCATCCGGCAGCCATGATGCTCATCAACCAGAAAGCCGGGTCCAACGCTTCAAGCACCATCAAGGAGATTCACGAAGTACTTGACGACCTCAGCCGAGACTTACCCGAAGGAACAGAATTCGTGGTGCTTACCGATACCAACAAGTTCTTGTATGCCTCCATCCACTCGGTCATCCGTACTTTGCTAGAAGCGATACTTCTGGTCATCGTGGTGGTGTATGTGTTCTTGCAGGACATCAAGTCAACGCTTATCCCTACCATATCCATCTTCGTTTCCATCATCGGCACATTCGCCGTGATGTCCATAATCGGTTTTTCCATCAATCTGCTCACCCTGTTCGCGCTTGTGCTTGCAATCGGAACCGTGGTCGATGATGCCATTGTGGTGGTGGAAGCGGTGCAGGCGAAGTTCGATGAGGGCTATCAGTCTGCGGTTCTTGCTGCCGATGATGCGATGAAGGGGGTATCTTCGGCTATCCTGACCTCTACCATCATCTTTATGGCCGTGTTTTTCCCCGTTGCCATGATGGGCGGGACTTCGGGAGCGTTCTACACGCAGTTCGGTATCACGATGGCTGTTGCCGTGGGTATCTCGGCAGTCAATGCCTTCACACTTTCACCGGCACTTTGCGCACTGTTGCTGAAACCCTATATCGACGAGCACGGCAACACCAAGAACAATTTTGCAGCCCGTTTCCGAAAAGCGTTCAATGCTGTCTTCGACCGTCTGAGCCGACGCTATGTACGTGGAGTGATGTTCATTATCCACCGCCGATGGCTGTTGTGGAGCATTATATGCGTCTCTTTCGGGTTGCTGGTGCTGCTGGTCAATGTCACAAAGACGGGACTTATTCCTGAAGAAGACACCGGTACGGTCATGGTGAGCATGAATACGAAACCCGGCACGTCCATGGCTCAGACAAGTAAGGTGATGGAACGTATCAACAGCCGTCTTGATAGCATCGGTGAGATTGAATACAGCGGTGCGGTCGCCGGTTTCTCTTTCAGCGGTTCAGGTCCCTCGCAGGCGATGTATTTCGTTACACTCAAAGACTGGGATCTGCGCAAGGGAGAGGGGCAGTCGGTCAATGACGTCATCGGAAAGATTTATGTCGCCACTTCGGATATTCCCGATGCCACGGTGTTTGCCATGTCGCCTCCGATGATTGCCGGGTACGGCATGGGAAACGGTTTTGAGCTTTATTTGCAAGACAAGGCGGGCGGAAACATCGCCACTTTCAAGGAAGAGGCGGACAAGTTTGTCGACGCCTTGTCGCGGCGACCCGAAATAGGCGAAGTCTATTCCTCCTTTGCCACGGATTATCCGCAATACTGGGTGGATATTGATGCCGCGAAATGCGAACAGTCGGGTGTCTCGCCTGCAGACGTGCTTTCCACCTTGTCGGGCTATTATACCGGACAATATGTTTCCGACTTCAACCGGTTCTCCAAGCTCTACCATGTGACCATGCAGGCTCCGGCGGAATATCGCCTGAATGCGGAATCCCTGCATCACATGTATGTGCGCACCTCCGATGGCGGCATGTCGCCATTAAGCCGGTTCGTGCGCCTGACCAAGACCAACGGTCCGTCAGACCTCACCCGTTTCAACCTGTTCAACGCCATCTCGATTAGCGGGTCTCCGGCTAAGGGCTACAGTTCAGGGCAGGTGCTCGAAGCCATCAGTGAGACGGCACGCGAAGTGCTTCCGGCAAATTACACCTACGAGTTTGGCGGTATCTCGCGTGAGGAAAGCAAGACGACCAACAATGCCACGCTTATATTCCTGCTCTGCATGGTTTTGGTCTATCTGATTCTGTGCGCCTTGTATGAGAGCGTGTTCATCCCATTCGCGGTCCTGTTGTCGGTGCCTTGCGGACTGATGGGCAGTTTCCTGTTCGCGTGGCTCTTCGGTCTGGAGAACAACATCTACATGCAGACCGGACTGATCATGATTATCGGTCTGCTTGCCAAGACCGCCATCCTGCTTACCGAATACGCCGGCAAGCGGCGGTCGGAAGGCATGACGCTGGCACAGGCGGCATACAGTGCGGCAAAAGTCCGTCTGCGCCCCATATTGATGACCGTGTTGTCCATGGTGTTCGGCCTTGTCCCGCTGATGCTGGCTCACGGAGTGGGTGCCAACGGCAGCCGTTCGCTTGCCACGGGTGTAATCGGCGGAATGATTGTCGGTACTTTGGCTCTGTTGTTCCTTGTGCCGTCATTATTTATTGTATTCCAATATATCCAAGAACGTGTTAAACATAATTAAATGAAGAAGACAGTAATATATATCATATTGTCGGGATGGATGTTTGCCGGTTGTGGCACATACAGCCGGTATCATCGTCCTGACCTCTCAATGGAGAATCTGTATCGGGACGTACCAGTGGACATTGATACAACGACCATCGCGTCCCTGTCGTGGCGGGAAATGTTTACCGACCCTAAACTCCAGTCCTTGATTGAAACTGGACTTGAACGGAACACAGACCTCAATGTGGCACGGTTACGCGTGGAAGCGGCAGAAGCCGTCCTGATGACTGCCAGACTATCATATCTTCCATCACTGGGACTGACTGCCGAAGGTAATGCCAACAAACATGACGGAGCAACGGCAAAAACATATAATGTGGGAGCATCGGCAAGTTGGGAACTGGACATCTTCGGCAAACTTACGGCGGCAAAGCGTGGTGCAGCCGCCGCATTACAAGGAAGCCGTGCCTACCGGCAAGCCGTACATACACAGCTTGTCGCCACTATTGCAGACAGTTACTATACCCTTGCCATGCTTGACGCACAAATGGCAATAAGCAACCGGACTTTGGAGAACTGGCGGACTACCGTACGTACTCTTGAAGCGTTGAAAAAAGTGGGGAAATCAAACGAAGCCGGCGTATTGCAGGCAAAGGCGAACGTGATGCGACTTGAAGCATCCCTGTTATCCATACGCAAGAGTATTTCCGAAACAGAAAACGCCCTGTCTGCGATACTTGCCATGCCGTCACACTCGATTGGCCGAAGTAATCTGGTCGAGGCAGTTTTCCCCGATACAGTCTCTATCGGAGTCCCTTTGCAACTGCTTTCCAACCGCCCCGATGTGCGTCAGGCTGAAATGGAACTGGCGCAGGCATTCTACGCCACCAATGCGGCCCATGCCGCCTTTTATCCCAATATTACCCTCTCGGGGACTCTTGGATGGACTAATAATGGCGGTGGTGTAATCGTAAATCCCGGACAATGGTTGCTCAATGCCATCAGTTCCCTGACACAGCCGTTATTCAACCGGGGTGCGAATATCGCCAACTTGAAGATAGCCAAAAGCCGTCAGGAAGAAGCCAAACTGTTGTTTCAGCAATCATTGCTGAATGCAGGAAAAGAGGTAAACGATGCTTTGACCGCATGGCAGACGGCAAAATCGCAAATTGAAATTGGTGAAAGTCACGTTTCTGTTTTGAACGAAGCTGTACGGAAGACAGAACTGCTGATATGTCATTCCGGCGCAACCTATTTGGAAGTGCTTACTGTTCAGCAATCACTTCTTGATGCCGAACAGACTCAAGTGCAGAATATATTTGGTAAGATACAAGGAGTGATTAAATTATATCATGCATTAGGAGGGAAATAAGAATATAAAAATTGATGTAGGGATACAAACTATGGTACTAAGACCTTGCTGTCCAAAAAGAATATTTTTCCGCTTTGAGTATTGATTTTATCTGATACCAGAATGGAACTATAGTCAAAATCACAGATTTTACTTTAAACAAAACGCGTATCATGGCATAATTAGAATGAAAACAGAACAAATGCAAATAAATAACTCGTCGGTATCTCTCCGGTTAAAAATTATTACCGGATATGTGTTGTTACTCATATTCCTTACTATCATTGTTTCTCTTGTGTGGCTGGAACATCAGAAGATGGAAATGTTGAACAGTGGCGAATTACTTATCAGGCAAAAAAGAGAAGCCGTGAACCGAACTTTTGAAAAACTGCTTGACTTCTCCTTTTCTGATGATTTCCTGCTATTACGTGACAGGGACAAATTCAATGAATACCGGATGAAGCGTGAAATGGCTACCACCACTTTGAACGAACTGAAACGATACTATCCATCCGACATACAACATGCACAAATCGACACAATATCTTCGCTCTTACAAGAAAAAGAGGCACTGTTGCTCGGAGTGATGAATACACTTTCGGATTTACTGCGCTCTGACAGTCTGTTCCAACGGAGAATACCTGCTGTCGCTTTACAAATGCATATTCCATTGCTACCGGGCAAATCAGAAAAGGAGAAGAAAAAACGGAGCGGTTTCCTTGGTTTGTTTAAAAAGAAAGAAGAAAAATCGGCCTATGCATACCAAAAGGAAAAAACGAAACAGCCGTCCGCATCCCAGCAAATAACCAGGGAACTTTATTCCCTGCAAAAAGAAATGTCTATACAATATACCGACTACTGGAATAAGCTGACCACTTACTCCGACAGTTTGCAATGGCGTAACACAGAACTGAACTCACAAATAAACACACTTATTGGTGAGTTTGAACAAGTAGTTATCAAGCAAGCGGAAAAAGAAATAGAAGAAATTACTGCATTAAGGGAGCAATCATTTCGTATCATTCTGTTTATAGCCGCTATCGCCATCCTGCTAATAGTGATATTTTACCTTTTTATCCATCAGGACATAAGAAAGAGGCAGGAATACCGGCTGAAACTGGAAGCGTCTGACTGCCGGAATCGTGAACTGCTGGCCGCACGCCGTAATCTTATACTGACAGTAAGCCATGACCTCCGTGTACCGCTCGGTACTATCAGCGAATATGCAGAATTATTACGAGATGAAAAAAGTCCGGAACAGAGCAAAGGGTATGCAATGAATATCCTGCATGCCTCGCGCCATGTCATTGGGTTGGCAAATAACCTGCTGTATTATTACAGGCTGGAAGCGGAAAAGGAACAGCCGGAAAAAGAAATCTTTCATTTGGGGCAGACAATTGAAGATGCTGCCCACTCATTCTTATCGGTAGCGGAAAAGAAAGGGTTGGACTTGGTAATAAAAGTGATAGATTCTGATATACTTGTTGAGGGGGATTGCGGGCGGTTGGTGCAAATACTCAATAATCTGATCTCAAATGCAGTAAAGTTTACCAGTGCCGGATATGTACAAGTAGGCGCACAATACCGGGTCGGAAAGCTATCCTTCTTCATTAGAGATACGGGCATAGGTATTGATAAGGAAAGCCAGGAACAGATATTCACCGCTTTTGAACGAGGTAAAGCGCCAAATGCGGAAGAAGGCTTCGGACTGGGATTGGCAATAACACATAAATTGGTGACATTGCTGAAGGGAACTATCCATGTCCAAAGCACACCGGGACATGGAAGCACATTCGAGGTATGTCTGCCTTTGCGTGAGACAAATGGAAAGACCGGCACTACAAAGATTTCTTTGGCATGTGGCGTTCTTTCAGGAATGAGAGTACTGGCAATAGATGATGACCGGATACAACTTGAAGTAATCCAAAAGATGTATGTACGTCATGGGGTGAAATGTGATTGTTGCCTGAATGTAAGTGAACTGATTGCGGCATTACGCCGTAATCGTTATGACCTGGTGTTGACGGATATGAGAATGTCAGAAATGGACGGCTACGGGGTACTGACCTTGCTCCGGGGTAGTAACCTCGGACAAGCAAAGACACTTCCCGTATTGGCGGTAACCGCACAAGCGGACAAAAATCCAGAGTATTTTAGAAATGCAGGTTTTGCGGACTGCCTGTATAAGCCTTTCTCGCAAAGAGAATTAGTTTCGGTTACTTCAAGTATAGACAGGACGAATTTTACAACTATCGTGGAGGGGGAAGAAAATGCGAGGGAACTGTTGGATATGTTCATAGAGGACACGGAAAAGGAACTCTCTGAAATGCAGGACGCTTTGGAAACGGCAAATTATATGCAATTGAGGCATATCATACACAAAGCTGCTCCATTATGGGGAATGATTCGTATCAATGTACCCTTGAATGAACTGGAAGAGATGGCTTCACTATCCTCTGAAAAATGGTGTAAGGAATTGGACGCCCGTATTAAAAGACTGATGGAAGCAGTGGAACAGGCCGTAAAAAAAGCGAAAGAATTAAAGTATGAACCGGATGAAAACCATATTGGTAGTAGAAGATGACCGGATATATGCACGTACTACCGCCAACTGGCTGGTAAAAAACGGGATGGATGCCCGTTACGTGCTGTCAGTAAATTCCGCAAAAGAATTTCTAAGCGATCACGAAGTAGATCTGGTCTTGTCGGATTTCCGCCTTGGTGACTGTAATGGTGTGGAACTACTCGAATGGATGAGGGTACATGGATATCGTATGCCTTTTCTAATCATGACAGGATATGGAGATATACCTGGTGCTGTCGAAGCTGTAAAGAAAGGGGCTGACAATTATCTTCCCAAACCCGTACAAACAGAAAAAGTACTTGATGTCATCCGTGAACTGTTGGAACGCAGGGAGAAAAGGAGAAATCCGGAGCAGGCTTTTTATGTCTGTAAAAGTCCATTGGCAGTAAAACTTCAGGAGATGGTTCGTTTGATAGCTCCCGCAGACAGCTTATCCGTATTGATACGTGGCGCATCGGGCACAGGTAAGGAATGGGTGGCGCGACGGATACATGCACTTGGCAGACGTTCGGACGCTCCTTTTGTAGCGGTGGATTGCGGGGCATTACCACGGGAGCTGGCCGCATCGGAATTGTTTGGACATAAAAAAGGTACTTTTACGGGAGCAACTGAAGATAAAACCGGTATGTTTACTGCCGCCAATCATGGGACATTGTTTCTGGATGAAATTGGTAATCTGAACATGGAAACTCAGGTATTACTATTACGTGCCTTGCAAGAGAAACGTTATAGACCTCTTGGTGGAAAGGAAGAAATACAAGCGGACATACGACTGCTTACAGCCACCAATGAGGATTTAGAACGGGCTATAAGCGAGGGGCGGTTCAGGGAAGACTTGTTCCATCGGTTGAACGAATTTCCGCTTCATGTTCCGTCATTGAGAGAGTGTACAGATGATATTATTCCGTTAGCCGGATTCTTTCTTTCCTATGCGAACGAGGAACTTGGCAAGGAGATAAAGGAATTTGACCGGGACGTGAAAAAGGCTTTCAAGGCTTATTCATGGCCGGGCAATATCCGTGAGTTAAAAAGTGTGGTGAGGCGTGCGTGTGTATTGGCGCAGGATGAATGGATTACACTTAAAGACATCAACCTTCCGGTGGAGATAAAACCATCGGATGATTACCGGCTGGATATGGAGCGTACGGAATTGGAAGCGATAGTGAAAGCACTGGAAACTACAAGTAATGACCGGAAAGCAGCCGCCCGGTTGCTGGGCATATCCCGAAGTACGCTTTATTTGAAACTGAAAAAATACGGTTTAAACTGAATGTGTCCATAATTCTGAACACATTGTGTCTGATGGGGATAATAAATGCAGACACGTTTTGGGGATAACAAATTTTAATGTATTAGTTATCAATATATTAATATATTAGCTTTTCTGTGGCATATCACTTGTCCTTTATGGTTATGACAAGTGACGGTGAAAACCGGACAGTTTTAAACTTTAAATTTTAACGCTATGAGAACATTGACAAATACTCTTCTATTCAATATGTTCACCTATTACATGACAGGCTCTGAACTTATGTCGGAAAATTTACCTGCCGCCTATGACGATTTCGCAAATCAGCTTGCCGAACTGTCGCAAGATGAGGATAGAATGAAGCTATTAAGACGGTTGAACTACACAAAAATAGAACTTTTTTTTATGCAACAGACTTGTAACGTCATGGAAGGAGGACGACATGTACTCTACGATGTGTTTATCAGCAAGACTCTTTCATTATTGGAAACGGAGATAGAAATAACGAAAGATTATTTCCGTTATCATGCAGGTGGCACCAGTATGAAAATGGAAATTCACCGGCAGGGTAATAAACGGAAATCAACACTTCGCTGGAACGGTACGGATAATGACCTGATAGAATTAGTGGCCGCATTGATGGCTGCCGGGGTTGTGGACTGCGCGGAAGGGAAGAAACTTACTGTTGTAGATGTCATCAGAGTATTCGAGGATGCTTTTAACCTGAAAATAAATGCCTTATACACCAAGCGGGGAAAGGTGTTTGACCGCTGTACGGTTTCCACTCCTTTTATTGACTCTATTCGCAAAAGCTATATCAAGATGTTGGACGAACGGCTGGCGTAAAGTTTGCACGCCAACAGCCGCCAAAAGGTGACTTGTGTGTCCGCTGTGTTGCAGATTGACGGTCAAAGCGCTTTCTTTGCATCTATAAAACTTCTGTAAACAAATCAAGATTATGGGATTACTGAAAGATTGGACGACCCGCTGGATAACCCGTTTATCGGGGCGGACAGCGGGAGGGCCAGGGAGCGTGTTCATCACGCTGGACGAAAAAAATACCCCGGTGGATGTACACACGGGTGATGCCGTACCGAAAGCGTATGAGGATTATATCGGGAAGATGGTGAAGAGCTTCGACAAACGGGGCTACCTACCCGGCTGAACGATTCTAAAAGCAGATTTCGCAGATAAAGGGAAGATACCTTCCCGACGGGGAGAACTGGCGGACTGGTATTTTCATACTCTGGTTCCGGCTATCCATAGACACAAGGCAGTGACGGGAAGGCAGATTCCTTTGAGGGATGCGGCCTATACGCTGAAAACGGGGTTGAAACTGTTCAGCCGCCGGGCATCATCCACAGCACTGCAAAAAGACAAGCAATATAAAGAGTTTATCCGGCATAACGAGGCGGAAGGCTGGAACAATGAAAAACTGTCGGGCGAAAAGTGGCGAGTGTATGCCGTGGCGACGGATGAGGGCGTATTGTTCTTCTCGGACAACGAAAAGGGTATGAAAGCCCGCAACAGCTATCTGCAATATCTGGCGGATGGATTTTTCAATATGACCAAAGGGGCGGAAACATTGAAACTGTATGAGATAGAGACACCTTCCCGACAAGTGGCGGAACTGGCGGACAACTGCATCGACAAACTGGCGAAAAGCGATTTGCGCAGTGCCGATATGCAACTGCGTAAATCGGAGTTCAGCTTTACTTCTGAGAAACTGGCAGGAAAAGAAATGCTGGAAGGTGCCATCTGCACGGACAAATACGATTTAAGACCGGATTACAGTAACTTTGACCGGTTGACGAAGGACTTCAATCTGGGTATTTCGCCACGTAATTATGACGTGGCCTCTCTGCTTTATATTTCGGAAAACGGGTATGCCGGTCATGTGACGACAGACTATTTTCATCCGTTCAGTTATGAGTATGAGTTCCGAGATTTGGCTGAAAAGTTGGGTGACAGCATCAAGGCACGGCAATCGGTGCCAATGTCGTCACATGATTTCGGCTATGCGGCCTTGCAGACGGAAGCGAAGGTAATGGCAAGGGATATTCTGCAATCGGAGTTTCATATAACGGACGGGGAATTTAAGTTGGGCGGAAGTATCAACCGGATGGAAAAAAAAGAAAGAATGCAAACAGCTTCTTATCAACGTTCTAAAGAACAAAAGACAGGTAAATCAATCGATACAGGCCCCATACGGGAAGTTCCTGCGCAGAAACGGGGTAACGGTCAACGGCAGGCAAAGCATGTGGCCTCCATTACTCCGGATAAAAAGGAAAAGAAACAACTAATCATATAGAATTTATGGAAGAAAAGAAAATGCAAGCGGTGGAAAGCGGCAGTCTGTATATGACGTTGGATGCTTTTTACCGCCCCGTTTATTTAAGTATGCGGGGACAGGGAGAAGAAGGATTCTCCCGATATATCAGCAACAACGTACGGTTTCATACTGCAAGCAGGGAATTTGTACCCGACCACTGAATGTTCCGTTTCGACTTCAGAGACAAAAGTCTGATTCCCCCCATACTCGGAACGGATAATGCGAATTATCTGGAACGGCTCACGCCGGTATTGGAACGGGAAAGGATTCATCCTTCGGGTGTGGTAAGACTGCGGGATGCGGCATTCTGTGAGGAAAGGGGTATCGTACAACTGTCATCATCGGCGGAACATACGGTCTTATTGGAGAATGATGACTACAAGCGGTTGGGGCACCGTTTCGGAATGAACGGGGACGTGATAAGGAACGGACTGGCCGTTTTTCCTACTTGTACGGCAGTAGAATACGGACAGAAGGTGTTGCTACTGGGAAAAACGGACAAAGGGGACAAGGCATTGGAAGAGTTTCTGAACGATTTGACCGGATACTTTTTCGACGGGAAACGAAAGCCGGAGGAATTGAGGTTCCATGAGGTGGCACCGTTGGATGCGGAATTTCGGGCGGAAATCGGGGACTGCAAGACAGCTTCGCCGGATATACTCCGATACGGGATTTGTACGAAACGGTGCGACATGGCACCTACACTGAGAAACTTTAACCGGCTGAGAAACTTGCAACTGATGCGTGCGCCACTCTCAAAGGAGCAGGAACGGATTGTCTCGCTGCTGGTTACACGACCGGATAATGCAAGGTTCCCGGAGACGGAAGTGAAAACAAGGATACCGTTTAAAAAGAAAGGACAGGGTATAAACATTTAATTCTTTAATATATGGAAAATGAACAGAACGGAACGATAAAAGGTGGCAGCGTATATATAACTGTGGACAAATTTTTCAATCCCGTACATATCAGCATGAAAGGTACGGGTGAGGTAGGTTTTCAAGAGTTCATGCAGAAGGATGTGGAAAAGGCATTGAAAAGCGAGGAAATGCCGGCTATGGGCCTGATGTATTATAATGTGCCCGATATGGGTATCGTACCTCCCTTGCAGGAAGGAAACAATGAGGATTACCTGAAAAGGCTGGAAAAGGCGATGGACGAGCATGGGATCATTTTACAGAGATACCAACGTCTGTCGGAAGTAGTGTATTGCCTGTGAAATGAAATAGACCCGTTTTCGAAGGATGAGACTTATACCCGCTGGCTCACGCCGAAAATGTGGAAAGAAATAAAGTCATCACCCGTAGCGGTGGCGGATATGTTGGATGACTTGGAACACGGGAACAAATTTTATACGGGTGTTGAAACAGACAAGGGGGTATTGCTTTTCAGCCGGGATTATAAGGGAAACCACCAATATGGAGCCTTTATGGAGGCGAATATCGAGAGGCGTTTCTTTGAGCCGGACTTTGAAGGCAAGTCGCTGACGGTATATGAGCTTCGGGGATGGCCTTCGCTGATGGCGGGGAAAATAAACCGCTGTTATGATAATTATGACAGTCTGCTACCAATGGAGAAGATTCCGGCAGATGCCTTTCTGGATAAATCGGCTTTGAAAAGTGTTACGGACAAAGAGGAGTATGATCTTTCACCCACATGGGAGAATTATGCCCGGCTGACGGATAATGAGAAGGGGCTTGGTTTAGCTCGGAGCATGGATAACTATGACCGGATGACATTGCTGTATATCATGGACAAGGGTTATCCGAGGGACGGACTGATAGACGAGTATCCGGACAATTTCAGTTTTCATGAGAAATTTGAAAGAATTGAAAACAAGCTGCTGAGTCGGGACAGATGGGATGTGTATGACGAGATGCAGGAGAAGGCGAAGAAACTGGCCGGAAAACTGTTGTAT
Source organism: Bacteroides sp. MSB163 (assembly GCF_036416795.1). Classification (NCBI taxonomy): domain Bacteria; kingdom Pseudomonadati; phylum Bacteroidota; class Bacteroidia; order Bacteroidales; family Bacteroidaceae; genus Bacteroides; species Bacteroides maternus. The sequence continues at coordinate 3,730,362 of NZ_CP143867.1, read as the reverse complement.
GAGCATTTTCCCGATACACGGCAGAAAGAAGATGCCATTTCAAAAATGAAGGTTGAAAAAGAAATACCGAAAAAGAGTAAAGGCAGAAAGATGTAGAATAACAAAAGACAAGTAAAAGGATGGAAGGCCCGTTGCTGCGTGGATGCAGGGACGGGCTTTTGTTTTATCAGGCCAATGCACGCCAACGGGTGACTTTGATTTCGGCGGTTTGGAAGGTATGTAAGATGTGCCTTATTTTGCCGCATATTCAGAAACTTAAAAATGATTTTAGTATGGAACTGACGATTATTGAAACAAGCGCGTATCAAGAGCTGAGAAAGCTGGTCAGTACACTGGCCGCACAAATGGGTGACTTTCAAAAAAAGATTGCCCCGTCCGCACCGGACAAATGAATGGATGCGCAGGACGTATGTCTGGCATTGGGCATATCGAAAAGATGCCTGCAAAACTATCGGGATAACGGACTTATCCCTTACTCAAATGTAGGAGGAAAGTTCTTCTACCGGGAAGTGGATATTCAGGAGATTCTGGAAAGTGGACTAACCAGAAGAAAATAAAGGTATGGCAGAGATTATCACAAAAGATTCGGAAGAGTTTAAGGATTTGACCGGATGGATCAGGAGAACGGGAAAAGCGGTGGAGGATGCCACAGCACGAATACGCCCGACGATTGCGGATGAACATTACCTGACCGGGGACGATGTATGCGCCATGCTGCACATCTCACGGCGCACGTTGCAGACGCTGAGAGATGAAAAGGCGGTACCCTATACCACTATCGGTGGGAAACTGCTTTATCCGGAAAGTGGATTGTATGAAGTGCTGAGAAAGAACTACAGGGATTTCAGACGATTCAGGAAATAAAGAGAGAAAAGAAACGTCCTCCGGGCTATGGCTTGGGGGACGTTCCTCTTTATTGTCATGCTACATGGCAAGTTTGTAAATGTGGCCGATTCTCTCGCACAGCTTGTCTGTATCCTCACCGACTTTCGGGTTAATAAGTTCGGCATATATCTGGGTGGAGAGAATGGAATTATGCCCTAAAACCTTTTGCAGGGTTTCCAGCGGCATCCCTTTGAGGATGGCCAAAACAGCAAACGTGTGGCGTCCGATATGTGGGGTGACTTCAGTTCGGCAATCGCATTTCTTGCCTATGATTTTGAGACTGAGGAACATAGTGTTATATTCACCTACCGGGAAAACACAATCGGGGGAATCTTTCTTTTCATCCACACCTCTGTATTTTTCAATCAGTTCGATAGCAATCGGCAATAATTTTACGACGTATGCAACTCCTGTCTTTATACGGTTTCCCATCAGCCATGTGCCGCCATCGGAATCGGTATGGATATTGTCATAGGTTATGGCTTTCAGGTCGGCATAGGCAAGACCGGTGAAGCACATGAATAGGAACATATCGCGCATGGCACGCTGACGCTTGTATTTCAGTTCTACATGAATTATTCTTTGCAGTTCCTCTTCGGAAAGAAAAGAACGTCTTTTGTATTCGGGTACACATTCGAAAGATACAAACGGATGGACTCTTATCCAACCTCTTTCCTGTGCGATGTACAATAACCATTTCAGAGTGTTGACACGGCTAAAAGCCGTAGCGTTTGCATTTCCTGCTGTTCCGAGCATCCATGTGTAATAATCCTCAATGAACGGTTTTTCAAGTTCATCAATAGCTATATCTTCGATGTCCTTTTGGGTTTTCATGAAAAGCAGGAGGCTTTTATAGTCGGCAACCAGTCCACGGTAAGTGCTTTCCGCCTTTCCTTTACCTATCTTTTCCTTATACGATTCAAGTTGCTCTTTGAAAAGTGCCATAAGCGTGTGATAGTCCTCACCAAAACCGACGTAACGGTTATAGACCTTCTTAGCCGTGACAAAACTGTCATGGTCGCAAATGTATTGATAATGCTTGGTAATCTGGGCCCTGATATTATCAAGTTCCTGATTGAGAGTACGGGCTTCTTCGGATTTACCTTTTGCCCGGTTGGCTTTGGCGTCCCACAACGTAAGGGATACTTCTTTCTTACAACTGAAACCTGCCTGGGTTCCGTTAATGGTGATACGGCCCATCACAGGTGCCTTACCGTTTTTCACTGACTGGTTCTTTGTGTAAAATAACACTTTGAATGTACTTCTCATAACTCAACTTTTTTTAGTTACAAATTTAATTACTGTTGAGCTATTTGAAGTTATGCAAAAGTAGGCAATTAATTGAAAATTAATCAATTAAACCCCATTTGAAAGCTTTTGGAGGTGAGTTACGATTTGGTAACGTAAATCCCTTCCAAATATGCTTTTCTTTGCTTTCTTTTCCGACCTTACTAAAAAATATGTTTTATAACTATTTGATTTTTAGCATGGTTGCATTAACTTTACGCATCTTTTAAAAATACTTGGTTTCATTGCTTGAAACTCATAGTTTCATGCCGGGAAACCAAGAGTTGTACTAAATCCCTCCATATTATTGGATATATGCAAAAGAACTGTTAAATTCGCAAATTGAACAATTGCATTTTTTCTTTTTGCGTTGTTTATAGCATAGAGACTCGAACTATTAATTAAGAAATAAGATTGATGCTGAAAAGACTTATATTCTGCCTGTGGATATTGTTACCCTTCTCTTTGTTTGCGCAAAACGAAGAGGAAAGTTCTACCGCACACGATAGCCTTAGTACCGAAAAGCATCAGGAGGCCTTCATGAAAGCTATAAAGAAATTCCTCAACTTCAATGACTTCGACACAACTTATATAAGCCCCAACCGATACAACTATGCCTTGATGCTCGATCATTTCACAAACTACGAATATTATTCCGTAGGTACCGCCGCCCCCGAGCCCCAACGGCTCCGCTTCACTCCCAACCCTCGCAACAAGATAGGGGCTTACTTTGGTTGGCGCTGGATATTTTTAGGATGGTCAGTAGATACGGACGGGCTCCTTGGAAAGAAAAGCGGGAAAAACAGAGGGACAGAATTTGACCTCAGCCTTTACAGTTCTAAGTTAGGGGTGGATATTTTCTATCGTCGCACAGGTAACGATTACAAAATCCATAAAGTAACAGGCTTTTCCGACCGTGTTCCTTCTAATTACTCAGAAGACTTCAACGGTCTGAAAGTAAATATGAAAGGATTCAACTTATATTATATCTTCAATAACCGGCATTTCTCTTATCCGGCAGCTTTCAGCCAGTCCACCAACCAACGTCGGAATGCAGGTACACTTATAGCCGGCCTTTCCGTATCTACACATAATTTGAAGTTTGATTATACCAAACTACCCGAAATCATTCAGGAAACAATGAATCCCGGAATGAAGGTCAGACACATAAAATATACCAATATCAGCCTCAACTTTGGATACGCCTACAACTGGGTATTTGCCCGTAACTGCCTAGCATGCCTGTCGCTAAGTCCAGCTGTTGCTTATAAGACGTCGCGCATAGAGAAAGATACAGAAGAGCCCAGCGACTGGTACAAGAACTTCAATATTGATTTTATATTACGGGCGGGCGTCGTATACAATAACAGCAAATATTTTGTAGGTACTTCCTTTCTGGGCAGGACATACGATTATTACCGGGATAACTTCTCCCTGAACAATGGATTCGGGACGTTGCAAATATATGCCGGATTCAACTTCTATCTGAAGAAAGAGCACCGGAAGAAAAAATAATCTATCTGCAGATTACCAGAACTTATTATGTTCTGCGCTATATTCAAATCCGGCTGACTGCAACAGTCCTACAATCATCTCTTTATTGACATTCATATCATCACAGAGTTCATCCAATGAAGAATAACAATCACGCAATTTCGTATTGATGAAGCTGAAAAGCATCATCGGGTCTTTAGGCAATTCCATCTTTCTACTAATACTTATTGATTCCGACTGCAAAATTACAATTATCCGGATTATCTTATTCCTCCTGATGATCTATTTTTTCTATCTTTAACGCTACTTTCTCTATAATTCTGCTGAGTTCTTCCTCCAGTGGAATAACGTTGAAGTCCTCCCAGAAATGTTCATCATACTTAAACTCTTCATCTGCAAGTACGGTACGGGGAGGCAATCTTTCAGCTCGGGAGAAGCGGGTTACATTCTCCGTATCCACCAGACAAGTCACCATCTCGAACCAAGTATGCAAAGTAGGGTTGCTAAAGAAAAAACGTTTCCGCTTCATCTTGAAGTACAGGTCACCACGGATATGATGGATATAATAAGTACCTTTCCACGGTTTATACGAAATAGTATATACCACCTTCTGTGTCGTCAGATTTATCTTTGGCGCCTGCCTGACAACAAAGATACGTGTAGCCTCCTTGATATACTTGGGATTTATCTCAATGCGGGCCTGCACCAAAGCGCTGTTCTCAGAGTCAATATACAACGCCCCACAATAAAGAGGCGACCTGACACTCCGCTTCTGCTCAAAATAAACCACATTGACGCAACGGTCATCTATGAATGTAATGTCACCGGAGGTATACATATACGGATTATCTTCCGCATCAACCGACAGAAAATCCGGCAGGTCTTTCATTATATCCAACTGCAAACAAGCCTGAATACCGGCCCTGATCTTAGCAACCAGACTGTCTGTACTCTCCCGGTTATCAATCTTACTCATCTTTAGCAGCTTCACCTGATCGGATACGTTAATCTCCGGCAAAGAAGATTTATAAACTTTGAAAACAGCTTCCGTCAAGCTCTGGAATTTATTTTTCAACTGTACCCCCTCCCGATAGAACGTAGTTAGATAAGCGGGATTCAATGAATAGTTTTCCCCGCGTTGATTTACCATTTCACGCAATAGTTTCTTGGGTTCCACCAACCGTATCAACACTTCTTGCAAAGGAACAATTTTAGGTTCCAAGCTCAACACATTGTCCCGGCCAATCAGCGTAGATGCTTCAATACTTTGTGCAACATATCCTAAATGGGAAAAAGAAAGCTTGCCATTTTTCAGGGAGTCAGGCAGGTTAAGCCTGAACTCCCCGTTCTTATTTGTAATATTACCTATTGAAGTTCCTTGAAGAATGACCGACGCACTCACAATGGGATCACCCGTTTCTTTATCCCGCAAAAGGCCGGTAATGGTGAAATAGGTTGGCAAGGGTGCCTCTTCCGAGACTTTCCGCTTCCGTACGACCTTCTCCGCAGGAGGCAGAATCAAGATGTGATTTCCTATCACTTTCAGTTCTAATGTCCGGTCGCCTACAATTTCATAGATGGCCTGCCGGACCGTACAGTTTTTCTTTTTTGTCTTGATTTCGACGTCATTGTTCACCACCTTACTGTCATATACAAAAAAATAGCCGGATTGTTCCGACACTTTGCTCAACAGGGAATATACCGTTCCTTTCATCCCGGGTAACCGGATAATACGTTCCAACACATCTCCTCCGTCCGCCCTCATACCACAGGTAATGAGAAGCAGGCTCAGAAAATTTATGAAGAAACGATGAAGTTTCATGATTTATATAGTTAAGTTATCATTCGGATAAAATCAGTTTATCACCTTCACGTGAACATTTCAAACTCAGCGCCCAGCAAATAAGTTCCGCTACTGTTTCGGGGGAATTATTCTCAAATTCAATGGTCAGCTTCCGTTTACTCAGAACCGGTGATGCAGTCCGTATCTGCAAAGCGGAAGCCTCGGCATTTACCACTCGCAGAATATCTTCCAGGCATTCGTCCTTGAAGCGTATATTCTTTGTATATTGTCTGAACTCATCAGAATCTCCTGTCTCACTCAGTTGCAACTGCCGTGCTTGCAAGGTAACGGTTTCCCCTGCATTTACCAGTATACTTTGTCCGCCTTGCTTTAGCGAGACCTTCACTCTGCCCCGCTGCACGGAGAGCCGGAAAGAGTCATCTCCATAACTACGGACATTGAAAGCTGTACCCAACACTTCTATCTGTACCTTTTCCGTTTCAATCAGAAAAGTTTGTTCATGTTTCTTTGCTACATCAAAGAAAGCTTCTCCCTGTAAGTTCACTTCCCGCTTGTCCGTAGCAAAATGTTCGGGATACTTCAGCGTGCTCTCCTGTGCCAGATATACTACAGAACCGTCTTCGAGCGTGGTAACCAACATGGATGCTTCACGATTTTCTTGCGTCACCAGATTGAGGCTTTCAATCTCTCCTCCCGGAACAAACCACAACGCAGATGCCAGATAGACAAAACCGGCAATTACGGCCGCCGCCAATGCTCCCCATTTCAAGAGAAGTTTGCGGTACACTGCCCCGCCCCGCCCTGCTCCGGCGAGCTGGTTATCTTCATCCAAACGGGCATACAACCGTTCCCATGCCTCATCCGTCTTCGTCCTATTTTTATTCACTTCAATCATTTCGTTAGAATATAATTATCAATTTCATTTCGTAAGGTTCGCAGCGCTTTCGTCATCTCAGCCTCTACCGTCTTGACGGACAGAGATAATGAAGAAGCTATCTCCGCATATTTCTTTCCTTCCATACGATGCATTTCAAATATCCGGAGCCTGCGTACAGGCAATTTATCGAGAGTATGACGGATCAGTCCCTGTAACTCTTCATACTCCAACTGCCGGTGAGGATCAGAATCCTGTTCCGCAGCATTTCCCGCCAGTACATATTCGCGATACCGTTCCTTGACTTCCTTATGCTCGCAAAACTGGAGTGCTGCATTTCGTACAGCTTTATATAAATAGCTTTTTACGGACTGGAATATCTGCAAATGTTCCCGGTCCTTCCAAAACGCATAGAACAATTCTTCCACAATTTCCTCAGCAGCTTCCATCTCTCCCGTAATACCTGCGGCATACCAGCAAAGAGGGGAATAGTAACGACGGAAGATTTCCTCAAACGCCTTTATATCGCCCTCTTTTATTTTAGTCAGTATGAACAGCTCATTCAGCATACTCCGGAATTATTGTTGGTCTCCAAATATAAGAAAACTATCTGAAATCTAACGGGATTGCTTTTTCAATTTATTCACAGCATGTTCCAAAGACTCTGTAGGCTCAATAATATTGTATGTCTTCCAGAAATCCTCATTCCAATATTCATCTACCAAATCATAGAACACTTGTTTTTCTTTGAAAGCTTTCTTGCTAGGAATGGCTGCAAAGTCGCTCTTTCTATCTGTTACCACCATTTCGGAAAATACGGTATAGCTGGAAGAGAATAAACGCTTTTTCCAGTCGCACTTGAAACGGATTTCATTCCGTATGTAATTCAGATAAGTTTTTCCATTCTGTTCTTTATACGTCACCAAATAGGAAACTTCCTGTGGCCTGAAACGTAATCCGAGAGGCTTCTTATGAAGAATAGCTTCCACCGCCTTCACCCTGTTTTGCATATCCAGAGAAAATTCCGCACGGGTGAATGCCAGTTTCTCAAAATCAATATAGAGTTTTCCGTAAAACAACGCATACATCAGACTGACTCTGGGGCGAAAACTGACTACATATTGCATACGATTATCCAGATTCACAGGTTCCTCAATATGAAAATCATAATAATTCAGATTTTCCATGCTCAACAATGCATCTCCGTTCTTCACAATATCCAGATAAATAGAAAGATTAGGTCCGCCCACCACTTTTACCGCCAGTGTATCACTGGTTTTCGGGCTCAGCAGGCGACGTCCTTTTTGTAGTTGCACTCTATCATTCGATGGTTCCCGGTCGCTGTACGCAGTTTTAGACACATCTATCACAGCCTCCGATACACTGATATAGCGTCGCCTTTTCTGTACTGTCTCCCGATAAAATGCAGTCAGCAAATTCTTGTCAGCCGAATAGTTCACCGGAATTTTTTTAATCGCCTCTTCCACAAGCCCTCGGGCATTATTGCCAAAGACAACAATCTCACTCAGTAGATTAGGAGCCGGCAGCATCCAGATAGTGAGATCAGATACATCTTCCTTATCCTTCAGAGAAACTTGAGAATTCAAATACCCAATATGTGAAACCTCCAATCCCAGAATAGTCTCCGTGTCCTTTATCTTCAGAGAGAACACACCATCCGCATTCGTAACGGTTCCGATGTTCGTACCGGGAACAGACACATTCACATTCTCCAGTTTTCTCTTATTATCCTTATTTTTCACTATTCCTGTAATAGTGAAATAGTTCCCGGCTTCTTCCTGTGCCCATAAAGGTGAAATACCCAACAGCAAAAATGCCATCAACCACCCAACTGCAATACTAGCTAACTTTTTCATCTTCGTATGATTTTAAAAGGTGAACAATTCTCGTTTTCTACTACTAAGATCGCTCAGAAATGAAAAACCCTATCGGTTTTGGAAGAAAAAGTGAGGAAAATGTTTCCGGCTTAAAATATTTCGAACAGTTATTTTGTCGTCAGATTTATTATAAAAGAATACAAAAAGAGGAAAGAAGTAACTGTTAATATGAACCTTGATCTCTTTCTATTGTTCTCATGTGATTAATAAACAAACTATTCACCTTCAAAACGTTTAACAGCTATGAGAACTGTTCATCTGATAGTTATTCATTGCTCCGCAACAAAGGAGAATGAAACATTAACGGAAATTGAATTGGAAAAGTCGCACCGCCAGCGTGGACTAAATGGTATCGGTTATCATTATTACATTCGGAGAGACGGAAATATTAAGAGCACACGTTCTATTCGAAAACCCGGAGCTCATGCCCAAGGGCATAATCTTGACAGCATCGCTATATGTTACGAAGGTGGTCTTAACCGGCACGGACTTCCCAAAGATACACGCACTCAATGGCAAAAGCACTCCATGATTATTTTACTCAAAACGCTCCTTATTGATTATCCGAACTGTCATATTTGCGGGCATCGTGATTTACCTCAAATTATGGATAACCATTCATTAATAGAACCGGAATCATGGCTGGAAGAATGTCCTTGCTTCGATGCAGCGACTGAATATCATTGCTTACGCTATAGCAATGGCTAGAAGAAACCTAAAGCAAAAAAGAGTCGTAAATCATTGATTTACGACTCTTTTTTTAATATGACAGTCTATTTACTTCACTTCCTCAAAATCAATACATTATCTCTATCAGCAACTTGCGTACACGTGTTGCAAATATAACGCAAATCCGAAAATAAACATTCATAAGCAACACACGCTCTTGTTCACAAAAGTACGATTTTTATTCATAAATAACGAGATGTAAACGCATAAAAATCAAAAGAAAGCGATGTTTTTAACAGATTCTTCGGTTTTATCCTTACCTTTGTAAATGATATTGGGGTGATATACCCGAACAACAATAAGAAAACGATGCAGATACATAACAATACATTGATAGCTGAATGCTCAGCTTACAATTTCAAGGAAATGTTGGAGCGCAAAAAAGTGAAGTCATGGCTCAAATCCGTGTCGGCTTTTGCCAATACGGATGGTGGTAGTTTATTCTATGGAGTAAACGATGACGGAATAATTGTAGGTTTGGAAAACCTGCAAGCCGATGCCGACTTTATCAGCGAAACAAACAAGGCGAGGCTTGATCCTGTACCGGAAATACAGCTTATCCCGATAGAATATGAAGGACGTACCATGCTTGAAGTAAAAGTGAAAACTGGAACGCTGACGCCTTATTACTACTATCAAGACGGAACACGTACCGCATATGTACGAGTCGGCAATGAAAGTGTAGAATGTAATTCGCAACAACTCCTTTCGTTAGTATTGAAAGGAACACACATGACATGGGATTCACTTCCTACTCAAGTGGATGCCAGCAAGCATTCTTTCGTTATCCTTGCCAATACTTTCCGTGAGCAAACCCATCAGGAATGGAACGACAAATATTTGGAATCATTCGGCTTGGTCACATCAGACGGTAAACTTACCAATGCCGGATTGCTATTTGTAGATAATTGCACCGTATTCCAATCACGTATCTTCTGTACCCGTTGGACTGGACTACATAAGGATGATGCTATCAGTTCCGTAGAACATCGGGCCAACCTTGTATTACTCTTAAAATATGGGATGGACTTTATCAAGAATTACACCATGAGCGGATGGGTAAAAATGCCAAACTATCGCCTTAACCTACCCGATTATTCCGACCGTGCTATCTTTGAAGGATTGGTAAACCATCTTATTCATAGAGATTACACAATAATGGGCGGTGAGGTACATATCGGCATTTATGACGACCGAGTAGAATTAGTGTCACCCGGTGCGATGCTTGACGGTACGCAAATTCAGGACAGAGACATATACAGCGTTCCTTCTTTACGCCGCAATCCTGTCATTGCCGATATGTTTACCCAGCTTGACTATATGGAAAAACGCGGTTCTGGTCTACGTAAGATGCGTGAACTGACAGAGAAACTACCGAACTTTCTGTTTGGCAAAGAGCCACATTACAAAACAGAAGCATCTTCTTTCTTCACGACTTTTTATAATCTGAATTGGAGCAAGAATGGTAAAATCCCTGTGGAAGAAGTAGCCAACAGAGTAAATAGTACTCTCGAAAAGTATCCTATAAATGAAGAAAAGTTCGGTGAAAAACAAGAAAGTTCGGTGAAAACCTTCGGTGTAAACGACAATAGTTCGGAGAAGAGGTTCGGAGAGGTCTCTAAAAGTTCGGAGAGAAGGTTCGGAGAGGCTTCGGATAAACCTAAGAACATAAATAAAACTGCACAGAAAATTATCGATTTCGTCATTTCTGACCCTTCTATATCAGCCGAAACTATGGCTTATAAAATAGGCATAAGCTCTCGTGCCGTAGAAAAGCAAATCGCAAAGTTGCGTTCTATGGGTATATTGTCTCGTGAAGGTGCGGATTTTGGTGGATATTGGCGCATTGTTATTAATCCTCAAACTAAAAAATAAGCATATGAGAATACCTTTCGAACCACTCTGTGCCATAATAGCCGTCCCGCTTTCACAGAACATGACTTAGTACTTCTGCCCTCAATAAGAATTCAGCCCCAAGATACATGCAGCCAGCAAGAACTTATGTACTTTGTTTGCTCTGCTTTTTTCAATATAGGCAAGAAACGCAATGATATTGTGAGCTTCTCATATCAAGTTTTTCCTCTCTATTTTCCTGCAGGAGAAAGTGCATTAGCAGAAACGGTGCCAGGATTAGAAAAGGTAAGGGATAGAAGGGAAAAAATAACAATTCCAAGTAAGCTTATTGGGATTCGTATTAAAATATAATTCAATATAAAGTTGTTTTTTGATATATATTTTAGAAAAATATCAATTTAGAAATCTGAGATTTACTCTTGAAGTGTTAAAACAAAAAACAAAGACAATGCTGATGAAATTAGGAATATACGAGCAAATTATCAATCAATTGTTTGAAAAGAAAATTTCTTCAATTGACCAAACTCGTTTCTATATAGGGGAACGAACTATTGAAAAGAATGAAGTAGCAAAAATGCTCTCTATGCACCTAAGTGGCATCTTCGAACAAATGCTAATGGATGTGGTTGAGACAGTTACTGACATAGAGGAAAATGAAGAAGCTGCAAAAACACACGCCTTAAAAAAAAGCATTGATTTGACCAATGCCATTATTGGTAAACTGGTAAAAGATTTTCATTTAGAATCAGGAAATTTTGTGTCGGCGCAAGCCAAGATTCTAACAGCAGTTATCGACAAGACGCAGTCTGATTATCCCAATTTAGCTAAACGGTTAAAAGAGATAATGCCTATTAAGGGGCTCGTAAATGGAGAACTATTTACTGGCAAAGGCGTCAAATTGTATACAGAACTACAGAAGGAAATATGTTCCGCTAACGAAATCCGCCTGATGGTATCGTTCATCAAAAAACGTGGTCTTGCATTACTACTACCACAACTGAAGGAATTTACCTACAGAGGAGGTTTGCTAAAGGTAATAACTACTACTTACATGAAGGCTACTGATTTTGAAGCAGTAAAGCAGTTAGCAGCCCTAAAGAATACTGAAATCAAAATAACTTACGACGAAACATCAGAGCGCCTACATGCAAAAGCTTATGTTTTTCTGCGTGAAACTGGTTTCAATACAGCCTATATAGGCTCGTCAAATATGTCTGAGCAGGCTCTTGATACAGGTGCAGAGTGGAACGTTAAAGTAACTCAAATGGAACAACCTCGTATGATGAAAACCATCATGGGAGCTTTTGATGCTTCATGGTGGGCTGAAGGTTATGATACTTTTGTAAATGGTGAAGATGATATACGACTAAAAGCTGCCCTTGACGAAAATTCGGATAACGAAATTGACTTTAATGTACTTCAATTGATACGTCCGTTTGACTACCAACAAGAAATATTGGAAAACTTACAGATGGAGCGCGAAGTGAGAGGGCACTGGCGGAATCTTGTAATAGCTGCAACAGGTACAGGTAAGACAGTGATAGCGGCAAGCGATTATAAGATATTTGCTAATAGCCACGAACGTGCACGTTTGTTGTTTGTGGCCCATCGTGAAGAAATCCTCAGACAAAGTATACGGACATTCCAACAAGTGCTTTGTGATTACAACTTTGGTGAGAAATGGTATGGAGGCAAAGAACCAACCAATTATGAACATGTGTTTGCTTCCAAGGATACGTTAAACAATCGCTTGGATGATTTGTATCTACCAGAAGACTATTATGACTATATTGTCATTGACGAAGTACACCACGTAGCTGCAGGCTCTTATCGAAAAATTATAGATTATTTCAAACCAAAGATACTCTTAGGATTGACTGCAACACCAGAGCGAATGGATGGTTATGATATTACACAGGAGTTTGATGGAACTATATCTGCGGAAATTCGCCTTGACGATGCATTGAATAAGGGACTATTAGCCCCGTTCCATTATTACGGAATAACGGATTCAGTGGACTATTCAGAAGTGACATGGAACAGGGGGCAATATGTTGCATCAGAGCTCTCGCGTATATATACATATAATGATGCTCGTACTGGTGTTATATTGAAATCTCTAGAAACATACCTAACTATATCCAATATCAGTAATGTTAGAGCATTATGCTTCTGTGTTGACCAGGAACATGCCAAATATATGGCAGCAAAATTTACGCTATGTGGATTGAAAGCAGATGTACTGACTAGCGAAAATGCTCAGATGCGTGCAATACTATACAAGAGATTAAAGAACAAGAAGATCAATTACTTGTTTGTAGTAGATATGTTCAATGAGGGAGTAGATATTCCTGAAGTAGATACCATTTTATTCCTTCGTCCAACAGAGAGTCTCACTGTGTTTATTCAACAGTTCGGGCGCGGTCTGCGTAAGGCAGAAGGAAAGACTCATGTGGATATTTTTGATTATATTGGAAACTGTCGTTCCGAGTTCAATTACACAAACCGCATGCGTGCGATAATCGGGCGAACATCAATGAGTGTTGAGGAAGAAATGGAACGCAACTGTCCCCATTTACCCTTAGGATGTAAAATTTCACTTGAGCCAAAGGCCAAGGAATATATTATAAGAAACATCAAGGGGGCAATAAAACGATTTACTACACAACATATCATTGCATTAGTACAAAATTTTGAGAGACATCATTCTGTACCGCTTACACTTACCAATTTTATCAGGATATATCAGATTCCCTTAAATAAATTATATCGTGACAGGACATGGAATCAACTTTTATGTGAGACTGGAATAGAGCATCAACAATCCCGATTCAATGCTGAACTACGCCGTGCCGTACTTCGTAAATGGTTAGCTACAGATTCGTATAGCTATCTAAGTTTTATTAAGAATCTGGTGCAGAAAGATTTTAAGGTAAAGGTGGATATGCTAACTCCTGTCGACCAAAAACGTCTGTTAATGTTCTATTATGATTTGTTTGAAAATGCAGGATATTTTAACAATCTTCAGAAAATGGTGGATGAACTTGCAACCGACCATTACCTCTGTATAGAACTTAAAGAAATAATAACACTGCTACTTCAAAGAAACAAAGCATATGAAAAAACGGATAATTCAATGTTGCCTAATTTCCCATTGAAATTACATGGAGTATATACAAAAGCTCAAATTCAAGTAGCCATAGGAACATCTACACTTGAAAGAAAATCTCCATCTCGCGAAGGAGTAGAACGCAACAAAAAATTGAAATTGGAAGCGATGTTTGTCGATATTATTAAAAATCGCGAAGAAGGATCTACAACAGATTATGACGACAAAGCACTTTCTCCCTACTTGTTTCAATGGGATACACAGAATCGTGTGAAACCAGAATCCAATGAAGGAAAAGCATATATCAACCAAACGCGAACAATGCTTTTGTTCATTCGCGAACAGAAAAACTTTGCGGAAGACAAATCACGCACAATGGGATATGTCTATTTGGGACGTGTTACACTGAATAAATGGGAGTACAAAAACTTAGGTACTCGAAAGCAGATGCAAATAGTGTGGAATATGATTGAACCAATTCCTGGTAGTGTAATGCTTTTTGCAAGAATGAAGGAAATTGCATAATATTATGAAGAAAATAGAAGTTGTTGCTGCCATCATCTCTAAGGGAGACAAGATTCTTGCCACGCAAAGAGGATATGGAGAATGGAAAGATTGGTGGGAATTTCCTGGCGGAAAAATAGAGGCTACAGAAACTCCCGAGACTGCATTGATACGTGAAATTCGTGAAGAGCTATCAGCAGATATAAGCGTGAATAATTTTCTATATACTGTGGAATATGACTATCCCTCATTCCACTTTACAATGCACTGCTATTTTTGCTCTCTATTAACAGATGTTTGGAGTCTAAACGAGCATAAAGCTGCATGTTGGCTTTCAAAAGAAGAATTAGATAATGTAAAATGGCTGCCTGCTGATTTACAAATTCTTCCAATATTAAAATAGATAGAGTAAGTTTATAGTTAACAATCTTGTAATTGTACAGCAAAGCAATTTGAAATAAGAGATAAAAAAGCCCATAGAAGACACATAGCAACCATGAACCCCATAAATACAAAAAGCGTGCAACTCATTGAGCTGCACGCTTTTGCTTATTGCTTATTATCTGTTTCCTTATCGGAATCATTTGACTTCCTCGAAATCTGCATCCTGCACATTATCACCATGCTTACCGCTATCCTGAGCACCGCCAGCTTGTCCGGCATTCGTATCAGGACCAGCCTGTGCACCACCTTGAGCACCACTTTGTGCATACATTTCAGCACTTGCAGCCTGGAATGCAGTATTCAATTCTGCCATAGCAGTATCAACAGCAGCCAAATCCTGTGCTTTATGAGCATCTTTCAGTTTCTGCAAAGCAGCTTCAATCGGAACTTTCTTATCAGCCGGCAACTTGTCGCCCAACTCCTTCAACTGATTTTCAGTAGTGAAGATCATTGAGTCAGCCTGATTCAGCTTGTCAATCTTTTCACGCTCTTTCTTATCAGCTTCAGCATTAGCTTCAGCCTCAGCTTTCATCTTTTCAATTTCTTCTTTACTCAAACCGCTGGAAGCCTCGATACGAATGGCTTGTTCCTTACCGGTAGCCTTATCCTTAGCAGACACCTTCAAGATACCGTTAGCATCAATATCGAACGTAACCTCAATCTGAGGAACACCGCGACGAGCCGGAGCAATACCTGACAGATTAAACTGACCGATTGACTTATTCTGAGCAGCCATCGGACGCTCGCCTTGCAATACGTGGATCGTTACTTCGCTCTGGTTATCAGCAGCAGTAGAGAATGTTTCGCTCTTCTTGCACGGAATAGTAGTGTTAGCATCAATCAACTTTGTCATTACACCACCCAGAGTTTCGATACCCATAGACAGCGGAGTAACATCCAGCAATACCACACCCTTGATTTCATCCGTCAACACAGCACCTTGTACGGCAGCACCTACGGCTACTACTTCATCCGGATTCACACCTTTAGAAGGAGCTTTACCGAAGAAATCCTCAACCAATTTCTGTACGGCCGGTATACGTGAAGAACCACCTACAAGGATTACCTCATCAATATCAGCATTGTTCAAACCAGCATCAGACATAGCCTTCTTACACGGTTCCAGACAAGCCTGAATCAAAGTGTGAGCCAGAGCTTCGAACTTAGCACGAGTCAAAGTCTTCACCAAGTGCTTAGGCACACCACCTACCGGCATAATGTACGGCAAGTTGATTTCAGTACTTGTAGAAGAAGACAATTCAATCTTAGCTTTTTCAGCAGCTTCCTTCAGACGTTGCATAGCCATCGGATCCTGAGTCAGGTCAGCGCCTTCGTCATTCTTGAATTCATCTACCAACCAAGTGATGATTACCTGGTCGAAGTCATCACCACCAAGGTGAGTATCACCGTTTGTTGACAATACTTCGAATACACCGCCACCGAATTCCAGGATAGAGATATCGAATGTACCACCACCAAGGTCGAATACGGCAACCTTCATATCTTTGTTCGCTTTATCGATACCGTAAGCCAAAGCAGCAGCTGTCGGTTCGTTTACGATACGCTTCACTTCCAGACCGGCAATCTGACCGGCTTCTTTTGTAGCCTGACGTTGAGAATCAGAGAAGTAAGCCGGAACAGTAATAACTGCTTCCGTAATTTCTTGTCCCAAATAGTCCTCAGCGGTCTTCTTCATTTTCTGAAGAATCATAGCTGAAATTTCTTGCGGAGTATACAGACGTCCGTCGATATCTACACGCGGCATGTTGTTATCACCCTTTACAACCTTATATGGCATACGGGCAACTTCTTTCTGTACCTGATCCCAAGTTTCACCCATGAAACGTTTGATTGAAGATACGGTTCTTGTCGGGTTCGTGATAGCCTGACGTTTTGCAGGGTCACCCACTTTACGCTCACCACCGTCAACGAATGCTACGATAGACGGAGTAGTGCGTTTTCCTTCACTGTTTGCAATTACTACAGGTTCGTTACCTTCAAATACAGCAACGCAAGAGTTTGTAGTTCCTAAGTCAATACCAATAATTTTTCCCATGATCTTTAATATTTTATTTGTTATTATTCAAGTTTCGGTCGCCTGCATCAGCAGCAGACGCCAATAAAAAGACAAACGTCGTGCCAAAATGTTCAGGGAGGTTGTAATTTTATAGGTTGGCAGAAAGGCTGTCAGTTTGGCAGAATTCTTCTTTGTTTTTCTGTCGAAAATTACCATTTGTTAATCGCCCTCCCACATAAAAGCAGTAATTTTGCCAACGAAAAAGCAGAGAGTACAAGCTACGAGTGCCTTTCGGCATCATAGCGCAGCCACTCGTAACTCGTAGCTTGTAGCTCGTAACTAAATATAATTATGGAAAGAGATAGCATTGATTTTAAAAACACAGACATCGCGGCATTGTTCCGCAAATTATTACTCCCTACTGTACTGGGAATGATATTTTCCGCATTATTTGTCATTACGGATGGAATATTCGTAGGAAAAGGTATTGGCAGTGATGCACTTGCAGCAGTAAATATAGTGGCGCCATTATGGTTATTCTCTACGGGCATCGGACTGATGTTTGGTGTAGGAGCATCTGTTGTAGCCTCCATCCACTTGTCACATGGAAAAGTAAAAGCTGCCCGCATCAATATTACTCAGTCTATAGTTGTATCTTCATTGTTGTTGATAGGTACCTCCACGCTACTCTGTTCGTTCGCCCCACAGGTAGTACATCTATTGGGCGGTTCCGAGCGTTTGACTCCACTGGCTGTAGAATATATGGTATGGTTTGTCCCGTTCTCGGTGTTTACCGCCCTGCTTAACTCAGGAATGTTCTTCCTGCGTCTGGACGGATCACCCAACTTTGCCATGATGTGCAACGTAGTAGCTGCCATCTTGAATATCATTCTCGATTACCTGTTCATCTTTCCTTTCGGTTGGGGCATGTTCGGTGCAGCTATTGCCAGTGCCATCGGTACTACGGTGGGAGCATTGATGATAATCATCTACCTCTCCCGCCACAAATGCGCTCTACGCTTTTACCCCGTAAAATTCACTCGCAAAAGTATGCGACTGACTCGTCGCAATATAGGTTATATGTGCCGGCTAGGGTCTTCTGCTTTTCTGTGTGAAGTAGCTATTGCCTGCATGATGTTTGTCGGAAACATCGTGTTTATACATTATTTACAAGAAGAAGGTGTAGCTGCATTCAGCATTGCATGTTACTTCTTCCCTATCATATTTATGGTGTACAACGCCATTGCACAATCCGCTCAACCCATTATCAGCTACAATCACGGACTTCATGAAGAAACCCGTGTACGTCGTGCCTATTTATTGGCGCTGAAAACAGCCATCGGCTGTGGTACTGTCTTCGCTCTGGTCACCATCTTCTTCAGTTCAGAGATTGTTTCCATGTTCATCGACCGCAGTTATCCGGCCTATGAAATAGCCAGCAAAGGACTTCCTCTATATGCCACCGGCTTTATTTTCTTCGCTGTCAATATCGTTTCCATCGGATATTTTCAAAGTGTGGAACGGGCTCGTTATGCCACTATCATTACCCTGTTGCGTGGTTTCGTCCTGCTGACAGCGTGCTTCTTCGGACTCCCCCTACTCTTTGGTAATCCGGGTATCTGGTTGGCAACCCCTCTGGCTGAGCTACTGACCACCCTTTTCATACTTACTATTTATATAAAAGCAAAAAGAAAGCACAAAAAAAATATAGTATCTTTGCAGCATGGAAATGATGATAAAGAAATTCTGCCAAAGATACAGAGTCCCGGAAAAAAGCCTGCATGAACTTTTGTCACACATGACAGAATATCATTTCGGTAAAGGGGAATCCATTGTGAAAGAAGGAGAACGTAACAGTAACTTCTACATCTTGAAAAAGGGTATTTGGCGTGCTTATTATATGATAGACGGTACTGAAAGTTCCCTTTGGTTTGCCGGAACAGGAGAAATAGCTTTTTCCTCCTGGGGGTATGTCAATAATGAAGCTTCACAAGTGAATATTGAATCTGTGAATGAAAGTATTGCCTATGGTATTGCCAAACCGGATTTAGAAGAACTCTTCAATAGTTCTATAGAGTTATCCAACTTTGGCCGAAAAATCTTTGAACAGGAAATTTTATTCATTGATAGCTACACATTGGCATACGGCACTCCAAGTGCCAAAGAGCGTTATCTGACCCTAATGGAAGAGAATCCGGAACTGTTGCAATATGTTCCGTTAAAACATTTAGCATCGTATTTATATATTACACCACAGTCTTTGAGCAGAATACGGGCAGGACTGAAGAGAAGGAAATAAATCATCCCAATATATCCATTCCCTTTTCAGAATCTACTGTTTCACAATCTGTCAGCTCCGTATCTGCTCCGTACCAGCTCCGTACCAAGCCTATAACTATAACTATGAAGATGGTACGGAGCAGATACGGAGGTGGTACGGAGATAGCACGGAGATGCTACGGAGATAGTACGGAGATAATGCCGTGCAAATGCCATAAGAAAGATACATAACACAGTACCCAATATGGATTTAGATCAGATTATCGATAATATAGGAAAGCTGCCGGAGCCGTCAAAGAATGCGCTGAAGGAGATCATTTCTGAAGTCACTCACCCAAAAGGACATATCCTATTCAGGGCGGACAAGGTAGAAACCAAAGTATACTTCATAAAGAAAGGCATTGTACGTGCCTATACCGAGTTAGCTGACAACGAAATAACATTTTGGTTCGGACGCGAAGGCGATACGGTGGTATCCATGAAAAGCTATGTATCCAACCAAAGAGGCTATGAGAATATAGAACTCCTGGAAGAATGTGAACTATATGAAGTAAGGAAACGAGCCTTACATGAATTATTCAGCAAGGATATACACATCGCCAACTGGGGAAGAGAATTTGCAGAAAAGGAATTGCTCAAAACAGAAGAAAGATTTATCGGCCGACAGTTCAAGACATCCTTGGAACGTTATAGAGACCTGATGAATCATACTCCGGATCTTTTGCAAAGAGTACAATTAGGCTATATCGCTTCCTATCTTGGTATTACACAGGTCAGTTTAAGCCGTATTCGGGCTAAATTCAGATAAATCACTTTTTATCATTTGTTAAATAAGAAGTCAAACCAATTCATGAACTTTGCACAAAAAATAAAAGTTATGAGTTGGATATATTTAATTGTGGCCGGATTGTTCGAAGTAGCGTTTACATCGTGTATGGGTAAGGTTAAAGAAACAACCGGCAGTGAAATGTACTGGTGGTTCACCGGTTTCATTATTTCTATGAGTATCAGCATGTTTTTGCTGATAAAGGCAACGCAAGCCCTGCCTATTGGTACAGCTTATGCTGTATGGACAGGGATAGGTGCGGTAGGAACCGTATTGGCGGGCATACTGATTTTCAAGGAACCTGCTACTATATGGAGGTTATTTTTTATTGCAACGCTGATAGGTTCGATTATCGGTTTGAAAGTAGTATCTCATTAAAGCAAAAAACAGGATGCCAATTGATATTGACATCCTGTTTTTCTATATTCTGAATTACCTGGATTATTTCTTTACCAGTACCATCACCAGTGTATTATCCGCATCATAAAGTCCGATGCCACCACCGGCCAGTTTACCGAAAGACTTCACTTCATTCAATGCTTTCATCACACGGCCTTCTACTTCCATATCCGGACAAGCCATCATAGTGCTGATAAGTTGCGGGAAAGAAATTGCAGAACTGTTCTCGTTGTCTGCAACAAATCCGCCATTAATAAGATTACAACCGGCATTGCCGTGTATTCTCTTTTCAGAAAGATTGAACTCAATAAACGGTTGTTTCTCCATACCTTCGGGAATGGACTGACCACCGGCTTCGGAAATAATCCACTTACCACTCAAGTCTGATAGTTTCACTGTAGGAGCTTTCTTTTGTAATACAATAATAGGACGATTGGATGAACCGCACAAAGCGATGTTCTCCTTACCTAACTTTTTATACTTCTTCACTTGTCCCAAAGCAGACAACACGTTTTGTTCCAGCGTCATATCCGGACAAGCCATACGCGTACTTGCCATAGCTCCGAGATCAATTGTACCGGGTTTAGCGTTCACATCGAACGAACCCATCATACGATTACAACCACTATTACCGAATACTTTTCCGGTATTCGTATCAAAACCGATAAAAGGGAATTCCTGATTGGGAGCAGGCACTACGGCAGCACCATTTATTTCAATAATATTCCATTCACCATTGATGGAAGATAATGTCGCAGCATCTTTGGAAGAGCGACAAGATGACAGAGCAATCAAAGCTCCTGCCATACAAAGAGAAACTATTACTTTCTTCATTGCTATTCGTTGTTTAAGTTAATTTTCGCGGGGCAAATATATACAAAATAACCCAAAAACAAGCAGTTTGTTTAGAAATAGAAGCTTTTTATAAAAAGTATTTAGCAGGATTTTAATGTTTATCTGCGAATTAAATCCTATATTTGCTCACCAATAAAAAAAGGATAATTTATAATTTGTAACTCGTAATTTGTTATTAAAAGAAATGGGTAAAGTTCTTATTATCGGTGCAGGCGGTGTAGGTACCGTCGTTGCGCACAAGGTGGCTCAAAATCCGGATGTATTCACTGAGATCATGATTGCCAGCCGCACAAAGTCCAAATGCGACGCTATCGTAAAAGCAATCGGTAACCCCAACATCCAAACCGCACAGGTAGATGCCGACAATGTGGATGAACTGGTTGCTCTCTTTAATAGCTTCAAACCCGAAATCGTCATAAACGTAGCACTTCCCTATCAGGATCTTACCATTATGGAAGCTTGTCTTAAAAGCGGAGTCAACTATCTGGACACTGCCAACTATGAGCCGAAAGATGTGGCTCACTTTGAATACAGCTGGCAATGGGCATATAAGAAACGTTTTGAGGATGCCGGACTGACCGCCATTCTTGGTTGCGGTTTCGATCCGGGGGTAAGTGGTATTTATACTGCATATGCTGCCAAACATTATTTCGATGAAATGCAATATCTGGATATTGTAGATTGCAACGCAGGTAATCATCATAAGGCATTTGCAACGAACTTCAATCCGGAAATCAATATTCGTGAAATCACGCAGAACGGACGTTACTATGAGAATGGCCAATGGGTAACAACCCAACCGTTGGAAATCCATAAGGACCTGACTTATCCGAATATCGGACCTCGTGATTCCTATCTGTTATATCACGAAGAATTAGAATCTTTGGTGAAAAACTTCCCTACCATCAAGCGTGCACGTTTCTGGATGACTTTCGGTCAGGAATACCTGACTCACCTGCGAGTAATCCAGAACATCGGTATGGCACGTATCGATGAAGTGGATTACAATGGGATGAAAATCGTCCCGCTGCAATTCCTGAAAGCCGTATTGCCTAACCCGCAAGATCTGGGCGAAAATTATGAAGGAGAAACTTCCATTGGCTGCCGTATCCGGGGATTAAAAGACGGTAAAGAACGCACCTACTACGTTTACAATAATTGTAGCCACCAGGAAGCCTATAAGGAAACAGGTATGCAGGGTGTAAGCTATACAACAGGGGTTCCCGCCATGATAGGTGCCATGATGTTCCTCAAAGGATTGTGGAAGAAACCGGGAGTATGGAATGTGGAAGAGTTTAATCCGGACCCGTTCATGGAACAGTTGAACAAACAGGGATTGCCTTGGCATGAAGTGTTTGATAAAGATTTGGAAGTATAAACTAAATGAAGAACTAAAAATGAAGAATGAAGAATTTAGCTGCGCGGTAAAAGCATACCGAAAGGAAATTCTTCATTCTTAATTCTTCATTCTTAATTTAATTATAGATTATGCAAGTTGGAGATAAAGCGCCCGAAGTATTGGGCATCAATGAAAAAGGCGAAGCAATCCGCCTCAGCGATTATAAAGGAAAGAAGATAGTTCTTTATTTCTATCCCAAAGATATGACTTCAGGATGTACGGCACAAGCCTGCAACCTGCGCGATAATTATTCAGAATTACGTAAGGCCGGCTACGAAGTGATTGGCGTAAGTGTAGACAATGAAAAGTCGCACCAGAAATTTATTGAGAAAAACAACTTACCTTTCCCGCTAATTGCAGATACGGATAAGAAACTCGTGGAGCAATTCGGTGTTTGGGGAGAAAAAAGTATGTACGGACGTAAATATATGGGAACCTTCCGCACCACTTTCATTATCAATGAAGAAGGAGTGATAGAGAGAATCATCACCCCCAAGGAGGTGAAAACCAAAGACCACGCCGCACAAATATTATAAGTACACAAGGAAATTAGTTAACGAATTGAGAAGGAGACAGCAAGGTCATTCCTTGTCAACTAATACCTGGTCAACTCGTCAACTCTAAATAACAGAAAGCAATATGGCAAAGAAAGACGAACTTATTTTTGAAAACGAAAATGGCGGCAAGATGGCATCCAGCGAGAAGTTGAAAGCCCTGCAAGCCGCTATGGACAAGATAGAAAAGAGCTTTGGCAAGGGTTCTATCATGAAAATGGGCGACGGCATCGTCGAACAAGTAGAAGTAATCCCCACCGGCTCTATCGGACTAAACGTAGCGCTTGGTGTCGGCGGTTATCCGCGTGGACGTATCATCGAGATTTACGGTCCGGAATCATCCGGTAAAACAACTCTGGCCATCCACGCCATTGCCGAAGCACAAAAGGCCGGTGGCATTGCGGCATTCATCGATGCAGAACATGCCTTCGACCGTTTCTATGCTGCCAAACTGGGTGTAGACGTAGATAATCTCTTCATTTCCCAACCGGACAACGGTGAACAAGCATTGGAAATTGCAGAACAGTTGATTCGCTCCTCAGCTATCGACATCATTGTTATTGACTCCGTAGCCGCCTTAACTCCAAAAGCGGAAATAGAAGGTGATATGGGCGAGAACAAAGTAGGTCTGCAAGCCCGACTCATGTCGCAGGCATTGCGTAAGCTAACCGGTACCGTCAGCAAGACACGCACTACTTGTATCTTCATCAATCAGTTGCGTGAGAAGATCGGTGTCATGTTCGGTAATCCCGAAACAACGACCGGTGGTAATGCGCTGAAATTCTATGCATCCGTACGTATCGACATCCGCGGAAGCCAAGCCATAAAAAATGGTGAAGAAGTTCTTGGCAAGCAAACTAAAGTAAAAGTTGTAAAGAACAAAGTGGCTCCTCCTTTCCGTCGCGCTGAATTCGACATCATGTTCGGTGAAGGAATCTCACGTGCCGGTGAAATCATCGACTTGGGTGCAGAATTGGGTATCATCAAGAAAAGCGGCTCTTGGTTCAGCTACAACGACACTAAAATAGCCCAAGGGCGTGACGCAGCCAAGCAGGTTATCCTTGATAATCCGGAACTGGCAGAGGAATTAGAAGGACTTATTTTCGAAGCATTAAAGAAAGACAAATAAGCAAACTTTCTCTCATAATAAAGGGGAACCGGAATCGGTTCCCCTTTTCAACAAACTATTTACACCTATCAGCAGGATATCCTATTCCAGGTTTTCTAAACGCTCTTCCAGCATCTCCATGCTCTCTTCAAAACGTTTCCAGGAATCGGCATCCATCTGTTTCTTCAGATATTCGCTATCCTTTAGTTTACTTAAGTCTTTCAAACTTTTCAATCCCTTTAAACTTTCCAGGCTCTTCAGGCTTTCCAGACTCTTCAATCCTTCTAATCCTCGCAAGTCCTCCAATCTTTTTAAATCCTCCCAATTGCTAGCATTCGCCAAGTCAATATTGCCATCAATGCGGTAAACATTCCCTCCCGCATTCATACTGGTATTTTGATACATCATGATATTCTGAATATCTTTCAAAGTCATTTCTCCTTCCAGATAAACGAACTTCAAGTTAGCAGCGCCGTCTATAATCATAATCAGTTCCTTCACCTTATCTCCTTTCCTGTTAATATAGAATTCGGAACTGGAGACATTCCCCTTCTGCTTCATCAACAGCTCATATTTGGACGACTGTACCAGTGCACGCAAATCTTTCCGCAAATCCTTCTTGATATTATTATCCATTGTAGAAACAATCTGTACACTTTCCAGCTTACCGGATACTTTCCCAATATAGATATCCTTCGTGAAAAGATTGGGGTTCATTTCAATCATCGCTTTTGAGATATAAACAGAGGAAACCCCTTTCATATCATTATACGTATTGAATATATTTTTCTGCGCCTGGCAGAGCAGGGGGAGCATCAACAGCACACCTGCCAATAAAATTTTGTTGAGTTTCATAATCGTTTATCTTTGCATTTCTTTTTTTACTTCCTGATTCACTTTTTTCATATCCAATTGAGTTTCCTTCACCTGGGCAATGCCTTGGTTCAAATTGGTGGAAACTTCAATCAAAGTGGCTTGCAAAACCTGATAAGCTTCTTCCGGATCAGAGAATGTATCCTGCGGTGTGGGCGGACATACATCTTTTCCCAGATTTTCCACGCCATATCCGATGCCTATAATTACCAGTATGGTTGCTGCAACACTCCCAATCCAGCGCCAGTTACGTCTGGATTTGTTAGGGCGGAAGAAGCGTTGTTCTTCTTCAGCCTTTTCATCAATCAGCCGGCTCAGTTTATCCCCCAAGCCCGCAGGAACTTCCACATCTCTATCTGCACCCTGGTTAAGGCTAAGAAAAATTTCTTTATCCTTTTGCAGATGTTCGGGCACTTCCGTTGTTCTGAAATAATCTCTCAACGCCTCTTCCTGGCTCTCGGTAGTGTTCCCCTCATAAAACTCGGCGAGCAGCCTTTCAATTTCCTCGACTTTCATAGTTATTCCATTTATTAAATTCCTCACGTATTCTTTTCCTCGCCCGGGACAGCAGTACACGGATATTTGTAGAGTTCAACCCGGTCACTTGTTCTATCTCTTCGTAAGAACAGCCTTTGACATCACGCAGGTTTACAATCCGCTGCTGCTGTTCGGGCAAGTGGGCTATGATATCTTTTACTTGCCTTACTTCGTCACGTACCTCCAGATTATCAGCTTGAGAAATATCCTGTACAGCAGTCAATTCCACAGTTTGCCTGGATAAGACATACTTCCCTGAACGAAGTAAATCAAAGCACATATTCTTTACCAAAGTGACACTGAACGCTTCCGGGTTGCTGATAACCATCAATCCTTCCCGCTTATCCCATAGCTTCAGATAGGCTTCCTGAACCAAGTCCTCCGCATCTGCCGCATTCTCAAGCAGCCGATAGGCTACACTGTACAGCTTGCGGTGGTAGGGCAGAAACTCATTTTTAAAACTTTCAGCATCCATGGGCTTTTTCTGTATCTCAATCCTGTTTATTGGTTGTATCTATTGATTAGACGTAAAAGGACAGAACTTTGTTACAAAGAAAATGAATTTTATATAAGGTATGCGGCAAAAGAAATTTTCTTCTGCCGCATACCTTATATTAATAAGTGCTTTCTTTAGAACCAATAAATATACGCCAGCGTGCTTACGCTAATTGCAACCCACAACAACACACCTTGAATAAGTGGTTTGATACCCACTGCCTTCAATACATCACGTGAAAGGGAAGCACCGATAAAGAACAAAGTGATAGTCAGTGTCTTTCTGGCCAGACTGTTAATTCCCTCTCCTATCATAATACCGGTTTCCGATGAATTTAATACATATGTATTGAATACCATAGCCAGAATAAAGAAGAAAATAAACCAGGGGATACTTATCTTCTGTCCTTTACTCTTGAATACAAAAGAAGTAATCAAAGCCAAAGGAATAATCCACAAGGCACGTGTCAATTTAATGGTCGTAGCAATTTGCAAAGCTTCTTCACCATAAGCCGCACCGGCACCTACTACCGAACTTGTATCGTGTATAGCAATTGCCGCCCATGTTCCGAATTCTTGCTGACTCATATCTAAAGCATGGCCAATTACCGGAAAGATAAACAGTGCAATAGCGTTCAGAATAAAGATAGTACCCAGCGCTACAGACATTTCCGTATCTTTTGCCCGCAACACAGGACCTACCGCCGCAATAGCGCTACCACCACAGATAGCTGTACCGGAACTAATGAGGTAAGAAGTATCACGGTCTACCTTCAGGAATTTACGACCGATGAACCAACCGATAAGCATAGTGCCCACTACTGAAATAACAGTGAACTCCATTCCTTCTTTACCCGAAGCTAAAGATGCCTGAAGATTCATACCGAATCCCAATCCCACCACTGAATACTGCAAAAGATATTTGGATACTTTCTTATTAAACTTCGGATGTGCCTGCCCGCTTGACAAAGCAAAAATCAACCCCAGGAACAAAGCGACAGGAGGTGTCACCCAAGTAGAATAGCCAGGGATATAATCCAATAATAAGAAGATTGATAAAAGCACCACTAAAGACACATAAGTAATTTTGTTCTTCCGTTGAAGATACGCCAGAGTGCTTACACTCGCAGTTTGAATTGAAGCCATAATTTTTCTTGTATATCAATATTTATATTATTTCTGATTTCCGGGTGCAAAGGTAGGCTTCTATACCTATATACACCAATTGTATCTGTTTATACGCTATAACTTATGGTTATGATGTGCAGCAAACTGCATAAAGACCTGGGAAAGCCCGCTCTCCTGTCCCTGAGGTTGGGCAAAACTAAAATCACGAAGCATAACCATGTCTTTTATCTCAACGACACGCAGTTGTCCGGCATAGAGTTCACGGGTGATAGAACGGATGGAGACAATTCCCATGCAATCAGTGTGTTCCAGGAAAAGTTTGATACTTTCCGTACTACCCAGATACATTAATACCTGAAGAGACGATAACTTTATATTATGCTGTTGCAATGCTTTCTCAAAAACATCCAAGGTGCCCGATCCTCTTTCACGAAGCACTAAAGGAATACGAAGCAACTCTTCGGGAGTAATTTCTTCACCTACCTGCAGTTTACTTCCCGTACGTGTCACAGCCACCAGTTCATCCTCCAAAAAAGTAGTATATTTCAGATTTGGTAAACGGAAAACACCTTCCACTAACCCAAGATCTATGCGGTGTTCCTGCAAAGCCGCTTCTATCTCACGTGAATTGCCGTTCATCAATGAAAGATTTACTTGCGGAAACTTTTTGATGAAGCTGGCAAGCAATGGAGGTAAAACATATTGGGCAATGGTAGTACTGGCACCCAGACGCAATTCTCCGGTATATTCATTATGCAGCAAATGCATCTCATATTCCAATCGCTTATAATCTTCCAGAATACGGCCACAATGTTCCAAAAGTAACTTTCCCGCTTCGGTCAAACTAATCTTGCTACCTTGCCTATCAAACAACCGCACCTGATAAGTGCTTTCCAACTCTTGTATATGCTTTGTTATGGCAGGCTGGCTGACAAACAACTCTTGCGAAGCTTTCGTGAAACTCAGGTTCTTCGCTACAGACTGAAATACTTTCAAACGAAAATCAGACACGGAAGTTAGTGATTAAAAGTTAGCGATTAGTGATTAGAAACAGGTATTATTCCAGTTCTTCGGCCTTGATGCCCAATGCACGCATCATGGAGTAACCCAGTAAATCCCATTTGCAACCAAGGGGATGCGCAGGTTCATCCATATTGAAAAGGAACAATCCTTTTGAGTTTTCAGTATCAGCATTTCTTAAATACTCATCCAGAGCTTCCATAAGTTTTGCACCGTAATCATCAATAAACGGAACCAGCATAAGCCGTTTAACATCGGCAGAGTTAAGTGCTATATTCAGCAGATCAAGATAGAGATTTGCCCGTGGAACCAATCCTTCGGAAGATACAGAAGTGAATGTAAACTCACCTAACTGATTTGTATAGCCTACCCCGTTCAAATCTTTATTCAAATCAGACGGATCGCAGTGAAGCAACTTATTGCTCTGGCTGTCATGTACAAAAAGTACTTCTATGTTATTATCCTTATCACGAACACCGGAATCCAATGCCAGATAAGAAGCCCACTCTTCTACATAAATATTCTGCAACGGACGTCCCAGCTGCAACTCAAAATATCTCTTCAGATCTTTAACTACGTCATTAAAGTATGCTACGTCCACCAGTATCACATTCTCTGCGAGCTTTACATTTTCTGCCATAATCTATTCTATATCTATTTTTGAGGGATAAAGATACAATATTCCTTTCAGCCCTGCACTAGTTTTACTCAAAATTTACACATTAGTATATTTTTAGTATTGCTAGTCCATTGTTTATTTCTTCCAGTTAAAAGGTAACAACTCAAAGTAGCACTTTTTAAAAAACTTCCGGAAGTATAAAAATGTTACATGGCGATATCGGGACGGAATATAGTAAAACCGGTCTGAATCCGCTCAGGAGATAGTTATAACGCTACTTTTGCATGGCTACACCCTTTCCTTCGGATGGTGTAGCCATCACCTCCAAAGGGTGTAGCCATCCGGGAGAAAGGGTGTAGCCATGCCGAAAGGACGGTTTACCAACACTAGGGATTGATGAATGTTATTTGACAAGTAATCCCACGTGTGGCACAATAAAGACATTTTGGCATTACCTTTCATCTTTTAACTGTAAAATTGTCAGGTACAGACTATTGGCAAATCTTTTGCGCCCATTCAAGTGTTATTGAAAATGAAAAATAGAAAGGAGATATAAGATATGAACTTTAACAACTTTACCATTAAATCGCAAGAGGCGGTGCAAGAAGCGCTGAACCTAGCCAAGAGCCGTGGACAGCAGGCTATCGAGCCGGTTCATGTTATGCAGGGGGTGATGAAGGTGGGCGAAAACGTCACTAACTTCATTTTCCAGAAACTGGGTATGAACGGACAGCAGATCGCACTCGTCCTTGACAAACAAACCGATTCCTTACCCAAAGTTTCGGGTGGAGAGCCTTACCTGAGTCGTGAAACGAACGAAGTATTCCAGAAGGCTACCCAGTATTCCAAAGAGATGGGTGACGAATTTGTTTCACTGGAACATTTGCTATTGGCATTGCTGACTGTAAAAAGCACAGTTGCCACCATCCTAAAAGATGCGGGAATGACTGAGCACGAGCTCCGAGGAGCCATCACAGAACTGCGCAAAGGAGAAAAAGTTACTTCACAATCCAGCGAGGATACTTATCAGTCACTGGAAAAGTATGCCATCAACCTGAATGAAGCTGCCCGTAGCGGAAAGCTCGACCCGGTTATCGGCCGTGATGAAGAAATCCGTCGTGTATTGCAAATCCTGAGTCGCCGTACCAAAAACAATCCTATATTAATAGGTGAACCGGGTACCGGTAAGACTGCCATTGTGGAAGGACTTGCCCATCGTATCCTGCGCGGTGACGTGCCTGAGAATCTGAAGAACAAGCAAGTTTACTCATTGGATATGGGTGCGCTGGTTGCCGGAGCAAAGTATAAAGGTGAATTTGAAGAACGTCTGAAAGCCGTTATCAATGAGGTGAAGAAATCAGAAGGAGATATCATTCTCTTCATTGATGAAATTCACACGCTGGTTGGTGCCGGAAAGGGTGAAGGTGCCATGGATGCTGCCAATATTCTGAAACCTGCATTAGCGCGCGGTGAGTTAAGAAGCATCGGTGCAACAACTCTTGACGAGTATCAGAAATACTTCGAAAAAGATAAGGCACTGGAGCGTCGTTTCCAGATTGTATACGTGAACGAACCGGATACATTGAGCACTATCTCCATCTTGCGTGGATTGAAGGAGCGTTACGAGAATCATCATCATGTACGGATTAAAGATGATGCCATCATAGCTGCCGTAGAACTGAGCAATCGCTATATTACAGATCGTTTCTTGCCGGATAAGGCTATCGACCTGATGGATGAAGCCGCTGCCAAGTTACGTATGGAAGTAGACTCCGTACCGGAGGAACTGGATGAAATTTCACGTAAGATCAAACAACTGGAGATTGAGCGCGAAGCCATCAAACGCGAAAACGATAAACCGAAACTGGAACAAATCGGTAAGGAACTTGCCGAACTGAAAGAACAGGAAAAATCGTACAAAGCCAAATGGCAAAGTGAAAAGACATTGGTCAACAGAATCCAGCAGAATAAGGTTGAAATAGAAAATCTTAAATTCGAAGCTGACAAAGCTGAACGTGAAGGAGATTACGGTAAAGTTGCCGAAATCCGTTACGGTAAGTTGCAGGCTTTGAATCAGGAAATTGAGGATACTCAAAAGGAGCTTCATGCTATGCAGGGCGACAAAGCCATGATTAAGGAAGAAGTAGATGCCGAAGACATTGCAGATGTAGTATCCCGTTGGACAGGCATCCCTGTCAGCAAGATGCTGCAAAGCGAAAAGGATAAACTGTTGCATCTGGAAGATGAACTTCACCAGCGTGTCATCGGACAAGATGAAGCCATTGAAGCTGTTGCCGATGCCGTACGTCGTAGTCGTGCAGGTCTGCAAGATCCGAAACGTCCGATTGGTTCGTTTATCTTCCTCGGTACCACCGGTGTGGGTAAAACGGAACTTGCCAAGGCACTCGCCGAATTCCTCTTCGACGATGAAAGCATGATGACGCGTATCGACATGAGTGAATATCAGGAAAAGCATAGTGTATCACGCCTGGTTGGAGCGCCTCCGGGATATGTAGGCTATGATGAAGGTGGACAATTGACTGAAGCTATTCGCCGCAAACCATACTCAGTCGTACTATTCGACGAAATAGAGAAGGCGCATCCGGATGTATTCAACATCTTGCTGCAAGTATTGGATGACGGACGATTGACAGACAATAAGGGACGTGTGGTAAACTTCAAGAACACCATCATCATTATGACGTCCAACATGGGAAGTGCTTACATTCAGAATCAGATGGAAAAGCTGAATGGTACTAACAAGGAACAAGTAATTGAAGAAACGAAGAAGGAAGTGATGAATATGTTGAAAAAGACAATTCGCCCGGAATTCCTGAACCGTATTGATGAGACAATCATGTTCCTGCCCTTGAATGAAAGCGAAATCAAGCAGATTGTAGTACTCCAGATAAAAGGTGTACAAAAGATGCTGGCCCAAAATGGTGTGGAACTGATATTGACGAATGGAGCTATAGAGTTCTTAACAAAAGTCGGATATGATCCGGAATTTGGTGCCCGTCCGGTGAAACGAGCCATCCAACATTACTTACTGAATGACTTGTCGAAAAAGCTGCTCGCTCAGGAAGTAGACCGCAGTAAACCAATTATAGTAGACGCCGGTGGTGAAGGACTGGTATTCAAAAACTAAACTAAAATATCCGCAAATAAAAAAAGCTGTCTTGCCGCTGAAGGCAAGGCAGCTTTTTTCTTATTCTATAACGAGCTGCTTAACAACTGGTACGGACAACGCATGCGTTACAACCAACACATACTCTCCAGAACATGGCAAATCAAACGAAGCGTTCTCTTCCCTCGCCTGTTTTACCTCAATCACCTTCCCCCGGATATGATATAAACAAAGCGTAGCGTTCGGCAACACTCCATCCACATATATCTTACCAGCGGCTTTATCCACCTGTACTGTTACGCTCTTATGCTCTTCCATCTTAATTAATGCCAGCCTCAAGTCCCCCTTAAAGGCAATAAATTCATATAAAAAAAGCGTGGGAACTGCTGTTATTACTGTACCTGGGGCTCTGGACTGCCACTATTCAAATAATATACAACAGCCCACGCTCCGTACTGTACATTTGAATATGCATATACAACAGAGCATGAGCGTTTGTTGTCTATCATCCTTGAATAGCATGAAATTGTCCAGATTTCAAGTACAAGATAATATTAAACGCTTTTATCCATAATTATCCTTCAATCTTTGTGAGAGAGGCCACCGCCTACTCTGCATCTCAGGATGGCAACAAAGGTATAAAAAAAGTAATCAAAATTAAAGATACCGCATAAAAAAAAGCGGATTATCCGGGATGACCCTGATAATCCGCCTTTTCTGTTAAAAGAACAGTTTATTTTAAATTTATTCTTCCGTCTTTTCTTCTTCTGTAGCTTCTGCTTCCGCTGTATCTTCAAAATCAGTTATTCCACAAGCAACTAACAGATTGTACCAGGAAATAAGCTTTTTGATATCAGCCAGATATACACGATCGCGATCAAAAGTCGGCAAAACTTCACCCAAATAAGCACGAAGTTCATCAGCGGTAGCTTTCTTTAAATCCATTACTACGGCAGCACCGTTTTCTTTCTCTTTCATAGCAGTCAATACATCCTTCAAAGGTACGTCGTCCGTATCCGTATACATGGCAATATCACCCAAAGAGATTATTTTCTCGTTACCATAAGCGGGGAAGCGTTTCTTGTCCGTGAGAGACTCTACGATCAACATATTTCTACCTTGTGAAATGAGTTTATACAATCCCGGTTTACCGGAAATAGACAAAATAGTCTTCAACATAGTATGTTCTATTTTTTATTAGTAATATTTTATTTTTTCGGTGGGCAAAGATAGTGCAAACCGAGAGTAAAAGCAAATTTATTTGTTTTTACCGAGGTGCAGCCTATTTTCGCTTAAGCAAAGGTAAGCAATATTTTTAGATAGAGAAGTTATTACCTCCAAAACCTGCGGAATTAAGGGAGTTTCACCGTCGTTTACAATTACAAAATCAGCCTGAGTACGCTTCTCTTCATCACTCATCTGGCTACGAACACGGCGTTCTATCAATTCCCGAGAAGCGGTGTCACGCTGCATGGCACGCATGATACGAACTTCTTCGGGCGCATAAACCAGAACCACAACATCTACTTCACCTGCAAATCCTGCTTCAATCAGAATTGCAGACTCCATGCCTACTACCGGATAGGTAGTATGATGCTCTACCCATTGACGGAAATCGTCCCGTACCCGCGGATGGATAATACTGTTTACTGTACGGATATGCTCAGGATCTCCAAAAATATAGGAAGCAAGCAAAGATTTGTTAAGTTCATCACCGACATACACCTCTTCACCCAACAAAGCAATCAATTCACTACGGATCAAAGCATCTGAATTCGTCAACCGCTTCGACTCAATATCTGAGATATAAACAGGAATCCCCATTACTTCCAGCAAACGGGAAACAAGGCTTTTCCCACTGCCAATACCACCGGTTATTCCTATTTTAATCGCCATATTCGAAGGATACTTGCTCGATAAGAAAGTCGACCTGTTCCGGATTGATACGTATCTGATTAACTCCTTTGGGTACTGACTTCAATTTTACTGTATACTTCTTATCCGAACCCAGTTTCAAGAGTTCTTCATAAGAAACATTGATATGGAAATCACTTTCCGTTATCTTATTGAAACGGCTTAAACCAACCTGAAAGGTGACACTGACTTTCGAAGGGAACGCACGAAGCACTTTTCCTGCCGGAAAGTTAACTCCCCGCAAGGGAACTTCCACCGTTTTCTCAGTATAAATATCTACCGGAAAAAACATTTCTACCGAAGCAGGCACAAACTTAATTCCTCTTGGAGCCAACAGAGGAACCTGTTGCCTCAATGTATCGGAAATATCCTCGAATTTCACTTTTTGCGTATAAGCAACGGTTATGGTATCCAATGCTCCCTCCGGCGCATAAGCCAACACAGAATCAGGCTTGCAAACAGTATCGGATATATAATATTGCCGCCCTGCACTCACCGTGCCCTGAAGCTTTACCGGAACCAATTTGGAAGCACCTGTAGAATAAATATACTCCAAAGTATCAGGTTTTACAGAAAGCAGTTTTGTAGATACATTCAACTGATTAAGCAACCTCTTCTCAAACTGTGAAGAGTAGATACGTACATGATTATCAGTTCCTTTATAATCAGAAAAATCCAGAGTAATAGGAAAAAAGCTCTTTCCAAGCATGTAGTTGAGCAGCACCGTGCCCTTGTCTTTCACCCGGATATGCAGTTCAGAAGGCGGTTCGGAAGTTATAACCACATTATTGGGTACTCCCTTCAAACGTACCGGAATGGAGAATTCCGTTTCATAATCGTTGTTCAGCGTCTGAAGTAGCCAGAAACCACTGGCTATAAAAAAGAAGAATAAAAAAATTAAGAACTCTCTGCTCTTATCACTGAGCAGAAAGTCCTTAACTTTTCTCGCTGTTTTTAAATATATGCGTTTTATGTTCCTACGATCAATCATAGGCTCACTTATTCAAAATTATTTAGCAGCCTGATTACTGTTAGCATCAGCAGCAGCCGCAAATATAGAATTTTTATCTATTCTAATCTTAACGTTAGAAGCGATTTCAAGTACTATATCATTGTCATTAATTTCTT
The DNA here is from genome assembly GCF_036416795.1 of Bacteroides sp. MSB163. Lineage (NCBI taxonomy): Bacteria > Pseudomonadati > Bacteroidota > Bacteroidia > Bacteroidales > Bacteroidaceae > Bacteroides > Bacteroides maternus. The sequence continues at coordinate 3,695,201 of NZ_CP143867.1, read as the reverse complement.
TAATCACACCATGAATACCGCCGGCAGTAATCACCTTTTGGTTTACTTGAAGTGATTTACGGAAGTTTGCAATTTCTTTCTGCTTTTTGTTTTGCGGACGAATCATGAAAAAATACATGATAGCAAACATAGCAATCAGAAGAATCCACATCATGCTACCACCACCAGGAGCTGCGGCAGGAGCTTGCAAGAATACGGTCATTAAATTCATAAAATATTCGTTTTTAGTTTTTAATACTCAACAAAGGTATCAGTTTTTCGCTAACTTACCTTCTTTTTTTAATTGATTAACTATTCCGTCCAATGTACCGTTTACGAAACTTCCGCTCTTTATCGTACTATAGACTTTAGCGATCTCAACATACTCATTTAACGAAACACTTACCGGAATGTTCGGAAAACTTAGAATTTCCGCCAATGCGCATTGCATTATTATCACATCCATAAAGGCTACACGATCCAAATCCCAGTTGCGTGTATTTTCACTGATCAGATGACGGTAATAGTCACAGTTCAGTATAGCGCGACGGAACAAGCGACGGGCAAACTCCTGATCTTCCTCATCCTTAAATTCCGGCAACAAAGTCTGGTTAGCACCATTTTTTGCCTCAAAACGTTTAATCGTCTTCAGCACGAAAGTGTCTACTATTTCTTTGTCATCATTCCAATAAAGGCTCTGATCTTCCAGCAAAACATCCAACTCTTCGTTATTGAAAACAAATGCCTTATAGAGCTTTCTCCATAGTTCACGGTCAACTTCATAAGATTTATCAGACGAAGCCATATATTCCTTATATATATCAGAAACTATAATCTTGTCATACAAACCCTTGATAAAATCTTCGTCATTTGCCCACGAACGTTTCTGGTTGGCAGCAAACTCCATCAACTGCTTATTCACTTCCAGTTGTGAAACGAACTTGTTTTCTACGAATTTCATGTTGGGATACAACTCCTCCGCGGTCGGAGCTAACTTGGACTTTGCCGCATCAATGCGTTTTTGTGCGTAAGTCGTCAGAGCTACCATCAGCATCAGCAAATAATTATAAAGGTCATACGCTTTTGAAAGACTAAAGAATAATTCTTTCTCCGCTGAGTCTAAATTTTTACTGCCATTCTGATAATAAGCATATACAATCTGTATAATCTTAAGACGAATAAGAACTCTGTTAATCATAAATCTATTAATCAATACTGTTGTTAACGAGATGCAAAAGTAGACATTTTTAATGAGTTTACGCAAATAAATCACATTTTTTAATGCAGATATTCATTATCCGGGCTTTTTCTTTTGACAGTTTAAAAAAAATCGTCATTTTTGAAGCCAATTACAACAAGAAACCTAAAATATGGAAGACTTAAAGAAGAAAAACGGTGCGGACATGAACGATAAGGAGATTGTATTCTCCAAATCCATTAAAGCAGGTAAACGAATCTACTATCTGGATGTAAAGAAGAACAGAAAAGATGAAATGTTCCTGGCCATTACTGAAAGTAAGAAGGTAGTGACCGGCGAAGGTGAAGATTTGCAGGTAAGTTTTGAAAAACATAAGATTTTCTTATATAGAGAAGATTTTGAGAAATTCATGAACGGCCTGAACGAAGCTATTGACTTCATTAACCGGAAAGAAATGTTGGAAGTTATAAGCGATATGAATGCAGAAGCGGATGAAAATGCAGAAACTGAGTTGGATGCTATAGCTGAAATGAATACCAAAGAAATGGAATTGAACGGAGAAATCAAGATTGATATTGATTTTGAAGAGCCAACTCTTTGATAATTCAAAAAGAAGCTGTACTTTTGCACCGCTTTTTTGCAACATTGTGTGGCTAACCCCACATCGTGCGATGGTGAATTAAGCAACAAAATAACTTAATTTAGAGTAACACAAAAAATTAAAAAATGAAATCAATTGAAGTAAAAGGTACTGCAAGAACTATTGCAGAACGTTCTTCGGAACAAGCAAGAGCTTTGAAAGCGATTCGTAAAGACAACGGTGTACCCTGCGTACTCTATGGGGCAGGTGAAAATGTTCACTTCACTGTACCTGCCGATGGTCTTCGTAACTTGGTTTATACTCCGCACATCTACGTAGTTGACTTGGTTATTGACGGCAAGAAAGTCAACGCTATCATGAAAGATATTCAATTCCACCCGGTAAAAGATACAATCCTGCACGTTGACTTCTATCAGATTGACGAGTCTAAACCCATCGTAATGGAAGTTCCTGTACAGATGGAAGGTTTGGCAGAAGGTGTAAAAGCCGGTGGTAAGTTGGTATTGCAGATGCGTAAGCTAAAAGTAAAAGCTTTATATAACATTATTCCGGAAAAACTGACAGTAAACGTTGCTCACTTGGGTCTGGGTAAGACTGTTAAAGTTGGCGAGTTGAGCTTCGAAGGTCTGGAATTGATGAACGCAAAAGAAGCTGTTGTATGCGCAGTTAAACTGACTCGTGCTGCAAGAGGTGCTGCCGCTGCTGCTGGCAACTAATCAGCTCTTTCACAAGAAGACACATTCCGGAACGCGGATTAACGCAGAAGACGCAGATTTCATTAATCCGCGAAAGCTGTGATAATCCGCGTTCCTTGTTTCTATAATTATTCACCACAGAGTTACACAGAGCATCATAGAATTATATTATTAAAGAAAAAGCTATGTGAAATTCAGCGCAACCCCGTGGTGAAAAGATACAATTTCTCAGAGAAATGAAATACTTAATTGTTGGATTAGGAAATATCGGTCCTGACTATCACGAAACCCGCCATAATATAGGATTCATGGTAGTGGATGCATTGGCAAAAGAAGCAGGGACCACTTTCAATGATGGCCGCTACGGCTTTACCACTACCCTATCCGTGAAAGGACGCCAGCTTTTACTGCTGAAACCTTCTACATTCATGAACCTCAGCGGAAATGCCGTGCGATACTGGATGCAGAAAGAGAACATTCCATTGGAAAACGTGTTAGTAATAGTAGATGATCTTGCTCTGCCATTTGGTACTCTGCGCTTGAAAGGAAAAGGTAGCGACGCCGGACACAATGGACTAAAACACATTGCAGCCATCCTGGGCACACAGAACTATGCCCGGCTTCGTTTCGGTATCGGCAACGAGTTCCCACGAGGTGGTCAGATAGATTATGTACTGGGCCACTTCACTGACGAAGACTGGAAGACCATGGACGAACGCTTAAAAACTGCAGGAGATATAATCAAAAGCTTCTGCCTGGCAGGAATTGATATTACAATGAACCAATTTAATAAGAAGTAGATAGTAGTTAACTACTTCCTACCAACTACTAAAAAACAATATGAGTGAAGCAAGAATAGATAAATGGATGTGGGCTGTACGTATTTTCAAGACACGTACCATTGCCGCCGAAGCATGTAAGAAAGGACGCATCAGTATCAATGGAGGATTAGCAAAGGCTGCCCGTACAGTGAAACCAGGCGACGTGATACAAGTGCGCAAACCACCTGTGACCTACTCTTTCAAAGTATTGCAAGCTATCGAGAAACGTATTGGTGCAAAGCTCGTTACGGAAATGATGGAGAACGTTACGACTCCCGATCAGTATGAACTGCTGGAGATGAGCCGTATCAGTGGTTTCATAAACCGTGCCAAAGGTGCAGGTCGTCCCACGAAAAAGGATCGCCGAACTCTGGAAGAGTTTACAACTCCCGAATTCATGGACGACTTTGATTTTGAATTCGATTTTGAGGAAGAATAAAAAAGAGTGATAATCGCATTACATCATTATGAGCGAAAAGAAGATTAAATGGGGATTCATTGGTTGCGGAGAAGTGACCAAATATAAAAGTGGTCCCGCCTTCCAAAAGGTGGAAGGTTCGGAAGTAATTGCTGTCATGAGTCGCGATGGCGCCAAAGCCAAAGCTTATGCTAAGGAAAGAGGTATTCCAAAGTGGTATGATGATGCCCAAGAATTGATTGACGATGAAGATGTGAACGCTATCTACATTGCCACCCCTCCCTCTTCACACGCCACTTATGCTATCATGGCAATGAAAGCCGGTAAGCCTGTATATATAGAAAAGCCCATGGCCGTAACCTACGAAGAGTGCTGCCGTATCAACCGTATCTCCAATGAAACCGGGGTTCCTTGCTTTGTGGCTTATTACCGTCGCTATCTGCCCTACTTCCTCAAAGTAAAAGAATTGATAGAGGATGGAAGCATAGGCAACGTCATCAACGTTCAAATTCGTTTTGCCCAGCCCCCCCGTGATTTAGATTACAACAAGGAGAATCTCCCATGGCGTGTACAACCAGACATTGCCGGCGGTGGCTATTTCTATGATTTAGCCCCACATCAGATTGACTTATTGCAAAACATGTTCGGTTGTATCCTTGAAGCCAGCGGATATAAAAGTAACCGCGGCGGGCTTTATCCTGCCGAAGATACTCTGAGTGCATGCTTCCAGTTTGATAACGGATTGGTAGGCAGTGGCTCCTGGTGTTTCGTAGCGCATGACTCCGCACGCGAAGACCGCATCGAAGTGATAGGAGACAAAGGAATGATCTGTTTCTCTGTATTTACATACGATCCTATCGCCCTTCACACAGAAAAAGGAAGAGAAGAAATCCCGGTAGCTAATCCGGAACATGTACAACAACCGCTTATCCAAGCCGTTGTCGACCACCTTTTAGGCAAATCCATCTGCACTTGCGATGGAGCAAGCGCAACGCTCACTAATTGGGCAATGGACAAAATACTGAATAAACTTTAATTAGCGACTAGGGGTGAGTAATCACTCACCCCTAATCACTATCAAAGCTCTTTCTTCACAGCCTCAATCAATTCTTTGTATTCAGCATCCGTTAAGTATACTTTTCCCGGGTTCATCTGGAAAATACCACCGTAATCGGGACCATCTACATATTTGGGAGCAAGATGAAAGTGCAGATGTGACAACTTATCGGAATATGCACCATAATTAATCTTTTCGGGATTAAACGCTTTCTGCATGGCACGCGTCACACGCGCCACATCCTCCATAAAAGCATTACGATCTTCATCGCTCAATTCATTCAAATCATTGACGTGGTCTTTGTAAGACACAAGGCAACGCCCTCTGTATGTTTGTTCCTTAAACAAAAACACACGGGATACACTCAGTTCGGCAAACTCAATCATCAGATTGTGCAGCGTCTCGTTATTCTGACAATACAGACATTCTTTCGGATCACTTTTCATGATATTCTTGGTTTATTATTTATGTTTACGGAACAAAGATAAACTTTCCATCTTTATTCCATGTCGATATTTTCATTCTTTTGGCCGACTAATTTATACACATCGGCTTTTTCTCCCACTACCCATACCACATCGTCCTCCATAAACGGCTCATGCGCATCGGGAGCATGCAAGGCTTCTTCTCCTCTCTCCACCCCTACTATAAGGCAATGATACTTCTCACGAATACCGGATTCACGCATCGTCTTGTCCAGAAATTCTGATTGCGCATCCACGCGGAACTGACGCAGAATAGTTTCACTCTTTTCAACTACATTCATATCTAGAGCAGAAGCTTTCTCCATTTCGGTACCAAACTGGTTCAGTTCTTCATCTGTACCTATGACCTGAATCTTATCTTCCGGAAAAAGCCTTACGGAAGCTCCCGGTATATTGATCCGCTTCCTTCCGCGAAGAATAGAGACGACATGTACGCCAAATTGTTTTCCAAAATTAAGCTCCAGCAACGTCTTTCCCGCCCATGCCGATTCACCGGAGATTTCGAAATCCGCCAGATGCAAGTCACGGGACAACAAACGTCCTGCATATTCCGGTTTCTTCTCTCCCATATACTCGGCCCGCATATCGCGATAACGCAGATTCTGGAAGAATTTCCGCTCTATCATGATAGACTGTTTCTTCAGTTGCCGGGACAATATCATCATCGTAACCAATAAAACAGCCACACCCAACAATAAACCAACAGAGACTTCAAACAAGCCTGCTATCACAAACATCACAAAAGATACGGCTATCAGAATACGTATAACGATTGTAGCTACCAACGGTGCACGATTTCCCCGACTATCCTTCCATAAAGTTATAAATTCAGCCGAATGATTCTTTTTTATCATAATGGCCCGCAGGAATGGAGCAATAAACAGAATAGTAAGGAAAGCGGCAAGCAGCTTCCCCCAGATTCCGGGTATATGTTCCAAAAGCAACGGAACGAGAAAGCGGAAAGCTAACGCAACAACCGCAATGCTCACTATGGAATAGACAATAGTGATTCGCATCAAAGCCAAAATAAACTTCTTCCACAGGCTCTCATGATTCATAGTCTGTGAACCGGATGAGTAATGCAACAGAAAGTTTTTCCACTTTGCCGGCAAATGAGTATCAACAAAATTTGAAGCTGGCTCGGCAAAGCGAATCATATAGGGAGTAAGAAAGGTGGTAATAACCGAAACTGCCACCACAATAGGATACAGAAAATCACTCGTCACATGGAGCGACACCCCCAACGATGCGATAATAAAAGCAAACTCACCAATCTGAGTTAAACTGAAACCGCATTGCATAGCCGTCTTCAAAGGCTGCCCCGCCAACAGCACACCCAGCGTACCGAACAAGGACTGTCCCAGAATAACAGCCAGTGTTATTACAATGATAGGAAATGCATATTCCACAATCATTGCAGGATCCACCATCATACCTACCGACACGAAGAATACGGCACCAAAAAGATCTTTCACCGGTTTCACTAACCGTTCTATACTCTCAGCCTCAACCGTTTCAGCAAGAATGGAACCCATGATAAAAGCTCCGAATGCAGCAGAGAAACCCGTATGAGCAGCCATAACCACCATACCGAAACAAAGTCCAAGAGAGACAATAAGCAGTGTTTCTTCATTCATCAACTTACGACATCGCTTCAGCAATTCGGGTATCAGGTAGATACCAACTACAAACCAAAGTATCAGGAAGAAGAGCAGTTTTCCGATACTTTCCAGCATTTCCGAACCTTCAAAATTATGCCTTACCGCCATGGTAGACAGCATCACCATCAAGACAATAGCAAGAATATCTTCCAATATCAGAACGCTAAGCACCAATCCGGTGAATTGCTTCTTACGCATTCCCAAATCATCGAACGCTTTATAAATAATGGTAGTGGAAGACATGGCAATCATACCTCCCAGGAAAATACTGTCCATACGCTGCCAGCCAAAGCCCGTACCGACGGTTATTCCCAAAAGAATCATACAGAATATGATGGTACAGGCAGCAATGATAGCCGCTCCACCAACTTTTACAATTTTCTTGAAACTAAATTCCAGTCCCAGTGCGAACAAAAGGAATATTACACCGATATCCGCCCAAGTCTGTATATTAGCCGTATCCATCACCGAGGGGGTATATGGCATATGCGGACTGGCCAGAAAACCTGCCACTACATACCCCAACACCAACGGCTGTTTCAGTTTCTTGAACAATAGCGTCATGATTCCTGCACAAATCAAGATCAACGCCAAATCGTTTATTAAAGTAGCCAAGTGTGACATATTATTTGTCCTTTCGTGTTTTTGCTTACAAAAGTAGCAATTTTTATAGCATTAATAATTGTAATGATAGAAACTTTTTTCTTCTGGTATTGTTCAGAGTATAATCAATCATTTTAAAACATACCATCATGGAAGAGAAAAAAGAAGCCCGTGAAGAACGGAACAGGGAAAAGTTAGCCAATGGAGACTGGGTTATGGCAGAATTTTACGCAAGCTGGTGCCCGCATTGCAAACGCATGCAGCCTATTGTAGAAGAATTTAAAAAGGCAATGGAAGGAACCCTCGAAGTAGTGCAAATAGATATCGACCAGGAAAGTGCCCTTGCTGATTTCTACACCATCGAAATGTATCCCACATTTATATTAATGAGGAAAGGTGAACAGCTTTGGAGACAATCGGGAGAATTGCCTTTGGAAAGGCTAGAAAAGGCAGTGAAAGAGTACGAATTAAAAGCATAAAGATAGCGACTAAATGAGGATAGCACAGTTGACAGTCCCCTTACAACTTATTACTTAAATAATCCGTCAAACTATCCTCACGCTCCAAAGCAAACTTTTTACGCAACCGGTAGCGGATAGTTTCAACACCACGAACAGAGATATTCAGTAAAGGAGCAATCTCTTTAGTGGAAAGATTCATTTTCAGATAAGCACACATCATACGCTCATTATCAGAGAGATCAGGATGACGAGCATGAAGGCGTTTCATAAAGTTGTTATGAATCAAATCAAACTGATCTTCGATGCGTTTCAGAACTTCATCACTTTGGATGTTAGAGTCAATTTTACCATTTATAATCAAAAGGAGTTGCTTACCTTCACGAGCCCCCTCCCCTTTCAGAGAGGAAGCCACTTTGAAAATTTCCGATTTGATCTCCGTCAACATCTCGTTTTTACGGACAAAGTTTATCATCAGGTTAGCCATCTCCTGACTCTTATGCTGTAAATCATATTCCAACTTTTCTTTTTCCAATTGCATTATTTGTTTTTCGCGCCGGGATTTTTCAGCCTCAAACTCCTTCTCCATTTCATGCAGTTCTTTATCTTTTTCTACAACAGCCTGCTCTTTCTTACGCTTCACACGCACATCATCCCAGCGGTAAATATACCAGACTCCCAACAACATAAGGACGAAATAGAAGACATAGGCGGGCACACTGCGATACCAAGGCGGAAGAATACAGAAAGAAAGTTCATCCAATGAAGTAGTACCGTCCGGATAAATGGCTTTTACTTCAAAAGTATAATCACCTTCGGACAGATTACTATACTCCTTGGTATACACAGTGGTATAGTCCGACCAGGTTCCTTCATTCAAACGATACTGAAAACGAATATCATCTCCTCCAAAAGCAAAAAAAGAAAGACTATAATCGAACCTAACCGAATTGGAGGTATAGTTAATAGCGAGGGATGGCTTCTTTCCAAGAAAATTAGCTGTATATATCAAAGAATCTTTAGGATAGGTAATATACATATTCCGGATATATACGGAATGGGCAAGATCTTGCCGGTACTTCACCGCCGGAATCGTGAACAGGGCAAATCCCTCTTCATTCGGAATCACCATAAGCGAATCCGATAAAGGAACAATTGCATACGTTGGCACCAACTCAAGCAAAGACTGGGGAATGGGATTGATACTGGTATTGGCTCCCCTCTTATAAGTCCCCAGGTTAGCTATACAGATTTCATAAGGGCTCAGACTGATGAGCCGGTCATGATATTCCAATAAACGCGTATAGGGAGCAGTGCCATTCAACAAATTATTCATATCGTTGCAAGGCTCCATCATATCTTTGTGAATATTATATTTATAGATACCGTGGGAAGTAGCAAAATAAACACGACCTTCTATTTTAGCTACATAAATATCACGCTCAACCGGAAAACCTTCTGCCACACCATAGGATTTTACACTGATCTGACGGGTTAAATCCTCACTCAACTCCACACGGGTGATAATGCCGGAATTATGAACCCATAGAATCCTGGCAGACTCCTGCTCAAACAAACGGCTTGAATCAACAAATCCTTCGATCTTACAAAGCATATGCCATTCGCCCGCTTTCTTCTCCAAAAGATAAATGCCATTATACACCCCTACAAACATACGATCGGGTCGCCCCATAACCTCTTGACAGCACCAGGCACCCGTAATATCCGTGATTCGATGTATACTCGTGCCTTTAATCTGGAAGATACCCCGGTCATGAAGACAAAACAGATCATCACCAATTTTACAAAGGTTCCACACCTGACCACTGGATTGAGGAACGGGATGAATATCCGGTAAACTACCGTTCAGCTTCACCGGATAAGAAGTATAATAAAGTCCCCGATTGGTACCCAGATACAAATAGCCATTCTCAACAGCCGCCGCATAGCCCGTACCGTAAGAATAAGGATATGAATACAAATTGGTAAAAGGAGAGCTCAGACAAACATGATCAATACCACTATCCAAGCCCGCCCACAGATTTCCCTGGCCGTCGAAGGCAACGGAAAGCACCGTATTATTACGCAGCCCGTTATTCTCATTGAAGTATTTCACATCCATGGTAGCGCAATCTATTAGTAATAAGCCTTTATGAATAGTTCCCAAAGCTATCTTATCATCTTGAGCAGCCACACAAAAAACTTCGTTCTCACGCATAAAGTCCTCTGCACCGGTAATAAAAGGAACAATGGTACGACCATTATAATAAAACAGACCGTCATATGCCGTCACGATGATGATTCCTCCACCCTTATGTGGAATGATTCCACGGATACGATTGGAAGCCAAGGAATCCGCACCCTGCAATGGAAAGAAAGTATTTCCGACCAATACCCACACACCACGATCGGTACCTATATAGAGGATACCATTCACCATATTGGAACAGTCGATCTTGGCATTCATTTCGATGGCGGTATATTTTCCATTCAGATATTTCACTACACGGTCATCTCCTTGTATATAAAGGATATTATCCGCCTCATGGATTCCCCACACATTGCCAAGCATACGGACAGAGTTGTCAAGCGTATCGGACATGCAGTGGTAAATCAACTCGCCGTCTTTTGCCGGTTCGTAATAGCCAAATTCATTAATACCACCGGCATAGATTCTTTTCTGAATAGTGGATGCCAATACGGAACGTACATCCGAAAAGTTATTTAACGGAAATACTTTCCACACATTACCATCAAATTGCACCATACCGTTTTTATTGGCAAAATACACCCAATGGTCATCATAAGGAGCTATTTGCCAAGTCTGGGGACCTTTCCCATAAAGGCTTTTATCAAAGTTTACAATGAAGTTGTTCCAACCGGCAAACACTTTACCAAAAGGGATCAGAAAGAGAAAAACGAAGAGTACATAGAAGGTATAAGGTTGTTTTCGTATCATAATATTAGGTTTTATAGAACAAAGCTATGACTTTTTCTTATAAAAAACAAATAAAAAAAGAGATACATTCTTGTTAGAACATATCTCTTTCTTTTGAGCCTCTTGTCGGATTCGAACCAACGACCCCGAGATTACAAATCACGTGCTCTGGCCAGCTGAGCTAAAGAGGCGGGTGGGTAAGCTTACTATATCGCGCCGCTACAACCAACTACCTTTGCTGCGATCAAGCCCTGGAGGATTCGAAGGGAGCTGGCCGTATAGGACTTACCCGTATTTTCGTTTGCGGGTGCAAAGGTATGCATTTTTATTAAACCTGCAATACTTTGCCCAAACTTTTTTCAACTTTAACAAGAATACGGGGGTTACAAACAATATTATTTATACCTTTGCGCCATTATTCCTAATGAAAGATGACAGAGAACAAAGGTTACTTACAACGATATGCCATGTTATTCGGCACTTACCTGGGAGGATTTTGGATTTTGAAGTTCATTTTATTTCCTTTAGGGCTAACTACACCGTTCCTATTTTTCCTCTTTGCAGGACTAACTCTATGCGTGCCTTTTATGGCGTATTATTATGTACGAATGTACCGTAACCAAGTTTGTGACGGTGCCATCAGTTTTCTTCATGCATGGATTTTCACTGTATTTATGTATATGTTTGCCGCATTGCTTACGGCGGTAGCTCATTATGTATATTTCCGTTTTATTGATCAAGGGTTTGTGCTAAACACATACGAAAGCTTACTGAACAGCCTGGCCAACCATACCATACCAGGGATGGACGCTTATGTAGAACAGTTTAAAGAAATTATAAGTGCGATGCGCTCGTTATCTCCAACAGATATCACCATGCAACTGATGTCTCAGAATGTATTCTACGGATCATTACTTGCTATCCCCACCGCCTTGTTTGTCATGAAGCGCCCACCGGCAGAGCATATAGGCGGAAGATAAAGATGGATAATTAAAATGAGTGATAAAGTAAAAAAGCAGATGTGATTTCAACCCTAATTCATAATTCATAAATCATAAACCACAAGATGGATATTTCAGTTGTCGTTCCTTTATATAATGAAGAAGAATCACTTCCGGAACTGTACGCATGGATTGAACGGGTAATGAAAGCCAATGGTTTTTCATACGAAGTAATTTTCGTAAATGACGGAAGTACCGACCGTTCCTGGCAGATTATCGAAGAACTGAGCAGGAAATCGGACACCGTGCATGGCATCAAGTTCCGCCGTAACTATGGCAAATCGCCGGCATTGTACTGTGGCTTTGAAAAGGCACAGGGAGATGTAGTCATCACCATGGATGCAGATTTGCAGGATAGCCCGGACGAAATACCCGAACTGTACCGCATGGTTACGGAAGACGGCTATGATCTGGTATCCGGATGGAAAAAGAAACGCTACGACCCACTTTCAAAAACCATTCCTACAAAAATATTCAATGCAACAGCTCGTAAAGTGTCGGGCATCAAGAACCTGCACGACTTTAACTGTGGATTGAAAGCCTACAAACTGGATGTGGTGAAGAATATCGAAGTGTACGGCGAAATGCATCGCTATATCCCCTACCTCGCCAAAAATGCCGGTTTCAAAAAAATCGGAGAAAAAGTAGTTCAGCACCAAGCGCGTAAATTCGGAAAGACAAAGTTTGGCGGTTTAAACCGTTTCTTCAATGGATATCTGGATTTGATTTCACTCTGGTTCTTGTCAGCTTTCGGAGTAAAACCCATGCATTTTTTCGGGTTGCTCGGTTCACTGATGTTCATCTTCGGTTTTATTTCAGTGATTATTGTAGGAATTACGAAACTATATAATATGTATAACGGAATGCCTTACCGCCTGATTACGGACTCCCCCTACTTCTACTTGTCACTGACCGCTATGATCATCGGAACTCAACTGTTCCTTGCAGGCTTCCTTGGCGAACTGATTTCGCGTAGTGCTCCTGAACGAAATAAATATCAAATAGAAAAAACAATATAGACTATGAAAAAATTAGTAAAACTGATATTGCTTTGTCTGATTGCTTATCCCATTATCAGCATCGTTTCTTCTTGTTCGGAAGAAGAAGATTGCTCCATGAATGCACGTCCGATGATGGAATGTTATCTATATACGGTGGACAGGGAAAGTAAAAGAGTGTTCAACGATACACTTGACTCGCTGACTATTACAGCATTCGATACAGACTCCGTCATTCTTAACAATCAGAAGAAAGTGCATTCGCTATCATTGCCTCTGCGCTATACAGCAGATTCTACCGTATTGATATTTCACTATAGCAAAGATCCCAAGATTAAAAAAGATACTATTATTATCTACCAAAAGAATACGCCCTATTTCCTGTCAATGGATTGCGGCTATCAGATGAAACAAAGCATCACAGGCGGAGCATACAGTCGCTATCTACTTGACTCCATATATATTAAAGAAAAAGAAGTAAGCATTTATGGAACGGAAAATCTTAAGCTCTTTTATCCTCAGCCTTAGTCTGGCATTTTTCTTGCTGACAGGGCTTCCGGTACAGGCACAGAACAGCAACCGGCCTCCCGCTTCCAATCCGCCCAAGAAGGAGGAAAAGAAAGAAGCGGATGAGAATGTCTTCCCGCTATACTATGGCATGACTGTCAGTGTGGACCTGTGGGGAATCGGAAGTAAAGTTCTGGGAGGTGATTTCTTAAGCTCGGAAGTAGCTGTTGACGTCAACCTTAAAAACCGTTTCTTCCCAATTGTGGAACTTGGATATGGCAGCACCAACGCATGGAATGATAACGGAACGAATTACAAAAGTAATGCACCTTATTTCCGTATCGGTATGAACTATAACGCTCTTTATAAGAAGAAATTTGATAATTTCTTGTTTGTTGGCTTACGCTATGCAATGAGTAGCTTCAAATATGATATAACAGCTCTCCCTGTGACCGACCCCATTTTTGATGGAAGTATTGGAAACCCCAATCAAATGGACGGTATCTGGGGAGGAAGCGTACCATTCAACCATAAAGGAATGAAAGGTTCGATGCAATGGTTTGAATTCTGCGTCGGCATACGTGCACATATCTGGAAACAGTTCTACATGGGTTGGGGATTGCGCTTCAAATTCCGCACAAGTTCATCAACTGGAGAATATGGTAATCCGTGGTATGTACCCGGATTCGGCAAATATGGCTCCAACACCATGGGTGTAACCTATACAATCACATATAAACTGCCCTATTAAATTATGACCGGATTAGAGATTTGGCTTCTTGCCGTGGGACTCGCGATGGACTGTTTCGCAATTTCCATAGCCAGTGGTATTCTTCTGAAACGTACGCTATGGCGGCCCATGCTGACCATGGCTTTTTTCTTTGGATTATTCCAAGCTATCATGCCACTCCTTGGGTGGATAGGTGGCAGCACGTTCAGCCACCTGATAGAAAGTCTGGATCATTGGATTGCGTTCGTCATCCTTGCTTTCCTGGGCGGACGCATGTTCAGAGAGTCTTTCAAAGATGAGGATTGCAAAAAAGAGTATGACCCGAAAAGTCTGAAAGTGGTACTCGCATTAGCCATCGCAACCAGCATAGATGCACTGGCCATTGGTGTCTCATTTGCATTTCTAGGAATGCGAGACTTCTCGGAAATACTGGCACCTATTTCTATTATCGGTTTCGTATCTTTCATTATGTCCCTCATTGGATTACTGTTCGGTATCCGTTTTGGTTGCGGCATTGCACGAAAGCTGCGGGCAGAACTCTGGGGAGGTATTATCCTGATTATCATCGGAACAAAAATATTAATAGAGCACTTGCTCTTCAGTTAAACTTCGCTTATGGAAAAGAAAGTACAGAGAAATTTCTTATGGATTGCCCTGCTGGTATTGGGAACAATTTGGATACTTGCACGTCATAACCGTACGCAACCTTATTATACAGTCAACGGACTGATATTCGGCACAGTTTATAATATAACTTATCAATATGACGGTGATCTGAAAGCTGAAATCGATGAAGAATTGAAGAGATTTGACGGTTCGCTATCTCCCTTCAATGATACGGCCACAATTACACGAATCAACCGTAATGAGGATATTATACCGGATACCTTTTTTACAAATGTATTCCGCCGTAGTATGGAAATATCTAAAGAAACGGATGGTGCATTCGATATTACAGTTGCTCCACTGGCTAATGCCTGGGGGTTTGGTTTCAAGAAAGGCGCATTTCCCGACTCTGCCATGATAGACAGCTTACTGGAAATTACAGGATATACCAAAGTGACTCTGTCAGAAGAAGGTAAAGTGGTAAAACAAGATGAGCGCATGATGCTCTCATGTAGTGCAGTAGCCAAGGGATATGCAGTGGATGTAATAGCACAGTTTCTTGCAAAGAAAGGCATCAAGAATTTCATGGTAGATATAGGCGGAGAAATCGTAGCGCAGGGAGAAAATCCCAAGAAAGACTTATGGCGTATCGGAATCAATAAGCCCGTTGATGATTCACTATCCATTAATCAGGAGCTACAAACAGTATTGAATATAACGGATGTAGGTATTGCAACCTCAGGCAATTATCGCAACTTCTATTATAGAGACGGAAAGAAATATGCACATACTATAGATCCAAGAACAGGATATCCCGTACAACATAATATCTTATCTGCCACTGTAGTAGCCAAAAACTGTATGAGTGCTGATGCTTATGCCACCGCATTCATGGTGATGGGACTGGAAGAAGCAGAACGCTTTGCTGATGCTCATCCGGATATTGATGCGTGCTTTATTTACACGGATGAGAATGGAGAACTTCAAACATACTATACGAAAGGAATGGAACGGTTTATAACAAAGAAATGATAATTTAATGAAGAACTAAGAATGAAGAATTTGGCTGCGCTATGCAAGCATGCCGCAAGGTAATTCTTCATTCTTAGTTCTTCATTAAATTATCATTTATAGAATACAAAATACACTGCCAATACCAAGCAAATGAATGCCGCAAAATGATTCCAGTGCAGGCTTTCACCTTTAAAAAGTACAGTAGTAAATACTGTGAAAATAATAAGAGTAACCACCTCCTGAATAATCTTCAATTGCATCAATGAGAAAGGCCCGCCATTGCCCAAAAAGCCAATACGATTGGCTGGAATCTGGAAGGCATATTCCGCAAGAGCAATACCCCATGAAAATAGGATTATGGCATAAAGCGGCCAATTTGTGATCACTTTCATCTCCTGTAGCTTCAGATGACCATACCAAGCAAAAGTCATAAAGATATTAGAGACTATTAAAAGCAAAATAGTATAAAAACCTTTCATTTCAGTAATGAATATTTAAAGAATGATTAATCTAACTTATCAATTTTATTAGGAAGAAGCTCTTCCTGAACATTTGCCATACTTCCCCAAAGACTATAGCGAGCTTCCGGGTTCATTTCTTCCAACTGATGCAAAATACCTTTCATATCGCTTCGATGAGATTGCGCTTCATAAGGGCAATTCTTCACCTGTTTCCGATATCCCCTTATCTGTGCCAGTTCCAGCAAATCAGACTCATGTATCAAACACATCGGACGGATAACCGTCATATCGAACTTCTTCATTATCAAGCGGGGCGGCATGGAACTAAATGCACCTTGAAAAGTGATATTCATCAATAATGTTTCTAGAATATCATCCATATGATGTCCCAATGCTATTTTATTACAACCTTGCTCCTTGGCAACAGTAAACAACGCCTTACGTCGGTTCCATGAACAAAGAAAACAAGGCGACTTACGCATATCCGTACTTGCATCGAACTCCGTCTCATACAACACAAAAGGAATATTCCATGACTCAGCATACTCACGCAAATAGGCTAAATCACTCTGATAAGGTATATTCTTCATAACCACATGAACGGCAACCACGGAGAATCTGGGCTTAAAGACACGGACACGCTTTGCCAACAATTCCACCAACGCCAAAGAGTCTTTACCGCCGGAAAGTCCGATGAGGATTTTATCTCCATCCTCTATCAGCCCATATTCCACCACTCCCTTGCTAAACCGCTTTTCTATGCGGCGGATGATCTTCTCTTCTTCAGTAAATTGCGCCATAACGATTATAAGCTACGAATTACAAGTTACGAGCTACAAGTTACATGCTAACATTGCGCAGCTACTTGTAACTCGTAGCTCATGTAGCTTGTAGCTCTTTTACTTTTTGCCCTGCAAAAGTAAGAGAAAAGAATGATTTAAAGAAGAATTAACATAATAGAATAACGGAAATCAGCATTATTCCCGATTAATTTGTATTTTTGAACATTCGAATTTGTAAGTTGGATAACTAACATGAAAAAGAGATATATTTTACTCCTTCTATTTTGTCTTGTATTAATCGGTGCATCAGCACAGACGTTGGAACAAGCTAAAGCTTTTTACAACAAAGGGCAGTACGAGAAAGCCAAACCTGTTTTCAAAAAATTCGTCAAGACACAACCGGCAAACGGAAATTGCAATTTATGGTACGGTGTATGCTGCCTGGAAACAGGAGAGCCTGACGTAGCTCTGAAATATCTGGAAACAGCCGTTAAAAAACGTATCCCGAGCGGACAGCTGCATCTGGCACGAAATTATAACGACCTGTATCGTTTTGAAGATGCCATCAAGTGTTACGAAGAATATATCAGTGACCTTTCCAAACGAAAAAGATCTACCGCAGAAGCTGAAAAACTTCTAGAAAAAAGCAAGACCAATCTCCGCATGCTGAAAGGCATCGAAGAAGTATGCATCATCGATAGTATCGTAGTGGATAAAGACCGCTTTCTGGAAGCTTATAAAATAAGTCCGGAATCTGGTAAATTACTTACGTACAACGATTTTTTCCAAAATAAAGAAGAAATAGAAGCTACCGTATACGAAACGGAACTTGGTAATAAGATTTATTACGGTGAACGCCAGCCTGATGGCAAACTCAGTATCCTTTCCCGTAACAAAATGCAAGGCGAATGGAGTAAAGGCAGCTTATTACCCGGTAGCATCAATGACTCCGTCAATGCCAATTATCCTTATGTATTGACTGATGGTGCAACTATCTACTATGCCGCTGACGGTGAGAATTCAATAGGTGGATACGACATATTCGTTACCCGCTATAATACAAATACCAACACCTATCTGACCCCGGAGAATGTGGGCATGCCATTCAATTCTCCCTATAACGACTACATGTTTGCCATCGATGAATTCAACAACCTCGGATGGTTTGCTTCCGATCGGTACCAACCGGAAGGAAAAGTATGTATTTACGTATTTATTCCCAACTCTTCCAAAAGAGTGTATAACTACGAAGCAATGGACAAGAAAAAAGCTGTCCGACTTGCTCAAATTCACTCCCTGAAAGATACTTGGGTAGACCAGAATACAGTATCTGATGCCAAACGCCGTCTGCAAGCCGCTATCAGTGAAAAGCCACAAACTGAACGGAGCTATGACTTTGAATTTGTAATTGATGACCACACCACGTATTATCAATGGAGTGATTTCAAATCACCTCAAGCCAAGAGCTTGTTCAGCAAATACCGCCAGTTGGAAAAAAGCTTCAGACAACAGCAAAACAAATTGGAAGAACAACGCTCCTTGTACTCCCGTGCCAAGGAAAGCGATAAAGCCAAACTGACTCCCGCCATACTCGACCTGGAAAAGCAGATAAAACAATTATCAGGTGAATTGGAAAAAGCCGCCATTGAAGTGCGTAATACAGAAAAACAATCCTTTAAATAGAAAACTATGGACATACTTATCATCATTGTACTCATTGTTGCGGCGGTTATCCTATTCTTGGTAGAACTGTTCGTCATCCCGGGCATCAGTATAGCCGGAATCCTGGCCGGAGCTTGCATGATCTATGCCAACTATTATGCCTTTGCCTATCTGGGTACAACGGCTGGTTTCATCACGCTCGGTGTATCGGCAATAGCCTGCATAGGCTCATTGATACTCTTCATGCGCTCCAAGACCTTGGATAAAGTGGCGTTGAAGAAGAATATCACATCGAAGGTAGACCGTACGGCTGCGGATCAAGTAAAAGTAGGCGATACGGGTGTGGCCATTACACGCCTGGCACTGATCGGCAATGCCGAAATAGACGGCAACATCGTGGAAGTGAAATCCATGGACGGATTCCTGAATGAAAAAACCCCTATCATTGTAAACCGTATAACGGACGGCGTTATCATGGTAGAAAAGAAAAAAGACTAATATTCACACTTAATATCTTATAAATCATGAACGTAGACACTATGTACCTAACTGCCTTTCTTGTGATAGGAGGCATTATCTTCATCGTACTGTTCTTCCACTATGTTCCTTTCTTCCTATGGTTGTCCGCCAAAGTTTCAGGAGTCAGGATTTCATTGGTGCAATTGTTTTTAATGCGTATCCGTAACGTACCTCCCTACATCATTGTACCGGGTATGATTGAAGCACACAAAGCCGGATTGAGCAACATTACCCGCGACGAGTTGGAAGCTCACTACCTGGCCGGTGGACACGTAGAAAGAGTTGTGCATGCCTTGGTATCTGCCTCTAAAGCTAATATTGAATTGTCCTTCCAGATGGCTACCGCAATCGACCTTGCCGGACGTGATGTGTTCGAAGCCGTTCAGATGTCGGTAAACCCGAAGGTAATTGATACTCCTCCGGTGACCGCCGTAGCAAAAGATGGTATCCAGTTGATAGCCAAAGCCCGTGTAACGGTACGCGCTAATATCCGCCAATTGGTGGGTGGTGCCGGCGAAGACACTATCCTGGCCCGTGTAGGCGAAGGTATCGTATCTTCCATCGGTTCGTCCGAAAACCATAAGTCAGTATTGGAAAATCCGGATTCAATCTCCAAACTTGTGCTCCGCAAAGGTCTGGATGCCGGTACGGCTTTCGAAATCCTGTCTATTGATATCGCTGATATCGATATAGGTAAGAACATCGGTGCGGCTTTGCAGATAGACCAGGCAAATGCCGATAAGAATATCGCCCAGGCCAAAGCTGAGGAACGCCGTGCAATGGCCGTGGCCAGCGAACAGGAAATGAAGGCGAAAGCTCAGGAAGCACGCGCCAAGGTGATCGAGGCGGAAGCCGAAGTACCTAAGGCCATGGCAGAAGCATTCCGTAACGGTAACTTGGGCATCATGGATTATTATCGGATGAAGAACATCGAAGCTGATACTTCCATGCGCGAAACCATAGCCAAACCATCGGGAAACAACTCAAACCAGCCGTTGAGTAAATAAACCGGTAGAATTATTGCCCCAGAAAAACGTCGGAACCGGTGAACAGTAATCCCGTTCCGGCGTTTTCTATTTATAAACGTATCAACTAAAAAATCCAGAATATGAAAAAGTATTTTGCATCCTCCGAACTTATTATCAATGATGACGGTTCAGTTTTTCATCTGCACGTAAAGCCTGAGTGGCTGGCAGGCAAAGTAATCCTGGTGGGCGACCCGGGCAGAGTGGCACTGGTAGGCTCACACTTTGAAAATAAAGAATGTGAAGTGGAAAGCCGCGAGTTCAAAACCATTACAGGTACCTACAAGGGCAAACGTATCACGGTGATTTCTACGGGAATTGGTTGCGACAACATCGATATTGTGATGAATGAACTGGACGCCTTGGCCAACATCGACTTCAACACACGTGAAGAAAAGCCCCAACTTCGCCAGTTAGAACTGGTACGCATCGGTACTTGTGGCGGTTTGCAACCGAATACGCCCGTAGGTACATTTATCTGCTCGCAAAAGTCCATTGGTTTCGATGGCCTGCTGAACTTCTATTCAGGGCGCAATGAAGTGTGCGACTTGCCATTTGAACGTGCATTCCTGAACCACATGGGATGGTCGGGGAATATGTGCGCACCTGCTCCGTACGTAATCGACGCCAATGCCGAACTGATAGAGCGCATTGCCGGAGACAATATGGTACGCGGTGTAACAATTGCCGCCGGTGGTTTCTTTGGCCCGCAAGGACGTGAACTACGCATTCCGCTGGCCGACCCGAAACAGAATGAAAAGATCGAGAACTTTGAATACAATGGCTATCGCATTACGAACTTCGAGATGGAAAGCTCCGCACTGGCCGGTTTAAGCCGCTTGATGGGACATAAGGCGACCACGGTATGCATGGTCATAGCCAACCGGTTGATTAAAGAAGCCAATACAGGCTACAAGAATACGATTGATACTTTGATAAAAACTGTACTGGACAGAATTTAAGAAACACCCACCCAAATATACTTGATGATTGTTTCCTTCAATCTTTCGTAAGTATATGGTTTGGCAATAATATCATTGCATCCGGCGGCTAATGCTTGTTGTTGTTCTATCAGGAAAGCATTAGCCGTCACCGCAATGATAGGCAGATCGATGTCGATGGTACGTATCTTTTCCGTAGCCTGAATACCGTTCATCACCGGCATGCGGATGTCCATCAATATCAGGTCGGGACGCTCACGCAAGAAACTATTTACGGCCTCTTCGCCATTGGTAACCCACGAAATGGTGTAGTCCTTCTTCAGCAAAATGTTTATCTGTATAAAGTTAGACTCCGTATCTTCAGCTATCAGAATTTTCTTCCTACCGTCTGATCTTCGCTCTACGTGGGCATTGATTTCAACAGGTCCACCATCCGCTCCCAACACAAACTGGCGGTAAGGAAGGGTCATCACGAAAGTGCTCCCCACTCCTACTTCGGACTCTACGGAAATCTTTCCTCCCAATCTCTCCACGATGCTCTGGCAGATGGGAAGCCCCAGACCCGTACCCTGAACAAAATTGTTCAGCTTTTCGAAACGGTTGAAAATCAAGGGCAATTTCTCCTTCGCAATACCGCAACCGATATCCATTACATAAACTTTCAACCATTCTTCACAGACCTCCAACCCCAGGGTGATGACCCCTTCATGGGTATTCTTAATGGCATTGGAGAGGAAGTTGAACAGTACTTGCGTAATCCTGTTCCGGTCCACCATAATCCAGATTTCCTCATCGGGACGTATCACATTCAGTCGGATGCCCGTTTTCATTTTCAGGCGATGCACTTCTCCACTTCGTCAAGCAGTCCGGTCATTTCGACCAACTGGAAGTTCATTTCCGATTTTCCCGACTCGATGCGGGAAAGGTCCAGAATGTCATTTATGAGTTGCAACAACAAGTTACTATTCTTTTGAATGATGTTCAGGTATTCGGTTTTCTCCACTTCATCTTCCGTCAAAGCTATGATTTCAGAGAATCCCACGATAGCATTCAAAGGAGTGCGGATTTCGTGGCTCATATTGGCCAGAAATTCCGATTTCATGCGGTCAGCCTCTTCTGCCCGTTGCTTCGCCTCAATGAGTTCATTGGAGCGTTACACCCTGTCACCGATATCGTGCATCAACGCCATCACTTTATTATCTTCGAACGGAGCGATGCGTGCCTGGAAATAATGCCTTTCGCAATCATCCACATCCAGGGGATACTCTATCTCCTTCAACTCCCCGTCTTCGAGACATTGACGTATGTTCCGCAGAAACAGTCACTGACTTCGGGAGAATAGATAGTGCGCCCGTCTGCTCCCCGTAGTGTTCAACGGGATGGAACAAAATGGTGTCAGAAGACATTAACACATCGGTGATGAAGAAGTCCTGATCCAAAATAAATATAAATTCAGGCAATGCCTGTATTATTTTCCAGTTTCGCTCTTCCACGCGCGATATGTGTGCTTCGCGTTCGCACTGCCCGGTGACGTTCACGATATAGCATAAGAGCCTTTCCAGATTTCCACTTATATCTTTCTCTATAGATAAGAGGTGATCCTCCAACCAGACTATTTCGCCATGCGCACCTATGCAACGCACCCGTAAAACATTGGACTCTTCAAAGCCATCCAATTTCTTTTGAAAGCCATCCAACGATACCAAATGCTTATCATAATAACAAAGTGTATCATGTAAAGGCTACGAAAATTGAGTAAATGTAATAAAAAAGAGTAAGTAATATACAATCGCGTTCTTCTTTTTACCCCAAAAGGCTATCTTTGCAACTCAAATAACAATTTTTATGATGAATCAGGATACCATCTGTGCCATTGCCACGGCTCAAGGAGGAGCAATCGGAAGCATTCGCGTCTCAGGATCGGACGCCATTCGTATCACCAACCGCATTTTCACCCCGGCAAAATCCGGTAAAACGCTGGCGGATTGCAAACCTTATACACTGACTTTCGGGAAGATACACGATGGAGAGGAAATCATTGACGAGGTTCTTGTCAGCCTGTTTCGCGCCCCGCACTCTTACACGGGCGAAGATAGTACGGAGATTACCTGCCACGGTTCGAGCTATATCTTGCAACAAGTTTTGCAATTGCTCATCAAGCACGGTTGCCGCCTGGCGGGACCGGGGGAATACACGCAACGCGCCTTTCTCAATGGCAAGATGGATTTGAGCCAAGCCGAAGCCGTTGCAGACCTGATTGCTTCTTCGTCTGCCGCCACCCACCGCCTTGCCATGAGCCAGATGCGTGGCGGATTCAGCAAAGAACTTACGGAGCTACGCAACCAGTTGCTACACTTCACTTCACTGATTGAGCTGGAACTGGATTTCAGCGACCATGAAGAGTTGGAGTTTGCGGACAGAACGGAGCTTTGCCAATTGGCGGATCATATCGAGGGAGTCATTTCCCGACTGGTACATTCGTTCAGCGTAGGAAATGCGATCAAAAACGGCGTACCGGTAGCCATCATCGGCGAAACGAATGCCGGGAAATCAACGCTCCTCAATGTATTGCTGAACGAGGACAAGGCTATCGTGAGCGACATTCACGGCACTACGCGCGATGTGATTGAAGATACGACCAATATCGGCGGTATTACTTTCCGTTTCATTGACACGGCAGGTATCCGCGAAACCAATGATACGATTGAGAGTCTAGGCATAGAGCGCACGTTCCAAAAACTGGAACAAGCGGAGATTGTGCTTTGGATGATTGATGCAACGGACGCAACGTCGCAAATGAATCAGCTATCGGGGCAAATACTTCCACGCCTGGCAAGTAAGCATTTGATATTGGTATTCAACAAAGCGGATTTGTTGGACACGGCTCATTCTGATGAGGTGCTGTCTGCGGCCTCTTCCATCATTCCTGACGCCGAATGTATTTTTATTTCCGCCAAGAAAAGGCAAAATACGGATATGCTTCAGAAGAAACTTCTAGCCGTTGCCAATCTGCCTACGATAACCCAAAACGACGTAATAGTGACCAATACCCGCCATTACGAAGCCCTTACGCATGCCTTAGAAGCCATCGGACGCGTACAACAGGGATTGGCAAACAATCTTTCCGGGGACTTCGTAGCCCAGGACATCAGAGAGTGCATCTTCCATTTGAGCGATATCGCAGGGGAGGTGACGAATGATATGGTGCTAAAAAATATATTTCAACACTTTTGCATCGGCAAATGATGGCTTGTAAACAGCCATAAGCAACCATAACCATTTAGAATAAAGTCGCTGAAATCCAGCGACTTTTATTTTTGTGTCTATTCCAGTCAATTCTGACAGACTGCCAATTTTCAGCATCTTTTTGTACCATAATTCTACCGCCGAACAAATAAGCGGGCTCCTCGCACTCATCATAGCGACATCTTAGGCACGATGTGAGACGCTATGAGAATGAGCGGAACCGCTATAGAAGACACAGCGTGAGACGCTGTGAGAAATTGTGAGACGCGTTGAGACGAAATCGACGAAATTAAAGGCGACTAATATATGGAGGTACAGAGAAAATGCCAGTGGTGCGGCAAACCATTTATAGCACACACGATGGTAACACGGTTTTGCAGCAAATCGTGTACAGAAAAAGCGTATAAAGACAAGAAGCGCAAGCAGAAATTGCAGGAATACGAAGCGAGGCAAAACGAGCAGCCAATGCAGGAAGTTGGCATTGTGGGAGGCAAACCGTTCCTCTCCCCTGCCGAAGCCGCTACCCTTTTAGGTATCAGTCGTGCCACCATCTACCGACACATGGCTACCGGTATCATTCGGGCGTTGCAACTTCGTGGGCGTACCATCATACGCAAATCCGACATTGAAAAGATGTTCGACAATGCGCCCGACTACAAGAAACGCAGCTATGGACGGAAGCAGACCGTCCTCTATTACACCACGAATGAGATTTTGGAGAAATACCAAATCCAGAAGAAAACCCTGTACCGTCGCTGCAGACTATACAACATCCCAAAGGTTGCAGAAGGTAGCCGTGTGTTCTACAACCGCACCCTCATAGACAAGTATTTTGCCGACCTTGCCGAAGAAATCAATCTGGACTGTTATTACACACCGGAGCAGGTCATGGGAAAATACGGTATGAGCCGTAATGCCGTTGTCACCTTTGCCCTGCGGCACAATATTCCCCGAATCAACCGCCACCACGAGGTGTATTATTCCCGTGCCCATATAGACGCTATCAAAGAAAAGCAGGACAAGTTGAATCCTGACTATTATACCTATTCGGAAATCACCGAGAAATACGGGCTTACCAAGATAAACATCAGCTACTATGTCAACAAATACGATATAACGAGGTTCAAACAAGGAAGCCGGACTATGGTATTGCGCACCGAATTTGACAAGGTATATCGTGAACACCGGAACGGTACATATACACCCAAGAAGCGCGAAAGCAAATCCGGCCAGCAGGAGCAGAAAGAACCTTTTACAATCCCCGACGGATATTATTCGTCAGAACAGATTGCAGTCACATATCAGATGACCAAGAAAACTATTTGCAGGCTGTGCCGTGAAAACGACATTCCTAAAATCAGTCACGGAGGATTCAACTACTACGAACAGTTGGCAGTAAACCGTTTCTTCGTCAAATATAAGGCAGCTGACAATATCAAAGAATGGATTGGCGCAGAACAGATGGAAGAAATATACGACATGAGCAAAGATGCCAGATGCTCGTTTGTGCATCGCCACAAAATCCCCTCCCGTGTAGTTTACGGCAAGGTTCAATACTCCAAAGACCATATCGACACTATCAAGAACGGAGGTTTCGACCAACGCGAAAAGTATTACAGCGTAGCCGAGGCGATGGAAAAATATGGTTTGCGCAGAGATGATGTCTATAACTATGCACGCTATAACAACATCCGAAAAATGCACCACGGCAAATCCATGTTCCTGCTGAAAGAGGATTTTGACAAGGTGATGGCTGAAAAATCCGTCACCTGAAAAATTATTCCATACAGACAGGAAAATTACTCCTGACGATTATAGGTCTGTATAGAACCATTTCGTTGGTTTGCAGCAAATTATTAACAACAATATAATATAGTAGAGTATGCACGAATGTAAAACTGTAACATTGAGGACAAGACCTCTAAAGAACAAAATGTTGTCATTCTATCTGGATTATTATCCGGGATATAGAGACAAGGAAACGATGAAAGTAATCCGTCACGAGTCGCTTGGCATTTATATCTATGCCAACCCGAAGAACAAACGTGAGCAGAATTTCAACGATGTAATGACCGAGAAAGCCGAAGCCATCCGTTGCCGTAGGTTTGAATCGGTTGTAAATGAACGCTATGATTTCTTCGACAGGTACAAACTAAAGGGTGATTTCTTGGAGTACTATCGCCAGCAGCTCCGCAAGCACGACCAGAAATGGGAGTTCGTCTATCTCCATTTCAAGAACTTCGTACACGGCAAATGCACTTTTGAAGAGATTGACATCGACCTGTGCAACAAGTTTCGGGAATATCTGCTGAGCGCCAAGAAACTAAGACGCAACGGACGTATCACACGAAACTCAGCATCAGGATACTGGTCTACTTTCAGAGGATTCTTGAAAATACTATATCGTAATGGGATGATAAAGACCAATGTCAATGACTTCTTGGAAAAGATTGAAACAGAAGACACTATGAAAGAAGCTTTATCTGTTGAAGAATTGTACCAGTTAGCTGAAACGCCATGTAAAAAGCCTATTGTGAAAATCGCATCGCTGTTTTCCTGTATGACCAGCTTGCGCATCAGCGACATCCTAGCCCTGCGCTGGGAAGACATAGTGGACTACTCTGCCGGAGGGAAATGTGTGCATATCATCACACAGAAAAACAAAGCGGAAGACATCATTCCCATCAGCGAGGAGGCATTAGGGCTGATAGGATACAGTTCTGAGAAGAAAGATCTGGTATTCAAGGAACTTATGCGTAGTTGGACACAAGTACCAATGAAAGAGTGGATTCGTTCTGCCGGAATAACCAAGAACATAACATTCCATTCATATCGGAGAACATTCGCAACCCTCCAAGGTGCTGCCGGTACAGACATCCGTACCATACAAAGCTTGATGGCGCACAAAAGCATCACCACCACGATGCGTTACATGAAAGTCGTGGACAGCAACAAGCGTGAAGCCAGCAAGAAAATCACTTTGACACGCAAGGGTTGAACTCCCCTATTTTGCCCCATTACATAGTCTTAGAGTATGATTTTCGAGAGATTATCATACTCTAAGACTATATTTTCTTAAAAATTGACCGATTTACTGCACTTATTTATAACTATCTGGAAATGTGCTTATAACTTTGCACTATCATTTCATCTAAACAACAATAGATTATGACAGATAGTATTCAAATTCACAGAAAAAAGGCAAGTTTCATACTTGCGGTAAGCGTTACTTCATACTCGGTAATCGCCACTTATCTTTACAACTGCCATCAAATAAACCTGATGGAATATACCACACCTATTATATTGAGTATTGTGATCTTAACTCTTTCATGTGCGTTCTCTCAAAGATTTTTCTATCGCTACCTTATCAAGAATAACGTATGTATTTCTTTTGGCAAGCAAAAAGAATCCATCCCACCTGAAATCACGCAGCCATCTGATACCATTACCGCGGAAGTAGAAGTTATAGAAGTGCCGACAGCAAGGAATGATTACCCAGATGGTTATGACGAACGCATAGCTGAAATAGAACGGGAAAAGGCAGAGCAGCAAGCTGACATTATGCGTGTTATGCACGAATATACCACATATAGTATGGCTGAGTTCCTTTCAAAAGACGACCTTATTACACTTCACGAAAACATAGAGTGCTTTGCCCATGGGCAATGTGATTTATACAAGTCCATACGTTCCAAATTCGACAACCCATTAAACACTCTCGATATACGGCATTTTGTATGGAATATCGGTATAAGGTTGAATATCTCGGTGGAAAAATGCGCAGAATTCATAAAAACCATATTCCCACACGAATTGAAAAATGCTACTCTGTTTTATTTATCAAAAAATCTACGGACTACAGGTATTTGTAAAATCCCACTTGATATTCCCCTAAAAGGAGAGTATTATTTCAATTGCCTCAAAAAAGCAGACGATGAGACAGCTGGTTCTGACCGACTGAAATGATTCCGTCGCTGACGGGAAAATTACCCTCTGCTGACGAAGGTCTGCATAGTATCATTGTGTTGGTTTGCAGCATGTTTAACAAATAAAACATTTGAATCATGTCTAAGAATCAATTCACATTCAATGACCTTCCCGAAGTGCTGGGAGAGTTATGCGACCGAATTGCAAGTATGGAAAGTCTGCTGACAGAGAAACTTTCCAAGCAGAACGAGGTCAAGGAGAACACGCACGTCCCCATGACCGTGCAGGAGGCTTGCGCCTATCTCAAAATGCCGCTATCGACCTTTTATTACAAAGTTAAAAAGGACGATATTCCGGTTATAAAACAAGGCAAGCACCTCTACATCTATCGTGATGAGCTGGATAAATGGTTGGAGTCGTCCCGTAAGACCGTTATTCCGCAAAGTTTCGAGGAAGAGAATGATGCGCTGCTCGCTTCCCATCGTCGTAAACCAAACAATAAAAATTGGTAAGCTATGGAGAAGACGAACAATAACATTCCGACAGCCGAGGAACTGGCTATTTACATAAAGGAGGCTACCGTGAGCGTAACCAACACATATGAACAGTCGCCTGTGGTGTTGATGGTGGATAACTCCATTATCGGAACATTGGGCAACTTCAGTGCATCCATCGGTAAAGCCAAAAGCAAGAAGACTTTCAATGTTTCAGCCATTGCCGCTTCCGCATTGGCCAATGGCACAGTACTCCATTACCGTTCATCGTTCCCGGAAAATAAACGGACGATATTGTATATCGACACCGAACAAGGAGAGCCTCATTGCCAAAAGGTGCTACAACGCATTCTATGTTTGGCCGGATTACCAAAGGATGCCGATTCTGACAATCTGATTATGTTAGGTCTGCGCAAATATTCTCCCGAAATGAGGCTTGCAATAGTCGAACAGGCCATTGGCACAATTCCGAATTTGGGTCTGGTCATTATAGATGGCATCAGGGATTTTATGTATGACATCAATTCTCCGAATGAAGCCACCAATATAATCTCCAAATTCATGCAGTGGACGGATGACAGGCAAATCCATATTCATACCGTCTTGCATCAGAACAAGAATGATGAACATGCCCGTGGTCACATCGGCACGGAACTCAACAACAAAGCGGAAACCATCATGCAGATCAAAGTGGATAAAGAGGACAAGACTGTAAGCGTGGTCGAAGCCGTCCATATCCGTGACCGTGAGTTTGAGCCTTTCGCTTTCCGCATAAACGAGGAAGCCATACCCGAACTGGTAGAGTCCTATCTGCTCAAAGAGAAAAAGATCGGACGACCAACCAAAGAGCCGTTTGAACCGTACAAGGAAATCCCTGAGAATGTACATCAGGCTGCGTTGGATGCCGCCTTCGCAAACGGCAACATCAGCAACTACAATGACTATCTGGAACGACTGAAAATAGGGTATGGATTGCAAGACGTAAATCTCGGTCACAACAAAGCGGTCAAGGTCGCTACTTTTCTCAGAAACAAACGCATGGTAATAAAAGTGGGGAAAGAGTATCAAATCAACCCCGAATACCATTACTAAGTTTGACTTTACTTTATTATCGGGGCATACATATAAGGATAAAGCAAAGTTGTGAAGATAGTAGTTGAAAACATTCATTCTCTCCCCTCTTTTAGAGATGTATCTTATACCATCCGGATGCCAGTTCGCTATGTACATCCGATATGGTTTGCCGGAAAGTATCAACAGGTAACTGTTGCGAGATATGCCAAGGTATAACCTCACTACGTTACGGTTGTACATTGGCGCTCTCGCCGGCTCATAGACTCCGCCGGTGCGGTACTCGCAAGCTCGCACCTATTCACCATTATAGAACTATTTATATGAAAGAAAATATTGAAAATTCATCCAGTTCCTCTGACGAGACAAGAAGCGTCTTTATCAGAGCTAAAGTCACTCCCAGCCAGAAAGAACATATAAAATCACTGGCCGAACAATGCGGCATGACCGTAAGTGACTACATATTATCACGCGCGTATAACTTCAAACCCAAAGCAAGACTCACGAGAAAAGAAGCTGCTCTGTTGCAGAATCTGGACGATTGTCGGTCAGACCTCGTAAAATATACATCTGCACTTCATGGAATGTCCACAAAGCAACGCATGATAATGTTCAATCAGATTCCGTTCATGGTCGGTTGGCTTAAGGAGCTTGGCAATGTAGCCGAAAGTGTCTGCCAGTTCTTGAATGCTGCAAAAGAGAAGAACAACATTCCGTCTAACCCTAAATCCAAAGAAGAATGATTGCAAAAGCCAAAGCAATATCGCACGGAATAAACGACCTCCGTTATATTACCGGAGAATCACAGCACAAGAAACATCCGGAGAAAATCTATCGAGTAGTGGACAATCTGTTACCCTCTCAACCAGACGCTATGGGGATATGGAACTCCATGCAGTTGACCTTATCCCAATATCGGCCTATAAAGAATTCCGTAATCAGAATCGAGTTGAGCCCATCGCTCGAACATACCCAATTCTATGACATTGAAGATTGGCAAACACTTTGGCAGGAATTCGCCGAGGAGTTCGACAGACAAGTGATTACTGGCAAGAACGGAAAAGTCCGTTCCTGTCCGACCAATTTGGCGGGCAGCAAATACTCAGTTTGGTTGCATACGGAATCCAAAGGCGAAGTCCCTCACCTCCATGCTGCGATTTGCCGTTTGGATGAAGATGGCAATATCAACAACGACCATAACATTCATCTTCGTGCACAACGTGCAGCCGAGCGAGTGGCAAAGAAACGAGGCTGGACAACTGCAGCGCAAATCCGAAATTGGAACATTCCACAAGTGAACCGGGACTGTATGGAGGTGTTGAAAGCAATGCCATCATGGTCATGGGATGAATACAAGAGTGCTCTTATACGGAAAGGTTATACCGTCCATGAAAGAGAGGACAAGAAGGGTATTCTTCGTGGATATGCACTCGTGCATGGGAATACCAAATACAAGGCTTCCGAATTGGGAGTCGGCAGGAACCTAATGGTCTCGAAACTTCCTGCGACATGGGAGAAACTGTACCATCAGCCAGCAATTGCCATTAGAAACAATACACCCTTAGAGGTTCAACAAATAGCAGAACATAAGGCTGCACCTATTGACTACACCCAATATCGCCCAGACCATTCGGATATGATTCCCTACACCCTTACCCATAAAGATAAGGAACACAAGTTCTATATTCCGGAAAAAGTGCTTGACTGTTTCAACGACGAATTTAATTACAGGTTCGTTTCCAACTCGCATGAACTGGCTGATATGGCCGTGGCTATTTTTGTCGGACTGCTTGATACGCCGAATGTAGCAACCGGCGGAGGTGGCGGAGGTTCGCAAAGCGAGCTTCCATGGAGAGATAAAGACGAAGACGATTTGCAATGGGCTCGCAGATGCGCTCGTGCTGCCAGTCGTTCGTTAGGAAAGAAAACGAAAATAGGATTAAAACGATAAGTGCATGAAGAAGAAATTTGATTTTTCCGCAGAAATGGCAGAAGCGGAATCCATAAAGTCCAATCCTAAGAATGAATATCAGGAGGAAGAAAATCGCCTACTCGATATCAATGCACAAGAACTTGTCAAGCTGAATGACAACGTGTTCAAGTTGAGAACGGATGTTAAAAATCTGTCCAACTCTATACGAGAGTGTAAACCTATCATTTCTGAAGAAATGCAGAAGATGGCAGTAGAATTTGGCGCAAGGCTTCTATGTGATTTTCTCAGTCAGATTGAAAGCAAATGCAAGGAAGCCGAGCGGAGAATAAAGAAAGCCGACAATGCCATCCATATTCCGGCTACCACATTTTATATCACCATTATAATACTGGTAGCCCTATCTTCTTTTTTCGTCAGCATGATAGTGGCCAATGCAGAAATATTGCATTCAGCGTTGATATGGAAAGCAGTCGTTATCTATATTCTTATTGCAATTTTGGGGATTGCCATGGCTATAATCGTACCGAAGATTTTGGATAAATGGACGTAATTGAAAGTTTACGAATCTTTAGAAAGCAACTATCATTGGCATTTGTTTGGTCGTATCATAGGCTATAACAATCCTGTAACCGCCGTAACTGTTACGGTGGTTACGGAATTGTTGTATAGTTCTGCGATTTGACATTTGAACTAAAAGTGCATACAAGCTATACTTCAATCAACATAGCTATTTTCTTTGAACTTGTCGGGTACATGTCGGGCATCTTCTACGTTTTATTTAACAATGACTGAGCTTAGTGCATTTTCACTTGGACTTGCTAACTTAGACCGTTTTTCTCCAAATGATCGCACAGAAGTTACATACCAGTAAAATGCTATTTGCCAAGCGACTTGAACATCTTGGCGATACAACGTTTCTTTTGTTCCATATTTGGATGGACATAAAGATTGAGCGTGGTACTGATATTTGAGTGTCCCAGCAATACACTGACTGTTTTATAGTCACAATTGCTTTCTATACAGCGAGTCGCAAAGCTATGCCTAAGCCCATGAAATTTCAATTTGGGGATACCAAGGTGCTCCATCAACCGTTTGTAATAATTGCGATATGTTCGTGGTTCTGTGGGCAATGGTTCATTGGTGAGTATGTAGTAATCCGCATTTACCACTTTTTTCAGTGGTTTCACCAATGCAAGCAACTCCTTGCTCATAGGAATTTCACGGCAGGAGTTCTTTGTTTTAGGCGTATTGATAACCAGCTCAGTATGTTTCATTTCACCTTCGATAATATAAATACGCTCTATGGTACGCTGAACGCTGATAGTTCCGCTATCGACATCAATGTCACTCCAGCGTAAAGCACAAACTTCACCAATACGAAGTCCGGTGCTTAGGCTTATATAGATGCCTAAATTACGGAATGTGAAATTTTGACGAATGTAGTCCAATATTTTCTTGTGATGGGCTACAGTCAACACCTCCAGCTCCTTGTTCTTTTCTGTTGTAGGATATTTTATGTCCCATTCTGAATAATTCATCCATTCGTGTTTTACTCCGAACTTCATCACCATTTTGAGCACAATAAGAATGTCCTTTACCGATTTTACACTCATACCACCATTGAGTTTTTGTAGTACAAAATCTTGTACCGCTTTCTCGCTTAACGCATCACTTTCACCAAAATATGGTAAAAGATGGTTTTCCAGAATCAACATATAAGCTGCAAATGTTGATTGCTTCACATACGGACGCTTGTCTTCTCGCCAAGCCATCGCAATTTCTCTAATTGATTTCTTTGTCATAATTGCTTTTTTAGGGGTTTCCTATAATTAGAGAAATATAATGGGCAATGTTCCCCATTTGAGATTCCCTGAGTTTAGTGGGGAGTGGAATGTTTCTACAATTGGTGCAGAATTTGATTTGTATTCAGGAAATACACCAAGCAGATTGGACAAACAACAGTTTATGGGAAAAGTTAATTGGATTTCAAGCGGAGAATTGAAAGAACATTATATATCTTCCTCAAAAGAAAAAATAACAGAAATTGCTACCAATAACAACAGCCTAAAGATATTACCCATTGGAACATTTATTATTGCTATATATGGTTTGGAAGCTGAAGGAGTAAGAGGTACATGCTCTATTACCAAAGAAACTTCTACTATTAGCCAAGCATGTATGGCTTTTATGCCTAAAGGAAATGTTACAAATGAGTTCTTATATTCATGGTATAAGAAACACGGAAATCTTATCGGTATTAGATATGCGCAGGGGACGAAACAACAAAACCTAAGTTACGATATTATCAGCCAATTTCGTATATCATTTCCTTCGGCACAAGAGCAAACAAAACTTGAACATTTCATATCATTACTTGACGAACGTATCGCTACCCAAAACAAAATCATTGAGGATTTGAAAAAACTAAAGTCCGCAATAACAGATTTACTCTTTCATTCAATAGCAGATGCTCATACCATACGTTTAGGCGAAATTGCACATATTACGAATGGTGCTGGTGACGTGCAAGATGCTAATACAGAACATCAAGAAGATTGGTATCCTTTCTTTGACCGTTCAGAAGAATTAAAATGGTTTCCAACTTATTCGTTTGACAAAGAAGCTGTTATTTATGCTGGCGAAGGACAAAGTTTTTATCCTCGATATTATAATGGGAAATTTGCTTTACACCAAAGGTGTTACGCCATAACGGATTTCGCTTCATGTATTATACCAAAGTATTGTTGCCATTTTATGAATACATTAAATTCTTATTTTGTTAGAAATTCAGTTGGTTCTACTGTACCATCTTTGAGAATGGATATATTTCAAAAGGTAGAAATTAGACTACCTCCTATACCAAAGCAACAGCATATATGTAAAATTATTGATGCTTTTTATACTAAACTTGAAGTCGAACAAAGGGGCATTTCTATTTTACAAGAATTGAAGCAATTTTTGCTCTCGCAGATGTTCATATAAACATTTGCGAGAGCAGGTATCTTCGTTGCTGCTGATATTTAGAAAATATGCTATCCACTAATGAAAGATTGTTTTCGATTTTTGAAATGTACTTACTGATATTCTTTTGTTGCTCAATACTTGGCAAATGAATTTCTATATTGCACAACTCCTCAAAAGTAAGACATAAGCGAACACTGCCTTCCAGGCGTTTATACATTTCATGTTTGAATGTTTGTGATGCAAAATAGTACTTTAGATAACTGGGTAATAATTCTGATTTTGTAGTAAAGCAAACATACATGGGACTAACAATACCATTACCGTCCATTTCGTACAATGCTATTGAGCCAACATTTATACGAGCAGGATTGTATGCAAACATACCTTTCTTCACAACCTTATAATTTGAGGTATCATCGCTTGCTACTTCTCTGTCCTCAAATTGGTCTGATTGAGCTATAAATCCGTATTTGTTACTAACCGAAAGAACTTGCAAATCAGAGCCACTGCGATTTCTATCAGAACATTGTTTGAGTAATTCGGACAGTGGAATCATATTTGTTTGTGAAGAATAGCACCGATGAATAATTGCGGACATTACTGTACAGCAATCCTTAATTAAAGGGCTTATAGATGATATAATAACTCTGAAATGTGGGCAGTTAGTGGCATTTGAAACATTATATAGTAAAGCAGGTGAGGGTGGAACACCCACTACGTCAAATACAGAATTTTATGATAACGGCAGCATTCCTTTCATAAAAATAGACGATTTGAGCAATAAATATTTATCGGCTAACAAAGACTATATTACAGAGTTAGGACTCAAAAAATCTTCAGCATGGCTGATTCCTACGCACTCCATTATATACTCTAATGGAGCAACAATCGGTGCTATTTCTATAAACAAATATCCAGTCTGTACCAAACAAGGAATTTTAGGTATTGTCCCTAATACAAATATTGATGTTGAATTTCTTTATTACTTTATGCAATCTTCATATTTTCAAAAAGAAGTTGAACGTGTTGTAACTGAAGGTACGATGAAAACAGCCTACCTAAAGGATATAAATCACATAAAATGCCCAATACCAGATTTAGATAGGCAAAAAGAAATTAGTCATCTTCTTTCAGTGTTATCGCTTAAAGAGGATGTTGAAAGGCAACTATTACAGAAATATCAAATACAGAAACAATATCTATTAAGGAAGATGTTCATATAAACATCTTCCCCAACAAATACAGTTTTTGTTGATTGAATGACGCAAGAAGTTCTTGCTCAACAAAAAGTTTGCTCTCCAATTTGTCAAGCACGTTTGCGACACGCTTTTGTTCAGCAAGTGAAGGACAATATATTTTCGCTTTACCATAATCTTTGAAGTAGATATGTGGTATCGCCATACCAGTTTTGTACGGTTGAAAGTTGAATACTGACAGCGCAAAGTACAGATAACGCAAATCATTGTTGCCTATGACAGTAAGATAGTTGAGTGTGCCAATTACCGAAAATTTGCCCTGTGCATAGGAAACTGTACCAACACCCGAACCATCTTTGATTACCAGTATCGCATCACCGTTCATTTGTGGCACATCTTTATAACCAACCAATCCATTTGCACCAAACACTTTGCATAGTCCACTAGACAAAACCTCGCTCTCTTGAAGTGTTGAGCTATGACACTCTAAACACTGAGAAATTGCAATGTTAGCCTTTTCTTTGGTCGTTAGCGCAACTGCAAGCCCTTTAATTAAGGATTGCAGTTTCTCAATGATTTTGCTTTGGGTAGTGATGCGTTCGTCTATTAGACGTAACAGTGTAGCTATTTTGGTTTGCTCTGCTTTGGATGGAACACCTATATAAGACTCAGAAAAATTCTTTGTACTGATAGAATATATCTTTGCTCCTTGCGCTATACGCCTTATCTGATTATGAAATGCAGTAGAAGAAAAAGCATATCCTTTGAATCCAGTAACCGTTCTATCACTATTATCTCGTCCATGAATTGTGTGCAATCCACAGACTACATCTTTCCTATCAAGATCGAAAAACTCAACAGCTTTTGCAACCTCATTCGTATCTTCCGAAGCATCAGCAAAGGCAATATCTCCTTCTTTGCACAATTCAAAATTTTTAGGCATATTACCCTTTTTGACATTGGGTAGTCTATCTCTTGTCAAATCTACCATCGTAGGAAGTCCCACATGAATGAGCCCATAATGTAAGTTCATCATGGCTTTCGTCCCATATTCAAGTTGTTCCCAACTCAAAGAATTGGTTGAATAGAAGTCCAATAGCTCGGACACTTTACATTTCTCCCACTCCCCACTAAACTCAGGGAATCTCAAATGGGGAACATTGAGGATTTTATTTTCGTTATTATTTGCCATAATCATTATTCTTTATCAGGGTTAATATCAAACGGCAACAATTTGTCGCCATTATTAAACCGGTCGAAATCAGAGATAAAAGAACGGTCTTGAATCACTTTATATTTCTCGTACTCGCCATACGCCTTCTCTCGTGCTGCTTCTTGTGAAACTTTACCGGCAGTATCTTGTGCCTTATAATCCATAGTGCCAAGAAACTGTTCAAGACGTTGCTTCCAATCTTCCATCGTTGTTATAATGTGACGTTGGGCACGAAGCTCTGCAAATTCAAGGAATGCGTTAGTTACGCCGTTAAGTTCGGAAATCTCTTTGTCTGACAAATAGTTCTTTGCCACAATCGTATCGGACTTTCTGAACTCTACCATCGGGAGCTTTCTTCCAAGTGGTCAATCCCATATGGGGCATTTCAGAGTCGGCACGTTCATACACTATTTCAGCAGCGGTACGATTAGTCACAGCCAAATGCATCATATTTTGCACCATTTTGAAGAACAATTTAGTACAATCCGATTTCGGGGCGTAATCAGCACTGCATTCCGCATAGATGTCTGTTATCTTCTGGTAGTATCTGCGTTCCGATGTGCGTATCTCACGAATACGCTCCAGCAAATCATCAAAATAATCTTTGCCAAAATGCTTTCCCTGTTTTAGTCTTTCATCATCAAGAGCATACCCTTTAATGACAAATTCCTTCAAAACAGACGTAGCCCAAATACGAAACTGAGTGGCTTGATAGCTATTGACACGATAACCTACCGCTATGATAGCATCCAAATTATAGAACAACGGTGTACGCTCCACGTCTCGTTCTCCCTCGGATTGAACTATCCCAATTTTTCGGATAGTTGCCTCTTTGGTAAGTTCACTGGATTCATAAATCTGTCCAAGATGATAGTTGATGGTTCGTACATCCACCCCAAACAAGTCCGCCATGCGCTTTTGCGACATCCAGAATGTTTCACTATTGAATATTACCTCTACTCGAACTTCTCCTTGTGCGGTTTTATACAGTAACAGATTGGAACTATATGAGTTAAGCACCAATTCGTTAGTAGATATGGTTTGAGAAAAGTAATCTCTTGCCTGTTGTACCAATACTTTTTTTGCATCAGCATTTTCAGCAATAATCATACACGCCATACGTGACAAGCGGAAGATACTGACTTTACGGAACGAGCCACTGCCTATCTTCACCATATCAACCGCTTGGTTGAAATGCTCATCAATATTCATTCCTTTTATGCCTGCGACTTTGATTGCTTTGTCTATGACTTTTTGGAATTTCCAATAAGCCGAATAACCCATAGCAGCGCATAGGTCACGTGAACTCCAATATTCATTTTCGCTCTCATCGTGACGGCGGATATTGTCGAATGAAGGACGCATTTCCGGGATGTTATCTATCTCTGCCATAACACTATTATTCAACCAGTCCCAATTCTTTAAGATATACTTCAATCTCCTTATCTAGTTCGGCACGTTTGGCTTCCAACTCCTTGATTTCTGCCATTACAGCTTTAATGTCAATAGGTTCTTCCTCTTCAAAAGTATCGACATAACGAGGAATATTCAGATTATAGTCGTTATCGGCAACCTCCTGTAAAGTGGCAAGATGGCTGTACTTTTCTATTTCTTTTCGCTCGCGATAGGTATCAACAATCTTGTCAATATGCTCTTTACGCAGTTTGTTTTGTGTCTTGACTTT
Organism: Bacteroides sp. MSB163; assembly: GCF_036416795.1. NCBI lineage: Bacteria > Pseudomonadati > Bacteroidota > Bacteroidia > Bacteroidales > Bacteroidaceae > Bacteroides > Bacteroides maternus. Next base: position 3,656,310 of record NZ_CP143867.1, on the reverse strand, counting down.
CTCAAACTCCTTGCTCGCATCTATGAACAGAATATTATCATCTTCCTTACGGCATTTCTTCATCACAAGAATACAGGTCGGAATACTTGTACCATAGAATATATTAGCCGGCAAACCGATAATGGCATCGATATAGTTTTTCTTCTCTATCAGGAAACGGCGTATTACCCCTTCTGCATTACCACGGAACAAAACACCGTGTGGAGCGACACAAGCCATCGTACCACCTTCGTTCAAGTGATAAATCATGTGTAGGATAAAAGCATAATCTGCTGTCTTCTTTGGCGCAAGTCGCCCTGCTTTGCTGAAACGGTCATCGGTATTAAATTTGTCGGCAGCACTCCATTCGGCAGAGAATGGAGGATTTGCGACTACCGCATCAAACTGAGTGTCGCCAAAGACATCCCATTCAAGCGTATCGCCGTTTTCAATCTTGAAATTGCTGAATCTGATACCGTGAAGCAACATATTCATTCTGGCGAGGTTGTAGGTCGTCGGATTCTTTTCCTGTCCGTAAATATCAACCGCATTTCCAATACTTGCAGCACGAAGAAGCAATGAGCCACTACCACAAGTAGGGTCATATACATTGCGCAAACGCTGGTGTCCAATGGAAACAATCTCTGCCAAAATACGGCTAACTTCCTGCGGAGTATAGAATTCCCCGGCTTTTTTCCCGGCTCCTGCCGCAAACTGCGAAATCATATATTCGTAAGCATCACCCAAGATGTCAATTTCCTGTGATGCCTCTACGCTAAAGTCTATATCGTCCAATGCAAGAAGCACATTGCTGACGAGTGTATTTTTATCATTGGCTGTTTTACCCAATTTAGGTGAAGCCAAGTCTATATCTGAAAACAATCCTCCGAAATCCTCTTCGCTGTCCTGTCCAAGAGTGCTGTCTTCGATACGCTTCAATGAACGTTCAAGTATAGGTAAAATGTTCTCTTTCCGCTTGATGGCCTCTATTACGGACGAAAACAAGAATTTCGGTTCAATGAAGTAACCTATATTTTCCAAGCATTGATTCTTTACTTCCTCTTGTAACTCGACTACATCGGTATCATCCATTTCCCACAATTCCTTAAAGGTTATTTCATCATCCACCAAGGCATTGTTGGCATACTTTTCTATTTTCTCAGATAAGTATTTATAGAAAATAAAACCCAATGTGAAATACATAAAGTCGCTTGCCGACATATTGCCACGCAAACGATTTGCGACCTCCCAAAGCTGGTCACGGAGTTTCTGTTGCAGTTCTTCGCTCATATTTATTATAATTCTTTAATTACAAAACCAAATTTATTCGCAAACTCTAAAATACGACCTATATTATTCTTACCATGCTGTGATGATACAACAAACCTGACACCATCATTAGACATAAGAATATCTTTTTCAAACCATCTTTTATGCGTATCTGACGTTTTAAGTTTCCAATTTCCGACTTCTTCAACGGTTTTAACTAAGTGTTTAGGCAACAAATTAATTAGCTCTTTATAATCAACAGAGGTAGACTCGATAAAAAGTCGAACTACTTCTAATGCTAATCTACCTTTCCCATAAGAACCAACTCCATTAAGTGAATATTTTGTATAGTCTTTTCTGCTATTAGTACATTTTCTTGGCAATTCATTTTGAACAGATTGAGATATAAAGTTATCGCTACGCAAAGGTTGATTATTCTCATATTCTGTTATTACGGCATCATCTATAGTTTGTGCTATTTCTTTAAAAATTTCCAATGCTTTTTGCGGAGCGACATTAAAAAATTCTCTGTTCTGACGAATACGAAAATCAGTCAAATTGTCGATTATCTTATGCACGAGTTTTTCCACCTCATTATATTTAACCGTTTTAATGGTTGCATGTATCTCAAAAGGCAACGGAACTGCCGTATTGTCAAGTTCCTTGGAACGTATATCAACAGGGCGTGCGCTTTTGCCAATCTTAACCCAATCCTCACGAAAACTTGGATTAGTCAAGATATACACATATCCGGGTTCATTTGTTTTTACCATATACGTATTTACTCCCAATTAAATGTTCTTATTATATTACGCAATCTCTCCATGATTCTCGTCAACGCCTTTCTTGTTTTTATAAGACCAAGATGTTTTTCTTTCAATGCCTTTTGTATGATTTCCGGCTGTTCCTTTTGCAAATAGTCATACTCCTTTATGTATAGATTCAGCACCTCGGTAGGAATTTGTTCATCATCCGACAAATCTTTTACAGCCTTATTGCGTTCAGATACAATATATTGATTCAAACGCTCTTCCAATTCACTTGTACCATCAGCCTTACTACGTCCACTCATGAAGTTTTCCTTATCTTCATCAACATTTTTCCGAATAAAGCCATCAATGAGTTTGGCTTTGCCTCGCATCCCGGCATCCTTAATCATTGTGTCAATGATATGTTGCCTTTTCTCTGAATAATCATTGCTATATGGGTCAAGTTCTGCAATGAGTTCAAGAATGTAAGCCACATTGATAATGTCGCTATGTAGAAGTTCAAGACAGAAATCTATATCCTCTAATCCCTGACTGTTCCCATACGGAACAGGGTCTTCTGCAACTACAGATGGAATTACAGGCGGTTCTATAAACCCGACTGTAATGTCAAGATACTTACTCTTATAGTCGTTGAATTGCTGCTCAGTCATACCAAGATCTTCCGCATCCTCGCTATAATCTTCGTATATCTGGATTTCCGCATGTTTACGGATAATATCACGAAATGCCAGAACAAAATTTTTCTTGTCATTTTCGCTTTGCAGAAAATCTATACTGCTGGGTGTAGGATATTTTTTCAGGAACTCTGTTGCCAAGCATTTATATTCCTTTTTTACATCCTCAAACGGTGGACGTACTATATCTTCAGAATTATCAGAGTTGCTGAACAATTTAATAGACGTATCAACATTATTTTTCAAGTCACGGAAGCAAACGATTTTACCGAAACGTTTCTTCTCGTTCAATACTCGGTTGGTACGACTGAATGCTTGCAGCAAACCGTGATATTCCATATTCTTATCTACATAGAGAGTATTCAGTTTTTTACTGTCGAAACCGGTAAGGAACATACCCACGACAAGACAAAGGTCAAGCGGTTTCATATCCGCTTTCTTCTTTTTCATGCGCAGATTGATGTCATCATAGTAGGCACGGAAGTTTTCTGTAGTAAAGGCAGTGCCGAACATATTGTTATAATCGTCCATAATTGTTTGCAGTTCATCAGCCTCACCCACACCCTCTTTTGCATACTGCCCTGTACCCATGCCGGTCTGTTCATCATCCAGACTATTGTTGGCAGCGTAAGTAAACACAGCACCTATACGGATTTTCGGATTCAACGATTTGAATATCTTGTAATATCGTATGAGCATCGACACGGATTGCACAGCAAACAAGGCATCAAACTCTCCGTCGAATGTGGATTTGTTGAAATTGTTAAGGATAAACTTGGCGATTTCCTCCATACGAGCTTGATTGTCGTTGTCAACAACTTCGTTGCCGTGATAATACTCCACAAGGAATCCAAGCACGTTTTCATCGGCTATGGCATCCTTAATAAGATATTTATGAAGACAATTTCCGAATATCTCCTTAGTGGTATGCCCATCTACCGCATTTTCAGTAAAAATAGGTGTTCCCGTGAAGCCAAAGATTTGAGCATTGTCAAAGAACTTCATAATCTTCTTATGACTATCCCCAAAGTGGCTACGATGACACTCATCAAATATCATCACGATACGTGAGTGGCGAATAGTTTCAATCTTGTTGCTATACCACGTCTTGCTGACTGCGGCATTGAGTTTCTGAATGGTAGTGATGATAATCTTAGAATTGCTTTGAAGTCGCTTCACAAGTTCATCCGTATTATCAGTACTATCCACAGCTCCCGGCTCAAACGCTTCATATTCCGATTGAGTCTGAGTATCAAGGTCATGTCGGTCAACAACAAACATAACCTTATCCACATCATCCAACTCTGACACAAGTTGGGCAGCCTTGAACGAAGTCAATGTCTTTCCGGCTCCTGTTGTATGCCATATATAGCCGTTATCGTTGGAGTTCTGCACACGATCTAGAATTTTCTCTACGGCATAGAACTGATAAGGACGAAGCACCATCAAACATTTGTCGCCCTCGTGCAGCACGATATATTTCCCTATTATTTTGCCAAGCGTACATTTTTCCAAGAAGAATACGGCAAACTTATCCAATTCATTAAACGGATGATTGGCTGCATCCGTCCAATTGAATGTAAACTTATAACCGCTATTAGGATTGTTGGCAAAATAGCGGGTATTGACACCATTTGATATAACAAACAATTGAATATAGTCGAACAATCCGTGGAACGAAGTCTTATGATAGCGTTGTATCTGATTATATGCCTGTTTGAGTTCTACTCCCCTGCGCTTTAACTCTATCTGAACCAATGGTAAACCATTGATAAGTATAGTCACATCATAGCGGCATTTTTTCCGTCCTTCAACAGTAATCTGATTCGAGACCTGAAACTCATTCTGACACCATTGGGTACGATTGAGAAATTCCACCCAAATCCGTTGTCCATTTACCATATCAAGCGGATAGAGGTCACGAAGTTTCTTGGCCTTTTCAAAGCGAGTTCCACCTTCAAGATAAATTAATATCTTCTCAAACTCTTCATCCGTAAATGAAGTACGACCAACTTCCGCCAGTTGTTTCTTGTTATGAATCTCCAACTGACGTTTGAAATTAACATAAAGATTATCTTCCTCGACAATCTGGACATACTCATAGTCCATTTGTCGGAGTGTGGCTATCAGTCCGGCTTCCAACGCCGCTTCGCTTTGTGTTGACATATTCTTGTCCTGCTATGGTGTTACTACTTATTTATTCTAGCTTGCAATATCTTGATGTCTAATGCATTTTCTATTTTGCATAAGGTTTCCAACGACAAATTTTCACGACCTTTCAACACTTTAGAAACATACTGCTGGGTACAATTCATTTTCTCAGCCAAAGCTCGTTGTGTCATACCAAGTTCCTCCATTCGGTTTGACATGATTGCTGCTATAGCCTGTGAATGGCAAATCCAATCCTCGCTCTTATTTTCCATTATATTCATTCCTTCTCCTAAAGCGTTGTCTATCTTGTCTTCAGCCATTGTATGCATCAAAAATACCTTTGCCTTATTTTGTAGGCAAAGGTACTATAAATAATCGAGATTACACAACTTTCAGGTTGTTGTTTGACAGCCAAAACTCAAGAATCACCTATTGTACAATAGAACTATAATATTTTATTGCTTTACGTATAACATCTTTTTATTAGGGCATCGCCTATCTAGTTCAAATCCGTAATTTCCTTTTGATACGGATTGAAATTTTTCATCTCCATCTTTAATAGTTAATATTTTTAACTTCTTCCACCTACCATCTTCCTCGTAAAAGAAAAAATCCCCAACACTAATTTTTACGTTGTCAATTTTCAGGCATACTATGGTATGTTGTCCATAATACTTATGTGGCACGGCCACTTCATTTACTTTTGGCCTAAAATCTATTAAGCCATTATTAAATAGTATACTTTGGGCTTCTTGTTTAGTTATGATCCCATCTTCTATCTCGAAATACAGATTAAACAATTGCCACGTATAGCACAATCCTCTTTTTTCATTTACCGCATCCTTGATCTGCTGCTGATTAAATGGAGGAATTGTTCTGGAAAGAGGTTCTACACCTCTTTCATTATTAACAATATACAATCCAAAGACATCAAATCTTTGTTGTTCTTCCCTTCTGCGAAAAACATTCTTAAAGATTTGACTACATTGTGCATCTGTTGAGGTTCCATTAATACCTTTTATTTCCACAAGGAGCAATCCTTTATCTTCTGTATTAATTTGAATATCCTCCTCATTGAATTCCTTATCGAGTTCCTTGTCTTTATCAATTACATCTTTAAATCCTAACCATTTAAAATATTCAAGACAAACTTCAACTAACTCATCCCCTGTTGCAGTAAGAAGTTTATGCAAAAATGAATATTCGTTACTATTCATTTCTATTTTTTCTTCCAAAGCAATCAGACGTTCATTATATTCCGCAATTAACTCCTCTTTTTCTCTAAGCAATTCTTCTTGCCCTGGTAAATAATAAATTGACTGATTTAACCATAACGACTCTTCTACTTCTGGAAAATATCCAGAAAAATATTTAAACAGAAACTCTTGCATTACCTTTTGTAACAATTCTCGCTTCCTTTTTGTTTGAGGCAATACCAAAATTATATCGTTCTTACTCATAAAGAAGTAAGAAACAACACCTCCAGTTCTATTCATTAACAAAGGTAAGAATTGGTCATCTTTTACTCTTTTTTCGCCGTTATTATCCCATACTGTTGGATGTTCATATATCTGACAATAAGAAACATCATTAAGAAAAGGTTCAAACAATACTCTTGATAATATACAATCACATAATTTCACCTCTGTACCAACCATATTAGAAGAGCAACAATCCACCAAATGCTCATAGTTATTATGCTCTATACTCTGACTGGAATAATAATCATTTATATCCCTAATGACATATTTTACTAACTGATATGGGGCTTGAAATACTATTCTTATGGCTGGTCTATTTCTGTCTTTATGAAGACTATAATTCAGAATTGAACTACCATATGGGCATGGATCAAATATTGTTTGCGGAGCATTACTGATAAAATAATATGCTTTTGAACCTAAAATCTCTGTCCTCGTATTTTCTTCTGTATTATACGGAATCCTATCAGGCCTTATCATATCCTCGATAAATATATCATATTCATGTATATTTTGAGGTAATTCATAATTGAGTAATAAGTTCAAACCACCATGATTTTTCCCAGACACATCAATAGGTTTTCCCAAACTTCCGTCATAAACATCAAATCTGTCTTTTAACAAGTTCAAACAATCCTCATCTAAATCTAGACAACAAACTCTTGTCTTTTCACGCTTAGTTTCTGAAGCCATATTTACAAAACAATAACATTACTAAAAATTCATTTTACACCTCTCATCCAACACCCCTCTAAACATATCCATTTCTCGCTTAGATATACCTAACCGTACCGCCAACCCTCGCCACCCTTTCACAACATTAATAACCTCTGAAACAATATGTTCAACTGTTTTTCTGTTGAGCATATAGTGCACACAAGCATCAAGCAAAATGCCGAGGTCTGCCTTGTTGGAAGTTGCCGAAATAAGCAGACTTTGATATTCGTTCAGAGTGGGATTCATATCGTATGCAGGTGAGAGCGTCCAGCCTTTTGCAGTCAAAAGAAAACCATGATTGCGGAAATGGTCATCGCTGTTGCCAATGCAGATATTGAAAGCCACACGGCGATAGAGTTCCTGCAAATTGTACTCAACATCCGTACAGTTTTGAATAATGAAATCCACTATATCCAAATAACCATGCCCTGTAGTTGCATTATCTCCGTCATTCAGTCCCAACAAAGTCATTGCAGAAGCAAAATGAATCCGTTTTCCATCTTTGGTTCTGTCAAAACGTTCTGAAAGCAAGGTGTGATATTTTTCGCCTGTGGCAATAACTTTTGTTTTTGCTGCATTTATACCGGCTTTTGCTGCAAGCAAATGGCTGAAATGTTCCCAAAGTCCGGCATCGTAATCATCATTACGAGAAGTAAACTTGGCGACATAAAGCGTTTTATCCGTATCTATCACACTGGCTTTCGGTCTTGCTCCACCCAATGAAGAACCCGGTTGCACAAGTTGCGTAATCCACTTTCTGTCTGGCAACACATTATCCTCTTCGCTTCTCTCAATCTCCGCACTGGCCGCAATCAATTCCCTAATATCCGTCAAAGGCGGAATTTTCAACGACTCACTTACATTTATAAACTCTCCATCAGTGTCTTCCTTAAAACGGAAAGCACCCATTCGGGAGAAGTCATCAATGCCGGTCAGGAAATCGAATGAAGACAATCTTCGTACTGGCCGATTTTCTTCTATTGCTGCAAGCTGCTCACGTCGCAACAACAGAGTCCGTCCCCAACGATCAGGCAAAGCATCAGAAAAACATCCGAATATATCCTTCCCCGGCTGCGTATATTGTTGTCCCGGATAATTGTTCAAATCATCGCTCAAAAACAAATCTCCATGCTTTTTCAACCAATCATCGCTGAATGTAAAGCAATAACTGTCAGAGCCACGAAGTGATTCGTAGCCCAACTCGCCAATGAGTTCTATCTCCTTCAGCCAGTCAAAATCAGCATATACATACAGTTTCTTCATCCCTATTCTTTTTTAGATGCACGCTCCCTTGTCTTCAAACTCAAATCCTGCAAGGCTTTCCCCAATTTATCTTCTTTCGCCAGCCACAGAATATCATCGTCAAGCTGCAAAGCATACAGCACACGCAAATAAATGCCGATTGCCACAGTCGGTGCACCTTTCTCGATTCGGGATACGGTTAGCGGAGAACAGGTAGCACGTTCGGCCACCTGAGCCACACTCAAATTCCGACGCAAGCGAGCCAACTTAATCTGCTCCCCTACTATCTGCATCTTCTGCTCCAATTTTCGGGGCAACTTAGTACCCATTGTATTCTTTGCCATAATCAACCTATCATATAATACGCAAAGATAATACTTTTTATTTATTTAATGATGTATTACACATAGAAAAATACACATCATTGCATAATTAACCATGCACATAATCCATTTTGAGCAGAAACTCCCAGAGCTAAGTGCTATTATATTGTTTATTATCGCTATATATACCTAATTAACGAAATATTGTTTGTTATATAGATGCAATCTGTTCCTCATTCACGCATCATGTCAAAGAACTATTTTGCCAACCCCAAAAGGAGTAACCACATTTCCAACTTGACTTTAATGACTGCTATATACCAAGTAGAGTATTTCCCATGGGTTGGGTTCAAACCACCCCATGGGAATAAGGCTATTTTAACAAAAGATATGGCTTACATACTTATTCGCAGCGTGAGCATCGGAGAACGAATATACATCTTCCATAACAGTTACATTTTAAACTGTTATAAGTGAAGGACACCTATAACGGTTTTATTTTCAACCATTGTTTCATAGGATTTGATAAAACTATTTTGCCAACCAAAAGAAAAAACGACTTTACTTTATCCTCGTATTCATATATACGTCCATTAAAGTAAAGTTAAAAAGAGGGAGAAAGAAAAACATTCGGCAAGCAAACTATTTTTTCTTTTGGTCAGCACCGTTATAATACGCTACATCATCTTCAACCTTGGAGAAATTGTCAACAAAATAACCACGAACATCACCACCAACAAAATGCGATGCAACACATTCCATATATCCCCAAATACACCTCAAATCAGCCCTTCAAAAATGATTTCACACAAAGTTTTTCACTTGCTTTCATAATCCGAAAAAATGCACTAATTTTGTACTCGTTCAGCGAAGAAAAAGAAGTGCAAAACGGACTTTTCTACCATTTTATTTATAAAACATTGGTAGTCAACTGGTCTAATATGTTGCATCGGCAAGTAACCTATAATAAATTACCAATTAAAAAAACAAGAATTCTCAACATTACGCGCTGAATAACAAAAACCATTTCACGCTTATAGAAAGAGCGAGGAATGGTATTTTAATCTAGTGGCTCATACTTTGATAATGCACCAAGTTTCTCTTTTAGACTCCTTACGATCATACTCTTCCTCTCTATACATCCAACAGCCACATGGAATTTCTTCCTTAGAAATATTTATCCGCAAGTAACTCTTATACATCCGAAGATTATCTATATCGAAATAAAAAACAATAGTGTTTAATCCGTAATCCTAAGTTGCCAAAACGCCACGGCCGCCGCCGCCGCCACATTGAGCGAATCGACCCCATGCGCCATCGGGATACGGACTACATAGTCCGCCGCTGCAATCGTATCGGGTGGAAGCCCCTCCCCCTCCGTTCCCATCACGATGGCCAGCCGGGGTTCGGACGTCAAGACAGGATCGGCAATGGAGATAGAATCGTCCGTAAGTGCCATGGCGGCGGTGCGGAAGCCGTAGCGTGCCAGATCACGGAGAGTGCCGTCCAGCCACGTCCAGGGAACCAAGAAAACCGAACCCATGGACACCCTGACCGCACGACGGTTCAACGGATCGCAAGAGTTACGCGTCAGCAACACAGCATCCATCCCGAGGGCGGCCGCCGAACGAAAAATGGCACCAATGTTCGTAGTGTCCACCACACCGTCGATGACGACGATGCGCCGGGCATCCCGACATGTGTCTTCCACCGTGCGGGACGTGGGGCGACGCATGGCACACAACACTCCGCGCGTCAAGACATAGCCCGTCAGCGTGGCGAGCAACTCCCGCCCGCCGGTATAGACGGGCACGTCGCCGCAACGACTGATGATGTCGGCGGCATCACCGGTGATGTGTTTTCGCTCGCACAAGAGGGCCAGAGGTTCATATCCGACATCTAATGCTACACGGATCACCTTCGGGCTTTCGGCTATGAACAGACCTTTATCGGGCTCGATGCGGTTGCGCAATTGGGCCTCGGTGAGGGTGGAGAACACCTCGATTCCAGGATGCGACAAGGAGGATATTTCAATAATGGGCATAAGGCTATATTCTTTTTAATAGGGTTATGAATCAGCTACAGGCTACGAGCTACAAGTGCCTTTCGGAATATAGCGCAGCTATTTGTAATTTGTAGCCGGTAACTCGTAACTTTTTCTTTCAGACACCGCAACTTTCATCACCCCGTCCAGTTTATTTTCAAAAATCCGGTAAGCCTCCTCAATCTCATTCAACGGGAAGCGATGTGTGATAAGCGGCGTGGTGTCTATCTTACCTTCTTCGATCAGGCGAAGTATCTCGGCGCAATCGCACCCATCCACGCCACCGGTCTTGATGGTCAGGTTTTTTCCGTACATATCAGGCAAGGGAAGCACCTGGGGGGCGGTCGTAAAGGGGCACCACAGTAACGATGGCATTGGGGCGTGCACACTCCCACGTCAGACGGAAGGCGTCATCGGTTCCTGCCACTTCGAGCACGACGTCGGCTCCGCCATGATCGCTACTCCGCAACACAAATTCCCGGCAATCCTTCGGTTCCACCACCTGTACGTCCGGATAATGTTCACGCACAAGGCGTATTCTTTCAGGAGATTTCTCGCAAACAATGATGCGACGGGGGTGCTTGAGCATCACACAAAGCAGGGTGCAGATTCCGGTAGGGCCGGCGCCGATGATGAGCACCGTATCCTGTTCGGTAATCTCCGATATGCGGACCGCCCAAAAGCCCGTGGCAAGCACGTCGCCCACAAAGAGCGCTTGTTCATCGCTCACCGCATCCGGAATGCGGTTCAATCCCTGGTCGGCATAAGGCACGCGGACGTACTCTGCCTGACCTCCGTCGATACGGCAACCCAGTGCCCAACCGCCATTGGTATCAGTGCAATTGTTCATATATCCGTGTCGGCAAAAGAAGCATTTGCCACAAAAGGTTTCTACGTTCACCGTAACCCTGTCGCCGGGTCCGATGGAAGTAACGTCCGCACCTACTTGCTCCACGATGCCTACCATTTCGTGCCCCACCGTGGTTCCGGGCAAGGCACGCGGCACGCTACCGTGCTTGATGTGCAAATCGCTGGTGCAGATGCTACCGAGCGTCACGCGGACAATGGCGTCTCGGGGGTCTTTCAACCCAGGTTTCGGCTTTTCTATAAGTTCAAATTTTCCGTGTTCAATATAGGTATATGCAAGCATTGTTTTTTCTTTTTTAATACTTCTCTTTCCGTTCAAACTCTCCCTCCTCCGTATAGTACTTCCATGTGCCCTTGGGTATGTTATTTCCGTATTTTCCACGGAGTTTCAGTTTGCCGTTCTCATAATATTCGCGATAGCGTCCGTGGCGTTTTCCTTCTTTCACTTCCGCTTCACTCTTCAACGCTCCTTCGGGATAAAACTCCCGCAAGACGTTGCCCTCAAATTTCTCAACATAGAAGCGTTGCAACTCACTCATTTGCTCTTTCTCAGTTTCGGCATCTTCGTTCATCACTTCGTCGGCTTCATCGTCGACTACCACCGCTACGACCACTTCTTCCGGTTGATAAGGCTTATAGTCCATCACGCATTGCAACGAGGCGGACTGGCCGTCTCCCGTAATCTGCATGGTCCAATAGGGAAATGAGTAGACAATCTCCTTGTCCGATTGTATCTCTCCCCACGTAACGGCATTCATCATAGGCTTCAGCTGATAATAAAACTTATGTACATCCGTATATAAGAAAACGGTAGAGCTCGAATTCAGGTACGAGAAGGCATTTTTAAATCCCGGATTATCCTTCAACAGGTTCTTCTGATCGTAATCTTCTACAAATGAGAGCAGAGACGAGGCTTTGTTGCTAAACACCACATAATCGCCCACGTACGTGTAATAGGGTTTTTCGAACTTGTCGAACAGCCCTCCGAAGAACAAACGGAAGAAGCCCTTCATTTCCACATAGTTGATTTCAAATCCCTTATAATCAACCGTCTTTATCCGGAGCGGGGTACGCCGCCTGATCTTCTTTTCTATAAACTCCATATTTTTACGGGCGTACTTGATGCTTTTGACACCGATGGCCAGAATCAGTTCCGGATCGTGCCCCAACAGTCCCGGCTCGGATTGGGTGATGGCAAATTCTCCCGACATCCAGCTCAGGAAGTTTTCTTCCAGAGAGATGTCGAACAGGTTTTCAATCTTCTTCCGGGAACTCCTATAAGATTCGCACCATTGCGGATCGTGGACCGCGAGTGCATCCTCCAGTTCCTTTACAAAAGTCACCGGATTGCTGAAACCGATGTTGATATAGAGTGCCGTCCGTCCGGACAGAATTTCGTGGGCTTTCATCCGGTGCTTACCCGAGTTCAGCAAGGCCATGATGTACGGATCGGCGGTGTCTTTCCGCAAGGTATATCCTTTCACCTCCATCCGTTTGTGGTCGGTATTAAAATAGAGTCCGGCAAAATCCATGGAATTGCTGAACATATCGATGTACTCGTTTCCGGTTCCCAGATAAATATTCAGGAATTGGGACAGGCGTGCATAATTGATAAAAACGCGGACAAGTCCTTTGCCGGACACCAGTTTTTCGGCTTCGATAAAAGAATGATCGAGACCGATTTTGGGCTTGTTGCGTGAGTCGATGGCCGACTCTACAAGCTTGGAGGTATAGGAACCTACAAAATGGTTGTCCACGAAGGCGCAATAAAAAATATCGCGCGTATCTGAATCGCGCATTTCAAGGATGTTAATCCCGTTGTGCATCCGGTTGGTTACGGAACTGCCTGCCATGGTGAGCACCGTTTCAAGCTGATCCTTCAACAAGTCCATCTTGGAGGCCTTTTGCATGTCCAACACAATCAGGAAATCCCAATCACGGGCACGGACTTTATGGATCGAGATGAGCATATCTCGTTTGCCCACAAGCGATAACAACATTTTATTGCTTCGGACCACGGTGTCGAGCGTTTCCACATTCCGAGTGACGTCCTCGAAAGCTTTCGCCCGCTTCAGGCATTGCCAGGTTACGCTTCCGCTGAATTTTGCCCAATCGTCGATGGGTGCCGAGGACTGGATGATAAAGGCCGCGTCTTCGGGCACCAGATAGATTTGCTGAATGTTACGGTCAGGCGAAACAAACAGGTGAACGATGGAGTACAAAAAATATACAACCAAGGCTAAACCGGCAATCGCAAGTGTTCTTTTTACGAGGGTCCGAGTATTGTTCTTCTTAGCGGATTCAACGGGTGGTTCTTGTAGCCCGTTGTCCAATTCATTTTCGATCATCCTTTTTTCAGTATGCTATTGACTACACGCACTGAAGACACGAGCTTGGCCGTAGAAGTAAACACATCCACATTCCACACATGCGAGGAGCGGCCTTTATGCACGATGGTTGCAACAGCCCTTACCGTATCCCCCTCATGGGCGGAGGAGATATGGTTTCCGCTGACTTGCATGCCGACCACTATTTCGTCCGGCTTGCAAAGTATCATGGAACCTAGTCCGGCCACGGTTTCAGCCAATGCCAGGCTGGCACCTCCGTGCAGAATGCCGAAAGGTTGGCGGGTACGTTCGTCCACGGGCATGGTAGCCTCTACCCTGTCTTCGGAGGCGTAAGTGTATTGTATGCCCAGATTTCCCATCAATGCATGGCGGGCACGCTGGTTGAGTTGGTCCAGGGGCACGTCGGCGGGGCGGATTTCGGCAAGTATTGCCTTCTCCACGGCTTCGGCCACGCCATCTTCATCGTTGGAGGCGGTGATGCGGTCGGCACAGACTTTCACCGAATCTTGGGCATTTCCCATGGCGATACCCAGTCCGGCGGATTGTATCATGGAGACATCGCAAACTCCGTCGCCGATGGCGATGACTTCTTCGGAGTTGATGCCCAACTTCTCAAGCAAGGCACCCAGCGTATTGGATTTATCAATGGAACAGGGCACCACTTCCAGAAAATAAGGTTCCGAACGAAATACATCCAGCGCTCCGTTCAACCTTCGGCGCCAGTGGTCTTCCAGTCCCACGAGGGCTTCTTCGTCATCGCTTACCAGCATGCACTTGCAAGGGGCAAAGTCCACCGCTATCGAGAATTCGGTTTCGGCAATTATCTCCAGGCCATTCAGCTCGGCTTCGCGGCGTATGTGCTCGTTCTCGGGCGAGTCGGTGATGATGGTATCTTCGTGATACGTAAAAATGGAGAACCCGTTCTTACGGGATTTCTTTTCAAGATAGGGCAGCATTTCGGGGTTTATCCTACGCTCAAAGAGTATTTTGCCACTTTGAGCATTGATAATTTGCCCGCCATTGTAGGAGAGAATGAAGCCTCCGTAATTGCCCAGTTCCAGAGCCTTGGCAATGGGCATAAGGCCATAGGTGGGCCTGCCGGAAGCTAATACGATGCGTACACCCATCTGTTGCACTTTCAACAAGGCGGCCAGTGTCCGCTTGCTGATTTTCTTCTCACTATCAAGCAAAGTTCCGTCTACATCAAGAACTAATAGTTTGTATTTCATGACTTACCGTTTTTTTAGATTTATGAAACAAAGGTAAAGTTATTCAGGCGAAAACACAATTAAGTAACGAGTTTTTTCTTACGCATTTTTATTCGTTATTTATACATAGTTCTTTTACTCACTAGTGCAACAAGTACGACTGGCTCCGCAGGATATCTTTACTTTACGAAATGGTTCGTTAAAAGTAAAGGGAAGTGCCTGAATTCCGACACCCCCCTTTCTCTTAGTTTAACTCGGCCTTTACCTCCTCGTCATCATTTCATCGCACCGCCTCCCAGTGCTCCCAGTGTGGCCGAAACAATAGCCATCACCACTTTCAGGATTTTCTTCCAAACAGACTTTTTCATAAATACAATCGTTTAATTGTTAATTTCTAACACCTTTGGTTTTAGACCCTATCCAAGTGGATTTTCATCCAGTCCACCCTCACCTGACGACGACCCTCCACCGCCTTCTTCGGTCGGAAGTTCATCATTGATGCGGTCTACATCTTTGAGGCTAAGTCCTTCGGAACGTGTACTTCCACTAGCCGTAATACGGATTTCTTTATTGGCACGGAAGCAGACGCGCAAACCGGTGATATCATTTGCCGTAAACGCCTCCGCCGTTTCTGTGCCCTTGCTATGGGCGGCAAGATAAAAAAATCCCAGTCCGTCAATGTTTACCGACCGCCCCAGAAGCAGTTCTTCTTTCAACTCCGTACGGAAATCTTTCAACACAGAGTTCACCACACCTTCACTCACACCGGAAAGTCGGCTGATCTTTTTCGCAATCTGCTTCAGATCCATCGCCACACCATATTTATAGGTGATTACCGGATATATCTTCTTTATCGACTTCTTGTCCAGCGGATTCAGGAATCGCCAAACCTTCTTGTACAAAATACTCATAGTTTTTCCTCTTCTTAAATTAAATAAATCATGTTCAAAATCTCTTTGCTAACGTTAACGTTGCAAAGATGCGGTAACTTCTATAAAGCTCAAATGAACACTTACTATGGCATTTTCATACTTATATTTTCTCGTATAACAGGCTACACACCTTGCAGGAATGAATCATCATTTACCCATATACACCATATCGTAAATTTACCCACAAAAAAGGAAGAAAACACAGTAGTATATCCGGAGAATTCGGAGTATAAAATGACGAGGACGACAAAAGAGGCAATTCGCAATGTGGGACGTATCTCTCTGTCGGGTGTACAACCCCAATTTGCTATAGTGGTAGATACGGAGAGTTTATATTTGCGCTTTGTTTTTTCAAGAATGATGAAGCAACTTACATTACTCGCCATTTTGACTTTATCACTCCCAATGGCGATGCTCATCTAAAGAATTTTTCGCTGATTGATAGAAATGAGGAATATCGTCTTTCGCCAGCTTACAATTTGATAAACATTTCCTTACATTTAGTAGAGCCCCGCATTTTTGCCCTTGACAAAGATTCGTTCCGCAAAGGCATGAAACTTTTGGATAAGTATCAAGTGAGTAGAACCGATTTCGAAGAATTCGGTTGCCGTATTGGACTTCCAGAGCGGGTTGTAAAACGAGAATTAGATGCATTTGCAAAAGAAAATCAGATGGTAAAGGTATTGATTGAGCGTTCTTTCTTGTCGGATATATTAAAACGTCAATATTGACTGTCCATGGATTATAGACGGAAGATGTTAGTGTGGTGATTTCAAAAACGGTATTTACTCATCAAGGCGTTTCTTTAACGCAACACACCGGAAATTCCATGTACTCTCCATGAAGTACCATTGGTGCAAAATACTTCCGTGAAGTACTTAAGAAATATTACAATGTAAGCCCAAGCAAATTTAATAAATTTGCCAGAAGATTGATGGGTAATAAAAATTCCACTAACCTACCCCCAGTGTCTTGACCAGTTCATTCCTCCTTAGTTCTAATCTTTCCGGTTTTCCTGGCTGGAACGATGTGCAAGACATACCGGGATTTTTTTAAGGAGTAGTCTAGCCAAGACACATAGGGATAATTCAGATAAGACTATAAGAGATATTCTACCTAATTCTTTCCAATTATCAGATATCGACTCTTTCCTGTGTTTTTCTGCTACCATAAGCACCAGTGGCGCAACACAATACAGCCCCGAACAAAATAGCGAAGAATGAAATCAGGGCAGACCGCGCGGCTGCGTCCGTTGCTTTATCAGCAGCCACCAGCGCTTTGTGTTTGATCTCTTTCCATTCTTGTACGGCTTTCTGCAAACTTGCTTCCAAGTTGTCCATCTGTTTTCCTGCTTCTATACGTGCATTATCTATCAGATTCATATACTGTTCGACTGTCTTATCCGCTTCCGCCTTAGACATATTAGTATTGTTAGCTATAGCCTTAGCCAAATCATTCCGGTCTATATTTTGGCTAAGATTTTCCGCACGTTGTTTCAAACGTTCCAAAAAATCATTAACCGCCTCGTCCGTATCCTGAGGAGAAGCAACAATTGTCTTGACGGACTTGCTTAAGTCATCTTTTACCTCCTCCAATTGCTTTTTGAGATAGTCCGGGTGTAATTCTTTCACATCGCTCCTGACAAGTGCGGCACGTATATTCTGTGGTATGTTTTCTTCTTTCAGAGTCGCATTGAAATCAATCTTTCCAAATACTTCTTCCGCTTCTTCAGACAATGCAGAAATACCACTTCCGACAGCGTAACCTGCTCCGGACAAGACACCGCCCGTAACTGACGAAACAGCCCCAAGCGCATTTGCCGTCATTTTTACCGCACCAGCAGCCAAAAAAACACCTAATACGACGGCAACAATCAGTGTGGTAGCCCAAACTAAAAATCCATGTATCATTCCGTCCATACCGGCCAGTTTTCCAGCAACAAAACCACCTGCAGCCATGCCAGTAATCAGAATGACGGCGGAACCAATCCCTACAGCAGTACCTATGCCTGAAGCCGGATGTCCAGACAAAGGATCAAACATAAACAATCCGATACTTGAATTTAGAATAGACAACAACACGGATATTGCCAATACAGTCATGACACCGCCAAAAACACTGCCCCAGGACACTCTGCCCTTAAGCTCTGCTAAACTTAATTTTTTCATAATTGTCAGGTTTTTAATTAATACTATGATTTGTATCTCTATAAAAAAAACAGCATCAAAAGAATATTTGTTTGATGAATATTTGTCATTTCAACAGACATTTGTGTTAAAAAACTCATGTATATATAAAGTTATATTTGATGCCGTTATATATAAATCCAAGAATTTGCACCTTATATATCTATGATGTACTTTCACAGCTAATACAGGTTTCTGGCACCCTCCGACTTCTTAAATAGATGTTAAATCCATTTCTGTTTTTCGAACCATCCTTTTTAACGGGCTGTTTTTTAAACAAAGGTTATGACAAAGCAATTCATTAGATTATACATAGTCATAACTACACAACAGACAATACAACGTGTGTGACATATTTATTGTATTACTATTAATTTATTTAATTATGAAAAAATCTATCTTTGTTTTAGCACTAAGCATGAGTATTCTTACCATGCATGCGCAAAATGACCGTACGGCCCTTGAAGGCACACGCCCTGGTGATAACTGGTCTATTGAACTGAAAGCTGGTGCTGTAACCCCTTTGACTCACAGCTCCTTCTTAAAAAATGCCCGACCGGCCTTCGGATTCGGAATCGGAAAACAACTTACTCCTATATTCGGTCTAGGTATTCAAGGTATGGGATATGTAAATACCTCAGCCAGCAAAACTGCATTTGATGCTTCCGAAGTGAGCTTACTCGGTAAAGTCAACCTGATGAATCTCTTGGGAGGTTATATGGGCGAACCACGCATTTTTGAAATCGAGACTCTGACAGGTATCGGCTGGCTACATTACTATCAGAATGGCCCCGGTGATACAAATTCCTGGTCTACACGCCTTGGTCTAAACTTGAACTTCAACCTAGGTGAGGAAAAAGCATGGACACTCGGTATCAAACCAGCTATCGTATATGATATGCAAGGAGACTTCAGCAAAACTAAAAGCCGTTTCAACGCCAACAATGCCACTTTTGAACTGACTGCCGGACTGACCTACCATTTCATGTGTAGCAACGGCTCACATCATTTCACAACAGTGAAGCCTTACGACCCAGTAGAAGTAGGCGAGCTAAATGATGCAGTCAACCGTCTGCGATCACAACTGAGCGACAAGGACATGCAACTGAGCAATGCCGTACAACAGGCCAACAACTTACAAAAGGAGCTGGCAGATTGCAGAACCCAAGCTGCCAACATAGAAACCGTGGTAAAAACCAACCGCATTCCAGAATCCATCATCACCTTCAGACAAGGAAAGTCCGTGGTTGATGCTTCCCAACTGCCTAATGTGGAACGTGTAGCCATTTACATGAAAAAACATCCCGAAGCTAAAGTCGTCATCAAAGGATATGCCTCTCCCGAAGGTAACCTCGCTTTCAATGAGAAACTGGCAAAAGCACGTGCTCAAGCTGTGAAGTCCATACTTGTAAAAAAATACAAGATTAACGACACCCGCATTACCGCCGAAGGACAAGGAATCGGTGATATGTTCTCCGAACCGGACTGGAACCGTGTCAGCATTTGTACTATCGAAGAAGGCAAATAATCTACTACCGTAAACGGAAAGCAAATTTCAATAAAACGGCTTTCCCATTTCTCACTCCCCCCTTACTTTCTTCCTGTTTCTCAACAGGAAGAAAGTAAGGGGGAATTAACAAAATATATTATGGACTTACATTCAGGTTTACCCTATTGGATCGTCAGAAATTCCCTATTGGACTATTTCCACCCTTTGGAGGATGATCTGTCAACAGATATCGTCATCGTAGGTTCGGGTATAACAGGCGCTTTGATGGCACACGAATTGTGTCGTGCCGGAATAGAATGTTGCGTGATTGACAAACGCAGCATCGCAACCGGAAGCTCTGCTGCAAGTACCGCTTTACTACAATATGAAATAGACGTACCCCTCTGCCGGATGGCAAAAATCATCAGCGAAGAAAATGCAGCAACCGCCTATCATGCATGCCTGCAATCCATTTCTGATATAAAGAAAGTACTAAAGGAAACAGATGTCGATGCCGGATTTGAGCAATTGTCCAGCGTCTTTTATGCCAGCTGCTCGGCAGACAACAAACTTCTGGAACAAGAATACGAAATACGGCAAAAGCATGAATTGCCGGTCAATCTGCTCAAGAAACAAGAAATCAGAAAACGATATAAGGTGAAAGTGCCCGGCAATGCCCTGGTGAATGAAACATCCGCACAGATGGATGCCTACAGAGCTGCAACCGGACTGCTCACCTATCATATGAAGGAGAACGGTCTGAAGGTCTTTACCCATACCAACATAAAGAAGTGCACTGAAACATCTGATGGCTGTATCATGATAACAGACAAAGGAAATAAAATTAAGTGCGGATATGTAATCGTAGCCACCGGATTTGAGGCCGGACAATTCCTTCCCAAAAAAATTATGGATTTGACTTCTACTTATGCACTCATATCACATCCGGTAGCCCCCGAATATCTCTGGCCGGAACATTGCCTGATCTGGGAAACAGCCGATCCATATCTTTATATCCGTACCACCGACGGAAACCGTATTATTGTAGGTGGTGAGGATGAAAAGTTCAGCGATCCAGAACACCGTGACTCACTACTCAGAAAGAAAATCCGTATCTTGGAGAGAAAAATCAGAAAACTATTCCCCGATATCCCTTTCAAAACAGAAATGGCATGGTGCGGTACCTTCAGTAGCACCAAAGACGGGCTACCTTTCATCGGCAATTGGCCCGGCAAGGAACGAATATTTTTCGATCTGGGATATGGCGGAAACGGAATCACTTTCAGCATGATCGGAGCGCAAATAATTTGTCATAAGCTGCAAGATATTAAAGATGAACGTAGTCACGTTTTCGGCTATGATAGAATCGAAAAATATTGGTAAGACAGACAAGAAGAAAAGACCTCTCTCTCTGTGCATTCTTTTAGGTACGGATTTCACGGTTTTAATTTACCCCGCGTAATCCGTGCCTAAAATATTATCATAATGACAAGTCTCATATACTTTTGACATTACCTTTGTATACTCCTATACAAACATCCCAAAACAAAAATAAATCGGTCACTTCTATCAACCAACACATTTTTATTTTGGGATATTCCTATCTATTCAGCATAAACAGCTATGTGACCATCAATACCTTTCAAGACCGGTCCCCAGCCACTGTGCCATACGAGGCTTACCATAAAAGTAATAGAACAACAATCCTACCCAACTGGTCAAAACTACCAGGATAATGGCTATTAACCTTCTTTCCGCCGGCGCATGAATACGCCATATCTCTAGAGCAGCTTTGATAGTTAAGACCAATCCTATAATCCATATTACAAATCCAATCATAATTCTTCTTTATATAAGATATTACTACTAACAGAATGATATATAAAAAAATCAATTAAGTTTTCACTTGCTTCTTTTTTTTACATCTTCATACCCTTCCTTTATTTCTGTCTTGGCCTTTTCAGCTCCTTGTTTGACATCTTTCTTCGCACCTTTCAATGCGTCCTTTACAGCATCAGCGCCATCTTGAACTTTATCGACTGCCTTATCCACTACAACTTTTCCGGTATCCGCCACTTTTTCCTTAGCTTCATCTAACAGGTCTTCCGTCTGACCGGTTATCTTATGAAAAGCGTTAAATACTTTTTCCTTCAATTTCTTGGCTTTTGAAGTACGTGAGAAACGATAAGCCAGAGTACCGATGACCGTACCTATTCCCAGGCCGATCCATAAACTAGAATTTCTATTTTCCATAATTAAGTTGGTTTTAAACGATTAAAATAATTAAAGTTCAATTTTCTTTCTGTTATAAGTCCCGATAATAATGTACCATAAAAAATACATAAACTATTTTTTAAAGTAACACACTCAGTTCTGAAATTTACATGTAAATATATAGATAGATATATCATCCGCTTATTTCCAATATAAAGGCATATCCTGCGATCCTTTATTTTATTATCACTTTACCTACCTGCGGGAACTTGAAAAGAAATAAACGATTGCCCCGATGACAGAACTGGCTATTAGCCTGATCCGCAAATCAAAACTTAGACTTTTCATGGCTGTAGATTTTAATAATGAAACAATCCTGATATTTTATCCTTTCGTAACAATGCAGGTTCAGTCAGTTACGACAATGTAATATACCACTTGCTCCTTTCTCTACAAACTGGCAATTCAAATGTAACCAACTTTAATCCCTGCCATATACTAAAAACACAGCATTAAAAAAAATGGTTCGAGGCATAAAAACGGAATTAACATCATTTTTTGCTTTATAAAAAATTGAGAAAAGCGCTCGTATCTTAACATCAAAAATCTTTGTATATGTAACAATATATAGCAAACAAATGTAAGCAAACGTTTGTTATTTCCATTAAAAGGAGATCATTCTTCTTTTAAATAAATATTTTATTAACTAAATGCCTTAATTATGAAAAAATTATTCTTGCTGGCCATGATTGCATTGGCATCTGTGGGCATAAATGCCCAAACAGTTAAAGGTGAAGGCTCTTTGATGGGCAACATCGGTTATCAAACGAACTATGAGAGGTTCGGTTTGGGAGTACAAGGACGTTACGCGATAGCGAATAATCTCCGGATTGCTCCGGATGTAACTTTCTATTTTCCTAAAGACAAGATTACCGGATTGGATGTGAGCGTGAATTTCCATTATGTATTCAATTTCAAGAAAGACGGTCAGGGATTTTCCGTATACCCTCTTGCAGGCATCGGCATGCAAAATAATTTCTATGGGAAAAAGAGTATGGAAGTAGACGGTAAAGAAATAGAAATAGACCGAAGCAACTCCACCAAATTCGCCTTTAATCTGGGAGGGGGTATTACACTACCTATCTCCGAACGTAGTTATCTGAATGCCGAGGCTAGGTTTATGTTTGCCAAGGATGACAATGTAGCTATCATGCTGGGATATGGGTACAGATTCTAATGAACTACCCCGAAAAGTTTGACAGTAAATTGTTTACTTATTTAAGAAAGAGTCCGATATTACATTGGGCTCTTTTCCTTTTAACCCAAAAAGAAATTCTTAACTATGGTATTATTTAGATGATTACTTTTACGGGGGTATACTTTGTATGACATGATATTCTTTAAGTCGTTTATGATATCCCCCAGTACTAATATTACTATTATTGACCGGAATGCAAAACAAGGGCCTCCACTTGTCAAGGCTCACGTACTTCAACCATTTTCGTTGCTACCGCATATTCATCCGGGAAAATTTTGCTTCCCATTTCATTAGCCCATGCTTTAGTGAACTCTGCACCTGCGTAGACAATAATGGCAGAATAATAAATCCATGTAATAAAAACAACCATGAATGCCGCTGCACCATAGATAGTTCCTACATTCGCAATTCCGATGTAAAAGGATATTCCCCATTGCCCTACCAACAATAATAGCGTTGTCACTACAGCTCCAATAAAAACATCCTTACTTTTTATTTTTGCATCAGGCAGAACCTTAAAAATCAATACAAAAATAATAACTGTAACACCTATGTTTAATACTTGTCCCACAACTTTCACAATAAACCCTGCCACTTCCGGATAGCTGGCCATAAACTTATTGCTCAAGTCTCCAATAATATTGGTTATACTAAATGTTATCAGAAGCACGAAAGCAAATACTAAAATTATCGAGAATGAAAGTAACCGATTCTGAATATATTTCAGCCAACTCTTCTTTGGCACGGCCTTTATTCCCCAAATCGAATTTAAGGAACTTTGTATTTCTGCAAAAATGGTAGTAGCACCAAATATAGAAATTCCCAGGCTAACAATAGCTGCAGATGCGGAAGAGTCCGTTCTTTCTGCATTTTCTATAATTAAGCGAAGTGCCCCAATTACCTCCGCTCCCACTATCGGTTCCAACTGAATATACAACTGATTAGCCAAATCCATATGCAAAGCTACCCCAATAGTAACTAAAAGAGAAAGAAAGGGGATAATTGAAAATAGTGTCGCATAAGCTAACGATCCGCTTAATCTAGTGACACTATCATCAATAAACCCTTGTCCGGTATCCTTTACAATCTTGATTAATAAGGATAGGCTTAACTTTTTCTTTCCTATGAATTGTTCCGTCATCTCATGCTTTTTTTACCCAAACAGCAAGATTACGCGCATCCACAGAGAACTCTCCATTTCCTTCTTTATCCAAAGTTACTTCATCCGGAATACTTCCGGTAATTTCGCACCACACTTCACCTGCATGTTCTTTCCCTAAACACATCGTTTTACTTCCCGCTTCATCATTCGAGATTAAAAATACCAAGCCTGAATTAACATGTTCCCCATCTCCTGTACGAATAAAGCCTACGGTTGATGGATGGTCGAAATAATCAACTTGATCACCATACGCATACTTTTTCCTTGCATTCAATAGAATATCTATAATTTTAGTATGTGGCGATTTCTCTCCTTTCACCCCATAATAATCACCATAGAACAAACAGGGATAACCATCCTTCATCATAAAAATAAGACCATACGCCAATGGCTTGAACCAATCTTCAACCTGTGATTCCAAAGAACTTCCATGCTGCGAATCATGATTATCAACAAAAGTCACAGCAAGTTCACAATGGTGCTCCACTAAAGTATTCTTCAGAATATTCCGCAAATCATAATCTTTTCCTTCTTGTGATGCCTGAAACATATTATAATGTAACGGAACATCAAACAAGTTAACTTTATGCCCTACTGCTTCCAGATAATTATCCAATGTTTCCAAGTCACCGTTCCAATATTCTCCCACAGCATAGAAGTCATCACCTCTCTCACTTCTTACCGTATCCAGAAACTGTGCAACGAACTGATCTTTCATATGCTTAATTGCATCCAAACGCATTCCATCAAGATCAAGTTCATTTGAAACCCATTTGCCCCAACGATCCAGTTCGGCGACAACCTCAGGGTGATCCAGGTCAATATCATTACATAAAAGAAAATCGTAATTGCCATTCTCTTCATCTACACCATCACTCCAGGCTTTTCCTTCTCCTTGAATCTGAAATATACCACTTCGCTTTCGAGCATCATCAAATCCAGTCCCGGAAAAATGATAATAATGCCACTTAAAATCCGAATATTTATCTTTACGTCCATGAAAGCTATATCCGGTCCATCCTTGTATTTCATAAGGTTTCCCCAAAGCTTTATTTCTTTGATCAGGATCTACTTCCACCACCATAAACTTTTCCGTAAAATCACCACCTGCTTTATGATTCAAAACGACATCCAGATATACAGCAATCTTATTTTTGTGAAGTTCATCAATCATCTCCTTCAATTCATCTTTCGTTCCGTATTTAGTCCTCACAGTTCCTTTTTGTTCAAACTCACCCAAATCATACAAATCATAAGTAGCATATCCTTCATCCTGCTGTTCATCTGCTTTATATGCAGGTGGTATCCAGATCGCTGTCACACCTATTTCATGTAGATGCGACGCATCCTCTCTCAACTGTTTCCACAACTTTCCGTCATTCGGAAGATTCCACTCAAAATACTGCATCATTACTCCATTTTCCATAACTATTTAATTTAAAATTGATGAGTAACTTAACAAAATAAATAATAAGATGGTTCCCACTATAAATGTAAATTATAGTTTAGTAAGAAAAAAGTATAACACAACATCACATTAAGCATTATAAAAACGCCTCCAATGTTTTTAACCATCTCCAATGGAGTAATGCAAATTATCTTAATATTTCTTTTCATATACATAATTTACTTGATTATGAATAGGAATTTTTCTTTATCCGTTTGTTTTTACATAATCCAAAATCAAGGATATTCCATAAAATGTTTAATTAAAAAATTTCCAGCTATGTTAGAAAGAGAAATCTGGGGAAATACTTTAGAAGACTGGGGTATTTCCATACTTATTATTTTAGGAACAATTGTTTTGATGAAGTTAATATCATTCTTCAGCAGAAAAGTACTCAATCCATTTATCACCCGTACCAATAATCGGCTGGATGATATAATTTATTATTCTTTAGAATCACCCGTCAAGTTTGCAATTATGTTATTAGGTATTTGGATAGCTATTCACAGGCTTGTTTCTCCGGATAGTTTTGTAAAAGTAATAGATAATGCTTACAAGATACTGATTATTCTGGATATCACATGGATATTTGCCCGATTATCCAGTAGTTTATTGCAAATCTACTGGGGACGACAATCGGATGGACAAAACAACAAAATGATGCCCATTATCAGACGGACAATACTGGTCATTGTGTGGATAATCGGTCTTGTAATGGCCTTAAGTAATATTGGAGTCAATATTGGTGCATTATTAGGTACTCTGGGTATTGGAGGTATCGCATTTGCCTTAGCAGCCCAAGACACTGTAAAAAATGTGTTCGGCGCTTTCACTATATTGACAGATAAGCCTTTCAACATAGGTGATACGATTCGCGTGGATAATATCGAAGGTACTGTGATTGATGTTGGAGTTCGAAGTACAAAAATCATGGACTACAATAAACGTATCATCACTTTCCCTAATTATAAAGTTACAGATGCTTCTATCATAAATATCTCTTCCGAACCGATGCGTCGAGTCGTCTTGAAACTTGGATTGACATACAACACAACATCTGAAAAAATGAAAGAAGCTTTAAATATACTGAAAGCCATTCCTAAAAGAATAGAAAATGTATCTTCCAAACCATCAGATACCACAGCTGTTTTTACAGAATACACAGACTCTGCACTGAACATCATGTACATATATTTTATAGAAAAACAGGGAGATATTTTAATGGTAACTTCAAATGTAAATATGGAGATTCTAGACTCATTCAATAAAGCAGGCATTGATTTCGCATTCCCAACACGAACGATTTACGTTGAAAAGGATGAATTGGCTGATTTGGCAAAAGAGAAAAAATAGTACGCACACTTTATCCTCAAATCACCCCACTAATATAAATCCAATGTAACAAAAAAAATCCCGACGGTATATAATGATTTCTATACCGCCGGGATAATACAGATACTTTTTCAATTCTATCACAATCATACCACACCAATACTCAACCCATATCTACCTTATTTACAATCATCTGAAAAAGATTCAAGTACCTTTTTCGCCATTTCAACCCGTTTCTTTAAATACATGCAGACAGTTTCCCATCGATAATAAGGAAAACGGGAAGTTGAAACAGGAAGTGTCATTTCTTTTTCATTCAAAAGAAATTTCACCCATATTTCTCGAGCCTTGTCATGATAAAAAATCCACTGTACATTAGCAGCCATCGGAGCAATCTCATAATCTTTCCAATATTTAGATACAGAATCAAGAACAACAACTTTAACATCCGTTCCTTCTATACCCATTAATGCTACAAAAGGAATAACTGTCTCTGCATGAGCAAAACGAAAGTTCGCCCTGGTATCCGACTTGCCCTTTATCACTTCATCAGCTGAATGAATAAATTCTGATAGCAGAGGCCATGCAATTGCAACAGGCAACATTCGCCCAACCGGCGAAGAACTTTTACTCATATATTGTCGCAAATTCTGAGTCTGCCAGTAATTATCCCATTCACCTATTGTGAAAAGACCATCCAAATTTATCGGAGTACCTGTATCTGGTAGTATGGCAGCAATGGAGAATAAAGCCATGACAAATTCCTCTGCCTCCTTATCTGTTTCCTGCCCTGATTCCAGAAAGAAGTTTTTCATAACAGAAGCAGGAGAAATCTTTCGTCGCATAAAAGTCTCGTATATAGGACGCCAATCACCATTTTCTTTATAATCAACATAAGATTGGTTTAAATCGAAGAAACGAAGAATATCATTATATTGCTTCCCTTCATTGCGTTGTATGTGTAAAGAAGAATTAAACTCCACCATACAAGCAAGAAATGCATCCATACTATGTATGCAACGGGGAACATATGTCGCAATTGCCTGCACTTTGGCAGAATCACTGAATAACTGTGGATAGCGTTCTATCATACGTCTGGCAATACCCCGTTGTTCCTCCTCTCCCACCACTGATAACTTCCCCCATTGTCCGTCAAAAGTTTCCGATAGATTCTGTATTGTAGAAAGCAAGGTTACCCCTCCTGATGTTAGCCTATTTTCTCGCTGAGCCAATTCCAAAATCTCCTTCACTCTATTCAAAGCCTTTCCTGAAGTTGGAAAACGCGCTCCATGTCTTCCCAGATGATTAATATAAAACGGAACCATACTATCCTGAAAAAAGCCAAACGAGTCTTTCACAACAGGATACGGCATGGCTGTCCCTGCGTATTGCTTTATCCTATCCTGTCCCCATAAGATGGAAACGGGGCAAAACATAAAAATTCCAATTAACAATAATCCTTTCATATCATAAATTTTATATGTGTAGATTATAACGATGAAAGAAGGATTATGTTTACTTATAAACAACTCTGAGAGAATTCAATACCATAGTATCAAGGCATCTTCGGTTGTTATACATCTTCAGCCAACGGCCATCAGAAAGAACGACATATGGAGTTATATCATTTATTATCAAAATATTAAGCCACAACTTTTATCTATTACAAGTTTGAAATATTGACTGCATGACATAGTTACCTGGCAATAAAACACTACAGAGGATAAACATATAAACAGTACTAATATGGCCAGCCAGCCTATTATTAAAATGAAAATTGTTGTTAAATCCTTTTTTACACCCAAACCATTTTCTTACACAGCATGTTTTTTTTTCAAAACGGAACCGATGGTTTTCCGTCTAATATGATTCCTCAAGCCATCTGTTCCAACAGTATTATTTTAACTAAAACTTAATATTATGTATTTTATTTGGTACATTATCATTGGAATCGTTGCCGGACTCATAGCCGGCAAGATTATGAGAGGAGGCGGTTTCGGACTTCTCATTAACCTACTCGTAGGTATTGTAGGTGGCGTATTGGGTGGCTGGGTATTCGGCTTGTTGGGAATTACTACCACAGGCCTTCTGGGTAGCCTTTTCACCTCTGTTATCGGTGCAGTTCTATTATTGTGGATCATATCCTTCTTTCGTCATCCCAGAAGAACTGATATTTAATTTTTTATTAACCTAAACCCTTTTTAATTATGGAAACTAGTAAATCTAACTTTTTGATTGGGCTGGCAATAGGTTCGGCTATCGGAGCACTTGCTCAACGTTTTTCACGTACGGCAAAAGCCAAGATGCTAAAAAAGAAAATTCACAATGCCATGGCAAAGATTGCCGATCGTGCTGAAAGCCTTGCAGAAACCGTGAGAGACAAAGCACTGGATGCAGGGACCAAAACCGCCGATAAGGTTGCAGATGCGACCTTTGACGTTGCCGAAAAGGCTGACACCCTGAAAAGTAAAGTCCATGCAGCTGCTTTAGAAGCCAAAAAATAGGCTACTATAACAAGCAACTAAAATTACGGGATGTATTTTCAATGCTTCCCGATCCATTTCACCTGAATTAATGATTAATGAATATGAAATGGAACAATAAATGCCAATATACTCCCGCATCCCTGCGGGAAAAGAGTTATGAAGAATTGTACACGCTATGCCTGTCCGCCTATACAGAGGGCCGTACGGATGAGAGGAATAAAAGCTTGGAAGCGTATAGACTCAGGTGCAGCTGTCTGTTCGGAAACAAATGTATGGACTCTTCCCTTTCCGTGGGAGTGCGGAAAAGGATATGCGACGGAAATTGTCATTATATAAAGAAATATATGTCTGAACTGGACAAACTGGAGGAATAAAATTTATTTTCTCCGATCCTTTCTCATTTATATCTCTACCGACAACTTTACCCTCTTGACTTGATTGGACAAACCTCTTCCGGTCTGTATATACGGCCCGGCAAGGATATTCCTATCTTTAATATACAGATGTACATCTAAAATTAACCTGAATTATTAACTTAAAAATGAATCTGTTATGTTTTACCATGTAAAAGATCTTCAGTTCAATGCCCGTGTATCACAGCCGGATCCTCGTTTTGCTCGTGTGATGCTTGAGGCATTCGGAGGGGCCAACGGTGAGTTGAAATCCGCTCTACAGTATTTTGTACAGGCATTCAGTTGCCATAACCCCTACCCTGACAAATATGACATGCTCATGGATATTGCCACTGAGGAGTTCGGTCATCTTGAAATCGTAGGTGCAACCATCCAGATGCTCCTCGGACCAGTAAACGGAGAAATGAAGGATGTGTTGGAAGATACTCCTCTGCGTACCATGATGGAAGGAAAAGCAGGCAAAGAGGATCTTATCCACCAAGCCTTCACCAATCCTGCCTTTCTGGTAACAGCTCCCGGCAGTCCCGTACTGACCGATAGCAACGGGAACCCATGGTGTGCCACCTATGTATCGGCCAATGCTGACCTGACAGTGGACCTGCGTTCCAACATGGCGGGTGAAGCACGTGCCAAAATAGGTTACGAAAACCTTATCCCACTTACGGATGACCCACTTGTAAAAGAAACGCTCACGTTCCTTATGACTCGCGAAGTGACCCATTTTCAACAGTTTGAGGCCGCTCTGGAAACTATTCAGCCTAACTTTCCTCCGGGAGTATTCCAAACATCCCCCCGATACAGCAACCTTTATTTTAATGATTCCAAAGGAAAGGAAACCCGCGGACCATGGAACGAAGGCAAAAGTACGAGGCTCAAAGAAGAATGGCAATATATTGAGAATCCACTGGAGGAAGTCAGAAGTACCGACGGATTACTCCAACGTAAACCTGAAGGCACCAAACGTACGGAAAAGGAAGTACGCCAAACAGATGAAAAACTAGCCAAGGAACGGAGCAGCGAGATACTCTCCCATATCCCTAAAGGAGAAATGCGTTGGTGTGAATATGGAAATGCTAAGAACGGAAACAAATAAGACTTCCGGTTCTACTATTGTTTAACTTAAAAACTAAATTTTATGACAACAAAGAACGAAAAAAAACAGATGGAAGCAAAGGGTAGCAAAAAGTGTACCCAAAGCAAAGCTAAAGAAAGTAAGCCTGCTGCTTCAAACAAAAAATCGGAGAAGAAATAACTTGATCTTCCGACAGTATGAAGTCTAAATCTTCATCCCGGTGGAGAACTGGTTTCTCCACCGGAAATCCTAAAGCATATTGTATAACAAGCAAAAATAGAGAACTATATGAAAAAGATAATGTTTATCACACTAACAATTTTATTTGCACTGTCCGCGCCATCCTGTCGGGACAAAAAAGAACAGAACCGGACAGAACAGCAGATTGAAAATGCAAAAGAAAACGTAAATGACGCATTAGACAAGGCCTCTAACAAAATAGAGGATGGTGCCGACAAAGTCAAAGATGCCTGGAAAGAAACCAAGAAAGACGTGCAACAAGGTACGGAAAAGGTAAAAAAAGAAGTAAAAAAGGATTATAATAAAGCTAAAGATGAAGTAAAAAAGCAGCTTGATTAAGACTGTCATATAAACCTTTATATCTCGATTTACTATCTCTCATTTAATTTATACAGGTATGAATATTCTTGCTATTTGGGTCGTTGGAATAGTTCTGACTATAAGATGCGCCTGGGAAATAGGTTGCCTGAGAATACCGAAAGAAAAAAAACTTATGGCAATCCTGCTGGTAGTCCTTACAAGCTGGATAGGAGCATTCCTCTATACTTTCTTCTTTAAAGAGAAGGTAGGAGCATGGCTAGACAGGTAATGACGAAAACCAAATTGGTAAGATATTCGGGTGTTTAAAGTTCTAATAAGAAAAGGACAGTGCGTGATGCATAGTCCTTTTGAATTAGATAATTACTTATCTATAATAAGGCTATGTTTATTAAAGTATACAAAAGCCACATTCCTATCCACATCTTTATAGTCATCCGCTTGAACGTATTTACTTATAAAGATGTTTTTTTGACACAACGCACAGGAAATGCGCTCGCCCTGCCAACAAAGTTAACAGGCAATACAGCTTCATTATTTGATAGAAAAAAAGTGCTGTGAGGCAATGAATTAGCTCGTGTAGGAGCTGATGACCATGCTGAACAGAAATAACCAACATTGTATAGTTTTCCATCCAAACCATATCGATAGCCAGCAGCCGGATAGAAAGCTAATGCTCCTGAAGTTCCGGATATATAAAAACGGCGGCCGAAAACCGGAGCACTCTTAAAACCATTTTGAGGCACAACACTCCAATTCTTCTTATCCTCTGTTGGAGAGTTGTAAAAAGAGGCATCTTCTGTAGAATAATCGCTGGTGGCACTCTCTGAGATTGTAGTTGTGAAATTAGTCCAAGTATCCTGAGGGGGAACACACCAACCCAAAGGACAGGGATCATAAATTGTCTTACCTGTGAATTTAGTGTCAAATAGTAGCGTTGTTGTAGCACTATTAAAGTCACTCCCCCATAACTTATCGGAAGCCTCACATACCGATGTTGTTAATAGAGCACCATATATCCAGTTTCCAGTTCCATCCGTATATGTAACAAAGGTCAATGGATGATTGATTGTATAATTTATCATAGTTGTCATTACACTATATGATGGTATTTCATTATTCTTTACGCAATTGCCAATAATCTCGTCAGTACCAATACATGTCCCGTTTGTGTCATATATTTCTATGTTCCCAGCTTTATCCTTAAGAGGAGGAAATGGATCTTTACGACCAAATTGATAATAAAGACCAAATGTTTTCGCAACAGCATCTGCATTAGAAGCAGTATTATCCGCCGCACCTATATCACGATCCATCATAATCAAATTACGGGAAGTCAAACTATTGTAATAGAGAAAAGGATTCATTATTCTTGGATTCGTCTTATACGTTTGTGTAGGCATTTCCGCCAAATTAAAATGAGTTTTCCAGATATGCCAGCTCCACAATACGTTGCCACTTCTGTCTTTTACTGCAATCACCGCATTCCCTTCAGCTGTCGGACCGGTTTTGAAATAGACATATCCGTCTTTTAAAATCACTCCTTGAATGATTTTCCCATGGCCATTCGTTTCCCAAACGAGCTCTGTACTTGCAGGGCTGATTGCAGCATTAGCCGCCAAAGCACTTCCGGTTGGAGAAATCAGTGCTGCGGTGGCAGCTCCATTTCCTCTCACCGTAGCTTTAAACTTATACCATGTGTTTACCTTTTTAGCAAGATAACAATTTGCCGTACCTGCACTACTCAAATCTTCTGTCCCCGCAAAATCGACAACAACCCTTGTATCTGTTGCCGCAACGTCATTCAAAGTAATGTCATACCTATAATTACCATTCCGTTTGATATTAAAGTCACTCGTATTGTTCTCGCCAAGATACACGGTCCACGTCACGGTTACAGCACCCACCAATCCATGAATGACTACGTAAGTAGCTTTGGCAGGTGCATTGGCAGTCGTTTTATCCTTCTGGGCGGAAATGGATTTAGTCCCCCTACGGTTCTCAAACATATAAAAAGTCTTGTTCACCGAAGTTGCTCCGGACGTAGTGATAACACCGCTTTCTTTCCAATGTGCGGCAGTAGCAGTCTGAACGGCATCTTCCGATGCGCGGGCAATATAATAGGAAAGTGAAGGGGTATTCTTTACGGAATAATCCGTAATGGTAATCCCACTGCTTTCTTTCACCTTGATTTTCAACTCAACTCGTGCAACCATGCGGGTCAATACCAGTCGTGTTGATAAAGTCTGCGCTCCCGCCCTGATATTCACACTCTTCATGCTTCCGGTCATTAGCAAATTAGTACCTTTACCCAGGTCGTCCCAATTGGTAAGACTATATACCATACTTTTCAGATATGACTCCTTATGTATGGCATATCCCTTGAACAAGTCAGCCTTACCCGTATTAGCAACGGCATAGATGGTACATCCGGTAGCACTACGGGTATTCATGGTAACCGTAGAACTACCCGTCTGATATTTCTGACCGATCAGTTCTCCCGAACTGTTATACACCAGAATATGAAGATTACTGACCACACTCTCATTAATATCACGGGTAGCGATATTCACCAGTTCCTCACCCTGCACTTCCAGCCGGATGGTAGCAGGCTGGTCTTCCTCCACACCTATAGCCTCCATATCCTCTTCCGGTTGGCAGGAACTGCACACGGCCGCCATCGCCAGTAGCGTGCCCAGCATGAACAGCACGAAAAGCACTTTCCAGCAGAATGGAACAGGCTCTTCCTGCCTACGGTATACTCTGTATTCAAATAACCTGATCATTGTATTCTTGCTTACATTTCCACATCCTGACTGACCGTACCCCAGGGAACCACACTCGCAACGACCTGAACCTCCGCATAGCGGAAGTCAATATCTATATTGGTCTGTTTGCCCACAGGAGCATACAAAGGGCGGAATTCATTGTCTTCGGTGATAGTCAACAATTTCTCCCCTTTCCGGCAGATGTCAATTTCCAACGGCCTCCCCTCTCCGGTAGGGAAGATATGGAAAGGCGGCGCATAGACATCCCCTTTAGCGTCGGTAACGGAAGCCGGTTCATATCCGGCCCCGCTCCCGGCAGCCTCACCCGTGAAATCCATTTCCGTACTGGTGCAGTGCACTATGAAGCGGTACGCTTCACCCTTGTAAGGATAACGTTCGGAAAGATAACGCGTGCGTATGCTGAGACCCGCCACCATACGTTCCATTACAACCGTAATATCCGTTCCTTCCACACTCCGGGTCTCCGCCTCACCTATTTCCCTGCGGCAATAAAACAAGTCCGTGAGCGGAATATGCGTGCCGTGAGCATGCTGCCTAAGTTGAAGTTTTGCCTCCTTCAAGGGTGTGTCTGGCGCTATCTCCGTAGTAATCAGGGTATCTTCTTTCAGATTTCCCCAGGCTACCAGCGTGAGACGTTCGCCTTTGTCCTCTCCAAAATAAAAGTCCGAGAAGCCATCGGAGGGAATCATCCTGACGAACCCCTGCTCATTAAAGAGGTAGATATCCGATTTCTGCAAGGCCCCGCTTCCGGTGAGATCGTTCCCGTCAGCATCCACCGCGCGGACATGCAGTTCGTAACGGGCACAACCTTCCATATCCTCACGCACGCACGAGGTACAGCAGAGGAGAAAAAGAAGGAACAGAAAGACAGGGGAGATTCCGGATACTCGCATAGCTGCTACGGATTGGTTTATAATGTCAGTCTCGTATAAATTATCACTCGAAAGTTACATTTTGACTGATGGTGAGTGCCCAATCAGCAACAGTGACCGTGAGTTGCAGGGTGGCGGGGTCTATATCCGTGTTATCGTCGGGGGCGCCTTCACCCTTGATGACAGCGGTAAGCACGTAACGGGTATTAGCAGCTATACTGCCTTTGTCCGTACCCGCTCCTCCTGAAATGGTGGTGTTCGCCTGTTTCTTGTTAATAGTAATAGGATAATAACGGGCTATGGGAGCACTGGTAGAACCGCTCCCATCCGCATCAAACAATCCTTTAATGATAAGTTTAGTCGGCTTACTTGAGTCAACATTCGGAAATGTGTAGAAGTAGTACGGGGTAGTAAGCTCTGCATTGGCTGTATGGCCGGTCACCGCCTCGTACAGGTATTGGGTAACGACTGCACCCTCATGTCCCCCGTTAATGGGGGCACCGCCTGTCTTGTCCGCATTGACGGAACTGTCGACATTCTTCAGGTAAATCGCATCCACCTTGAACGTCGCGTCCTTGAACCGTCCCACCGGATCGAAAGCCGTCTTGACGCTGCTGATAGATACCCTCGCCACAAGACGGGACAGGGCTATGTTCGCCTCGGTTTCCGTTCCCGCCGTGAAATCCTTTCCGGTGGTACTTCCCAGCATCGGGAGGTTGTTGGCCTTTTGCGTATCCGTTGCCGCACCGGCTCCCGCAGCCTTGGTGGTTTCCGAAAGTAGCATCAGCTTGGCTTTGAAACCGGCAAGGTTGGTAACTCCCGCAAAAAGTCCTGTAGAGGCATTGGCCACCACGTAAATGGTCTGTCCGTTGCCGGGTTCGCAAAGCATCGTAATCTTCTTGCCGGTACCACCTGTTGCAGCCTTGATGTCATCGCCCGTGAATTCCCGCAGGGCATTGACAGGGTTGCCCGATGCTCCGGTGAATACAGCCACCGTCAGGCGGTTGATCTGGGATTCATCCGTGGTAGGCAAAGTCCCCGTAGCGCGGCTGTCAGCAGGGGTACCCACCAAGGTCAGTTCAAGTTTCGCAGTCTTTTCCTTCGGCTGAATTACATTCTCGTTTTCATCGCTGCCGCATGCGGACAGTGAAAGGGTGGCCGTTGCCAGCATCGCCCATAGGTAGTTACTCGTTTTCATATATTATACCGTTTATGGTTATTTTGTATTACCCATCTCTTAATTCTCTGCTTTTAATTTCTCCAACGCCTTAACCGCCTGTTCCACACCGGCCGCGGCGGCCATCGTAAGATATATCTCCGCCTTGTCACGGTTGCCTTCGAGCAGGCAGAGGATGCCCATATTGTTATAAGCTATCGGAAGGGTGGCGAAACGTTCCAGATACCCGCGCGCCCTAGACAGTTCCTTTTTACTCAAGGCAACCGCAGCGGCATTGATGTTGGCTTCCGGACTGTCCGGGAAAAGTCGGGCAGCAAGGTCAAGGACGTCATTGTATTCGGTGGAACCTGCCGGATAACTGCCGGCTATGGCAAAAAACTCATTCAGGCGCAGGGCGCGCTGATTTCCACTGCGCAGCAGCTGGAGGCTTTCGGCAGCATCCAGAGGCTTACGCGTGTATTCTATCCGGTAGTCCACGCGCATCACCGCCGGGAATATCTTCTCCGAGAGATACCTGTAAGGCTTGCCATCAGCAAGAGACATCAGCATACGTTCGCGACCTTTGGCGATCTCCACATTATCAATAAGGTCGAGGGTGGCATCTTTCAGCATCATATCGCTTCCCCGAACCAGGCTGGTAATCGAGTCCCAGTCTTCAGGAATCCAGTCCACTTCCAGCAGGGCTTTGCCCGACAGACGGTTTTCACGCAGGTATTCCTTCAGTTTAAGAGCACGTATCAGGGCGTTGGTCTCGTTCTTCTTCAGGTTACCCACGGGCGCGCCATAGCCCGTTACGCGGACTTTAGCCAGTTCCGTGCCCGTTTCCTGACGTACATCACGAAGAGCGTCACGAAGACGGTAGTAAATCTCGAAATTCTGCTTTTCCTCGGAGAGTTCGCCAAGTTGCTTACCATCTTCCCGGTCTTCCTCCCGTTCAAAGTACGGGATAGACCCTGTGATGCAGTGCAGCGTGTCCTTGTCCGGTGCGGGCCGGATGAAATTCACCAATGAAAGGAAACCGGCGTCGGTATCCGCATCCCACGGGGAGGTCCTCTGTTTCGGCAGGCGGAGGCCGTCCGCTATCTTATCCTCGTAAATATCCCCTTTCCGCCCGTGGCAGGCACATTCCTGAGAGCGAAGCAGGAGGACGGCCTGTTCCATCCACGGCTCGTAAGGGATAGAAACCTTATAGGTAAACGCGCGGGAGACCGCAGCGTCGTCACGGATTACAACTACCGGAATGGGCGACGTACGCGCCTTGCCGTTACGTTTGCCCGCGGACAATGCCTGTGTACGCTGATACACTTTCTGTTTCTCCGCACCGTTGATGAGGACGGAGGGAAGTTCCTGTTCGTATTCACCGCTTTTAAGCACGGGAGTCACGGTCAGGGATTCGTCAGAAGGCATTTGCAGGCTTTCGAAGTCTACGGAAAGTTCCACGTTCAGGTGTCCGTCAGCCAGCGAGAAATGCTGTCCGGTGACAAACAGTTCTCCCCGGTAGAACTCCTGCCCGGGGCAGAAGCTGCATATGGCGGACAGAAGTGCCAATGTAAGAGGAATACGGATTAAGTTTTTCATGCTCTATGTTCAATTACAAATTACTAATTATAAACCGCTTTCAATTTTCATCTTCCAGTTCTCAATTCCCAACTCTCAATTTATCAGGTATACCAGCGATACCGAGGCACGGGTCGGAGCCATGAAGTTTTTATGACCGCCACCGGTCTGCTCGCCGCAATGTAGGCAGCGGTAACGTTCATAGCTTGAGTGCAAGAATCCGACACCGAGGCTTGTCTCAATGCTCCAACGGGGTGAAAGGATGAAGTGGTAGCCGTATGATACGCCAAGCCCCAGAAAGTCACCCTCGTATCTTGAAGAGCGGATGCCCTTGAAGAGTCCAAGCGGGAGTTTCAGGCCGCCTACGTTATATACCCCGTACATCAGGTGCGCGCCGAAGAAGTGGCCGCCGAAGGGCTGGCACATCCAGTAACGAAGTTCAGGCTGTACGAACCAGTGTTTCCAGCGCTTGTCACCACCCGCCGGAAAAGGGTTGTAGTGAAAACCCGCTTCCAGCGTGAACCGCTCGGAGAGTTTGACCTCCACGGAAAGGTTGGGCGAGGAAAGCGCTCCGGTCAGCAGGTCGCTCTTCACGGCAAGGGTCTGGGAACGCAGGTCTGCAAGGCAGGACAGCAGCAGGAACAAGGGCAGTATGTAAGCGATGCTTTTCAAAGGATTCTCCGGATTACGTTTACAACTCAAACAGCTTGATTCCCTTTAGATATTCACGCGTGATATAGTTTACTATGCCGAGTTTCTGCGCGGCTTTACCGTAGCGCATGTGGAACTCTTCAGTAGTGGGATGGTTGCAGTTCAAATGCTCGCCAGTGGCTTCGAGGATGTCGAGAAGGGAGACATCGGAGGATTCACGCGCGGGACTGTACGACCGTATATTACGGGGTTCTCCCCGGTCGGACAATTTGATAAGTCCGGCTCTTAGAAGCTTCGACAGCAGGACATCCAGGTCTTGATCCGTAAGCCGGCAGGCGTCCGTACGGGCTGTGTCGCCTCCCGCATAGATGTCGTTGAGTACTGCAATGGCAGCTTGTGTCATGGGTGTTATCATGATATTTGTTGGGTTTTATCTATCATATACACCGGCATTACCTTGTAGGTAACGGATACACACAGATACGATAAGAAACAAGGCTCATAAAAGTCTTATACATACAAGAATTTATACGTACATACAGTTCATGGCGTACAATATCCTTTTCCCGTCTTCGAATTTAGGAAACGGGTAAGGGAATTTATATACGGATTTACACGGGTAGGTCGAGAAAACCCCTTTCCATCCCGTATGCTGAAAAAGAAACTTGTAGAACCTGTAGTATTTGTTTCCTAATATAAATCGTCGGTTAATTAATCCATGTAAACAGGCAAATAAAACATCTTTCTCTTGGGAGTTAGAAATATATTATCTACTTTTGCGCCATAATCACATCTCCGTTACCTACAAGGTAATTTATTCACATTACACTACATATCAACGAATTACCACTCATACACCGTATTAGATCGCCCCTTAAATATGTAATTCATTATAACCTTATTCGCCCGATCCATCCGGCTATTTCCGAACCCTTTCATATATCCTTCAGTGGTGGTTACGGAAGCGTGTCCCAACCCTTCGGAAATGACCTCGATGGGAATGTGGCAATACCTGCCTACCGTAGCCCATGTATGCCGTGCACTGTACGAACTCACCTTACACTGTACCTTTTTCCACAGGGCAAGCGCACGCAGTCTGCTGTTAAGCAGGCGCAATATCCGTTGGTAATCCCTGTAAGCGGCCATCCCCTCCAGGTTCCCGTCCAGGAAACAAAGCAGGTAGGGCGAAGTGTCGTCCCGGTTCCGGTAGCGTTCCAGCAATTGCATGGCACGGCCGTCCACACGGGCGGATAGCGGCATACCCGTCTTCCGGCGGCGCAAGGTCAGATAGCCATCCTTCAGATCGGACTTCCGCAAGTGGGCAAGATCCACAAAGGGCATGCCGTGGAAACGGAACATCAGTTCCAGGCACGCGCGTGCCCATGCCATGCCGGGGGAAGTGATGTCAGGATCCCTTTCCACCAGTAACTTCTGCATATCGTCCCGTTCCAGCACACGCCGGTGGTCCGCCTTGCGCCCGGTGAACACGTCACGGAACTGGTGGGGGATGAAAGCCGCCAGTTTACGGGCTACCACCCGGTTATAAACTGCCTGGAGCATACGCATATAGGTGGAGACGGTATTCCACGCCAGCCCCTTCCCGCCCTTATGGAGCAGGTAACCCTCATACGCCTTCAGCCACAAGGGCGTGATGCCGGACACGGGCAGCCCCTCGCCACCGAAAGCCATCACCGACCGCAGCACGCTGCCGC
Source organism: Bacteroides sp. MSB163 (assembly GCF_036416795.1). NCBI lineage: Bacteria > Pseudomonadati > Bacteroidota > Bacteroidia > Bacteroidales > Bacteroidaceae > Bacteroides > Bacteroides maternus. The sequence goes on along the minus strand of NZ_CP143867.1, from coordinate 3,615,930 downwards.
ATACATGAGCGGTGCCGTACTGCCCGTTCATTTCAAGTTCAGTGACCACCGAACTCATAAATTTGTTTAAATAGACTGTTTTCATATTCATTCATTTTTTCGCACGTTGTCGCACGCGCATATACTACGTCACAAACAGGAGTCAAAGACAAATGTTTCGTTACAATACTATCTTTAACCACTGCATTCCTATTTTGCCTGAGATGTTAATTTGACAGATATTTGCACCAAAGGTCAGAGGCGGGTGCTTTGACCCGTAGAGGAACCATCCGTTCCTCTACGGGCAAGGCACCCTTCCTCGTAGAGAAACGACCCGCAGGTCGTAGAGCAACATCGACATATCGTAATCATGGGATTTTCCATCGTTTGCCGGAGTAACACATCTGCCTTCTTCCACTGCTCCGAGGGACGATCCCCGCCACAGGGACACAAACGTATGGAAATATTTTTCACTTCAAAACAATATACAAAATGATTACAGTTACCATTCAGATGAAGCCCTATCTCGCGGCTTACCTGCAAAGCGCATACGCGCACTGCACAGTGGAAGGTGCCATCCGTTTCACCAAAAATCAGAACCTTTACAGTTGCCTGCTACAGCTCACCACTCCCCGCCCAAAGGGTGTGTCGTGGCGGGACCGGGGGAATGTCACCCTCTCTCTGCCCTGCCCCAGCGTGGGGAAAGACCCAAGGACTTATAATTATCTGGGAGAGGAGGCCGTGAAGATTCTGGAACAGGAAATCAACTATGAAATGAGAATGGATTATTACCGCTTCCTGCGCAGGAACAAGTTTAAAAACGGGATGATGTTCACAAGGGGCACAGAGCTGTATCTGGAAGAGCACGGGATGACGGAACTTATACCGGAAGAAACGCTGCTGAAAAGCTATTTCCAATGGGTGAAGAAGGTGGAAAGAAAATAGAGCAGCAAGCCTTTGTTGTATAATACAGAATATGACAGATGCGAACATATTAAAAACATCTCCGAAAAGAAAAAATTCATTGCTGTGTTAGATCATAGGTTAAAGAAAAAAGGAGGAGAACAGAGTATTACATAGTGAGGATGCAATAAGATAAACTATATCTATTGAAAACAGATAAATTCTTTTTCTTCCTTCATATAGTAAATTCTTTTTCTTAACTTTGTAGCATTATGTACACAAGTAAGTTGTACAGAATAAATCTATCATAATAAAAAAGGAAACACATTAATTATGGCTAAAACTAATACAGCAGAAATAGGATTTGAGAAAGATATTTGGAAAGCGGCTGATTTATTAAGAGGTAATATGGATGCTTCAGAATATAAATCTGTAGTCTTAGGGCTTATCTTCCTCAAATATATATCTGATAGATTTGAAGCAAAATATCAAGCGCTCATTGATGAGGGAGATGGTTTTGAAGAAGATAAAGATGAATACACTTCAGAAAATATATTCTTTGTACCCCAAGAGGCACGTTGGTCTATGATTGCAAAAGCGGCTCATGCACCTGAGATTGGCACTGTAATTGATAATGCAATGCGATTAATTGAAAAAGAAAACACTCGCCTAAAAGGCATTCTTCCTAAAAATTTCGCACGGCCAGAGTTAGACAAACGTCGTTTAGGAGACGTCGTTGATTTATTCACCAACATTCAAATGAGGGAACATGGAGACACAAAGGACATACTCGGACGCGCTTATGAATACTGTCTTTCTAAATTTGCCGAAGCAGAAGGAAAACTTGCAGGTGAGTTTTACACGCCAGCTTGCATTGTTCGCACTTTGGTAGAAGTTCTTCAACCTTATAGTGGACGTGTTTATGACCCTGCCTGTGGTTCTGGTGGCATGTTCGTTCAATCAGCAAAGTTTATTGAACGCCATCAAGGTAACATCAACAATATTTCTGTATTTGGTCAAGACAGCAATCCTACTACATGGAAAATGGCTCAGATGAATTTAGCCATCCGCGGTATAGAAGCAGACCTTGGCAAATTTAATGCCGATACTTTCTTTGATGACCAACACCCAACTCTAAAAGCTGATTATATTTTAGCAAATCCACCATTCAACTTAAGCGATTGGGGAGTAGATAAACTACAAGACGATGTACGTTGGAAATTTGGCATTCCGCCAGCAGGTAATGCTAACTTTGCATGGCTACAACACATGATACATCATCTCTCTCCCAAAGGACGTATAGGTATGGTGCTTGCTAATGGTTCTCTGTCTTCACAGAGTGGAGGTGAAGGAAAAATTCGTGAGAATATTATAAAAGCCGATCTCGTAGAGGGCATTGTCGCATTACCTTCACAGCTTTTTTATACGACAGGAATTCCTGTTTCTTTATGGTTCTTAAATAGGGCTAAGAAACAAACAGGAAAAATCCTATTTGTAGATGCCCGTAACATGGGAACAATGGTTACGCGCAAACTTCGCGAACTTTCTGATTCAGAAGAAGGAGAAAAAGGAGATATTCAAAAAATAGCCGATACATTTCATGCCTTTAATGAGGGAACATTAGATAATGAGAAGGGGTTTTGTGCCATTGCCACACTTGAAGATGTAGTAAAACAGGATTATATCCTTACTCCGGGACGATATGTCGGAATTGCAGAAGTAGAAGATGACGGTGAACCTTTCCAAGAAAAAATGGAGCGGCTCACCTCTGAGTTATCTGACTTGTTTGCCCAATCTCATGACTTGGAAGAAGAAATTCGAAAACAATTAGGCAGTATAGGATTTACAATTAAATAAATAGTACTATATTTCTTCAATTATTTAATCTAATAATTGAAGAGTATGAAAGAGAAATTAATTCAAGAGATCAGCAATGCAATGACAGATGTTTTAAGTATAGAACAATTGGTTCAATTAAATGGTGTTCTGCTTCAAATAGTAAGTAAATATACCATTATGAAAGATGGTGAAAAGATGCACGAAGACACTGCAACCAACGACCGACTACTTGAAATCTTTTTGTCGGCTAAACAAGTTGAAGGATGCACAACTCCCACAATTAAATATTACAGTTCTACAATTAAACAACTCTTAAAAAAGATGCCAAAAAAGGTAGTAGATTACTCTACAGAAGATATCCGCGCCTATTTAGCAGTATTTCAGCGCAAGAATAAGTCAAGTAAAGTAACAATTGACAATATTCGACGTATCTTCTCCTCATTTTTTGCTTGGCTTGAAGAAGAAGATTATATTATCAAAAGTCCGATTCGTAGAATTCATAAAGTAAAAACCGGTACACAAGTCAAGGAAATATTGACCGATGAGAATATTGAACACCTTCGTGACAATTGCATTAAAATCCGTGATCTCGCTATGATTGATCTTTTAGCATCTACCGGTATGCGTGTTGGTGAATTAGTAAAGTTAGACCGTGAAGATATCAACTTCAATGAACGCGAATGTATTGTTTTTGGCAAGGGAAATAAAGAGCGAATAGTGTATTTTAATGCACGAGCCAAAATACATTTACAACAGTACCTTAGTACCAGAAAAGACCGGAACAAGGCACTATTTGTTTCTTTAGCCAAACCACACAACCGTCTACAGATATCAGGAGTTGAAACTCGATTACGCAAAATTGGGCGTCAAGCCAAGATTGTCCGTGTACATCCACACAAATTTCGACGTACATTAGCTACAATGGCAATTGACAAAGGAATGCCGGTAGAACAAGTGCAAAAATTACTCGGACACGTAAAAATAGATACAACTATGCATTATGCAATGGTTAGCCAAAATAATGTAAAACTATCACATCGCAAATATATCAATTAATGAATGTAAATCATATTACATATTATAGCAGGTGTCATTTACCACATAAAAACATGCCGATAAATGATAATTTAGAGCAGCAGGCACAGGCCTGGCTCAATGAACTACTTGACAGATATACAGATAGTACAACTGTATTAATTCACGAAATTGCAGAAATTAACCCTAAGCGAAATTTAAGTAAAGGTACATCTGCAAAGTGCATTGAAATGGCAAATATTCCAACTACAGGCAGTTTTCCTAATGGATGGATAGAAAAAGAATACAATGGTGGTATGAAGTTCTGTAATGGAGACACTTTGATAGCTCGGATTACTCCTTGCCTTGAAAATGGAAAGACTGCTTTCATCAATTTCCTTGATAAGAATGAAATCGCATATGGATCCACAGAGTATATAGTGATCTCAGCTAAAAGCAATTATTCTTCAGCATTCTTCTATTTTTTAGCTCGTAATCATGATTTTGTAGACTATGCTGTTAAAAATATGAACGGAAGTAGTGGACGTCAAAGGGTTTCAGGAGATACAATCGGCAAATACAGAATTCCTGTCATTCCACGTGAAAAGCTTGAATCATTCACTAACCATGCTGAAATTGCATTAAAAACAATTAAAAACAATTCCCTTCAAAATATGCGATTATCAATGATTCGTGACGTATTATTGCCAAAACTCATGTCTGGTGAATTAAAAGTTAATGATTTAAATAGTTAACACATATGGAAGAGAATAAGATACCTGAAATGCAACCCCAACTTGAGCTAATAAAAAAGTACAATCAAGATGGAAAGGAATATTGGACTTCGCGTGATTTATGTGGAGCTATGGGTTATACGACCTATTACAGATTTACTTCTGTAGTAAAAAAAGCTATCGCGATTGCTCAAGCAAAAGGAATGGATATAAACGACCATTTTCACCTTACTGTAGAAATGGTTAAACTTGGTTCCGGAGCATACAGAAATGTAGAAAATTTCCATTTGTCAAGAATGGCTTGTCTTATCATTGCTGAAAATGCAGACTCCAAGAAAGCATTAGTACAACAAGCGCGTATCTTTTTCAAAAATCAGACAAGTTTATTTGAGCTAACCTCCAATAATCTATCTTCCAATATCTTATTCTATAAAACAAGTCAGGGAGAAGTAAAAATAGAAGTGATATTCAATAATGAAACCTTCTGGATGTCTCAAAAGCGAATGGCTGCTCTTTTTGGCGTAGATGTAAAGACAATCAATTATCATTTAGGGCAAATATACGAGTCTGGAGAATTGCAAGAAGAAGCAACTATCCGAAAAATTCAGATAGTTCAGCAAGAAGGAGAAAGAGAAGTTGAACGTTCTCCTATGTTCTATAATCTTGATGCAATCATTGCTGTAGGGTACCGGGTAAATAGTTACCAAGCCACTCAATTCAGAATTTGGGCTACCGGAGTTCTAAAGGAATTTATCGTAAAAGGCTTTGCTATGGATGACGAACGCTTAAAACAAGGCCGCCATTTCGGAAAAGATTATTTCGATGATTTACTGCAACGTATCCGTGAAATCCGCACTTCCGAACGCAGGTATTACCAGAAAATAACAGATGTATATGCTGAATGTAGTGCAGATTACGATGCTAAATCAGAAATAACCAAACTGTTTTTCAAAATGGTACAAAATATGATGCATTGGGCAGTAACCCACCATACAGCAGCAGAATTAATCTACAATCGTGCTGATGCTGAAATGCCCCACATGGGGTTGACTACGTGGAAGAAAGCCCCTGATGGAAGAATACAAAAGTCAGATACAATAGTTGCCAAAAACTATCTGTCAGACAAAGAGGTATCACAGTTAGAACGTCTATCATCCGCTTTCCTTGATTTTGCAGAGTTAAGAGCAGAGCAACAGCTCATCACGACCATGTATGATTGGAAAAACAAATTAAGCAATTTCCTGGCAATAAGCGACTATGAGGTTCTAAAACATTCCGGCACAATATCTAATGAGGAAGCACAAACGAAAGCTTTCTGTGAATATGAGAAATTTAAACTCATACAAGATCGTGAATATTTGTCAGATTTTGACAAAGAACTAAAACGTCTAAAAGATAAAGGACTTTTTAATGACTAAAATTAATAATTTGAACCGCTAAATTCTCATTTATGGAAGAGATAAAAATAAAAAAGTTGGGAGATATCTTAAATTTTAGACGTGGGCATGATTTACCCAAATCTATAATGCAAGATGGTACGATACCTGTTGCTGGTTCTAATGGGATAATAGGGTATCACAACGAGGAAACTTCAATTCATCCTTGTATTACTATAGGTAGAAGTGGAAATGTGGGAACCCCATATATCTACGATAGATGTTGGGCTCATAATACAGTTTTATATGTAGATGACTTTAAAGGCAATGACCCTGAATACCTTTATTATCTTCTAAAAACGTTACCATTATCTTCATTTGGAGGAGGAAGTGCAGTTCCTACATTAAATCGGAACCATATACACCCAATCGAAATCAAATGTTTTGAAAATATTAAAACGCAAAGACAAATAGTTTCGTTACTCAAATCTCTCGACTCTAAAATCGAGCTTAATCGCCGGATAAATGATAATTTAGAGCAGCAGGCACAGGCGCTATTCAAGTCTTGGTTTGTGGATTTCGAGCCGTTCAAGGGCGGTAAATTCGTTGAATCAGAGCGTGGAATGATTCCCGATGGATGGCGTGTTGACCGTCTTGATTCTGTTTGTGATGTAATTGGAGGAGGAACACCATCAAAAGTGAATCTTGAGTATTATTGTAAAAATGGTATTGCTTGGATTACACCTAAAGACCTATCAAATACTCAGGCTAAGTTTACTTCTCATGGAGAAATCGATATTACAAAAATCGGTTACTCAAATAGTAGTGCAAAAATGATTCCTAAAGGAAGTGTCCTTTTCTCCTCAAGGGCTCCAATTGGCTATATCTCAATTGCCTCAAATGAACTTTGTACAAATCAAGGATTCAAGTCATTAGTACCACGAATTGCAGGCACTGGGTATTTATATCTTTATCTAAAAGAAAACACGGTTGTCATTGAAGCTCAAGCTACAGGATCAACATTCAAGGAAGCAAGTGGCAGCTTAATGAAGGCGCAACCTATTGTGATACCCAATAGTACAGCATTATTGTCTGAATTTGAGTCTATTGTCAGACCAGTGTTTGATTATCAAGAATCACTTGAATTTGAAAACCAGAATCTTGCAGCGTTAAGAAACTCGTTGTTGCCGCAACTGATGTCTGGAGAGTTAAAAGTAAATGAAATGAACCGCTAAATTCTCATTTATTTATGGAAGAGATAAAAACATATACATTAGAGGAACTAACAAAAGGTAGAGGTAATTATGGAATAGCAGCATCAGCTGTACCATATAATCCTTCTTTACGCACTTATTTGAGAATAACTGACATTAATGATGATGGAACACTTAATAAGTCTAGCATGATGTCTGTTGATGAGAAAAATGTAGATGCCTTTCTTTTAAAGCCTAATGATATTGTATTTGCAAGAACAGGGAATAGTATAGGGCGCTCCTATTTTTATGACGGTTCTGATGGTGAACTCGTATATGCAGGATTCCTTATAAAATTCTCTTTAGATGAAACAAAAGTAAATCCTCGTATTTTGAAGTATTACACCCATTCAAAGTTGTATTATGATTGGGTTCATTCTTTTGATACAGGTGGAACGCGAGGAAATATCAATGCTAAGACTTATGGAGCAATGCCGATTATGTTACCTTCACGAGGTGTTCAAGATAAAATCGTTAATATTCTTAAATCTCTTGATGACAAAATCGAGCTTAACCGCCGTATAAATGATAATTTAATCAAATCAGTAGCATAATACAATGCATTGGATTCGAGAACATATAAATAAAATTCCAAGCTTTAGCAGCTTTGAGAGCCATATTGCAACGATCGAAGTAAGTGTTGATTCGAATCCAGCACTATGTATTGAAACATGTAAAAGTTTAATCGAAGGTATCTGTAAAACCATTCTGACTAATCAAGATATCAACTATACTGAATATGATAAATTTAATACAACAGTAAAAAGAACAATTGAATGTTTAATAACTCAAGATGAACCTTATAAAGAAGAATTAATCGAGCTTGGGAGAAGGATAGCTTCAGTTTCTCAAAAACTGGCAGAAATTAGGAATAATTCTGGTTTTGCCTCGCACGGGCAAGATATTAAACATATCCCAATAAATTCTACTCTGTCACTTCTAGCATATAAAATAACAGACGTTATTGGAGGTTATATTATGCATTACTATATAAATTACGCATCAAAAAGAGACTCTCGTATTCATTACGAAGATTGCCAATCATTCAACGAGTTATTTGATGATGAAAATCCATTAGAATTGGGGGGAGTTCTTCTATCTGCTTCTGAAGCATTATACAAGCAAGATTATCAAGCATATAAAGAAATATATTTTAGTTTTTTAGATAACCTGGAAAAAAAATAATATTATGGATATTTCAAAAGGAAGTATATACGAATTATTAAATGGTAAATATCAATTTGTAGTACCAGTCTATCAGAGAAAATATAGTTGGCTAAAAGATGTACAGTGCGACAGATTATGGAAAGATATCGTCAATATGGAAAAACAGTCAAAGCGACACCATTTTGTCGGTTCTATTGTTACGATATCCGATGTAAATGTCCCGATGGGAATACACAGATACCAAATAATTGATGGGCAACAACGAGTCACTACATTAACAATTCTAATGATAGCCTTACGTGATCATTTAAGAGAGGCATCAAGTGAAGAAGTTGATGAAGATACTCTCACTTATTATCTTTTAAAAAATGATCATCAAAAAGGTTATGACCGTTACAAACTTCTTCTGAATGACAATGATCGTGAAGTACTTATTAAACTTATAGATGTATGTCCGATTAATGAAGATACGCAGTCTAATATCCTCAATAATTACATTTACTTCAAAGAGAAAATTGCAGGAAATGAACTAACGCCAGCTCAAATATACAATTCTATCGCAAAGCTTCAAATTGTGAATATTACATTGAAACGCGAAGAAGGTGACGATCCACAACTTATCTTTGAAAGTCTAAACTCAACAGGTATGGATTTATCAGAATCAGACCTCATACGTAACTATATCCTTATGGGTATGACTAACGATGAACAGAAAGATATATATGTAAATTATTGGCAGCCTATGGAAAATGCTTTCCCCATTGAAAAGCGTTCCGAATTAATGGATAAGTTCTTTCGTGATTATCTTACCATGAAATTAGCCTCTATTCCAAATAAAGAGCAAGTGTATGACAGTTTCAAATCTTATTGCATCAACACTGGCGTATCCAATAATACCAAAGAACTGGCAGAAGATTTATTTTTTTATGCACAATGTTATAATGAAATTTCTGCAAATACTTGTTCTGACCCAGAGTTACATGCTATCTTCATAGACATCCGCATAGTAAAAATGGAAGTTGCATATCCACTACTTCTTAAAGTGTATGGCGATTATAAGAATAATGTTATATCAAAAGCTGATTTTATTGCTATTCTGAGATTAACAGAGTCCTATGTTGTCCGACGTGCTGTTTGCGAAATACCAACAAGCTCATTGAATAAAACATTTGCTACAATGCGTAACAATATTAAAATCGATGATTATTTAAACTCAATTAAAGTTGCATTCCTTTCTTTGGAAACTTACAAACGTTTTCCAACCGATGAAGAATTTAAACGGAAACTCCAAATAAAAGATATATATACAATGAGAAGCATCAATTATATTCTTGTCAAACTGGAGAACTACAACAACAAAGAACCTATATCATTCACTGGATTCACCATTGAACACATAATGCCACAGAATGACAATCTAAAACCGGACTGGGTTAGTGCTTTAGGTGAAAATTGGAAAGAAGACCATAAGACTTACCTGCATCGCCTTGGAAATCTTACTCTCACTAAATATAATTCAGAAATGGGAGACCGCCCCTTCTCTGAAAAACTTTTAGTTCTAAAACAAAGTGCGACTCATACCTTAAATAAGTATGTAGTTGAACAAAATATTTGGAATATTGATACTATTGAAGAACGTACCAAACAACTTTGCGATTATTCTATTGATATATGGAAGTTTCCCGCAGTTTCACAGGAAATCATCTCTACTTATCTCAAACAATCAGAAGAGCCTACAACGAAATACAGTATAGATAACTATGATTTTTCTAATGTTTTCGTCAAGATGCTTTATACAAAACTTGATGAAGCCATCATGGCCTTAAATCCAAGTATAAAACGAGAGTTCAAGAAGTTATATATAGCATATAAATATAGAACGAATTTTGTCGACATCATTATCCAAAAAACAAGATTAAGATTAACTATAAATATGGATTTTGATGGAGTGAATGACCCATGTGGTATTTGCAGAAATGTTACAGACATAGGTCGTTGGGGAAATGGAGATGTCGAAATAAGCTTTGACTCTCTCAGTCTATTAAATCAAACTATAGATATCATAAAGCAATCACTGAATAAACAAATATAACTATGTCATTTACAGAAGATAACTACGAAAAAGCACTAATTACTCTTTATAAGAATTTAGGTTATCAATATCTATATGGTCCTGACATTGCGAGAGACTATTATACTGCTTTTTATGAAGAGCAATTAGTTAATAGCTTAGCAAAGATTAATCATACAAAGTCTCACTCTGCCATTGATGAAGCCATAATTAAATTAAAGAATATTGAGACTGGTAGTTTGGTGCAAAAGAACGAGCTTTTCATGGATTATCTTCAACACGGAATCGAGATATCTTATCACGACGGAGTTAAACAACATAACGATATAATTTATCTGATTGACTTCAACAATGTCTACCGTAATGACTTCCAAGTAATCAACCAGTGGACTTTCGTTGAGCATTCAGAGAAACGTGCTGATATTATTATTTTCGTTAATGGTCTACCGCTCACTATTATTGAATTGAAATCTCCGTCACGAGAGGAAACCGATGCTTCTGAGGCCTATCGCCAATTGCGCAATTACATGAAAGAAATACCCTCACTATTCATTTATAATGTTTTCTGCATTATGAGTGACATGGCATGTTCAAAAGCTGGCACAATCACAAGCAAAGAAGATCGTTATATGGAATGGAAAACCAAAGATGGAATATATAAAAGTGAAGAATTCATTGACTATGACGTATTTTTTGAAGGTATATTTATCAAAGAACGCTTCATTGATATTATCAAGAACTTCATTTGCTTCTCAAAAGATGAGTTAGGGGCTGCAAAGATACTGGCAGGCTATCATCAATATTTTGCTGTAAAAAAAGCTATTGAACGTACCCAAAAAGCCATACAAGGAAATGGAAAAATCGGTGTATTCTGGCATACGCAAGGTAGTGGAAAATCACTGTCAATGGTATTCTATGCCCACCTTTTACAGGAAGAACTGTTCCAACCTACCATTATAGTAATTACCGACCGCAATGATTTGGATGACCAACTTTATACTCAGTTCTCCAAATGCCGACAATTTCTTCGTCAAACGCCTGTACAAGCCAAAAGCCGGGAGGATTTAAAATCACTTTTATCCGGTCGCGAAGCTAATGGCATTATCTTTACTACAATGCAGAAATTTGAAGAATCGGAAGAAGCTCTCTCACTACGCAGAAATATCGTAGTCATGACTGACGAAGCCCATCGTAGTCAATATGGCTTTGAGGAAAAAGTAGATGAAAAGACTGGTAAGATTTCAATCGGAACAGCAAGAATTATCCATAATTCCCTGCCTAATGCTTCATTCATAGGATTTACCGGTACACCTATTTCCACTAAGGACCGTGATACTACCGAAGTATTCGGAGACTATATCGATATCTACGACATGACCCAAGCTGTAGCTGACGGTGCTACCTGTCCTGTATTCTATGAATCACGAGTGATCAATCTTAACCTTGATGAAGAAACGCTTAAGGCAATTGATGATGAATATGAATTACTTGCTTCAAAAGGAGCAACAGATGAACAGATTGAAAAAAGTAAAAAGAAAATGTCTCACCTTGAAGAAATACTCGGTGCGCCATCAACAATAGATTCCCTCTGCCAAGACATTTTGAAACATTACGAAGAAAATCGTCAGTTCGAACTAACTGGCAAAGCGATGATTGTCGCTTACTCCCGTCCAATCGCAATGAATATCTACCATAGATTGCTTGAACTGCGTCCGAATTGGGATGAAAAGATAAAAGTGGTTATGACGGGAAATAACAATGATCCGGAAGAATGGCATGACATTATTGGCAATAAACAATACAAAAAAGAACTTGCCAAGAAGTTCAAGGACAATGATGATCCTATGAAAATAGCTATTGTCGTAGATATGTGGCTCACTGGATTTGATGTTCCATCGTTAGCAACAATGTATGTTTACAAACCTATGAGAGGTCACAATCTTATGCAGGCAATAGCTCGTGTAAATCGTGTATTCAATGGTAAAGCCGGAGGGCTTGTGGTCGATTATATAGGTATTGCTAAAGCACTAAAAGAAGCGATGCGCGACTATACAGGCCGTGATCGAGATAATTTTGGTAATCCCAATATTAAAGAAACAGCATTTCTCAAATTTAAAGAGAAATTAGAAATCTGCCGTGATATATTTCATGGATATGATTATAGTGAATTCCAGAATGGAACAGACTACGACCGTGCACAACTCATTAAGGGTGGGGTAAACTTTATCATAGCGCCAGAAAGAAGCGAGAAGATGCAACATTTTCAAAAAGAAGCAATACTTTTACATAACTCTATTACTCTTTGTCGTAGCTTACTCAATGACAAACAGCGATTTGAGGCAGCATTTTTTGAAACAGTACGCACCTTATTATCAAGAATGACTAGTAAAGGTAAAGTGACAAAACAAGAAATTAATGCTCGCATCGGCGAGCTACTCAAACAAAGTGTTAAAAGTGACGGGGTAATAAATTTGTTCTCAGATGTAAAATCTGAATTCTCCTTATTTGATACAACTTTTCTGGATGAAATATCCAAAATGAAAGAAAAGAATATTGCCATTGAATTATTAAAGAAACTCTTAGCAGAAAAAGTAAAAATCTATCAGAAAACAAATCTGATTCAAGCTGAAAAGTTTTCTGATATGCTAAACCAATCATTATCAAATTATCTAAAAGGTTTACTGTCTAATGAAGAAGTTATTCAAGAGTTACTAAAACTTGCGACAGAAATTTCCCAATCAGAAATTGAAGGAAATGAATTGGGACTTACTGCCGAAGAAAAGTCTTTTTATGATGCTTTGACACAACCAAGAGCTGTACACGATTTCTACACCAATGAACAATTGATTGCAATGACTAAAGAATTAACAGAAGAGCTTCGTAAAAATCGTACTATTGATTGGCAAAAAAAAGAATCAGCAAGAGCAGGAATGAGAAAGATGATTAAACGGCTTCTGAAGAAGTATAAATATCCACCAGAAGAAGCGGCAAATGCTTTAGAAACTGTAATTCGCCAATGTGAGCAGTGGAGTGATAATTCATCGGAAGATTATTCGGCGAATAACAATGTCAGAATATATGATTTCCAAGAAAACTCATATTCTATTGCAGCTGAACCACAAGCTGAATATAATAAGTATCCAAAAGCATAAGCAGACTATAAAGATTTACTTAGGGATATTCAGTAAATGTCCCTCTTTCTTATAAATTAAGAGAACAGTTTTACTTTACGTGAGCTTTTCTCTTAATTTTTTTGTGTAAAGTCTCAAGTCTTCTATCTTTTTAATAGAATATTATTTACATATTCTTATTTTTTCTTCCCAACGGTACATTATGTATATGTCTTTTTAGGGGAAGTTAAAACCCTCTCCTCTTTTCTTCTTCTTCTTTTAGTCTGATTATGCAGCCGTTCTTTTTTTCTTTTCGACCTTTTCTATCATAGATACCGCATTGGCCGTATGTATTCCAAAGAAAATCCAAAGTATTTCCGTTTTCCTGTTTCTGGCTTTTATTCTGGCCAGTGAGTAATGTTGTTTCTGTGTTCCAAAACTTCCTTCCAGACGGGTAGCCCTCTCACGGCTGAGTTCCGACCGTAAGATTTTCCGAAGTGGCTCATCTTTGGCAGCTCTTCCCTTACGCTTAAAAGAAGTACTTATATGATATTTAGTACAAAATTTCCGGTTGGCATTATTAGCATAGATTGAATCCGCTGCAAGCGCCTTAACCCTGACCTTGGTCAGTTGTTGTTGCAAATGAATACAGTCTTTCAAACGTACTCCTTCGTTAAAAGCCTTAAAGGAGATATGCTCTATGAAGGAGATTCCATCTATCTGTATATTGTTGACCTTGGCTCCGAACTCAACGGATTTGGTTTCCTTGCCTCTGATAATGGGGCGAAGGTAATGCCGGTCGATACTCACGATACGGTTGGACACTTTTTTGCCTGCAAATAAATTCTTCCCTTGCTCAAGGACCGTCTGTATGACCGAGAAACGTCTTTGGTAATCAGAGGATAGTGTAAGCCTGTGCCTGTAGGATGAATGAAGATGCTCCAGCTGGTCCAGTAACTTTTCCAATAACTGAAGTAGCCTGCGTTTAATCATACGGGTCTGTGATTTCCTGCGTTTACGCAGTTTACTGTAAGCAAGGTAGGCACGGCTTACATCAAGATACTTGTTACGGGGACGTTGTATGTGCAATGTACGGCAATGTTTGCACAGATGGCGATGAAGCCATACAATACCTTCCCATAAGAGTTTGACATCAGTAGGAAAGCGCAAATGACTTTCATAACAGGTGGCATCGGTCATACAGACATGAAGGTTCTCAAGATAAGGTTTCCAATGCTCAGCCAGAATAAGCTGGAGGGACTCAATATCAAGGCGGTCCGCTAGTTCCTGACGAATCGCACTGACGATTTTAGGATTGGTCAGTGGATGAAGAGGATCAATCTGAACACCACAAAATAACTGGTAATGAATATTACCGTTTAAATGCTCAATCAGTTGTGCATCGGAAAAGTTGGTATAGGACTTCAGGACCATCAAGGCTATTTTACCTTCGGGAGAAAAATAACTTTTACGACCCAAAGCAGAGGACTTCAAATGCATTTGTCGGGCCAGTTCCGAGAAAGGAAACAGGGCATGGAGGCGACCTAATTCGCTCGTTGCAAAACTTTGACGATATTTTTTTAGCATATCGAACTCGGTAAAACCTAAACAAGGTTCGATTTCGGATATTTTTTGTATCTTTACCATGTGTTTTTAGTTTAGATTACCCCCGTTTTGGCCGTCAAACCGTTTTTTGGGGGGAATGCTTAAAGATACAAAAAAGGCAACTAACTCGCAATGAATTAGTTGCCTTAAATTTTATTATTTTACGAATATCCCTACTTAGGCATTAAGAAAGAATCGCACTATCAATAGACTTTGACAGAAATATTGAGGAACTTGGGGGAAAAGCCATCCCCCAAGCACCTCGTTCAGATAAACTCCCCCAACTCCTCCATCATCGCCGGACGACGTTTATACAAAACCCTGAATTCGTCCACCAATTGTTTCACAGCATCCTTCCCACCATTCAATTTCCGCATCCCCCGTAACACCCGAGCTATATACTCATAATGACTCCGTCCCAAATTTTTCTCCGCATAAACGCGAAGATCATCCGTAAACAGAGAAAGTATTTCAGAGGAATGGGTGGCATTCAGATGGGAAGCATACTGCACAAGAGCGTCCAAACGCCTGTATTCCACAGTAGATAAAAAGCTGAATAATTTATCATACTCTTTTTCTTCTATATAAATCTCCGCTTTAGTATTTCCACTACCCCAGTAACCAAAGAAGGTGGTTTCCTGCAACAATGTGCTCAAATACTCCTTCCAATCCGTGGAAGATATCAACGATTTAAGCTTATGGTAATAATCCAGACTTCCATTCGTATGAATAAATAATAATCGACACATCTCAATAACCTTGGTGATATCATGCACTTCTTCATAAATGGAAAGCAATTGTTCCCGCCACTCTCTTAATATACCATACTCGCCTGCCTTTTCAGCTATCACTATCCCCTCATTCAGCATACTGATAGCCTTCTCATAACATTTCCCATTCAGTAATTTTTCAGCTTCCCGTCTTCTTATTTCAGGTAAATACAAGAATTCAGAAAGCGTAGCTTCAGCCTCAACCGCCTTACCCAGCTCTTCCAATATTTCTACCTTCCGAAGTACTAATTTATAAAGTTCCCGGTGTTCTTTCCTCTCCTCTATAAGATGGTTTATACTTAACAAAGCCTCTTCCTTGGATTGTACCGAAAGCATAATCTGCTGCACCAGTTCATCCATGTCATAAAGTTCATATTCACGATATGTCGCCATTTTGGATATTTTGGTGGCTTCATTCAATATATTCTCCTTCAAGACCTGTGATGCACCCGAATGCTTAACTATTTCGAGCAATAAATCTCCGGCATCTTCACAACTGATTTCAAAATCAATGTCGCCATCATTATACAGAAAATCTTCTTCAATATAATTATTCCCTATAGAGCGAAGTATCTGGAGTGCAATTGTCGCCGCCTCTTCCAAATCCTGCCGTTGAAGCAACAGAGTTGCTTTAGCCAGATATCCATTTACTTTACCAGATACCTCATCCCAGTCAATCTCAGGCTCATAATACCTTCCTCGCTTGGAATCATTTTTATATGCAGAGTTAAAACACTTCTCAATCTCCATTTGATAGTCCACTGAGAGTTTGGCTACCGGTTTCTTCGGCAAAAACGTTTCAAGCAGCGCTGATTTAAAATCAGAATGTGAAGAAGCATATTTCAGAACAAAATCGGATAACTTATCCGGCTCTGCAAATAAAAGAATCTGCTCCACTTCTTCATCCATCACCATTTTAGCCGCATTCTTTTCCGGTATGCTTACTTGAGAATCAACTTCTTTAGCTGACAAGAAACGGGCTACTTTATTTCGACTGTCACGAATTGCCAGAAGCGTAGCCACCACATGTTTACAAATGTTTCCATCGTAAGGACAATCACACTCCCAAGCAATAATCTCATTCCCTTCCATCGATACAGTTACCTCATAATTCTCCGTACCGCAAACCGTTGCAATCCATTCTCCCGGAGATTCCTCTTCGATTTCTAACACAGCATCGGATTCATAATAGTCTTCACCACGCATCAAAATCTGAGGAAGAACATACTTTTCAAAATTAGATATTGTTATCATAAAATATTGATTCTAGTTATTGTTATTATCAAAATCAGCCATCTCTCGTTACCCGATTATATACCCTTCTTGCTCATACCCCTTCCCATATCTATGGATCATCTCAACAAGAGGTACCAATCGTTCATCCATAATATCCATAAATTTATACCGGGCATATTGCACGTCATAAAGCCTACGATTACCATTCTTCAGCCGTTCCTCTACATCTGCCGGGATAAAAAACTCAGAACGTTCTCTCAGAAAAGCGTAAAACTCTCTCTGAAAAATGTCAATCCCTGCCAGGTCAAAGTCACCAAAATGGATATAACGATTATGAATCATCTGCAACCAAGTGCGCAAGTCTGTTGATTGAGGGTAACGGGACACAAAAAGAACTGTCAAGTCAGCAAATAAATATTGCTGCTCACGAATCCGCTGAAAATTCTCTCCATTTTCCATTCCTACCACAACCACATCATCGGGAATTCGAAAGTGCTCATAATCTTCTATAAAAATAGAAGTACCCTGCACAGGCTCAATCACCAACGGCTCTTCACGCAAAGTTGCCTCTATCGGACTATAACTATTTACGAGAAACCCTTTAAACCCACGAGTTTTCCGAACTTTAGAATTGCCTGCCATAGCCACCTGCTCCGCACGCGACACCGCTTCCTGACGAGACATCATCTCAATCCACTCCTCCAAACTCCCGTTTATGGCATAGCGTTGGGCCAGAAAAGTGCGACATCCTTCCACATCACATATCCGATAACTGCCACGCCTCCCATAAGAACTTTGCACCAAAACACCTTCTTCCAATAGTTCTTCTGCCAGTGATGCAGGAAACGAGGAATACCCCACCGATTCACCGTTCAACATCCGCGCAACCTTACGCGCCGCAGCCACGGTCATAACATATTCTTTCCCATTTCTCATGCCTTACTATATTTTAACAAAGGCACCACCTGCGTATTAGAATGCCCATCTTTATTCAATAAATAAGTATATTTATAATCCTCCACATTATATGTAGTAGGCGAACTGTTCACCAACAGGATATTCCGACAATTGGCAAAGTCCAAAATTCCCTTCACGTTGTTGGGATGCAATTTACCTATCTCATCCATCATGCAATGTATCTTGAAGTCACCGAACTTACGGGACGCCTTTTCTTTGAACACGTTGATAAGCATAATATTTACCATAGCCTTCACCAGAATATCCGTTCCATCAGAACCCACATTGGCAATCTTTTCCACCCATCCCGTATCATTATCATTTTCCTTAACCCGAAACTCCAATTTAAAAGTATCCGACAAAGCCAATTGTTTTCTGCCCGGATCGTCCAATAAATGTTTCATGAACGACAACAGATAACGTACCGCTGTCGCATTGACATCTTCACGGGAAGCCTGCGAAAATAAATCCGCTTCTCCCATATTATGTTGGTTCTCATCACTGAATTTCTTTATCTCCAGTAACAACTGCATCAGTTTGTCACTGCTTGGCAAGGGACGGAGGGATATTTCCTTTATCACCCCGGCAAAGTTCCGCTCTATAAAATCATCGTTGATATCACCAATGGTTTTACGAATCTCACTCTCATTTCGGGTCAAGTCTCCCACCTCTTTCGATATACGCCGGATAATATCAGTGTATCGTCCACTGATATGCTTCTGATAATCAGAAATTTTATCATTATCTACAAACTCGCATAAGTTCGAAGCAAAGTCATAGTAATCCTGTTCGCCAATCAGTTCAGTACGGAAATGAAATGTATTCTTCGCAGAAAAATAACCTTTGAATTGCATCACGGCTTTCTTGAAATCTTCCGTCTTTCTGATAAAAGAGACTATGAGCGACTTAAGTTCCTTCACAAGAGTATCACAGTTTTTCCTGGTAGGCTTCTCTCCCACTTCCATCGCTCCGGCCGGACAAAAAGTTTCGTCATTCAAAAAGGCATCTGCTTCCGCTAATCCGCTTTCTAATATCTGCAATTCCAGCTTCAGCTTTTCCAAAACAGTATTTATTTCTTTCAGCCCGTTTTGTTGTTTCTCCCGTCGCAGTGCAAACCGCTCGTCCAAAGCCGAAAGTTTAGTCTCATATTCTTTCTTCCGGCTACGCATGACAGGTTCTTTATCAAAGAGTTCTTGCTTATCCTTTTCATAATAAGCCACCTGATTGCGATGCTCGCTGATATACCTCAATTCTTCCCTGATCTCTGCCAACCTCTCATCATATTTACGAATGGTTGCCACATCAGCTCCCTTGCCATTCAGTTCAGCATCCTGTGCCTGCCGGAGTTCTCTCTTCTGCTCTTCAATCAATTGCTTATGATGTTCAATCTCCTGCCGAACTTCGTCAACATAACGGTCCAGTTCAAGCTGAAGCTCTGTCTTGGCATCTTTATAGTTCTTCTGGCAAGCCTTCAACTGTTTCTCACGCTCAGACAGATATTTCTTTTTCTCTTCATCCGCCAGATAGAACCGATGAGCAATCTCATTCAGACCAGTCTGAAATTCTTCCATCCGTACTCTTTTCCACTCTTCTTCTTTCGTTTTCCAAGTGGCATGATCCGCTTGCAGATTCTTTAGCTTATAAGGAATTTGCCCTCGCTCAGCTTCCATCAGATGTTGTTGCTCGGCCATTTCCCTGATTTGTTTGGAGTACTTTTTCTCCAGGAAACTTATATTTTCATTCAATTCCTCGGCCAATCGTGTCAGTCGGTTGCAATGTTCTTGATAAACGATCTGCTTCGCTGCCCGCTCTTGTTTCATCTCTTCGGGAGTACGGATGCTTCGATCAATGGCCGACAAGTTCAATGAAACGCCGAATAAAGTCCCGGCATCATCCGTCAAACGGGGATTCAATTCATGATTGTACAACACCGACTCCTCATCCGCCACCTTGCCTATCGTTTCTTGCCAACCGGGATTATACTGTTCCAGCCAATCGCAAAAAGAACCTTTCCGCTTCTCTATCAATGCATCCAATGCGCGCAACTGTTCTTCAACATCCGCCTTTTCCCTACGCACTGCATCCATGCTTCTCTGAGCCGCCATCTCCAACTCTTTGCGTTTTAGCTCACATTCATTCCTCCGTTGACTGATGTCCATTTGCTGTCGGCGTATTTGCAAATCCAGCTCCTTATCCCTTCTGCACAATTCATCAATGCCAGCTTCACAATCTGAAATTTCTTTCTTATAGTGTTCTTCATGAAGCGTTTTCTGCTGCTTCAATTTCATCTGCATCTCCTCGCTACGCAGTTGTGCCAATCGTTGCTCCACCGTTTGCAGCTTTTCCTCAGACGCCGCCCGCACTTTATCCTCTTCAGCGCGAGATTGTGCCATAGCTTTCTCCTGACGTTCAGCAACAGATGATCTTTTTTCGAGAATCTGAGTCTGCTTATTATTTTCGAACAAACTCAAATCGGCATCCAGATTCTTAAACAACGAACTGTATTTGGACAACACATCCTGATAGGCTCGTGTCAGTTCTTCCTTCATGGTCGAGATGCGTGCCAATTCTCCGTTTTGCAATCCCTCCTGCGCCACCCGCTTTATGATTTCTTCTATGTTGATTTGCTCATAATGGAGTCGTTTTTCATGCGCCTGCTTCAACAACGTCTCAATGCCACCTTTGCCACTAACCAGAGTATCTCTTTCCTTATTATACTTCTCTCTCAATTCATCAATCAGCCGGATAGACCGTTCGCGCTCAACCTCCGTTTTATTTATCTTCTCTCTGATATGAGGGATTTCCTGCAACGCCTGTTTCTCAGCATAGTTCAACTCGGCACGTTCCTCATCTATCTGTTTGTGGGAATAAATCAGGTCACGATACGAATTTATCACCTTATCCGCTATCTTCCGCACGGGAATCTCGCCATTCTTGTTTTTGGTAAACCAAAGCATTACGTCATTATACTCCTGCTCAAACTCTTTTATCTGGCTTCGATAAAAACTCAAGTCAACAAAAACCTCTTCATCGGTCATGGAACGGATAATGGTATCTTTTATAAAATCGGCATCCAGCTTAGAGTTGAGGAAGACGTTCTGTATGGTACGAGGAATATTCTGGTACTTGGCGCTTTCCACGATGGCGAATTTCCGGTAAGGAGTCATGTCCTGCTTACGGTTGTTGCCGAAGATAATGTCACGATACATCTCGTAGACGGTGATTTGCGAGGTAATTTGGCGTTTCCCACCGATACGTTCGCGGATACGCCCCCACTCCGGATACACCTCATTATGTTCATTGATGAAC
The DNA here is from genome assembly GCF_036416795.1 of Bacteroides sp. MSB163. Classification (NCBI taxonomy): domain Bacteria; kingdom Pseudomonadati; phylum Bacteroidota; class Bacteroidia; order Bacteroidales; family Bacteroidaceae; genus Bacteroides; species Bacteroides maternus. The sequence continues at coordinate 3,594,607 of NZ_CP143867.1, read as the reverse complement.
CAATCCCTCTCAAACGAAGCATCTATAAAACGGAAAGCTACTCTCCCCTGCGATTTGGCAGCCACCACACAGTAGGCTCCATTCTCACGCATCACTTCATAGATGATGTAAGAATTGGAATATGGGAAGTAGAATGCATCAAAACTCTTCTTCTCCTTGGGGATGCCGAGCTTAAGTTTATCGGCATTGTAGAAAAACAACAAAGCACGGAGCAATGTACTCTTCCCCACTCCCTGCGTACCAATGAAATGTACATTGCCATCCAGTTTCACCTCTGCATAAGGAATATGGGCACTGTTTAGAAAAATAATCTTATTCAGGTATCTCATCTTGCACCTCCTCCGATATAGTGATACAGTCAATCAATTCTTCCATATAATGAAAAGCAGTCAACACTTTGTATGTCCCGTCCACTTCATTTTCTTTTTCTATAAATCCCATCTTTTCCAGTTCATTAATCAGTTTAGCCACTACTTCCTCATGCTTCTTTTTGTCGGAGAACAGTTTGGAAGCTTTCTCCTTCAACTCCATATCACAACCGATCTGAATTTCAATATCAGCCGCACGAAACAGGAATCCGGGACCGAAAGCCGAATGATAGGTTTTCAAGAAACTCATATAATCAATCCATTTCAAGGCAGCCTCCAATTTGCGCTCCAAATCCACTTTCGCCTCTTTGCGCGTAAAGTGATAGTAACCGTCTCCTCCTTCCAGATAAAGTCCGATTCCCTGATAGTATTCGTAATAATCGGGTAAATCTTCTTCAATAGCATCATAATAACGCTTCACCTGAGTGGAAATACTGTTCGAGGAAATAAACCCTCCTTTACTAAGTATATTGAAAATCTCTTCAGTATATTTCATATTCAAAAAGTTTTATTTGGCGTAAATCAAAGGATATTCCACATTACCCGAGCACTCATAGCTTTCCGTAAAATTGAGTTCATCAGCATATTGGGAAGCCAACTGACAAAAATAAATCAGTTTATCTCCGCGAGATACTTCCTTGCGAAAGCGATAGTTCATCACGAAACCAAACAGATGTATCCCAGAGGCCATAAAAGCGTTGTACACTTCCCGCAGGTTTATCGCGTCAATCTGTTGCGACTGATTATCCAGATACCCTTCGGGAATAGCTTCAGCCAGATTTTTCGGACTAAGCTTCCTGTTCTTTTGCTGTGCTGCCAACTTCCTGACGGCTTGGAAAGCCTCATCCGAAGTTCGCAGATAATCTATCGACAATTTTATGCGGTAGTTTGTCTGAGGTTCCATCCATAACGGATGACGTTGCGAAACCACTTGCCGGATAGTCGTGTTCTCTTCCAACAGGAACTGGTCTTTCAGATATTTCAGCTTCCTTATCTTCTCAAAGATACGGTTCTGATAATCTATCAAGTTCAGGTAATGGACAATCTGCCGGTGAATTTCAAGCAGATTATGATAAGAATCGTTCAATTGCAGCTTGACGTCGCTCACCACATTCCGCATTTGCACATCCATGGCTATGCGGAAAAAGACCGGTTGCTGGTTATCAATCAGCTCCTCACTTTTAGTTATCAACAAAGAGATGTTCTTAAGTTTTTCACTTAATCTCATCAACTTCGCTTTTTTTATTTGGTAGTTGGGTTCGTTCTTGTAAGTATTATCCATGTTCCTTTTCAGGTCCATTACATTGCGGACAGTGGTAAGAGCAATGTTTTTCAGGCAGCGTTTCACTTCGCGTTGATAATTATACTTGCGCTTTTCATTACTTTCTTTCAGGTAATAATCTATATTTTCATTGAGGCGGGTAAGATAGTCCTGTACAAAAGACACGTTGATTTCTTCATTCACTTCCAACACATCTTCAAAGAACTTCAGATAGAGATCTTCCATTTCAAGAAAGTCACCCGTGTCACGTATTACACCGTAGTCGATCAGATAACGGATACGCTCTTCTTTATACTCTGTCATCTCAAGCGCATAATCATAGCGAAACGAAAGCGACTTCCGCTTGGCAAACATTTCTTTCAGTAGTTCTTTCTCGCGTTCAAGACTCTTCACTAATTCTTCTATGGAACGAAAAGTACTCATAGTCCTTACATTTTATTTCCCGTAAAAATAGACTATATCCTTCAATCCCACAATATTCTAAAGAACTTTTGTTCAATAAAACCACCTTTTCCAGCCAAAGTGAACAATAAAAACAGAAGCCGCATTTCAGCAAACAAAATTTTATCCATACCTTTACAGAGTTCTAATGCGCATATACATACTAAATAGGATTTTGATATGAAGAAACTGGTTAGCATGCATTTTATAGGAATATTGGCATTAGCCATATTGTGTAGCGGATGTAGCACCAACCGCATGGCAGCGGGTGACCCGGGCGCCGTATTGGCCGGAGCCGCCATCGGAGGCAATGTAGGAGGCGCCATCGGCGGACTGATAGGCGAAAACAACCGAGGATGGAGAGGAGGTTACCGTGGCTCTGCCATCGGAACCATTGTGGGAACCATTGCTGGAGCCGCCATTGCCAATGCCGCCACCGCCCCCAAACAAACGGAAGAATACAACTACCGGGTAGAGAGAACCCAGCCCACCTATAATCCCCGACCGGAAGCGCGCCCCTCCGCCATCAACAACCTGAAGATACGCAATATACGTTTCATTGACGATAGCCGCGACCACGTAATCAATGCGGGTGAGAATTGCAAAGTCATCTTCGAAATTATGAACGAGGGAAACAGGACCGCTTTCAACGCGGTGCCGGTAGTGGCGGAAGTCACGGGCATGAAGCACATCTATATCTCGCCATCCGTCATGATAGAACAAATCGCTCCCCGCGAAGGCGTGAAATACACCGCCAACATCAGCGCCGGAGAACGGATAAAGACGGGAGAAGTCATCTTCCGCATTGCCGTAGCCGACGAAAACGGAGAGGAATATGACTGGCAAGAGTTTTCATTGCCCACCCAACGATGAACAATCTCTCATTAAAACAATAAAATCATGGCCGACAACTATTTAGAAAAGCAATACGAAGCATACGAAGCAAGAAAAGCCGCTTGGGAAAAAGAACGCAAATACGGGAAGAAGCCCTCCCCTGCCAAGCGCCCGAAAACGGAGGAAAAGTCAAAAGGGAGTGAAGAAACACCCCCTATCACGTCCCATCCAGAAAGTACTATTTAAATCCCGGAGGCGGCAAATGCATTCCCGCCATTGTCAATCCATTTTCCTTGGCATACCGGAGGAAGTGTTTACGTGACTTCACCGCCGCATCCTTATCCATATCGTAGGAGGCACAGATTTCGGGATGTTCCAATTGAAGAGCGGCTCCGTGAATCAAATCGGCTATCACCAATAGCTTGCCCGCCTGATAAACCGTATGGCCGGGAGTGTGCCCTTCCGCATTCATGGTAACCACATTCCCCGGCAAGGTTTCACCAAATTCAAACAGGTGCAAACGGTCCTTATAAGCGTTCATGGTCTTCACCACTTGCGCATTCCTATCGGAAGGCATCTTGAGCCAGGCATCATACTCCGCTTTCGATGCATACACCTCGGCATTAGGGAAGACAATGCTATCTCCCTTCATCATCCCTCCGATGTGGTCGCCGTGAAAGTGGGTGAGATACAGGTACTTGATGTCAGCCGGATTCATGCCCAAAGAGGCAAGCCCAGGCAATAAGCGGCTATCCGGAGCTCCCATTCCCGTATCAAACAAAATCCGGACACCATCCGTTTCTACCAGAAAAGTGCTCATGGACGAAGGTATCCCATCCGCCAACTTCAAGCTATCTATCAGTGCATCACTGGCATCGGCGAAAAGCGTCCTCTCCATAAGACGTTCTTTTGCATTATCCTGTATCCAAGTGACCTTCACTCCATCCAGTTGTAGGGTTTTCAAACCGTCACATGTCATAGTTATACTATCCATACTTGCTTCCTCATTAGTTTGTTTCTTTGCACCGCCGCCACAACCTACCAGCAACAATGCAACTGATGCAACAACCCAATATTTCCATGTTTTGTTTTTCATTGGCCTACTAATTTTTTAGTTCATGAATAATAGTTTTGATTATGCCGACTCGGCACAAGGATGCGTAAACCAGAAACGGCTACCGACGCCCACCTCAGACTCAAGCCCGATAGTGCCGCCAAGATGCTCGATAATACTCCGGCAGATGGACAATCCCAGACCGGTGCCTTTGGAAAAAGTATTAAGTTTCACAAAGCGGTCGAACACCTGCCCCACCGCATCCGGAGCGATGCCGATACCCGTATCTGTTACGGAGAATTCTATCTCATTGGTATCCTCCTTAAAGTGATACTCGAGAGTGATTTGCCCTTCGCTCGTAAACTTAAGGGCGTTATTGATAAAGTTGGTGACAACCTGCATCAAACGCTTCTTATCTGTATAAATACGATAATCGGGCAAATTAGAAGCCAGCAATACGGGCACGGGCTTATCTTCCTTGATTTCATAACCGCGAAGTATGTCTTCACAAAAGTCTTTGATGTTCAGATACCCCATATTAAAGTCAAGCGTCCCCGCCTCTATCTTCGACAAATCCAGAATATCGGATATCAATTGCAAGAGCAACTCTGTGTTCTCCTGCATGATTTCAATATACCCCTGACGTTCTTCTTTATCCTCCTCCTCAACGAGCATACTTGCAAAACCGACAATCGCATTCAACGGAGTACGGATTTCATGACTCATATTGGCCAGGAAAGCCGACTTCAGGCGGTCCAGATTCTCCGCCTTCTCCTTGGCTATCCTTAATTCTTCTTCTATCTTTTTCTGATGGTCGATGTCGACACTGGTGATGACGTGCGCCATCTGTCCGTCTATCCAGGGGAATGCAGCACTAAACACGCGAAACCAGCATTTGTCAAACGGGCGTTGATAGTCCCAGGAGTAAACCCTGGTGGGCTGACCGCTTTCATCAATCAGGTGTCTTTTAGGACAGAACTCACACTCGCCCGTTTTATCGGTGTAGAGGGCTTGCCAGCACTTCTTCCCTTCGAAATGCCTGATGCCGCCATACGGGGCGGCCATAGATGCATTGGCATATAGCATGTCATGAGAATCGAAAGAGTTCACATAAATATCCACTCCCATATTGTTCATAATGCTACCCAGCGTGTTGCTTGCCCGCACTTCTCTTTCCTTATATTCCCTGACCGCTATTTCCTTGGAGAGCGAGCCCAATATCAGATGAATCATCTGGAGCTCGTCTTCGGCGAAAGGTATCGAGACTTCTTCCCTATCCGCAAACCCGATAAATCCGATAATCTTGCCTTCGGAATCTTCAAATTGCCTGATTAACAAAGAATCCACTCCATAAAAATCCAAAATATCAATATCAGATAAAGAAATATTCTCACCCTTACTGGCATAGAAAGGTCTCTTTTTAGCCTCTATACGACCAGAATGTTGTGTAGTCATCTCTCCCATTTCAAAACGAGACCTCAGAATGTTGTCTTCATTTCCAATGGTTTCCTTCAAAAAGAAATAGCGGAAGCCATCCGTTTGATAAACAAACCCTTTCTTGAATCCATAGTAATTACAAATGTCTATCAACGACTTCGTGATTTTCCTTTCAATAGATTCATGGCCATTCAACCGTTCTAAAAACTGAAGTAGAAATACACTTAAACTTTCCTTGCTTTTGGTCATATAGTCTTTAGTTCCTTAAGTTTAGACTACTCGGAACGAATTATCGTTTTTTCCTCCAAGCATTCAAGCCGCTAATATACAAACTTTTAAAGACAATAGAGAATTTTCATCAAGTTTTTAAATATTAAATATTTTCCTTTTCACACAAAGCAAGATAAAGGGAAAACTATTTTATTTTACAAGTACATCAAAAGCATATACAACTTTCAATCATAGTTTTCGTAACGCGAACGCAACTTTGCCGGACTTTTGGGTGACGGCTCCGGCTTCCCTGAACCCGACTTCTTCTGCCCGGATTGCTGGACAGGTCGAGGTCTTTCGGGACGGTTATTATTCCGCTTGGGCTTTTCGGCAGATACCACCGCCTTTTGAGTGCTTCCGGTTGGTTCGACCGGTCTCTTTCTGTCCTCCCGCCTCCTATTGTTCTGAGATTTTCCTCCCTGAGTGCGGCCTTGCGATTTCGATGCAACGTTTTGGGTAGAAGAAGTAGTAGGAGAAGCGGCAGGCTCTCCCAAAGAAGGCAAATTGTGCTTTTGTTGCACCAGCTTTATACCCGTAAGTTTCTCTATCTCACGTAGCATGGGGGCTTCTTCGCTTGAGCAAAAAGCAATGGCACGTCCTTCGCAACCCGCACGTCCCGTACGTCCGATACGGTGCACGTAGGTCTCCGGAACGTCGGGCAAATCAAAATTGAGAACCAGGTCCAGACCTTTTATATCGATGCCCCGGGCAGCAATATCCGTAGCAATAATCACATTGGAACGCCCTTCCTTAAAGTTGCTCAACGCACGTTGGCGGGCATTCTGTGACTTGTCTCCATGTATGCTTTCGCAAGCAATGCCACGACGAGACAGGTAGCGGGCAATGTTATCCGCCCCATGCTTGGTACGGGAGAAAACCAGCACCTGATGACCTGCCTCTCCGAGCAACAATTGAGCCAACAATTCTTTCTTCTGAGGTTTCTCTACCCGGTAGACGGACTGGCTGATAATCTCCACAACACTGGATGCCGGAGTTACTTCCACACGCGCCGGATTGTGCAACAAACTCTTGGCAAGACGGTCGATACTATCGGGCATGGTGGCCGAGAAGAAAAGGGTTTGCTTCTTGGGCGGGAGCTTGGGCAAGAGGCGTTTGACGTCATGGATAAATCCCATGTCGAGCATACGGTCGGCCTCATCAAGAACAAAGTGGCGAACATCGTCGAGGCGGATAAAGCCTTGCGACATCAGGTCGAGCAAACGTCCGGGAGTAGCCGTCAGGATGTCCGTCCCGGCACGAAGTTCATCGGTTTGCGACTTTTGTTTCACTCCGCCGAAGATAACCGTGTGGCGCAAGGTCGTATAGCGTGTATAGTCCGCCAACGATTCATCAATCTGAATCGCCAACTCCCGGGTTGGAGTCAGGATAAGCGCACGGATGCTACGCGGGGCACCTTTGCGTTGGGGCACAGGGGCGGCAAGCAATTGCTCGATGATGGGTACGGCGAAAGCGGCGGTTTTGCCGGTTCCGGTTTGCGCCAGTCCCAACAAATCACGGCCGGTCAGGGCTTCGGGTATAGCTTGTTCTTGGATAAGTGTAGGGGTAGAATAGTTTTTTTCGAGGAGCGCACGGCACACCGGCTCCGAAATATTCATCTGTTTAAATGTCATCATTTCTTTTTATTACGGCACAAAGGTACGATTTTACAGGGAATTATCACTATATTTGCATGAAAAAGGAATCATGAGAGTACATCACATCGCCATCTGGACCTTCCGCCTGGAGGAATTAAGGAACTTCTATATCCGGTATTTTAGCGGAAAGAGCAACGAAAAATATATCAACCCCAAGAAAGGTTTCGAATCATACTTCATCTACTTTGATGAAGGTCCGTCATTAGAATTAATGAGCCGCACGGACGTGCAAAACACTCTGATAGAAGAAAACAGGTTAGGGCTCACCCACTTCGCCCTTGCCTTTCAAAGCAAAGAGGACGTACTCAAGACCACGGAACAACTCAGGGCAGACGGTTATACCATAGCCGGAGAACCGCGCACTTCAGGCGATGGCTATTTCGAAAGCGTCATACTTGATCCTGACGGCAACCGCGTAGAATGTGTCTATCGGAAAGAAGAAACTTCGGAAGAGCCCGACGCCCCAATTGAAACAGAACGGTTACTACTACGCCCCTTCGTGGAGAGCGATGCAGAGGCTCTCTTTGCCTGTTGCCGAAACCCCAACATAGGGAACAATGCGGGTTGGCAACCTCACGCAAGTCTGGAGGAATCACGCGAAGTACTTCGTTCCGTATTCTTATCCCAGAAAGGGGTATGGGCCATTACCCTGAAAGACAACGGGCAATTGATTGGCTCCATCGGCATCATCGCCGACCCCAGACGCGAAAACCCACAAGTACGTATGCTGGGATATTGGCTCGACGAGGCTCAATGGGGAAAAGGCTATATGACGGAGGCGGTAAAAGCGGTACTAAACTACGGTTTCGGCACGCTAAAACTAAGTCTTATCACCGCTAACTGTTACCCCCATAACGAGCGCTCTCAACAAGTTTTGAAACGCCAGGGCTTTGTGCATGAGGGTACGCTTCATCAGGCCGAAGTGACTTATGACGGACATGTATATGACCATCAATGCTATTACCTGACAAATCCGGAATATCAAGAATAAGTCTATAAAAGGGAAAATAAGATTTACATACATACAGTCTTTTTTTAAGACATCATAAATTCAGTGTTACGAAACAATTGAAGTTAATTCTCACATTTTTATCCATTTGTGTGGGATTTCAAAATAATCGTGTAACTTTGCGAATGGGATTTTCTTTAAGATCTCCACTGGTAACGGACATACGTACGTGTTTTTATGACAAATAATATAGCTCAAAAAAAATGACTCTATGAAAAAACGATATTGGGTACTCAAAAGGGTATCCGTCATTTTAATTCTCTTTGTTCTATTCACCAAAATGCATGCGCAAAAAGTGCCGACGAACAATATCCCGAAATTGGAAATCAGTGCGGAAAAACTTCTGATCGCTTCCGCCATTTGTTTTTTCATCCTATATCCGTTGTTCCTCTATTTCAGGGAGTCCAAACGGAAACGTGCCACCCAAAGAGAATTAATCAGGGAAAAGGAATTGCTATCATTATTACTCGAAAAAAGCGATATCTATACCTGGAAATATGTGGAATCCACAAATACTTTCTCATGTGATAAAGAGTTCTTTGAGCATCTGGACATGCCTTTCCGAACTTTCACTTTACAAGAAATGACAGAAGCCATACACCCGGAAGACCGGACAGACGTCCTGGCTACTTTCTACCGCATAAAAACCCAGCCGGACTCCAAAACACATACTCAATGCCGATATAACTTTAATGGTAAAGGTTACATCTGGTATGAACTACGCTATGCCAATCCTACGGAAACAATGTCAGAATCCGCCTCCATCATAGGTCTGATTACCAATATACAGCACTTCAAAGATAAAGAAGAAGAGTTAATGAAGGCCAAAGACCTGGCGATAGAAGCAGAGCTTAAACAATCATTCCTTGCCAATATGAGTCATGAAATACGCACACCGCTCAATGCAATCGTAGGTTTCTCCAACCTACTGGTCAGTGAAGACGACTTGTCCGATGACGAGAAGGCGGACTTTATAAATACCATCAATAGCAATTGTGAACTTCTTCTAAAACTCATAAACGACATATTGGAATTATCCCGTATCGAGTCTGGCAAAATGGCTTTCTCCTTTTCAACTTGCAATCTGAATAGTTGGATTGATAATATGTACATGACTCATTCCCTATTGATACCCAAGGAGATTGAATTCATAAAGGAAGTGCCTGATGCCACCTTCTTCATCCATACGGATGTGAACCGGTTAAGTCAAATTATTACCAACTTCCTGAATAATGCCGCCAAATTCACCCAATCAGGGTATATCAAATTGGGATATGAAATTGATTTCTCGGAATACAAAATCTCCATCTATGTGGAAGATAGCGGAAAAGGCATTCCGAAAGAAGAACAACAGATGATATTCGAACGTTTCTACAAGCAGGACGAATTTGTTCAAGGCACCGGTCTGGGGCTTTCCATAAGTATGGTTATAGCAGAGAAGCTGGGTGGAAGAATCTCCGTTAGCTCCGAGGCTGGAAAGGGAAGCCGGTTCACCTTCACCCTGCCCTATCATAATGAAAGTGAGGAGTTTTTCTCCGTCGGATAACAAATATAATCATAGAACTATGAACGCATTAATCTTAAAAGACAAAGAGGTGTTTCCCACCGATGAAGTACTGGAAAACGTATTGAAGAGCAGCTACCCGGCATTTGCCAGATTGCGCGATGAATTGACCGCCACCGATGTCCGCATCGAATGGAATTACTACAATGACGGAAAGGCCTGGATGGGTAAGATGCTATTCAAAAAGAAGAACCTGGGATGGTTACAAATATACGACGGCTATTGTACCACTTCCTGCTTCTTCATGGAAAGGCATCTCGAAGCGATAGACGGATTAGATATCACCGAAAGCATCAAAACAAACTTTTATCAGCAAAAGTCCAGTGGCAAGCTGACGCCAATGACGGTAAATATCCATACGGCGGAAGACATTGACGACACATTGAAGATGCTGGATTTCAAAAAGAAGCTGAAATAGGTGGTCAAAACGAACGGTGCCATGATACGCTTATTATAAGAAATGAGTATCTTTGCGCCATCATGTTGCACCGTTTCAAGACTTCCATAACAGATATTCCACTTCCGGAAAGGTTTACTTATCCTTTCTGCTACACTCCCCATCCATTATGCGTGATGGCGGCGGAAGAGGTGCAACACTATCTCAACCGGCAACATGAATGGAAAGAAGAACTAAGTCGGGGGAAGATGTTCGGAGTGCTGGTGGTGCAGACCGGAAATGGGGAAATTGGTTACCTGGCGGCGTTTTCGGGCATATTGGCGGGGAAGAACCAACACTCCTATTTCGTTCCGCCCGTATATGACTTGTTGCAACCGCAAGGCTTCTTCAAAGTCGAAGAGGAAAATATATCCGCCATCAACCGGCGCATCAAGCATTTGGAAGAGGACAAGGGATACACTTCTTTGTTGTCCGAACTCACCCGGACCCACCAACAAGCCCGAGAAGCACTGGACATAGCCAAACAACAATTAAAAGAAGCGAAAGAGAAAAGAGAATTGCGTAGAAAGGAAAACGGGTTCACAACCGAAGAAGAAGCCGCCCTGATACGCGAAAGCCAATTTCAAAAAGCGGAATACAAACGGCTGGAACGTTCCTGGAAAGAAAAGATAGCCGCTTTGCAAGTGGAAATCAATAACCGGGAAGAACAAATTCAAGAGTTGAAGGTGGAACGCAAAAGCCGTTCCGCCGCCCTGCAACAACAATTATTCGGGCAATTCAGAATGTTGAACTACCGGAAGGAGATGAAAACCTTGTGTGATATATTCAGCCAAACCGTGCACAAAACTCCTCCCGCCGGTGCCGGAGAATGTGCAGCCCCTAAATTGTTGCAACAAGCCTATCTGCATGGCTGGAAACCCATTGCTATGGCAGAGTTCTGGTGGGGCAACTCTCCCAAAGCCGAAATCCGCCATCATGGTTATTATTATCCCGCTTGTAAAGGTAAGTGCGAGCCTATCTTGCAACACATGCTTCAAGGGTTGGAAGTAGAAGAAAATCCTATGCTACAACTTCCGGAACAGGGCTACGGGAAATTAAAAATAGTCTATGAAGACGAATGGTTATTGGTAGTCAACAAGCCTTCCGGAATGCTCTCCGTGCCCGGTAAAGGTGAAAAGGAGTCCGTATATAGTCTGGCAAGGCAACTCTATCCGGAAGCCGACGGGCCGATGATTGTGCATCGGCTGGACATGGCTACATCGGGACTTTTAATCGTTGCCAAGAATAAAAAGGTGCATCAACACCTGCAAGCCCAGTTCAAGAATCATAACATCCGAAAGAAGTATATAGCCCTACTCGATGGCATCATTCCCCAAGACGAGGGAACCATCGAGCTTCCCATTTGCCCGGATCTGCTGGACCGCCCCCGTCAGGTGGTGAACATGGAGTATGGCAAACCCGCCATCACTCATTATCAGGTTCTTGAGCGGAGGGACAAATGCACACGCATAGCTTTTCATCCGCATACAGGGCGCACTCATCAGCTCCGTGTACATGCCGCACATCCGTCAGGTCTGCATTGTCCCATCATAGGTGACGAGCTTTACGGGAGAAAGGATAAACGCCTCTACCTGCATGCCGAGTCCATCGAATTTACCCATCCCGCCGACGGACGGATCATCCGTATCACGGAAAAAGCTGACTTCTGACTATTATTTCTTCCAGTCTACACATCTTCCTTCCGATTAATCATAAATATATTTTATCGTTTTTAAGATAAAAATCCAACTATTTGATTATCAATAGAGAAGAAGAGGGGTATAATGAAGATACGAGTGAATGGCAATGAAGTAACGACTGAAATAGGATGAGGTAACGACTGAATAGGGATAAGGTAACGAGTGTTTTCGCAATCAGTTATATTTGTAATAAAATTTACATAGCTATATAAAATAAATAGCTATAATTGGATTTCATTCATTTGTCTGAATTTACTACCAATTAAATAACAAAACGTAACTATTTGATTATGAGTATATACGACTGAGGTACCCTAAATATACGTCCCGGGTTAGGTATTTGCTTTTCGTAAAAAAATATTCCTTTGTCAGTTGGTTCATAACTTAATAGAAAAGAATAAAAGAGTGATAGGGCGATAAAGTAGCTGCGCTATATATCGCAGATATTTGTCAGAATTTATCAACAACAGCACAAACTTTTACAACTTTCTGATTATCAATATTATTAAACCACGCCCTATTCAGTATACGACTGAACCCTATTGAGTATACGACTGAATGGCATTCACTATACGACTGAATTAGGTTCAGTATACGACTATTTTAGGAACATACATCATTTGTAAACAATATACACCACTACCCTGTTTTTTAGTTCAAACTTGTGCAGAAATGAGGCAAATGATAATCAGTACTATCTCCATTCTCCTCCTCCCGGGAGGAGGAGTACCCGTAGGGGGAGGTGGTAGGTAAAACAACAAAGTACCTATAAATAAGAACATTAAGAAATTTCTTTTCTCACCTACCACCCCGCCCTTTGGGCACCCCTCCTCCCAGGAGGAGGGGAATTGAGATAGTCCGTTTGATTCATAGCCGCTCAGAAAGTAGTTAAAGATAAGAGTCTCTTTCCTCAAAACAACTGAGGGTCAAAAAGCCTATATAAACTGACAAATAGCTTAGGAATTGAGCCTTTTCACACCCATCATATCCGGATTATATTGATTATTTTTGCAAACGGATAAATCTATCCGATCAAGCACTATTAACCAACTAATGATTAAAACCATGAAATTCGTAACTTTAGCATGTAGTTTACTATTCTGTCTGTCCTCTTTCGCACAAGAGAATTTTCCTGACGGAACTCCTATTCCGGACTGGTTCAGACAAAACGAAATCGTAAACATTGAAACACTGGGTGGAAAGTACAAGATTACAGACTATAGCGTTGTGAATGACAGCACCCTGCTCCAAACAGAAAAGATACAGGCAGTCATCGACCAGGCTTCATCCAAAGGTGGTGGCGTGGTCATCATCCCGAAAGGTACTTACCTGAGCGGTGCGCTTTTCTTCAAACCGAAAACCCATCTTTATCTGGAAGAAGGGGCCGTACTGAAAGGTAGCGATGACATCAGCAATTTCCCCATTATCAATACCCGCATAGAAGGGCAATCACTGAAGTATTTCGCCGCACTGGTGAATGCTGACAAAGTCAACGGTTTCACCATCTCCGGTAAAGGCACAATCAACGGTAACGGTCTGCGCTACTGGAAATCTTTCTGGTTGCGCCGTTCTGTCATTCCTAAATGTACCAATATGGATGAGTTGCGCCCACGACTGGTGCACGTTTCCAATAGCGATGATGTACAGATTTCAGGAGTACGTCTCATCAATTCTCCGTTCTGGACAACGCATATCTACAAATGTAATAATGTGAAATTGCTGGATTTATATATCTTCTCTCCGGCCGCCCCGGTCAAGGCTCCCAGCTCGGATGCGATTGATATTGATGTATGTAGCAATGTATTGGTTAAGAATTGCTATCTCTCGGTTAACGATGATGCCATTGCTCTGAAAGGTGGAAAAGGTCCCTGGGCTGATAAGGATTCCAATAACGGAAGCAACACCAACATTATCATTGAAGATTGTACATATGGTTTCTGCCATAGTGCATTGACTTGTGGTAGCGAGTCTATTCATAACCGTAATATTATCCTCCGCCGTTGCACAATCAATCAAGCAAGCCGCTTGCTATGGTTGAAAATGCGTGCCGACACTCCTCAGAATTACGAGTATATTCTTGTTGAAGACATCAAAGGAAATGCCAAGAGCTTCCTCTACGTCAAGCCATGGACACAATTCTTTGACCTCAAGGACCGGAAGGATGTTCCGATGTCCTACTCAGACCATGTGACGATGCGCAATATTGATTTTGATTGTGATGTATTCTTCAACGTAAGTGCATCCGAACAATACAAATTGTCAAATTTCAAGTTCGAGAATCTGAATATCAAGGCGAAGAATGGAGATTGCGATAAGTCGGTGATCTCATCGTTTGAATGGGATAATGTGAAGGTGAATCAATAAATAGCTATAACGGCTTTTGATTACTTTTGATTATTAGTACTATCCGTCATGCTGAGCGTAGCCGAAGCATCTCTTCTCCTTATTTATACACAGGAAGGAGATGCTTCGGCTACGCTCAGCATGACGGATACTCCGAGTATAACAAAGAACTCAAAATAATTAAGTAATTGTAGACAATTATTCAAAGCTACGCAACAACTTTATTTCTTCCGCCCAAAGCGTTTCATCCGGTGTTTCCAGAATGACAGGCATGTTGTCGAAACGTTCGTCTTTCATAAAACGCTTGAAGAAATCAATTCCCAACATACCTTTCCCGATGCTATCATGGCGGTCTACATGGCTACCCAACGCTTTCTTCGTATCATTCAAGTGAATGCCCCGCAAATAATTGAAGCCAACTACCTCGTCGAACTCACGGAATACTTTATCATATTCCCCTACTATATCATAACCTGCCGAATAGGTGTGGCAAGTATCCAGGCATACCCCTACACGTGATTTATCTTCTACCCGGTCGATGATATGCTTCAATTGCCAAAACTCATTACCTACATTGCTACCCTGCCCTGCCGTATTTTCAATAACGGCCGTTACCCCTTTCGTTTTGCTCAATGTAATATTGATGGACTCGGCAACCTTATCCAGACATTCCTCCACCGAAATCTTATTAAGATGGCTTCCCGGATGGAAGTTCAGGAGTTGCAAACCTAATTGCTCACAACGTTGCATCTCATCCAGAAATGCGGCACGGCTTTTCTCCAATCCTTCTTCTTCCGGATGCCCCAGATTAATCAGATAGCTATCATGAGGCAGGATATAGCGGGCATCAAAAGAGAATTTCTCACAATTGCCCTTGAACTCGCGGATGCTTTCCTCCGTCAACGGTTTGGCTACCCATTGCCGTTGATTCTTTGTGAACAAGGCGAATGCATTCGCACCTATCTCATGGGCATTAACGGGAGCTATTTCCACTCCACCACTTGCACTCACGTGCGCTCCAATATATTTTTTCATATCTGTTCTTTATATGATGATTAAAAACGGAAGCAAGATAGAAAAAAATCCGAAGATGGCAAAATCAATTTAGAGTGCACACGTCCCTTCTCCGGCATAATCCTTTCCTGTTTTTCCATTATATTCGGGATGTCTTTCCAGCCAAACCACGGCATAAGAGCAGGTTGCCACCGGCGCCAATCCATTAGCCAAAGCATAGTCATAGGCCGCTTTTACCAAAGCAGAGGCAATGCCTCTCCCGCTGATTTCATCGGGAACAATCGTATGGCGCACATCCAGCGCACCATAAGTGACATGATACATCAGACGGGCAGTTTCCCCATCCACCGTTGTCTGAAAAACTTTTTTCTCGGGATAATGTTCTATATTCATAATCTGTTTCCTTTATTGGGTGAATAAATAAATAACAAGACTCTCTATATTAAATAACAGATTTCAGTAACTTTGTATCGAACACTTCTAAAAAAAATCTTATGGACAATCATCTTCTCTCTCACGCCATCGCCCTCGCCACCGAGGCTCATAAAGGACAAAAAGATAAATACGGACAGGAGTACCTGCACCACCCCATCCGCGTCATGAATATGGGACGTGACCTGAAAGAAAAGATTGTCGGCATTCTCCACGATGTAGTGGAAGACACGGAATGGACGTGCGAAGACCTGAAGAAAGAGGGTTTCCCGGATGAAATCATCGAAGCCGTGCGGTGCGTCACCAAGCTATCCGATGAAGAAGACTACGAGGAATACATCGGAAGATGCGCCACCAATCCCCTCGCGATTGCCGTTAAGATTCACGATCTGACGGATAATATGGACGTCCGTCGTATGCCCTGCATAGGGGAAAAAGAAATCAGTAGATTGAAGAAATATCTGAAAGCCTATCACCGCCTGATGCCTTTCTATATGAATCATTGATAATATATGCGTTCGTTTTTCATGAAATGGTTACCTTTGCGGCATGAAACAGGAACTAAAGGAAAATCAGGGAATACCGTCGTCCTTACTTTGGACACTCGCCATCATTTCAGGAGTAACGGTGGCTAATATATACTACAATCAACCCTTACTGAACCGTATCAGCCGCGATCTGAACATCAGCGAGTTCACCGCCAATCTGATAGCCATGTTCTCGCAGATAGGCTATGCGCTCGGATTGCTTTTCATCATTCCATTGGGCGACTTATACCGCCGGAGGAACATCATCCTTGTGAATATCTCCGTGCTGGTGGTCTCCCTGCTCACCATTGCCCTGGCTCCCAACATCCACCTGATACTTTTTGCCTCCCTGCTGACAGGTGCATGTTCCGTCATTCCGCAAGTGTTCATGCCCCTTGCGGCGCAATACTCCACCCCCGAAACCAAAGGGAAGAATGTGGGCATCATCCTTTCGGGATTGCTGACCGGTATTCTGGCTTCGCGCGTAGTGAGCGGCATCGTAGGCGAATACATGGGCTGGCGTTTCATCTACTTCGTTGCCGCCGGACTGATGATTGTCTGCCTCATCGTCATCATCAGGATACTTCCGGACCTCCCTTCCAACTTCCAGGGGACATACTTCGGCTTAATGAAATCCCTGTTCTCCTTAGTCAGGAAATACCCCCAGCTACGCATTTTTTCGCTACGTGCAGGTTTTTCATTCGGTTCCTTCCTCGCCATGTGGAGTTGTCTGGCTTTTAAGATGGAGCAAGCGCCTTTCTTTGCGGGAAACAATATCATAGGTATGTTGGGGCTTTGTGGCATAGCCGGAGCACTGACGGCATCGTCCATCGGCAAATACATACACATTCTCGGAGTGAAACGGCTTACTTACATAGGTTGTACGCTGATTATCAGTGCATGGATCACCCTGTATGTGGGGCAATACAGCTATGTAGGCATCATAGCCGGTATATTATTGATAGATATAGGGATGCAATGCATTCAGCTTAGCAACCAGACAAGTGCATTCGCCCTTTGTCCGCAAGCCTCCAACCGCATCAATACGATTTTTATGACTACTTACTTCATCGGAGGTTCCACGGGGACTTTCCTTGCCGGAACTTCGTGGCAATATTTCGGTTGGACGGGAGTGATAGGGACAGGTATTTTGTTGACGAGCTGCTCGTTGATTATCAACATCTTTGCTAAGAAATAGATTCTTTCAAGATTTCCCAGCCACATGCCTTGAGGTCAACGCATCCGTTCTTTCTGAAAACGACACCTTCCTTTTCCAATAGTTCGCGCTGTTCCGGCCAGAAAGGTGCCAGTCGTCCCTGGCTGTTTACCACCCGGTGGCAAGGGAGGTTCCGTTCTTCGGAAGCGTTGTGCATAGCCTGTCCCACCATGCGTGAGCACTGGGGGCGACCTACAAGATAAGCGATTTGCCCGTACGTCAGTACGCGCCCCGAAGGGATGGAGGCGACTACGCTATATACTTCATTTCGGAATGATACCTGATCCATAACGGCTGATTAAATAACTTCTTCGCACACCCGCATTTCCATACCTTTATATACAACCACAATCTTGTGCAACTGGGTGTTGCCGATGGCACGCTTCACCGTATCCGTATCGGCGTAGCGGTTGGCTTGGGCGATGGCTTCCTGACGGAGTTTTTCCACAAGGGTTTCGGGGTCTTTGTACTTGGCATATTTCAGCTCCACGATATAACTGTGCGTCATGTCGGAGTAGATGTCCAGCAACGGGCAGAGGAAGATGTCTACATAGCCCGCTTGCGTGTCCTGTTCGGAGACGGGGCGGTAGAAGCGGTTCTGCGCGGTCATGGCAAGGGTGAAGCCGTGAACAAAGAACTCGCCCTTCTGCTTGTCGCGTTGCGAGGCATACGTCTTCAGGCAGTCGGCAATGTAGCCGAAGTAGGCTTGCCAGTCGCCATCATAAGCGAGTTGGCTTGCCAGTTCACTCTTTTCATAGCTGCTGAAACTCAGGTCTGCATCGTTGTAAGTGTTTAAAAGATAGGTATAGAGTTGCTCCTGAACCACCAGATTGGGGATGGTCAGTTTGGTTTTTCCTCTATGCATTCCGCTGATGGTGAGCATACCGAAATAGTAGAGCAAGCTCACGAAGTTGTCGGGGTTGGTGATGCTGGAGGCGGGGAAGCCACTCTTCAGTTCACCGGTGATATAGCTCTGACTCACCAGCGTCTGAATGACGGAAGCATCGTGGGCAAACTCCTTGTCCTTGCGAATGAGCATGCGCAGTTTCTCGTAGTCGATGCGAATGTTATCTTCCACCATATTTTGTGGTGCCTTGCCACGCATTATATAATTTTTAACGAAGTAGAGCACCATGTTTGAATTATACATCGTGGTTTCACCGTAACACTCCTGTGCGAAGCAATAGTTGTCATACCACGGCTTCATGATTTCTATCAACTCGTCAACGGTGTGATTGAAGGGGCTGGTGGTTGAATAGTAGGTCAGCATTTCCCGCACTTCCTCTTCCGTGAATCCCATCATCTGGTTGAACTCCGGCGTGAGAGAATAGTTGGTTCCGATGTTGAATCCACTGGTGAGGTCGTCCATCGTCACGGGGCTTACACCGGTGATGAAGCAACGCTTGATGCTGGAGTAAGTTCCCGCTTTCACTTTGTTGAAGAAAGCACGCAAGTAACCTTCGCCATGCGTTTCGTTGGTATAGCGGTGCAGGCTTTCGGGGTCGGCGAGGATGGCGTTGGTGAAGTGGTCGTACTCGTCGATGAAGAGATACATTTTCTGTCCGGCACATTCGCAGGCCTGGTAAAGGTAATCCAACTGTTCCACGGCTCCGCTCACGGCACACAGACCTTCCAAAGTGCCTTGCGGCAGAAGGTCGGCATATATTTTACAGAAGTTCTCGAAAGTAATTCCACAATGCGCATCCAGTCCTTTGCGGTAATTGTTCAACTCGCCGGTGATGCCGGAGAAGTTGAGGTATAGCACCAGATAGCTGTTGCGGTCCGGTGTGGGATGCTGCCCGATGTAGAGGTCACCAAAGAGTGCCTCAAACTGGTCGCGGGTGTGCACGTCGTAGTAATGTTGCAGTAGGTTCAGCGTCAAGCTCTTGCCGAAGCGGCGGGGGCGGATGAAGAAGAAGAAGCGGTCCGCCTCCTCTATCATGGGGATGAAGCGGGTTTTATCCACATAATAATAATTGTCGAGGCGAATATCCGCAAAGTTCATCATGCCGTAAGGGAGACGTTTTCTGCCGGGTACTATGTATTTCATTGGGTCCATAATCTGTCCTCCTGCTATTTTAAAAAGTAATCCAATTTTCTATTTGAATATTCTCTATCCTATTAAGATGCTTCACATTTTCCGTGACCATAATACAATCAATAGTTTCTTTCATCCTTCCATTTACCGAGATGCTTTTCTATCATCTCATCAGTCCTGTTTTTGCGGGCATCTTTACCGGCAATAACAGAAGCGGTCAACCGGGTGGCTAATCGCAATTTTATATCATCATTCAGTGACTTTAGCATTTCCCAATAGGTTTCGGTCAGCTTTACTATATTGTCCATAACGCTCTGTTTTTTAATGTAACAAAGATACAGGTTTATCCCCAATATACAACAAACCCGATATAAAATAGTTATTCATGCCAATCAGTAGTTGAAATTCATATTAACCTGATTAATTGCAGTTTGTTTTGGTTACCTTTGCGGCCGCAATATCAATCACTAAAAAAATGATAACAAGAACAATGAATCCCTTCGCACTTAGAAGGGAGATGCAAAACGACATATTCGAGAACATAGTTCCTTACCTCAGAAGAAATTATGATTCAAAAATACGCAGGGCGATTATTAAAAGCCTTCATTTGCCGATGATATTTAATCCGATTCACTATTTCAGCAAGACAACAAATAATGATTGGTTTATATTCTATTATGCAATAACCAAAAAGTTGGCCGAGGATGCCGCGTGTATCGCTATATCCCAGGTGCAAACCGAAGAAGGAACTTATGTTTACGAATACATTATTGCCGGCGATCATAACATCTATATTTTCCCTCCTCATTTTTTCTCCCGCTATCATTCAAGGTTTTTAAAGGGTGCCGCGATTGGCAAACAAGAACTTATTAACCAATATATAAAGAATAATTATTTAGGCTTTATTCTTGCTTTAGGCTCAGGGCGGGATAAATGTGCACTAAGTTCTCAAGACGGATATGCAATCGGAGACGTTATTAGCTGGCAAGAACGTATTTTTATGTTCAAGACGTTTATCTCTAAAGATTTACTGAGAAAAGACCAAACGTTTGCGAAGTTATATGACCAACTTCAAGAGCAAAATCTGCTAAATTACATTGTAAGCTTAAAGAATCCCGATGATTTTTTATTGAAAGAATACAACCTTTATCTGAACGCAAAGTTATAAATGCAGAATGAAAAAGAGTCCGGTGACCGCTCCGAAGCTAAAAAATCTTTCGATCGCCTATAATTTGCAATCCGCCGGTATTGCATTTTGTCCTGACTTTATTGCATTTTGTCCCGATTACATTACAGTACACCCTTCTCAGACACTTCTGGGGTATGTGGAACAAAAAAAGCACGGACAAACCGTGCTTTTTCCCAAATGCCATAATTGTAAGTTTTTAAAGTGAATATATTGTTGCTCTATTATCTGTTCCGTCTCCTCCCACCACTATTACTCCGGGCAAGTGAAACTTCCCGGAGGAGGCTGAGCCTTGACTGTGCCGAAGTTGAACTTTGACGATGCCAATGTTGAACTTTGACCGCCTCAAAGCTTAACTTCGGGAAAAGGCTTATTCCGTGTCGGGAGAGGGAATGCCCCCCGATGTCAATCATTGAAAGCCGATGCTTTTCCAAATAATGTATTCGGAAGACCATCTGTTACCGTCGGAGATTGTGGGGACGGCACTGCCACCCGCTTGCTTGTCGGCGTTCAGCACGAGGGTACACTCGGCGGAATTAAATGCCTTTTCTCCGGAATGGGTTTTGTTCTGAAAAACAGTTTCGGTTATTGTTCTGCCGGCATCATCTATATAAACGAAATTACCGGCGGCGGTGGCTTCTATCCGGGTAAGAGAGCTGCATCCCGTAACGATATAATAGCCGAACCGGGTGCACTGCGGTATTTTGAGCGTTTGCAGACTCGTACATCCGTAGAAAGCCTCATCGTCTATCGCCGTCACATTATCCATCGCGAGTTCCGCCAATGAAGTACATTCATTAAACGCGTCGTTATCAATCCGGGTAATCTGCGAAAGATTCACCGCAGTCAGCGCAGCGCAGCGGACAAAAGCATACTCTCCGATTACCCGCACGTCATCGGGCAACTTCACCTCCTTCAAGGCGGTGCAATCCTTAAAGGCGCGGTCGGGCAGTGTTGCCTCTGTCCCCCAGCCCGTCACTCCGGTGAGGTCGCATTTCGTGATTTGTGTATTATCGGCAAATGTACCTTTCGTACCGCCCATTCCCGTCTTGGCAAGGTCGCCCTTGAGCTTGATTTCGGTGACGTCGGCATTGAGGATGGCTTGGATAGCGGCCTTTACTTCAACAGTAGAGGCATACTGGTCCACATCGATAGGTTCGGTGGGTACTACATCTTTCAGTGTTACTTCTGCCACGTATACGTTTCCCGCTTCTATCATGATAGTGGGCAGGGCGGCTATATACTTTTTCCCTTCGCTATCGGTGGCGGTTATCATCATCATCTCGGATATATAACAGGGCACGAGGGCAGTATAGAAAACATTATCCGATGAGGTAAGGGAGAGGTTTTCTATTTTCTCCATGGGTATTTCATTTGAATAGAAATTGTAGACGGGAGGAAGGGAGTACAGAAGCACGTCTGCCGCACGAGACACATTGCTCAGTTGCAGGCCAGTGATGGTTGTTCCGGCGGGTATTCCCTGTATGGTAAGTTTCAGCGCCGCCGTCAGGGGAAGGAAGCTGAAGCTGACGGTGGGTTCTCCCTGATAGGTGGCCTCGGCACAGATGGTGTGCTTTATGTTCTCCGGAGTTCCGTCGCTTGTGATGTCGGGGATGCGCAAACTTGCCATTTCCGGCCACCCGGAGGCTTCGTCAGCCGGAACTTTCGTGAGAGTAAAGTTCATGTCGGGCAAGCCGTGTTGGTAACAGGCGTACAGTTCATCGCCCGTTTCTGTTCCCGCAGGCAAATTCCCGGTGAATTCGGTGTTTTTGCCATCCGAGCTGAGTGAACTTGCTTTTTGTTCAAGGATGGATGACGTTTCTCTAGTCCTATTATAAAGGTATATCTTTTCGCCACTTGCCGCCCACTTCACTATGAGCTTTCCGTTGCCTTCCGCGTTGGTTTGGTCTTCGTATATCAGGCGAGTATCTACTCCCGTACCGGGCATGGCGGCGGTGACGGTTATCTGTTTTCCCGGGGCGTTGCCGTTATCGGGAGTTTCCATTGCCGGTTCGTCCTGGCTGCATCCTGCCGCCATTGTCAGGCAGAAGAGGATGGAAGGTATGATGATTTTCTTCATATAGCGCTTATTTTTCAATGGTGAGAATATCGTTGATAAGGTCTTCCAGGTCACTGCCGGATGCGGCGCGGCCATAGCCGGTGGAACGGGTGCGGCCGGTGCTACTGCCCCAAGGTCTTTGCGGCATGTCGCCCAGACTACTTGCCATAATTCCCTCGCTTTCCATCCGTATCACCTCGATGGCGGGGGCGGTGTACTTTTGTTTTTCTGTTGGTTTCATACTCGTCGTCTCCTGTCTTTTGTATAATGAATACTGAATTGTTTGCCACGAAATTACCGCACAGACGTATTCATGCCAAATAATATCAATTATCTTTCGTTCAATCGAACGAAAGATAATTTCTCATACGCTGAAAAGGTGGAAAATCAACGAAAGATAATTCAAATCATCGGCGATAATGTTATAAATGAGAATTTATCAGTTGACAGCCAATTAACACAAGAAAATTGTCCGTCTCGTTTCAATTGCCTATCTTTGGGGAATTTGAAAACAATTCAGTCAATACTGTCATGATTAACATCGTACCTATCTTAAAGAACAAGAAAGAATTCCTCGAACTTCTCCTTCTCGCAGACGAACAGGAATCCATGATTGACCTCTATCTGGAACGCGGAGAAATGTTCGCCCTCTACGACGGAGACTTAAAAGCCGCCTGTGTAATCACCGACGAAGGGAACGGAACCTACGAAATAAAGAACATTGCAACCTATCCGCATTATCAACGCAAAGGATATGGAACACGGTTAATAAAGTTTTTGCTGGAACACTACAAGGACCGTTATCAGACGATGTTAGTGGGCACGGGAGACAGTACCTATACCATACCGTTTTACGAACAGTGCGGCTTCACCTACTCCCACCGTATACCCGATTTCTTCATCAAGAACTACGACCATCCCATGTATGAGGACGGAAAACAATTGCGGGACATGGTTTATCTCAAAATCAGCAAGAATGGATAACAAAAATCTATATACCAATACCAAAAGAATAATATGGAATTTATCACATTGAGTCCGGATAACGTTATGAGCGAACATTTATGTTGCGCCATTTCTGATAAGAAGCATCAAACAGGTGTAAATGATAAGCGGAACTGGTTGGCAGAACGCGTCAAAGAAGGGCACGTCTTCCGCAAACTGGATGTACAAGGCAAGGTGTTTATCGAGTATGCCCCGCTGGAAAAGGCTTGGGTGCCTGTAACGGGGGATAACTATCTGTATATCTACTGCCTGTGGGTGGCAGGTAGCTACAAGGGAAAAGGATATGGAGAAGCTTTGTTGCAATCGTGCATTGACGATGCCAAGGCACAAGGAAAATCGGGTATCTGTGTGCTGTCTTCCAAAAAGAAGAAGCCTTTCTTGTCCGACAAGAAATTTATGCTGAAATATGGCTTCAAGGTAGTGGATGCCATTCATGACGAATACGAATTATTAGCCCTTTCCCTTGACAGCAGCCAACCGCAATTCACGACGGATGCACGGAAACAGATTATTGGAAACAAAGAACTGACTATATATTATGGTATGCAATGTCCGTACATCCCCAACTGCATCGAGCAGATTTATAATTATTGCGAGAATAATCAGATACCTTTGCGGTTGATAGAAGTCGATACACTGGAGAAAGCCAAGCAACTGCCTTGCATCTTCAATAATTGGGCGGTATTCTATAACGGAAAGTTCGAGACTGTGCATCTACTGAATGAAGGATTGCTAAAGAAATTGCTGCAATTGAAATAAGAATACATATTTATAAAACTCTAAAATCAAGAACAATTATGGAAATGAAATTTTGCCAGAGCTGCGGAATGCCGCTGACATCCAATGAAGTTTGCGGAACAAATGCTGACGGTAGCCTCAGCGCAGACTACTGTACTTACTGTTATCAGAATGGAAAGTTCACTCAGGACTGCACCATGGACGAAATGATAGAACACTGTGCTCAGTTTGTTGAGGAATTCAACAAAGACTCGGAACAGAAAGTGACTAAAGAAGAGGCAATTGCCATGATGAAGCAAGAGTTTCCGAAGCTGAAACGCTGGCAGAATTAATTGCCAACATCTTGCCAATGCGATGGCAAGAAAAGACAAAAGAATAACCTGCCGAAGCATAAAAAAAGCCCGTAATAATGTCCCCCTTTACCAGGAAAAGCGTACTTTTACAACACAAATAAAAACGAATCCCGTTATGAAACAATTGACAGAAATGTCCGATGAAGAGTTAGGAACATTGTTTCCCATCATCTTGACTGAGCATAAGAAAGACTGGGCTAAATTATACGATCAGGAAGAAAGAATACTTTACGATACTATTGGCAAAAACATCTACCGCATTGGCCATATAGGAAGTACTGCCGTCGAACAACTAATCGCAAAGCCAACCATAGATATATTATTAGAAATCAATGGTGAAACCAACACCAACGAATTAATCAAAAGTCTGGAGAGCATAGGTTATATTTATTCTCCACAGCCTCAAAAACCTGCCCCGCACATGATGTTCATGAAAGGATATACCCTACAGGGGTTTCAGGGACAGGCTTATCATATCCACGTAAGATATGTCGGACATTGGGATGAGCCTGTTTTCTGCCACTACCTCCAAACTCACCCGGATGTAGCTCATGATTACGGAGAACTCAAGAAGAAATTAAAAGAGAAGTACGAGCATGACAGAGAGGCATATACGGAAGGGAAAACAGAGTTCATCAGACACATCGTTCAATTGGCAAAAATGCTACCCAAAGAGAAGAAAAGTGTATCTGCTGAAAAAGAAAAATACGGAAATGCTTATCTGCCCTGGGAAGAAAAAGCTGATAACTACTTGACAACATTATACAATCAAGGAAAAACAATTGCAGAGCTATCTGATATTTTCGAACGGGAAAAGGGGCTATCCGCTCACGATTAAAACATTTGGAACTTATATGAAACACTCTCGCATCGAAAATGAAAAGCAAACCGTAGAACAGATGATTCGCCTCTACTGCCGGAAGAAAGAGGGGAACGGAACACTGTGCCCGCAATGCAGGGAATTGTTGGAGTATGCGCAGACACGGCTTTCACGTTGTCCGTTCGGAGACGGGAAATCAACTTGTCGGATTTGTACCGTGCATTGCTATAAGCCGGAAATGAGAGAACGGATGAGAGTAGTGATGAGATGGGCAGGACCGAGAATGTTGTTCTATCATCCGGTGGCGGCTATCCGGCATTTGTGGCAGGAATATATTAGGAAGAAATAAGAAGGAGTATCAATTCATATCTGTGCAGAAATGAGTTTTCACCACAGAGTAACACAGAGTCTCACGGAGTTCTATTCTTTTGATTTCAAATTGATTAAACTCTGTGATACCCAGTGCTACTCTGTGGTGAATTAATTCATAACCCTACAGATATAAGTTAATCCCAATGGAGAAAAGGATACCTCAATTGAAATAATACAAGAACACTGCAATCCCCTCAAGCGCTTTCTTAGGCTGATCCTTTATTTCAATTGTAAACTTAATCTCTGCTTTCGCCACACCACGCAGATTTGCCAGCGAATGTAACTTCGCCACCAGACGCACGCTTTGTCCCGACAACACCGCCTGCCCGAACTTCATCTGCTCCATACCGTAATTAACCATCATCTTCAGGTTGTTTACCTCAATAATCTGGTTCCACAAATGCGGAAGCATAGACAAAGTGAGATAACCGTGCGCAATGGTAGTCTTGAAGTGACTTTCTGTTTTTGCACGTTCCGTGTCTACATGTATCCATTGATGGTCCAACGTAGCATCTGCAAACATATTGATGCGCTCTTGCGAAAGTTCTACATAATCAGAAACGCCAATCTGCTGGCCTACCAGCTTTTCAAATTCCTCGTACGAGTTGATAATTACTTTTTCCATTATTCTCTTTTTATATTTAATAGTTTCTACGGTTGATAATCCCAACCATAATCATTATGATAAATCATTAGTTTACTCATGCCTCCGTCAATCGTAATGTTCTCCCCGTTGATAAAGGAGTTCCGTTCGTCACAAAGGAAAAGAACTGCACGGGCTATATCAGCCGGTTCTCCTACCCTTTGCGAGGGATGCTGCATGATGTCTCCTTCCGTATATGCCGGCACATAATCCTCTTCATGATAGCTTCCCGTATCAATCCAACCGGGAGCAATAGAATTCACACGGGCAACTCCCGAAAGACTGACCGCAAGCGCATGAGTCAGAGCCGTTATTCCACCTTTGGCTGCCGTATAACTTTCCGTATTAGCCTGCGACTGGAAAGCACGGGTAGAAGATATATTCACAATAGCACCTGCACCACTGAAATAGTCTTTAAACGACAAAGCCAGGAAATAAGGAGCCGCTACTCCCACACGTTGCACATACAGGAAGTCTTCATACGAACAGTTGCCCAATATTCCTCCATTTGTCAGGCAAGCATTATTTATCAGACAGTCAATCTGATCTTCTATGGATAAGACAAAGTCTACAAAATCCCGCAGCGTCTGTTCCTCGGCAATATCTCCGACAAAGCCTGTAACCGAAAGCCCTCTTTCCGACATCTTTCCTTCCGCCTGTTCCACCGCCTCGGGTGTCTTATCAATGAAATACACCGTATATCCCGATTCCGCAAACATCTCGACAATGCAACGACCGATACCGGCAGCTCCACCTGTTACTACACATACTTTATTCATACGCTCTTTATTTTAAGTATGATGAACAAAACCCCGATAACGAAGGTTATTATTCGATTCATGGTTGTTTACTTTTAAATCGTGAAAACAGGTAACAAATATACTCCATATTCCAGCAAGTTACAAAAAGTCAAGTACCCTTTTTCTCATTCGGAAAGGTTTTCCTACTTTTGTAACAAACATTGTGAAACATGAAACTGAAAGATAAATTCACAGAACTGATGCATAATCAGGCTTTGAAGCGAAAACTATATGTCATCATATTCGAAGCTGACACACCTGCCGGGAAGCTATTCGACGTTACCCTGATCTGGTGCATATTGCTTAGTGTGGGACTTGTTATCCTGGAAAGCCTGCAAGGATTACCGGTATGGCTGAAAACTCCATTCATTGTTATGGAGTATTTACTGACCGCCTTCTTTACTTTCGAATATATCACCCGGTTGTATTGTTCGCCCAACCCTTCCAAATACGCTTTCAGTGCTTTCGGAATCATCGACTTGCTGGCTACACTGCCGCTTTATCTCGCTTTCCTGTTTCCCGGAGCACGCTATCTGCTTATTATACGGGCATTCCGCCTGATACGGATATTCCGCGTTTTCAAGTTATTCAATTTCTGGATGGAAGGGCAAATGCTACTGACAGCACTACGAGACAGTAGCAAGAAAATCGCAGTTTTCTTTATGTTTGTGGTGATTCTGGTGATATCTATCGGAACAGTGATGTACATGATTGAAGGAGGAAAACCCAATACACAGTTCAGCAATATTCCCAACAGTATTTATTGGGCCTGCGTCACCCTTACCACCGTAGGTTACGGAGATATAACTCCTGTCACCGCCTTGGGGAAATTCCTTTCGGGTTGTGTCATGCTGATAGGTTACACTATTATTGCAGTACCCACCGGCATAGTTTCCGTATCGCTGATGAAAAGACATGAAAAGAATGTAGCAAGAGAGTGCCCCAACTGTCACAGGCGAGGACACGAAGAAAGTGCACAGTTCTGTAAGTATTGCGGATCATCACTTGATAAAGCCCCTAAAGAATAGAAAGACTTTCATACTAAATCATATCGGTAAATAATAACGCATAGAAATATATAAAATGGAACAATTTTTTGTTACTCAAAGAGAATTTACCCTACGTCCCCGTACACGTGGCTTTCACCTGATAACGGATGAAATAATACGTAACCTGCCGCGTCTGCCGCAAGCCGGACTTTTACATCTGTTCATCAAGCATACCTCTGCCGGACTTAGCATCAATGAAAATGCTGATCCGGATGTCCAGACGGACATGGAAGCCATCTTCAACCACCTGGTGAAAGAACGGGAACCCTACTATATGCATACCTGTGAAGGAGATGACGACATGCCCGCCCATGCTAAATCGACTCTGACAGGTAATAGTCTCAGCATACCTATCACTGATGGTAGACTGAATATGGGTATCTGGCAAGGTATATACCTCTGTGAATTCCGCAATCATGGCGGTGGAAGAAAAATAGTAGCAACCGTCATCGGACAATAAAATATATGAAAACAAAGTTTCCGCAAAGTGGATGTCAACGAACAAAACGAACAGGCTTTCCGCTTCTACCGTAACAGAGGCTTTGAAGTAATAAGCCGGGATGAAACAGATGCACAAGGCAAGCCCTTTCCCATCCTGCACATGCAATTAACAAACTACTAATACAGTAATTATGAAACGAGCCATTATTATAGGAGCCACCTCCGGCATAGGAGAAGAAGTTGCCAAACTGCTAATTCAGCAAGGTTGGCACATCGGTATTGCCGGAAGACGGGAAGAAGCATTGGAGAAACTGCAAGCCACCGCCCCCGGGCAAATCGAAATCCAACGTCTGGACGTAACAGATCCAGATGCCCCTACCCTACTGGAGACACTTATCCGGAAGTTAGGTGGCATGGATTTGTTCTTCCTCAGCTCCGGCATAGGAAGTCAGAACCCAGACCTGAAACCGGAAATAGAACTAAATACCGCCCGTACCAACGTAGAAGGATTCACCCGCATGGTGACCGCCGCCTTCAATCACTTCAAAAACGAAGGAGGTGGGCATATCGCTGTCATCAGCTCCATTGCAGGCACCAAAGGATTGGGCATCGCCCCGGCCTATTCCGCAACGAAATGCTTCCAGAATACTTACATCGAAGCCTTGGCACAACTCTCCCGGATGCAACACTTGAATATCCATTTCACAGACATACGCCCGGGTTTCGTCGCTACCGACTTACTGAAAAGTGGCAAGTTCCCCATGCTTATGCAAGCCAATCAGGTAGCGAAGAGTATCGTCCATGCCTTGAACCGGAAAAAACGGGTCATTGTGATTGACGGTAGATACCGTGTAGTTGTCTTTTTCTGGCGAATGATCCCCCGGTGGTTATGGGAAAGATTGCCTATAAAGAACTAAGATTCGTTGTAAAGACACCATAGTTCTTGCCTCATTCCCGTAAATATTGTATATTCGACCTCGAACCAAACAAACTTTTGAAAATGAAAAAAAACTCAATACATATCCTAATAGTTACCTCAGTTGCTCTATGCGCCGGTGCCGCACTTCCATTTCTGTTTGGGCACAGCACGATAGATCCTGAACAGCAATCCGTTAAATCCGAAGTTCCCTATTGTGTCACCTCCCCTTCCGTACCGGATAAAATCACCTTTGCCGGACAGGAAATTGACCTGACACGCTACGATCATCGTGAACGCATGGACCGTGAACAAATGTCGTTCACCTATATGCACTCCACCACCATGCTCACCATCAAGCGTGCGAACCGCTTCTTTCCCATCATAGAACCCATATTGAAGGAAAACGGTGTACCCGACGATTTCAAATACCTCGCCGTAATAGAGAGTAACCTCAACACCCTTGCCCGTAGTCCGGCAGGAGCAGCCGGAATGTGGCAGTTCATGCAAACTACCGGACGCGAATTCGGCCTTGAAGTAAACCCCAATATCGACGAACGTTATCACGTGGAAAAAGCCACCCGTGCCGCATGCCAGTATCTGAAAGATGCCTACCAAAGATATGGTAACTGGCTTTGCGTAGCCGCTGCTTACAATGGTGGACAAGGCCGCATCTCCTCTGAACTGAAAAAACAGCTCGTAGATCAAGCCGTAGACCTTTGGCTTGTAGAAGAAACTTCCCGTTACATGTTCCGTCTGCTTGCCGCTAAAGCCGTCATCAGTAATCCGCAGCGCTATGGCTTTTTACTGAAACGGGAACATCTTTACCCTGTCATTCCCTATACAGAGATCAATGTAACAACAAGTATCGACAATCTGGCACAATTTGCCAAGAGTAAAGGTATTACCTACGCCCAACTGAAGGATGCCAACCCATGGCTGCGCGATAGTTCTTTACAAAACAAAAGCGGACGTACATACGTTCTTAAAATACCGACACAGGCGGGAATGCACTATGATCCGAAGAAGACTGTGCCGCATAATAGGGCATGGGTTATAAATTAAGTACTTTTCTTTTGTCTTGAGACAAAAGAAAAGATACCAAAAGAAAAACTCAAGGCTGCACTTCCGGAGCTACTCCGACACTGCCATTGCCTCTTTCTTTTTGGTATCTTTTTCTTTCGGGGCAAGCCGAAAGAAAAAGTACAGTAACTTAAAACACAGAAAGGAGCCAATATGACATTAGATTTCGATTTCGTACTCAGACTATTAGTAGCCGGCATCTTAGGTGCCATCATCGGCCTGGACAGAGAATACCGTGCCAAAGAAGCAGGATACCGTACTCACTTTTTAGTATCATTGGGCAGTGCCCTCATCATGATTGTTTCCCAATATGGCTTTCAGGACATTATCAAAGAAAACAGCGTCTCGCTGGACCCGAGTCGTGTAGCGGCCCAGGTAGTCAGCGGTATCGGTTTTATCGGTGCCGGTACCATCATATTACAAAAGCAAATAGTCAGAGGATTGACTACTGCTGCCGGAATATGGGCTACAGCAGGCATCGGTCTGGCGGTTGGAGCCGGAATGTATGTAATAAGTATAGCCGCTACCCTGCTCACTCTGGCAGGATTGGAACTGCTCAGCATCCTGTTCAAAAGTGTAGGGATGAAAAGCTCCATGATAACATTCTCTACCGGAAATAAGGATATCCTTAAGGAAGTATCCGATCGCTTTAACTCCCGAAATTATATGTTAGTCTCCTACAAAATGGAAAGATTAGGTTTCGGAGATACAGAAAGGTATATAGTGACTATGATTATCAAATCCAAGCGGAGTAATGACGAAGGACACATGCTGTCACTTATGCAGGAATGGCCGGATGTGACAGTAGAACAAATCGAATGATCTTGTTACTGCTTCTCTGTCATGTGTTTCCAGTAACGTATAGGCATATCTTGTTTATGCTTCCGCGGATTTAGCCGTTCTTTGATACAGATGGCTTTAAAGTACGTCTTCCATAGTTGCTGAAAGAGTTTTTCGTCCTCGTCCATCAGGCTTTCATCCAGCATACCTGTGACCAGATGGCCCTCGCGTGAACCTTCTTCAAAAGTAACCTGACGTACTTCTTTCAAATCATAATAGAAGCCATACGCCCGTTTTATGTCATATATCAGCCAAGGTTGATCGGCAAAACGATCCTTAAAATGATCGATAGCCAGTGGTAGAGCATTCTTTTCCGGTTCTACCGCAGCAAAGAAGGTGCCGTCGGCAGCTTTCTGAAAACGAATAAACTGGAGCATACGAAGACGTTCCCAATCCACCCGCTTCCACATACGCGAGAATTCCAGCACATCCGGATCGGCAAAATTGGTTTCAATGGAACGGGGAGCATCAATTGCCTTACGAATATAGCGGAACAAAAGTATCGGAGTTTCCTGTTCCTCCGCCAGCCAACATTGGGCAAGGCAAGACAGAGCACCGGAAGAAAGTTTCTTCTGCAAACCACGCCATACTCGCTTCGCCTTTTCTTCTTCAGTGATTACCGTGAAAACTTCATCATGAAATAAAGGCAATGGCTCTCCTTCCGGAAACAATGCATCAGGAAAAACACGACGGGAATAAGCTTCAAAAACAGAAGTCAGTAAGCCCTCGAAAGTACTATCAAAAACAAATATATTCATGGAAAAAAACTCTCTTAGTCACGGAAATCAAGCAACAACTGCCTTTCGTCCACTTTCTTCTTGTTCGGCTTCGTAATCAGCAAACTGCGCACTGCTTGCGGAGTCATTTCATTCACTGTCTTCATAGGGAGTTCATGGCAAGTAATAAAGTACTGCGCTTTTTTCATCACCACTCCTATCTTCTTTAACTCATAGAAACCTAACTTAGAAAAACGACGGGATGCCACGATCAATCTTGCCGACTTCACTCCTACCCCCGGAATGCGCAATAACATCTCATAATCCGCCCGATTGATATCTACCGGAAACTGCTCCGGATGGCGTAAGGCCCACGACAGTTTAGGATCAATCTCCAAGTCCAGGTCAGGATATGCATCATCCACAATCTCTTCCACCTTAAACTGATAAAAGCGCATGAGCCAATCTGCCTGATACAGGCGATTTTCACGTACCAGCGGTGGCTGCTTCAGGGCGGGCAAACGCGTATCATACGTATTCACAGAGATATAACCAGAATAATAAACACGCCTCATTGTAGGTCCTTTGTAAAGAGCTGATGAAAGAAAAAGAATATCTTTGTCCGTTTCCGCTGTAGCCCCTACAATCATTTGTGTGCTCTGTCCGGCAGGAGCAAAACGTGGTGCATGACGGTGTTTTTTCCGTTCCTCCGAACTTTCCAGTACGCCTTGCTGAATATAGCGCATCGGTGCATATACACTCTTATGGTCTTTTTCCGGGGCAAGAAGTTTCAGATTCTCCTCTTTCGGTATTTCTACATTGACGCTGAGGCGGTCGGCATACAGCCCCGCTTCATTCACCAGTTCACGACTGGCTCCGGGAATACTTTTCAAATGGATATAGCCATTGAAACGATGCACTGTGCGCAAGTCTTTTGCCACGCGCACCAAGCGTTCCATGGTATAATCCGGACTCCGCACCACACCACTGCTCAGGAATAATCCTTCTATATAATTGCGGCGATAGAACTCCATCGTCAGATCTACCAACTCACTGACAGAAAGCGTAGCACGCGGCAAATCATTAGAGCGACGATTGATGCAATATGCACAGTCGTAAATGCAATAGTTCGTCAACATCACCTTCAGCAGTGAAATGCAACGTCCGTCCTCAGCAAAACTATGGCAAATGCCCCAACCACCGACAGTATTACCCAACATACCGGATTTGTTGGAACGCACGGTACCGCTAGACGAGCATGAGACGTCATATTTGGCCGACTCCGCCAGTATTTTCAGTTTATTGAGGACGTTTTCATTCATATCCACTACACAACTTATAATTGGGCCAAAATTAGCAATTCGAAGAGAAGGAAACAAATAATGGGAAGTTAAATAATGAATAACTATTCAGAGTATCTTCATACCTGTAAAACCAAAAAAGACCGCTCTCATTGAGACGGTCTTTCAATTCTTTCAGTAAGCGTGCTTATTATTTAGCAGCTTCCAAAGATGCTTTGCGGAATGCTTTCATTGATTTTTCGATTTCCAAAGAAGCCTTACGTGCACGAGTACCGGCAGCTTTGTTACCATTTTCAATCTGAGCTTTTGCATCTTTCTCGAATGCTGCATACAATTCAGCAACTTTTTCAACTAATTCTTTCATAATCCTTTTCTTATTAATATTACTTCGTTAATAATGTCTGGCAAAAATACACTCTTTCTTGAAATAAATGCAGAAAAACAATATTTTTTTTGAAATAATCCGCAAAAATAGCACAAAAAGGCGTCCTCTGGCGTTTTTTATCTACTTTTGCAGGTATGAAACCCCTTACAGATACGGAATACATACACATGCTCATAGCCGAAGGCGAACACCAAAGGCAGGACTTTAAATTTGAGATTTCCGATGCCCGTAAGATCGCGAAAACGCTCTCCGCCTTTGCCAATACGGACGGCGGGCGGTTGCTGATCGGAGTTAAAGATAACGGAAAGATCGCCGGAGTTCGCTCTGACGAGGAACAATATATGATAGAGGCGGCAGCGCAAATGTACTGTCAGCCGGAAGTGAATTATACCATGCGGACCTTTCAGGCGGAAGGACGCAGCGTGCTGGTAGTGCAGATTGAGGAAAGTCTGCAAAAACCCGTATATGCCAAGGATGAAACAGGAAAACCGCTGGCTTATCTGCGCATCAAGGACGAGAATATACTTGCCACACCGGTGCATCTGCGTGTATGGCAGCAATGTGGCAGTCCGCGGGGAGAGCTGATAACTTATACAGAGCGCGAACAGTTGTTGCTTGACTTGTTGGAAGAAAATAACAGTCTATCGCTGAACAGGTATTGCAGGCTGGCACGCCTTTCCCGACGTGCAGCGGAACATTTACTTGCCAAGTTCATCCGATTTGATATTGTAGAACCAGTATTTGAAGGTCATAAGTTTCACTTCAGGCTAAAGTAAATGATTATTCCTCAATCCTGACTTTTATTTCTTGGGGATGAGTAGAAAGTTATTTACAGAAAAGAGGAGCCGGACACAGTCGTTACCTTAGGGTATCTCTGTCGTTACTTGAGGGTGCCTCTGTCGTTACCTTAGGGTACCTCAGTCGTTACTTGAGACAGCCTCAATATAGCACACTCACAATCAATCAGTTATAAGCGTATCTTTTGTAATCCTTAGAATCATAAATTCAGACAGAAGAACCGACTGTTTATCATTAAACAAGTAAATATAAAACAATATAGCATGAATATAATCAATTCAATCAACGATATTCTCTGGACCTATATCCTTATCGCTCTGCTTTTGGGATGTGCCCTTTGGTTCACGCTGAAAACCCGCTTCGTACAGTTCCGCATGATAGGTGAAATGGTACGTTTACTGAGTGACTCAGCAGGAACAAACGGCAAGCCAGGTGAAAAGCATATCTCTTCATTTCAGGCATTTGCCATCTCCATTGCCAGCCGCGTAGGTACGGGCAATCTGGCGGGTGTAGCCACCGCCATCGCTGTAGGCGGACCGGGAGCAGTGTTCTGGATGTGGGTCATTGCCCTGTTTGGTGCTGCCAGTTCATTCGTAGAGTCCACATTGGCACAATTATATAAGGTGAGAGGCAAAGACTCTTTCATTGGCGGTCCCGCCTATTATATGCGGAAAGGATTGAAACAACCGTGGATGGGTACTGTATTTGCCGTACTCATTACGATAACTTTCGGCTTCGCCTTCAACTCCGTGCAAAGCAATACACTGTGCGCAGCTTTTGAACATGCGTTCGGTTTCGACCACGCCATTGTAGGAGGGGTTATTACCATAGCCACGCTGCTTATTATCTTTGGTGGTGTACAGCGCATTGCTAAAGTAAGCAGTATCATTGTCCCCATTATGGCATTGGGATATATTGCTTTGGCACTGATTATTGTAGCTATCAATATCACCGAACTTCCTGCCGTTATCAAACTCATCGTCAGCCATGCCTTCGGCTGGCAACAGGTATTGGGTGGTGGTGTAGGTATTGCATTGATGCAAGGCATCAAGCGGGGATTGTTCAGCAATGAAGCAGGTATGGGTTCCGCTCCCAATGTGGCAGCCACCGCACACGTCACACATCCCGTAAAGCAGGGGCTGATACAAACCTTGGGCGTTTTCACCGATACATTAATTATATGTACCTGCACCGCGTTCATTATACTTTTCAGTGGTGCGCCACTGGACGGCTCTACCAACGGGGTACAACTTACGCAACAGGCACTAACGAATGAGATAGGTTCAGCAGGAAGCATTTTTGTTGCTATTGCTTTGTTCTTCTTCGCCTTCAGCAGCATTCTGAGTAATTATTATTATGGAGAAGCCAATGTACGTTATCTTACCCGTAAGAAATGGATATTGAACTTTTACCGTATTCTGGTAGGTGGCATGGTGCTATTTGGCGCGCTCGCCGCACTGGATGTGGCCTGGAGTCTGGCAGATGTCACCATGGGATTGATGGCGCTCTGTAACCTGATTGCCATCAGCCTGCTCGGTAAATACGCTTTCAAACTGCTGGAAGACTACCATGCACAGAAACGGGCGGGTATCAAAGACCCTGTTTTCACAAAAGACCGTCTCAAAGAGGTAGAAAATGACATAGAGTGCTGGTAAGAGATTTATGATTTATAAATTATGATTTTATACAATTGTTGGTGTAAATCAACTTATTTCGTACTTTTGCAACCGCAATTGCCCCGGCAATTATAAATTATAAATCATAAATCATAAATAAGATGGGTATATTTGCCAAACTATTTAAAAAGAATTCCGAGGGTACTTCCTCCAAAAACGTGGAAGATTTCGTGTCACTGACACGCGTTTATTTCCAGTCCGTGATTGCCGCTAATCTAGGCATTACGAACATTCGTTTCGTACCGGATGTAGCCAACTTCAAACGCCTGTTCAAAATACCGACTCAGGGCGGACGACTGGGACAAGCCGAAAAGACTGCTTCACGCAAAATGCTGATGCAGGACTATGGACTGAGTGAAAACTTCTTCAAGGAAATCGATGCCTCCGTAAAAAAACATTGCCGCACGCAGAATGATGTGCAGACATACTTGTTTATGTATCAAGGCTTCTCACAAGACCTGATGATGTTGATGGGCAACTTGATGCAGTGGAAGTTCCGCGTTCCCTCAGTTTTTAAAGGTGCACTGCGCAGTATGACCGAAAAGACCGTACATGACGTCTGCACCAAGACCGTATGGAAAAAGGACGATGTACATAAGACGGCTATGGCAGTCCGCCAGTATAAAGAGCGTCTGGGGTATTCAGAGCAGTGGATGACAGAATACGTGTACAACGTTGTGCTACTGGCTAAAAAAGAACCGAAAAACAAAGCCACGGAAGAGAAATAAGCTTGAAACATCTATCAGGTAAAAACTGTTATCAAAAGAAAAAGTTTTCTAAAGAAATAATCAATAGAAAGGGCGAGAAATGATATACTCGCCTTTTTTTGTTATTTTTATGCAACTTTTTTGCTCGAAGGAGCAACAACACTTTATGCAAAGAGATTGTTGTAAGATATAGCGGGCTTTGCCCGCTAAGCTACAGGCTACAAGCTATCAGTGCACAAACTATTGCACTGGCTAAGTTAAAAAAACTCTGATAAGTTGATAGTTCAAAACCTATTGGTTCAAGTAATCTGATTATTCAGAAGATCCGGTAATTCAAATAGCTTGATTTAGGCTCGATAAATCAGGCAGCCTTTCAGGCTATTAGAGTTTCTGTATCAACAGAACTCTCCAGCTGCAGCTCGTAACTTGTAGCTAACATTCAGTATTAATCATAAAAAAACAACCGCTTATGAAACAAAAGAAAATGCTTGCACTCACTTTATCCCAGTTGAAGCAACTTTATCGAAATGAACTTCCCGAAATTGTACGCATCGCCGAACAGAGCGACGGTACGGAAAGCTTCAAGCAAGGCATTTCGGAATTCATTACCAATCAGGCTGATACGGAGAGTGAAGTTATCAGGCAAATTCGACTTCTGATTGAATATGACGGCAGGGAAGTCCATGAACTTTCTACCGATGAACAAATGATTGTTTCTACCCTGTCACTTCTGTACGCGTTTCTTACCGGAAACCTGGAAGAAGATGTGGAAACAGATGTGTTCCTGGATATTTTCCAGCAATTCAAACGCTTACAGCATCCTGCTGCCCCACTCCCCACACCCCAACGCGTTAAAGCGTGGACCGAGCGCTGGCCCAGCGGACTGGACGAAGACGTACAAAAAATCCATGCCAAAAATAAAGAGCGTATTCAGCACGCATTGATACAGAAGATAGAGCACCGTACCGCTGTTTCCCGCTACCACTTTGAAGAGGGCATCAGTTACGAAGAGAAATACCGTCTCGTCAGCGAATGGTGGAACGATTTCCGTTTCCATCTGGCCATGGCTGCCAAAAGCCCTACGGAACTGAATCGCTTTCTGGGCAATTCACTTTCTGCTGAAACCATGTATCTGTTATCTCGTGCCCGCAAGAAAGGAATGCCTTTCTTCGTTACGCCTTACTATCTGCACTTGTTAAATCCCGGCAGCACAGGATACAACGATGAATCTCTGCGCAGCTACATCCTCTACTCCCCGCAACTGGTGGAAACTTACGGGCAAATCCGCGCTTGGGAACGTGAAGACATAGTAGAAGTTGGAAAACCCAATGCGGCCGGCTGGCTCCTGCCCGACGGGCACAATATCCACCGTCGTTATCCAGAAGTAGCCATCCTCATTCCCGACACTATGGGACGCGCTTGTGGCGGGCTTTGTGCTTCCTGCCAGCGCATGTATGACTTCCAGAGCAAACGACTCAATTTTGAGTTTGACTCCCTGCGTCCTAAAGAAACATGGGAGAAGAAATTACGCCGTCTGATGACTTACTTCGAGGAAGATACCCAATTGCGTGACATCCTCATCACAGGTGGAGATGCCCTCATGAGTCAGAACAAGACGCTAAACACAATTCTGGAAGCCGTTTACCGTATGGCTGCCCGTAAACGGAAAGCCAATCAGGAACGTCCGGAAGGAGAAAAGTATGCCGAATTACAGCGTATTCGTCTCGGATCGCGTTTGCCAGCTTATCTGCCAATGCGTATCAACAATGAATTGGTAGAAATTCTGCGAACTTTCAAGGAGAAAGCATCCGTCATCGGTATCCGTCAGTTCATCATTCAAACGCATTTCCAAACTCCACTGGAGGTTACTCCCGAGGCAAAGGAAGGTATTCGCAAATTATTATCGGCAGGCTGGCTGATTACCAACCAACTTGTGTATAACGTAGCTGCCTCACGTCGGGGACATACCACTCGCCTACGCCAGGTACTTAATGAACTGGGAGTTGTCTGTTACTATACATTCTCCGTAAAAGGTTTCGAAGAAAACAACGCAGTCTTTACACCAAACAGCCGTTCCATGCAGGAACAGCAAGAAGAAAAGCGTTTCGGCAAACTAAATAAAGAAGATGCCTTCAACCTGTCTGCATCGCTCGAAACCGCACTTGATCCTGCATCCTGTATCCGCCACTTCCTGAAGATACATCATCTTCCGTTTCTTGCCACAGACCGCAGCGTGTTAAACCTGCCCGCCATTGGCAAGAGCATGACGTTCAATCTGGTGGGAATGACCGAAGACGGAAAGCGCATCCTTCGTTTCGACCACGACGGAACACGTCGCCACAGCCCGATAATCAATCAACTCGGACAAGTATATATCGTAGAGAATAAGTCCATAGCCGCGTACCTGCGACAACTGCGTGCCATGGGAGAAGATGTGGAAGACTACGCAAGTATCTGGAATTATACGGAAGGCAAAACCGAATCACGGTTCAGCCTGTACGAATATCCGAACTTCCCTTTCCGCATCACAGAAAAGATGAGTAATCTGGAAATAGCAGAGTAACTTCCGGAAATAATCTATACTTTTGCATAAGAAAATCACAGAGTCGTCTGAGAAGTCTGAATCATATTCCGGGCTTTTCAGACATTTTTTATCCTAAAAATAGTAAATATGGAAATCGAACGGCACCCTTTAGAACCCTTTCTTCCTGCTAACGCCCGTTTGTTGATGCTGGGAAGTTTTCCACCTCAAAAGAAAAGGTGGTCGATGGAGTTTTATTATCCGAACTGGAACAATGATATGTGGCGGATTGTAGGACTCTTGTTCTTCAATGATAAGAACCATTTTCTGAACGAAGCGGCAAAAGCTTTCGACAAAGATCGCATTATCCCTTTCCTGCAAAAAAAAGGCATTGCCCTATTTGATACAGCTACCGCCATACGACGGTTGCAGGACAATGCATCCGACAAATTTCTGGAAGTTGTAGAACCTACGGATATTGAGGACATGCTCCGTCGCTTACCGGAATGTAAAGCCATAGTTACTACAGGTGAGAAAGCAACGGAAACTTTATGCGAACAGTTCTCTCTTGAAAAGCCGAAAGTGGGAGATTTTACAGAGTTTGTTTTTGATGACAGGCCTATGCGGCTCTATCGGATGCCCTCTTCTTCGCGCGCTTATCCGCTTGCTTTAGAAAAAAAAGCAGCAGCCTACCGCATTATGTATCAGGACTTACAGATGTTATAAGATGAGAGAGCGTTAAAAAAATCGCTCATCCCTCTTGCATATTTGAAAGTTTACATTACCTTTGCAGCCGCAAACACGGGAGTAGCTCAGTTGGTAGAGCACTGGTCTCCAAAACCAGGTGTCGGGAGTTCGAGCCTCTCCTCCCGTGCAAGATGAAAATAGCTGCAAGTTTTTATTTGTAGTTATTTTTGTTTATAAACCCGTCATAAACAAGTAGTCAAAACCTGTCATTTCAAATCTACAGTTTGAGTAAAGTTCTGACCGAAACGATTCGTTGCTACGATCTTCACTGATTTAGCCTTATCCGTAGGACGTACCCGGAATAAGTGCGATGTATGATACCTTGTAGCCTTTCCTTCTTTCATTGTAATATAATCTTGATCCTCATCGTCAAAAGCCTCCATTACGCCCGGTTTCTCAACACCGTCTTCATAGTAGGATAACTTCCATGCCGGATCATAATCCCAAACATTAACCACCAGATATTTAGGTTGGCTCTGAAACTCCCCCGGCTTATATACACGAAACTGATAATCGAATGGACGACCGGTAGCCTTATACTGCCAGGAGATGTCATCACCGATCACATTTACCACCAGATAACCATTGGGAGCACCGCAACGATTTACATGTCCTGCCCACCAAGCACCACAAGCAGCACCAATATTATGTTCATAGATAACAGGAGTCACAATGCGGTTTTCATAAAAATGAGTATGACCGACAAAGATATGCGTCTTATAATCTCTTAGTATCTCAAAAAGTTGTTCGGCATTACGGGCATTTGCTCCTCCCCTACCCGTACTGTTAGCCGTAGGAGCATGAAGATTCAACAGTACGGTAGTACCAGGCTTCACATAGCTCAGATCCTTTTTCAACCATTCCAATTGTTCAGGGGTAAACTGCTCCGTATATTTCTTCTTACCTTTATAATCTATGTCTTTCATCGAAATAATATGCACTTTCCCTACATTAAGAGAATAATCCGTCGGTCCAAAATGCTCACCAAATACTGATTCCCCGTATTCTTCCTTATTCGTAGCGAGGCTCAGTGCCGTATATTGCTGATTAAAGTCGTGATTACCAATCACATGATACATGGTTAAGTCCAAATCAGAGATAACCTTCTTATACGAATCATACAAAGGCATAACATCCCAGACGATATCTCCCAGAACCATTCCGTAAACTTCCTGCGAAGACAATTGCTTCAATGTTTCCTTCAAATCAACCACAGTTTCCGAAGCAAAGCGATCCAACTGTTCCTCATTTCTTGCCTGCGGATCAGAGATAGCTATAAAGGTAAAATACTGAACCGGCTGTTCTCTCTTCACCAAGCTGAAATCACAACGATTCTTTTTCTTTTTTGCATCAATCCGGGCATAATAGCCAAGAGGCAATGCATTCTCTACATTAGTTTTGTAGTCCGCCGGAACAGAAAGATAAACGAATTTAGACTGTGCGGGATCAGATACCAACTGATAACGCCCTTTATCATCAGTCTGCGTAAAATTAACGCCATCTGTCACAACAACACCTGTAACAGGTTGTTTCTGCGTATCTGTCACCACACCACTTACGACAATCTCTTTTTTAACGGGTTGGTCTGCTGCATACCCTCCTGCTGCAAATAAATTCAGCAAAAGTAGCAAGGATAAAAAACGAATTGATTTCATGTTTCTTCTCTTTTTAGAATTTTAATTTCACGGCAAAGTAAACCCTAAAAAGCAAAAGAAAGATGTCATTCACGTTACATTCCTATAACACGACCCGATTCATTAACGAATGTCAATCAGTTTATGTGTTTGCAGACTTAACCGCCATTTAGGATGTTGCATGACGCACGCCACTGTTTCCGCAGTATTGTTACATGAACAGGGTTGCAGAAAGAAATATTCAGCCGGAAGCAACTCGTAGACTCCAATATCCTGACCTTCGTAAACTACCTTCACCTCATCCATACGGGTAACCCCCAACTTCATCCCTTGCTTGGGAGAACAAGTCACCCAATCAATATTTTGGGGCAATGGGTTCGTTCCATTCGTTTCGATACAGACATACTTTCCCGCCTGGTGCAAACGGTCGATAAAAGCCTCATCAATCCAGAGAGAAGGTTCTCCACCCGTCAGGATAACCGTAACAGCCGGATACTTTCCTACTTCGGCAATAATTTCATCATCGGACATCAGTACACCTTCTTCATGCCGTGTATCGCAAAAAGAGCATTTCAGATTACAACCGGAAAAGCGGATAAAGACAGCAGGCGTGCCGGTGTGATAGCCTTCACCTTGCAAGCTATAAAAAATCTCATTAATCTTTCTCATAAAAAATATTTGTGCCGGCTTTCAGTAGGGTTATTCTTTCTCATAAGTGGCTACATTGGATTCAGATTCTTGCACCTCGACTTTGAAGCAAGTAGGTATCTGCTCACATATCCAGCGGGCTATATTCTCTGCGGTAGGATTGAATGGAAGAACTTCATTCAAATTACGATGATCTAACTTTCCTTTCACCGTTTCTTTGATGTGACTGAAATCAACTACCATTCCATCGGCATTGAGTTCCCGGGAACGGCAGTAGACTGTGATAATCCAATTGTGACCATGCAGATCCTCACATTTGCTGCGATAGGAAAGTTTCAGGCTATGAGCAGCTGATATTTCCATGCGTTTGATAACTGTATACATATTCTTGTTAATACGCTAATTAAGAAAATACTTCGTCTGTTGTCGCACCTAATGTCACCTCGGCACGGCACAAAAGTACAAAAATTCTAAGGATTACAGTTTAAATCTTCCGCTTTTATTCGTAAACACAAAGTGAATTGGCAACCTTACGCTCCCCTTTATTATCATAAAGTTTATTGTCAGTAAGCTTGTTTACAATTCCATTATCCGGTGCAGAAGCACTCCAAAGTGTAGTAGAGCCACCACCATCCAGATTCAAAGCTTTCTTTGCACCCAATACACGGAGAAGATGTGTCAACTCAGGGATATTGATACCTTCCGCCCTACCTTCGAAACGGCCCGCAACCGCAATCAGAAACACAGTTCCATCCTTCATCAGAGCCACGGCACTCCGTGGATGTTTAGTCTGAACGAATGACCGGTTACAAGCAGACAAATCACAAGCTTTTCCATCCAGCAGCATCAACGGACCGGAAACAAGAATACTCCCTTCTTTCTGTTCGCAGTTTTTCTCATACTGTTTCTTCCAAGATATAATGTCCAGTTTCCCTTTATCTATTTTCACGGCACCATTGGATACAGTGCTGAGTACACCAGTCGCAGTAGTATCCACCACCACCCCGTCTTTCCTCAAATAGCAGATAGAAGTTCCTTGCTTGATATTAAAATAAGAACCGTTAATAGCTGCCACTGCACCGGAACGACGGGCAGCATTACTGGTTTCTTCTTTAGGAGAATGAATTAAAATGTCAAACCGATGTTGCTCCGGTTT
The DNA here is from genome assembly GCF_036416795.1 of Bacteroides sp. MSB163. Lineage (NCBI taxonomy): Bacteria > Pseudomonadati > Bacteroidota > Bacteroidia > Bacteroidales > Bacteroidaceae > Bacteroides > Bacteroides maternus. Next base: position 3,550,393 of record NZ_CP143867.1, on the reverse strand, counting down.
GATTTCAAGAATAGTGACATGCTGCGGAACACCATACAAAGAAACGAACTCCGCTTCGCGACAAAGTACACCTTTTCCCATAGAAGTTACATTCCAATGAGCAGTAACAAGTGCCAAAGAATCTGCAGTGGTCTGTGCCACCACAACAAATACATTACACAGTATCAGCAATAGCGTGAAAACGGACTTTCTCAAATACATGTTTTGATTTTATTGAAAATTCTTCGCAAACATAAGCATTTAAAGCGAATGTCAGACAACAAAGCAAACAGAACTTTCTCCGTAAACAAAAAAAGAGTACTTTTGCAACATGAAAACCCTTTATATAGCACTTGGTACACTCTCTTTAGCACTTGGTATCCTCGGCATTTTTCTGCCGTTGCTACCCACTACTCCATTTCTGCTACTCACGGCTGCACTCTACTTTAAAAGTTCACCTCGCCTGTATAACTGGTTATTAAATCATAAGCATCTCGGCCCTTATATCCGCAACTTTCGTGAAAACAAAGCCATCCCTCTACGTGCAAAGATAATTTCCATCTCGCTGATGTGGATCACCATGCTCTACTGCGTGTTTTTTATCATACCGTATATATGGGTAAAAGTAATACTCCTGATTATTGCAGCAGGAGTAACCTATCATATCCTTTCGTTTAAGACGCTGAAGTAGATGCTTATTTTACCGCTCCACCTATCTGTTCAAAGAATTCCCCCAACCCCTTACGAGCATCAGCCAGTTTATCCTCCCAATGCTTCACGGAGTTCTGTCCTATGATATCCGTCACATACTTCACAGCAATAAAAGGCACATTCTTGGCACGGCAAACAAAGGCTTGCGCAAAAGCTTCCATATCGACCACATCGCCTTTCACATCCGAAAGTTCCGTCAGAAAAGTATCACCTGTATTACAAATGCCTTCTCCTGCCCAATGCATACAGTATCCCTTCTCTGCCAGCAAAGTAGAAGAATCAATCTCATATTCCAAGCCCATATCGGCTAATTTCTGCATATCACGGTCTATAAAATGACGGCACACCAGAATATCTCCTACCTGGCAATCAATGCTTCCTGCCGTACCTACGTTGATCACCAAGTCCGGCTTAGCCTGATTGAGCACTTCAGAAACATAATATGCTGACTTCACTTTGCCTACTCCTGTACGAATATAGCCGATGTGAACTTCTTCCTCTCCTATCAATCCGGGAAACTTTAACTCCGTAAACTCACCCTGTACGGCGTAAGTAACTAAAATTTTCATACTGCATCTTTTTATTTTGAGCGAGTAAATGTACAACTTTTTTTTAGAAACTAAAATTCATCCACTTGCGACTTAATCTTTTCGATCTGTCTGATCAAGCAATCCATCTTCCGCCTATTCTTTTTAATCATTACAGGACGCAAAACAAACCAATTAAGGGCAATCCATAAAAACAAAACAGAATACGCTATCAGTCTGAACATAAAAGATGAATTAAGAGTATATTCATACATATAAAGAAAGATACCGGAGGATAGCAAAATGAAATATAAACTCATTACCTTAGTCTGCATGAAAGTTTCTTTCCCTTTCAGCATAAGCAAATTATTCAGATAATCGATATTCGACTGTTTCTCGTCCAATGACCTATACAAAGAAGTTATCTTCCGATTGACCACCACCACAATACACATCGGCAGGATTCCCACAATGATTCCAATCTTAGTACTCAAGAATTGCGGTTTGAAATAGATCCAGATAAATATCATAAAAAGGATAGTCAACACTAAGATAACATCAAGAAATATCCCCTTTTTAAGACCGTTTTTTCTGAAACGACTGATCTTATTCAATATTTCAGATTGATCGGCAGCCGGAACAGTCTGCCTGTTCCACAATTCTTTTATATCAATATTACTCTCCATATTCTTTGAATTTTCTTGTTAACCGGACTTTTATACGATGAATTCTTACACGGACATTACTCTCCGACAATCCAATGATTTGCGCTATATCTGCTTGCCTGACATCTTCCAGTTCCAGCGAAATGATAATGCGGTCTATCTCCGAAAGTTCTGCAATAAACTTGTATAGTAACTGAATCTGCGGCTCAATATCCGTCTTTTCATCTTCAAATAAATCGGCAGGAAACTGCGTAGATAAGATTTGCTTCTTCCGTTCCAGCTGACGCAGGCAGTTATTGGTTGCAATACGAAATATCCAAGTATCAATATTGGCTTCATTCCTGAAGGTGGGCAGATATTGCCAGACTTTAATAAAAGTTTCCTGAGCCATGTCCTGAGCTAAGCTGTAATCATTTACATACCCCATGCATAAGCGGAATATTTTATTCCAGTACCCTCTATATATATCTTCAAATACCACTTAACGCTCTTTTATAAATTCACAAATTTGATGGATGAACCATTCCTTATCATCAAACATCACAAAATGCAAGCCTTTATCTGCATATCTGATTTGTGCTACTGACAAATTCTTATATTGATTCTTAATGACCGTATCTATATGTTTGAAATAAGGTTCCAAAAGTATAAGAGAAGGGACAACTATATTCTTTATACATTCTCTTAAATCTGTATTCGAGAAATCACAGAATAGTTTAGCATACGTCTTTCTGTCAGATGCCAATCCCCAGTTTACGATTTCGGCAAATCTCAATGAATCAGTGGTAAGCGTTGCCGCACTCATTCTTTGCATCTGTGCAAATTGCTCCTCATCCATAGCTGTAATCCTGTCAATTAAATCTGTGCAATCATTATCAGGAGCAGATTTAAAATCAGGAACTGTCAAAGCCATCAGACAAGGCAAGGCATCTACAATCACAATCTTTCCTGTAAGCTCCGGGAATTCAGCCGCAATTGCAAGTACCAAACCACCTCCCATACTATGCCCCACGAGAATAGGTTTCTCTATCCGCTCCTCTTTGATAAACTTTGCAATCTGCATTTTCCATCTTTCGAATGATGGACACTCTTCAGGTGCAACGCCCGAAAAGCCCGCCATTGTCAGCACATAGCAGGTATAGCTGTCTTTCAGTACGCTGACTGTTTCCGCCCAGACATCCCCCGAGCATGCAAAACCGGGTATAAATATAACGGTTTGTTTTCCTGTTCCCGATTTTACTACCGAAAAAGGATAATCCTGTGCAAAAATCAAAAGAGAAGTTCCCAATAACATCAGGGGCAAAAGTAATCTTTTCATCGCCATATATTCTAAAGTTTTTCCTTTAGATACGGGTCACTCCGAAATGTTACAAGAAAAAGAGAATAGTATCGGAAAACTTCAATCTGATTTTTGTCTATTCTATAAGTTTTTCGGACATATCACCTGTTTGGCCATCCAGAAATTAGTAAGAGAAAGCTGATTAGCCTTGCGCTTTTGCTCTTCCTCCACTATATAACCTTTTTTTTCAAAGAAAGGGCGGGCTGTTAAACTCACTTCAGATGTAATCCGCATAATTCCATTTGTAATTGCATACTGTTCTATTTCATTCAAAAGCATTGTAGCAATGCCTTCACCCTGAAAATCCTTGTGAACAAACATAGAGTGTAAATAACCCTGGGGAGTGATAGATGAAAAACCTACGATTTTCGACTGTTGATTAACAGCTACAATAAAGTAATGGGTCTTTATCATATCTTCTATATTAGAAAGATCATCCCCACATGATGCCCAGTCTTCAACTTCCGCCTGTGAGTAATCGCGCCTATTTATCGCGAGGACGGTATTCTGAAATAAATTTTTCAACTCAACAGTATCCGACTGCAAAGCTACTCTGATTATAAAGTCCGTTTTCATGTTACTTCAAATTTATTGTTCTACATGTATCTTTCATTCTCAGGAAATCGACAATTGAATTATAGGAAATATTATTCTTTAGAATACCTGAGCATTTAGCAAACATGCGAATTTCCGTGAGCACCCCATTTTATAGTATTTTTCATTCAGTCTTTGATATACTTTCTCTTTTAACAGCCTCCCAACCGATGATAGCTGTTTTACGAACTTCTCCCCAATGGTAGTTTCCCAATTCCCCCGAAGAGCGAATGACACGATGGCATGGAATAAGGAATGCAACGGGATTTTCCCCCACAGCCGTGCCGACAGCCCTACAAGCACGAGGACTGTCTATCTGTGAAGCAATGTCCCCGTAGGTAATCAAAACTCCTGCCGGAATTTTCAATAACGCTTCCCAGACTTTCAACTGAAAATCTGTGCCTTTCAGATGCAGTTTGATTTCTTTCAGCCTGCTCCAGTCCTGCGTGAAAATAAACAAAGCGTTCTGTTGGATTCCGTCCACGGTCTGTGTGTATCGTGCCCGGGGAAACCGCTTTTGCAGGGAGCTAAAAGCGGTCGCATGATCGTCTGCGAACTCCATGCAACAGATACCTTTTTCAGTCGACGCAATCAATATTTCACCGAACGGACTTTCTGCGAAACTGTAATTGATCGAGAGGTTCTCGCCGCCATTCTTGTATTCGCCCGGCGTCATTCCCTCAATATTGACAAACAGATCGTACAATCGCCCTGTCCCCGAAAGGCCTGTTTCCATCGCTGCATCGAACAACGAGGCATGGGTTTCGTCCAATATTTTTTTTGCATATTCGATACTGGTATATTGCAGAAACTTTTTAGGACTGACACCTACCCATTCGGTAAATATCCGCTGAAAACGTGATCCACTCAATGCCACTTCATCAAGCCCAGGTTGCCGTTTGAAATTGGCACGAATATATTCTATTGCCTGTGCAATACGTGTATAATCGAGTGTCTCCTGTCCGTTCATAGTGCCAGTCGGGGTTGGGATTCCAATTCAAGCAAGAACTTTTTAGCCGGAAGTCCTCCGCCGTAACCTGTCAACGAATGGTCGCTGCCTATTATTCGATGACAGGGTGCAAATATCGACATGGAATTTGCGCCGTTGGCATTGGCAACTGCGCGTACAGCTTTGGGCATACCGATCCGCTGCGCCATTTCACCGTAGGAAATTGTCTTGCCGAAAGGTATCTTCAGCAATTCATTCCACACCGTTTTTTGAAAGTCCGTGCCCACGAACAGCAGCGGCACATCGAATTCCCTGCGTTTTCCGGCAAAGAACTCGTCGAGTTGCCTCACTGCTTTCTCTATTACTTCCGACGTACCCACCTCGAACTCAGCACGCAATATCCGTTTCAACCGCCGATCTACATGGTCGCGATGTTTCTCCACCTGCCAGTCGCATAGGCAGAGCTTATCATCAAACGAACCAAGTAACAACACACCGCACGGCGATTCGTAACGCTTTATCTTGATAGTATTTTTCTCTTTCATAACTTTCATATAAATTTTGCACGTTCTATAACCTCTTTTTACGGCATCCCCTCGGCGGTGGGCGTTACCTCAAAAATAACCACTACTTTCTTTTTCGGCAATTGAGTCCTTATGCACATTGGCAATAACGGACTGCGGGAGCTCTTCGGTTCTTTTGTTCATATTCTGCGGAAATAAATCGGTCGTTCCGGCCATAAACATAGCCAACAATATGATAATTAGTTTTTTGTTTATAATGCAATATATGCTTTTTGTTTCGACGATGCAAAGTTACGACAACCCTTTTTCTTTATCGACCCGAAAATTGCTATTTTTGATTTAATAAATTATTTGCTCAAATTTGCTTTTCAGCTATGTGTTTATTTTATAATATACGTTTTGAGCGCTTCCACATACTCCTCAAAAGCGTCTACTCCCTGTGGCGTAATCTTACAGATAGTGCAAGGCATCTTTCCCTTGAACGTCTTCGTCACCTCCACATACCCCGCTTTACTGAGTTTATCAATCTGCACGCTGAGGTTGCCTGCCGTTGCTCCCGTCTGTTGCCGGATAAAGACAAAGTCTGCCTCTTCAACACCAATAAGCAACGACATCACCGCCAGGCGCAATTCGGAATGCAGTAAGGGGTTCAGTTCTTTAAACATATCATTCGTTTTTCTTTCGTTTACTACTCAACAAAGCAAATAGAGACATGCCCAACAGAGGCAGATGATACAGTCCCAGGTAAAATCCGGTATCAGTGGCAAAATTACCCATATTGTAACATCCTATAATAACGCCTACCATCGCTGTCACCCGCAACACAACCCTGCTTACACTCCGCTTACTTAATATTAGCAAAGTGAGAAAGACAGGTGTCATAGGGCAGAACCCCAGCACTGCGCCACTATCCAACAGATAGTGCAGCCGGAAATCGGGCAAAGCTGTACGTAGATCCATCGGCCACCACAGACAGAATAGAGCAACAGGGATTGTCCAACCCGTCTTCCAGGTTACATAATCAAAAGAGAATACAGTATTGCCCTTCCACGCAGCCCAAAACCAGATAAATGCCACAAATCCCATCATCACCACATTGACCGTCACCATACTGAAACCATACAGTTCCGTCACAGCCATATTCTGTATCACGGCATACAGCAGATAAAAACACCCTGCAATCGCCATAAAATACCTACTGAACTTACCTTTCCAGACAATAACGGCCAACAGAGCCAATATCATTACTATCTGAAAATAAACAGTATAAGGATACATATCCATAATAAAGGCATGTCCCAGTGTATAAAATATCAAATCTCCCGTAGCCTCAAGCTTAAAGTCTTTCGTCGCCATCGGCATCAAAAGGAACTGCAAAAGTACAAGTAACAAAAAGAACTTCCAAGAGGTCAGGAAATTCTCGAAACGACTTTTTGTCATGTGCCGCCTCCTTTCTTCACTTTATAGTTTAGGAAATGTCCCGGAATAACCATCATAAAAATAAAAGCCAAGGCAAAAAGCAATATCTGGTCGAATCCGTGTATAAAGAGGCAACCTAATGACGACAGAGCTCCCAAAGTTCCTCCTATAGTCACTACCTTCATGTTTACAATCAGGCCGGTCAACGCCGTACCCATTCCCATTATCAGCAATATGATGAACAAGACAGGCAAACTCCAGTAGAAGATGGCGACCCAGGTTATCAGGAACCCACCCAGCCCGAATACGGTCCAGACGTACCCCAATATCCGGTCGATATAGGTTCGTACCATCTTCTGCTTCTTCCGGTTTATCCACAAGGTAGCAGGAAAAGAAACCGCAGGCAGCAGAAACCACATCCATTGCCAGTTGTAATTACCGGTTTCTTTCAGGAGAAACCAAACCACCAGAGATATCACCGTACACGAATATCCCCATATTAGAAAAGGCATTCCGGCATTTTCAGCCATCTTATACTTTGCGTTCTGTATCATGTGAGTGATGAGTTCCAAACTCTCTTTCTCAGTCATATTTTTATTATCCATTACCAACTATTTTATTTATCCGAAATCATATATACACACAAACATTCATTCCATGTCTACTTTAGAAGTCAATAATCTGTAAGATCGAGCACCTTCACCAGCAAGAAAGCCAGCAACACCATGTTTCCAATGAGAAGACAGCCAAGAAGTGAGTTCATCGTAGTTCCTCCTAATTATTTATTTGAAACAGAGTTTTCTTTCTTTGCGGCAATATTCAGCATGTGTCCCGGAATTATCATTGCAAAGACAGCAGCCACAGCGAAGCATAGTAAAGAAGTATAGGTAGGGGCATCTTCTACCATTGCCGCAAGCATCATATACAAGCCTATTGCCAATCCGATTAACGAGAAAAGATAAAAAGCTTTGTAACGGACAATAATACCTGTAATAATACTGCCCAATGACATGATTAATGTTCCTAACGGCAAGATAAATTCAAACTGTTTCATACAGGTAGATCCTATTGCCACAGCCATACAAAGCCCACCCATTATACGCCATATTTCAGTCAGCACTTTATCCGAATAAGCTTTAGCCCGTTTCTGCGATTTATGTTCTAAATATATTCCCAAAGGAATTCCAATAACAGGTATTCCCCAAAAGCCCCACATCCAAGAAGGATCTTTTGTAAAATATATGCCCGCACACACAACCAAAGTCGCTATAGTCCCGATATATCCCCACAACAGAAACATATTTCCACTACCCGCATCCAGATTACGACGGGTATTCTGTATCATTTGAGAGATGAGTTCTAAACTCTCTTGCTCGGTTATCTTTCTATCTTCCATAACTTATTGATTTAATGCAATTATTCTTTTGTGTGTTTTCTATTCAATCGATGTCCGGGAATAATCAACATAATAATAAAACAAACAGCAAAAGCAGGATACATAAAGTTGAGTTCAGGCGGATTAAACAAAATATGCGATATCATAACTACTGATATGGTCAATGAACAACCAGCAGCATTTCTCATCCATGAATCATTTATTATACTTCCTGTAATACTGACTCCCAATGAGCACAGCATCAAAATTATAGGCAACAACAATAACATGAAATTAAAATAGAGAGCAGCTATTATAGAAATACCAATTCCATATTGTCCTATATTGCTCCAAATAGCGAGTAAAACCTTATCCGTATAAGTCAAAACCGGTTTATCTTCCTTTTTCTTCAGCCAGCGCATCACCGGAAAACCAATAACAGGTATAGCCAACCAGCCCCAATTCCAAAGCGGGTTACCAGTTATCAGAATCAAGATATAAACCACAATCGCAGTTATCGCACAAAGATACCCCCACAACAAGAGTATATTCACATTCCCCAACCGAAGGTTTTTCTTACTATTCTGTATCATCTGCGTGATAAGCTCCAAACTCTCTTTTTCAGTCATTTTTTTGTCTTTCATAATAGTGTCTTTCTCTTTAATACCTAAAATTATTTTTTTGCCTTATTTTGTAAGGCTCTCACATCTTTCAACTCTACATCAATCGTTTTTGCTTCAGCTGTCATGTCCAAATCTACAATTGCACAATTCTCCGTCGGCACTCCGTCTTCCCGGTCCAGTTGATAATTGCCGTTTTCATCGTGATACACATACAATTTGCATTTTCCTTCAGGCATCTCTTTTAATACAAGTGTTGCCGTATCACCCGTAACATCTACCATTGCATATTGCCCTTTATCGGCAGCAATCATCACCTTTCCTTTTGCCGAACGGATGTTCTTCACTTTCACCGTCAAGTCGCTCTGTGCTGATACAGAAACCGCACATACGCTCACAACCGACAATACAATCCATTTAAAACCAATTGTTTTCATAACTGTACTCCATTTAAAATTCTACAATAATCATACACTTCGGGCTCGAACTCCACTGCAAATATAAGTAGTTTATTTTATAAACCAAATTATTTTATAAATTAATTTATAGAAAGCAGTAAGAAAGCTTTCGAGAACGTACAAATACTCAGGAGTTAACTTATAAGTGCTCAGGAATGAGATAAATGATTAAGCAATACCATCTGTCATCCTGAGCTTGTCGAAGGATCTCTTCTCCTATTTGTGCAGCTTTGTATTAAGAGAGTAGATCCTTCGACAAGCTCAGGATGACAGATACTCAGTAAACCATCACCTAATAGAGACGAATAATTCGACTATTACAACCAACTAATTCTTACCTTACAAGAAACTAATCGCAGCACTGCGATGAACTAATATTTTTCTTGCATCTTATTATTAGTACAGTATCTATTATTATTTCTTACAATATCTGTTGTAAGAAAGAAATATAACTGTTGTAGAAAACTTTTATAACTGTTGTATGAATAATAAGATGCAAGAAAAATATTAGTTCATCGCAGTGCCGGGATTAGTTTCTTGTAAGAATAGGAATAGTTTTAGGCATCCGCCAAACAAACCCTTTTCAGTCCGCATAAGTGCCGTTTTCATGTTATTTCGATGCTCAGGCAACATTTTTCCCTGAAAAGTTTTTGTAATCTCCAAGTTAATTGTATTTTTGTGTACAATTTTGGTATAGTAATGACTGACGAAGAAAAGAAGCGATTAAGTACCTTTGAAGCGAGACTGCGTCATTTAGTCTTTTTACATGACGAATTGAGGCGCGAAAATGCTGAACTAAAGCAACTTCTGAAAACTAAACAAGAAGAATGCGAGCAAGTACATGCTGAATATAAAGCTTTGGAAGACGACTATACAAACCTAAAAACAGCAATGACAATCAGCCTTAACGGCAGCGACGTAAAAGAGACGAAACTGCGATTGTCCAAATTAGTGCGTGAAGTCGATAAATGCATCGCTTTGTTGAATGAATAACAAGATGTATGAACGATAAGATAAAGATAAACCTACAGATGGCAGGCTCCACCTATCCCCTCACCATACCGCGTGAAGAGGAAGAAATGGTAAGAGAAGCCGCCAAACAGGTGGATATACGGCTCAATGCGTATCGAGAACATTACCAGAATGTAACTCCTGAGAAGATTATAGCCATGGTGGCCTATCAATTTGCCTTGGAGAACCTGAAAATGAAAAACCGAAACGATACTCGGCCGTATGCCGACAAGATAGAAGAACTGACAGAGGTGTTGGAAACATACTTTAAAGGACTGTAAACGTCCGGAAGCCTTTTCCTGAAACACCAGAGCCAGCAAAAGAATTAGAAAACCCGCGCACTGTGTAAAAGTGACCTCCAGAGAACGGAGGCGACTTTTCGACAGTGCGTTTTTTATTTATATTTTAAAACAAATTGAAATGACAGTAACAATACTAGTATCCATTGCCTGTTTCATTATCGGTGGATTTCTGTCGTACATGTTCTTCAAGCATGGTTTGAAGTCCAAATATGACAATATCCTGAAAGAAGCCGAGGCTGAAGCGGAAGTGATTAAAAAGAATAAGTTGCTCGAAGTAAAGGAGAAGTTCCTGAACAAAAAAGCAGACTTGGAGAAAGAAGTGGCAATCCGCAACCAAAAAATTCAGCAAGCGGAAAACAAGTTGAAACAACGAGAATTGGTGCTGAACCAACGCCAGGAAGAGATACAGCGCAAGAAGGCGGAAGCCGAAGCGGTGAAGGAAAACCTGGAAGCCCAATTAGTGATTATTGATAAGAAGAAAGAAGAACTGGACAAACTGCAACAGCAGGAAATTGAGAAACTGGAAACCATTTCCGGACTCTCTGCCGAAGAAGCTAAAGAGCGTATGGTAGAATCTCTAAAAGAGGAAGCCAAAACGCAGGCACAGTCCTTCATCAACGACATCATGGACGATGCTAAGTTGACTGCAAGCAAAGAAGCCAAACGCATCGTGATACAGTCTATCCAGCGTGTGGCTACGGAAACTGCCATCGAAAACTCAGTTACCGTATTCCATATAGAATCGGATGAAATCAAAGGACGCATCATTGGTCGCGAAGGCCGCAATATCCGTGCGCTGGAAGCAGCTACAGGTGTTGAAATCGTTGTGGATGATACTCCGGAAGCAATCGTTTTGTCAGCTTTCGACCCGGTTCGCCGCGAGATTGCCCGTCTGGCTTTGCACCAGTTGGTAACTGACGGACGTATCCACCCCGCACGTATCGAAGAAGTTGTGTCCAAAGTGCGCAAACAAGTGGAAGAAGAAATCATCGAAACCGGTAAACGTACTACGATTGACCTCGGTATCCACGGTTTGCACCCCGAACTGATTCGTATTATCGGTAAGATGAAATATCGCTCCTCTTATGGTCAGAACTTGTTGCAACATGCTCGCGAAACGGCCAATCTCTGTGCTGTGATGGCATCGGAACTGGGACTAAACCCGAAGAAAGCAAAACGTGCCGGATTGCTGCATGATATCGGTAAAGTGCCCGATGAGGAACCGGAATTGCCTCATGCACTCTATGGTATGAAGTTGGCTGAGAAATTCAAGGAAAAACCGGATATCTGCAACGCTATCGGCGCTCACCACGATGAAGTGGAGATGACGAGCCTTCTGGCACCTATCGTACAGGTATGTGATGCCATCTCAGGCGCACGTCCAGGGGCACGCCGCGAAATTGTTGAGGCTTACATCAAGCGTCTGAATGATCTGGAACAGTTGGCAATGGCCTATCCGGGTGTGACAAAGACGTATGCTATCCAGGCAGGTCGTGAGTTGCGCGTAATCGTTGGTGCCGATAAGATTGACGACAAGCAGACTGAAAACCTTTCCGGTGAAATCGCGAAGAAGATACAGGATGAGATGACGTATCCGGGACAAGTGAAGATCACGGTAATCCGTGAGACACGCGCAGTAAGTTATGCGAAATAAATTGTAAAGATTGAAATTAGTGATAAAGAGGTGGGGAAACAAAAAATCCCTGCCTCTTTTTGTTTTCTTTGTTATTCACGAAACTGTTTCTTATTTTTGCATCCACAAACCAAGTAATCCTGATTGTCAATTATGGAGCCATATCAATTTGAAGTTTGTGCCAACTCCGTAGAGAGTTGCCTTGCCGCACAGGCAGGGGGAGCAAACCGGGTGGAGCTATGCGCCGGAATACCAGAAGGGGGTACTACCCCATCTTACGGAGATATCGTCATTGCCCGGGAAGCCTTAACAAAGACTCTTTTGCACGTCATCATCCGTCCCCGTGGCGGAGATTTTCTGTACTCCCCCATTGAGCAACGCATTATGCTGAAGGATATCGACAACGCCCGCCGATTGGGAGCAGACGGAGTTGTATTCGGTTGTCTTACCGCTAAAGGAGATGTAGACCTTTCCTTAATGAGGCAGCTGATCGAAGTATCACAAGGTATGTCCGTTACGTTCCATCGTGCTTTCGATGTATGCCGCAATCCGCAGGAAGCGCTGGAGCAAATCATAGAGTTAGGTTGTAACCGTATTCTTACTTCCGGTGCACAGGCCACGGCCGAACAGGGCATCCCTTTATTAAAGAAATTGCAGCAGCAGGCAGACGGGCGTATTATCCTACTGGCAGGTTGCGGAGTAAATGAAAATAATATCGCTCACATCGCCACGGAAACCGGTATCCGGGAGTTTCACTTCTCAGCAAGAGAGACTATCGAAAGCAAGATGCTGCACCGAAACGGAACAGTTTCGATGGGGGGTACTGTGAACATAGAAGAGTATCGTCGCCCCATCACTACCGCAGAACGCGTAAAAAAAACAATAAAGGCGTTGACCGGTCCAATTAAGAATTAATTTAAAACAATCAATATGAAGGCATTAAGTGTAATCACTTTATTAACTCTCCTCAGCATTTCATGTGCGCATGAAGCTAAAAACCAAAGCTCCCCAAACTCTACTTCCGACACCATTACGCCTGCTTTCCTGAAACAGGAAGAAGCCGCACTCCTACTTCAGAAAGAAGATGAGCATATCCGCAGATGGAGCTCATTTGACTTGGCTTCACACACTGTTGGTATCGAAGGCGGAAAACAGGGATATTTGCAGTTTGCCGGTGCACAGACCCGTAATTGGAATGACGAGGAAACGGCTCTGCTTATGAAATCATCTCAATTCATCAATCAGATTATCCGTGAAAAAGAACTGAAGCTTCCCTTCCCGGAAAAAGTCAGATTGATAAAGTCAACGATAAAAGAAGAAGGTGGCGCAGGAGGATATACCCGAGATACTACATCGTACTTATCGACAGGTTGCTGGAACATCCCGAATATGCGACCAAATTGCTGGCACATGAAGCATTCCACGTCCTTACCCGAAACAATCCGGATTTCCGTAAGAAGATGTACAGTGTCATCGGTTTTAATATTCTTCCAAAGGAAATAGAATTTCCCGAAGAGTTGAAAGAGCGGTTCATCTCCAATCCGGACGTTATCCGCCACGACAGTTATGCTACTTTTACCATCAACAGTGAAAAGAAAGATTGCTGCATGATTATCTATGCTACAAAGCCTTATGAAGGAGGGAACTTTTTCCAATATCTTAATATCGGCCTTGTGCCTATTGATAAGAACTCAGGAAAAGCAATGGAGGAAAATGGAAAAGCAATCATTCATTCTGTGGAAGAAGCCAGTGATTTCTATGATAAGATGGGACGCAATACAGGCTATATCATCGATCCGGAAGAGGCGCTGGCGGATAACTTCAGCTTTCTCTTGACAAACCAGGTGGAAAACTTATCTTCACCCGAACTGATACAAAAAATGGAAGAGGCTTGCAAATAAGTCTCTCCCACTCTACTGTCGCTTTTCTTATAGTCCTTTCACCGTTTTCACCAACTGCTCACCCAAGCCGATGGTATAACCCTGTGAAACAAATACCACGCGATTGAAAGTATCGGCAATGATAAATATGGGCAATGTATCTTTGCGTTTCAGCTTCATATTCTTCACAATCTGCTGGGCTATGTCTTCTGTGTCGATTCCATAAATCACAGTATTAGGTAAACCGGGGAAGTCAGCAGCACGATATTTGCCGGCCTGTTCCTGATTCGGGAAGAGTAATACAAGTTTTCTACTCCATTTCTCCAGATCGGCTTTCAAAGCAGAGATATCCCGTAAGGCATGGTTTGTAGGTTCCTGATTCACTCCAAGAATACCGACAACGAAGTATCCACGGCCACAGGCTTGAAGCAGACTTTGCTTGTTGCCGCCTTCCAATGTTGTGAACAAGCTCTCCGAATTGAAGTTTCCAATAACCTGTACTTCATCTTTATTTTCACGCATCACCAGTTTCGTTTCTGTACGTCCACCTGCTTTCACATTCAATGATGTCATTTGCGCCAATACACCACCACTTGCCAGGCGGGTACCGGTTACCAGAATATAATCTCCGGCATCCAGAAACGTTCCCTCCTTCAGCAAACTGCTCCATGTAACGCCGCCACCCATGTCTGTGTCACCCTCATCATAAGATAACAACTGCAAATTACCTTGCGGAGTTACTTTGGAAATAGTGAAATGAGAATAATATTTCGGATTATCCAGTGACTGAATCGGTGTATATTTAGCTGCAAGCCTGCCCTTCTGCGCAGGTGCCTGTCCGACTGCTTCAAAGTTCACATCTATGGCTCCGTCGTCAGTTATCAGCTGTACCTTACCCGTCACCTCATCAATGCGTGCAGGAACTCCCATGCTGCGTGCCATGGCCACGAAGAAGATATCGCGACTGTGGGCATCGGCCAAACGTGCTTTCCACACACCTTCGGGAGATACAGGAGGTGCCCCCAGATTACATTCCTTGTTCACCTGAATGTTCTTTGCCACCCATGCAACCATCTTCATAGGCTCTGCCACATAAGCCTCAACATCTTCTTTCGAAATCACCTTACCAAAGAAAGTTTTATACGGAGTCAACATTTCATTGCTTACGCGCGGGTTGCGCACATATTTACGGAAATATCCGGCATTCGTCGTACGCACACGAGACTGCATGTGATCTATCAACACATCCAAACGAACATCACGAAGATCTTTTGCCGAAATCTGCTGCAAAAGGTCTATTCCTCCTTTCCTGGAGTTATCAGAACGCAAACGAGTCATGAACTCACGAATTACTCTGTAATTTCCACGGGCGGCAACCAGAATCTTGGCTACTGCATCCCGATCCAACTTATAATCTCTCGCAAAGTTGCGTGCCGCCTCTTCCGAGATGAACTTACCGACATAAGCATTACGAATAGAGTCTTCTATCGCCAGTCTGCGGTCATTTTCCGCCCGCTGTTCCGGCGTCACTTCGGGCAAGTTGGCACTTTCTGTGGGAGGCACAATATCAACATCTACCGTAAAGCTGTCACCCGCTTGCTTATCAAGGGTTACGGTCAGTTCCGCTTGCTTGCCAAAGGAAAGTTTGGAGAAGCCGAAACGGCCATCTTTGGAGGCCCAGACAAGCATATCCCCTTTTCCTGCAGTCAGTCCGCACAGACCACTATCGTCAGTATGTTTCGTTGCTACGGTATAGAATTCCGCATAATTGTAGAGTTTGAACTCCACGCAGGCGTCAGGAACCGGATTTCCCGCTTCATCTTTCACCATAACCTTGGCTTGCGCTGTAGGCGCATAATTATCAATCACATTGATTTCCGTATACGTGGGGTTAACGGACATTACTTCTTCTTTTCCTTCATAACGTCCGAAAACCTTTGTATGCATCAACATTCCGCGACTGGCAGGTGCATTGAACCAACCAAGATCCAGTACCGGTTCCGGTTCGCAAGCACCCAGAAAATGCCATTTACCATCTGCCCAGGCTTCCACCCATGCATGGTTATCGTCCGTATGTGCCCATCGTGGTGTATAAACCTGCCGTGCCGGAATACCTACCGAGCGAAGTGCCGCCACCAGCAAGGTAGATTCTTCGCCACAACGCCCGTAAGCAGTATTCACTGTTGCCAGTGGTGAACTGGTACGGGCATCGGAAGGCATATAGACGGCTTTCTCATGACACCAATGGTTCACTTCCAGGATGGCATCGTATAAAGAAAGGGACTTCACACGATTTTTCAACTCCTTATAAAACACTACCCGCGCACTATCCAGTTGTTCGTTGTTCACCCGCACCGGAAGTACAAAATGTCGGAACAAATCTTCGGGAATGATCTTTCCCCAAGGCATTTCCTCTGCGGCACGCTGGGATGCGCGGATATTCATTAAGTGAAATTCACCAGGATAATCAGTAATATCCGCCAGTGGCATATAGGCATAAAAGAATTCCAAGGCTTCCTGCTCATAAGTGCTCAGCGAAGCATCATCCAGTATCGTAAATAGTTCTCCCTGCGGCATCAGAGCCTTCTTTTGCTGAAAGTCCTGCTCCACGCGCGAACGATACGAGGCATCGGTCATGAAATGGGATTCTCCACAGGCAGCAAGCAGACAAAGTAGCCAGCATATTCCGAAAAGTTGTGTAGCTCGTCTCATAATACTTACATTAATTAAGGTGTGAGCTACAAAGTTAAAGAATTATCTGAAGTTTATTTCAGATGTACCACTAAAGTTGTATCCTCAGAGAAGGTAAAACTGCATTTTTCGTAAGAAGGGGGGCCCATAACACCTTCAGCATCATTGCTGAAACCAAACTTCTCCACAGGGATACCGAAAGCACCGGTATCCAATTTACCATTTCCATTTTCATCCTGATACATGGAGAAGGCATAAGTTCCTGCCGGAAGCCCTTTACAGGGGATAGACACAACTTTATCCTTCACCTCTACTGCAAAACCGGCAAGCGGCTTCTTCATGAATGTCTCTTGAGAGTTGTAGATGGCGACATAGAGTTTACCAGCCACATTTTCAATACCACGTACTTCCAGAGTAAGATTTTGTGCAGACAGACTTTGAGTTGCAAAAGCCAAAACACATACGAAACTAATAATCATTGCTTTCATTTGAATTGTTTTTAAAGAGTTTATAAATAGATACGCGGACGACACGGATTAGGCGGACGAACACGGACCTTTTTTTAATTAAATTAGAAATTAGAAACATCATAAGCCGCCTTCTTCCCAAGTGTGATAAACACCCCGATATAGAAGAAATGATCGTTTGAAGCCAGAATAGCTTTATTATTCACCCGCCCAAACTCATTTTTCCGACAAAGGATATTGGTAGCAGAAGCATGGATAATCACTTTCTTACTGGGCAGGAATGTCAGTCCGAGATCAAGACTGTTATAAGGCTTCACATGATCATTCATCAAGCCCGGTAAATCCGGATTATGATAGGGACGCCCACTGCTGAAACGGTTCGTCAGACCGACTATCGTGCCGATTCGCGGAATGGAATACTTCAGCACTACGGATGCATTGTGCCGAGTGGCATATTGCGGAGTAGTCAGTTCCGTATATTCCTGAAACTTCCGCTTGGCAATATTATATGTATAGGAAAGTTGGTATTCCAGATTCTTCAACAGAACACGGTCATTAAAGAATAAGTCGAAACCTTTACTGTAACCATGACCACCGGAAGTCAGCATTTCCGCTGCATCTACCGTTCCCTTTTCCACCAATGCCAGACGGTCATATTTCTTATAATAAAGTTCAGCTTTGTAGAAACGCCCATCACCCTCATACTGTGCACCCACATTATACTGAATGCATGATTCCGATTTCAACTTGTTCTCCTGAGCCAGCAATCTGCTAACCGGCAACTGTGTATATCGTCCCGCCGTAGCAGAGAGTACTACATCTCCCAAATAGTAATTAACAGCCAGACGGGGTGAGAAATTCACCTTTTCATTCAATGAAGTATATTCTGTGCGGACAGAAAGTTCCGCCTTCAGTTGCTCCACCGGATAGTAAGTCGCCGAAAGAAAGCCCGCACTGATCGTCGGATTGATTTCATGATGGCTATCTATTCCCTCCACCTCTTTCATCTGATATTGATAACGATTCTCATACCGGCGGATAAAACTCTCCACTCCCATATCCAGACGAAAAGCCGGAGAAATACGCTTGAACACTTTTACCTTTGCATGAAGTTCCTGTTGTAGTTCCATCCAATGATCTGTCGAAAGTGATACATTACCTATCTTCTGTTCAAAGAAAGAGAATGCTACACCTGCAAACCAGTTCCATCCACCGGAAGTACGCTTACGGAAAGTTGTATTGAGATAGAAATTATTCTCATTCAAATCGAACAGTCTACGTTCAGCACCTTCATAATTGGAAAAGTCAGTATGATCATAGCCGCCATAAATCTTGAAAAGCGTAGCATCATCGGGATGATAGCGAAATTGTGCCGATCCGGTCATCATCCGGTAGGGATCTTCAAAATCCGTACGTCCTGAATAGATATGATCATAGACACATAAGTCCTGATAATCCAAGTTCACCGAAAGCGAACCTTTATCGAAAGCCCGTGTACCTCCTCCACCGAAGCCTACCGTAGAGGCATTGATGCCTAACTTATTGATAGGGCTCTTATCCTTTGTCTCCAATGGTAACACAGCCGAGAGTGCATCCCCGTATTCCAACGGAGCCCCACCCGATTCCAAATTAACACCACTGAACATAAAAGTGGAATAACGCCCGCGTGCCGGTGAGTTTATACCTGTAGCCGTATAAGGATTCAAGACGTGCATTCCGTCAATGTATGTCTGTGTTTCATCACTACTTCCGCCTCGCACCAGCAGCCGGCCACTTTCTCCTTGTACCTGCGTGCCCGGCAGTGTTTGCAATGCCTGATACAAATCACCGTTTGCACCTCCCACGGTCACCAGTTCCACCGGACTCATATCACTCCAACGACTGTTGGCAACAGGCGTTCTTTTACCTTTCACTACCACTTCCTTCAAATCTACACTATCATTGTATAGTTGCAAGAAAACGGTATCCGTCACAGCTGTCTGCGCCTCCAAGTGCTGCACCATCAGCAATACACTTACACTAAAAAGTAGAATCAATCTTTTCATTTTATCTATGTTCTTTACGATTTCCGTCAGCAAACATAGACTAAGAATTTCAGGCAAAAAAATATCCGGGACAGACTGCCCGGATATGTGACAAACAGCATTCCGCCTGTGACGAATGGTTGTATTTTTCCTTATTCTGTGACGAATGACTACCCTTCCGCATCCCTTTCTATCAGCGTTTTTATCTCTTTTGCATAGCCTCTGGAAACCGGAACTTCTTCTGTACATCCTTCCAGTCGCAAGCGATATCCCTGTGAGTTTCCATCTACTTTTACCACAGTGTGTATGTTCACCAGAAAGGCCCGATGACAACGGACAATGAACGAACAGGCAGCAACCGCTTCTTCTGCCTGCTTCATAGTAGCCCGCACCAACTTTTGCTGCATCTTATCCGCACTACTGTAAGCTACTCTTATATAATTCCCTTCTGCTTCTACATAAAATAAGGTATGGGCATCCACTTCCAGCATTTCTTTCGTTCCACCGGAGAAAACCAACTGCATAGGAGTTTCTTCTGCTGCTATTTCTTCTGCTACCCTACCCTCTCCTATCTGTTCCTCATTCCTTGTCCGAATCTTCTCCTTCTGGGTATTCTCTCTTTTCGCAAGAGCGTAGTTGATCTCCGTTGCCTCCTTCAGATTACGTACCAGCTGCAAATTACGATTCCACATCAAAAAGAAGACAATAGGGAAAGGAGCAAGAATCGCCACCCAAGTCAAACTTATCAGAAATCCTTTCCAGCTCAGTATGAATGAGCCAAATACCCAAGCCGTATAGAAACAGTTACCTATCGCAATCAGCAAACAAGCTCCCAAGGTCCCTAACAATTCTCGACCTAATGTCCAGTTCTTCTCACTATGATAACGGGGAAACAAAGCAGGAAACAAATACGTAGAGATACTCAGTGCCAATGAAGAAACCACTCCATAACCTAACACTACCCAGAATTTATAGCCTCCCATCATAGAAATGCCAAAAGGCTGCAACACAAAAAGGATCAGAAACACTATAAGTGAAGGTATTATCACGCTTTTCCATCTCTTCACCAATGATGGATAAGGGCTTCGTAAAAGTGTCAACAGTTTATTTATCATTATGACTTCCTGTTTGTAAGGGTTGATTATGTGCAAGATGCTGCAAAGGTATACAAATTATTAATAGATCGTACAAAGATCATTTATTCCATTTTTAGTCATACTTTTGTAATATGCGCATAGCAAAACCAGGGATTTCTAAAGAAAAACGAATAGAAAGTGCATTATATTATGTTTTAAAACATATTTCTCGTGAACAATTCGTATCTTTGCAGCGTTAATAAGAGAAAAGAAAAGATGTAAAACCCGCTTTCCGAAACGCGGAAAGCACAAAAAGATGACAATTATGAAAAAGAATGCAAATGAAATTTTTATGTTACAGTACCGTATTAAACGCTACCAGGCAATGGGAAACGGTGCAATGTGCCAGACTTTGAATGGCAAACTTCAGAAACTGCTTGCAAAGCAAGCTAACATTACCATGTAAACAACACCTTTAAATAAAATGAATGGAGGTTGTGTCAAAATGCTGGCACAACCTTTTTTATGCGCAAAGCCCGGACTTTCCCAAGCCCAGGCTTTGTTATTACCCAAAGTTTATGTAACTTTAGGCATCATTTTTTTCGTTATGGCAAAGTTACATTTTCGTCCTTACATTCCCAACCAAACCGTTCTTTTTCCACAAAGAATTGATGAAAACATAGCTGCGGACGACCCTGTCCGCATAGTCAATGCAGTTGTTGATAATCTCAATCTTGATAATTTCAAGAAGCTTTATAAAGAAACGGGGCGCTCAGCTTATCATCCTAAAATGATGCTTAAGGTAATTATCTACGCTTACATGAATAATATCTATTCCTGTCGTAAAATAGAGAAGCTTCTTTTGCGTGACATTCATTATATCTGGCTTGCCGGTCATGAGCATCCGGATTTCATAACCATCAACCGTTTCCGTAACCGTGTAAAGGAGGAGATTAACAACGTTTTCACGCAGTTGGTTCTTGTCCTTGCCGATAAGGGTTTCATCAGTCTTGACGTGGAGTATATCGACGGTACCAAGATTGAGTCCAAGGCCAACAAATATACTTTTGTCTGGCGCAAGACAGTCGAAAAGAACCGTACAAGGTTGCTGAATAAGGTTCGCATCCTTCTGGAGCAGGTGGATGAAGCCATTGTACAGGAGAACTCTGTGAAAGACACATCCGTTGAGTTGACTCCCTCCATGCTCTCTAATATAGTGGATGAACTCAAAGAAGTGCTGGAACACCAGCCTGTAACACAGGACAAGGAACAAAAGAAAGCTCTGCGTGAAAAGAAGAAACAGGTCAGGGAACTTGAAGGGTATCGTGACAAGCTGATGGAATACGACAATCACCTTGAAGTCCTTGGAGAACGTAATTCCTATTCCAAGACCGATCCTGATGCTACATTCATGCGTATGAAAGAAGACGCCATGAAGAACGGGCAGACCAAGCCCGGGTATAATTTACAAACAGGTACTGAAAACCAATTCATCATAGACTTCCGGCTGTTTCCCAACCCCACCGATACGCTGACCCTGATCCCTTTCTTCCACTCCTTCCAGCACCGCTATAACCGCTTACCGGGTATCGGTGTGGCAGACTCCGGTTACGGCTCGGAAGAAAATTACCGGTTCATGCAGGAAAACGGGATAGAGGCCTTTGTCAAGTACAACTACTTCCATAAAGAGCAGCGTCCCCGTTATACTCCCAACACGTTCCATGCGGAAAGTCTCCATTACAATGCGGGGGAGGATTATTACGTTTGTCCGATGGGGCAACACATGAACCGCATAGGAACCAGACATGACAAAACAGCGAGCGGATACATCACCGAAAGTGCCCGGTACAAAGCACAAAGATGCGAAGGTTGTCCTTTGCATGGAAGTTGTTTTAAAGCACGGGGGAACCGTATTATAGAAGTCAACCACCGGTTAAACCAATACAAACGGCAGGCACGGGAAAGGTTAGTCTCAGAAGAAGGAGTCAGGTATAGGGGCAGGCGGTGTATAGAACCGGAAGCTGTTTTCGGACAAATGAAATACAACATGGCATACAAGAGGTTCCGGCATGTGGGAGAAGACAAGGTGACAATGGACTTTGCCTTCTTTGCCATAGCTTTTAATATCAAAAAGATGTGTGCAAAACTGAGAAAAACAGGAAAGGAGCTCATTACACTTACTAAATCTATATTTATTGGACTATTTATAACCCGATACAACGGGAATATAGCAACTTGTTACCAAATGAATGAGAAAAAAGCGGCGTAGACAAAAGAAAAGATAACAGGACTATAAATTATAGAAAAAGGTTGTGCCAACGTTTTGACACAACCTCTTTCTTTTATCAGTCGCTTACAATGTCTTTTCCAAAAGGCGTCAAAGCCAATCCTGCCAGTTTGAAATGCTGTAGTCCGAAGGGGATACCAATAATGGTGATGCACAGCAGCACACCGAATGCCAAATGAGAAAGGCAAATCCAGATACCTCCCAGAAATATCCACAACACATTCATCAGTATATACAGGCAACCAGCCGAACGTTCGCCACTCCGCACCGTTTTACCGAAAGGCCATAATGCAAGTGAAGCCATTTTCAGAGTTTGCATACCGAACGGAATACCGATAATGGTAATCATCATCAATAAACTGGCTACAAGGTATTCTATAGCGGTAAAAATACCTCCGAACACCAGCCATAATAAATTCATAAAACATCCCATAATTTTGCGTTTCTTGGATTCTAATACGCAAATATAGTTTTTTTATTTAATAACAAACTTATACTTACCCGTTAATTGCGCATCTTTATCTTTCAGGGCAATACGGTAAATCTCCGGCCCCCAAACATTGGAAAGACGTGTATCAGGCAAATTGATCGTTTCAACGGTTGCTATGAATTCACCGGGATATTCCAAAGTTACTTTCTGTCCCTGTACATCTATCGTCACCTTTCCGGGCACGGAAATATCCACCTTTCCCCAAGTAAGGAAATTCACCTGATTAGGTTCTCTCGCTGATTTCAAGGAGAAGTTATCGGTAATCGTCAGTTGCTTATCGCCTAATGAATAGGAACGTGTCCAGTTATTTACCTCGGCTTCTTTCGGATAAGCAGTCGCAATGTTCGCTGAGAAGAAACGTTTCTTCGGTTGGCAGACAACATCCGTAGCCTTATAATTCTGACCGAAACTCTGGGGTACTCCGTTTATCATCGGCAGGTTATGGTAATTACTTTGCATGGTCCAGATGGTATAACGTTCGTTACTGAATGTCTGGCGTGTATAAGTCCCTACCCCCGCATCAATCAGTACAGGTATCGTATTGACATACAATGAAAATGTGCCTACATCATTATGATTATGACTTTCATTATTGAATCCGCCCTTCGTAGCCAGAAACCAGCCGGACTTATTGGTCAGATAGCAGAATTCCGTTTCAGGATACCAGGTACAAGCAGGTATGGTATGGGCAGCAGTCGTCCTTTCCAGTTCTCCATTCCATAATATGGACTGCAAGGAGCGGAAAGTGTCATTGCCCAAAGGCACAGAAGGACGCTTACCATCCAACAGATAAGCTGCAAACTGCATCATTTCCTCACTGCCGACCGCACGACCATAACGGTAAATCAACGGTGCATCGCCTCCACCCTTGGCAGAAGCATCCGCAAAGTTCACTACCCAACCGTTTCCTACATACGTACGACTGATATATTCTCCCATCCGGCGAATCATCGGTTCCTTGAAAAGAGATACTTTTCCGGCTGTTCCATCCGAAAGTATCTGGAGATAATCATACATTTTCCCGGCTGCATGTCCCCAATAAGAAGGACCTTCTTCACAAGCACCATCGGCCTTCACAAAATTGATGAACTTGTCTACCGACTGCATGCTGCGCCAAACAGCCTTTGCCAGGCGATCACGGTCATTCTCTAATAAAAGATAGCATTGCAATACATTGGAGTTACACCATGGATTCCAGTTATTGATAATCATTCCCGGTTTCCATTGGAAAGCCATCCACCATTCCCGGTCATTGTTCATATAAGGATCGAGAATACGTTCCTGCAAAGTATGACGCAAGCGCTGAGAAATTACAGGATCTATTTTATCGAAAGAATCATGGAAGAAGTAATATACCCACGACAACATGGAACCGAAGTTTCCCGAACCCAGATCAATCACCTGTTCGCGATAATCGGGCAAAGAGCGTTTGGTGCTCTGGCGTACCAGATGGGCAGAAAGTACCCAGGAAGTCATCTCGCAACTATAAAATGCTCCATTTATCAGTTGGTCGATAAACCGTCCTTTTCCTTCGGCAAGTTCGGCAAGCATCAGGACGTTGATTGCTTTCCGGTTGGCCTCATAGGGATTTTGCATAATATTTCGTTCACCGCTGCGTTCATATTCCAGGTAATCGGTAGCACGGATTACTTTCCATTCGTAATTAAGCATTTTCTCTCCGGCACGAATCAGGTTTTCTTTATTGGTACCCAGCAATTCGTCCCAGCCGGCACGATCGGTATAAGCAGGATAAGGTACCCACTTCTGATTCATCACTAATACCTCTTTCAGTTGCTCTTCACTACCGGCAGCTTTTTGCAAAAGATTTCGTTCTGTATATGCATGTGCGGAAATACCTGCTACAACAAGCAGGCAGAAAGAAAGGAAAATACGGAAAAGCGTGTTCTTCTTCATGATATTTAAAAGTTAGATTATCTGTTATATGATGAGGCAAAAGTACACAAGTTCCGCCAAAACAGTGTACCTGATTATCCGTAGTTGGGTACAAAATCATCCATTTGTATATCGGTTTAATAAACCAAGTTCATTTCCAATCACTAAACTCAAAACTCAACTGTTCCCAAACGCCCTTCTCCTCTGTCTCTTCCCGCGGATTAGAAACAGAGAGACCTATCAGGCGGATAGGATGGTGTTCATAATCCACTTCTTTCAGTAATTGTTTGGCCAAGGGAAGAATCACATCAAGAGTAATTAATTCTTTGGACTGCGTAATACTACGGGTTATCTGGTTGAAATCATGAAATTTGATTTTCAGCGTCAGTGTGTTTCCTTTAAAATCCTTATGTTCCAGACGACCTACCAGTTCCACCGCAGTATGATATAGCTCGATGATAACCGATGAACGTTGCGAGATATCTTTCTCCAATGTATGTTCACAGCCGATAGATTTACGAATACGCACCGACTCCACCGGACGAAGATCAATACCTCTTGCACAATCATAATACGATGAACCGACTTTTCCGAACTCACGCAGTAATATGGCCTGTGAACAGGCTCGCAACTGTTCTCCATTGTGAATCCCCAATGAATGCATCTTCTTTGCCGTCACCGGGCCTACGCCCCAGAAACTCTCGATGGGAAGATGAGCTATAAAATCCAGTGCCTGGTCAGGGTGGATGGTACACAGCCCATCCGGCTTGCGATAGTCCGAAGCAATCTTTGCCAGGAACTTATTATAAGATATACCGGCGGATGCTACAAGATTAAGTTCTTTCCGTATCTTTTGTTTGATTTCCTTGGCAATATCCACCGCCAATGGAATGCCGGGTTTATTCTCCGTCACATCAAGGAAAGCCTCATCCAACGAAAGCGGCTCAATAATATCCGTATATTCATGAAAAATTTCATGTATCTGGCGGGAAACATCCTTATACACCTCCATCCGTCCGGGCACAAAGATAAGTTGCGGACAAAGCCGCTTTGCTTTCGTGGATGGCATGGCCGAACGAACTCCAAAGCGACGCGCCTCATAACTGGCAGCTGCCACTACACCACGTTCTTCGGCATAACCCACTGCAATAGGTTTTCCGCGCAACTCTGGATTATCACGCTGTTCTACAGATGCGTAAAACGCATCCATATCTATATGTATTATCTTTTTCAAATAACCTTTTATATTTTTTGCTATATTTGCAGATGTAATTATAAACACAAAGATAATATGAAAGCTGCAATTTACATCAGAATAAGTACTAAAAAACAAAATACAGATAGGCAATATGAGGAACTAAAATCTTATGCTAATAGTATGGGATATACAATTGTAGAAAGTTATGAAGACCAAATATCAGGCTTTAAAGATGAAGAAGAACGCCATGATTTAAATAGATTAAAAGAAGATGCAAAAACAGAAAAATTTGATATAATACTATTTTCCGAGTTATCACGATTATCACGAAAGACTACAAATATATTGGAGCTTATTTCATATTTCAGAGATGATTGCAAAAAGAGTTTATATTTTCAAAAACAAAATCTCAATGTCACAACAGATAAAAGTGATTTAGGTTCTGAATTGCAACTAAATATTTTAGCAACTATAGGAAGTTATGAAATAGAATTATCAACAGAAAGACAAATGGGCGGAAAAATACAAAAGGTAAAAAAACAATGTTGGACACATGGAAGCCGCCCATACGGATATAATATAGATGAAAATAAATATCTTCATATTAATGAAGAAGAAGCTACTGTTATAAGAGAAATATATGCTTATTATTTAAACAATATGACTTCTGTACAAATAGCACATTTATTAAATTCACGCAATATATATGCACCTGCAACAAAGAATAAGAAACAAAATTTATGGCATCCAAATTCAGTTTGTCAGATATTACGTGCAAAAAGAAATATAGGTATATTTGAGGCAACATATCATGAGCCTGACCCTAAGAATAAAGATAAAATAAGAAAAAGGAAAAATAGAAAGATAGTTGAAGAAATTAAATATACTAATAAAGCATTAGCTATAGTTAGTGATGATATTTTTTATAGTGCTAATGAAAAGATAGATAAAAATATAAAGAATAAAGATACAGCAAAAAAAAATATATCATTATTAAAAGGTTTACTTACTTGCGGGCATTGTGGAAGTAATTTCTTTTATAAGAAATCAGGAAGAGACAAAGATTTTTCTTATGTATGTTACGGCTCACGATATTCATTTTCAATTGGAAAAAAGAAATGTATCAATCCAATAACAATTAATGCACCAAAAATGGACGGATTGATTATATATATGGCAAAATCTCGATTATTAATGAGAAGACTTATAGAAAATAGTGATATTAATATTAAATCAAAAGAAGAGCAATTGCAGAAAAATGAAGAAATAATATTATTGCAAAATCTATCAATAAAGAAAATTAATGAGGAATTTAATCAATACATAAAAAAAGCTATTAAATATGGTATTGATGATAATATAACCGAAAAAGAACATCAACGTATAAAAAAACAAATAAGGCAAATTGAAGGAAATATAGAACGTATCAAAAAAGAGAATTATTCATTAAATAAGCAGATTAAAATATTATCAAAGGATAAATGTATAACTGATGAAATGTATAATGGGATGCAGCTAAATGAAATGAAAGAACTATTTGAAGAATATATTGAAAAAATAGTATTATATAATACTACGCAATGGGTAATAGTAAATGTATGCTATTTTGATGGAAGTAATGAGTTTTCATTTTTGAGAAAAAGTGCAAGAGCTAATGAATTACTTCATTATAATACAATTATACAAAGTGTTATAAGTGAAAAGCAATATATAATGTTACTAAGAGATTATTATGATACACTTGAAATAGGAAATAGATATTATTATTATCCATATTATAGCAATATAAATAATGATGTTATCTATGATAAAGAAAGAGAAGTATTTATCAAATTTGGAACAAAAAAAGGAAAAGAAACAACAGAATATACTATTTCTGAATTTATAAAATTCATTTATCCCAAAACCATGAAAGAAGTTACTGCCTATGAATATTATTACCCAAATCAAAAAAATGAATAACATATATACATATATAAAATAATTTACTATATTTGCATCATTACTAACTAAATACTATCATATTATGGCAAATTATCAATTAAAGCGCTATCGAAACAGTGAATATTACGAAAAGTTCTTATCAGAGAATAATTATAATCGTATAGAGTTTGAAAAGAAAGATGAAAAAGAGCAAGCAACTGAGCTTAGAAAATTCTTCAAAGTGAAAGAATGGAAGTTGAAACGAGAAGAAAAAACTTTTGATGCTTTAAATGTACTTATTATCAAAATAACCAACAGCTCTAAATGTGGTGATAGTGAAAAGATAGAGCTTATTAAAAAAGCTAATGAATTGAAGAAGAAAAAAGATAAACTATTCAAACTAAGTGAGGATATTAAGAGATTGAAGAATGAAATTGAAGACACTGAGAAAAGAATAAAATCTATAATTGAATAATATACTTATAATGGTTACAATAACGAAGGTATTACTATAGTAATACCTTATTTTTTATATCTTTTAATTAACCTACTAACCGCAATAGGAGTAAACAAGCAATTTTTAGACGTTCTAAAATCATTTTGATTTAGATATGATGCGATGTATTGTAATGTCATATTTCGCTCAATTAACGAACTAATAACAGTGTATGCACGCTTATTATTCGTATTATTATCTGCTTTACGTTTTAATGCCTCAGCTGATTTTATGCGCATATCATTTGATATAGTTGCATTAGGAGCACCCAATTTAATACCTTTATCCTTTTTTGCTTTTAATGCAGCTTTTGTACGAGAGCTTATTGTTTCTCTTTCTGATTGTGCAATAGTTGCAAATATTCCTAATGTTAGTGTACTTAATTCAGGTATATCACAGCAATAAAATTTTATATTCGCATCTTTAAGTGCAAAGATAAAAGATACATTACGACTTAATCTATCCAACTTAGCAATTACTAATGTTGCATTATTAACTTTGCAGTAATCAATTGCTTTGCTCAGTTCAATACGGTTATTGCATTTTCCACTTTCCTTTTCTTCATAGGTGTTAATTAACTTACCACCTACACTATTAATATAATTAAGTACAGTATTTCTTTGAGCAACTAATCCCAAATTTTGACGTTTCGTTGATACCCTATAATATGCTACAAATTTCATATATAATACCTTTATTAATGACTATACAAATATAGTATATCATTTATCAAATACCAAACGAACGTATGCAAATTGATAAATATCTAGCTTTAAATAACATTTGATATACTGAGATAATCTATAAGATTGTTTTGTGTTAATGATTATAAATTTAATTGCATATTGATATTTTTTTTAATTTAAGTGTCAAAAAAGTGGTAAGTTTAATGCGTAGGTCGTATATTTGCCATAGTGACAAGAAAATGTATGAAAGGTAGCATTATCAGTTCATACCTTTATACTCTTTAATTGAATCGAACTGATATAACAACTAAATAATAATTGAAATGACTAATATAGATGATAAATTTACACCATGCCCAACAAATCTTATATATCTATTAGATAATGATTGTTTGAAATTGTTTTTGATATTAAGCCAAAAAGAAACCTATTATAAAAATAAAGGAAAGTTAGAAAATGGATATTTTCAATTTGCAATGGATGATATATCTAAATATTTGCAATTGAAAAATAAAAACGATATAAGATGTGTTATTGAAGCGTTGTATTCTAATAAATTGATAGATGTTATATGTACCAAAGTAAAAGGGAGACATATTCCTAATCAATATAAAATTAATTGGGATAAAGTGAATGAATATAATAAATTATCATTGTATGATATTATAGAATTTAAACAATATATCTCCAAATTAGAAAGAGGAAGTAAAACCACTTATGATAAAAAGAATATTGAACAGAATGTAATACAAGATGTGATACAAAATGTATCTACAAATATAGATAATATAGACAATACAGACAATAATACAAATATACTTAAAGATAAAGATAATATAAAGAATGAAATAGATAATATATTTGATATTGAGAGTTATATTAATACTTATTCTGTACCAAAGGATATAAAGTCTTTTGCAAATAATTTAAATAAGAGGGCTATTTCATTTTTGGATAAATATAACTTCAACGAAGAACTAATAGATTATGGAAGAAAATGTATTAATAATAAAATGGAATATCTAAATGAATTTATTGATAGATTTATTATATTAGAACGTGAAAGAGATATATAATCATTCCAACTGTATGTATTTGATTGAAGCCTCAACTATACTTTACGTTGAGGCTTATTTTTCATTGACTGACTTATATGTTCCTTATGTTCTTTACTTAGCTTTCTTCCAATTAGTGATTGCTTTATATGCTTTATGTGTGTTGCAGTCTTCTTTTTACCTCGCAACTTCAAACTAATCTTCTTCTTTGTTATTTCGTTCATATATTCATATATCTTACTATGATAAGTAGTAGATAGGTTCAATATTTACTCCAAAAAATATATAGAAAATTTTTATACATAACCGTATTATAGTAGATAGGTTCATTCTATATTTTATTTAATTTGAGTGGCGGGTTACATTGAATATTATAATCCAATATCATCAAAAAAATGTTGCATTGTAATATTGAAGTATTTACATAAAGTATATAATGTGCTAACTGTTACATTACTTTTTCCACTTTCAATCCTTCCAATATGTATATTAGTATCATTGTACACATCTTCTTGCGTTAAATTATTCATTTCACGCAATTTCTTCAACTCTAAAGCTACTTTACTTATTAATATTTCATTTTTTTCAATCATTTAGCAAAATAGCTGATGTTTTTTTTATCCCACAATGACATATATGTCATTAATTTATTATATTTGCACCATAATCTCAAAATATATCTAATATGGAAGAAAAAAAATGTCCTGAATGCGGAAAAAAAGTTGGAGAAGTTAATACTTGTCCTGAATGTGGTTGCCCATTAAATGTAAATAGTAGTGATACTTCAACAAAGAATGAAGAAGAGCCTCTATTAATAGAATGTCAAGCATGTAAAAAGATGATTTCACGTGATGCAGCTAACTGCCCTAATTGTGGACACCAAACAGAACAGGGATTGAAAAATGAATGGAACAATAACATGGAAGTTGTTCTTAAGGGAATTTTTATACTAATTGGTACAATAATACTATACTTCTTATTTATAAAATAATTAATATGGCACTTATTAAATGTTCAAATTGTAATGCAGATGTGTCTGATAAGGCAATAACTTGTCCTAAATGCAATAAACCAATGAATAATCAAAGACGTGCAGCAATGAAAGGAATACTCCTTTCTATTATGATTTTTGCATTATGCGGTGGCGTATGGATATATGAAAACTATTTCGAATTCGGTAGTGTTGATAGTGCATCTAAAAATGTAAAATATAAAACATTTGTATGTACATCTTCTGATGATGGAGACCATAAAGTAACCTTTTATGATAATACATTTACGTATTATATTAAGCCAAGTTATTCTAATGAATGGATTAAAATTACCAATGGAAGTTATGAAATTAAAGAATTTAGTTCAGAAAAAAAAGATAAAATAGGTATATTTGTTCGGGCTGATAAAGTTTCTAATTTATCATTTTTGATGATAGATTTAAGTGATATGCGCTTCTATTGGGCTGATATGTATATTGGAAAAGCAGAAATAGAATAATATAGTAATTTATAAAGCCAAGTATATAAGTTATATACTTGGCTTTTACTATTTACTAAAAATCAATATACCAAACAACTTCATTTCTACTATTACTACTTAATTAAGCATTATCATTATTATAACAATGATTTAATATCCAATCAATTACAATATATTTTTATCATAATAGTGGACGGAGGTCTCTATTTACTATACTTGCACTTTTAGGCTACATATAACACACTGATTTTAAGACATGTATATAAAAGGCTACTTGATATTGATAATTTGTATGATTTTTCGTTCAGTGCCTTCGCAACACATCATGCATAATCACCTTTCCATTTTACGATTCATTTCCTCACATAGTGGGGCATCTCTCCGGGTATCTCCATGGAAATCTCTACCAGGCCTCCCACCACACCATCCTGTTTCCATGCCGTCTGATAAATCATTTTCCTGACTCCGTTCTTCTCAATGGTATAAGCATTGACACCTCCCGTTTCAAGCAGTTCGCGTATCTTGTCCTGCGATTGCGGGTTATGACAATCAAATAGATTCTTGCCTATCAGATTGCCATGTTTGGCAAACGTGCAGCATGCTTTCTCATTCATATAAAGGATGACTCCTTCTGTGTCACATACGGTTACGGCACAGTTCATTTCATTAGCCCATTCGTACATAGTTATTGTTATAAAGTTACGGTTCATGCCTTTTACTTTTATGACCCAAAGATAATGTTTTTCCCAATGACACTCTTATTGCCTATCAACAAAATCTTTGAAAGACTGAAATCACTCGATTCTCTGATATTATATTGGACTTTACAGATATGCTCTTAATTAATATCAATTCCTATAAATAAGTTAACGACTATTTTTTCTTACTCACAGGTAATATTTAAAATAAATCTCTAAATTTGCGGTACTTTCTTAACCCGCATACATATTATGAAATACCTATTCAGCCTTTTGCTCCTATGCCAGATTATTGGACTGTCCGCCAAAGAACGTGTGGATTCTATACTTTCTGTCCTCGATAGCGAGATAGAACATCGTGAAATCTACTACCAGCAAAAAGAAAAGAAGTTAGAAGACATAAAACGGCAATTCCGATACGTCAAGGATCAACAGGAGAGATACAATCTCTGCAATCGGTTATTCAATGAATATATCACTTATCAATACGATTCAGCTTACTCCTACGCCATACAAACAGAGGAAATATCACATCGCCTGACCGATAAGAACCTATCTATTCAGGCAGATTGCAACCTGTTCTACTGTTACCTTTCCACTGGTTTATTCAAAGAAGCATACGACATGATGCGTTCCATTCATGTTGTAAATGCCCCGGACTCCATTAAGTCGGAATACTATCAGCTCTGTATGAGATTGTATTCCGATATGAGCAGTTACAATGAAGGTACCCCTTTCAATGCTGATTACAACAAGAAAATAACCCTCTACTGTGACTCTGCCCTATTGTATACTCCCGACCACACTTTCTACCACCAGAAGATAGAAGCCTTCAAATTCAGTGTAGGTGACAATGAGAAGAAAATACAGATGTACAAGCAAATGCTGAATGATTACGACGTTTGTCCGCATGAAAAAGCAATCATCTACTCCATGCTGGGACGTATGTACATAGGGATGGGAGATTTTGAACACGCCATTTACTACATGGCGCTATCAGCTATACAGGATATACGCTCGGCTACACGGGAAACGACGGCAAAGAAGGAACTGGCAAGCTATCTGTACGGAAAAGGAGACGTTCTGCGTGCCAGCAAATACATTCAGATTGCATTGGAAGAAACGAACTTCTACAATGCCCGACACCGTAAGATGGAAATAAACACTATACTCCCCATCATTGAAAAGCAACGCCTGACAATGATAGAAGAGCGGAAAAGGGAAGTGACCATCTCATTGGTCGTAATGAGCCTGCTGGCCGTTTCGCTTTTAGTCACCCTGTCCATCATTTATAAACAGATGAAAAAGCTGAGAACGGCCAAACAATCCATTCAGCAGCAATTCAATGAAATATCAGAAGTGAATAGAAAACTGCAAGAGTCCAACGAGATTAAGGACCAATATATCTTCCAATCTCTTTATGGTAAATCCGATTATTTGGACAAAGTAGAGAATCTGCTGAAAAAACAGGATCGTAAATTGAAAGCACGCCAATTCAATGATCTGCAAATCACGCATAAGGAGTTCGATATAAAGTCTGAACGGGAGAATATGTTCTCATCCTTCGACCAGACCTTCCTGAAGCTCTTCCCGAATTTCCTGACGGAATACAATAAATTCTTCCGCCCGGAAGACCAGGTGATTCTGGATGAGGCAGGCAACTTGCCACCAGAGTTGCGCATCTTTGCCCTGATTCGTTTGGGAGTAACCGAGAACGAGCGGATTGCTAAGTTCCTCAACCTATCTATTAATACTATATATGTATATAAAGCACGAGTAAAAGGAAAGACAATTGTGCCGAAAGAAGAGTTCGAAGAATACATTATGCAAATAAAGAAAGGAATTTAGCCACGCAATATCTCTAAAAAGTCTTTAAAACCGACCTTAATTTTCCGTTGAAAGGAGGAATGCATTGATTTGAATATCAACGTATTCCTCCTTTTATCATTCTATATCCCGTCTTCATTGCTTTTTTCTCCCGCCCATCCGAAATACATTTGTCCCAAAGAAAAAATTCATTGAACCTATTAACTCATTTAAATCATTGTACCATGAAAAAGAAAACTAAGATTTATCCTTGGAAAATGTACTTTCATGTACTCCTTGGAATGTTCTTCCTACTCCCTGCATTACTGAATGCCCAAAACACAACCATCAAAGTATCGGGAATAGTGACAGACACCAACAATGAGCCTCTTATCGGCGTATCCGTTGCAGAAAAAGGAACCACCAACGGAGCCATAACTGATGTCGACGGTAAATATTCGCTGACCGTCCGCCCCACAAGTACCCTACGCTTCTCCTTCATCAGCTACAAAACGCAGGAAGTGAAAGTAGACGGGCGTAAGACTATCAATATTCGTATGGAAGACGATGTGCAAGCTCTGAACGAAGTAGTCGTTATCGGATACGGAACGCTGGATAAAAAAGAACTTACTTCTGCCGTATCACACATCTCCAGCAAGGATTTTCTCCATATCAGCAGTCTGGACCCTTCCATGATGATACAGGGAAAAGTGGCCGGTGTATCCGTAACCAACACAGCCGCCGCCGACCCTAACAACCAGGCAAGTATCCAGATTCGCGGTATTTCCTCACGTGCTGCCGGATTGGGTCCGCTGATCGTAATCGACGGCATTCCCGGTGGCAACCTGACGAATATCAATCCCAACGATATCGCCTCCATGGATATTCTAAAAGACGGTGCAGCCTCCGCCATCTACGGTACACGGGGTAGCAACGGCGTAATCGTCATCACCACCAAGAAAGGATCACGCGACGGTAAATTCCATGCCACCTATAATGGTATGCTGACCGCCAGTATTCCTCTGCATGAACTCGACCAACTGACTGCCGAAGAGTTCCGCGAATACCGTGTTCCCAACAATCCGACCAGTGACCTGGGTGGAGCTACCAACTGGATTGACGAGATTACCCGCACCGGTTTCACCCATCAGCACACTGTCACACTGTCCGGCGGTACCAGCCAGAGTAATTACCGCGTCAGTGTGGATTACCGCAATGCGACCGGTATCGATATACGTTCCAGTCGCGAAGAGTATGGTGCACGCGCCTCTATCAACCATACCACTAAAAACGGACTGTTAGATTTCTCCATAAATATCGCACCGCGTATCGCTTACCGTGAAAATTCCTCCTGGGATGCATTCAAGATAGCTATGGACGCCAACCCCACTACCCCACTGTTTGATCCGGAAAACCCGAATCTTTACTCTGACTTCACCGGACAGGAAGCCTTATGGAATCCTGTAGAAGAGCTGAAGCTGGAACAAAATGGTGGTGAAACCAAACTATTGGATTGGGATGCCACCGTGAAACTGAACTTGCTTCCCCTACTCGCCAAAGACGGTCATTCCATTCATTCCCTCAGCACGCAACTGACTTTTGCCGACCAGCAATCGGATAATTTCGACTACTGGTTCCGTCCTTCCACAAGCCGCCTGGCAATGAAGAACGACTATAAAGGAGAAGCCAGCCGCACCTACAGCAAGTACCGCCAGCATAGTCTTGAATGGTTGGGCAACTACGCTATGGAATTGAAAGGACACCGTGCCCGCGCCATGGTAGGCTACTCGTATCAATACTTCCAGAATTCAGGTCTGAATGCCGCCAATAAAGATTTCTCTTCCGACGGACTTCTGTACAACAACCTCGGTTCCGGTGAATGGGCCAAGGAAGAAGGACGCAACGAAATGGGCACCAACAAAAGCGACTCCAAACTGATTGCTTTCTTCGGCCGCCTGAGCTATGACTACAAAAACCGCTACCTGATGACCGCTTCTTTGAGATACGAAGGTTCTTCCCGCTTCGGAGATGACAATAAATGGGGTTACTTCCCCGCCGTATCTGCCGGCTGGCGTATCAGTGAAGAGGCTTTCATGAAAGACATCACATGGATTGACGACCTGAAAATACGTGGTGACTACGGTGTAACCGGCAATCAGGATTTCGGCAATTACCTGTCCTTGTCTACCATGAGTAGTTTCGGCAGTTACTACTACAACGGCCAGTACTTCACCGTATGGGGTGCAGGCAAGAATCCTAATCCGGGGCTGAAATGGGAAAAAGGTAAAAACTGGAACATCGGCGTGGACTTCAGTCTGTTTAAAGGAATATTGAGCGGTTCGGTCAATTACTACAACCGTAAACAACAAGATTTGCTGGGCGACTACAATGTACCCGTTCCTCCCTACTTGTTCTCTACCACTTTTGTCAATGTAGGTACCATGCGCAACACCGGTATCGAAGTCGACCTGAATATCCAGGCGGTGAAGATGAAAGATTTCAGCTATACCGTCAATCTGGTAGGCGCCACCAATGAGAACAAGTTCCTCAAATTCTCCAACAACGAGTTCACCGGACAAAATTATTACGACCTGGCGAATATGGAAAGTCCAAATCAACCGGGCAAGTTGCAACGCATAGAAGAAGGACAACGCCTGGGTAATTATTACACCTGGAAGTATGCCGGTATTGATGCCGATGGCGACTGGGTAGTATGGAACAAAGACAATACGGAGATGATTAAAATATCCGATGCCAAAGAAGAAGACAAACGGGTAACCGGTAACGGACTTCCCAAATTCACAGCCTCCATGACCAATACCTTAACGTATAAGAACTGGGGATTAACCATCTTCCTTCGCGGTGCTTTCGGCTTCGACCTCTTCAATGTACACGACTTCTACTGGGGCATTCCCAGTATGCAAAGCAATGTACTGAAAAAGGCATATACCAAGAATGCGGCCATTAAGAAAGGTAAGAATGTGCTGACCGACTATTTCATAGAACGCGGCGACTATGTGAAGCTCGATATGGTAACCCTGAGCTACACTTTCCCGATCAACAACAAGTGGCTGGACAGTGCCCGCCTCTACGTCACCGGAAAGAATCTTGCTACCATTACAGGTTTCAACGGTGTAGATCCTTCGACTTACCAGACCAACGGATTGACTCCGGGTGTGAACCTGAACGGTACGGAAGGTACCCGCCGGTACTATCCCTCCACTACACAGGTCATGTTCGGTGTTCAATTAGACTTCTAAATGTATAACCTTAAAAAACAATAGAAATATGAAACTCAAGAATATATTAACCGGTTCGCTGGCAGGAGTATTGCTCCTCGGCTCCCTCAGCGCATGCACCGACCTTACGGAAACGGTATACGACCAAATCATGTCTACCAACTATTACAATACAAAGGATGATATTATCAAAGCCACATTCCGCCCCTTCGAACATGGATTCTACAGCATCGGGCCACGCCAGGTGTTGCAGGAGTGCTGTGCCGATCAACTGGGTACCTGGGCACGCGATGGCTGGTGGTATGACAATGCCAAATGGCAGTACCTGCACTACCACACCTGGGCTGCCGACAATGAATCCATCAAAAGTGAATGGGAAAACTGTTTCACCGGAATCATGCAGGCCAATTCCGTCATAGATGACCTGCAAAAGCTGGACCCTGCCAAATTCAACATGTCACAGTCGGAGATGGATAACTTCATCGCACAGAACAAGGCTTTACGTGCATGGTTCTACATCCGTCTGTTGGATGCTTTCCGCAATGTACCGTTAGCTGTCAGCCTGGACCAAAGCAAGAATTCCGTCGGACAAGTGACGCCGCAGGAACTGTTCAACTTTATCGAAACGGAACTGAAAACATCTATCGAAGCACTACCAGCCAAGAACGGTAATGCCGGCAACGGGATAGCACAAGGGCAATGGACCAAAGCCGGTGCAGCCGCATTGTTAGTGCGCCTCTATCTGAACGCGGAGAAATGGATCGGAACTTCTAAATATACGGAATGCGCCACATACGCCCAAAACATTCTGGACGGTGACTATGGCTTCTACGAACTGGGAAAGACCTGGGACGAAGTATTCGACTGGACAAACGACCGATGCAACGAAACCATCTTTGCTTTCCCGTCGTCCTACGGGCGTAGTTACTGGCACTATACGGGCGATACATACTGGTGGGCCGTCCCTGTCAATGCACGTTTCTACTTCGGCGCTTTCAAGCAAGGAGACTTCAATACCAAATATGCCTTGCAACCCAGTCTCGACCTGAATAATAATGAATATAACTTCAAACTCGGCAAGTTTGTCAGCAAATTCAAGAAATATCCGAAAGATTATCGCCTGACCATGTACCGGAATCTGGGCAACAGTACCCGTGAAGGTATGTTCCTTTATGGCTACCTGCCCTATATTGCCGATGACGGTACCCAAAAGAAAGTGACTTCTCCCGTAGGAGGATATGAAATCTACATCCGCGACCAGGTAGGAGTATTTCACGAACTCGCTCCGGATCAACTTCCCGCCGACCGCACTTCAAACATGAATACCGGCGACCATAACTCCGGATGGCATTTTGTGAAGTATCCCATCTACAGCGACGAAGACGCAGGGAAGCGCGAAGCCGATTACAATGAAATTCGTCTGGCGGAAATCTACTACTCATTGGCGGAATGTAAGTTCAAAGCAAACGATGTGGACGGAGCTGCCCAATTGCTGAATGCCGTGCGTAAACGTAACTATCCGCAAGATACATGGGCAGAATACCTGTACAAGCCCGAAGGTGCAGTAACCCTGACGCAAGATGAGCTTTACGATGAATGGGGACGTGAATTCCTTGCCGAAGGACGCCGCCGCACCGATCTTATCCGCTGGGGATTGTACTGTACGGAAGAATGGTGGGACAAGAAACCCGATGCAGATTCACACTGGGATATCTTCCCTATCCCACGGGATATGATGGGAGCCGACCACACGCTTGAGCAGAACCCGGGTTACAATTAGAATGAGCATACCTCAGTATATGACTCGACATATCATCAATACGGATGATGAATACCATCAATACGGATGATGATATAATAACCCATAGGAACAGCATAGTTTAGTTACGCTGTTTCCCGTGCAAAGTCTATCACCGAAGTTATTTAATCACATAACAAATAATAAGATTATCATGAAGAAAGTAATAAATAAACTCATTTTCATCTTCCTCCTCCTCCCCCTACTGATCGGATGTGAGAAAGATAAAGAAATCGTTGTAGTGGAACCCGTAGAGAACTACAGGCAATTGTACGGGCTCGGCACCATCTTCAGTTGGGACTCCAATGCTCCCACCGAACTGAAGCTGACTGAACCAAATACATTCACCATAGATAAAGTTATCAAATACTCCGAAGAGAACAAGCAATTCAAGTTCATCCTTGAAAAAGGCGATTGGGACAAAGTACGTTACCTGGTACCCACCTCGACAGATGACGGCACCGCCGTAAAAGTCATCACTCCCGGAGAATACGACATGCTGATGTGTTCCGAAATGACAGGCGACCTGCGCGACCACTTTTGGGGAATACCCGAAGGAAGCGACGGTACCTACCGGATTACAGTGAACGTAAAGAAGCTGAAACTAACCCTCGAAAAAATCAGTGACGAAACCGAAGAACCGGAACCGGAGATAAAGACGATTTATGGTTTGGGAAGTGCTTTCGGATGGGATTCGGGCAGCGCAACCGGATTAGTACCCGACCCACTGTATGCCAATGTATATAAGGCAGAAGTAAACCTGGTTTATAGTGAAGAAAACAAGCAATTCAAGTTCATCCTCGAAAAGGGAGACTGGGATAAAGTCAATTATCTGGTACCCGAAAGCGTGGATTACAACGGAAATGTCAAGATTGTGACACCCGGCGAATACCCCATGTTTAAATGTTCAGAAATGGAAGGAAACCTGCGCGACCATTTTTGGGGAATACCCGAAGGAGCGGACGGGAAGTATATACTAACCGTAAACACCGAAACCATGATTCTGAAAGTTGAAAAGGTTGTAAAAACCATCTACGGCTTGGGTACCGCTTTCGGCTGGGATTCGGGTAATCCGACCGGACTTATACCTTCCCCGGATGAAGAGGATACCTATACGGCGGAAGTCGACTTGAATTACAGTGACGAAAACAAGCAGTTCAAATTCTGCCTTGAAAAGGGAGACTGGGATAAAGTCAATTATCTGGTGCCCGAAAGCGTGGATTACAACGAAAATGTCAAGATTGTGACACCCGGCGAATACCCCATGTTTAAATGTTCAGAAATGGAAGGCAACCTGCGCGACCATTTTTGGGGAATATCCGAAGGAAGCGACGGAAAGTACAAACTGACAGTCAATACGAAGACCCTGAAACTCAAAGTTGAAAAAATCAATTAACCTCAAAACATGATTGCCATGAACTATACAAAATGGATACTCGGACTCGCAACCATCTTCTTGTCATTTTGTCCTCACTCCTCCGTAGCCCGTGACAGTCCCTTCACCCGTCACGGCACGGGACCCAGATACTGGATTGCCTACGAAGAGTGTTTTGTAACCAACGTTCCTCTCAGTGAGGAACGCTGGAAAGCAAATATCGACTGGATGGAGAAGACTTTCAAGCCCTACGGTTACGACATGATCTGCAACGACGGATGGATAGAAGCTGCACAAACCGTCAATGAGAACGGCTATATCACCAAGTACAACAGTGACTGGAAAAACGGTTTCAGCTACTGGGCCCGATACCTGCAAGAACGGGACATGAAGATGGGAGTCTATTACAACCCCATGTGGCTGACCCGTGCCGCCTATGAACAGAACCTGCCTGTAAAAGGAACTTCTTACCATACCCGAGACATTGTGGGATACAAATCGTTCAACGATCCTCTGTATTGGGTGGATGTGGATAAACCGGGATCCAAAGAATGGATTCAGAATTATGTCCGCTATTTCAAGGAAATGGGCGTCACCTATCTTCGCATAGATTTCCTGGAAAACTATGAAACCAACTACGGCACCCGCCGCTACGAACAAGCATTGGCATGGATTGCCGAAGCCGCCGGAGATGATCTTTTCCTCAGTCTTGTGATGCCTCACTGTTATAATCATGCCAAGACCGAATTGAAGTACGGGGATATGATACGCATTGATGATGATTGCTTCGACGGTGACTGGGACTTTGTCAGCAATCGCCGCCGCGGACAGCAGAAAGACCACTGGCCGCAATTCGGCAATGCTTTCGACGGATTCATTGGTTTTGCCGATGTCGGTGCACGAGGGCAAATGATACTGGACGGTGACTTTATGCGTATGAATAAACTGGCAAATGACAACGAACGCCGTTTCCTTTTCTCGCTGATGATTATGGGAGGTTCCGCACTTGCCATTGCCGACCAGTATGATACGATTGGAGATCACGCCTGGGTTTACCAGAATCCGGAAATGAACGAATTGAACAGTCTCGGCTTTGCCGCCAAACCATTGAGTTACGACTTTCGGGATGCTGCGAACAGTTCCCGCTGGATCGGCCAGTTGCCTAACGGAGATTGGGTGGTAGGATTATTCAACCGGGAAAGTACTCCACAGACACGCAGCATTGACTTCCATCATGAACTGGGCATTGAAGACGGGCAAGCCGTCAATGTGAGGGATTTATGGGAACGCAAAGACCTGGGAGGCATGTCGGGAACATACACCGTAGAATTGCGACCCCACGAATGTAAAGTAATCCGTATTCAACACAATACCCTGAAAATAGAAGCAGAAACAGCTTCCGTAAGGGGTGGAGCAAAAGCGGAAAAATGTAGTAAATGATAATTTAGCGGGTGAAAGAATTGGTACGCGGACGACGCGGATGAGGCGGACGAATGCGGACTTTAATCTTTTAGACGCGGATGACACGGATGACGCGGATTTTTAAAGCTGCGCTATACATACCGGCATATCACACCGAAGGAAAAAAGAATCCGCGTCATCCGTGTCATCCGTGTCTGAAAGATTACTTGCACGCCGAAGGAGAACCTTGCTCCAGCGCTACGCTGGTAAATTATCATTTACAGAATAAATCTCCATCAATAATGAAACTATATAATCTATTACTGATAGCCTCCTGTCTCCTGTTATCCTGCAAGGAATCCGACTCCGGGCAGGATAACGATGGCAACCAAGAGAACACTTACAGTGGTGCCGGCTACGTCACAGGACTTGAAAACTCCGGCGCCAATGTACTCTTTGCAGTGGAAGTTCCCCAAGCGGGGGACTATCCGCTGGAAATCAGATATTGAAATACAGGAACAACAGACGCAGCGGCTTTGATTATCGTCAATGATGTAGCGATAGAGAAATTGTTGCAACTTCCTGTACAGGCTGACAAAACAGCCTGGCAAACCGCGGAGAC
This sequence comes from Bacteroides sp. MSB163, assembly GCF_036416795.1. NCBI lineage: Bacteria > Pseudomonadati > Bacteroidota > Bacteroidia > Bacteroidales > Bacteroidaceae > Bacteroides > Bacteroides maternus. The sequence continues at coordinate 3,507,709 of NZ_CP143867.1, read as the reverse complement.
AGAAATATCCCTACAAAACGGCATTAATTATATAATCATTCAGAACAGTACGTCCAAAGGCGGATACTTTGAACTGGACTATATAAAAATAAGAAAGAAATCATGAAAAGACTTCCTTATTATTCCCTGATATGGGTAAGCTTTATCGTTTTCCTCTGCACAGGTTGCCATCCGGCATCGCAACTCTCTGTAAGTTCTCCCGATGGTAATCTCTGCCTGCATGTAAAAACAGAAAACGGAAAACTCTATTATGAACTCTCACGAAATGGAAAGCCTATACTCGATAAGTCACGCCTCGGGTTTATCCTGAAAGAAGATACACTTGCTGACCATCTGGAAATAACAGAAGCTCTTCATCATTCATTCGGTGGGACATGGGAACAAATCTGGGGAGAAGACCGGATTGTGGAAAACAACTATCATGAGATGACCATCCATGTACAGGAAACATCCGCACACAAACGAAAATTCAATGTTGTGTTCCGGCTGTTCAATGACGGGTTCGGCTTCCGCTACGAATTTCCGGAACAGGAAGCATTAAAAGACTTTGTGATCATGGATGAACTTACAGAGTTTGCATTGACCGATGATCATAAAGCCTGGTCCATACCTTACGAAGCACATTTTTATGAAGCACTCTACGAGGCAGCTCCTGTCAGTAAACTCGGTTGGGTAAGCACACCGCTCACTATGGAAACCAATGACGGACTTTTCCTGAGTATCCATGAAGCCAATCTGACAGATTATGCAGCCATGAATCTTATCCCTAAAGAAGGTAGTACGACCCTGAAAGCCAATCTCACTCCATGGTCTACGGGAGAAAAGGTTTTTATGAAAGCTCCCGGTGTCACTCCCTGGCGCACGATGATTGTTGCTGAAAGCGCAGGTGATTTACTCCTGTCACGCCTTATGCTGAATCTGAACGAGCCTTGCCGCATTCAGGATACATCCTGGATACAACCCGGAAGATACATTGGAATCTGGTGGACTTACCACATGCATAAACACACCTGGCACACAGGCCCACGCCACGGCGCTACCACTGCCAATGCACTGCGGCATATAGACTTTGCCGCCCGACACGGTTTTCAGGGAGTACTTATTGAAGGTTGGAACAAAGGTTGGGATACTTATCATTTCAACTTTACCGAACCGTATCCTGACTTTGACCTGAAACAGATCACCGACTATGCCGCTTCCAAAGGCGTGACGCTTATCGGCCATCATGAAACGGACGGCTGGGTATCTGATTATGAAAACCAAATAGAAGCAGCCTTCAATTTATATAAAGATCACGGCGTGCAAATAATCAAAACAGGCTATGTAGGCAAACTACTGGATGGCAAAGAGCGACACAGCAGCCAGTTCGGTATACGCCACTACCGGAAAGTTATTGAACTGGCAGCCGACAAGCATATTATGATTGACAATCACGAACCCGTGATGCCCACCGGACTGCAACGTACCTTCCCCAATCTGATGACACAAGAAGGTGTACGAGGGCAGGAATGGGATGCCTGGGACAAAGATGGCGGCAATCCTCCCGTACACACTACCACCATTCCCTTCACCCGTGGGCTGGCAGGTCCCATGGATTTCACCCCCGGCACTTTCCGCTTCGAAAATCCGGTGTTGCCTCAGACGCGTGTACAAACAACGCTTGCCAAACAATTGGCTTTATCCGTTGTGTTATACAGTCCCCTGCAAATGGCCTCCGATGAAATAGAAAACTACGAACGGAACCCTGAACCGTTTTCATTCATCACCGCCTGCCCTACTACTTGGGAACAAACCATAATACCCGAAGCAAAAATAGGCGAATATGTGACGATTGCCCGTAAAGAACGTGGAAGCAGCGGACGTTGGTTCATAGGAAGCATTACTAATGAACAACCTCGGGAGATACAACTCCCCCTCTCCTTTCTGGATAAAGGAAAACGATATAAGGCTGTTATCTACAGAGATGGAGATAAGGCTGATTATCGTACCAACCCGTATCCGGTGATAATAGAAGAACAGGAAGTAACCGGTGAATCGACCCTGCAAATAGCACAGGCACCGGGAGGAGGCACGGGAATTATACTCACTGTTCTCTCCTCATCCGGAGCAACCTCCGATATACAAAAATAAATGCCGGCACCAGGAACAGGACAGCCGCAATCCATGCCGTCGGATCACCGAAGCAGACCGCGAGATAGCCGAAAGCGGGCACTGCATAAAGACTGACCAACACACGTGCTATCATTTCGGAAACTCCGGAAAGCATAGCAAGATTGGTATATCCCGCTCCCTGAATGGTATATCGCAGAATACAAAGCAGTCCCAAGACTGGGAAGAAGGACACGGAAATATGCAGGAACAACTCCGTGTCCTTCAATATTTCCAGTTCAGACGCTTCCACAAAAAGCAAGGCAAACGTACGTGCCCCCAGCATCAATATGCAGAACGTAAATGCCCAATAAATAATCATCATTAATGCACTTGCCTTCACTCCCATCCAGATGCGTTCGGGCTTGCCCGCACCATAATTCTGTCCGGTATAGGTAGCCATAGCAATGCCCAGACTTTCAAGCGGACACATAAAGAACATCTTGATGCGCATGGCAGCGGTAAAAGCGGCTACACAAGCAGTTCCCAATGCATTGTTGGCACTTTGCAACATAATGCTTCCGATAGCGGTAATCGAAAATTGTAATCCCATAGGTACACCGATATACATCAGTGTCCGTGCCAAGGCACCATTGAACTTCCGTTCATCCGGTGTTCCCCGCAATATATCAAAACGGCGCATCATGTATCCATAGCACAACACAGCCGATACACCTTGTGAAAAGACCGTAGCGATGGCGGCTCCCGCCACTCCCCAATCCAATACCAGGATACAGAACAAGTCGAGCAGGATATTAAGTATAGTAGAAAACAACAGAAACCAGAAAGGCGTCTTGCTATCGCCCAAAGCACGAATGATGCTGGACAGCAAATTATAAAAGAAAGTACAGGGAACTCCGATAAACGTTATCAATAAATAATAGTAGGCATCCTGGAATATGATATCCGGTGTACGCATCATCAGCAGAATATCCCCACACAGAATACTCGTAACTACCGCAATCATCACCGACATCACCGCTGCCAGTTGCAAACTGACCGATACATAACGACGCATCGTACTGTAATCCCGCGCTCCGAACTTCTGTGCCACAGGAATGCCGAAACCTCCACAACACCCATTGCAGAAACCAAGAATAAGGAAAACGACCGAAGTACTTGCTCCAACCGAGGCCAGTGCGTTAATACCCAAGAATTTACCCACGATTGCCGCGTCTACCAGAGAGTATGTCTGTTGTAGCAGGTTTCCCATCAACAGAGGCATAGTGAAATTGAATATCAACGGCAATGCGCGTCCTGCCGTCATTTCTCTTGATGTTGCCATAAATTAATCCTCTGAAAATTGCACGCAAAGGTAGGAAAAGATAAGATTACAGGAATTGACAAACGTCAAAAATATGCTTCGCCATGAAAAGAATTAAACTACAGTCCGTCTGTATCTTTTAAGACTGAACTGTGTGCCAGATAATCAGGAGTTTCAGCATAGATATACATCACACTTCCTCCTTTGATGGCATCAATGATAGGACGGGAAAGTTTTTGCGGAACAGCCGGACAGCCAAAGCTTCTTCCCAGACGTCCCCCTCTACTGACTACCGAAGGATCGGCATAAGCCGCCCCATGCATAACAATAGCACGCTCACGGGCCCGGTCGTTGATTCCTTTTTCTAAACCATTCAAAATAAGCGAATATCCATTCTTTCCCTGATAAGTAGATTCTGTAAGATAGAATCCCAGTGAACTTTTGTAGGAACCATATTCATTAGAAAAGGAAGTGGCATAATTATCACCGCTATTTTTTCCATGGGAAACGACCGATGAGAAAAGTACTTTACGTTCCCTCATGTCAAATACAAAAAGACGTTTTGCGGTAGAAGGACGGGAAAAGTCTATCAATGTCAGCACCTCCCGTTTGCGATTGTCTATTTTATAATAACCTGCCACAGCCTGCCGGAAAGCTTTCCAGTTGACAACTCCTTCCAACTGCATGGAACGGTATAAACTCGCATAAGCCTCAACATCAGATACAGCAGCCCTTTCAGCAGAATCAGGAGTGTTATCTGACGACTTGCCGCCCAGAAACAAGGTACAAGGAAGAAATAAGAATAAAATGAATACAATAAATCGCAACATAAAACTTTAGCCAAAGAAATAACGGCGGCTAAATTACAGTTTTTTCTCCAGACACCTATCACACAGATAGTTAAAAATGAGAATCCACTATTCAATCACCACAACCAAAGAGCGTTCGGTAGGCGCCCAATCGAAAACAAACTTGGAATGTGAAGTGGCATTGCGCACACACATATGCGAACGTGGAGTAGTCCCTAACGACCAGCTATACTCAATCATACTTGTACGCGGTGCATTCACCGGCACTCCGTGAATATAAGCTCCGTTCGTAAAACGACTGGCATAGGGGGCATAGCCTCCTGTCTCCGCCGAACCATCTTTCAGGAACACCATACGCTTTTTTTTCTGTTGAAGCAGATACATCCCCAGTGGAGTTTCCTGGGCATAGGGTGGAGCATGCATTCCGGTAGTGGCGGGATTCATACTGCGTATCTTCCACTCACCTTCCGAGACATGTTCCAAGGTAGTAATATTCTGATCCAGGCGATCGACAAAAATCACATGATTAAAGACGGTGCTGTCCGGCAATTGTTTCAGATAACTGCGTGGTGCCAGCCATTCTTCTTCAAAAGTGGCGGGTAATATCCGGTAAAAACTTCCTTCCTCACCTTTCAGATAAGCGATAGTACCGTCTCTACCATAACGTTCGGGCACCAGCGTATCAGTGGGCAGATATAACGGTACCGATTGATAACGCTCCACACCCAGTGTATCAGATACACGGCGATACACATTCCGCACGAACTTACGTACCAGGGGAGCTTCTTTATTCAGATTCTTATAATTCTGTAACACGACCCACCTTGCAGTAGTATCGCGCTGCATATTCTCGATATAAGCCAGACAGTTCCGGATGACATCCCATTTGAAAGAGCGTACCGTATCCTTATATGGATAGGTATCTTCCAGGGTATGCTGGTCATAAAGCAATTCTTTGGTAAGGGAAATATCGGCAGCGTTCAACTGTTTCTCCTTAGGATGAGGAAATTCCAGCACAGCCGTATCTTTAGGTTCAGCCTCCTGCACAACTATCGGCACAGGTGGTTCCTGCCGATTACGACATCCGGCAAAAATCAAACCAATAACCACACAGGCAAAAAGAACGGAATGTTTCATAAAATGAAATTAATCTATAATCTATATAACGACTATCCGACTGTTATTGTTGACTCTTCATACTACTTTCCATAAATAGAATCAAATATCCCCAACAAGAATTCACTGAAAGGAATAGTACTTCCATTGACACTCACAGCTATCGATATATCTTCCTGTTCATTATATACGCCAATGGAACGAACTCCAAAAGTGTCCCCGGTATGTCCATAGTATTTATGATCATGATAAGGCATATACATCATTCCCCTTCCATGTCGGTCATCTCCATAAGGTTTCATGATTTGCAGGTGTTCTTTTGAAATCAGTTTTCCGGTAAATAATGCATGCAAGAAAAGATTGATATTTTCCAGTGGCGAAAGAATATCCCCTACTCCCATGACATTCAGAAAATAAAAGTCCGGTACTTCCACCCATTCTCCGGCAGCATTCTTCTCATAAGGAAGGGCTTCATCGCTATCACTGATTATTCCGGAAGCAGAAACAAGCAATCCTAAAGGACGGATAATTTCCTCATCCAGAATTTTACAATAAGCCTTTTTATGAATCTTTCTGAGAATGTTAGCCAACAGATAGTAACTACTATTGGAATATTTGAAATCCGTTCCCGGTTCATACAAGATACCTTGACGAATAATCTCTTCCATAATGTCAGAGTTCGGAACATATGAAAGCATCCAGCTATATGTACCGTTCTTCATAACATAGTTTCCCAGTCCAGCCGTATGTTCCAGCAACTGGTAAATCGTAATATCCCCGGCACGTGGTATTTCCGGAAAATAATCAGATAATTTATCTTCCAGTTTCAATCGTCCCTTTTCAATCTCCTGATAGATAAGAACTGCCGTAAACATCTTGGTGATCGATCCCACCCGGTAAAGCGGATATTCGGTCTCCTGTTTATTCCGGAGAAGATCTTTCCCCAGCCTACGGGTATAAATATTTTTTCCATCTTTCATTATAGCAAGGGAACCTATACATTGCCCATTCTGCTCTATTTTAGAAAGATAATCGGACAGTCGCAGAGTATCTATATTTGATTGGGCTTTCAGGTAAGCCAAAGTCAGACTAAAGAAAAGTAACAGCAGGTATCGTTTCATCTTATTTAAGTAATACGGATTTCTGCAAAGATAGGAATTTAATGAAAGTTTCCGAAAGATATTGACGGTATAATTTTGATTCTTCACTTATGAATAAAGCCTTCTTTACTAAGAGACCTATGTTAAGAAAGGCTTTATTTATCAATACATTACAAGGTCTCAACTCCTTGCATACAAAAAGTTAACTTCCTGTTGACAAGAAGTTGAGACCTTGTCGACAGGAAGTTAATGCCTTGTAAGCGGAATATTTATCCCCTTATCAAATCATCGAAACCGATAGCTTTCTCAGATTACTCCAACACTTTCTTTTTCAGATTAAATGTTGACAATACTTTTTTGCCGGAATAGAGTGTCACTATCAAATCATATTCCTTTCCTTCCTCAAACACATCTTTAGCAGAAAGCAATATATCTGTTTTTTCATAAGGCTTCAATGCCGGAACCATACCGGAAGCTACTTTTATTGTTTTTCCTTCCCTTTTATACCCTATTTCCAACATCGCTTTCTTCGAGCCGACCTGACCGAAATTCTGTACTTCCACTGTACATTCCAGTCCCTTCCCGGATTTGGTAAAGACTGGGGCACGAGCTGAAAGGATCGGTTCTATATAATCAATGTATGGCAAACGCGCATACCCATAAAGCATTCTTCCATCTTTGTATTTTCCAATTAATTTCGGAGCAAACTCATCTTTAGTGATGCCATTTCCTTTGCCATTGAAAGCTACAATCAAATCCTTGCCCTCATTTTCTGTGGTCAAAACCTGGCAGCCTCTGCCATAATTCACTTCTTCAGAAGCACCGAAACGCAAGGAATTTACATCTATATCCGTCTGGGGATTGAAACCTTCTTCCGCCTGTATCTTCACACGAATTTTTTTTGTACCCGAGGTGATAGGTTTCTCGTCCAGTATGGTAAGCAACAATCCCGGATTCAAGGGAATACTGATATTCTTTGAACTATGGTGATCAAAAGGTTTATCCTCATTTTTAAGCGTATCGATTACCGCGAAATTAGCCTGAACAGCACGTCCGTATTTATCCTGATACACTTTAAGGCGTTCATATTTGAACCAGTCTTCCACCTGTCCGTCTGCATGTACAGCAACTCCCGGCATATAAGCTTCACCCGGATCGACCACCCAGCTCACTCCATCCTTCGAACGAAGATAGAAAGCAATACGTCCCAGCCAATCATTAACAATCAGGTGATACTGAATATGATCGCGCCAGATTACGGGATCTTCAAACCGACCGTCTACATCCGGATAAACCCGTTTGTCGGTCAGTTGATTGTATTCCGATAGTCCATCTCTGCTGACCCAGATACCACCACCACGACAAACCATCACATAAGAGCTGTCTTCACGCTGGGCAAATGAAAGATTAGACAGGCCTTCGATAATACGGCGGTCGCGTGCATTGAAATCAAACTTTCCATATTCCCATTTTCCATTCAGATCATCGGATACATAACGTCCATCAATTACATAGACAACATACCGGCCATCTTTAGCACGGAATATTTCAGGATTATGCCCTTTACCTATGATACGAACAGGCTTGAAAGGCCCTGTCAGATTATCGCTTACGGTATGAAGTACGTATGAGTTAGGCCATTCCATGTGTCCTTTAGGTGAACATTCCAGCCAGCCGCAGGCAAATAGATGATATTTACCGTCCTCGCCTTTTCGGATATTTCCACCCCAATAGGACCAGATACCGTCTTCAATGCCATTATCTACATAACGTGGAAGCACACAGTCAGCACCCCATGTATCGGATGAAAGTACATTTCCCTTCATCGGCAGGAAGCGATCCATAAAGCGGGCGCCTTTCACTAATTGTTTCCATTCCGCAGGACGTTCCCGTTCCGTTATTTGTGAAAAAGAGGAATGACTGATCAAGAGCATGACTCCCAGTAGAGCAAATTTAAAGAGGCTTCTTTCCATAAATATAATATTAGAATTGGTTTTAAACAGATTTACGTGGCCAAAAGTAGGAGAATTGCATGTAAAAGGAAAAGGAAAGAAAGCAAAAAGGAACGTAAACCTTTACGTAAACAGAGATTACAAAGTTTCAATTCTACACCGATTTGAATTAAACACGTATTCATTGTGCAACTCAAGGCTGAAAGCCTTTTATCTTATAACCCAAGGCAATATCCCAGGCAGGTTCATGTCTCTGTCTCTACACCGAAAAACAGAACGTCCCGCCTGCTTTTCATAAAATGAAAATCGGGCGAGACGAAAATGAATAGTATCTTGTGCTATTTATAACTCTTCTATGTCTTTGAGGGGTAAACCCGTCACCTGGTGGATGACCTCGGAAGAGATATTCAAGGATTTCATTGTTCGGGCGTTCTCTATTTTCTCTTCCTGTCTCCCTTCCTGTCTACCCTCTTGTCTACCCTCCTGTCTGCCTTCCTGTCTTCCTTCCTCCGCCGCCGTACTCAGCACATCATTCTGAATCATCACAGCATTGATATGCTCGTCATACGCCAGTTGTTCCGACCTGTCCATATTATAATAAATCAGTTTGCGGCGTGCCTCTTCCAGTCCGGGAGCTTTCGTATCGGGGCGGATGATACCGGTCTTCAGATACTCTATCCACTCCTCAAGCGGGGTGACGGCCACCTTGTTGAACTCATTCACACGAATCAGGAAGTATTCGGGGAAGATTTCGGCAGGTAGCTTACGCACAATAGCGTCCTTCTCTTTGGTGGTAACTTCCAGAAAATCGCCCGTATGCACGCCCACAAAGGAGTTCTGACCGTGATACAGGTAATCATTCCCCTTGCCAATGTCGAAATAGAGAATACTGATGGAGTACACTTTCTTCACTTGAGAGTAAAGTTCTCCCAATTCGATATGCTCCGTGATGGCCTTGGCAACGCCGAAGAGGATGCGCTCCAGATAGTATATCTCGCGCGTGTTCTGCACCTCAACGATGATGATTTCATCCTTGCTATTGCGCGCCTTGATGTCCACCCGGTTGAACTTCTCGCTTTCACGTTGCTGGTTGCCCTCGCTTTCCAGTATCTCGACAATGCGGATAGGCTCACCCAGCAATACAGTGAGGAAGCCTTCGAGCACGCCGAAGTTAGCCTTGTTGCGTAGCAAACGCTTCACCGCCCAATCAAAACGTATATATTTGTCTTTCTGTTCCATGACTTCTGTTTTTTCTGCTTACGCACAAAGGTAAGCATTATTTCTGTTTCCAATGTGTCGGGAAGCGATTATTTGTTTGATTCATTTCTGATCATCTGTAGTGTACTGAATAAGTTGACACTTCAAAAATCGAAAATAAAGATGAAATATTCGAAAAAGAAGTACAACTATTACAGTGATGATGAACGAATGTCTTATATTCGTGAGTATTTATCAAGTCCCGAGAGCAAATCTCAGTTTTGTAAGCGTAACGGCTTTTGTGCCAAGCTTCTTACTTATTGGCTTAACAAGTATCAAATGGAAGACAAAGCTATGGGTATATCACCTAAACCGGTAAATAGCGATGCTATTGATTCTAGTATTTCTGAGCTCCAGAAAGAACTATCGCTATTGCGTGCTGAGAACCGTAAACTTCATCGGGCTCTTGCTGATGAGAGTTTACGTCATGAGGCGTGCGAAGAACTCATCAATCTTGCTGAATCCACGTATCATATCAAGGTACGAAAAAACTCCGATGCCAAGTAATCGACACCTTGTCACAGAGGCACTCAACCCGACGCAAACATGGTTGTATAAAGTTCCTCTGTGATTACTTCGGCATAACCCGACAAGGTTATTACAAGCATGTGAACCGGCATTTGGAGGTTGATATCCTTACCACAAGCATCGTGTTGTACTGCAAGGAACTGTTGGAGCTCATGCCCAAAGCTGGTATGCGCGAGTTATACGCCTGCTGCGTGAGTAAGTTTGGACCAAAGATGGTTATCGGTCGTGATCGTTGTTATGACATTTTTCGCTCCAATGGTTTGTGTCAACGTACAAGTCGCAAGCGTCCTAAAACAACGAATTCGAACCATAATTACTATATCTACCCCGATCTGTTGAATGTTGCACCCAAATTTGTCGCTACGCGATTGGGCGCTATGGTAGTGGCGGATATAACCTACGTAAACACCGGTCAGGGCTGGGCTTACCTCTCGTTGCTTACCGATGCGGCAAGTCGTGCCATCGTTGGATATGCGCTTTACAAAACTCTTGAGACGGAGGGGCCCTTGAAAGCTTTGGAGATGGCAATATCATTCTATGAGAAGTATCACATAGACATGAGCACTCTTATTCATCATTCCGACCGGGGTGTCCAATATTGCTCAAATAAATATGTAGAGAGGCTTAAAGAGCATCAAATCAACATCAGTATGACGCAGTGTGGTGATCCTTTGCATAATGCATTGGCTGAAAGAATGAACAACACCATTAAAAACGGTTGGCTATTCGACTGTGATGATGAGAGCTTCGAGCAAGTAAGCAAGCGCATTGAAGATGCTGTATATGTATATAATCATGTGCGGCCTCATCAAGGGATAAACATGAGGACACCTATGGAAGTGCTCAGAGAAACGGTAGGATTTACAGCATAATACCCGCTCGTCGGGACGGGTGGTCCCGCCCCTTGCCGCTAGGGCGATCCCCGACCGAAGAGTTCTTGTTTGTTGGCAACATTACATTTTCCTGAAGAAGGCTTGCGTAAATAAAGGAAGATGCATAAATTTGCAAGCACCAACAAAAGACAACTAAAATAGGAATAAGAAAAACAAAAGTAAACCTCTTTAGATATTAAAGTATATTGAGTAAACTAATCCAGTTATAACAAACGAAGTTGTCAACTAAAACCAATACACATCAATCCTTACGAGAAAGCTTCCGTTTCACTTCATAGGAACATTTGTTTCCTTATTGTGGGACATTTGTTTCTTAGGTAAGACACTTTTATTTCTTGCTTGAGAAACTTCTGTTCCACAAACAAGGCACTTTTGTTTCAAAAGGAAGAAACTAAATGAAACTAACAGAGGCACGACAAAGCATCAGTATCTCCCTTTCCTCTTGCCAACAGGTTTATTGTATTCGTCAATAAGCCAAAACATTCCAAAGATCACGAATTCTCCGTTCCGGATCCCACTTACCGTCAAACGTCCATTGGGCAGTAATACCATAAAATGTCGGTGCACTCTCCGCCTGTTGCAGATTATTGCCTAACCAACCGCTATGGCCTCCCTGACGACGACAACCATAGTAATAAACACGCTGTCCCCATGGACAAGGATCAAGCACTTTGTCCGAATAAGCATAACCAATATTGCAATCTAGAATCTGTTCCGACATCTGACAATTGATAATAAAGAACTGCGAGTCATGATGCCAACGTCCGAGAATAGTGGGCGATTGAGCATCAAAAGACGAATTAGTGATAACCAGTTTCTTACTCTTATCACCCCGACCGTCATGCCAGATCAGTGCACGGCCATCGCCATAGAACCGGCAACGAGTAGCATAACACCACCCGCGCGGACAAAGAAAATCCACTCCGGGACAACGCAGATAAAGATCGGCATGATAATACATTCCATTGCCTTTCGGCGCCCAAAGTGAAAGTGCATCATTACCATCAGCCCATACATTGCAATTAATAACAATGGTACGTGTAGCACGTCCAAAGATAGACATCTGGTGGGTGGTAGTGTTCTCCACAGTAGTTCCATTGTTATATACTGTCAGACCGCTAATGACACAATCATCAGCCCCCTCTTGCAGCACAATCACACCATTGCCTACAGGTTTTCCATGATATTGAGTGATGGTCCTTGTCTTAGCAGTCTCGGCTAAAACAATCACTGTACTGTCACGGCTCTCACCTACCAATACAATGTTCGGACGGTCTATGATGACCTTTTGATTATAGTTACCTTTTAATATAAGAATCTTGAAAGGACTTGCCGGTGTCTCAGGTGCTTTCTCAATGGCATCCTGAATACTTTGTCCCGGCTTCACCACCACATCGAAAGCTGTGCGATCCATCACCGGACGACGATACATTTCGATAATTCCCTTCTCATTAGCTCCTTGGGAATTCAGACTAACATTTACTTTGTGCTTCGGATCATATTTGGCAGCCCAGGTATCATACAGATTGAAAAGCTCGGCCGGGCGACTGTTATACCAGCTGTAACCATTGCGACGTTCCACTCCGATTTCCTCCAATCGACGTCGTGGCAAACCATCACGGTCGCAAACATAAGGTTCGCAATACTTCAAATCATAATAACGCGCCCATATCGGCCCGGCCTGCGGATCTTCTACAAGACGGGTATCCCGTACACCATGCTCTCCTGCCGACCGTTCACACCGCAAACCGGTGAGTTTATACGTATCAAACCATTTCATAGCTCCGTGGACAGCCCGCTTAATACGTGCATCGGGTTTAGGCAACGTCATAAGCAAACGCACGATGGCAGCACTCTCTGACGAGCAATACGAGGGCAACTCGTAGGCACGTGCCGAAGCCGGTTTCAAGGTTTCCCGGTCGTGTTGCTGACACCATACCGTAAGCTGTCCATCAGTTACGATCTGTGTTGCCAGAATACATTCAATTCCCTTATCAAAAGCTTTCGACAGCCGTTGACGCATTGCCTTGTCGGTGAGGTCACCGTCATAAGGAAATTCAGCAGTCATAATGTCATGCAGTATTTCCAGTGTATTCACTATCGCATCATCATTAAAAGTAATATGTACCTGATATCCGCGCATTTCCGGCCAGAATTGAGGCCATCCGCCATTTTCATACTGACCGCTCAGAAGATACTCCACCGCCAGACGGAAGGCGTCACGGTAGCGCACATCCTTTGTTTGCCTGTATAAACGAGCCAGATAAATCATCTGCATGGTGGTCGCGTCGTTATCAATTGTCGAATCGTTACGGCGTGACTTCTCCCTTAAGACTTGCGCTAATTCCTCATTACTCATCTTTTGAGTCATATCGATATTCTTCGGCCAACCACCGGTACAACGCTGAAACACCAGCACCTGATTGCCTATGCGACGCGCTTCTTCAGTCTTGAAAAATTCATTGTTTGTTTCGCGTAAAACATTGCGTCTCGGCATTTGCTGTGCCATTGCCGAAGAGAATGCCATCAGACAACCTATCAGAATAACGGCGGCATGCGCCTTTCTGAAAATAAAAATCTGTTTCATGATCCCTGTTTTTATTTTGTTAGATAATTCTTTGCAAAAGAAGGCATTTCATAAAACATCAAATTATAATATTCAGCTTTTCCTTTATAAATTCTGAACATAGGTATTCTTTTTATAATTTCAGGTTTAATCATTGCAATAAATCATCAGTTTATTGGTATCTGATATCTTTTCCCGATATTTGTATGGCAGAAAAATACAGATACTATGTTAAAGCCGATCATCACCATACTACTCTATTTATTCACCCCTATGTTGTTCGGACAAAGTCTGATCAATATGAAGCACTATTCAGTGCAAGACGGATTGTCTCAAAAAAGCGTCCATAATTTTATCCAGGATGATAATGGCTATATATGGATGTCTACCTGGAACGGATTGGAACGTTTTGACGGATACTCATTCTATAATTATAAAACCTACCCGGAAAGTCCTATCCGCATAAGCAATCATCGCTTTACCAAAATCAAAAAGAGTTCATTGAATAACATCTGGTGCCTGACTTATGATAAACGCTGTTACTTATTCAATACCCGGACATACGAATACCAGGATCCTTTCCTTTTCAACAAAAGTCTCACCAATTCAGTTAACAAATTGTATGCACTGGGAAAAGGGATTACCTGGGCCGTCGGTATGCAGAATGAACTGTATCGCATAGATGAAAATAAGTTTCCGACGACAGAGTCCGTCGAGTTATATTCCGGAAGAAATGAAAGAGATACCATCTATGGCATTACCCAAGATAAGGATGGAGATGAATGGATTCTGACTAACAAAGGCGCTCTTATTGTAGGTCAGAAAAGCATATCCAATCTAATGCCTTTCGAATTTATGGTGGAAGTTCCCGATGGAATTTACCTGGCCACTTCCAAGGGCTTCTTCACCCGGTATGATACTCAAAACCAGGATGTATTGCCATGTGTTCCCGAACAACCGATATCAGAGATCACAGGATTAAAAAGTTTAGCGGATAATAAAATTGTAATTCTACAGAATAGGAGCATTATACTTTACGATCCGGCAAATGAAAAATTCACAGTCCATGAAATGCCCATAGAAATAGATTCAGACGTATTTGAAGACAAAAAAGGAAATCTATGGATACTGGGTGCCAACGATGGAGTAATCCTATTAGATAAGGAGAATGAAACCACCACTTTATTGAATTATCCCAGATACTCGGAAGTCCCTTTCTATAAACCTTGTACTTTTGTGCATGAAGACGAATATGGTTGTATCTGGCTCAAACCCGCAGGAGGTGAGTTATGCTTTTACAATCCGGTAAACCGTTGCTTAGAGCAGGCATCTACTTATGAAATGGGAATGCGGAAGCCTGTTTCATTCCAGGCCTTCAGTTATATTATCGACCGTCATCAAAATCTGTGGTATACCAAAGGAGATGGTTTTGGATACCTATCATTCCACCGGAAGAAATTCGAATATAGATTCGACAGCCATAAAGAGGCACGTGCTTTGATGGAAGATCATCAGAAGCGCTTGTGGGTGGGATGGAAACGCAATCACAAAAAGCAATCGAGCAACGTATGTCTCTACGATCCGTCGGGACAATGGATTGGAAATCTTTCAAGGGAAGGCAAAATAGTACCTGATTCTACCGTTACCTTCAATATAGATGTATATTGCATCTACGAAGATAAAGAACATAACATCTGGTTGGGAACCAAAGACAACGGGCTTTATCTATTGCGTCACGAAAGAGACAACAGTTACCGGATTACCCATCATCTATCGGATAAAAACAATCCGTATAGTATATCCTCCAATTCCATCTATTCCATTTTACAAGACTCAACAGGACGTATATGGATAGGAACTTTTGGAGGAGGCCTCAACCTGGTAGAACATTTACCGGAAAGTACCGGTCCGCGTTTCATTCATTCCGGAAATGTTCTCAATAACTACCCGATTCATGTATGTGAGAAAGTACGTTGCCTGTACGAGGCGGATAATGGAGTTATCCTGATTGGAACCACAGGAGGGCTACTCTCTTGCTCCTCTGATTTTGCAAGACCGGAAGCCATTCGCTTTTACCATAACGTTTGTGAGGAACGCTATTCCAGTTTGAGCAACAATGACGTACTGAATATTACCCAAACCCATAATGGCAAATTATTGGTCATAACACTGAGCGGAGGAATTAATCTGTTGGATGACAGTAGCAGACTATCCGAAAAGCTGGCTTTCAAACATTATAACGCGACGAATGGGCAAGTACCCGATTTATCCCTTTCAGCAATCGAAGACTCCGAAGGCAATCTATGGATTGCTTCAGAAAATAAATTATCAAAATTGGATGCCGATATGAATCTGTTGGAAGAGTACAACGATCAGATACAAATGGCTGAGACAAAGCCCGTTTTATGTTCTTCCGGGAAGTTAATATTCGGTTCGGAATTCGGAGCATTATGTGTTACTCCCAAAGACTTGTATAAGAGTGATTTTGTACCTCCCATCGTATTCTCGCATTTGGATATTTATCTAAATAACACATCCCGCCGGCAAGAAGTGTTCAATAGTACAGAAATACAATCCTTAAAGGCAGACGAACGGAACTTCACCATTACATTCGCCGCTCTGGATTACGTAAACTCTCCGGCCATAAAATATGCATACCGCATTCAGGGATTGAATGACCAGTGGATTGAATTGGGAAACAGCCATTCAGCCAGTCTGGCAAAGATACCGGCAGGCGATTATCTGTTTCAGGTAAAATCAACTAACGGAGATGGGGTATGGGTAGATAACGTTACTTCTTTACCTATACATATCGAACCGACCTTTTTCGAAACAATCTGGGCGATATTGCTCTATATTGTCATAGGTATTGCTGCATTGCTCATCGTAATATATATCGTAATCCGCATCACTAATTTGCAGCGCAGAGTAGATTTCGAGCAACAGCTTTCCAATCTGAAGCTACGTTTTTTCACTGATATTTCTCATGAGCTTCGCACTCCACTTACACTGATAGCCAGTCCTATAGATGAAGTCATCAGTAATGAGAAACTATCTGACGAAGGCCTGGAGAATATGCAGGTTGCCAAAAGAAATACAGACAGAATGCTACGGCTAATCAATCAGATACTGGATTTTCGTAAGATACAGAATGATAAGATGAAAGTGATGGTAGAACAGTTGGATGTGATTCCTTTGATAATGAAAATCTATGAGAATTTCACTTCCATGGCTCACAAACGACATATAGAATTCCAGTTGCACTGCAACTTCAACTCTTTTGTGATGTACACAGATGTGGATAAACTGGAGAAGATTCTCTTTAATCTGTTATCCAATGCATTCAAATATACATCCAATGAGAAAAGGATAATCTTATCCGTATCCGCTGAAAAGGATCATCTGTACTTACAAGTAAAAGATGAAGGACGTGGTATTAATGCCCAAAAGATCAATCAACTGTTTACTCGTTTTGAAACTTTAGACGAGGCTGATCCGAACCTCTCGACAGGCATCGGTCTGTCTCTGGTAAAAGAATTGCTGAACTTGCTGCATGGCACCATAAAAGTAGATAGTAAATTAGGCGAAGGCAGTACCTTTTCGGTCAGGTTGCCAGGAAGCTATGAGACTTTCAGTGCAGACAACAATGTAGAATTCATCCTGAATGACAGTGAGAATTCTGAATTGCAGAGAGAGAATGAAGGGAAGCTCATAGAAGATGAAAATAAAGAAACCCGGATTCTGATTATTGAAGATAATGAAGAACTACGCCATTTTATATGCAATGTGCTAAGCAAAGATTATGTGGTTTTTGAAGCGGAAAATGGAAAGCAAGGATTAGATAAAGCCCTGGCTGAAATGCCGGATATCGTCATCAGTGATATTATGATGCCCGAAATGGATGGAATAGAGTTCCTGAAAAGAGTAAAAGCAAACAGCGATATCTGTCATATACCCGTTATTCTATTATCAGCCAAGTCTTCATTAAGCGATCAGATTCAGGGATTGGAGTATGGTGCGGACGAATATATTACCAAACCTTTCAGTTCCACCTATCTGAAAGCAAAAGTAGACTCCCTGCTCAAACAGCGGCAAATGTTATATGATTATTACACCTCTAAAATAAAAAGAGAAAAAATAACGAATATAACAGACCAGATAGAATCTGCCACTCCTCAGGTAACTCATTTTGATGATGACTTTATCCGGAATATACTTCAGAGTGTAGAAGAAAACATTCATAATCCGGACTTCAAGATAGACGACCTGGCTGAAGCTATGGGAATGAGCCGTACAGTATTCTATCGGAAAATGAAATCCCTGATGGGAGTTTCACCTGTAGACTTCATGAAAAGTATGCGCATAAAACGGGCTGTTCAGTTATTGGAACAAGATCAATATACAGTTTCCGAAGTGGGATATATGAGTGGATT
The DNA here is from genome assembly GCF_036416795.1 of Bacteroides sp. MSB163. Lineage (NCBI taxonomy): Bacteria > Pseudomonadati > Bacteroidota > Bacteroidia > Bacteroidales > Bacteroidaceae > Bacteroides > Bacteroides maternus. The sequence goes on along the minus strand of NZ_CP143867.1, from coordinate 3,489,643 downwards.
TGCAACTCCCCAGTATTTCAGCAAAGTGTTTAAAGAGACCATGAATTGTACCCCCAAAGAATATAAGCTGAAAAAACATGCTGATGAACTGAAATTGTAACGAATCGCACAGATATTATAAAACGGAGTTGGGAGGATGGCCTATATTTGCACTCTATATAATTTCCCAAAGAACTACTAAATTAGGAGATAACAATGATGAAACCCTTGTTTGTTATGCTGGCTGTACTGCCTTTTCTGTCGGCCTGCAACCAACCTGAATCGCCAAACGCCGAACTGTTTCCGGCTGCCGGTGCAAAAAATGTAAATCCGGATACCCATCTGGTACTGACTTTCACGGACACCCCCATAGTAGGTGACTCCGGAATGATACGCATTTATGATGCGATGTCACACCAGATAGTGGACAGCCTGGATCTGAGTATTCCTCCCGGACCTACCGAAAGCCGCACGTATGGACCGGAATGTGATTACACCAAGATACCTTACGACTATACACGCACCCACATGCCTACCAACAGGGATACCCGCCCCGGCACCCCTTCAGGTACGGCAGAGCCTACCCCACCCGATTACCAGCTGAACATCATCGGTGGATTTACAGATGCGTTTCATTTCCATCCCATCATCGTGCGCGATTCGACGGCAACCATCTATCTGCACAACAATATGCTCGACTATAACCATAGTTATTATGTCACCATAGACGAAGGTGTTCTGACTTTACCCGACCACAGTTTCCACGGTATCAGTAAAGAGCATAACTGGAGTTTCAAAACAAAAGACTCCGCTCCCGCTTCTACAGACACACTGATTGTAGATGCAACCGGACAAGGTGATTTCAACACCGTACAGGGAGCACTCGACTTTATTCCCGATTTCAGTCAGAAACAAACCGTAATTCTGATACAAACCGGTGACTACGAAGAACTGGTATATGCCCGGAACAAAACAAATGTAAAGATTAAAGGTGCAGGAATGGACCGGACCCGGGTACACTATGCTAACAACGAAGTTTTCAATCCTCATCCCCTGACAGTGAAAACCAACGAATGGCCGGGCACATTCCCGTCCAGAAGAGCCGCTTTCATGCTGGATAATTGCAGTGACATCCAGCTGGAACATCTGACCATAGCTACCGACCTGCATGGACAAGCTGAAGGTTTGCTGCTGAACGGTGAACGTATTGCCCTTTACAGCGTGCACATCATCGGTTCCGGAGATGCATTGCAAGCAAACGGAACAATCTATATGGAGTCATGTGAACTGGACGGAGGTGGTGACACCATCCTGGGACGTGGCAGTCTGTTTGCCTACCGCAGTAACTTCCGCAACGACGGAGGCCCATTCTCCTGGGTAAGAAACACAACGGGAAATCATGGTAATATCTTTGTAGAATGTACTTTTGCCGCCCCCGACGGGAAAAAGGCCGACTACGGACGCACCAAAAGCAATCACGGAACCGCTTACCCGGACGCAGAATTTGTGGTAATCAACTGTAAGGTGAAAAACATTATCCCACAAGGATGGAGTGCTATTGGTGAAAAAAGTTCCCGGATGTATGAGTTCAACACTTGCGATATGGAAACAGGCAAACCGGTGGATGTATCACAACGCCATGCTTATTCACGCCAACTGGATGCGCAAAAAGACGCAGCACTCATTGCGGATTACATGAATCCGGCGTTTGTATTGAAAGGATGGAAACCTTTCAGTTATTTTAAATAATCCTCCATAAAAAAACATCAATCAGAAACTAATATATAAAGTATGAATCAGAAGTTTCTACTACTAATAACAGGTGCCGTACTGAATATCTTCATCGGCTCTTCTCAGGAAAGAGTAAACCTCGACTTGTCCTCCCAACCATGGAACATCACCTTAGACCATGCAGCTGCCTGGCAGAATGATGAGTTATATCTTCCGCCGGTAGATATCAAAGCATTGCCTGTAAACACTCCGACAGGGGGCTGGCAATTACTGAAACATCCCGATAAAACAGGTATCAATCTGCCTGCCACAGTAGAAGAGCACCTGTGGGGATGGAACGGACAGACATTCGGAGTGACAGGAAACTATACGGGAGTTTCCTGGTTTGAAACTGAAGTAGATATTCCTGCCGAATGGAAAGACAGGCGGATTGCAATGAATATCGGCTCCGTGAGGTTCCGTGCTGAAATATTTGTCAACCATCAACTGGCAGGATATGATTTAGTGAACAGTACTCCTTTCTCCATCGACATCACTCCTTTTATAGAACCGGGCAAGAAGAATGTAATCACTTTCCGGATTACAGATCCTAACGGGAACTTCAATTGGAAAGACTCGCAGGTTTATACCTGGGGAGTATATCGCACCAATCCCTCACACGGCTTCGGTGGTATTACGGGAAAAGTGGAACTGGAAGCTACCGGAAAGCTTTATGTGAAAGATGTATTCATCAAAAACCAACCGGAACCGCATACCATTGAAGTAGAAGTCAGAGCAGCCAATGAAACCGGAGCTTCTGTCACAAACAAGGAACTATGTCTGGAAATCAAGGAACATCCCAACGGACAGACCGTATACCGCAAGAATATCCGCCTGGAATCACTGAAAGAAGGTGAGAACCTGCAAACTTATCAAATCAAAGTACCCAATGCGCACTTATGGAGTGTGGACTCGCCCCGTCTCTATGACCTGAAAATTTCTCTGAACGACGATGCCGTAACTGAGCGTTTCGGTTTCCGTTGGTTCGAAATAAAAGATATAAAAGGAGACCGGCAATTCTTCCTGAACGGCAAACGGATCGTATTACGGACAGCTATCTCGTGGGGATTCTGGCCTTATAATGGCATCACTCCTTCCGATGAACTGGCCAAACGACAAATTACGATTGCCAAAGAACTGGGATTGAACATGCTGAACTTTCACCGGAATATCGGGCAAACCAACATTCTGGACTATGCTGATGAATTGGGATTGCTCTATTTTGAAGAACCCGGAGGTAATCAGTACCCCATCAAAAACTTCAATGACAACGACAAGCAGAGTAATTTCTATTTTGCCTACCGCAACGAGAAACTGGCACGCATGGTGAAGCGGGACCGTAACCATCCGTCACTTATCATCTACAATCTGCATAATGAACGTGGCGCTTATCCCCAGACTCAAGATTATGACCAGATGCGCATGGCACATGCTTTGGACCCTACCCGCATCCTGACTTATAATTCAAGCAACGGAGAAAATCCGGCAGAGGAACACAACACGCGTTTCAAACTGCATCTGATGCCTTATGACACTACCTTCTACGACTATGGATGGTATGACCGGCATCACGCAGGCGGTCCCGGATGTTATCATGACAACTTATATCTGGGTAAAGATAACTATCACCGTTTCTCCGATCATAAGAAAGAAATTGTATACTGGGGTGAAGACGGGGCAATCGGTACTCCTCCACGCCTGCAACTCATCCGCGAAGATATCCTGAAAAGCGGCAAGATGAATAGTTGGGAAGCGGACGATTATCTGCAATGGTATGACGCCTACGACCGTTTTCTGAAAGAGAAAGGGTTCGACAAAGCTTTCCCCACGGTGGATGACCTGACGCGTTCTATGGGAAATGTTTCTTTCTATTATCAGGGAAGGATCATAGAGAATATCCGGATCAGTAATACAGTAGATGCGTATGCCGTAAATGGTTGGGAAAGTATGAAACTTGAGAATCATTCGGGCATCGTCGACAATTATCGTTTCCCGAAAGGAGATCCGGAAGTCATGGCCCGCTACAATGCTCCTCTTTATCTGGCTGTCAAAATGAACCGCAAGGTAGTGAGTACAGGAGATACAACGTTGGTAGACACTTACATTGTGAACGAAAAGAATCTGAAAGGTTCTTATATACTGAATCTGGTAGCCAAAGATGAAAGTGGAAACGTAGTGGCCAGTCATAAGGAACGGGTGACAGTGAAAGGTGGAAATGACTACGGTCAATGCCTGCAAAGCGGTTGGGCATTTATACCGAAGAGTAAAGGTTATACCCGCATAGAGGCTTCCTTACTGAAAGGTAAAACAGAATTGGTAAAGGGAGATGATCTGTTGTTTGCGGTTGAACTGAATACGAAAGGCATCACAACACAGGGCAGTGTAGCCGATACGACGGGAGCTCTGGTAAACTTCTTACGCGGTGTCGGCATGGAGGTTCCGGTTTACAAAGGTGGTACCCCTGAAGGAAATTATCTGCTGGTCGGCGCTTATGAACCTACGCAATGGGGCAGTGGCATGAGCGACATCATGGAATGGGTATATAAAGGACATACTCTGATTATTGTAGACAATCCGGAACGTTGGGCAGAATTCCTGGCAGATAAAGAGGTACTGGACTATCGTGGTTCGAAGATTCTGGGTAAATCATGGTATGGAGGTAATTTCTTCAACCGGGAGCATTCTATCTTTATGAACCTGCCGGCAAATAGTGCTTTCAACTGGGAATATCAATGCTTTGCCACGTACAACCGGCGTCGTATCGGTTTGCGGTGTTTCAATGGTGAGACACTTGTAGGCTGTGTTTCCGACCATAAGAAAGAGGTATATTCAGCCTTACAGGTGATACCGGCAGGAAGTGGAAAAGTAATTATCACTACACTAGATATCCCTGCCTGTATCAAAGGAATCAAGGAGTATACCGCACCTGTCGATTTGGATGGTATGAATGAATCTATGAATACATTCAACACGAAAAGTGAAAACCGGGCTAATGTGGTAGGCCAACAGTTGCTGCTGAATCTATTGAAGGAAGTTTATAGATAAGAAAGGAAAGAATAAAACTGCATGATTTTACGGGTAAGCCCGAATGAACCATGTTCAGAAGACAAGAAGCTGAATAAAAAGAAAGAAAGCTCTGAAATAATCAGAACTTTCTTTCTTTTGGTGGAGCTGGAGGGAATCGAACCCTCGTCCAAACGAGGAAATCATAAGCTTTCTACATGCTTATCTTTGCCTAATTTTTCGAGCAACGGCAGAACCAAAGCCATCAACCATTGCCTTATCCTTTAAAGTTTCATTCTTGCCTCAAGGCCGACAAGAACTATCCCCGATGTAACTGCACCACTGGATCGGAATGCTTCGGAGCAACAGCTTCCGAGTGATGTCTCGTCCCAGCACCTAGTACCGGGATTAAGCTAATCTACTGTGATTCGATTAAGCAGCAAGAGCGTATTGTCTTTCGCCAGATAAAATTTTGAGGACTGAGATTAAAGTGCAAATCAACGACGCACTGCATGCTTACTTACTATTTCTACCCGCTGTCAAATCCAGTCAACCCCAGAATAAATACGGTTTTTAGAAATCGTGGGGCAAAGATAAGAATTCTTTTGTTACTGTACAAAAGAATAGTGTGATTGCTTAGTCCGGAATTAATAAACCTTATCTTTTTATAAGACCAAAAACTGTCTTACATCACTACACGTACAATAAAAGCCAGTACTCCGGACGATTTTGCCTTTCTCTTTCCCACATAACCCGTACCTTTGGCAACAGAAGATAATATGCACAAAAATATAAATATCATGAAGAAACTAATTGCAATGACACTACTGCTCGGAGGCAGTACTCTGCTCTGCGCACAAAAGACCGTGAAGATACCCGCTGTGTACAAACCCGTCAAAAGCGAAATGTACAAGAAAGGCTGGATTGATTTCAACAAAAACGGAGTGAAGGATATATACGAAGATCCGAATGCCTCGCTGGATGCACGTATCGAAGATTTGCTCAGCCAGATGACATTGGAAGAAAAGACATGCCAGATGGTAACCCTCTACGGTTACAAACGTGTACTAAAGGACGACCTCCCCACCCCCGAATGGAAACAAATGCTTTGGAAAGACGGCATCGGTGCCATCGACGAACACCTGAACGGTTTCCAACAATGGGGACTTCCCCCATCGGATAATCCCTATGTATGGCCGGCATCCCGCCATGCCTGGGCACTGAATGAAGTACAACGCTTCTTCATAGAAGAAACGCGTCTCGGCATCCCCGTAGATTTTACGAACGAAGGTATCCGAGGAGTAGAAAGTTATCGTGCCACCAATTTCCCCACACAACTGGGATTGGGACATACCTGGAACCGCGAACTGATACGCCAGGTAGGATTAATCACCGGACGGGAAGCCCGTATGCTGGGATATACCAACGTGTATGCTCCCATCCTCGATGTCGGTCGTGACCAGCGTTGGGGACGCTATGAGGAGGTATATGGGGAATCTCCTTACCTCGTTGCCGAACTGGGTATTGAAATGGTACGCGGCATGCAACATAACCATCAGGTAGCAGCAACCGGAAAACATTTCGTTGCTTACAGTAACAACAAGGGCGCCCGCGAAGGTATGGCACGTGTAGACCCGCAAATGTCACCACGCGAAGTGGAAATGATACATGTCTACCCCTTCAAACGGGTGATAAAGGAAGCGGGACTATTGGGAGTGATGAGTTCGTACAATGATTACGATGGTGTCCCCATACAAGGCAGTTATTATTGGCTGACTACACGCCTGCGTGGCGAGATGGGATTCCGGGGGTATGTGGTTTCGGACAGTGATGCCGTTGAATATCTTTATACCAAACACAGCACCGCCAAAGATATGAAAGAAGCCGTGCGTCAAAGTGTAGAAGCCGGTCTGAATGTACGTTGCACCTTCCGGTCACCGGATTCATATGTATTGCCTTTACGCGAATTGGTAAAAGAGGGCGGACTAAGCGAAGAAGTGATTAACGACCGTGTACGTGACATTCTGCGTGTAAAATTCCTTGTAGGGCTGTTCGATGCTCCCTATCAGACTGACCTTGCAGGCGCCGATAAAGAAGTAGAGAAAGCTGAAAATGAATCTCTTGCATTGCAAGCCTCACACGAAAGCCTCGTCTTATTGAAGAATGAAAACAACGTGTTGCCATTGGATATCAATAACGTGAAGAAGATAGCAGTTTGCGGCCCCAATGCGGACGAAGAGGGATACGCACTGACACACTACGGTCCTTTGGCAGTAGAAGTAACCACAGTGCTGGAAGGCATTCGCCAAAAAACTGAAGGCAAAGCAGAAGTGCTCTATACCAAAGGCTGTGACCTCGTAGACACCAACTGGCCGGAAAGCGAACTTATCGACTATCCGATGACAGATAGCGAACAAGCTGAAATCGATAAAGCAGTAGAAAATGCACGTCAGGCAGATGTAGCCGTAGTCGTATTAGGAGGCGGACAGCGTACCTGCGGTGAAAACAAATCGCGCAGCAGTCTCGAACTTCCAGGACGACAACTGAAATTACTCCAAGCCGTACAAGCAACCGGAAAGCCCGTCGTACTGGTGCTGATTAACGGTCGCCCGCTATCCATCAATTGGGCAGACAAGTTCGTTCCCGCTATTTTAGAAACATGGTATCCGGGTTCCAAAGGTGGAACAGCAGTAGCCGATGTGCTCTTTGGAGATTATAACCCGGGCGGAAAACTGACAGTCACTTTCCCGAAAAGTGTCGGACAAATTCCTTTCAACTTCCCCTGCAAACCTTCTTCACAGATTGACGGTGGAAAGAATCCGGGGCTGGATGGAAACATGTCACGTGTCAACGGTGCACTCTATTCATTCGGATACGGTCTGAGTTACACCACCTTTGAGTATTCCGACATCAAAATCAGTCCGAAAGTGATTACGCCGAATCAAAAGGCAACTGTACGCTGCAAAGTAACAAATACCGGAAAACGTGCAGGCGATGAAGTGGTTCAGCTGTATGTTCGCGACATCCTGAGCAGCGTTACCACTTACGAAAAGAATCTGGCAGGCTTTGAGCGTATCCACCTGCAACCGGGAGAAACGAAAGAGATAGTTTTCACCCTCGACCGCAAACAGCTGGAATTACTGGATAAGCACATGGAATGGGTGGTGGAACCGGGAGACTTCAGCATTATGGTAGGTGCTTCTTCCGAAGATATCCGCCTGAGTGGAAAATTGACAGTAGAAGATCCAAACGCCCCCATGCAAGCACAGGCAAAAACGGATGCTCCCGTAACTGCCAGCACCAATCCGGAAAGTGTAATGAACGTGCTCGATAAAAAAATGAATACTGTTTGGGAAGGAAATAAAGGAGATTATATTACCTTTGCCTTGGAGAACGGCTCCAAGGTAGATGGTGTTTCCATTGCATTCAGCAGAGGCAACGGTCTGCCGGCGGAGTTTGAAATCCAGCTTTCCAGTGGCGGCGGACAATTCCTGACTGTTTATTCGGGTATAGTCAGCGAATACGGAAAGTTGATTTCATATACGTTCAAAGGAACTACTGCCAGCGACTTGCGCATTGTACTGAATGACGATCGTGTAGGAGTGGCGGAAGTGGATTTTAATGAAGAATGAGGAATGAAGAATTTTGCTAAGTTATTTGAATATGCCGCAAGGTTATTCTTCATTCTTCATTCCTCATTCTTCATTCTTCATCAAATAAAAATTATAGTATCATGAGAAAACTTCTTTTCTGTATGCTTGGATTAGCAATGACAGCCTGCGCACCCCGCAAAGCGGGAAACGTAAACAACGGAAGTGACGAACTCGCCATGCTGGTAGGTACGTACACCGATGGAAACAGCAAAGGTATTTACACCTTCCGCTTCAACCAGGAAACGGGACTTGCCACCTCACTCAGTTCCATCGAAGTGCTCAACCCATCTTATCTCATTCCTTCGGAAAATGGAAAGTTTGTTTATGCCGTCAGCGAAATGAACGACGCAACAGCAGCTCTCAATGCTTTCTCCTTCGATAAAGAAACAGGGAAACTCAGTTTGTTGAACCGCCAGCCCACTATGGGAGCCGATCCCTGCTACGTTGCCACCAATGGAAAAGAAGTACTCACAGCCAACTATAGCGGAGGTAGCATGTCTATCTTCCCGCTGAAAAAGAACGGTTCATTAGAGCCTGTCGATACGCTTTTTGAAGGCAGTACCGGCGGACCGGACACTGAAAGACAGGCAACACCCCACGTACATTGCACTGTCTTCTCTCCGGATGGAAAATATATCTTTGCCACTGACTTCAGTGCCGACCGCATCCTGCGCTTTGTCATACATCCGAAGAGCATTATCCCCCACCCTTCTGCCGAAGCCATTGACGTAGATCCTAACTCTGGTCCACGTCATCTCACCTTCAGCCCGAACGGCAAGTACGCGTATCTTATCAGCGAATTATCCGGTAATATCACCGCTTTCAGCTACATGGATGGCAAACTGGAAAAGATACAGACCATTGCAGCCGACACACTCCGTGCACGTGGCAGTGCCGATATACATCTCAGTCCCGACGGGAAATACCTGTATGCCAGCAATCGCCTGAAAGGTGACGGTCTTGCTATCTTCGAAGTAAATCCGGAAACCGGTATGTTGGCAAAGGTAGGCTATCAGTTGACGGGGATTCATCCGCGTAACTTTATTATCACCCCGAACGGGAAATATCTGTTGGCCGCCTGCCGCGACAGTCATGTCATTCAGGTATTCCAACGAGATCCCGTAACAGGTCTGTTATCAGATACGCATCAAGACATCAGTATTGATAAACCTGTTTGCATCCAATTCGTAAAATAACCGGGTAAAAGCTTGACTTCCGGTTTTTAATTTCGTATATTTGTCATCGTAATCCTGATTTAGATTCGGGAGCACAGATAGTAACAGGGAAAAGCATTTGCTTCTCCCTGTTTTTTTATATCCGATACCTCTTCGGGCGAAAACTATGCTTCTTTGAGGCAAATTGCATCATCTATTGAAGCAAAACATATCATCTAATGAGATAAAACATATCATCTAATGAGGTAGAACATATCATCTAATAAGATAAAACATACCATCTAATGAAGCAAAAAGCACCGATACCTCCCTCAAGTGGTCGATTCTGTTAATATTTCGTAATTCTACTCTTGACAAAAATAACTTCATTAACTTTGTCCCTTAACCGAAATCGTTTAAATAACGCGACTTATGAAGAAAAAGAATATAGTATTACTCTCAGCCCTGTTGTTCTCCGTTTCTGCCATAGCGCAAACAGAAGTGACGGCAGGTGTCATGCGTGGCAAGGATTACGGCGTAACTTACGTACTTCCAAAAACGGAAATCGAACTTACCGTACAAGCCACCAAACATACCTACACTCCCGGAGAATTCTCCAAGTATGCCGAACGCTATCTGCGGCTGAACAACGTCTCTTCCGAACCGGAAACTTATTGGACACTGGACAAGATGCAGACAGAAGTAATCGGTGTACCCGATAAAGAAAACGTATATTTCGTGAAGATGAAAGACAAAACCGTAGCCCCACTTATCGAGTTGAGTAAGGATGGTATTGTCTACTCCATCAACATGCCGCTGGGCAGCGGACAACGTAAAACAACTCCGAACATTCAACCCAAAGTTACAGGTAACACTCCGAACGTCAATCCGCGGGACTTCCTCACAGAAGAAATCCTGATGTCAAACTCAACGGCTAAAATGGCGGAACTGGTAGCCAAAGAAATCTACAGTATCCGTGAAAGTAAGAATGCTCTGTTGCGTGGTGAAGCAGACAATATGCCCAAAGACGGGGCACAGTTGAAGCTCATGCTGGACAACCTGACTTTACAGGAACGTGCCATGACGGAAATGTTTGCAGGTAAAGTGACCACAGAAGAGAAGATATACACCATTCGCATCGTCCCCAAAGAGATGAAGCATGAAGTTGCCTTCCGCTTCTCTAAGAAACTGGGCATCGTAGCCAACAATGACTTGGCAGGTGAACCGGTCTACATTACAATAGCCGATCTTAAAAGCATTAATATCCCCGAAGCCGATCCCAAGAAACAAGTGGATGGCATTGCCTACAATGTACCGGGCAGAGCACGTGTAACATTAGACTATCACAATGAGGAACTGTATAATGCAGAAATTCCTGTTACGCAATTCGGTGTAGTAGAATACCTCGCCCCTGTCCTGTTCAACAAGAATTCTGTGATAAAAGTATTATTCGATACCAGCACGGGAGCTTTGGTTAAAGTAGACAGAGGAGAGTAATTTTATAAATCCATCTTTCCGTAGTTGCATCACATAGATTGTGACCCGCGAAGCGTAATTCTCATCAGGATGGAAGTGATCGGCAAGCAGTGAGACAATCTCCCGCACCGTACGCCGTCCGTCTATCAGACGCCACACGGCACTGCCGTGTTCTTCAAGGCGGACATGAATATCAGGAGACATACTCTTCGGCAGTAAAAGTCTGCGCATCCATTCATACTTGAACCGGGGATAGGAGATTACAGCGTAATCTCCTTCCCATTCGGTCTGGATGTGGCCGCAACGAACCGGAATAGCATCCAGCAGACTGACTTTTCCTTCAGGTGTTTCCATATCCATGAGTTGTTTTTACTTATCCTTGAATATTAGGTTCCTCCAGTTGATAGCCATACTTCTTATCTGCTCTCTTCAACATAAAGGCTACCACAAGAGATAAACAGGCAATGCCGGTAAAGATGCACATCGGTATCGTATAATCGTACAGATTTGTTCCATCTGCCTTCTTGCCTACGATACAATAGACATCAAGTACTTTACCAATCAGCGTAGGAATCCCCCACAAACCAATATTCTGGATGAAGAAGATCAATGCATAAGCTGTACCCAACTGGCTCACCGGGAATATCTTGGCAACTGCAGGCCACATAGCAGACGGCACCAAAGAGAAAGCAATACCCAGAATAATCATCAAACCAATAGCTACCAACCAATAGTTAATGGCAGGAATAGCATAAATAAAGTGCACACCTATCAGCATGGCAGCTCCCAATATCATAATAGAAGCCGACTTACCACGCTTATCTATAAATCCGCCGAATATAGGAGTCAGGATCAGTGCTCCCAACGCCGGTAGTCCGGCAAAAGTTCCTGCTACGTTTTCATTGATACCATATTTGATAATCATCAGTTCGGAAGCAAACTTCTGGAAAGGGAATACACAAGAGTAGAACAATACGCACAGCAAAGCTATCAACCAAAAGCCCGGATTAACGAGGATATTCTTCACATCCTTAAAGGAGAATTTCTCTTCCTCCCCCTCGGTACCTGCCGCTATGGCTGCCGCTTCCATCTGTTTGTCCAGCTTCTTATCCATCACTGAGAAGATAAAGAAAGCAACCAAACCGCCCAACAGCAAAATCAAACCTACCAATACCGGAGTCGTAATGCCGAAAGCACGCGCCAAAGGAATGGCCACTGCATAACCTGCTTGCGAACCTATACGTGCCAATGCTACCTGCACGCCCATAGCCGTAGCCAACTCTTTACCTCTAAACCATTTGGCTATAATTTTAGAGACTGTGATACCTGCAACTTCCGCACCTACACCGAAAATAGAATAACCGGCAAACGCGACAAATACCCCGGCTTTATAACCGAAAATCTCATTAAGACCGAAGATCTGCGCATCCGGACCGGCAAGTCCTGTCATGGCATAATACTCAAGTGCCGTACCTCCCACCATCAGGATGGTTGACAATTTACCGGTAAAACGGATTCCAAAACGGTCGAGAATTAATCCTCCCCAGATCAACATCAGGAAGAATACATTCAGAAAACTGTATCCACCCGTGAAGAATCCAAAATCACTACTTGTCCAGGCAAGCTCCGACTCCAACATCGTTTTCAGCGGTGCTACCACGTCGTTTACATAGTAAGCTGCCATCATCGTAAAGGCAACAATCACCAATGCTCCCCAGCGGGTAGCCTTAGAGTCATTCATTTTAAGTTTTAATTGTTCTGTCATTGTACTATATTAGATTAATTATTAATCAGATTGCATAATCCCGACAAAGGTAATTAAATCTGGCATAAAAAGAAAAGAGGCTGACACCTTTTCGGCGTCAACCTCTCTCTTATTTCTTTTGCGGTTCATCCGCGCATAGCTTTAGTTAGCTGAATCTTCAGCGGCCGGAGCAGTAGTTGCGGGAGCTGCGGGAGCTTCTGTCTGCGGAGCAGCTGTACCAGTAGGCATGTTGTACGGATTGGTTTTCTCTTCTTTCTGTGCCTGTTCCAGAATCACATCACCGCCTTTACCGGAAGAAGAGGGAACAACATAGGCAGTAGCAATACTCATTACGACCATAAATCCTGCCAGGAACCATGTTCCTTTTTCCAAAAAGTCAGTAGTCTTACGTACGCCCATAATCTGATTGGAAGAAGAAAAGCCGGATGCTAAACCGCCTCCTTTGGAATTTTGAATCAATACAATGAAGCACATCAACAAGGATGCAACCACCATTAAGATAACTAAGAATAAGTACATTTTGTTATTTTGATTTAGCGTTAATAATCAATTTCTCCAAAAATCTGATTTGGTCTGCAAAGTAAGCATTTTTTTTTGGATAATTCAAACTTAATTTTTTAATAATTTCAAGAGCCTTGTCATATCGGCGCTGTTTGATATAGATTTTAGCCAAAGTTTCGGTAAAACAGCTATCATCCTGCTCTGTTCCCTCTACTGCCGACCGGAGAGTTTCATCGGCAACAACCGCCGTTTCCTCTTCTACCTCATCCGTTTCTTCTTCAATCAACGGTAATAAAAGCGGGTTGTCTTCTTTGGGTAACTTCAGGCTGATACCTTCCTCCGTTTCACTTTGACGAATGAAACCATCTATCAGATCCTGCCCACGCAATTTCGGTACTTCTGTCGGGATAGTTGACGAGGTATCTGTTTCGTTCGTTTCTTCATCATCCCGTATCAGGTAAGCGGTATAATCCATTGCATAATCCAATTCCGTTATCTGTGAATGTTCTTCCGGAACAGTGGCAAGGAAAGCGTCTATTAACGAAAGGGTACGGTCAATACTCGGCTCTTTTTCCAACTCCTTTCCCACAGCATGTGCGGAAGTATGAGGATGGAGTGCATAGCGGTCACCTTCAATCAGATAAAACAATACACGACGGTCTGATACATACAATACCGCTTTACGCAATTCTGCACCGAAGTTGATATCGTGCAGCACATAGAGATTCTTGAGATAGAGCAATCGCAGGGACTGAAAATAAGGATAACGGGCTACTAGCGTACGAAGTTCGTACAAGGTATCCCGGTTCAACGCCTCGGGATGCTGTATCCATTGTTGCAAATGTACAGGCGTCATTCCTTTTATTACCAGTTAGCTACGGTTGCGTTAAAGATTTGTTCTGTTATGTCTTTCACCATCAGGCTTATCAATTCATCTTGCACTTCAGTCAGCAGCTTAGAAGAATCATAAGTTTGGAAAGCCGAGAATTGCTGATCTGTGAAATCATCCTTATGATCCGTATTATTCACAAAAGTAACTTTCACAGTCAAAGTAACTTTTACCTTTGAAGAATATCCACTGGCATCCACCGCTTCGTTATATTGATTATAACCGGTAATCTCACCATCAATTTCAAGATCGGCGTTACTATTGACCAGTGACAAACGTGTCTGACGCATGAACAAGTCTTTCAGGCTCTGGTTAAATTCAGTAGCCAACGGGGCATATACATACTCTGCACGATTTTGAAAATCCGCTATCGAAATAGTTTTTACTTTAGAGTAGTCAATCGAACTGATCGGGGCAAGTCCTATCTTAATGCTACACGAATTTACTACCAGTAAGATACTCAACAACAAAGCTGTCGAGGCTATTTTTTTAATCCAATCCATATTCTTTAATCTTTCTGTATAAGGTACGCTCGGAAATATTCAGATCCTTTGCCGCACTCTTGCGTTTACCATGATGTTTTTCCAAGGCTTTCCGTATCATTTCTTTCTCCACCTCATCCAGCGAGAGAGACTCTTCTACATACTCCTCCGTGTCCTGTATATCTTCATCAATGTTGTGGGACGGCTTTATGGAAGGATGAATAATGGTAGGCACGCTCGGAGAAACAGGAGTCACTACGGCAGGCGGTTGGGCATAATAAGTAGCAGGCACAGCCGGAGCGGCAGTTTTTCCACGTTCGGTCATAATCTCATGTACCAGTTTTTTCAGCTCCGTCACATCCTGACGCATATCGAAAAGAACCTGATATAAGATTTCCCGTTCACTCTCAAAGCTCTTGGTTTCTTTGACGCCGAACAAAGCGGGCAGCCGCTGCATCGTATTCTGTTCCGGCAAATATCCTTTCAATATAGAAGCATTGATTTCACGATTGGTTTCAATGATGGAAATCTGTTCCGTTATATTCTTCAATTGCCGCACATTGCCGGGCCACGAGTAGGAAATCAATAGCTGCTTGGCATCTTCCGTCAACTGGATGGCAGGCATACGATATTTCTCGGCGAAATCCGAAGCAAACTTACGGAATAATAGAAATGCATCCTCTCCACGCTCACGCAAAGGGGGGATCTGGATAGGCACAGTGTTCAGACGGTAATACAAGTCTTCACGGAAACGTCCTTCGGAAATAGCCTGCGTCAAGTTTACATTGGTAGCTGCCACAATGCGTACATTGGTCTTCTGCACTTTGGATGAACCGACTTTTATGAACTCTCCGCTTTCCAGCACACGGAGCAGGCGTGCTTGCGTAGGTAAAGGCAACTCTCCCACTTCATCCAGGAAAATCGTTCCACCATCCGCCTCACCAAAATATCCTTTCCGCTCACCGATGGCACCGGTGAAAGCCCCTTTCTCATGACCGAACAATTCCGAGTCAATAGTTCCTTCGGGAATGGCACCACAGTTCACCGCAATATACTGACCATGCTTACGCCGACTGTACTGGTGAATGATCTGGGGAAAACTTTCCTTACCCACACCACTTTCTCCGGTTATCAGTACAGACAGATCGGTAGGCGCCACCTGTATAGCAACGTCTATCGCACGCATCAATGCTTCATTGTTGCCAATGATGCCGAATCGTAACTTTACTTGTTGTATTTCCGCTTTCGTCATTCTACAAATCTTCTTCCACACTATCGAGTTTCAGCTTATCGCTGTCATCACGCTTTTCGTAATATTGTTTTCGTAAGGGGTTGGCATGTGCTGCTTTATCACGCAGGCGATTACGGAACACGTCGATAGCCACATAAATAGCCTGACGGAAAGAGTCTTCACTCGCCAAACCTTTTCCTGCAATATCGTATGCAGTGCCATGAGCCGGTGAAGTACGTATCACAGGCAATCCGGCAGTATAATTCACACCTTCGTCCATCGCCAGTGCTTTGAACGGTGCCAGCCCCTGATCGTGGTACATGGCAAGCACACCGTCAAAATGAGTGAAATTGCCTGAGCCCATAAATCCGTCAGCCGGATACGGTCCATAGCACAAGATGCCTTTGGCAGACATCTCTTTCAATGCCGGAATGATAATTTCTTCTTCTTCTTTTCCCAGCAGACCTTCATCTCCCGCATGCGGATTCAGAGAAAGTACGGCAATGCGCGGTGCATCGATAGCGAAGTCCTGCTTCAACGACTGGTTGAAGATAGCCAGTTTCTCCTCTATCAGTTCCTTCGTTACAGTCGAAGCAATCTGGCTGACAGGAATATGGCCGGTAACCAATGCCACCCGGAAATCATCTTTCATCAGAATCATCAATGACTTAGCACCATTGCCCAGTCTCTCTTCTATATATTCCGTATGACCGGGAAATGCAAAAGTTTCCGACTGAATGGTATGCTTGTTGATGGGAGCTGTGACAATCACGTCAATCAATCCCTCTTTATATTCCTTGATAGCTCTTTCCAATGCACCGAGTGCAGCCTTTCCGGCTTCAGGATCTGCCTTTGAGAATTCTACTTTCACTTCATCATCCGTACAGTTCACTACACTCAAA
The DNA here is from genome assembly GCF_036416795.1 of Bacteroides sp. MSB163. Classification (NCBI taxonomy): domain Bacteria; kingdom Pseudomonadati; phylum Bacteroidota; class Bacteroidia; order Bacteroidales; family Bacteroidaceae; genus Bacteroides; species Bacteroides maternus. Next base: position 3,472,838 of record NZ_CP143867.1, on the reverse strand, counting down.
CGGTTGTAAGCCGCTTCCGCAGCAGAGTTCACGATACTGAAGTTTGTCGGCAAATCAAGTGACTTGCGATGATAAGCTGCCACCTTAGGGGAGCCATAAATAACAGGTGTACACAGTTCCAGCATAACGGGGTCAGAGAATGCTTTCAGAATAACTTCATAACCCACACCGTTTATGTCTCCTTGTGTAATGCCGACTTTTATTTTATTATCTTCCATTTTTCAATATATATATCATTTTAGATAAGAATGTGCCAGAAGTTCCAACAATAAATCTTCATCCGCAGATTGCGCGGATAACGCAGATTGGGATTAAAACAAATCTGTACAATCCGCGTAATCTGCGGATGAAAGTTATCTCTTTAATTCGTATACATTCTCAATATTATTTTCCTTGATCAGTAGCCTTACTCTGCTCTTTCGTCACGCCCAAAGGAATCTCAGCTCCTGTCTGTTTATCACCCGGCACTCTCAAAGTGTAAAGAGAGGCTTCCATCTGGCGTATCAGATTACGTTTCAACTTATCAGGTGAATAGATAAAGGCTTCCACAACAATAATACGTTGGTTCACCGAATCCAAGCGCATGTGCGAAACAAATGGACCACCCATAAAATCCCCTTTCATACGCCACAGGCCACGAGCTTCCAGCGCATACTCTCCTTGTACATTAAGAGGACGAACATCGGTCATTAAGGAGTCAGTTGCCATATACATGCCTTCCTTCGCTCCCGGGATGTTAGCCTTCATGACAGAGTCACGCATCTGCACAAAATATTCCTTGGTAAATGTATTCTTATCTTTGTACGGGAAAGAGTAAATGACAAAGTTCTGGTCGCCGGTAGCCGCATTCGTACCAGCCCAGAAGAAATTCTCTCCCTGCTTGGTAGAAGAAAGTTCAGCAGGCACCCAAATATCACAATCAAACATACTCTTTACTTTTGTCGTCACATAATCATTATGCTTCTTTTCCAAGAACGTAATCTGTCGGTTCATTTCCGCACGGGTAAAGAAATCAATAATAGTCTGTTTGTTTTCCGTCACAAACTGCTCGAAAGAAGCTTCATCAGGAGCCTGTATAGTCAGGATAGTTTGCGGAGCCGCATACACATCCTTCGCATATTTAAACTTAGGCTGGGTATAAATATCCTGTACATCAGCGATAATAATGTTACGAATCAACTTTAACGTAGCATCATAGTTGGCAGGAGAAGTGTACATCATACGGAAAGAACGTTCGGACTGGGGAAGCCCCGGTACATCCGTATCAAGTACATCATAAAGCGCCCTACCAGCAGGACGTTCCCACATAGCGGGATCAACCACTACCAGGATTTCATACGCACGACCACTTGAAGTCGCACCAAACACGCCTTTCTTACCGCCACTACATGCGGAAAGGGCAATTGCTACAATAGTCAGACTTAAATAAAACAGCTGCTTTCTCATATACTTACCAGTTAATGTTTTTACAAAACTACGAAGAATACGTATATCATCCGAGCCAAAGTTAATAATTTATATTAATTCTTGTTTATTCTCTTCCTGTTTGGCAGTGGAAAGCATGCCGCAAGCGGCAAATATATCTTCACCGCGGGAAGCACGTATCGTAGTAAACAAACCGTGGGAAGTCAGGTAATCACGGAGTTTAGTCATTGTTTCCATATCCGCTCCCTCCAGGTTTACACCGGGAATGGCATGAAAGCGAATGAGGTTGATACGGCAGTCCAGTCCACGCAAGAGTTTCAACAATTCCTTAGCATAGAGCAACGAATCATTCACACCCTTAAAAACAATATATTCAAAAGATAGTCTACGCTGTTTACTAAAATCATAGTTTTTTAACAAGTCTACCATTTCAGTGATAGAGAAAGATTTCTCAGCAGGCATCAGTTCGCGACGTTGCAAGGCAACCGGAGAATGTAAACTGACAGCCAGATGACATTCCGACTCTTCTATAAAGCGCTGAAATCCTTTGCGTAAACCAACGGTAGAGAGTGTGATCCGCTTGGGGCTCCATCCATATCCATAAGAAGCAGTCATAATTTCCAAAGCTTTCAGCACCTCGTCCAGATTATCCAGAGGCTCGCCCATGCCCATCATCACCACGTTGGTCAATTTTTCCCGCTCGGGAAGAGAATTTATCTGATTGATTATCTGATTGGCAGTCAGGTTGGCACTGAAGCCTTGCTTACCCGTCATACAGAATTTACAGTTCATCTTACATCCCACCTGAGAAGATACACAAAGTGTGGCACGATCTTCATCGGGAATATAAACCGCCTCTACAAAGTTCTTATCACCTGCCCGATACAAGTATTTCACCGTACCGTCTGCGGAACGCATAGCTTCCACAGGTGCCTCCGCTCCTACTTCGTAGACATCTTTCAGGAGATCCCGATGTTTCAGCGACAAGTTGGTCATATCGTCTATAGAGTTCACTTTCTTGTCATACATCCATGAAGCAATCTGTTTGGCGGAAAACCCGGGCATTCCCAGTCTTTTCACCGCCTCCTGCAATTCAGTGAGTGTCAGTCCTAAAAGAGTTTGTTTCGGCATAATTATCTATCAATCTTTCCAGTTTATCTTTGCAAAGGTAGGAATAAAGTTGCACAAAGGCAATTGCAGGCGCAGAAAAGAGACACAGGGATAAAGAAAAAGCCGCCTGATATTCTATCAGACGGCTTTTCATATCTCAATGATCGTTATTTCTTAGAAGAACAGATAACGGCTATCTTTCACATCAGCTTTCAGATACAAGTCGTTGAGGAACTGACTTGCCATACGGGCATGCATATTCTGCAACGCAGTTTCTTCTGTTTCCTGATTGAAAGTTTCGTTCAGTTTTTCTTTTGCATACGGTTGAAGAACAAATACACCGCCATTACCCTTTATCGGAGCACTCAGTTGGTTCAGTTCAGCAATCGATGCATAAGCGCCTACCAACGGTTCGCTGGCACGCAATACCGGAACATAAGCAGGAGCTGCAAAAGTTACATGTTTTACTGAATCGCTTACTGCTTCAGGCATAGCTTTAAATTGATCGAATGAAGTAGCGCCGGCAGCCTTCATGTCAGCCATAATCTTCTCAGCCTTCTTGTCACGAAGCAGTTCAAGTCTCAGTTGGTCTTTCACCAAAGCCAGCGGACGGTAACCAGCCGGAACAATAGCAGAAACACCCACTACTAACATACGGTCACTTTCGCCACACTCATACAAACCAGATACTTCACCGGTTTTTGCAGAGAATGCCCATCTCAAAGCTTCTTTAGTACCTCTGATACCACCGATACCATGTTCAGAACTATACAAATCGTTTCTATCCAAAAGCTTATAACCAGCATCTTCAGCATTAGCTACCATTTTCTCCAGTGTCGGGTTAGAAGCGATAAACTGGCTGAATTCATTGTATGCCTTGCTGTAAGTTTCTTTGCTAAACTCTACCGGACGTTTAATAACAGCTACTTTATATTTATCTTTAACAGCCTTCTTATCCATCACCTGTACAATGATATTTGCCTGTGCCAGGTTCAGGTTGGCCATTTCGTTCTTGCCAAGAGTAGTGATTGTATTCACATACTTCAGGTTGTCACCATCCAACTGTGCACCTTCGTAGTTAGCAGAAGAAATCCAGGTAGCCTCACCGGTCTGACCATACTTCTTAGCAATTTCAGCAAAGTCTGCACCACCTTTGATGGCAGTATAGATGCTATCAGCCAAAGTTTTTGTCTTCGCAGCATCTTCAGCAGCCACCTGTATCTGACGATACTGAATAGAGTCTGCCATTGAAGCAGTAGCCAATTTCTTGAACGAGTTGATCGTATTGTCAGTCGCATTGTAGTAAGGACCATATACACCACCTACTGAAACAGAGTCCAAACGAGCAGCTACATCAGTGGGCAACGCCTTAGAAGTATAATACAAATCAATGTAAGGAACTTCAGAACCGGCAGCACGAACAAGCGTAGAATAATCGCCCGGAGTACCAGCAAGTTGTTCAGTATATTCTATCACTTCCTGTTGGATGGCATCTCTATCCTCAGGGCTTGCAGTTACCTGTACATCAATAAACTTGATGTTACGAGTTTCCACATATTGCTTGAACTGTTCTTTCTTCTTGTCATAAACAGCTTTCAGATCTGCATCTGTGATAGTCACTGTAGAATCTACGATTGAAGAATAAGGAATGGCAGCCAACAACAGATCAGACTGATCCACTCTCGCATCGAAAGCCACCTGTGCTTCTACCGGATTGGAGAAAAGAGACTTGGAAACCAAAGCCTGATATTTCTCAGCCAGACGAGTCTGAACCAATTGTTTTTCAAGGAAAGACCAGAACTTATACATAGACTGATAATATTCTGCATACTGTGCCGGCATCTGCGCTGTGTTCATCTTAGAGTAATCTACGAGGAACTTCTTCAACATATCTTTGTCGAAAGCACCAGTTTGCGGATTACGGAACGGGGTCTGCTGCAACATCGGGTGTACACCTGCATCAATGATTGACTGGAGTTCTGCTTTAGAAACTGACAAACCAAGTTTTTTTGCTTCGTTTTCAATCAACTTATTGTTAACGTAGTTTCTCCAAACTTCATCTTTAATCTGATTGTTTTCTTCATCTGTGAGTGCACTTGTTCCTCTGGAAAATTTCACAACTTCAGTATATTCTTCTACCAAGCTCTGATAATCCTGAGCGGAAAGTGACTCTCCGTTAACCTCTCCTACATCATGTGACTGGTGTGGCTGCAATACCTTCCACGCGTCTCCCGCAATGAAAGCGAACAGCGCCAAACCAATAACAATCACCAATAAGGGTCCTTTAGACCGAATGTTTTGTAATGTTGCCATTTTAGTTAATATGATTTATTTGTTTATTATATTTTCTCCAAACTTCATTTTAGCGCACGAAGATACAAAAAATGCTAATACGCATCTATTTATTCTTTAAAAAATTACGCCATTCTGTTATTATTCCACCACTTTAAGACGTACCAACTCTATTTTAGTGGCTGTAACCTTAATAATTTTGAACTGGAATTTATCAATCGCCACTACTTCATGCAATTTCGGGAAACTCTGATAACGGTTCAGGATCAATCCACCCACCGTCATATAATCATCTTCTTCCGGCAGATCCAGATCAAATGTCTCATTAACTTTTTCTATTTCCAAACGACCGGAAAGCACATATTCGTCTTCGCTAATCTGTTTGCATACATACGAAGTATTATCATGTTCATCCTCAATATCACCGAATATTTCTTCTACCAAGTCCTCCAGTGAAACGATGCCGGACGTACCGCCAAACTCATCCACCACTACAGCAATCGTTTTCTTTTGCTGCATGAAGAGTTTCATCAGTTTATGCGCTGCCATGGTTTCGGGCACAATGGGTACTTCTTTTACATTATTCCGCCAGTCGGCAGGGTTGCGGAACATTTCGGACGAATGGATATACCCTACCACATTATCTATATTGCCGTCATACACTATAATCTTGGAGATGCCAGACTCAACAAAAAGACTTTTCAAATCTTCCAGAGTGGCAGTCAGGTCAACGGCTACAATTTCCGTACGGGGTACGATGCAATCGCGTATTTTAATACTGGAGAAGTCGAGCGCATTCTGAAATATCTTCACCTCGGCATCCAGTTCTTCTTCATCTTCGGCATTATCGATACTGGACTGAACAAAATAATCCAGATCTACTTTTCCAAAAGCCTTGTCCGAAGCTTCTTTATTGATCTTCATCCCGAACAGACGCAAAAAAAGATAAGATAATCCGGAAGCCAGCTGAGACACCGGATACAAAACGATATAACAAATCAGTAGCGGAAAAGCGCATACTTTTAATACAAGATTGGGGTTAATCTTGAATAAGGTTTTAGGAAGGAATTCACCTGTTACCAGGATAATAAGCGTAGAAATGACTGTCTGCAACAACACTTCCACAAAATCATTGGAGATCAAATCGCCCAGGAGATGGACCTTGATAACTTGCGCCATGAGGATACCATAAATAACCAGCGCAATATTATTACCTACCAGCATGGTAGATATGAAGTTATTGGAATTACGGAAGAAATAAGAAAGAATGCGTGACGTCAATCCCTCCTTACGTTCCATTTCAAAACGTAGTTTGTCTACGGAAACAAAAGCAATCTCCATACCCGAAAAGAAAGCGGAGAAAGCCATAGTAATCAATAAATAAATATAGGTATCCATAATTTACGGTTTGATACTATCTTTCGGCATACTGTCTGTTTGCACGCTGTCTGCAGGAGCTGTGGCATCATCATCTACATAAAAGATGCCCTCCGGTTTTCTTATTGTATAAACGGTCATTTGTTCGTTAGAGTCGAAACCACGACCAGTAATGATCCTGTCCGGTTGTTCAATACGGATAAACTGGTCAGAATAGATCGTATGTTTATTCTGATCCCAATACAATAGGTCTGTATCAAACTTCTCACCTTTAAGATTTTGAATATGCACATTACTCATCAGTTTCCACAACTTTTGCTTTTCATAATAATATGCCGTATCCGACTTTATACTTGCATCTACATTGAATACAGAATCAAACTTTTCCAGATAGACACCTTTTTCAAAAGCCCAGTAAGGCGGATTCTTCCGGTCAAAGACCAGCCACTCCTCCGTATTGATTCGATAGCGGGTGACGCCGGAATCAGAGATTAAAGTCATCACTCCTTTCGTATCCATCACAGGCAATGAATCACGCTCGGTTATGGCAGCTCCCATATCCTTATGCCGTCCGGAACAGGCGGAAAATAAAAGAAGCATAACCACTGCCCCAAAGGCAATGGTTATGCTCAAACTTCTACAAAATAGAACGTTACTTCGTTGTGGTAACATATTTATATTTATTATCGAACCGTTGTGCTTTCACCGATCCAACCACCTACTGTAACACGGTCACCGGCTTTGATACCCAACATAAAGAGATCTTCAGCCTTCGGTGTATAACGTGCATACGTTGAAATCAATTCGTTTGCTTTATCCGCTACAGTGGGATCCACAGCTTTAGCACGTTGCAATTTATCAATAACAACAAAATATGTACACTTGTTCATGGCGGGCTCATCATTCCAATTCGGGCTGGAGGCATAAAGTTGTGCAAGCAAGATATAAGCATCACCATAGTTTTCTTTGAAACTGATAGCTTTTTGCAAATAACCTCTGGCTTGTGAAAGTTTCTTCACATTGAATAATGTGGCAGCAACAGCATAAGCAATCTGAGCTTTCTTTTCATTATCACTCTCCAAATTCAGTGCTTCATCAAAGTATTTGATTGCCGTGTCAAAGTCACCTTTCTTATATGCCATATATCCACATCCGGTAGCGGCATCAGCAGTCGGGTCAATCTTATACATATAATAAGAAGCTTGGAAGTATGCTTCGCTTTCCGTACACTTCATCATTTTCAAGATAGAGATAGCTTTCTTCAGGTAAGTAGAGTCAGATTGGTTTGCTTCAACTTTAGGACCATAAATTTCCTGCAAAGATTCACAATCAGCGGTACCACTATTAATGAACATTGCTACAAGATTATCCTTTACTTGTTGCAAAGCGGCTTTCTTTTTCGCGTCATCTTCTGCGGCGATAGCAGCATCGGCGTATTCGGAATCAGTCAGATAATCCTGAATAAATTGCTCTTTATGACTAGGATCACCTTTCAATTTATTCAAAGACATATCCAGGAAATAATGGAGGATAGGACCTTTAGAGCCACCCTTTTCAGCTTCCAGAGATTCTTTCAACCAAGCATAAGCTTGATTTACATCTATATTGGGAGCATAAGCAATGTAATTGATGGCTTTATTACCCAAAACCTCAGCCACAGAAGGAGTACCTTTCAGATGCATAAAATCCGGAGTATATTTCATTCTCAAGTCAAAAACCTCCATCAACTCATCAAAATACTTTTTGTAATCAGCAGAATTACGGTCCTTTATATCATTCAAGAAGGATGATAATATTTTAATACCATCCGTGTATGTATAATACCGCAACGTAGGGCAATCCTTCAGAACTTCTTTCCACGGCAAATAAGCATCTTTAAAATTATTAGCTCTTACCGCTTCATGAGAAATACTACTGTTCTTGTTACAATCTTCCTGTGCCAGGACACTGGTTACTCCACCCGAAAGGAGCAAGACAGCTACAAGCGTTTTAATCTTCATTGTATTTAAATTTTAGTTGTTATATTGTCTATTCTTCACTATTCAACTTTACGCTTCCAGAACCAACGTTCATTGAATGTCACGCCAATGCAAAGACGCAATGTATTCTCGTTCAAGAATTTGCTTTCCGTGCCTTGCGTTCTCACATACTGTGCCGAGACACTCAATACGGAACGGCTACGTGGAAGAGGCAAACCGAAACCGGCAGTTACTCCATACTCATTTGCGGCACGTACGCCATCTATTTTATAATAAGGTTTAGAATAATAAGCTCCCAAACGATATTTGATGTGTGAAAGATAACTTCTACCCATCATGTTAGGAATATATTCCGCACCTAAAGCAACTTTCACTTTATTACAGAACGCATCCGGGTCATTCATGAATGTCACGCTGTTCCATTTCTGGAACATCACATCCGCACCCACTGTCAGACGGTCATCGTACACATACGTCACACCTGCGCCCAGCGTCATAGGAATACCCATTGTCAGTATAGTGTCCTTCTGCGTTGTAGTATATCCAGTTGTGCTATTTCCCAGCTGAGTTTGTACATACGCATCATTTCCCAAGTTATGTCCCGGTGAGAAAACGACTCCTAAAGTAGCCGCATGTTTCTTACCGAATTGCTGTGTATACTGCGCTCCAAAGTCTAGTTTATAACTCGTAACCTCCATCCCGGTAAGCGTCGTCAACGGCATGATGTTTGAGTTAGATGTAAATGACTGTTGCCGCGTATGTGTTATATCTCCCCAAAGATACGAAATATTCGCACCAACGGAAAGATTTTTAATAATTTTAAAACCTGCGCCTATATAAAGTTGATGCAACCCTCCTTCACCGGAATAAGTTGTACTGGCTGAGGAAGTCGGAATTTCAGTATTTTCCTGATAGTTACCCATTTTATATCCCACATTGGAATAAGGTAACAATCCTATACTCATAGCGCCTTTTTTTGACAGACGGAACTGCATCGTAATGTAGTCAAAACTTGAGTTCTTGGCATTCATCTTCACTACTCCATCACTGAAGTTGGTGTTTTGCATAGAAATACCTCCGTCGAACATGAAAGTTAACGAATCGACCGCCGTATAAGATGCCGGATTCGCGAAATTGGTCTGATATTTGTCACGTAAACCATAAGCAATGCCACCCATTGCCTTACTGTTACCTGACCCATGGTCTGCCAGTTGTCCGTATCCGTATCGTGTATAGGGAGAATTTGTATTATTTTGAGCGACCGTCGCTCCAGATAATATCGTGAGCAAAAGCACCAAAAGTGTTTGTCTAAATCTTGTCATTATTATAGTTTAAAATTCGATTTAATCCTTTCAACACTAAAAATCTGTCTGCAAAGATGATACTTTTTAAGTTTGTATCAAAAGAAAAATCATCCCCGCCCGTTAAAAAAACCAAAAGTTCAGGATATTTATGTTTCATAGCCACTATGTAACCAGAAATCTCATATTCCATACCTTTCAAAACTCCCGCACGGATGGCAGTTTCAGTATCTTTTCCCATCGGGAGTTCACGCCCTTCGCGTTGCACCAGCGGCAAGCGTCCGGTAAACTGGTGAAGCGCCCGAAAACGCATCTGCATACCCGGGGAAATATTTCCACCATGATAGCGTCCTTCGGCATCCACAAATTCGTACGTAATGCACGTGCCGGCATCTATCACCAGTATGTCTTTTCCGGGAAATTGCTCATTGGCAGCCACCACGGCAGCCATACGATCATACCCCAGCGTCCGGGGCGTTTCATATAGATTCACTACCGGGAGTGGAGTCGTTTCATTCAGCCAAAGCACAGGTATGGGAAGTAATGCCAATTGTGCCAGCACCTGCTCGCTCAAATCGATGACAGTAGCGACAATTGCTTTTTCGAAGTGATATTTACTATAGATGTCCGACAGATGCTCCAAATTCCGATTAGAGTCATACGCCACTTCCAATAGTGAAACACCATCAAAGACAGCTACTTTTGCCACCGTATTTCCTATATCAATAACCAGGTTCACTGAATGAAGATTAATTTTCCGGGCACAAAGATACTACTTTAATTGAATTTGAAAGCTGTAGTCGACATTTTCCTTACTACATCAGCGTAGTTTATCGCAAACTTATTTTTCTTTTTCCTCACTAATACTCGTCATTAGCATACAAGAAGTCGAATGTAGCCTGCTTATAGTCAAATATTTCTTCCGGTTTAAAAAATCTTTTCAATTCCACTTCAGCCGCTTCGGGTGAGTCGGATGCATGAACGATATTTTCCTGGAAGCTCATACTGTAATCTCCGCGGATGGTTCCGGGAGCCGCCTTCCTGCCATTGGTAGGGCCAGTCAAAACTCTCACCGCTTCAATGGCATCTACCCCTTCAAAACAACACACGATAACCGGACAGGCCATCATCGAATCCTTCACGCGCTGAAAGAAGGGCTTCGCACTTAAATGGCCGTAATGCTCACTGAGCACTTCATCCGTCAGCTGAACCATTTTCATTCCGGCCAGACGCAAGCCTTTACGTTCGAATCTGTTCGTAATCTCACCTACCAAGCCTCTTTGGAGGGTACATGGTTTCAAAATAACCAGTGTTTTTTCCATCATAATAGTCGGTTCTTTTTAAAGTTATATATAAAGGTATCCTTTTCAATAATTCTTCCAAAAATACTATTTTTCTTGGGAATAGCATTCTATTGAAGTCTTTTTTATGTAAAATTATTGGATGATGAACACAAATGTGAGCATATAAACGAACAGGGACAAACAATCAAAAGAATATATTTTAAGCTCCGTCAATAAATAATCCCTGCCTCTACTGATATTTTACAGTAAGAGACAGGGATTATAAATTTAGTAAGGGTTAGGAAAGCCTAATATTCAGTGACAGCCGGATGACATATCCGACTGGACGAACGGTGGAAGACTTTTACTCGAAACGCTTCGGCACATTCATAAGCTGCTTCTTTGCATCCCAGAAATTGGGCTTACTCTCTTTGTCAAACCAATTAGCACCATTTTCTAACCATTCTGTCCTGTACTCTTTGATAGAAGAAAGATCAAAATCTTCATTTCCAAATTCAACCCCACAACATGGACATATCTCATATGTAGGAGATTGTCCATCATTCCCCCAAGGCTTATATATATAGCCCACATATTCTACAATAATGTTCCTCTTTCATTATTATCTATTTTATTGATTAAACCAATATTCCAGACCTCTTGTAGGTTTGAATAGTGTTTTAGGGATACCATCCGCATTCATCACACCAAAAGTATTAGTGAAGGGATTATATCTTAAAATACCCCCATTAGCCCTTACTTTAGTAAATGTTCCTTTAGGTGGGTTATGTAAGAAATCTTTCGCTCCTTCAACATATTGTTTTGCATTTTTAAATTGCGAAAAATCTTTTGAATGTTTTATCCAATGATTATAGGCGTTCTTTACTCCACTTAAACTTTTTGTTGTACTCCAAATTTTCTTAGAATTCTTCCACAACGAAGCCCACTTGAACGCGCTAAATCCAGGTAAAGGAGGCTCTCCGGTAATCAAGTACTCATTGTCTTCAACAGGACGATAGGAAGATTGGCTCAGCTTTATCTGTTTCCCATAAATCACCACTTCCCCATTCTCAACCCTGCCATAAGAAGTGTAGAGCGTAGAAGTCTGATCGTTGCAGGTCAAAGCTTTTTCACCATACTTGTCATAAGCCGCAAGGAAGTCCTTGTCCGACATCTGATACCAGCCCTGAAAGTTATAGCCGCCTATCCCTTTATTATCGTTGTAGTACTTCCAAAGATCATAGATGACATTCGGATCACTCGTACTCCAATAATCTTCTCCCGTAAGGTCGACACCATTCATCGGATCACCACCACAGTAAGTATAAGGATACGTACTAAGATAACTCCCCGCCTGAGGATCAATGCTGACAAACAGACCTGTCCGAGAATCATAAAGACGGGCATTCATGTGGATAAGCCCCATTTCATCTATATGCTCGTGACCCGTATATCCGCGGGTAGTGATACTGCTGGCTGAAGCAAGCTCCGCATTATTCAGAACAACTCCCGTCAACGGGTCACGACGATTGCCCCAGGCATCATACGAAAACTTCTGAACAATACCTTCACCTGTATAAAGACACATCAAAGAACCCAGACGATCAGTCGTCACCCCATAGCAAGTCTTCTTGCCGCCCACTGTACGAACCAGAGCAACCAAACGTCCATCGGCAAAGATATAATCTAAATCCATAACCGCACCATTTCCGGTGTTAATATTTCGCTCAAAATCATCAAAATAATAACGTCTACCTGCCGCAAACGGAAGGGTGGAAGAAGAAACTGTTAGCACACTGTAATCTCGCTGATTATTGGCATCATACTCGTAAGTACGGGTATAACCACCTTGAACAATGGTACAAGGAGGATTATTCTTATAATAACTCAACTATTGGTCAACGGGAGCATATTCTACCATCAGGTCTATTTTCGCTAAAGGAGAGCCAGGTGCATTATGTGGAAGTCAAGCATCCACCTGCATCATAATCAAAAGTCTCGGTCAGTCTGTTACCACCAAACCTTTCAATGCGCTGTGTTAGCAAGCCACCCTGATTATACTGATAACCAAAATCTATCAGAGAATTAGATATGGATTTATACCTTCCCATTTGGTCATAAGTATAAGTAATTTGTCCACCTCCACAATTCATATCATCGGAAAGCAAGCCCTGATCGTTGTAACTCATCGCTTCCCACAACCGGGTGTTAGTGGCGTTATCGGTGATGGATATCAAATTATAAGAAGCATCGTAAGCAAGCTTCTGCACAAGCCCCGACGGGCTGGTATAGGTGAACAAACGTCCCTTGTCGTCATAGGCATAACCTTTAGTGAGAGTCCGATCCTTGATGGTCTTCACCTCTTTCTGCAATAAGCCGGCAGCAGTGTAAGTATAAACAGATCCATGTCCGGTGGTGCCGCTACTTGCCAGTTGTCCCTTTCATTTCTTTGGCAAGCTCCGGTCCCTTCATATATCTCCATAGAACAGCCGGGTACCATCTTTTTGACGCACTTCAAAGTATTGGCATAAATCTCCCAATGCACTGTAATGATTTTCTATACGGGAGAAATCATCCACTTCTTTCAGATACAGAGAAGTTTTGGGATCCTTAATCAGACGCAGGCCATCCAATTCAAAAAAATACTCATTGGGAATTAAAGGCAACACGGCACTGTTTGAACCATCATAAAAGTTCCGTTTCCCACACCTTGTGATCGAAGAGATACATGACAATTTCATGCCATACCCCAGGATGCCCTCACCTGTCAGACTGTTATAAACTATATTCAGCTCAGGAGTCATCCCCGCCTGTCCTTGAAGCAACGACAGAGGGATAGTAAAAGCAGAAGAGCCGTTGGAATTCACATTGAAAGTATAGGGTATGTTTCCCACCGGCCGACTTTCATCAAGCGCATAATTACCGGGAGTGGCATACACGAGATTTCCGATACTGCCGGAATTCACAGCAGAGCGTTCTGCGCCCCAAGCAGGGGTAAACGGACCGCTTTGCGTTTGTGTGCGTGATACACGATTTCCCGCACCATCATACGTATAATTTATATTTTGTGATGCCGCAGCAGCAGACATCAAAAATAAAGCGATAAAGAAAGATATCAATTTGTTTTTCATCATTTCTTGGTTTTAATGAATATTCTAAGAAAAAAAAGAGGCTCACCCTGTCCGAAATATCCAATAAGACAAACAGAGGAGCCTCGGGCTATAAGATGCATTTTACGGTGTCATCGCATTAACTCCCAGCACTCCGGCTATTGTTGTCAGTACTGCCATAGCCACCTTCAAGACCATACTCCAAACGGATTTCTTGATTGCCATTATAAAAACACCTCCTTTCCGGTAATTTGAAAAATGATAGTTGAAAATTGAAAAATCAGAGTTCACGGCTCACTTCAAAGCACGGACACTCCTTCATCCACTCCGCAGGTTCCACCACGCCGTCGCCATTCCTATCCGGGCTAAGGTCACGATGCCCGCAGACGCGCACATCGCCCTGGAAGCGGCGCAGCAACTGATGTACCAGCAGGCGCAGGACACTACGCTGTTCCGGCGTACGGGTATCCTTCGGCCTGCCTTCAGCGTCCAGTCCGCCTTCATAGCAGATGCCGACGCTGTGAGCATTCATCCCCTTGACATGCGCCCCCACAAGGGCGAGGGGACGGGTATTCACCACCGTACCGTCACAGCGGATGTAGTAGTGGTAACCGATATCCCGGAAACCACGACGGAGGTGCTCTGCACGAAGGGCTTCCACCGAAAAAGGACGATCTTCACGGGTGGCGCTACAATGCACCACGATATAGTTTATCTTTCTCACGATAAATTGCTGTTTAAATAATAAATGATAAATAGCCGCGCAGCCTTTAATTTTTAATTCTTAATTTTTAATTTCCGAAACCTCAGGCTTCAGCTTCTATCCCAACGGATTCTCATCCAGACCGCCGCCACCGGGCTTGTCGCCGCCTCCGGCATTGCCGCCCGAGCCGCTGCCCTCGTAAGCGTCATCTTTCAGGCAAATGCTGTTGGTGACACGGCTACCGTCTTCACTACGAAAAGCAAGATAAACGGCCAGCGCCTTGTCCTCCCAGTCATCGGGCAACGTCAACTGCACAGTGCCGTCGGCACGGGTGGCAGCTTCCAGATCGTAGTAGGCCTCGCCGCGTTCCTTGTTGTAAACCAGCGGCATCGCCTGGTCAGTAGAGAGAGCATCTCCCATTTTGCTGTTATCCTTCCACGTCAGGGTCAGCTTGCCATCGGCCAAGGCAGCCGAAGCATTGAAGACGGGCATCAAGGTGCCACGGGCCACCAGTACACGCTCATAATCGACAGCGAGCTGAGGAGCCAAACCGGTGATGGCATGGCGCAGGATGTAGGACATCGCCGCGTTGAAAGCCGTGCGCCCCTTGGCATAAGTATGATAACCTACGCGAACATAAGGAATAATGGCACGCAAGAAAGTCATGCTCATGGCAAACTTGCCGCGTTGCGTCTGTTGTTTCGGAGTGCGGGGGTTACTGACACTGATGGCCAGCGCACGCATATAACTCACATCTTTCCAGGTACTACCCACTACGGTACCCACTTTTCCACTGAATCCACCGAGGATTCCTCTTTTAATTTCTCCCATTATCGTATATTTTAGGGATCAGGACCGGTCAATGCGACCAAGTCTCAGGGGCTGAAGAAGACAGGCAGCAGCAAACAGGCACGATGCCTCTGCAGCAGCACGGCGATGCAGGAGCCTTTACCGTTCAGCCACAAGCAAAGGTAAGCTGTAAAGAAAGGAGATTTTAAAAGCGTGTGATTTTTGCGTCGTTTTGCACAGTTTTGCACAGTTGGTTGCCAAATTGCCACGTTGCCACATTGCCGCGAACTTTAGTCCATGGCAATGCGGTCCGCCATTTCAAGCCGCCACTCCTGGCAACGATGGCGCAACAAGCGGTCGGTGTGCGACAGTACGAGGGGCAAAGGACTGCCGTCCACACACGCCGGATTGGCCCGGACCAGCTGGAAGGCTTGCACCAGCACCCCATCCGCCTCGGAGGGTAACAATGGCTGAAAGCTGCCATCGGCACAAAGTCGGTTAAGCCTGACCTCCAATGGATAAGGATAAAAAGCGCGAGAGGAATCGGATGCCGGACGGAAATCGCGGCAGAAAAGAAGAAAAGTGTCATCAGTGCAGCCCAGAACGGTTCCTGCAGGAGGCATACAGCCGGGAGCATCGGGAGCATAGTGACGGAGCATAGCCCTCGACGTGCGCCGCACTTGCGCCAGCACCACCGGCACAGCATCCGAATACGGAACCATCCAGCGTACCAGAGACAGCAGAGGCTCCGTCGGAAGATCCCGGTGGCAATAAACTACCAAACGCTGGGGAGGGCTATCACGGTGGTCGGTCAGAAACTGTTCGTAAGCCCTCCTGAAGCGCGAAGAAAAGAACAGTGAGAACTTCTCCTCAGCCTTGCAAAGGTCGAAGCAACAACCCCGTGAAGGATCGTTGTAGAAAGTAACCGCACTGAAAGGCTCGAAACCTTGCGAGGGACGTGAACAAGAGAATCCGGCAATGAGGTCGGTGTCCTGCGAAGCAAAACAGCGGGGCATCCACGGCATGCCACCCATCTGCACCAGCAAGCGGGAAGCCACAGAAGGCAGGTATCTGCCGAAGTCCCCCGAACTGACGGCATGCAACGGAATGGCTCCCACATAAAGAGAGCCCAGGGAAAGCACCAGCCTGCGCAGGCGAACCGACAGTTGCCGCCCCATCAGTGCAGTGGCCGCCTCTCCCGAGGGAACCACCAGGCAATAGAGCCTGAAAGCGGCAGGAACATCCGTGACAGGCTGCGTGTAGAGTGCCTGTGTCAGTTGGTCTGCGGCACGCTCATCCGCATCATAAGCTATCCAGCGGTCCATGTTGCCCACAGGCATCACGGCTATAAGAGAAGCCAGTGGGAAAAAAAAGCTGAAGAGGCGACGGGCAGCATCCAGTTGCCCCCTTGGATAAAGCATGGTGAGGGCAAGAGAACGGCACCGCCCGGGCAGACAGGCACCGTAACGGCAAAAGCTGGCGCGAGGATCGGTTTCTACAGTCGACCTGCCAAACTGCAACTGGCTATGTTCCGCCCCGATACACCGCAAACGGTGGGCAGGCACATCGGCCGGATGGAGTGACAAGTGAAGGGGACAGCCGGAAACCGTCCCACCCGAAGGGAAACAACGTGCCAGCAGCCCTTCCACCTCCCGCCACAAAACTTCATAAGGACCGGACGGGGCAGACGTGTGCCGTTCCACACAGCCGGCACCATCCAGGCGGGCAGACAAAGCAGGGGTAAGCACCGCATAAGCAGAGTCCAGGCGGGCTATCTGCACCGGGCTGAGCGCCTCATAGGGCATCACCCATCCGCCTGTAGCTACTAAAGCGGGAGAAGCGCCCACAAGTCCCATTTCGGACATAGGAAAACCGATATATATTTGTTTCGCAGGCAGCACTTCCACCGCAATCCTACAATCGGAAGAGGCAGAAGGAGAAGGGGCGGACACCGGGGGAAGCGGACGGAAAGAGAGACGCCTGTAACGAACCACGCTTCTTTCCGTTTGCTCCGGAGCATCTCTCAGCCACACTTCAAGTACTCCGGGACAGGGCGTACGATAGAGCATCGGGACTAAACTCTCCGATTCTGTGGCAAGCTCTCCCGTAAGGGATGCCAGCCATCGGCAAAGGTCGGACGGCGTAGCGTCGGAATGACCGGAATCAAGCGTAGCTTGTAATAGTAGTTCCTTCATAGTATTATTTGCCTGAAAAGCCCCAATATTAACAGACAAAGGTAAGAACAATATTTTTATAAACGCCCGCCTTCACTCATCGAAGAGCGAAGGCGGACGAAACAAAAATATCAGCCTAAGTTACTGTAGCCCTTTATTCATTAAGCAAGTGATTTACGCTTTCGGGTGATAAAGAGAACTTTCGGGCTATTTCATCAACCGAAAGTCCGGCTTGACTGAGCATACGGACAGCTTCGCGAATAATTTCATCCTTCTTTACAAGTTCCTCATTCTTCTTCCCAAGCTCCTCGTTCTTCTTCCCAAGCTCCTCGTTCTTCTTCCCAAGCTCCTCGTTCTTCTTCCCAAGCTCCTCGTTCTTCTTCCCAAGCTCCTCATCCTTCTTTACGATCTCCTCTTCCTTCCTCATGATAATCGTATCTCTCTTTTCAATCTCCGAAAGTATCTCATCTTCCACATCCATGGCTCGTCTGATTTCCGGCGCCACGCCCGCTTTCAGCAACCTGTTCATAAGTAGTTGTTCATCCTTTCCGGTGAATTTATTCTCGTCGATTTCCAGTAAATGGTCATCAGCATGGTAGATGTAATCCTGGTCGAAGAGATTGAGCAGACGCTCCAGGTGATTTCTGGTACGACCTTTCAGATACGGAATCTGAACGATGATGCTGTCGTGCGTCAGGCTTTCGATGAACTTGTCCCTATGCTCTATCACGCAGTCGTCATAGTTCAGGTACCGGCGGCGGACGTAGACCACAGGTTCGTGCAGTTCGCCCAGTTTATGCCCCAGAATGTAGATTGAAATGATAGGCAGACCGTAGGTACCGTTGTCTTCTTCGCGCATGTTCTCCTTGTTGAGGTATTGCGTGCCCAGGTACTGGCGGAAGCGCAGGGTTTCGGTGGCGAGCCACGTCTTCTGGAGTTCAATCATTACAAGATGCTCTTCTCCATTTGCCTCACGGATACGGGCGGTGAAGTCCATCCGGAACATGGAGATGCGCGTCTGCTGCATGGCGGAGTATTCCTGGCGCCGCATTTGCAGTTCCACGATTTCTTTTTTCAGCAGGGCGGAGAGAAGGATTTTCGCCACACGGTCGTCCTCCATCAGGTATTTGAAGACGGAGTCGTAAATGGGATTCGCTATCAGTGTCATAATAATCTTTTTTTATTGTTTCTTGCTCTAAATCATTGCAAAGATAACATATCGGCTTTATAATCAGTAATATTTCGGGGGAATTATTCATTGTATCTTCATAGTATCTCCGCAACGCCTCCACAGTATCTCCGTACCAACTCCGTAGCAAGTCCGTAGCTGCTCCGTGCCTATAGACTACGGAGATACTACGGACCTGGTACGGAGCGGACACGGACCGGACGCGATTCAGCCCGAATCACTTTCCCGTTTTTCCATACGCATCATGGTCCAACTTCTGCAAACGCCCCTGATTGCACAGTTCAATGACGTAGCGGTCGGCCGTACGGACAGGGATTCCCTCGGCACGCGCCACATCCTGATAACCCGCCCGATTGAAAACCTCCGGCAATCCCTCAAATAACTGAAGCAACCGATGTTCGCGTTGATCGCCTCCGGCCACGGTGGCCCGACTGGGCGTAGACTTGATGTCGGCCTGCAATCCTTTATATGCCAGTCCCGTATGATGCAGCAACACCTCCATCATCAGAAGCGTGGTGCGAAAATCATCATCACGGCAACAAAGGGTGGCCGGCAGCGGAACGTCTCCCTCATAGTCCATCAGTCGCAGTGAAGAGAACACCATGCAGATGCGGTAGGCCGTCAGCCCCAGGCGACGTACAGAAGCCAGCATGTCGGAACCAAAGCACTGGAGTCCCTGTTGTTGCATAGAGTTGAAAAAACGGTTGAACTCCCCCTGTTGGGCGGCGGTGAGCGTGAAGCGCAGGGGTACCGTTTTCTTCAGACGTGAATAGAATTGAAAGAAACGGCCTCCCAACCGAAGAAAACAACCGTCCAGCGTATCCTCCCCGTTGCAGGCAAACACATCATTCCATACCGGACGCAAGGGCAGATTGTAGAAGAGGAAACGAGAAAAAAGCCCGTTCTCGGCATCAGGAATGAGCGCCCCTATCTGGCGGGGCGTTCCGCTGAGTAGCACCGAAAGGCGGGGCATGGAGATTTCTACATATTCACGGTCTTTCCGACGATTGTAAGCAATAGTCTCGTGATGGAAGGCTTTACGCAGACCGTCACTGTAGTTACCGTGTTCGCTGCGGAAAGTGGTGGTCAGCGTGTCGCCTTCAGTTTCGAACATCAAGGCCTGTCCTTCGTTGTCGTTCAATGTCTGGAAGAGGGCTGTAGCACTACTGTTGGCAGGAATAAAAAGCATCCTGACGGGCGGTTGGCGCGGTTCGTCACCTCCTTCCTTCCGTTTGTTCTTTTCGTAGAGGGACTTTTCACGGTGATATTCCTCCCACTCGCGAACGTTCTGCCGGCGCAGGTCGGCATGCACCACGTCCACCAGATGACGGCACAGCGTCAGCCGCCCCTTACCCGCCGAAGCCTGCGCCCCGACAAACAAGTAAAGGTTCGGATAGACTTGTCGCTGCCCATAGATGCCCGACACTTGCGTCAGGCAAGAGGAAAGCACCGTAAGGGCACCCAGCAACAGCATGTCCGTGTCTTCGGCCGAGATGCCGTAAGAGCAGACATCAGAGAGCAGGCGGGGCATGGAGGCGTAGATTTCGTCGGGGAAAGTGGGGAAATCATCGCCCGGAGGCGTCTGATCCGCTCCGACAGCGGGGGATATTGCCACGTCCTTCACATTTGGCGGTTTGGCAATATGGCAATCTGGCAACGGACGAGTATTGATATCCACTCCCGCCAGCTTTGCCCGGTGGAAGAGGGTGTTCAGCGTGATGCCATGTCCACGCGAGTGCAGGCAAGCCGTGTACTGCTTGTCGGTTTCAGCGGACCGGTATCCACTATAGAAACGGCTCAGACGATGATAGAAAGCACGCCCCTCCTCGCCCAGCCCTTGAGCCAGCGCAAACCCCAGGTCGCGCCAGTCACCATAGGCCGAAGTTATATCAAGATTTGCAGTTTCAATGCGTGAAATGACGATTTCCACCTCGTCACGGGAAGTAAGAGTGGTATCACGACGCCACTCACCCAGGTTAAATTTCTGTTTTGACATGAGAAGATTTATGATTTATAATTTATGATTCATGATTTAGCGGGGAGAAGAGGAGTTAAAATATCAGCACATCCGGATCCCAAGGCAGATAGCAGGCACGTGCAATGTCGCGCCCTGAAGGGTCGGGTCCCACCCCATAATTGCGCGACACGTAGTAGGACAAGACCTCGAACCAGTCGGCATGTGTGCCCTGCTCCAGGTCGATGGGAACCACCCACTTCAGACCGTCACCACCCGGACTCCGGAAAAGCAAGGCCGTATCTACCGAAACATCATGCGCCAAAGCATAGCGCAACCCATAGACACCTTGCAAATGCCCGCCGCCCTGCCACTGACTGATATGGTCGAAGTCAAGGCAGAGCAGCCCGCTATGCGCCAACAGGGCGTCTTCGCGCCGACGGCTGAACTCTCCGCTGAAGGTGGCATAATCGAAGCTTCTCGACTTGAAGCGTTGCACATCGCGCTGCGTGACCCGTTCTTCCTGTATCAGGCGGCGCAGCTCTTCGGTAGCGGCACGATAATAGTCGCCCCGGATGACATTGTAGATTTGCTCCATCTCCACCGTCTTATGGGGTACGACATTACTGACGGGAGCCAGAAAAAAGCTGAAGCGTTTCATCTGTCACCCCCTTCCCTGTCATCGGTGGCAGGACGCTCGTCCTCCTTGCCCCATGCACTGAGCTTGTACATCACATAGTTGTTTCGCAACAGGTCATCAATCTCCTGAATGCGATAGAAGTATTTCTTACCCAAAACGGTGTATCCCAGGGTCCCGTTGTCACGCAAGTTTTGCAGGGTACGCTGACTGATGTGCAACGCGTCCATCACCTCTTGTCCGTCCACCCAGCCCCGGGCAATCTCGGGACGGGCTTTCACTCCGGCACGCTCCAGCAAACGCGCCAAGCTGAGCAGATGATCGCGCACCTGCTCCAGTTGCTCTGAAAATAATAGATTCTGTATCATATCTTTTTTTCCTTTGGTTCGGAGGCAAAGGAAAAAGAGTTTGAAATGACGTGAGCTTGACGAAAAATATCGTCAGAGTTGAATCAGTTACGAGGTACAGGTTACAAGCTACAAGTGCCTTTCGGAATATAGCGCAGCTACTTGCAACTCGTAGCCTGTAGCTCGTAACTAATGCGTTTTGAATGAACTCCTCCCCCGTGTTACTTTACGGTAAAAAAAATCGTTGACGAACTGATTTCGTCAACGACTCGTCAGGAAATGAGGCGAAGATTCTCTTTACTGACAAATGCTTCATAGGCTTCTATATACCTCTTATAGTTACTCACCAGATTTTCGGGCTGTGCATCCACATCCAGCATCGAGGCAAGGAAAATCGCATAGTCCTTCTTATCGCCACCCCTGTGCTTCTGATAATGAAAGAAAAGACCGTAAAGCACCTCTACATACCCTTTCAGGATTTTCACCCTGTTCTTGTGAGCCAGTGGAATCTGGCCGCTCTGCAAAAAAAACAGAAAATCATCTTCCAGCCACTGAACATGTTCGGAACTCATCAGATAGCCCCCTCTGGTGCCGGGTACTTTGGGCAGAAATGCCAGGAGTGTATGTACTTCGCCCATATCGGGCAGCTGGACTGCCAACGGACGCGAAAGCGGAATTGAAAGTTTCTCACCGGACGAAATAGATATGAACGAACGCGAATAGTTCTGTTCGTAAAGCTCCTGCCTGCTCTGCAGGTAGCTGCGCAGCATGCGGGGAAGACTTGCCTCGCACGCAACAAGTGGACTCAGGAATCCCAGACAAGGCTCATTCAGCTTTCTGATAGCCCACTCCGAAGCACCCCGGCCTTCGTTGTAATGCAAATGACCGGCATACTGATCGTTGCACAGGTCGTTCAGGCGAGTCCTCATCCACTGCTCGTCAACAAGCTGACTGTAAGGAATCCTATCATCGGACCGGCGACTGCTGCAAAGAAGGAAAAGGAAATTCTCAAGCGCCACAACACCCTGCCACAGACAGGCTTCGGTATGCGAATACAACTTGATCCCGGCAAGCAGTGCCACCAAATCACCATAAAGTCGCATGGCATCTGCCTCACACCTTTCTGTGAGATCCATACTGACCAAACGCTTCACCCGATTTCCGGCTTGCAGAATATCATACTTCAGCACCTCACACTCATGGACAGGATGAAAGTAACGGGCATCGTTGAACAGATACCGATAACCCATATAATCAGCACTCTGCAACAAATGCCCGAAATTTATAGTCAGTTCCAGATATAGTGAAGCCAATGCCCCCTTCAACTGTCCGCACAACTCAGCCGAAAGCCCTCTGCGAGAGGCTTCGTCCACCAACACCCCGGTGTCGTACACCTCTTCAAGCACTTCGCACAGCAACAGGCGTGCATCAATGTCGGAACGCAACCGGATGATTTTCTCTTTCAGCAACAATTTCAACCACCGGGCCTCGGCACGAAGAAGGGCACTGTAAAAAAGATAGCGGACAGTAGGTTGCTCCTCGCAATAAAGTACATTCAGGGTATATTCCATCTCTTCCACCCTCAAGCGGCAAAGGGCGGCAGTAGCATTAAAGTCTGGAAAATGGGATACCGACGGAAGAAAATCAAAAGAAGGACAAGGCAGGTCAACCTGCCAATCGGATAATATTTCCCTCAATCGCCCCGTCAACTCGCCCGACTCCCCCGGCAAATCTTCCAACTTCCACGTTGCTTGCTGAAGCCGTGCAGAAATGTAATGCTGCCCCTCCAAACAGGAAGGGGACAATGCACCACTGAAGATGGCGATGGTCAAAGGAGTAAACATAAGATACGATTTTGAGGCTCTTCATTTTAGTTTAACAGGTTAATAATCAATAGTTCTGCCTTTCTCCAAATACTCATCAATATAGGAATGACCCCAATCATTCTTATAGGTTGCATGAGAAAAGAGTGTTACAAATGTAGTAAACTGTTAATAAATATGTAATTTCCTTACATTAATCATTTTTAAATGCCCCTATTTTGTAGGATTTTCAGTGTGGACGGTTGATTTTTACTATTATTACCTCACCCCCTTGCACTGAAATCCGGTATTTTACGTAACTTTGCAGCATGAAAAGAAACTTACTCATTCTCATATATTTCCTCCTCTGCTTCCTCTGCCCGTCCACGGCCTCTGCCCAGCCGCAAACGTCGCAAGAAGCTACCCCCGACTCCATCCGCATCAGCCTGCTGACCTGCGCCTCGGGTGGGGAAATCTATTCCCTGTTCGGCCACACCGCCATCCGTTACGAAAACTTTACCCGGGGCATTGATGTCGTCTTCAACTACGGTATGTTCAATTTCAACGCCCCCAACTTCATCTTCCGCTTCGCCCTGGGAGAGACGGACTATCAACTGGGCATAACCAATTACGAGCACTTCGCTTCCGAGTATAACTACCTGGGACGGGACGTCTGGCAACAGACCCTGAACCTCACCCAAGCAGAAAAAGAATACCTCTTCAACCTGCTGCAGGAAAACTACCGGCCCGAAAACCGCGTATATCGCTATAACTTCTTCTACGACAACTGCGCCACCCGTCCGCGCGACCAGATAGAGGCCGCCATCGAAGGCACCTTGAAGTATGCTGACAATATGACCGATACCGACACGGGAGTCACTTTCCGCGATTTGCTGCATAAATATAGTGAAGGTCATCCGTGGTCACGCTTCGGCATGGATTTGTGCATGGGCAGCAAAGCCGACCAACCCATCAACCGAAGACTGATGATGTTCGTCCCCTTCTATGTGCGGGATTTCTTCCGCACAGCCCGGATTGTAGACAACGAAGGCCAGGCACGTCCGCTGGTGTCCTCCGAAGAGAAAATAGTGGTAACCGGACTGACTGATGCCGACCACCGCTCCGGAGGAATCACCCCGATGCAATCGGCCCTGCTGCTGTTTGTGCTGGTGGCAGCCGCTACCATCTACGGTATCCGCCGCGGAAAAACGCTCTGGGGACTCGACCTAATCCTGTTCTTCTGTGCCGGAATAGCCGGGTGCATCCTCGCCTTCCTCGCCCTGTTTTCACAACACCCCGCAGTAAGCCCCAATTACCTGCTGTTCGTATTCCATCCCCTGCACTTTTTTTGCCTCCCGTGGATGATAAATAAGGTGAGAAAACGGCAGAAAAGCTGGTACATGAAGACGAATTGCGTTGTTTTAACACTTTTTATACTGCTTTGGGCGATAATACCGCAAAGAATTGACTTAGCTGTATTACCTTTGGCACTCTGTTTGCTAGTACGTTCAGCAAGCAATCTTATTTTGACATTGAAAAAGAGATAAATGAAAAAGGGACTGATTACTTCCATACTCGCACTTACTTTCACCGGTCTGCAAGCACAACCGCTGCCTGCCACACCTAAATTAGTGGTTACGCTGACGATTGACCAACTACGCACCGACTATATGGAAGCATTCTCAACCCTCTACGGAGAGAAAGGTTTCAAAAGACTGATGCGCGAAGGGAAAGTGTTCTACCAGACCGAATTCCCTTTCAACGGAACAGACCGCGCTTCTGCCATCGCTGCCATCTACAGCGGCACGACGCCTTCGATGAACGGCATCATATCCCAATACTGGATGGATGCAAGCACCCTGCGCCCCATGAATTGCGTGGACGATGGCGCATTTATGGGCAACTTCACCGATGAAAATTCTTCTCCCTCCCAATTACTAACCTCTACCATTGCCGACGAACTGAAAGTAGCTACCCGCAACAAAGGCCTGGTGTATGCCATCGCCCCCTCGCGCGATGCGGCCATACTGGCTGCCGGACATACCGGAAACGGCGCTTTCTGGCTGAACGAGAACACAGGTAAATGGTGCAGCACTACATATTACAGCGAGTTCCCGTGGTGGGTAAGCCAGTACAACGAACGGAAATCACCCGACTTCCGCATCCGCGACATGGTATGGGAACCGGCATACCCCATTAACAAATATACATTCCTTCCCGAATGGCGGGACCAGCCCTTCAAATATAAGTTCGACAGCGAACGACGCAATAAATTCCGCCGACTGCTCACCAGCCCGTTCATCAACGACGAAGTGAACTTGCTGACAGAAGAACTTCTGGAAAAGAGCACCATCGCCAAAGATGAGATACCCGACCTGCTGGCACTGACCTATTACGCAGGAAACTACAACCATAAGAGTACGCAGGAATGTGCCATGGAAATGCAGGATACGTATGTACGCCTCGACCGCAGCATTGCCGCACTGCTCGACCTTATCGACCGCAAAGTAGGTCTGCACAACGTTGTCTTCTGCATCACCTCTACGGGCTATGCCGATCCGGAAGCTCCCGATCTCGGCCTGTACCGCATCCCCGGCGGGGAATTCTACCTGAATCGCTGCGCCACCCTGCTGAACATGTATCTCATGGCCACGTATGGTGAAGGACAGTACGTAGAGACTTATCACAACCAGCAAATTTACCTCAACCATAAATTAATAGAGAACAAGCAGCTGAATCTGGCGGAAATTCAAGACAAGTCCGCTGACTTCCTGATACAATTCAGCGGAGTGAACGAAGCGTATTCAGCCCACCGCCTGCTGCTGGGTCCCTGGTCGCCCCAGATAGAACTTGCCCGGAACAGCTTTCATCGCAAACGTTCGGGCGACTTACTGATAGACGTATTGCCCGGCTGGACTATCGTGGAAGAAAATGCCACCGATAACCGCGTGGTACGTCATGCCAATATTCCTGCCCCGCTCATCTTCCTGGGCGGTGGAGTGAAGCCCGAAACAATCCGGGTTCCCGTCAATATTACCCGCGTTGCCCCCACCCTGTCAAGTGTGATGCGCATCCGCGCTCCGAATGCTTGCACAGAGACTCCACTGAATTTCTGAGGTTTATTCACCACAGAGCACACAGAGTTTCACAGAGTTTTTATACCTCTAATGACCAATAGACTTCCTTCATTAATTGAAGAAAGAAAACTCAGTGAAACTCTATGCCCTCTGTGGTGAAAGTCCGCATCAAATAAACAGCGCAAAAATGTGTAATCTGTATAAAAATCAGTAACTTTGCGCACTCAATCAACTTAGTAAATAATAATAAAAATAGATATAAAATGGGATTTAATGAATTTTTAAGCTCGATTTTCGGCAACAAATCCACACGCGACATGAAAGAAATTCAGCCGTGGGTGGACAAAATCAAAGCCGCTTACCCGGAAGTTGCCAAACTTGATAACGACGCCTTACGCGCCAAGACAGAAGAACTGAAAGAATATATCCGCAATTCTGCCGCCGACCAACGCGCCAAGGTGGAAGAACTCAAAGCTGGTATCGAAGAAATCGAACTGGAAAACCGTGAAGAAGTTTTCGCGCAGATAGATAAGATAGAAAAGGACATACTGGAAACTTACGAAAAAGCTCTTGAAGAAGTACTGCCGGTAGCTTTCTCTATTGTGAAAGAAACTGCCAGACGCTTATCCGAAAATGAAGAAATCGTAGTTACGGCTACCGAATTCGACCGTCACCTGGCTGCCACGAAAGACTTTGTGCGCATTGAAGGCGACAAAGCCATCTGGCAAAACCACTGGCAAGCAGGCGGCACGGAAATTGTCTGGAACATGGTACACTACGATGTACAGTTGTTCGGTGGCGTCGTATTGCATAAAGGTAAGATTGCCGAAATGGCAACGGGTGAAGGTAAGACATTAGTGGCTACCCTCCCCGTATTCCTCAACGCACTGACCGGAAACGGCGTACATGTGGTGACCGTAAATGACTATCTGGCCAAACGTGACTCCGAATGGATGGGCCCGCTCTATATGTTCCACGGTTTAAGTGTGGACTGCATCGACAAACATCAGCCCAACTCCGACGCACGCCGTCAGGCTTATCTGGCAGACATCACCTTCGGTACGAACAACGAATTCGGTTTCGACTACTTGCGTGATAATATGGCCATCAGCCCCAAAGACCTCGTACAGCGCCAGCACAACTACGCCATCGTCGATGAGGTGGACTCTGTATTGATTGACGATGCCCGTACTCCGTTGATTATTTCCGGTCCCGTCCCCAAAGGTGAGGACCAGTTGTTCGAGCAATTGCGTCCGCTCGTAGAACGTCTGGTGGAAGCACAGAAGAAACTGGCTACCCAGTATCTTGCCGATGCCAAGCGCCTGATTGCTTCCGGCGACAAGAAAGATCAGGAAGAAGGTTTCCTTGCTTTGTTCCGCAGCCACAAGGCACTGCCCAAAAACAAGGCATTGATTAAATATCTGAGTGAGCAAGGTATCAAGGCAGGTATGCTGAAGACCGAAGAGATCTACATGGAGCAGAACAACAAACGTATGCACGAAGCTACCGACCCGTTGTACTTCGTCATCGAAGAAAAGCTGAACAGTGTAGACCTGACAGATAAAGGTGTGGACCTGATCACCGGTAACTCGGAAGACCCTACCCTCTTCGTATTGC
The DNA here is from genome assembly GCF_036416795.1 of Bacteroides sp. MSB163. Taxonomy (NCBI): domain Bacteria; kingdom Pseudomonadati; phylum Bacteroidota; class Bacteroidia; order Bacteroidales; family Bacteroidaceae; genus Bacteroides; species Bacteroides maternus. The sequence continues at coordinate 3,444,672 of NZ_CP143867.1, read as the reverse complement.
CCGACATCGCCGCACAGCTTTCCGAACTGGAAAACGAAACCAGCCTGACAGACGAACAACGTCTGGCGAAGAAAGATGAACTGATGACCAACTATGCCATCAAGTCCGAACGTGTACACACCATCAACCAGTTGCTGAAGGCTTATACCATGTTCGAGAAGGACGATGAATACGTTGTGATTGACGGTCAGGTGAAGATTGTAGACGAGCAGACAGGCCGTATCATGGAAGGCCGCCGCTACTCCGACGGTCTGCATCAGGCCATCGAAGCCAAGGAAAACGTAAAAGTGGAAGCCGCCACGCAGACATTCGCCACCATTACGTTGCAGAATTACTTCCGTATGTACCACAAACTCTCGGGTATGACCGGTACCGCCGAAACGGAAGCAGGCGAACTTTGGGACATCTACAAACTGGATGTAGTGGTGATACCCACCAACCGCCCCATTGCCCGTAAAGACATGAACGACCGCGTTTACAAGACGAAGCGCGAGAAGTATAAAGCAGTCATCGAAGAAATCGAACAACTGGTACAAGCCGGACGTCCTGTCCTGGTGGGTACCACGTCCGTAGAAATCTCCGAAATGCTGAGCAAGATGTTGACCATGCGCAAGATCGAGCACAGCGTATTGAATGCCAAGTTGCACCAGAAGGAAGCGGACATCGTAGCCAAAGCCGGTTTGAGCGGAACAGTAACCATCGCTACCAATATGGCCGGTCGTGGTACGGACATCAAGCTGAGCCCGGAAGTAAAAGCTGCGGGCGGTTTGGCCATCATCGGTACCGAACGCCATGAATCCCGCCGTGTAGACCGCCAGTTGCGCGGACGTGCCGGACGTCAGGGCGACCCGGGTTCTTCCGTATTCTTCGTGTCACTGGAAGACGACCTGATGCGTCTGTTCTCTTCCGACCGCATCGCCGGTGTAATGGACCGCCTCGGCTTCAAGGAAGGTGAAATGATTGAGCACAAGATGATCTCCAACTCCATTGAGCGTGCACAGAAGAAGGTGGAAGAAAACAACTTCGGTATCCGTAAGCGTTTGCTGGAATACGATGACGTGATGAATAAGCAACGTACAGTTGTCTATACCAAGCGTCGCCACGCCCTGATGGGTGAACGTATCGGAATGGATATCGTAAATATGATCTGGGACCGTGTTGCCGCAGCTGTTGAAGCCCCCGATTACGAAAACTGCAAAATGGACTTCTTGCAGACTCTTGCCATGGAAGTGCCTTTCAACGAAGAACAGTTCCGTAACGAAAAGAAGGAAAAGCTTGCTGAAGAAGCCTTCAATGTGGCAATGGAACAGTTCAAGCGCAAGACGGACCGCATGGCACAGGTTGCTTATCCGGTAATCAAGCAGGTATACGAAACCCAAGGACACATGTACGAGAATATCCTGATCCCCATCACGGACGGTAAGCGCATGTACAACATCTCTTGCAGCCTGAAAGCCGCTTACGACAGCGAGTGTAAGGAAGTGGTAAAAGCGTTTGAAAAGTCTATCTTGCTGCATGTTATCGACGAGGCATGGAAAGAGAACCTCCGTGAACTGGATGAATTGAAGCACTCTGTACAGAACGCAAGCTACGAACAGAAAGACCCGTTATTGATTTATAAGCTAGAGTCTGTAAACCTGTTCGATACAATGGTGGATAAGATCAATAACCAGACCGTTTCTATCCTGATGCGCGGACAAATCCCGGTACAGGAACCGCAGGAAATTCAGCAGGCCGCTCCCGAACAGAAGCAGGATATGAGCAAATACCGCGAACAGAAACAAGATCTGAACGATCCGAACCAACAGGCCGCCGCCCAACAGGACACACGCGAACAAGTGAAGCGTGAACCGATTCGTGCGGAAAAGACGGTAGGACGTAATGATCCTTGTCCTTGCGGAAGTGGTAAGAAATACAAGAATTGCCACGGGAAGAATATGTAATAAGTAAAGAGTGGCAAGGTCTATCCCACTCTCCCAATCACTAATAAAAGCCTTCAACGGTTAAAAACTGTTGGAGGCTTTTCTATATCCATACAAAAGTGTATTTTTGTTATTCCTAGATAAAGAATAAGCTTATGACTAAATATTCGTACTCACTATTGGTGTGCTGTGTTCTGCTGTTTAGCGGTTGCCAAAGCATAGAGCAACTCTCCATCGACTACATGTTGCCGGCGGAAGTCAGCTTTCCGTCCGCCCTCAGACGCGTAGCTGTGGTAAATAATATGCCACCTATCCCGGATAACAAGCTAATTCTGGAAGAAAAAGATGAGAAGAAAAAAGATGAGACAGAAATAGCACGCAAGACAAAGTATTTCAATGGGGATGCCAAAATTGCCACGGAATCATTGGCCGAGGCAATTGCCAACGAGAATTATTTCGATGAAGTGATTATTTGCGACTCTGCCTTGCGTGCCCATGATATGATTCCCCGCGAAAGCACCCTTAGCAAAGACGAAGTGGAAAAGCTCACCCAAAGTCTAGGTGCGGACTTCCTGATTGCCTTGGAGAACGTACAGATGCGCTCCACCCGTAAAATCGAATATTTACCGGAATGGGGAGTATATGCAGGTACGCTTGACTTGAAAGTATATCCTACCGTAAAAGTGTATCTGCCCCAACGCAACGGTCCGATGGTGACAGTCAACGCCAGCGACAGCATCTTCTGGGATCATGCAGCTCCCAGTATGGCACAGGCAGGCGCAGGACTCATCAGTGAAAAAGAGATGCTGAGAGAGGCTTCCGAATTTGCCGGCACTATCCCCGTGAACCATATGCTGCCACATTGGAAAACAGCTTCCCGCTATCTCTTTACAGGCGGTTCCGTAAATATGCGTGATGCCGCAGTCTTTGTCCGCGAAGAGAACTGGGACAAAGCTATTGAACTTTGGAAGCAAACCTATGAGAAAAAGAAAAAAGGAAAGCAGAAAATGTATGCCGCCTATAACATTGCCTTAGGATACGAAATGCAGGACAGTATTCATACAGCAGAAGAATGGGCCTTGAAAGCACAGAAAGTAGCATACGATGTAGACAAAATAGACGAGAAGAAAACTCAGGAAGGCGTGGACCTCATGGATATCCCCAATTACTTCGCAATAACCCGTTACCTGAACGAATTACAAGAGCGAAAGGAGGGAATGACCCGGCTGAACGCCCAAATGGAAAGATTTAAAAATGATTTTTAGAGAAATGATGCAGAGGTAATTATTTTTTTTATACCTTTGAACGTCCATTAAGAAAGAATATCTATTATGAAACTGAGCCAAGCATCATTATCACTCCTTGAAAAGGGCATTAAACAGGCAGTCGCCAAATACACTTGCGGCTGTGAGCAAACCATTGTAACCGACATCCATCTGCAAGCCAACCAGAATTCCGGCGAATTGTCCATCTTTGATGACGAAGACGAATATCTGGCTTGTGTCTCTATCGAGGAATGGATGACTTATGACGGAGATGATTTCTACGAAAATGCAGAACGTATTCTTTCTACCTTACTCCACAACATGAAGAACGGAGGTGACTTTGAAAAACTGGCTATTCTGAAACCTTACTCTTTTGTATTAGTGGATGATGAAAAGGAGACAATTGTAGAGTTACTGCTGATGGATGATGATACGTTGCTTGTGAACGAAGAATTGCTGAAAGGTCTGGATGAAGAGTTGGATTCTTTTCTGAAAGAACTGCTGGAAAAGTAATAGCATTTGATTTATAAAAAATAAATTAGCCCTTGCAGTAATCGGATATTGCAAGGGCTAATTCGTTTAGTGATAAACGATTAAGTAATAATTAACTAGCGATTAGTGATTAGTACCATGCGGAATAATAGCGCAGCCACTTATCACTAAACCTTAATCACTAATAAATCATTTCTTCAGCGCAGCAATACTCTCTTTCAGAGAGTTGATAATACTTTCCGCATCCGCCTGTTTCTTACGTTCCAGTTCAAGGACAGCGGCAGGAGCATTATTCACAAACTTCTCATTGCTCAGCTTCTTCATGACGCCTTGCAAGAAACCTTCTTTGTGCTTCAATTCTGCTTCCATACGGGCTATTTCAGCTTCTACATCAATCATATTCAGAGGTACGGCATATTCCGTAGTTCCTACCATGAATGAAGCAGCACCTTCGGTTTTAGTATCTACCACATCAATTGCCGAGAGATTACACATCTTCATGATAACCAAGTTGAATGCATCAACCGGATTCTCACCAAGCACCTGCAATTCCAGTGCTTCCTTCTGAACTATGTTTTTCTGCAAACGGATAGAACGAACGTTACTGATAACTTCCTTCACCACTTCGAATTGCTGAATCATCTCGCTGTCTACATGGGCATCCATACTCAAAGGACATACCATGATGCTCTCACCCTCCTCACGCTCATACATCTGTTGCCAGAGCTCTTCGGTAATGAACGGCATGAACGGATGAAGCAGACGAAGCAAATTGTCAAAATAGCAAATCGCAGCATTACGAACCATACTGTGAATGCCTTGTCCATAAGCCGGCTTAATGATCTCAAGGAACCAGGAAGAGAATTCATCCCAGAACAATTTATAGACAGCCATAAGAGCTTCACTCAGGCGATATTTACTGAATAAATCCGCTACCTCGGCTGTAACTTCATTCTGCTTGGATTCAAACCAGGATATCGCCAGTTTAGCCGCTTCAGGAATAGGCTGGTTATCATCAATTGTCCAGCCACTTACCAAGCGGTAAGCATTCCATATCTTATTACAGAAGTTACGTCCCTGTTCGCAAAGAGCGTCATCGAACAAGATGTCATTTCCGGCAGGAGCTGCAAGCATCATACCCATACGCACACCATCGGCACCAAACTTCTCAATCAGTTCCAACGGGTCGGGAGAATTACCGAGAGACTTGGACATCTTACGTCCCAACTTATCACGAACTATACCCGTAAAGTACACATTCTTGAACGGCATTTTTCCTTCATACTCATAACCTGCCATAATCATGCGGGCTACCCAGAAGAAAATGATATCCGGACCAGTTACCAGGTCACTTGTCGGATAGTAATAATCGATTTCCTCATTACCCGGATTGTTGATACCATCAAACAAAGAGATGGGCCACAGCCAGGAAGAGAACCAAGTATCCAGACAATCTTCATCCTGACGAAGATCTTCCATAGTCAGGGCCGGATTGCCGGTCTTCTCTTTTGCCAGTTTCAAAGCTTCTTCTTCAGTAGCAGCCACCACATATCCACCTTCCGGAAGGAAGTATGCCGGAATGCGATGTCCCCACCACAACTGACGACTGATACACCAGTCCTTGATGTTCTCCATCCAGTAGCGATAGGTATTCTTATACTTGGCAGGGTAGAATTTCAGATCGTCATTCATTACAGGAGGCAATGCCATATCTGCAAAATGCTGCATCTTAAGGAACCACTGCATAGAAAGCTTCGGTTCTATAACTACGTTGGTACGCTCGGAATAACCTACCTTATTGGTATAGGCTTCCACTTTATCCAACAGGCCGGCAGCATCCAGGTCTTTCTCAATCTGTTTACGAACATCAAAACGATCCATACCGATATAAAGACCGGCAGCCTCGCTCAATGTACCATTATCATTGAAGATATCGATGCTTGGCAAGTTATACTTTTCACCCAGCATATAGTCGTTCACATCATGCGCAGGAGTTACTTTCAGGCAACCTGTACCGAACTCAATATCTACATAATCATCTTCGATTACCGGAATAACACGATTTACTAAAGGAACGATCACTTTCTTACCTTTCAGCCATTCGTTCTTCGGGTCGTTCGGATTGATACACATAGCGGTATCACCCATGATCGTTTCAGGACGGGTGGTAGCTACCACGGCATAGCGTCCTTCCACATCACCTTCCACTTTATAGCGCAGATAATACAGTTTGCCATGCTCTTCCTTATAGATAACTTCTTCATCAGAAAGGGCAGTCAAAGCCTTTGGATCCCAGTTTACCATACGCACACCACGGTAAATCAGCCCCTTATTGTAGAGGTCTACAAATACTTTCAATACACTTTCGCTACGCTTTTCGTCCATAGTGAAAGCGGTGCGGTCCCAATCACAGGAAGCACCGAGTTTACGCAGCTGCTTCAGGATGATGCCACCATGTTCATCTGTCCACTCCCAGGCATGCTTCAGGAATTCGTCACGGGTAAGATCAGTCTTCTTGATACCTTGTGCAGCCAGCTTATTTACTACTTTCGCTTCCGTAGCGATAGAAGCGTGGTCAGTACCCGGTACCCAGCAGGCATTTTTACCTTCCATACGGGCACGACGTACCAGAATATCTTGAATGGTATTATTAAGCATGTGTCCCATGTGGAGCACGCCGGTGACGTTAGGGGGCGGAATGACGATGGTGTAAGGCTCACGACCATCGGGTTTTGAACTGAATAATTTGTGGTCCAACCAATACTGGTACCACTTTCCCTCTACGTCAGCAGGGTTGTACTTACTTGCTAATTCCATATCTTTTAAATCTGTATATAATTTATTTTATCACGAATAATGGGCGCAAAATTACTAAATTTAATTCAAATCTTGCCACCCTCCAGCGCTTTCTGTGCAGAGAACGACAAATATAAAGCAAATTTCTTACGTGACATTTAATAAATGTATATTTTTGCCTTTCAAATAAATTTGCGATGAAATATAAGCTGAAGATTCGTTATATCGTGCTATGCACGCTCTTGTTAGTAGTCTGGGCCACACAGTTCATACCGGCTATGGGAAAAATATATGCACACAGCGTATATCCTGTCATAGCCTATATTCTTTCGTCTTTTTCACGCCTCATCCCCTTTGCCATAGGCGACTTATTCATAGCCCTCAGCATTGCGGGCGTACTCCTCTACCCTGTCTATGCCAGCCGCTTTCAGAAGAAAAAATGGAAACGTATCTTGCTGAATGATATTGAATATCTGTTATGGATATACGTCTGGTTCTACCTGGCTTGGGGGCTTAATTATTCACAGCACAATTTCTACCAGCGAACAGAGATTCCTTACACTGCATATACTCCCGAAAACTTCCGGAACTTCGTTGATGATTACGTTGACAAACTGAATGGTTCGTATGTAGATGTAACTACTATCAATAAGGACCTTATCCGCCGGGAAACAGTTCGCGGATACAATCAGATCAGTGATACGCTGGGTGTACATCATCCTTTCCATAAGTCACCACGGGTGAAGACAATGCTTTTCACTCCACTGATTTCCATGGTGGGTGTCACCGGTAGCATGGGACCTTTCTTCTGCGAATTTACCTTGAATGGAGATCTGCTTCCTTCACAGTATCCTGCCACGTATGCTCACGAACTGGCACATTTATTGGGCATCTCCAGCGAGGCGGAAGCCAACTTCTACGCTTATCAGGTCTGTACCCGTTCGCAAGCGCGAGGTATCCGCTTCTGCGGATACTTTTCAGTGCTGGGACACGTACTTGTCAATGCCCGCCGACTGATGGATGAAGAAGAATACAAAGAGCTCTTCAACCGGATACGTCCCGAAATAATTGAACTGGCTAAAAGTAATCAGGAATACTGGACGGAAAAATACAGTCCACTCATCGGAGATATACAAGACTGGATATACGATCTGTACCTGAAAGGAAATAAGATACAAAGTGGCCGTAAGAACTACTCCGAAGTAGTCGGGTTACTTATATCCTATTATACACACTGCAATAAATAACCCTATAAAGATATGTTACATACAAGAAAAGAACAGATGGAAGCCTTCGGACGCTTCCTGGACATACTCGACGAACTCCGCGAGAAATGTCCCTGGGACCGTAAGCAGACTAACGAAAGTCTGCGTCCCAACACCATTGAAGAAACTTATGAACTTTGTGACGCCTTGATACGTGACGATAAAAATGATATCTGCAAAGAGCTGGGAGACGTCTTGCTACACGTAGCTTTCTATGCAAAGATAGGTTCCGAGAAAGGCAATTTTGATATGAAAGATGTATGCGACCACCTTTGCGAGAAATTAATCTTCCGCCATCCCCATGTGTTCGGTGACGTAAAAGCCGATACTGCCGGACAAGTTTCTGAAAACTGGGAACAACTGAAGTTAAGAGAGAAAGGTGGAAACAAGAGTGTGTTGAGTGGTGTTCCTGCCGCCCTTCCTTCACTCATCAAAGCTTATCGCATTCAGGACAAAGCGCGCAACGTCGGCTTCGACTGGGAAGAACGGGAACAAGTGTGGGATAAGGTAAAAGAAGAAATCCAGGAGTTTCAGGCAGAAGTGGCCAATATGGATAAGGACAAGGCAGAAGCCGAATTCGGGGATGTACTATTCAGTCTCATCAATGCCGCACGCCTCTACAAAATCAATCCGGATAATGCATTAGAACGCACCAACCAGAAGTTTATCAACCGCTTTAATTATCTGGAAGCGCACACCATCAAGGAAGGCAAAAACTTGCATGATATGACTCTGGAAGAGATGGACGCCATCTGGAACGAAGCTAAAAAGCTGGAAAAGTAAAAACTCAAATGCATAGGACTGCGAAGATTCACACTTGCGGCTGCGAAGGCCATCACTTATACAAGTGAAGGCTTACACTCCCGCAAGTGTAAGCCTTCGCAACCGCATGTATCGGCTATAGACGAAAAAAGGAGCCGAAGCTCCTAATATTCTGTTATTTTTTCTTTCCTTGCGGTTTTTGAGGTTCTCCACCTTTATGATGCATCCCCTTCAGCAACTCACGGTTAAAACGCATTTCAGCACGCTGTACTAAATATATCTTTTTGTTCGAAAGTATCTTCTTGAACTTCTCATAGTAAGTTTTCTCCAGACGGTTGGTAGCAATACGGGCATCGTATACGCCTTCTAAAATCTCATTATATTGCGCTTCGGTCGTCTTTTCATCCCTTCCTTTTCGAAGTAAGTTCCATGCCTCATCATTCAGTTGCTTTTTGCGATCCTGTAATTCAAAATAAACAGGAAAGAATTTAGCGGCTTCTTCCTTAGTCAATCCGGCTTTTTCAGTGATATACGCTTTCTGCTTGGCACGGAATTCATCAGGAGACAAATGTTGATTACATCCGTCCATAGCCCATGACAAGGGGATGAAACTGCACATCACAATAAACAAAACAATCAGCTTTTTCATTTTCTTCTCATACAGTTAAGTTGTTACTCACATCACTCTGCACCGGCATCTGTGAGATAGACATACAGTGAATAATCATCCAGCATGGAATCATCCAGCACTGCACTGATATATTCATCAGAAACAACTTCGGTTTCAGGTTCGTCCATCGCCATCCGGTTGTTAACAGGTGTACGGTCAATAGAAGCAACGCGGATAATCAATGCTGCGCCGGCAAACATGGCAGTCATATATACCCATGGCTTAATTCTCTCCCACTTCGTAGGTTCTCTCTTAATAATTGCAGGTGTTTCCTTTTCGGGAAGCCGGCTCATCACCTCTGAAGTAAGATTCTCAAAGTATCCGTCAGGAACACGGAAAACATTTTCCTTCCCTACCTTCTTCAATATGTTATCTTCTTCTTTCATAAGCTTTTTTCCTCTCTGTTAGGTTAGACTCCGTTTTGGGGTAAAGGTTTAAACCTCTCCCTCCAAAAACTTCTCGATTTTTTTCACGGCATGATGATAAGAGGCTTTCAGAGCACCGACAGATGTGCCGAAGATGTCGGACATCTCCTCGTATTTCATTTCCTGATAATACTTTAAGTTGAATACCATACGTTGCTTTTCCGGCAGTGTAAGCAATGCTTTCTGTAGAGACTTCTGTGCCCGGTCGCCGGAGAAATAAGGATCGCTTTCCAGTTTCTGAAGTACAGAAGCATCTTCATCATCGATAGAAACAGTAGTTACAGCACGTTGCTTATTTAGGAAAGTCAAACATTCATTCAAAGCAATGCGATATAGCCAGGTAGAAAGCTTCGCATCTCCACGGAAATAATCGATATTAGACCACGCCTTAATAAACGTGTTCTGAAGTAAGTCATTGGCATCTTCATGCAAAAGCACCATACGACGGATCTGCCAGTATAATTGTTCGCTATATTGCGCAACAATCAACTCAAACCCTCGCTTTTGTGTACTTTCATCTTGTAGAAGCTCCAGCACTTCGCGTTCATTATAGGAAGGATTCATAAGTATCTATTCCGTTTCGTTTATTTGATTACCACTTTCCGCACGACATTCCCAATCTTAAAGATGTAATAACCTTTAGGCAAATTCACCTGAACGGTGACATCCGTAGAGTCAATGCGTATCGTGGTAAGTTTCACGCCTACAATATTGTAGACTTCCATCTGGGAGCCGGGTTCTGCATTCTGCACACGTACCCGGTTTTCTGCCGAAACAGTCAGCACAATAGTAGAAGACGGCTGCTCTTTCTGAGCCGTTTCCTGCTTCCGACCGTCCTGCGCCCATGCCACGGACTGCGACGAAAAAGTCAACAAAAAGAAAAAACAGTAGAGCAACTTTCTCATCTATAAGCCTATGTTTTCAGATTATTCCGTACAAATATACGGCATTCGGTTCGATAAAACAAAAAACAAGGAGAACTAAAATAGTTTTAACCATAAATATCATACCGAAAGGCACTTCTAACTTGTAGCCTGTAGCCCGTCACTAATTTAGTGCTGCGCACTAAATTATACCTCCAAACACAGCGTTTCCTTAGCCAGCACCGTCTCGGGGAAAACAGCCGAAGCTTCTTTAAGTAAAATGTTCTCATCCTCATAGCGGGCAGAAAAATGCCCGATCACCAATTTCTTCACTCCTGCCGCCTTGGCTATCTCTCCCGCCTGAGCAGCAGTAGTATGAAAAGTTTCTTTGGCACGAGGCAAGTCTGCATTTGCAAAAGTGGCCTCATGGAATAGCAAATCTACTCCTTTTATCTGTTCTGCAATCTCAGGCATATAGATGGTATCCGAACAGTAGGCATAACTACGCGGTGGATCAGACGGACGTGTCAGTAAGGAATTGGAAATGATTTTACCTTCCGGAGTCACATAGTCTTCCCCATTCTTTATCCTATTCAACTCATATACCGGCACTTCATAAAAGTCGACCATCTCCCGAATGATATGATTGGGCCGCTGCTTCTCTGCAAACAGAAAGCCGCAACAAGGCATACGATGCCGCAATGGAATGGTAGTCACTGTCAGAGAACGGTCCTCATAGATCATTCCGGATTCTTTCGTCTCAAACTCATGGAAAAGAACCTGATACGTCATTTGCCGACAAAAGAAACTTAGCATCGGAGCAAACAGGGCTTCCAATCCTTTCGGCGAATGAATATGCAACTCAGCCGTGCGCCCCAGCAGATTGAGCGTGGATATCAATCCCAGCAAACCAAAACAATGATCTCCATGCAGATGAGAAATAAAAATATGATTTAAGCGGGAAAACTTCAGTCGGGACTTGCGGAATTGTAATTGCGATCCTTCTCCGCAGTCTATCATATAAAGTTTGTCACGCACATTTACCACTTGCGAAGTGGCAAAGTGACGGGTGGTAGGCAGCGCGGAACCGCAACCCAATATATGTAGTTCAAATTTCTCCATAACACTGCAAAGATACGGAAATTCGCCGCAGAGGGCATAGAGAACACAGAGTTTTTTCTGTTTGATAAGAAGTACTCCGTAACCTCCGTGTCCTCTGCGTGAAAAAAGTAAAGGGTACCTGTGACAACAAGCACCCTTTACTTCATTTATATATAGAAGTGATTACTTCTTTCCAGCTTCCATTTGCTCTTTCAAAGCAGCCAGAGCGTCGATGTCGCCCAGAGTAGTAGAAGCAGCCTGGTTTTGAATAGCCGGAGCGTCTTCTCTCTTATTGCCAGCCGGCTTCTTACCAGCAGCCTTCTTTTCAGCTCTTTCTTCTGCCTTTGCAGCATCTTCGAAGATACGGCTGTGAGAAAGAATGATACGCTTAGCATCTTTGTTGAACTCAATAACCTTGAATGACAGTTTCTCATCCATCTGAGCCTGAGAGCCATCTTCCTTAACGAGGTGTTTCGGAGTAGCGAAACCTTCTACGCCATAAGGCAGAGCAACAACAGCACCCTTATCCAGCATTTCGATGATAGTACCTTCGTGTACAGAACCTACAGTGAATACTGTTTCGAATACATCCCAGGGGTTTTCTTCGAGTTGCTTGTGACCAAGGCTCAAGCGACGGTTTTCCTTGTCAATTTCCAGTACCTGAACTTCGATGTCCGCACCGATCTGAGTGAATTCAGAAGGATGTTTAACCTTCTTAGTCCAAGACAGGTCAGAGATGTGTATCAAGCCGTCAACACCTTCTTCGATTTCAACGAATACACCGAAGTTAGTGAAGTTCCGAACTTTAGCAGTGTGCTTAGAACCTACAGGATACTTCTCTTCGATAGTTTCCCACGGATCTTGTTTCAGTTGTTTGATACCCAAAGACATCTTACGTTCTTCGCGGTCCAAAGTCAGAACTACTGCTTCAACTTCGTCACCTACCTTCATGAAGTCTTGTGCAGAACGCAAGTGTTGTGACCAAGACATTTCAGATACGTGAATCAAGCCTTCAACACCCGGAGCGATTTCGATGAATGCACCGTAGTCAGCCATAACCACTACTTTACCTTTCACCTTGTCACCCACTTTCAATTCAGCGCTAAGAGCATCCCAAGGATGCGGAGTGAGTTGCTTCAGACCGAGAGCGATACGCTTCTTCTCATCATCGAAATCAAGGATAACAACGTTAAGTTTCTGGTCGAGTTCAACCACTTCCTTCGGATCGCTAACGCGGCCCCAAGACAGGTCAGTGATGTGAATCAAACCGTCTACGCCACCCAGATCGATGAATACACCATAAGATGTGATATTTTTAACGGTACCCTCAAGAACTTGTCCTTTTTCGAGCTTACCGATAATTTCTTTCTTCTGTTGTTCCAGTTCAGCTTCGATAAGAGCCTTGTGAGAAACAACCACGTTCTTGAATTCCTGGTTGATCTTAACAACCTTGAATTCCATAGTTTTGCCAACGAATACATCGTAGTCGCGGATAGGTTTCACATCGATCTGAGAACCCGGCAAGAAAGCTTCGATACCGAATACGTCTACGATCATACCACCCTTTGTGCGGCACTTGATGTAACCCTTGATAATTTCTTCGTTTTCCAAAGCAGCGTTCACACGATCCCAAGAGCGAGTAGCGCGAGCTTTACGGTGAGACAGAACCAACTGTCCTTTTTTGTCTTCCTGATTTTCGATGTATACTTCTACTGTATCACCGATCTTCAAGTCAGGATTGTAGCGGAATTCATTCAAAGGAATGATACCGTCTGATTTGTAACCGATGTTCACAACAACTTCACGTTTGTTCATTGCGATTACAGTTCCGTCAACTACCTCACGGTCGTTAACTTTGTTAAGCGTACTGTCGTAAGCCTTTTCCAACTCTTCGTGGCTGGCACCACCGAAGGTTTCGCCATTTTCATAAGCATCCCAGTTGAAGTCTTCAACAGGCGCTACATTTTTTAAGTTTTCCATTAAATAAAATAAGTTGTTTAATAATTAATTGAGTGAGACATTATATTAGCTCATAAATTCGGGCGCAAAGATAGTAGTATTTTCTTGAAGAGCAAAAAGTTCCATCTGTTATTTCTCGGTATTTTTACATCCGGCTCGTATAAAAGTAGCGGGGACTTCGACTGAGTTGTTTTGTACAGAGAACGAAAACAAGGTAAAAACGTTCTGTATACAAAACTAAAGTACTCTATCTAAAGCAATAATTGAGAAGTAAGAACTTTGTGAATAAAAAACAGATTCTTGTCAAGAGCATATTTATATATTATTAACTCCCTCCGGTGGTTTGCGATAGTCGATCGTATCACTGGTATGCTTCTGAAGCAAATGATCTGTTTACTTTAAACAGATGGTGCGTTTCACCCAATCAGATGATGCATTTGCCACAAACAAACGGTCTAAATCCCACATGTTAATGAAGTAAATGCCACACGTCAATCCCCCAAATGCCACATGTTTCACCTGCTGAACTATGGCATTTTATTTATTGAGCTGTGGCATTCGGAAAGCTATGGTGTGGCATTTCAAATGATATGAAAAGGGAGGATACAAATAGAGGAGAAGCAACGCCCCTCCTCTTATGCTAATTTAAAGTTGAATCTGAGTTAAGATTACGAATACAAATATACGACATTGAAAAGCAGAAGTCAAGTATTCAGGCATCTTTATTCAAACGATTGGACAAAAAATAGCCTATATTATCCAACGAATTGGATAAGAGCAAACTTTCCAGGAAAAGAGTCAAAGTTTTTCTTTTAATTCATTCAAAATGTCCAGTTTGAACTGAGAAACGACCTGTCTTTTGTCTTCTTCCGTCGGATATTTACCATAGGGAAAGTTCTTATTCAAGATTCCATCAACAAAATAGTGATCATCAAAAAACGTGATATAGAACTTTTTATCTATCGTTAAGTTGAAGAGTTTAGGATTCATGGGATTCTTCATCTCGCAACGAAACCACATTGATTGTGCAGCTCTGATAAACTCGATTAGCTGCGAATTGCCGCTCCCACGCATAATCCCGTTAACATGCAACCCACCTTTCATTTCCTTGGTTTTCGACAAAAGATTGTACCATTGCATTTGGCTGAATCTGAACACATCATTTGCTGCATGTATAGCTTTCTCAAATCCTTCCACAACAGGAAAGAATACAAACTCCAAAACATTCCACACCTCGTCGGCACAAAATCGGAGTTTTGACTCTTCGGCTGCAATATTTTATTTTTTCTGCCGTTCCAGAATCTTCAATTCCTTCATGAAGTCTTCATCTTCTTCAATGCTTTTACCTCTCGCAGCTTTGATGCAAGTAGCAAGTGCACGCTCCATGAAGCATACTCAAAACGCTCTCCTGTACATGTAATCACACTGTTGGGGCGAGTCTTATACTGACCTGCATGCACTACATACGATGTGGTTTGTCCACCTGGAAGCCGCCGATAAACAGTATAGTCCTCACGCAACAGCGTGTTGTGCAGCTGTCGAATGAAAGTTTCAGTCAACGGGTATTCGGATGCAGCCTGATTCTGCATCATATTCAGCCCCACATTGCTTGCTTTCATGTCTTCCAGATCCTTCATATTGGCAGCGTCAACCACCTTGTCGAACAATAGCAACAACTCCGTCTGACCATACGTAAGGGTATTGCCTTCTATATGATTACTATTGTAATTGAATTCCAACATGAATTTTCTATTCAAGCGAAGTTGATCCTCTGCCTTTAGCGGTTGAAGATTCTTCCATTCATTATATAATTGTTCCAGCTTGGTCATAATTTCATCTATTACAGTTTACTTTAAACCACTAATTGACAGAATACAAAATTAAGAAGTCAGTAAACTAATACCCCTGAAGTCTTACACATCACTTATTTTCAATGCATTAAAAGTAAACCGGCTTTTAGTATACAATATTCGCAAATTTTATCGATATCTACAAACAAATGAGAAGAAAATTAGCAAATAAGCTTAAGAAGATATTTTCTGAAAGAATTAATATTAGACAAAAAAGAAAAGAGTCCGAAGCAACTCCGAACTCTTAGCGCAAAATAATTAATGTTTAATACACAATACTTTTGGAACTATTTTATAGCAATCTTCTTTCCTTCCAAAAAATAAAATCCACTTGACAAGCCGGTGACTGTATTACTTCCTTCGCACACCTCCACCACTCTAACGATACGCCCGGTTATATCATAAATAAAGATGTTCCGGTCGCGGTCACTGTCTATGTAAAGCACATTACCGACAGTGTAGACTTTCAAGGATTCTTCTTCTTTCTTCATGATTTCTTCCAAACCGGTTATTTCACCTCCTTCGCCGCCGATGCTATAAAATAGAGGTGCACACTTGGAGTCTTCTTTGGTTATAACGTATGACTCGAAAGGATTAACAGGAAATGTTCCACGAACAAACAAACTACCCGGCAAACAATTAGCGTATGTATATGTGTTTAGAGCATAGACATTATCGCTAACTTGCATGTTTCCAAAAGAAGGAAACAACCGATAAGTAGCAGTCTCTCCACAAGGAAGAGACTTGGGAGTTGCCCGAACCACTATTCCCTCCGCAGATTCTGCCATGAAGACCACTGTTCCGGTAAGATTATATTGCGGATCATATTCTGTACTATTTGGCATGGCAATAATATAAGGTTTATAGGCTTCCAAAGTAGTGACATCCTTAAAACCATCTTGGCCTAATTCTCTTAACCAAAAGGGGTGACTGCCTTCAATTCCACTATTGAAAGGAGCTATAATTCCCTTTTCCTCATGAATAAACTTTTGTACTGTGAATGGCAACGCAATAGTGCACCATCCGGCAGCGGTACCTTTCTCTGTAGAGAACCCATAAGCATGTTTATACGAAATCTTATTTGCTATAAAATCTTTCGCTGCCATAAATGGATAAGTATCCAATAACTCTACATTTTGGGCCACACCATTTCTTATTATATTCAGACCACTCCATTCGGAAGGAATAACCGTCTGTTCAGAAACATAAATCAAGCAATTATTTCTATGCTCGGTAGTCAGCATATTTTCTTTCATCCCCAATTCCGTATCCCATATCAAACTTCCCAAATTATAACACTCCTGAAACACTCCACTTCCTATACTTGTAACAGAAGAAGGAACATTCACACTCATCAGATTAGTACATGCCCGAAATGCTTCGTCACCTATTTCACCGACATTAGCAGGTATCACCACTGTTTTTAGACTGTTGCATCCCCAAAAAGCCTCTTTTTCTATTGAAATTAATTGAGTGGGAAGGCTAATATCAGCAAGCTGAGAACAACCAAAGAATGTTCGAAAAGGAATATACTTTACTTGATCCGGAATGTTTATCGTTTGCAAATTCGTGCAATTATTGAAGGAAGAATATCCTATACTATCAACACTTTCCGGTATTTCCAAGACCTGCAAAGAACTACAACCTTCAAAGGTAGGAAGATACTCATAGGATCCCCCTATGAATTCCTTCCCATGTCCATGAGAAATTCTTTTCAATTGCTTTGGCAACGTCACCCTTTCCAAAGAGTTACAGTTATAAAATGCTCCATCAATAGTTGTTACACCATCAGGAACGACAATCTCCTGTAAAGAAGAACATTTTGTAAATGAACAATGCAAACTTTCCAAAGTCTTGGGAAGAGTCACGTCTTTTAAACTTGTACATTGCAAGAAGACCCCTTGCAGACTTTTCACATTCTCGGGAATTATTATGGACGTTAAGTTTTCACAGCCTGCGAATGTGTATGGCCCTATAGAATCCAATGATGCAGGTAATTCTATCTCACGCAAGCTCTCACACTTCTGAAAAGCTCCCATAGTACCAGTAAAAAAACTACTGGATTCAGAAAGGAATTCCTTGAGCATAGCAGATAATTTTACAGTCGATAAAGAGGTACAATTAGCAAATGCTCCACGACCAATCATAGTAACTTTATCTCCCATAATAAGTGAAACTAACGATGTACAACCCTGAAAAGCTTCGTTCTCAATCATTGTCACATTATCAGGGATATGAACTTCTCCCAATTTTATGCAATTACTAAAACAACTCCCCTGAATAGAAGTTAATTTATCCGGCAGTGTCAGTTCTTCAAGATTTGCACAATTCATAAAACATGCAGAACCTATATTCTCTACTGAACTGGGAAGCGTAATAGAAGTTATGCCTACACAATCCATAAAACAGTCACCACCTATATCCTTAACAGAACCGGGAAGCACAACAGAAGTTATACCTGTCCCCCTAAATGCTCCACTACCGATCTTTTCCAGTTTTTCAGGCCAATTAATAGTAACCAAACTGACACACTTAGAGAAAGCATTTGCCTCTATTGTTGTCAAAGATTGAGGCAGCACAACATTTGCCAAACTGGTACAGCCATTAAAAGTACCATCCACATATCCAAAATGATATTGATATCCCTCTATTACTGTCACTCCTTCCGGCACCCTTATTGATTTAAGTTTACGGCAATTATTAAATGTGTTAATTCCTAAGTCAATCATATAATCGGGCATATCTATTGTTTCCAGATTAGAGCACTCACCAAATGCCGCATATCCGAACTCCGTGACTCCTTTAGGAATATCAACAGAAGTAAGATTCTTACAATTATAAAAGGCTTTGCTATCAATACTTCCAACCAGGCCGGGTGGCAACACTACAGCTTCCAAATTTGTAAGATCAGAAAAAGCCGAAGCCCCAGCTCCATTCACCGCGCTTTCCGGCAAAACTATTTTTTCTAATCCAAGATTGTAAAACATATACTCTGTAATCGTATTATCTTTCGTAAAACAGGACTTTGTTATTGTCCCAGGGCTTACAGTTACATAACTGTCTCCTCCTTCAACTATACCGACATCTCTCATATCAAGAATTCTTAATGCCGTCATCTCCCGAATACATTTAATATCCGTCCCATTCAGCCTTCCCGTCAATGTAAGGTTCTCCACAGTTTCTTTCTTATCTCCAATCAAAGCCGGCAAAGTACCTTCCGTTTCAACATGAATTGTCTCCTGTGCCCATACGCTCGTAGATACCCAAAGGCAAACGAGCATTACTATACATGATATTTTTATCTGTTTCATAATTCCTTCTAATTTTTATCGGGTGATTCTATATCGTCCACATTCGGTTCTTTTATTTCCGCTTCTGTTGTGAACTCCTTTACATCTCCATAACCTATTCCTATTCCATTATCCGCATAAGCACGGACGTAATACTTTGTTCCGGCAGACAAACCTGTCAAATCCGCCGCAATATCCATGTCTTCTGCAGATGAAGTCACTTTATGATCTGATACGGTAGGCATCACGCTAGTAGCACTATAGCAAAACCCTTTCTCCGTAACAACTGTCCCTCCATCAGAAAAGATAGTGGCAAAAACAGATACAGAGTGTTCACCAACATTACTGATTGTTGTTTCACCTACAGTAGGAGCAAACATAACTTGTTCAGGCGGGTTTGTAGAGAACTTCTGTACCGCACCATAACTTATCCCTTTTTCATTTATAGCATAAGCGCGTATATAATAGTCTGCCGCAGAATTAAGTTCAACCAAATCGGCAGTAATACCCGTACCTTCCGAATAAGAGGTTACCTTACTATCCGCTATAGTAGGCATCATATTAGTCATACTATAACAAAAGCCCTTCTCCGTAATTGCCAGATTGCCATCCGATGTAATCTCGGCAGATGCGGAAGCGGTATTTTCACCAATATCGCTAACAGTCGTCATACCCACCGCCGGAGCCGTTGTAGCAACCAAAGTTCTAAAAGTATCCTGTTTACCAAAAATTTTACCATTAGAATAATCCACATAAGGCACTATATAATAAGTAGTATTCGGCGTCAGCCCGCTAATAGCAGCCACGATATCGTTTCCTTCCGAAGAAGACGTTAGCTCCGTACCATCAATCGCTGGTGTAGAAGTTATTCCATAAAAGAAGCCTCTCCGCGAAACAGTAGTTCCGTTCTTATGAGGAATAAATTTGGAGGAAGCAATAGCGGAAGTTTCTTTTATGTCAGTCACTGTAACTCCAAGCACCTCCGGAATCCCTTCTTTTGTTTTAAACTCTATGATATTTCCAAGTCCAAGCACATTATCCTCACGCGAAAAAGCAAAAGCACGTACATAATAAGTCGTATTGGGCTCCAACTCGTTAATGTCACCATTAAAGGTTCCATCAGCCTCATCGTAGGTTGCGTTCAAATGTACATCTACATTTGAAGTCTTATCTCCCAATTTGTCCGGCAGGAAATTCTCTTTATCAACAGTCCACTCAAAACCATGATGACTAATTAAAACTCCATTTGTCACTTGTGCAAAAGCAGTGACAAAAACATCTGACGTGCTCACGCGTAGAGTTGTCAATATTGGAACATCGACTTTCTTTGCAGTAAACTTAAACACGTCTCCGTACCCCACACCTTGTCCGTTCACCGCATACGCACGTATATAATAAGTTGTTTCGGGCTTCAGATCACTGATAATAGCGCTGAATGTCTCCTCATCCCCCTCAACAATCTTTTTCAAGTTTGCAGTGGTAGGCACCTCACTTTCCGAACTCCAACAGAAGCCCTTTTCTGTCAACGCTGTCTCTCCCCGACTCAATATACGCACCTCTACCTGTACACTGGTATCTGTAGAATCAGTCGGTATGATGCTGGATACCACCGGCACAGTAGAAGTGTTAGTTGTAACAGTTACGCTTTTTCCGTAACCTACTCCCTTGGCGTTGATAGCATAAGCACATACAACATATTCTTTACCCGGCGTCAGGTCATTGATTTTAGAAATAAAGGCTGCGGCTTCCAGAGCCACATTGCTCACATTATCCTCCACTGTGGGACTGTTGCCATCCGCCGGTTTCCAGCAGAATCCACGAAGAATCAAGTCACTGCCACCCTCGTCAATAATCGTGGCCGACACTGTGAAACTCTTTTCATTCTTAGCGCCAACCTGTAAATCACCGAATACCGGCGCATTACTCTCAGTAGTAGCGAAACTCTTCACCTCACCTTTCGCTATGCTGTAACCACTACTGGCATACGCGCAGTAGTAATACGTCTTTCCCGGGCTCAACCCTTGCAAAGGAACACTAAAAGAAGACGCTTCTCCGATATCAACCTTTACCTCTGTATACTCTGCCATACTTTGTAATTCAGAATAAAGAATGCCGCAATCTTTTATCAACGTTCCTTCGGACTTCTGCACGCCACCTGAAAGTGTAGCACCTACCCGATAAATATCCGACACCGCACCCGTACTCAAGCCGGGGGCGAAATTTGAAGGTTCCGTATCTTTCTCGCACGCTGTCATCAACAGCAACAGAGTGCATAATAATAAATATTGTAGTTTTTTCATACCTTTAACAATGAATGGTAAATAATCAATTTAGAAGAAGAAACCAATACCGGCACTTAATTCCATATATTTAAAGTTCACAGTCTGACAACCCACTGAAACGGCAAATTTGCCGAAACGCCCGATAGCACCGATTTCTGCGGCTACACCGGTGGCTGAATGATCGGTATTCTTTACCAATTCATCCTCAACTGTTTCCCAAGCCAGAGTACGGCTTCCATAACCTGCACCGATATAAGCATAAAGCGGTTTGGCTATCCTGCGCATGTATCCTGCGGTAACAGACATACGCGCTTTCTGTGTCACGCCTTCTTTATAATAAGGGGTACCATTTCCTCCACCGGTCAGGGCTCCCGTATCGTCGCACTCCAAATCGGCGGAAACCGAACCAAAGTCACTGCGGAAGCGAACGTAGGCACCATTTTTAGCCACAAAACCCACCATAGCCCCGAAAGAGGTCTGCGAAGGATGCCAACCGGCTTCAAGCATAACTAATGTACGGCGAGGTTCTTTGGGTTTAATGGTGGATTTCATCTTAAAGGTAAGGCTACTTGTTTCTCCGGCAGTGATAACGATGGTGCTATCCATAGAGAAAAAGAACTCTTTCTCCACACGAACCTGATAATCTTTCAATGGCATACGGTCACTCTTATAAGGCGTTTCTCCGGCAAGTTCGTTGTCAATATAGACTTTCGCATCCTGCTCCGGCAAAGAAAAAACTTCCAGATAGCCAAAACGAGGTTTCAGAGCAACACTCATAATCTTTTGTTCACTACCCAAATCTATAATTCCAGCTTCAGGAGCATACATGGGGGCTTCCACCCGATAAGTATGCGTCCCTTTCTTCATCGTAGCAGTAAACAATCCTTTCTCCGTCGGCATCTTTTCGTCATCAATATAAATATCCGCAATGGCAGGTTCGGGACGCATAACGACAAGTTGCATATTTGTATCAACAGCCATCTCCTTAGCCTCATCCCCCGCACTAAGTTCCATTTCATAGACTGTCGCCTTTTCAATCAGGTCAGGATAGAAATAATTACGGAGTACGCCATACTTCTCGTGCATGATAGAAATGCGTCGTGCCCCACGGGGAACATAGAGCCAGATTTCTCCCGGCTTATTCTCTCGCGCCACAATACCAAGGGCATCCGGTTCAAACATAAAGTCTTTTTCAGTAGTAACAATACGGATAAGAGCGCAGATTTCACTGTTCTGATCCCTCTGCGGAGCAGTGATACGTGCTGTAATGTCTGTCTCCATACGCTGAAAAGAAGTCACTTGAATTTTGTTTTGTGCCGTAGCGGAGTGCGGAACAACAAGCAGGAATAGCAATAGTAATCCCACCGGCAACAAACGTGCAATAGTACTGTTTGTCATACGTGTTTTTCTTTATTTTTCCGTCTGTCCTCTGTCAACGGGGTTATTATATAAAGAAAGCGTGAGGACTGTTATTGTCTATTCTTCTCTCAGGCTCTGGAAAATGCCTAATGCCGTAATAGACAACAGCCCTCACGCCTATATATATAACATAGACGTGAAGAAACTGTTGCTATCATCCCACGGCATTTGAATTTTCCAGATTCGAGAGAAGGGGATAATAACTTTTCGCTTCTTGCGTTTTTTCTTAAAACATAAAGTCATATTTGCCGTTTATCGCTATAACAGACCTGACTTCATCTGCAAATGTAGAATAAATTTCTTTATCAGAAAGAAATTTCCAAAAATAAAAAGCACTTCAAGTTTTATTTCTTTCCGAGTGAAGAATATTTATCACGGAAATCAGTGACAAGATTATTATTTACGTAATCAGATGCGATGTTTCAAAACTATACCGGAACCGTATCTGCTCCGTATCAACTCCGTGTCCTATAGAAGAGGGCTGATACGGAGCCGACACGGAGTTGGTACGGAGCAGATACGGACGAATTACGGAGATAGCACGGAAATGACATAAAGGTCCTACGGAGACGCACGAACCCGGATAATCAAGCGTTCTTCCTGATATACGCCAGTGCCGCCCCTATCGCCGTCCTATATTCCGCATATTGTGGAATATGGAAGCGTACTCCATATATCTTTTCCATATTCGGAAAAACCTCATGGCACTGCGGAAATTTAGTAAGATTACCAATCAAGACAAAATCTTTGATAGGACCATTCAGCGCAGACAACACTGCTGCACCACCTATCGTTTGCAGCACCATATAAATAATCCCTTTTGCAATATCTTCCTGCGAAGCGTTGCTATCCGCTTTTCCGAACAGCGAAGCAGTGGCATGCACCGGAAGATCCGGCAAAGGACGATTGCAAATATCTCCGATCTGTAAGTTTACACGGGTAACGTCGCCTTTCTCGGCAATTGCTGCAATCTGCCTGAAATCATTCGTCTTCAGCAACAAGCGGGAAAGTCCCTGCAAAGTACCTCCGCCAATTGCCATACCACCAATATGCTCTATCTTTTCTCCGTTGATTCTTACGAAAGAAGTACCCGTTCCCATGCTTACCACAATCAGCTGATCAATATCCGTAGCATGACGTGCTCCCAATCCATTGGCTATAAATTCATCGACTTTGTCCGTGGGTAAACCATACAATGGACTATCTACAAATGCACTACCCACACCTGTCAGCATCACTTGCTCTATATCCGAAAGCTGAATACCGTTATCATAGATATACTTCCCGAAAGCCCCGAACAAAGAAGTAACCGGATCAGTCGCAGTAATAAACATCGGTGACTGTATCTGTTCTCCGTTGATTCCTACAATTTTTGTAGTACTTCCGCCAACGTCTATTCCTATTACAATTCCCATAGTTTCAATATTGCATTCGGCTACAAAGGTACGAATTGTTTTATTGTAGATGTGTATTCAAACGTTTTTAATGGCTGCAAACCTTCGTTATATCCACCGTAAATCCATCGTCAGCAGGCATAAACTTACCTTTCGCTTTCAGAAACTCTATCAATTTATCCGCATCCATATCTTCTGCCGAGCAAGTATAGAAATGTTGATGTTCACCGAATTTCCGGATGATTGCCTCTTTCAATGATGATTCCGAGTAACTGTTGCCTTCCATCATGTGAAGGACTTCATGAGCATGTAATTGTTCCATAATCTATTTTTTCTGCAAAGATAGAATGAAGCCCGGATTGGAGTTGTAACATTTGTGACACTAACCTATAAAAAATAAAGAAGCAAAGTTAAAAGCTCTTTTTTACCTCCTGATATACGTTTCGGGAAGTTTCTCCGTTATAGAAAAGGTATGAGACATTTTTGGTTACTGACATCTCTTATAATACTATTCTCCACTCACGCCCTTGCCCAGAAAACAGTCAAGATAGGCGGAACGATTACGGATGAAAATGGTAATCCGATTGAATTGGCAACAATACGATTGGAAGGGACAGCTATAGGCACAGTCAGCAACCTGAAAGGACGGTATTCACTGAAATTCGAAAGCCGGGACAGTGTAACGGTCATCTTTTCCATGCTGGGATACCAAACCCGTAAACGAAAATTAGCACGTCCGCAGGGAAATATCAGTCTGAACATAACCTTACTCCCGATGAATTTTGAATTGGGCGAAGTAAGCGTAACAGAGCGTCGCCGGCAAACCGGAACCATCCAACAGATAGAAACCAAACAAAACCGCCTCGCCCCCGATGCTTCGGGCGGAAGCATAGAAGCCGTGATAGCCACACAGGCCGGAGTGAGTAGCAACAACGAACTCAGTTCGCAATACAACGTGCGCGGCGGTAGTTTCGACGAGAACATGGTGTACGTCAACGGCATTGAAATATACCGCCCCTTGCTGATTCGTTCCGGACAACAGGAAGGATTGAGTTTCATTAATCCCGATATGGTACAATCCGTCGGCTTCTCCACGGGAGGCTATGAGGCCAAGTACGGGGATAAGATGTCATCCGTGCTGGACATCACTTACAAGAAACCCGAACGGCTGGAAGGAAGCACCTCCGTCAGCCTGTTGGGAGTCTCAGCATACGTAGGAATTGCCACCAAAAAGCTAACTTGGACAAACGGCATCCGTTATAAAACCAACCAATATCTGCTCGGCACGCTGGATACAAAAGGAGAATACGACCCGCGTTATATCGACTATCAGACTTATCTGAACTGGACACCTTCGAAGCGTTGGGAAATAGGTGTCATCGGCAATATTTCAGAAAACCGCTATAACTTCCAGCCGGAAGACCGCTACACCCGCTTCGGCACTCTCAGCAATGTACGCGAGTTTAAAGTCTATTTTGAAGGACAGGAGAAAGATTTATTCCGCACCCTGTTTGGAACCGCTTATGCCACCTACCGGCTGAACGAACAGAACAGCCTGACCCTGCAAGCCTCCGCCTTCCACACGAAAGAACAGGAGACATACGACATCACCGGACAATACTGGCTGAACTCCCTGGACAGCGGAACGCAAGTAGACGGCACTACCAACGAAGAGGAAAC
Organism: Bacteroides sp. MSB163; assembly: GCF_036416795.1. Lineage (NCBI taxonomy): Bacteria > Pseudomonadati > Bacteroidota > Bacteroidia > Bacteroidales > Bacteroidaceae > Bacteroides > Bacteroides maternus. The sequence goes on along the minus strand of NZ_CP143867.1, from coordinate 3,419,237 downwards.
TTCCGAAACCATCGGCGTGGGAACTTACATGGAACATGCCCGCAATTACCTTACCGCAGAAGTGCAAAGTTATTCCATCACAGGCCGCCACCGGCTGAAAAGCCACTCCCTGCAATGGGGTGCGGAGTTCAAACGGGAACGCATCAAAGACCGGATGCGCGAATGGGAAATGCGCGACTCTGCCGGATACTCCATGCCGCAAACTTCCGAAGGGCCGGAACTATTCTACACCCTCCGCTCACGCAACGAAACGGACAGCAAACGATACGGATTTTACCTGCAAGATACATACCGCTTCCGCTCTACCGCCGGACTATTCACCTTGACCGCCGGCATACGAGGCAGTTACTGGGACTGGAACAAAGAATTTATTTTCAGTCCGCGTGCCTCCCTGGCTCTGATTCCGGCATTCAATGAGAAATTCACCCTGAGAGTAGCCGCCGGAGTCTATTACCAGGCACCGTTCTATAAAGAATTCCGGGATACCACCCGGGTGGACGGGATAGCTACCGTATCCCTGAACCGTGACATACGTTCGCAACGCTCCCTGCACTTCGTGGCAGGCGGCGACTATAATTTCCGTGCCATGGACCGCCCGTTCCGCTTCTCTATGGAGGTGTATTACAAAGCGTTGAGCAATCTCATCCCTTACAATATAGATAATGTACGGATCAGTTATTACGGACGCAACCTTTCCAAAGGTTACGCCACCGGTATCGATATGAAACTGTTCGGTGAATTTGTTCCCGGAACAGACTCCTGGCTGAGCTTCTCCCTGATGAAAACCGAAGAGAAAATAAACGGACAATGGCTCCCCCGCCCCACCGATCAGCGCTACCGTCTTTCGCTCTATTTTACGGACTATTTTCCCGGTAGCCGCAAGTGGAAAATGAACCTGAAAGGCACACTTGCCGGAGGTCTTCCCTTCGGTCCCCCGCATAGCGGACGCGAGGCTGCCGTATTCCATACATCCCCTTACCGACGTGTAGATATAGGTATGTCCCGCTGTATTATCGACCGCAATGAACGCGAAAATCAGTGCGGCATCCGCAGCCTTTGGTTGGGGGTTGATATTTTCAATTTGCTAAATATCAGTAACGTCAACTCCTATTATTGGGTGACAGACACCCGAAATAACCAGTTTGCAGTACCCAATTACCTGACATCCCGTCAGATTAATGTCCGCCTGTTGCTCGACTTCTGAACAGAAGTCTAAAAAAAACTTTCTAAACTTCAAATATCCAATAATTAATTGACGAAAAATTTCTTTATTAAGGAAGAAATCTCTTTCTTTGTGCTGTTTTATGCCTTTAATTAAGACATTATACCAACATTAATAAATATAGTTATGAAGATTTCACACATTGAGCATCTGGGCATTGCCGTAAAGAGCATTGAAGAAGCCCTGCCGTATTACGAGAACGTATTGGGTCTGAAATGCTACAACATCGAAACTGTAGAAGACCAGAAAGTTAAAACCGCTTTTCTGAAAGTTGGTGACACTAAAATCGAACTTCTCGAACCGACCTCTCCCGAAAGTACTATTGCTAAGTTCATCGAAAACAAAGGTGCAGGCGTTCATCACGTGGCATTTGCTATTGAAGACGGTGTAGCTAACGCATTGGCTGAAGTAGAAGCGGCAGGTGTTCGCCTGATCGACAAGGCTCCACGCAAAGGTGCTGAAGGTCTGAACATTGCTTTCTTACACCCGAAATCAACACTGGGTGTATTGACAGAACTTTGCGAAAAGCCGGAATAATATGCACTAATTACGAAATTAGGAATGACGAATTACTTATTTTACAGGCAGTTCGTCATTTGTAATTCATAATTCACAATAAAAAAATAGTATTAACCCATTATATTTAATAAAATGAGTAATCAACTTGAAAAGATTAAAGAGCTTATAGATCGCCGCGCAGCAGCACGTCTGGGTGGTGGTGAAAAAGCGATTGCCAAACAGCATGAGAAAGGTAAATATACAGCTCGTGAGCGTATAGCCATGCTTCTCGACGAAGGTAGTTTCGAAGAAATGGATATGTTTGTAGAGCACAGATGTACCAACTTCGGTATGGAAAAGAAACACTATCCCGGTGATGGTGTTGTTACCGGTTGCGGTACTATCGACGGTCGTTTGGTCTATCTGTTCGCACAGGACTTTACGGTTTCTGCCGGTTCTTTGTCTGAAACGATGTCTCTGAAGATCTGTAAGATTATGGATCAGGCTATGAAAATGGGTGCTCCTTGTATCGGTATCAACGACTCGGGTGGTGCACGTATCCAGGAAGGTATCAATGCTTTGGCAGGTTATGCTGAAATCTTCCAGCGCAACATCCTGGCATCAGGTGTTATCCCGCAGATTTCAGGTATCTTCGGTCCTTGTGCCGGTGGTGCTGTTTACTCTCCTGCACTGACAGACTTCACGTTGATGATGGAAGGTACTTCTTATATGTTCCTTACCGGTCCGAAGGTGGTGAAGACTGTAACGGGTGAAGACGTAACTCAGGAAAATCTGGGTGGCGCAAGTGTTCACTCGACTAAATCAGGTGTAACTCACTTCACTGCCAAGACTGAAGAAGAAGGTTTGGCTTTGCTGCGTAAACTGTTGAGCTACATTCCTCAGAACAACCTGGAAGAAGCTCCTTACGTAGATTGCACCGATCCTATCGACCGTCTGGAAGATTCTCTGAATGAAATCATCCCCGATAGCCCGAACAAGCCGTATGACATGTACGAAGTAATTGCTGCTATCGTTGACAACGGTGAGTTCCTCGAAGTTCAGAAAGATTACTCAAAGAATATCATTATCGGTTTCGCACGTTTCAACGGACAGTCCGTAGGTATCGTTGCCAACCAGCCGAAGTATCTGGCAGGTGTGCTCGACAGCAACGCATCCCGTAAGGGTGGTCGTTTCGTTCGTTTCTGCGATGCTTTCAATATTCCTATCGTTTCATTGGTAGACGTTCCGGGATTCCTTCCGGGAACAGGCCAGGAATACAATGGGGTAATTCTGCACGGTGCTAAGTTGTTGTACGCTTACGGTGAGGCCACTGTACCTAAGGTAACAGTTACATTGCGTAAGTCTTACGGTGGTTCACACATCGTAATGAGTTGTAAGCAACTCCGCGGTGACATGAACTACGCATGGCCTACTGCTGAAATTGCCGTTATGGGTGGTGCCGGTGCCGTTGAGGTATTGTATGCCCGCGAAGCTAAGGAACAGGAAAATCCTGCTCAATTCCTGGCAGAAAAAGAAGCTGAATACACCAAGCTGTTTGCTAATCCTTATAATGCAGCCAAGTATGGTTACATCGATGATGTGATTGAACCGCGTAACACACGTTTCCGCATTATCCGCGCCTTGCAACAGTTGCAGACTAAGAAACTGACTAACCCGGCTAAGAAGCATGGTAATATTCCTTTGTAAAACCCAGTAGACAAGGTCACAAGAAACAAGATACAAGGCTGCCTTGTCAACTCGTAACCTTGTTCCCTTGTCAACTCAAAAAAATCAAGTTATATGAATAAGACAAAAATCGGAATATTCTTTACCTTGCTGCTGGTGTTAGGTGTCTGCTCTTCCTGCGGAGAGAAAAGATCGAACAATAAGCTGCTGCTAAATGAAGTACTGATTACCAACGAAGGTAATTATCAGGACGATTACGGCTTGCACAGCGCATGGATTGAAATATTCAATAGATCATATGGTAGTGCCGACCTCGCAGCATGCTTATTAAGGGCAAGCAGCCAACCCGGTGACACTACTACTTACTTCATCCCCAAAGGTGATGTATTGACTTTGGTAAAACCACGTCAGCACTCATTATTCTGGGCAGACGGAGAACCAAGACGTGGTACATTCCATACAAACTTCACATTGGACCCAGAAAAAGAGAATTGGATCGGCTTATTTGATTCTGGCCGTAACTTGATTGATCAAGTTACTATCCCTGCCGGAGTATTGAAGACCAATCAATCTTACGGACGTGTAAGTGATGCTGCTTCTCAATGGGAAGTTAAAGACGGTAGTGCAGAGAAATACGTAACTCCGAGTACTAACAACAAAACCATCGACAGCAATGCCAAGATGGAGAAATTCGAAGAGCATGACAGCAATGGTATCGGTATGTCTATTTCTGCCATGAGTGTAGTATTTTGCGGTTTGATTCTGCTTTTCATTGCTTTCAAGATTGTTGGCAAAGCATCTGTAAGCCTCAGCAAACGTAATGCAATGAAGGCTAAAGGTATTACTGACAAACAAGAAGCCAAAGAAAAGAAACTGGGCGAAGCTCCGGGAGAGATATTTGCTGCTATTGCCATGGCCATGCACGAGATGCAAAGCGATGTACACGATGTGGAAGACACCGTTCTTACTATCACCCGTGTAAAACGCAGCTATTCACCATGGAGTTCGAAGATTTACACATTGCGTGAAACTCCTCTGAAAAAGTAACCACCTATAAATTGATAAAACAATGAAAGAATATAAATATAAAATCAACGGTAATACATATAAAGTTACCATTGGAGATATCGACGAAAATATCGCTCATGTAGAAGTGAACGGTACTCCCTACAAGGTAGAAATGGAAAAGGCACCGAAAGTGGTTGTTAAACCGGTAACACGTCCTACCACTCCGGCTCCTGCTCCGACTCCGGTAGTGAAGCCGGCTGCTCCCTCTACAGGCAAATCAGGTGTGAAGTCACCACTTCCGGGTGTTATCCTAGACATCAAAGTCAAAGTAGGTGATGCAGTGAAGAGAGGACAGACCATCATTATCCTTGAAGCCATGAAGATGGAAAACAATATCAATGCCGACAAAGACGGTACAATCACTGCAATCAACGTAAATAAAGGAGATTCCGTTCTCGAAGGTAATGACCTTGTAATTATTGAATAATATGGGAGAATTTATCACATTTATAGGAAACAATCTTGCCGACTTCTGGACGTACACGGGTTTTGCCAATGCAACGGTAGGCCACGTCGTTATGATCCTGGTAGGTTTGTTCTTCATATACTTGGCGGTAGCCAAGGAATTTGAACCGATGCTGCTGATTCCTATAGGATTCGGTATGCTGATCGGTAATATCCCCTTTAACATGGAAGCCGGATTGAAAGTCGGCATCTATGAAGAAGGTTCTGTGCTTAACATCCTGTATCAGGGAGTAACCTCTGGATGGTATCCGCCGCTCATCTTCCTGGGCATTGGTGCCATGACGGACTTCTCATCTCTGATATCCAATCCTAAATTGTTACTGATCGGTGCTGCTGCTCAGTTTGGTATCTTCGGTGCTTACATGATTGCTTTGGAAATAGGTTTCGATCCTATGCAAGCCGGTGCAATCGGTATCATTGGTGGTGCTGACGGTCCGACGGCTATCTTCCTTTCATCCAAGCTGGCCCCTAACCTGATGGGTGCAATTGCGGTATCAGCCTATTCGTACATGGCGTTGGTACCGGTAATCCAGCCGCCTATCATGCGCCTATTGACCAACAAGCACGAACGTCTGATCCGTATGAAACCGCCACGCGTAGTTTCTCACACGGAGAAAGTAATCTTCCCGATTATCGGTTTGTTGCTGACTTGTTTCCTTGTTCCGTCCGGTCTGCCTTTGTTGGGTATGCTGTTCTTCGGTAACCTGTTGAAAGAAAGTGGTGTAACCCGTCGTTTGGCTGAAACGGCACGCGGTCCGCTGATTGATACAATTACTATCTTATTAGGTTTGACAGTAGGTGCTTCTACTCAGGCTTCTGAATTCCTGACGCTTGACTCTATCAAGATCTTCGGTCTGGGTGCATTATCATTCGTGATTGCTACCGCTTCAGGTGTCATCTTCGTGAAGATATTCAACCTCTTCCTGAAGAAGGATAATAAGATTAATCCGTTGATCGGTAATGCAGGTGTATCTGCCGTACCTGATTCAGCACGTATCTCTCAGGTAGTAGGTCTGGAATATGATCCTACAAACTACCTGCTGATGCACGCCATGGGTCCGAACGTTGCAGGTGTAATCGGTTCAGCAGTAGCTGCCGGTATCTTGCTGGGATTCTTGATGTAAAAGACATGTGCGTTGAGTGGTATCTTTACCATTCAAAACATCCGGTATATTTTAGCGCTCCTTCGGTTGAAGGGGCGCTATTTTTATTCGTTAATCTATCTAAAAGATGCTACGAATATTTCGTAAAGAAAATCTTTTTAGTAACTTGCAGCCAATTAAGCAATACTTAAAAGATAAAAAGACTATGCGAAAACTCTTTATTCTACTCTTTTTCAGTGCCTCTTCATTGCTGATGGCACAAAATACCAACCCTATTCAGGAAGCAATGGCAAACTATGATTATGAAACGGTATTGACGCTTATAGATAAGGAGACGCTGACTATCCCCTTACTCTATCAAAAAGGGAAAGCTCTGAAAAGTCTTGGTAATAACAGGGAAGCGCTGCAAGTATACGAGGAAGTCATATTGCAAGATTCTCTGAATCCACGAGCTTATATTGAAGCAGCAGAGTGCTGCAAGTCATTATTAAAAAACAAACAGGCATTGAAATATTACCAAAAGGCAGTAGACCTGAATCCGGATAATAAATATGCCCGTATTCAATACATTACTCTATTACTGAATCAGCGAAAATTCGATGAAGCATTGGGAGAGAGCAGTCTACTTACAGAAACAGATAGCTCGGCTGTTGCATTACACCTACAAGCTCAAAGTTTTGAAGGGGTAGATGACATTTTAGCAGCATTAGGATGCTATGAAAACATACAGGAAAAATATCCCAACGATTTTCTGGCTGCTGCGAAAGCAGCAAGACTACACATCGAAGGAGCATTTTATAATTATGCTATAGAAGCTACTGAAAAATACCGCCAAATAGACAGTACAAACGTTGTTGTAAACCAACAAAATGCATTGGCATACTGCCTGATGAAAGATTATCAGACCGCAATACAGAGATACGAACAGTTACTAAGCCTAGGGGACAGTACATTTACCACCTGTTACTATTTAGGAGTCAGTTATTATGCAGTAGAAAAGTTTTATGAAGCACATGATATACTGGAAGTAGCTCGGCAATATGATAAGCGTAATGTGAATCTGCTATATTATTTAGGACGCTCCTGTTCCAAAACGTCATGGAAGGATCAAGGAGTTGCATATCTGGAAGAAGCTGTGGCATATGCTACCCCACCCGATAGCGCTATGGTACGCCTCTATGTTGGCCTCACAGACTGCTATAAAATGGCACTAATGCCTAAAGAGCAAATCAAAACGATGCAAGACAGATATGATAAATATGATATAGAAAATCATAAGCTCTTGTATGACATGGCATATGTTTACCAATATCAGTTGAAAGATAAAAAGAATACAGAACGTTGTCTGGAGGCTTTCCTTAAAACGCGTCCCAAAAACAGCAGTGAGCAACCCGAAACAGATGATAAAGGAAATGTAATATTAGGCTTAAGTACTTATTATGGTGCAGCCGAAACTTGGCTGAAAGATCTTCGCGAGAAAAAGAAAGTGGATGACTTCTTTCAAGGGAAAGCGAATAAGTGACAAGCTACAAGTTACAAGCTACAGGCTACGAGTAGCTGCGCTATTACACAGCAAACCACTTGTAGCTCGTAACTTGTAGCTCGTAGCTAATTCATTGAAAACGTTTGCATAACATTATAAAGTATATAATAGCGGAGTAGCGGCAGCTTTCTCCGCTATTTGCTTATATTAGCACCAAAATACGGATATAATAACGAAAAGCTAATATCATGAAAAAATTATTCCTTATCCTGGGAACGTTTTTACTTTCCCTTAGTACGTATGCAGCTATGAACGTAAACAAAATCGACCCTCCGTTTTGGTACGCCGGAATGCAAAATCCCGAACTCCAACTTATGGTCTACGGTGAAGACATCGGTAACTCTTCCGTTACTGTCAACTATCCCGGTGTTTCTTTGAGCAGCACAGTCAAGCTGGAAAGCCCGAACTACCTGATTGTCTACCTGAGACTGGAGAAAGATGTGAAACCCGGTAAAGTAGCTCTCACTTTTGTACAAGGCAAAAAGAAAATCGTCAAAGAGTATGAACTGAAAGCACGCAGCAAAAAAAGCTGTGAACACAAAGGTTTTGATGCTTCCGACGCCCTCTACCTGTTGATGCCCGACCGTTTCGCAAACGGTAATCCGGACAATGACCAAATCCCCGGCATGGCTGAATACAAAGTAGACCGCAACGATCCGAACGCCCGTCATGGTGGCGACCTTGCAGGTATCGAGCAAAATTTGGATTACTTCTCCGACTTGGGTGTAACTGCCCTTTGGTTCACTCCGGTACTGGAAAACAACATGACCGGCGGTTCGTACCACGGCTATGCTACTACCGATTACTATAAAGTTGATCCACGTTTCGGTACCAACGAAGAGTATCAGCAACTGATATCCAAATGCCACGACCGCGGCATCAAGATTGTAATGGATATGATCTTCAACCATTGCGGTGTAGAGCATCCATGGATTAAAGATATGCCGTCTAAAGACTGGTTCAACAATCCCGATCATGAAAAGAATTTCGTGCAGACTTCTTTCAAATTGACTCCGCACGTTGACCCTTATACTTCACAATACGATTTCGACCAGATGAACGATGGTTGGTTTGTCACCGCTATGCCAGACCTTAACCAAAAGAACCCACACGTATATCGCTACTTGGTACAGAACAGCTTTTGGTGGATTGAATACGCCAATATTGACGGTATCCGTATGGACACTTATCCGTATGCCGACTATGACGCCATGAGTAACTGGATGAAAGAGCTGAACGAAGAATACCCCAACTACAACACCGTAGGCGAAACCTGGGTTACCGAACCGGCTTATACAGCCTGGTGGCAAATGGATTCCAAACTCTCTGCCCCGAAGAACAGTAACCTGAAAACCGTTATGGACTTCAGCTTCTTCGATAAAATCAACACTGCCAAAAACGAGCAGACCGAAACATGGTTCAAAGGTCTGGATCGCGTATACAATAACTTCGTATACGACTTCCTCTACCCCAACCCGGCTTCCGTACTGGCATTTATCGAAAACCATGATACCGACCGCTTCCTGGGTGAAGGCGACAATCTGCCAATGCTGAAACAAGCTTCTACCTTGCTACTTACCACCCGCCGCATTCCGCAACTTTATTATGGTACGGAAATCATGATGAACGGTGTGAAAAGCAAGAGTGACGGATACGTTCGTAAAGACTTCCCCGGCGGATGGACTGACGATACAGCAACTGCACTGACAGCCGCAGGACGCAGTAAGATACAGAACGAATGTTATAACTTCTACAAGACCTTATTAAACTGGCGTAAAGGAAATGATGTTATCGCCAAAGGTAGCATGGTGCAATTCATGGTACAGAATGGTGTTTATGCGTATGCCCGCCAGCACAAAGGTAAAACCGTATTCGTAATGCTGAATGGTACAGATGCCGAAACTACTGTTCCTTTGAAATTCTACAAAGAAATATTGAAAGATTCCAAACAAGGAAAAGATATTCTCAGCGGAAAGACAGTTGCATTCGGTGAATCGCTGACAATGGGACCAAGAGAATCATTGGTGATCGAATTATAAATCGTATTTCAATTATAACAGAAGGGTATAGAAATTAGCTTTCTATGCCCTTTCTTTATTCATAAAAGTATATTCTCTAATCTTTCTTCCAAATCTCCCCTCACAAATATTAGTCAAACATTTGACTAATTTCGATAAAAAGCTCTACATTTGTGCCCGAAAAATAAAAAGCAACGTAGCAATGGAGAATTACAATTCATCCCGAGGGCTAATCTTACTAATACTGAAGACCCGCATGGCATTCCGCCAAGCTCTGCAACGCGTTTTGAAACGCAATAACATAGATATCACCTTTGAAATGTTACAAGTATTGAGTTCCCTGTGGCAGGAACAAGGAATCAGCCAGCAGGCATTAGCCGAAAAAACAGCCAAAGACAAAGCCTGCATGACTAATCTGATGGCAAACCTCGAAAAGAAAGGCTGGATCATGCGCCAAGAAGACCCTAACGACCGCCGTAACCGACTTGTGTACCTCACTCCCGCAGGAGAAGAGATATCCGACCGTGTACGCCCGCTCATCAAGGATTTTTATACCCAGACGGGCCAACTGATGGGAATAGAGAACCTATACGCATGTTCCAATCAACTAGAGACACTCTATGAGATATTCAACCAATTCTAATTATCTTCGCCTCTTACTCATTCACATATTTGCTGTAGCTCCGTTGTGGCTAACCGCTCAGGAGAATGCTCATCTATTATCCGTAAACGAGTTTTTCCGTCTGGGCACAGAAAACAGTCTTCAACTTAAAAAGAGCAAACTACAAGAGGTTATTTATAACGACCAAAAGAAGTCTGCATACACAAACCGATTGCCAGATATCCAAGTAGGTGCCAGCACCGGAATCATAGGCCAACCCGTCATCTTTCAGCGGGGACTTTCACATCCCACGCGCCCCGAAACGCCGGACTAGTCACAAAACTATAACATCAACCTGACGCAACCTCTCTACCAGGGAGGAAGGATACAAGCCCAAATACATCAGGCCGAACTTAAAAAACAAATAGCCGCCCTGACCAGTGCCGACAATGAAGCCGAAATCAAGCTGGTACTGCTGCAACAGTACATGACGCTTTTCAGTTACTACAAGCAGCGGGAAGTGCTGGCACGCAACATCGAAGAGTCCGAACACCGACTGAAAGATATCCGCCGGATGAAAAAAGAAGGCATAGTCACCCACAATGATGAAATCCGCAGTGAACTGCAACTGACCAACGACCGCCTGACCTATCAGGAAGCCGACAACAGCATCTCCATAGCTTCGCAGCAACTCGATATTCTGCTGGGACTGGACGAATCACAGCTGATAGCACCGGACACTACTTTACTGTATACCGCCGTCAGTGTGTCTGATTATGATACGTATGTACAATTAGCCTACAACAACTATCCGGGTATGCAGATTGTCCGCCAACAAACCCTGCTGGCAGAAAACGATATCCGGCTGACTAAAGCAAACTACCTTCCCAGTCTGTCACTGCATGCGGGCAACACCCTTGCACGCCCACTCAGCACTACGCTGGCTGACATGTACAACAACAACTGGAACATCGGTCTCAGCCTCTCATACAACCTGTCGTCTCTTTATCAGAATAAGCACAAGATGCACGAAGCCCGGCAGGCGGTACAACTTCAAAAGTATGCCGAAGAACTCCTGATGCAGAACATCCGTATTCAGATCCGAACTGCCTGCACCCGTCATAAAGAGGCTCTGAACCGCATAGAAGCCCTGAAGCTCTCTGTCAGCCAGGCAGAAGAAAACTACCGGATTGTGCAAAACCGCTACCTGAACCAGCTTTCCATCTTCACCGACCTGCTGGATGCAAGCAGCGTGCGGCTGGATGCTGAACTGCAACTGAAGAGATTAAGAATAAGGAATATCACCCTCAATACGGTATGTATCCTCCTTGCACTAGCGGGAATTTCATGGACGATCAATTACTTCTGGAAATACGTTCATTACGAAATCACCAATGATGCCGTAGTAGACCAGTATATAGCTCCGCTCAATATCCGCGCTTCGGGTTATATCAAGGAAGTCCGCTTCACAGAGCACCAGCCTGTGCATGCCGGAGACACCCTTCTCATTCTTGACAACCGGGAATATCTCATCAAAGTAAAGGATGCGGAAGCTGCCCTGATGGATGCGAAAGGTGCAAAAGACGTATTAAGCTCCGGCATTCAGACCTCGCAAGTAAATGTAGCCATTCAGGAAGCCAACATTGCAGAAACCAAGGCCAAGCTCTGGCAGCAGGAACAAGATTATCGCCGCTATGCCAACCTGCTTGCCGAAGAATCCGTCAGCCAGCAACAATATGAACAGATAAAAACCGCCTACGAAGCAACCCAAGCACGCTATCAGGCCCTGCTGCAACAAAAGGAAGCGGCAAAATCCCAATACTCCGAAACAAGCAAGAAATCCACCGGTATCGAAGCGAATATCCTTCGCAAAGAAGCGGATCTGGATATGGCAAAATTGAATCTCTCTTATACGATAGTCACCGCTCCTTACAACGGATATATAGGGCGCCGCACCCTCGAACCGGGACAATTCGTACAAGCCGGGCAAACCATCTCCCATCTTGTACGGGGCAACGACAAATGGATCACCGCCAACTACAAAGAAACGCAGATTTCCCACATCTACATCGGGCAGAAAGTACGCATCAAGGTCGATGCTTTCCGCGGGCATATCTTTCACGGCACAGTTACCGCTATATCCGAAGCAACCGATTCCAAGTACGCCCTGGTTCCGACTGATAACTCCGCCGGCAACTTCGTCAAAGTGCAGCAACGCATTCCCGTTCGCATCGAGCTGGACGACGCCACTCCCGAAGAGATGAAAAGCCTCCGCGCAGGCATGATGGTAGAAACCGAAGCACTGAAACGGGGATGATGACTCTTTTCATAGCCTTCGGTGTATATGTAGTAGAAGATTTGGATCCTAAGCTCATGCTGTCTAACGCTTTCTTTCTGATATCCCTCCGCTCTGTGCTGGCTCCGGCAATATCCGCTTCTTTTTTCAGTAACCTGCTCTATTACTTACAAATTAAAGGGATGAATACCCTTTCCGAACACATGACGCTCACTAATCCACTGGCTTCCTCCCGCTATGCGCAAGCCATGAACAGTGCCTTGGTACAGGGGCACGGATACGATGAAGCCAGCCAGTTAGCCGCCAATAACTTTTATTCCACGCTTCAGCAACAAAGTCTGCTACTGGGCATCAAGACTGTAATCGGCTATCTGCTGATTGCCGCATTGGTTATCGCAGTGGTTTCCGCTTTCATCCCTTTCCATAAGACTCTGAAAGTGGCTGTGGTGAAGACGGGAGACGATATGGTATAAAGATTATAGTGGCCTCATAAGCATAAATTAAGATTTATATCAAGCCTTTGGCTAAGTTCAATCGAATCAGGGTAAAGGTTTTAAGAGATAATTGGAGACCTTTCTCAAAGATTTAGTATTTTTGGCAGCTGTAATAAACCGTTAAACTATCGAAGCCTGCATATTACTATCGTGGAGAATAGTAATTGCGTTACATACAAAAATTGCTGAGGCAAAAAGTAAATTAACAAAATGCTTCATTATCACGAAAGTAAAGCTATAAAATAATCAATTTGAATACCTGTTATGACTACAGAAAATAAAATAAAGTATTTTGAAAATCGAGAAGATTGGAGAAAGTGGTTAATGGACAACTTTGAAACCTCCTGTGAAATATGGTTTGTATTTCCCTATAAGCCATCAGGTAAAAAAGGTATTTTATACAATGATGCTGTTGAAGAAGCCCTTTGCTTCGATTGGATTGACAGCACAACAAAACCACTTGACAAAGATCATAAAATTCAGCGTTTCACACCCAGAAATCCTAAAAGTACTTACTCACAAGCCAACAAAGAAAGACTTAAATGGCTATTGGAAAATAAAATGATACACCCAAAATTTGAAGATAAAACGCGAAGCATTTTATCTGAGCCTTTCATTTTTCCCAATGATATAATTGATAAATTGAAAGAAGATGAAACGGTATGGAAAAACTATCAGCCATTTTCCGAAGCATATAAACGAATCCGAATAGCGTACATCGAAGCCGCAAGAAAACGTCCTGAAGAATTTGAGAAGCGGTTAAATAACTTCATTAGCAAAACAAAAGAAAACAAAACGATTATAGGATTTGGCGGAATTGAAAAATACTATTAATCAAAAGATTAGCATCATAAATAGAAAAACGATTTAAAATGAGGGCTGAAACACTTGACTTCACCTTTCTGATGTAGTGTCTTTATAGAAGTTTAAGAACAGAGCTTTAACATAAACCTAAAACTTTAGCAAATGGAAAAACTTACCTTTTTTCTTCCCTGAACTTACCGGGATGCATTTTCCGGCACGTTTTATTCTGAAGTATGGCTACACGTTTACTGTTGATCCGAATGCCCCACATTATATCAATCGTCACAGCATGATGATAAACGGAAAGACGCAAGCAATAACCCGCTAAGATTTGCTTGGACTTGCGAAAAGATATAATATCAAGTCAGCGGAATCATCTATAGAAAAGGCTGTCGGCACCGTTAGGAATTACCAATTTTATAGAGAAAAGGCAAGTGTCAGCGATTACTGGATTCATACTATAAAAGAAGAAATCACATCGCGAATAGAGAATCTTTCGCATGAACGGACTTAAAGCCATACTTCAACCTCATAGCACTCTATAAAATTGTTCTGAGGAAATGAAAAACCGACTTGACTACTGACCACGAAAAAAGGCTGCCCTTTTTCAAGAGCAACCTTCTATTCAGTCTAAAATCCCGTGGATTATTCAGCCAATTTACCGTCTGAACCAAGCACGTTGATGATCTTATGCATGTACATCTTTTCCATGTTGTCACGAGCCGGGCCAAGATACTTACGCGGGTCAAACTCAGCCGGTTTTTCTGCGAATACCTTACGGATAGCAGCAGTCATAGCCAGACGAGAGTCTGAGTCGATGTTGATCTTGCAAACTGCAGACTTAGCAGCCTTACGCAGTTCTTCTTCAGGAATACCGATAGCAGCTTCCAGCTTGCCACCAAACTTGTTGATAGTTTCAACTTCTTCCTGAGGAACTGAAGAAGATCCGTGCAATACGATGGGGAATCCCGGAAGTTTCTCCATTACAGCGTCCAATACTTCGAATGCCAAAGGAGGAGGTACCAAACGACCAGTCTTCGGATCTACGTGGCATTGTTCGGGTTTGAACTTGTATGCACCGTGAGAAGTACCGATAGAAATAGCCAAAGAGTCACAACCTGTGCGAGTAGCAAAGTCGATTACTTCTTCAGGGTCAGTATAAGTATGATGTTCAGCAGAAACTTCGTCTTCTACACCAGCCAATACACCAAGTTCGCCTTCTACAGTTACATCAAATTGATGAGCGTAGTCAACTACCTTCTTCGTCAAAGCAACGTTTTCTTCGTAAGGCAGGTGAGAACCGTCGATCATAACTGAAGAGAAACCCATATCGATACAAGACTTGCAAGTTTCGAATGTATCTCCGTGGTCGAGGTGAAGAACGATTTCAGGGTGTTTGCAACCCAGTTCCTTTGCATATTCTACAGCACCTTCTGCCATGT
The DNA here is from genome assembly GCF_036416795.1 of Bacteroides sp. MSB163. Taxonomy (NCBI): domain Bacteria; kingdom Pseudomonadati; phylum Bacteroidota; class Bacteroidia; order Bacteroidales; family Bacteroidaceae; genus Bacteroides; species Bacteroides maternus. The sequence goes on along the minus strand of NZ_CP143867.1, from coordinate 3,403,997 downwards.
AACGCAACAATGTCTGGTTAGCATATTGACGGGCACCTTTAGATACTTGGAGGATTACCGGAGATTTGGTTTCAACAGCAGCCTTTACAATAGCCTGCAACTGTTCCATATTATTAAAGTTGAAAGCCGGGATAGCATATCCACCTTTAATAGCTTTCGCAAACATTTCTCTTGTGTTTACGAGCCCTAAATCTTTGTAATTAATCATTTTGTTTAAAGTTTATTGTTAGTGAATAAAAATTCTACGCAAAAGTAAGCATTATCCTTCAAATGGAAGAACAGGTTGGGAATAAATTATCGTATTATCCCCATTGAAACAATTCTATTTTAAAGCTATTGGATGATTTTAACAGAATATTGTAATCTCTATGTTACAAACTCTTTTCATCTGTAGCCTTCATCAGCCTCTTCTGCATACCTTTATATAGATAACAAAAAAACCGGAAAGCAAGTTTAGCTTCCCGGTCTTCGTTTACACATTATTATATATTACTTTTTCAAATAAATGATAGTGGGTAAATGGTCGCTGTAGCCATTCAACCAAACACGTCCGCCGTGCGTGCGCAAGGGAGAGCCTTTGTACTTGCCATCCTGCTGAAAGAGATATTCACGGATAAAGACTTCATTATGATCGTACTTCAAACCTTTCTTGGCTTTCAGCAAAGGACGGGAGACTACAATCTGGTCGAACAAGTTCCACTTGCCACGATAGAGTAATGTTCCCACACCTTTATCTTCAAGGGTTTCCCACCAGGGATTATAGAATTCGCCCTTCTTCACCTGCTTTGCATACTTGCGTGCGCCCAGTGTAGCCATGCTTTCGTCCATGGGATCGTCGTTCATATCTCCCATGACTATCAGTTTCAGTTTCTTGTCCGTACGCATCAGAGAGTCTGTCAATGCCCGTACCTGTTTGGCTGCATGTACACGTACCGGAGACTTAGCTCCACGGGAAGGCCAGTGATTGACGATGAAACAAACGCGTTCGCCTGCCATCTGTCCGTCTACAATAAGGAAACCACGCGTCAAGTGTACAGTGTCCCCCTCAAAAGGAGTGGAAAGCACCAGTTTGGAATTGGTAACGGTGAATTGTTCCGGATCATAAAGCAATGCACAATCAATGCCTCGTTTATCCGGACCTTCGTAATGCACGAATTTATAGTTGGATATAGCCGGTTGGCTTACCAAATCTGTCAGTACCCGGTTGTTTTCAGCTTCGGCTATACCGATAACGGCAGGTCCTTCAGGCACGCGGTCGCGCGATACTTCACTCAGAACTTTGGCAAGGTTCTTCAACTTGGCCTCATACTTCTCAGCCGTCCATGCATAACTGCCGGAAGGCAAAAATTCAAGGTCGTTCTTACCTGCATCATGAATCGTATCAAACAGGTTCTCAAGATTATAAAACGCAACACCATACAGTTCCCGCTCGTTCTGTTGGGCACCTGCCGTAGTGACGCAGAGCCATAGGGAAATTAAGAAAAGTAGCTTCTTCATGCTGAATATAAATTAAAATACCATGCAAAAATCTGAAATAAAAAGCGATAAACCTATTTTTTGAGGGAACTTTTTTCTAATTCGGAGAAATACACTGCCTTTAAACAAAGGTAGACTGCACCTTAAGCAAAAATAAATCTGAATTTATTTTGTATTATCTGCGACTTGCACTATCTTTGCACTCTGAAAAATAAGACCATTACACTATTTATTACCAAAATAGTAACCGAATATAATAATTAAAAAAAAAATATTGAAATGAAAAAAGGTATTCATCCTGAAAATTACCGTCCGGTAGTATTCAAAGATATGTCTAATGGTGACATGTTCTTGTCTCGTTCAACCGTAAATACGAAAGAAACCATCGAGTTTGAAGGTGAAACTTATCCGTTGGTAAAGATGGAAATCTCTAACACTTCTCACCCGTTCTATACTGGTAAATCTACATTGGTGGATACAGCTGGTCGCGTTGATAAGTTTATGAGCCGCTACGGTGACCGTAAGAAGAAATAAAATTGACTTCTTTTGAAGTTAAAAAAGGGAAGACTTTCACGAAGTCCTCCCTTTTTTATTATAGGAAATTCCCTATCACTTTGTAGGGAAAAGAGCGGGAAAGAGAGAAAACTCTTTCCTATTTTTGTATCAGCAATTTTGATAATAAGCCAATAGTACGAACCATAAACGAATCCATATGAAACGTCTTATCACTTTCGTTGTCCTCGCCGTCCTCCTCTCCACAGCAGGATTTGCTGCTAAGCCGAAAGACTTGAGCGGCCCGATTGCACTAAAGGGTGAATTACAACAGCAGTATGAAAATTATCCGGTCGGCACTCCCGTGGTGATCCGCAAGGTAGTGAAAATGAAATCGGCAGAACAACTAGGCTCCGATGTTTTCTATGCAACCGAAATTAACGGTATGCAATTCGCAGTACCTTCTTCTGCCCTGAAGGCCATTAAACTCTCACCTCCCGAAACCAATCAGGAGTTTTGGCAGCAAACTTATCTGAAACAACATCTGTATGAGTATTTCGGTGAACGCGGATATAACTCTAAGTTGCGCAAGGAAGTAGACGAAGAATGTCGGGATTACCTGTACAAGCTGGAAGAGATCGGCTATGAGGATGATTTCATCACTTCGTACGTACAGAATATCTTTACGAAACTGACTGCCACCGGCATAGATCCCAATCGCAGCGAACGGTTGAATGTACGCGTCATCCAGTCACCCGAACCGGATGCTTACATGCTGCCCAACGGCACAATGCTGATTAGTACCGGTCTGCTCTGCACACTTGATTCGGAGGATGAACTTGCCGCCATTATTGCCAATGAGATGTCTCATTTCGTACTGGACCATCAGATTAATAACATCTACCGTGCTGAACGCCGTGCCAAGCGGGCAGCTTTTTGGGGAACGGTTCTTGCCGTCACTGCCGAAGCAGCCCTGGAAGTGGCATACTGGGATGACGACGATACAGCTTTAGGTGTAGGTGCTGTTGCCAGTATCGGAAGCGTTGCCGCCCTACTGAATGTAAATGTAGTGAATCGCCTAGGAATGAATTACAAGAATAACCAGGAATACGCAGCCGACCGGGTTGCACGTGAGTTATTGGAATTCAAGGGGATGAATCCCGATGGATTGGCGTCTGCACTTTCCAAAGTCATCGGGTACTATAATATACAGCAACGCGGTCATAAGCTACTTCGCTACGGCAGCATCGACAACCTGAAAAAGCGAATAGACAAAGCCGACCAGGCGGAAAACCAAATCAGTCATCCTTATCTCAAAGCGACATCGGATGTAGTGACTTTCAACGCAGCCATGAACATGGCAGACCAACGGTATGAAGAAGCCGGAAGATTAATACAGAAGAATATCAATAATAATCTGGCTACCGACCATGATTACGTCATCTTTGCGAAATCACGGATGGCGCTTTACAACACAGAAGAGGTAAATGAAGAATGTGCCACCCTGCTTTGGAAAGCCAAAGAATTAGCAGGAAACAGTCCGAATCTTGACATATACAAACAGGAGATTCTATTGCTAATGCGCATGAATAAACAGGCTAAAGCCGCCGGCACATTGAAGGAATATCTGGAATTACTTTCCCGATATCAGGAACAAGGAATGCAAGGAGAAGAGGAAGAATGGACAAGCAAAGAAATAACCTGGGCCAATCAATTATTAGATAAGATCAATAGATTATAAAGGAAAGAATGTTATAAAGTCTTTTTCACCACAGATTACACGGATTTACACAGGTATTTATATTGAGAATTATATTTGCTTTTAATCTGTGCTAATCCGTGTAATCAGTGGTGATTTCCGACTCATCTTATTTACGGAATGGAGGACGAACCACTACTGCTTTCAGTTTACGTCCACGCATATCAATGCAAATTTCCGTACCTACCTTGCTATATTCCGGTTTTACATAGCCCATACCGATACCAATCTTGCGAGTAGGCGACATAGTACCTGAAGTTACTACTCCGATAGCTTCGCCTTCTGTATTGAACAGTTCATATCCATGACGGGGAATTCCACGATCCACCATTTCAAAACCGACCAACTTACGTACAGTACCTTCCGCTTTCTGCTTTTCAAGCATCGGGCGATTGATAAAGTTCTTACCCTCAGCAAACTTGGTAATCCATCCCAAACCTGCTTCAATAGGTGATGTCGTATCATCCAGATCATTGCCATACAGGCAGAAGCCCATTTCCAGACGAAGCGTATCGCGTGCACCCAAGCCAATCGGCTTGATGCCAAATTCTTCACCTGCCTCAAACACGGCATTCCAAATCTTCATGGCAGCTTCGGGATAGAAGTAAAGCTCAAAACCTCCTGCACCAGTATAGCCAGTATTGGAAATAATCACATCTTTCTCACCGGCAAACTCACCATGCGTAAAGGTGTAATACGGCAGTTCCGACAAGTTTATGCTCGTCAGTTTCTGCAAAGCAAGAATGGCTTTCGGTCCCTGCACGGCAAGTTGAGCCATATGGTCGGAAGCATTTTCTAATTCGGCACCTTCGATATTGTGCGAAACGCACCAGTTCCAGTCTTTTTCTATATTCGAAGCATTCACTACCAACAGGTATTTCTCCGGTTCATAATGATAAACCAACAAGTCATCTACGATACCGCCTTCTTCGTTGGGAAAACAGGTATATTGCACCTTGCCCGGAGTCAGGGCAGCCACATTATTGGAAGTCACTTTCTGAAGAAAAGCCAACGCATTGGGGCCTTTCACCCAGAATTCTCCCATGTGGGAAACGTCAAATACACCCACAGCGTTACAAACTGTGAGGTGTTCATCAATGATACCGGAATATTCTATCGGCATATTATATCCCGCAAACTCATGCATCTTAGCACCCAGCGAGATATGTTTTTCTGTAAACGGAGTGGTTTTCATGTCTTAAGGTATTAAATTATTTTATAGCAACAAGTTCAGCAATCTTCACGATGACCTTCATCGCTTTCTCCATATTCTGGATAGGAGCGAATTCATATCGTCCATGGAAGTTCAGACCACCTGCAAAGATATTGGGGCAAGGCAAACCTTTGAAAGAAAGCTGCGCGCCATCCGTACCACCACGGATAGGTTTCACATTCGGTTTCACACCTACAGCCTCCATTGCGGCAAAAGCCGTATCAATGATATGCATTACCGGTTCAATCTTCTCGCGCATATTATAATATTGGTCACGGAGTTCAAGCGTTGCTGTACCTTCACCATATTCAGCATTGATTTCACTGACAAAGCGTTCTATTTTCTTCTTGCGGCTCTCGAAACGTGCACGGTCATGATCACGGATAATATAGGCCACTGTAGTCTGCTCCACATCGCCGTTGAAACTGATGAGATGGTAGAAGCCTTCGTAACCTTCGGTATGTTCGGGCGTTTCATGAGCAGGTAACATCGCACAGAAACGGTTGGCTACGCGAATTGAATTAATCATCTTATTCTTGGCGTAACCCGGATGTACATTGCGACCTTTGAAGGTGATTCTGGCAGATGCCGCATTGAAGTTTTCAAACTCCAACTCTCCTACTTCACCGCCATCCATTGTATAAGCCCAGTCGCAACCGAACTTCTCCACATCGAATTTATGTGCGCCCAATCCTATTTCCTCATCCGGATTGAAACCAATACGAATCTTGCCATGCTTGATTTCAGGATGCTCTTTCAGGTATACTATCGCAGAAACGATTTCGGCAATACCTGCTTTATCATCTGCTCCCAACAATGTCTTGCCATTGGTAACGATCAGGTCTTCCCCTTTATGATTCAGCAGTTCGGGGAACTGAGACGGAGAAAGGACTACATTCTCTTCTGCACAAAGCACAATATCAGAACCGTCATAGTTTTGAACAATGCGGGAAGATACATCTTTGCCACTCATATCGGGACTGGTGTCCATGTGGGCGATAAAACCAATAGTAGGTACCGGTTTATCGATATTTGCCGGAAGTGTGGCAAACAAATAGCCATGCTCATCCAGCGTTATGTCTTCCAAACCTAAAGACTCTAATTCTTCTTTCAAATATTTGGCAAATACCATTTGCCCCGGAGTACTTGGAGTCACCTCTGTCTCTTCACTGGACTGGGTGTTGAAGCTTACATACTTCAAAAAACGTTCTACTAAAGCCATATTATTTATTATTTATGATTTATGATCGAGAACATGAACTACCAATTATCTATCAACAGTAGTCAATAGTTCTGCCGTAAAGGTAGAAAAAGGGGCGTGAACTGCCAAGCAATTCACGCCCCTTTTTACAAAATGTTAGTATTTAGAGTTACTTAAAAGCAACTACTTCCATCAAAACAATGTGTACAAACCTTACATTTCGGCAATCCGATGGACTCGATGAGAGTTTCCAGGGTATTAAACTTCAAAGTTGTAAGGCCAAAACGTTCGGCAATAATGCTGACCATCTTCTCATATTCCGGTGAACCGGTAATGGCATATTTCTCCAGATTCTTGTCGGCATCTCCCTCCAGTTCTGCAATAATACGACGTGTAATCAATTCCAGCGGGCTCTTGGATGCCGTGAAACCTACAAACGGACAAGCATAAATCAACGGTGGACAAGCAATACGGATATGTACTTCCTTGGCACCATATTCATACAGTACTTTCACATTATCCCGAAGTTGCGTCCCCCGTACTATGGAGTCGTCACAGAACAATAAGCGCTTGCCTTCCAGCATAGCACGGTTTGGTATCAGTTTCATCTTCGCTACCAATGAGCGCATCTCCTGCTTACTGGGAGTGAAGCTGCGCGGCCATGTCGGTGTATATTTAGAAATAGCACGATGATAAGGAACTCCTTTTCCTTCGGCATACCCCAAAGCCATACCTACACCGGAATCAGGAATACCGCAAGCACAATCTACGTCAGAATCATCGCTCTGCCCCATCTTTAAGCCACTGGTAAAACGTACTTCCTCTACATTACGACCTTCATAGCAGGAAGTGGGAAAACCGTAATATACCCACAGGAAAGAACAAATCTGCATCTTTTCCTCCGGCTTCCGCAGTTGTTCCACTCCATCGGCAGTCATACGAACGATCTCTCCCGGACCGAGATAGCGGTCTATTTCATAATCCAGATTCGGGAAACTGCTTGACTCACTGGTTGCAGCGTATGCCCCTTCTTTCCGGCCAATTACAATCGGAGTGCGTCCCCACTTGTCACGAGCCGCAATGATACTGCCATCTTCTGATAACAGCAACATAGAGCAAGAGCCTTTGACACGGCGGTAAACATTTTCTATACCTTCTACAAAAGTTTTTCCTTGTATGATGAGTAGTGAGATAAGCTCAGTTTGATTGGTATTGCCTGAACTCAGTTCGGCGAAGTGCATATTTTGGGAAAGTAGCTCTGCTTCTATTTCTTCCAGATTCACAATTTTGGCTACTGTTACAATAGCAAAGCGTCCGAGGTGGGAGTTAATGATGATGGGTTGCGGGTCTGTATCGCTGATGATTCCTATTCCGACATTTCCTTTAAACTTATCCAGTTCGTCTTCAAACTTGGTTCGGAAATAAGTGCTCTCCAGGTTATGAATGGATCGGGCAAACATGCCCTCTTCTGCATCATACGTGGCAAGCCCGCCCCGCTTAGTTCCTAAATGTGAATTATAATCTGTACCGTAAAATAAATCCGTCACACAGCTCGCTTTGGAGACTGTCCCGAAAAATCCTCCCATAAATCCTATTATTTATTATTGATTTTAGTATTGACGGGCACAAAGGTACAAAGAAGTTTCTTCTCCACATTACTTTCCTACGAGACAATTTCTAAAAAAACTTATTTTTATACAGGTTTCCGAACAGCAGATTGAACGTTTTGTTTAATTCGCAGATAAAAGAAATTATATGGTTCAAGATGGAAAATCCCAGAAAATAGACGAAACAGACGGGCTGCCATTTCCGCAACGAATATGGGCGGTAGTGGCTATTGGATTCGCTCTCTGTATGTCAGTGCTCGATATCAACATCAGTACTGTAATCCTCCCTACCCTCGCACATGATTTTGGAACTTCGGACTCTGTGATTACCTGGATTGTCAATGGTTATCAATTGGCTATTGTAGTGTCATTACTTTCTTTTTCTGCATTGGGCGAAATCTTCGGATATCGTAAGATATTCCTCTCCGGCATTGCTTTATTTTGTGTGACATCACTTATATGCGCCTTATCCGATTCCTTCTGGACTCTGACAACCGCCCGTATTTTCCAGGGATTCAGTGCATCAGCTATCACCAGTGTAAATACAGCCCAGCTTCGTCTTATCTATCCGAAAACACAGATAGGACGTGGAATGGGGATTAATGCAATGGTAATTGCCATATCGGCGGCGGCAGGTCCTTCTGTTGCCAGTGGTATTTTGTCAATAGCTTCCTGGCACTGGTTATTTGCGATAAATTTGCCATTGGGGATCATTGCCCTGATATTGGGAATCAAGTATCTTCCTGAGCAAAAGGAACTATCGAAACGTAAGTTTGACGTTATCAGTGCGGTGGCCAATGCTATTACCTTCGGATTATTGATTTATACATTGGATGGTTTTGCGCATCATGAACGCTATGATTATCTGATAATCCAGTCAGTGATATTGATTGTCGTAGGAACATATTATGTACGTCGGCAGTTGGGGCAAGAGTCCCCCCTGTTGCCGTTAGACTTACTGAGAATCCCCATTTTCAGGCTCTCGATTCTGACTTCCATCTGTTCATTCACCGCGCAGATGCTGGCTATGATTTCGCTGCCCTTCTTTCTGCAAAACACATTGGGACATAGCGAAGTCATGACGGGACTCCTACTGACTCCTTGGCCTCTCGCCACACTGTTTGCTGCACCGGCCGCCGGCTACCTGGTAGAACGTATTCACCCGGGAATATTGGGAAGTATCGGGATGGGAATATTCTGTATAGGTCTTTACTCGCTTTCGATGTTGGACGCAGAATCATCGATTGTCAGTATCTGTTTACGGTTAGCTCTTTGTGGAGTCGGATTCGGACTCTTTCAGACACCGAATAACAGTACAATGATTGCTTCCGCACCCAAACAGCGTTCCGGTGGAGCCAGTGGAATGATGGGAATGGCACGGCTCATGGGGCAGACATTCGGAACGACGCTTGTGGCATTATTATTCAGTTGGGTAGCAGGAAGTGAGAACACGGAGGTGTGTTTGATAACGGGGAGTATGTTTGCACTGATTGCTGCGGTAGTGAGCAGTTTGAGGTTATCGCAGCCGTCGGCTGCTTAAAGAATAAAAGAATAAAAGAATATCAGAAACAGAGGTGTAATCTTGTATGTTTCCATAAAATCTCCTATTTTTGTAACCACGGTTAATTTAACCGCCGTGAAATTAACCATCGTTACAATAGGAAACTCATTATGAAATTCTACAACCGCGAGAAAGAATTGGACGAACTGCAAAAAGTGCGTGAGTTAGCTTTTTCAGAACATTCAAAGCTAACAGTTTTGACAGGGCGTCGACGTATAGGCAAAACAAGCCTGATATTTAAGAGTTGCGAAAACACTCTTACTCTTTATTGGTTCGTCAAACGAAGTAATGAGGCAGATTTGTGCTCTAAGTTTGCAGAAACCGTTGCCCAGGTTTTAAATATAACTATTCCCGGAAAGATATACAACTTCACTGAACTCTTTGAGTTTGTTATGGAGCAGGGTATCCGGAATAAATTCAATTTAGTTATCGATGAGTTTCAGGAATTCTATAATATCAATCCCTCCATTTACAGTGGCATGCAGGACATTTGGGACCGTTTCCGTACCCGAACAAATGTCAACCTCATCGTCAGTGGCTCTGTATACACATTAATGGAGCAGATATTCAAGAATGCCAAAGAACCATTATATGGAAGGAGTGACAGAGTTTTGAAATTGTATCCCTTTACCACTGATGTTATCAAACAAATACTACATGATTACAAACCTGACTACACGCCTGATGACTTACTGGCACTCTACACATTTACCGGAGGCGTCCCTAAATATATAGAATTATTAATGGATGCCGGAACAACTGAAATGGAAAGCATGGTTGACTTCATGGTACAGCCCGACTCTCCCTTTATAGATGAAGGAAACACTTTATTAATACAAGAATTCGGAAAGAAATACGGCAATTATTTCTCTATTATAGGAGCTATTGCCGAGGGAAGAAATACGATTACTGAAATGGAAGCGAAGTTAGGGATCAGCCTAGGCGGATATCTGAAACGCCTGGAAGAAGATTATAGCATAGTTTCCAAAAAGCGCCCTATATTCTCGAAAGAAGGGACGCAAACCGTAAGGTATGAAATATCCGATCCATTTTTACGTTTCTGGTTCCGGTATTTCGATAAATATCAATCATTGCTGGAGATACGGAATTTCAGTGGATTAAGTAGTATTATTAAAAGAGACTATCCTACTTATTCAGGTTTCATGTTAGAGGACTATTTTCGCCAGAAAATGATAGAGAGCGGGGAATTTCTGAATATCGGCTCTTGGTGGGAAACTAAAGGTAATGCTAATGAGATAGATATAGTGGGGATTTATTTATTTGAGAAAAAAGCACTTATTGCAGAAGTTAAACGATTGCGAAAGAATTTCAAACCTGAGTTGTTCCAAAGCAAGATAGAAGCGATTCATAAAAAAGTACTTTTCAAATATGAGATTGAGGGAAAATGCTTGACGTTGGAGGATATGTAATAAAAAAGGTCGAAACCGATAAAGATTTCGACCTTTTTTATTACACCATTCAATTCAATACTACTTCTTCCAAACATAATGTGGAACAAATAGCCATTTCATTATCTCAATGGTACGTCTCATCAGCGGACAATGCTCCATATTGTCAGAAATATAATCTTGAAATATTCCATTACAGACTGATGCCCAATATATTTCATATTGTAGCGTATCTTATCCGGAAGTATCAGCTCTACATACGCTTTGTCCGCATCCTCAGCCTGTCCCAAAATCGTATTTTCATCTACATATTCTATAGATGCATAATCCGTAATTCCCGGGCGAACAGACAACACTCTCCGCTGTTCCTCAGTGTAGAGTTCCACATATTTACGAACCTCCGGACGCGGCCCTACCAGACTCATATCACCCTTCAATACATTGAATAACTGAGGTAGTTCATCTAATTTATATTTGCGGATAAAATACCCGATACGGGTAATCCGGGGATCTCGTCCGCCTACAGTTATCAAACCTTGCTTATCAGCTCCTATACGCATTGAACGGAACTTATAGACATAAAAATCCGTCCCTCCACGTCCCACACGTAGCTGTTTATAGAAACCACCACCTTTACTTTCTAGACGGATAGCAATATACAGGAAAAGGAAAACAGGAGATAAGAATAGAATACCCAGAAAGGAAAATAAAATATCAAAAAAACGAATCATCACCTATCAACAGTCACTTTAAGGTATGCATCTTTTACAGCTTTGATTATAAAGTCCAGCTTTTCTTCATCCAACTGTGGATAAATGGGCAAGGAGATTTCACCTTTAAAATTCTCATAAGCTTGTGGATAGTTCCTTATATCATATCCCAACGAGCTGAAGAAGGAAAGCATCGGCATCGGGATAAAATGAACGTTCACGGCAACCTCACTTTTCGCGATTTCATCAATCATACGATCACGCTGTTCCTCTGTGAAATCTTTGATACGCAATGCATAGATATGATATGAGCTTTCTTTTTCTCTATCTTCAGAAGGTGGCAAAATAGCCCAGTCACAATCAGCAAATGCTTTAGAATAGGTATTGAATACTCTTTTACGTTCTTTCAGTAGTTCAGGATATTCCCGTATCTGAGCCAAACCGATAGCTGCATTTACATCAGCCATATTTATTTTCATTCCCAGACCGACTATGTCATAACGCCAACCACCGGCTTTGGATTTGGAAAAAGCATCTTTAGTTTGACAATTCAAACTCATCATACGCAATTCTTTGTAGAGTTCCGCATTATCAAACGGTTCGGGCAAATTCAGGCAGATGGCTCCTCCTTCGGCCGTCGTCACATTCTTTACGGCGTGAAGAGAGAAGATAGCAATATCCGTTTCGCATCCTGTACGCTGATTCTTGCTGTAATAAGCTCCCAAAGAATGGGCCGCATCATTCATTACAAGAATACGTCCTAATTTTTCCTGTACCAATGACGTCGCCTGAAACAGATTGCGTATTTCCGGTTCATTAACGAGTCTCATGATACGGTCGTAATCACAAGGGAAGCCCGCAATATCTACCGGAATAATAGCCTTGGTCCTTGGCGTAATTGCTTTTCGAATAGCATCCACAGAGATATTGAAATCCTCTCCGGAATCTACCATAACAGGCTTTGCACCCGCATGAAGGACTGCTAATGCCGTAGCACTATATGTATACGCCGGAACAATTACTTCATCTTCAGTAGTTACTCCCAACCAACGAAGCATCATAATAGCTCCCGAAGTCCATGAGTTTACACAAAGCACTTCTTGAGCATTAGAGAATACTTTTATTTCTTCTTCCAATGCTTTTACTTTAGGACCGGAAGTTATCCAGCCCGAACGTAACGAATCAACGACTTCGTTGATGACCGCCTCGTCAATATAAGGGGGCGAAAATGGAATTTTCATGATCTACTATATCGAATTATTTTAAATGAATCAAATATGTAAGTCCGCAGGAGAAATATTTCCGCTTTATTGCATTGTTTGAGCCAAAAGGCATTTACTGATTCATATCTTACTTTTATGATAATAATCTACAAAATACTTTTCCACTTATCCACATCATGTCCTGCATAAACAATTCTGCTTTCAGCCAAACAAAGAATATGCTCAATAGAAGTCTCTGCTTTTATTTTATCACCATACGGTAATTTAGTTACAACTTTAACATTAGGAATATAACTATCTCCTGTGAAAATATAGTTATCCGTATAATAAGTCAAACAACTTGGACAATGACCAGGTGTCTCAATTACGTATAACATTACATTATTAAATAATTGAACTTCATCACCACTTGAAAGGAGTATCACATTCTGACCTTCATATATGGTAGAATGTTCATAATAAAACGAAAAATTTTTCCTATCGTCATACAATGCTTCTTCTCCATATTTTGATGTATAAATACTACAACTAGGAAATCGTGAAACAAGCTCATTTATGCCTGCAATGTGGTCGAAGTGTGTATGTGTAAGAAAAATCCCTCGAATATTCAAATCTTTCGGCAATTCATTAAACAACACTTTTACATCACTCACATCTATAAGAAAAGCATTATTCTGCCCCTCCTCAAATAGTACATACATATTTGAAGAAGGGGCATCGTTAATGATTTTTTTAACCTTGAGCATTATTCCCAAAATGTAAGAATATCACCTATGGTTTTGAACTCACGAAGCTGTTCACCTGTTAATTTCTTTCCGAATTCTTCATCAGAAATAACAATAAGCGAAAGTTTCGCCATAGAATCAAATTCATCTACCGTAGAAAGTTTCGTCTCCACAGTCAATGTACCATTCTCTAGTTCCAGCATATCTTCTAGAACTGCAATTTTTTCTTCAATAGTCATTGTAAAAAAAAGATTTAATTATTATGATGATAATTTACCGCCATCAACACTAATGCAACTACCTGTAACCATTTTAGACAAGTCACTCATTAAATAAACCACTGTATTTGCAATGTCTTCGGGCTGACAAATGCCTAAATACTGTCGGTGTAGTATCTGTTTGTATTCCTCAGAATCCCCCCCATAATTTTCAGACATTCTTGCCATAGGAGTATCAGTAACACCAGGTGCAACTGTATTTATACGAATATTTTTAGGAGCTAATTCTTTTGCAATACAGCGAACAGCAGAATTCATAGCAGCCTTAGATGCACAATATGCAGTTTTCGTTGAATTTCCAAGAAAAGCACCAATTGCTGAAACGCCAACAACATTCATACCTTGTAAATTATATGCGTTACGAGTAGAAAAACATCTTATCATCTCTATGAATGAAAAAAAATTAACATTCATCACTTTCAGCATAAATTCGTATTTTGACAACTTTAAGGGACGCACTACACCAACTCCAACACAAAATACCAATCCGTCCACAGGACCATTCTCTTCAATAATGGAGTTTACACAAGGTTCAATAGTATGGATTGCCGAGAAGTCACATATATATGTTTTATTTCCTTCACCTTTGAGTTCTAGTAAAGTTCTATTGAGATTATTTTCATTGAGATCTAATAAAAGAATTCGAGCACCATAAGCATTAAGTGTTTTAGCTGTTGCAGCACCAATGCCACCAGCACCAGCCACAACAAAAGTCTTATTTGTAAAATCTATAGCACTATTCATAATATATATCCTCCATCTATTACTATTGATGTACCCGTAATCGTTTTAGTAGCATCACTAAGTAAAAAGGCGATTACATTTGCTACCTCTTCCGCTTTTGTCAACCCCAAAATCTGCTGCTGTACTAAACCGCCATTAATAGCACTAATACTCTGAATATGATTTTTTTCAAAATCAGCGTCAACTCCACCTTTTTGGACAGAATTCACTCGAATACCATCATTGGCAAATTCAACAGCCAAACACCTAACAGCTGCATCCAAAGCAGCTTTTGAAGAACAGAAAGCCATCTTTGCTTTCATAGCTTTGATGCTACTAATAGAGGACATTGCTACAATACTTGCTCCGTTTTCCATCCCTTTTGCTTTCTTGAGCGAACGTACGACCTCAATAAAAACATTGAAATTGTCATTCAAAATTTCATTCAAATTTCCAGGTTTAACAAATTGAAGTGGTTTAAAATCACTGTGTACAATAGCAAATACAACACCATCAAAGGCACCATTGGATTTTACGAGTTGTTTGATATATGACTCAATGTGTGCTGTATTTCTCTCTTCATACACTTCGACTTTCGCACCAAGTTCTTTGATCTGACGAAAAATTGCTTCGTCTAAAACATTTGAACCTCCAATAAGCAATATACGCTTATCAGTCAAATCCATTGGATTTATCATTTAGTATTTTTTTTAGGATTTTTCAAGTTCTGAATCAAATTCCAAATCGCTTCAACTGAATTGAAATTATCGGGAATTAGTTCATTAATACGAACTTGTACGCCAAATTCATCATCTAACTCAGATATAATAGACACGACATCCATTGAATCCAAAATTCCATCATCAATTAATAATGTTTCATTGTTGAAATCGACATCTGGTCGAACACGTTGCAATATTTCCAATAGTTTCTCCATAGTTCTATTATTTATTTTATTAATGATATTGTCGATTTAAAAGTATACTTAAATCCTTTCTTCTGATACATACTAACAGCTACAGTATTCTGATGTTGCACCCAAAGCATATAACGATGTTTCTCATTTTCCATATTATTTTCTATAAACGTATCAAGCAGAACTTGTCCTACGTGTCTACCTCTTCCTTCAGGAATAACTGCCACATGTGAAATACAAGCTGTTTTACCTGTAAAAGTCTGATGCAATGCCCCTAGAAATTCATCATTATCAATGCCATGCGCAATCCAAATAGCATTATTTATCAATAATTTTTCATACATATCAGAAGTTATATAATCGCCACTCAAAATATCAAATGAATCATTAAATAACTTACAAGCTTTTTCTATCTCCCATAAGTTTTTTGCAAATTCGACTTTCACCCCTTCTATTTTAATTGGTCTTTCCAAATCCTTATATACTCCTAAATACTGGTCTCTAATAAGATTAACCCTAAACCCTACCTTTTCAAGAAATTCTATTTCTTTCTGTGGAAAATAACTTTTTCCACGATATAAAATTTCAACCACTACATCTTTAAGTTCATTAAAATCTGGTTTTGCACTAAAATCATTGATATAATAATACATTCTAAATCCAGTATTTTTTTTCACAAAAAGAAAAGCATTATGCCTATCACAAACTTCAAAAAGTTCACCGTTATTTATCAAAGTCTCCGCTTCTCTTTGCAAATAATCGTTGGAAGCCCCTTCTTTACTTCGATATTGTTCAACTATCTCCACATATCGTTCAATAGTATTTATTTTATTGAGCATCATAATTCTTCTTCAACTCTATACGATCTATTTTACCATTCATATTATAAGGCAACACTCTCAAGTGAAAGACTTCATTAGGAAACATATATTTAGGGAGTTTATCTTTTATCAAATTAATAATGTCCAGTTCTTCACCTGAAACAGTTGTATAATAGAGAATAATGGAATCCTTTTCTTGATCAAAGATACAAGCAGCATTAGAAATATCTGCAATTGAATTAACAACGACTTCTATTTCTTCTAATTCAATGCGATGCCCCATATGTTTTATTTGAAAATCCTTACGTGACACAAATTCAATCTCTCCATGTTTGTTATATTTTACGATATCACCCGTACGGTAGATTTTATCATCATAAAAATTATGAAGCGGATTTTGGACAAATACCTCATGAGTTTTAATTTCGTTGTTATAATAACCAAGAGCTACACCGGTACCACGCACACATAACTCACCTATCTCATTCACTCCTACAAGCTTATCTTGATCATTGAACACCAGTACTTCCATATTATGACAAGCTTTACCAATAGGTATGTATTCATCGTCATCAAAATCACGATTCACTACATAATAGGTACAGTCAACAGTAATTTCGGTTGGTCCATACAAATTTACGTATTGAGCATTTGGTAATTTATGTATCCAAACTTTCAGTTGCTTTGCCGGCATTGCTTCACCTGCAAAAAATACACGTTTTATATATTTTGGAACACTATCATTTAGTATTTGGCTATTACCAACTAGCACTACAGCAGATGTAGCCCATAAGATAGTTGTAATCTTTCGTTCATTAAGGAACTTCACCAACAATTTTGTAAAAGTGAAATACTTCTTGGCTATAATGTTGAGCGTAGCACCCGACTTCAAACAAATATAAATATCCTTCACCGAACCGTCAAAATAGAATGGAGTTTGATTTCCAAGTGCATCAGTTTCATCAAATCCAAATGTTTCGACAAGCCACTCTGCAAGATCAATAGCACCACGGTGACTAATTACTACTCCTTTGGGAACTCCAGTCGAACCACTAGTAAAGATAGAATAGAGAGGATCAGTGTCTATCACTTTAGATCGAACATCTGCAATATACGCCTTGTCCACCTCATTATCTATCACCTCTGCATAATTGAAACGCACCCCTTTAAACTCAATCAAGTCAAGTATCTTATCATCAGCAACCGTAGTAGTGATAGCAGCTATCGGATTAAGCACATCATTGATGAGCTTTACACGCTGATCAGGCATCTTACAGTCGATAGGTACATAAAAATTGCCACTCTCCACTACGCCCATAAATCCCACAAGTCCTTCTATCCGACGATCGACAAATACTAGTACAGGTCTACGCATCTGCTTATCTGTAGCAATACCTAACGCTGTTCCAATGACTTCAGCTTGATATTTCCATTCGGCAAAAGTCAAAAAAGTCTTTTCATCAGCAATAGCTGTTTTATCAGGAAAGCGTTGTGCCATTGCATCGAGATAGGAAAGAATATTTGTTATCATTTCTTTTCGTATAATTGGTTAGGATTAGTAATAAGCCCTTCTTCAAAGATTTCATCATCCTCAAAAATTGGCAAAATATCGTCTGTATTTATTTCAAACGAAGTGGCACCCAAAGAAATGCCGATACCAAAACCACAAGTCATCACTTTGATAACTTTATGTTCATTGTTATTTCCATAGCGATCACAAAGCGACACGATAGCAGAAGCACCAGAGGTATTTCCATAACGATCAAGTGAGATAGGAATTTTATCAAAATCGATCCCGGATTTCTTTGCTATCTGCTTCAATATATAAAGATTAGCTTGATGAAAAGCAAAGCAATCATAACTATCAGATGTCGTTCCCGTTTGAGTAAAAAAATCCTTAATAAGACGAGGCACATCAAAAATCGTAAATGTAAACACTGAAGTGCCTTGAATGAAGCTATTCATCAATGTACGTTCATTTCCATCTTCGCACATTACAACTTTTTCATTCGCATGAAGGTTACGATAACCACCACCTGGAACAATCATATATCGATATCCCGAACCATCACTACGAAGCAATGCTGTTATTTCATCATATTCATTATCAGTCTTTTCCAGCAACATCACCGCACCAGCCTCGCCAAACAGCATAGCCGAACTTTTATCAGTTGGATAAACAGACTTCCCAGCTGTGTCACCAACAACAACCAGTGCTCTTTTTATGTCACTAGTGGTCATAATCGAAGCAATTGTCTGCATACCTACGACCAATGATGAACATCCTAAACTGATATCATAACAAACAGCTTCTTTAGGAATTCCTAAACGATATTGCAATACAAAAGCGGTAGAAGGGCGACGATAATCTGGACTATGTGATACAAACAACAATGCCCCAATCTCTTCAGAACTAATACCATTCTTTTTCAAAAGTTCTTTAGCCGCTCTATAACCAAGATCTGAACAAGTTTGATATTCAGAAGTACGGCGTGAGGCTCTTACACCCGTCATCGCCATAAACTTATCCACCTCTACATCACCAAACAAAGGCTTGTAGCTTTCTGCCTTAACTTCATTACTAGGAACGGCACATGCCACTCCTGCAACTTTAATATTCTTGAAATTAAAAAATGCCATATTAGACAATTATAAAACTAAACCATTATCTGATTTTAGCTGTTTTTTAAATAAAACCCTTTCTCTTCCATCTGGTAACACAATCTCTTCCACCACCTCTGACTTATCTATTTTTGTATAAAATTTATACACCTTCTTATTGAATTTATCCACTTCAAAAAACAATTCTCTATAACCTAAATTATAAATAATATTCTCCTTAACATGCCCCATTTCTATCGATTTTACCCCATCATCTTCATTCTTCAACCAACACCAATACTCTCCTCTAACGCCTTCATTATGTATAAATTTTATTTTATTTTTTTTATCCAATGACTTGTATCGATCAATAACTTCAATTATCAATCTAGGATGAAATATTAGACTTCCTAATGCCGAAAACCCAAGTCTAACAATATTTTTCTTTATTGTTAAAGCCTGATATTTCGCATCCAAAGTTGCACTGCTGAAACCAATAATATTTCTCTGACTATTTTCTGCACAAACGATAACTTCGTATGGATCATTAAGTATCACTTTATAATAAGATCGCAGAAAAGATTTTCCTAGTGATAAAAAAATTCCTTTTTGATATCTTTCTCTTACATTCCAATGCACATTCGCTATTTGTTTTGCATCAGAAGGTTTAGCTAGTCTGAATTTAATATTGCTCATTCTTATATACTATTAATGACATCAACCATTTTCTTCGCAAGAAATTTATAGTCAAACTCTTTAGCTGCCAACCTAGCTCTATCACACATTAACGCATATTCTCCTTCAGGCAAATCTAAAATTTTTAATATCTCTTCTGCATAATCAGCTGAAGAAGTATATTCCCTCGCAACACCAATACGATTTTTAGAAATAGGGCAATCATAAATATTAATATTACAAACGATTGGCTTACCTGCAGCCATATATTGGAACATTTTACTTGAGCTTATACCATTTTTCGCAAAATCAGATGACAGGTAATTTAATATATTTAGATAACTTTTGGATAGTACATATGGAACATATTTTGGATCTATCCACTTATCTTTAACAATAATATTAGATAGCTGATGTTCTTTACAATATGATATTATTTTCTCTCGTTCTGTACCATCCCCATAAATTAGAAATTTCACATCTTTTTTCTTATTTTCTAAGATTTCTGCAGCATAGACCAATTGCATTACATTATTCACGTGCCTTAATGAACCTAAATAAACAACTTTTTTATGGCAAGAACGTAAATCCGGATCATCAATGATAAATTGTTGCTTAAAATTTTCAAAATCTTCAAGATCAACCCCATTATTTATATAAAATACCTTTTTCAAATCAATAGGACCACCGTTGTCAACATCCCATCTTTTATTTTTAAGGTAGTCATAACAACCAGACCAAGAAAAAACAAGCGCATCTGATTTGGCACAATTATATTTTGATTGAGCAAATAACAACTTCACTATTGGGTTCCATTTAGAAATTAACCCAAAATCCACAAAATTATCAGGCCAAACATCTAGACTTTCCTTTATATATGAAACACCTCTTTTTTGGGCATATTTCAATAATGGGTTTGTCAAGAGAGGTCCTCCTGTCGCAATAATACAATCTGGACATTCAAAGTTATCCGCTAAATTCACCAATCTCTTAAAGAAAAGATAATCGCTCAATACTCTCCTTACTTTAGATGCCTTACTATACATTAACGTATTAATATGCACAAAATCAATCTTGCCATACTTTCGCCTCATATATTTTGAGTTATCTTCAATGATATTTAAATCCATGTTATGCATGACACTTGATCCAAATAATATCACCTTGTAATCAAATTCGGTCAAATAATAGGCAAACTTTATAGCACGCAGTCTGGATTCATATTGAGGCGGCATCGCATATTTATTTACAATCCAAATTGTTCTTATTTTGCTACTCATATAGAAATACTTATTAACAATCACTAGATGTACTTATATTCACAACGATAAGGAGTAGAAAATGAGGGTAAATCCCCCAATAAACAATATTTACATACAAATTTACTTACCAATATACCAGAATGATCCATATTGTATGCAATCATTTATACAAAGTTACTTTACTGAAAAATTATTAATCAACTTCACAACGTCCTTCACCTCCTCCATTGAAATCGTAGGTCCAATTGGTATACTCAGCTCATGTTCAGATATGTATTCCGTAATAGGAAGATTTAGGTTGGCCCACTCTTTGTAACATTCTTGTTTATGTGGAGGTATAGGGTAATGAATCACAGTCCCGACACCATTCCGCTCCAAATAGTCATGTAGTTCATCACGCTTTTCACACAATACAGGAAACAAGTGGAAGACATTACTTCCATAAGATAATGTATCCGGCAAAGAAACCAAGGGATGTTTAATGTTTTGAATATAATATTTAGCCACTTCTTTACGATATGTATTATCTTCAACAAGATATTTCAATTTCACATTCAGCACAGCTGCTTGAACCTCGTCAAGTCTACTATTACGTCCCCTATATTTGAATATATATTTTTTCTGTGAACCATAGTTAGCCAAAGTACGTACAGTGATGGCCAGTTCCAAATCATTAGTTGTCACAGCACCACCATCACCTAATGCACCTAAATTCTTTCCCGGATAAAAGCTATGTCCAGCAGCATCACCTAACGAACCTGTCATGCAACCATCAGCTGTCAAACAGCCATGCGCTTGAGCATTATCCTCTACTAACTTCAGATTATATTTTTTGCAAATATTGGCAATTTTCTCACTCCAAGCCAAACGACCATAGAGATGCACAAGAGCTATAGCTTTTGTACGAGAAGTTATAACTTCCTCTATCTTATCCTCATCAATCTCAAGCGTATTCAGTCTTGGCTCTACAAGAACAGGCTTCAAACCATTTTCTGTGATAGCAAGAATAGTTGCAATATAGGTATTTGC
Source organism: Bacteroides sp. MSB163 (assembly GCF_036416795.1). Lineage (NCBI taxonomy): Bacteria > Pseudomonadati > Bacteroidota > Bacteroidia > Bacteroidales > Bacteroidaceae > Bacteroides > Bacteroides maternus. The sequence goes on along the minus strand of NZ_CP143867.1, from coordinate 3,382,316 downwards.
CGGTACAATAACCTCATCACCTGGTTGCATTACACCCATCTCAATGTATGCACGGAAAATCCAAATCAGTGCATCCAAGCCATTGGCACAACCAACTGTATATTGTACTCCAACAAATTGTGAGTAATTCTCCTCAAAGCGTTCGTTCTCCTTGCCTTGAAGGTACCAACCTCCGTTAACCACACGGCTTACAGCCTCATTTATCTCAGCTCCGTGAAGAGCGGTTACATCTTTTAATGAAAGAAAAGGTATCATTTTGTTTTTCTTTATTTATCAGCTATTTTTCTAAGAAATTTCGCTGGATTACCTACCCAAATTTCTCCGGCAGGCACATTCTTTGTCACCACACTGCCAGCACCAATCATGGCATCCTCACCAATGGTTATCCCTGGAAGTATCGTAGAACCAGCACCGATAGATGCACCCTTGCACACCTTTGTCTTAAGAAGAACCCAATCCGCATTCTTCGACTTTGGATACATATCATTGGTAAAAGTCGTATTAGCACCTACCATTACATTATCTTCCAACTCAATACCATCCCAAACTTGGACACCACACTTAATAGTAACATTATTACCAATCACCACATTATTCTCAATCAGACAATGAGAACAAATATTGCATTTTTCGCCAATCCTGGCCTCAGGAAATACTACGCAGTACTGCCAGATATTAGTAGAGGCCGGAACATTTTGATTCTTACAATCGCTTAACGGATGTATCATTACTAATCTCCCTAAATTCAAGAAATTCATCATAATTACGAATATAGTCTTCCTTTTTATATACATCAGAAGCCAAAACCATGCAAACAGCACCAGAAGAAAAATCATCCAAGTCACGCCATATACCGGGTTTTACATATAGGCCTTGATAAGGACGATTCAAGAAAAAAGAACGTTTAACTTTGCCATCATCCAAGGTTACACGAAAGGAACCGGATGCGGCAACCATAAACTGGCTCAAATCTCTGTGCGCGTGTGCTCCACGAGACTCACCTCCCGGGACATCATACAGATAGTATACACGCTTCACATCAAAAGGAAGAGTATCGCCATTCTGCACTACAGTCAGGTTACCCTTACGATCACTGTGATGTTTGTCCAGCTCAATCATTGAGCAATCAAATACACTATATTTCTCCATTGCTCTTTAACTGTAAATAGTCGTCATAATTTCTAATATAGTCATCTGGAATATAACTAGTTGAAGCAAATTCCAATGCGAGAGAATTGGTTGAGAAATTATCTATTCTTCTCCACAACCCTTTCGGAATATAAAGACCATAATAAGAACGATTAAGCGTAAACTTATTCTGCCTATCACCATCATCCACTATCACATCAAAACCTCCTGAAAGTGCAACTATAAATTCTTCCGTATTCCTGAATGCGTGACTTCCACGGCATTCTCCTCCCGGAACATCATAAATCCAATATGTTCTCTTGATTTCAAATGGAATATGATTGTTCTGTTCTGCAAACGAAAGATTCCCCCTCGTATCTAAGAATTTGGGGAGCTCGATGATTTTACAATCTTTGATTGACATTTTATAATTTAGAATACAATATGGATATTTTATTTCAGTTGTTATGGACAAGCCATTAAATGTGGATGCTGATAATTCAATGATGAATAAGACAGGGAATCGTTATATGTTCAAGTGATTTTTATTTAACAATCAAATTATTCAAATATAAATCAGCGGCATTCTTATCTGTCAAACGACGAGCAGTTTCAATTGCTCTCTCTGAAACAGCTAACCTTTCATCCGGAGTGAGTTTATTAATTTTACGAATTATATTTGCAAGCTCTTGAATGTTACCCGCTTCACATAAGAAACCGTTCACACCATCTTCTATCACACCATCAAACCCTTCTTTCTTAGAAGCTATAGTAATGCACCCACGAGCCATAGCCTCCAAATAGACTAATCCATAAACTTCCCTACGACTAATCATTATCATACAGTCAGCATTGTCATACTTAGCCTTTATTTCATCTCTCGGAATCCTACCACAAATAGTCACTTGACTCTCCAAATGATATTTCTTCATCTTCAATTTTATGGTTTCCAATTCATGACCATTGCCCACATAGTCAATGTGAAATTTTTTATCCTCATAAACATTAACCAAAGCCTCGATAATTTCAGCCGGATATTTACGTTGAATCATCTCACCAACATAGATAAATTTACTTAATGGCTTCTCAAATGAATGAGTATTGCTTTCTGTAATATAACTTGCGGGAACACCTGAATAACAGATAAAAGAATGCTTAAGCTTACCATATCTCTCTTCGAAATCTTCTCTATATTTCTTTGAACGGAACCCCCACAAATCAATTTTATTATAAAAACATTTAAATCGTTCACCGTAAACACCCTCCAGATCAAAATTCTCATGCATTATAATAGCAGTTGTTGCTGAAGAATAAATACTTTTCAACTTCGCAACCACCTCTATCTGAGGATTAGGAAAATGCCCTACTATAATATCAGGTATAAAATCAGCTTCAGTATTACTATTAACTATTTTTTGAATAGATTTTCTGATAGAAATAGATAAAAATCTCCCATGAGGAATTGGTTTGAATAATGGTATTCTCAATACTTGCACACCATCCCATTCATATTGCGCCCCCTTATCACGTTTTGTATAAACTACCGCACCTGTTTTCGCAGTGATCAAATCTCTCGCTACCCGAGCTGCCCAATAGTAAAAGAAAGGATATACAGCCTGATAATGTACCACACGCACATTGTGACCTTCTTTTACCCACTCCTTTGTAAAGTAATGACATACCGAAGTTCCCTTATTTTCCCTTGAAGGAAGCGGGTAAATGGTTGATAATAGAAGAATATTCATAATCATATGCAAATTCGCATTCCCTGTATATACAGCTTTGCGTTAGCTATAAAACATAGAAAATACTACGATTTACTTCAAATTAATATTTTTAGAACCGATTTCAGTAAATTAATTCAACTGATTTATAATAAGTAAAAGTCTATTGGGGCCAATAATTATAATTATTTTTACGAGTCTCGTTTAAATACATCTCTAGTATAAACCTTCTCCTTCACATCATCCAGACAATCGTCATAACGATTAGCAATGATGGAATGACTCATTAACTTGAATTTCTCCAAATCATTATTTACCTTACTCCCAAAGAAAAGACTACCATCCTCCAGTACAGGTTCATAGATAATCACTGTAGCGCCCTTAGCCTTGATGCGTTTCATGATACCTTGAATAGCACTTTGACGAAAATTATCAGAGTTACTTTTCATTGTGAGACGATAAATACCAATCACACACTCCTTTTCCTGTGTTTTATCATATCCATTTTGTTCACTGTAACTATAATAGCCCGCTTTTTTCAAAACTTGGTCAGCTATGAAGTCCTTACGGGTACGATTACTCTCAACAATAGCAGTCATCATATTCTGTGGTACATCGTTATAATTAGCCAGTAACTGTTTCGTGTCTTTGGGCAGGCAGTAACCGCCATAACCAAAGCTGGGATTATTGTAATGGGTACCAATACGGGGGTCAAGCCCTACTCCTTGAATAATAGCTTGTGTATCTAATCCCTTGATTTCAGCATAGGTATCTAATTCATTGAAGTAACTGACACGAAGAGCCAGATAAGTATTGGCAAAAAGCTTCACAGCTTCCGCCTCCTTCAAACCCATAAAAAGAGTGTCAATATCCTTCTTTATAGCCCCTTCCTGCAATAGAGAAGCAAAAACATGCGCCGCCTCCTCAAGATCATTGCCTCCAATGGTATGGATAGCCTTATTCTCCTCATCAAACTGACCAATCATTTTGGGATAACCCACGATTATGCGACTAGGATATAAGTTGTCATATAATGCCTTACTTTCGCGCAGGAACTCAGGCGAAAAGAGCAAACGAAATTTGTGTGTGGTGTCCCACCCTTTCTCCTTAAATTTTTCAGTATACTTCACGTACAAGGAACGGCAATAACCAACCGGAATAGTACTTTTGATTACCATTGTTGCATCGGGATTAACCTCTAGTACCAAATCAATCACATCCTCAATATGATGCGTATCAAAGAAATTCTTCTGAGGGTCGTAGTTTGTAGGAGCTGCAATCACTACAAAATCGGCATCACTATAAGCCGTTGCACCGTCCAACGTAGCTGTCAGGTTCAGTTTCTTTTCCGAAAAATACTTTTCAATATATTCATCCTGAATAGGACTGATTCGCCTATTGATTTTTTCGACCTTTTCAGATACCACATCAACAGCTATCACTTGATGATGTTGTGCAAGCAAAGTAGCCAACGACAAGCCCACATAGCCTGTTCCAGCTACAGCAATTTTAAGATCTTTAAAGTTTCTCATTTTTTCACTTCTTACTAATACCAACGAATAGAATCATACAAATCATTTATATTCATAAAGTTTTTTGGGGATTAGTTCTATATGATATAAGAATAATCAATAAAGCCCAAACTCCACTAGATAAAAAGGTTGCGGGAATGAAAGTTGAAATAATCGCATATGAAAATATCACAGCTATAAAAAATATATATGACTCATTTACTCCTTTCGCACATGAACTTATAATTTTAAAGTAAACAACTAATATAAAGGGTAATATAAAACAACCTTCATTTCCAAAATTAGCATACGCTTCACTAATTAATCCATTATTAGCTCTTATGCCTTCCACTTCTGGTGAAAAGTATTCCCCCACAGCAATATCTACACTAGTTGATGAATAGGGAGAATTCATGCCAAATCTGCTAAAAATGCTATTCCTATAATAATCCGGTTCAAACAGATTGAAAAAAGTATAATATTCATAATCCATTCCAGATGGAACATAAAACACTCTCCAAAAAACAAAAGAAACACCTAACTGTATTGTTGCATTTTTTACAAATGAGATTAAAAGAATAAATATCGATGCTAATAACGGAATATACCTAAGATAGTATTGCTTATAATACAATCTTATTATAATTCCTATCACAGTTGCAAAAACTATAGATTTTAATCCCACAATAGAAAAATCTATATAGATAATTATTGCAAATACAAATGCCAAAAAATATTTTTTTTTATCCAACAAATAGCATATAACTAGCGGGCATAATAGTGTTGAAGCCGCTAAAATATACCTAAATACCGTAGGATAGCTATTTTCTCTTTGTTCAAATCTAATATCATATACATCAAATAACGAGGTATGAAGATGAAAACCAGTATATCTTATAGAAATGTATAAAACTGATATAACAAATAGACCAATAACAATATAAAACAAGTTCTTTAAACATCTATTGTGCTTTTCAATACAATCATTGCTCACTATTTTTATTGATGGCATATTATTACATAACACTACAAACATAAACCAAAAGATAAAATTTGTGACGATGTATGCTTTCTCATAACTAATATAGCCAAGTAGAATAGTCAAAGGAGTGAATTTCAATAATAGAAGCACAAATGAAACATTGCTCCAAAAACGATCTTTTCCAAACATTGCCTTTATAAACAATAAGGCCATGCCTATGAAAAAAGCCCACGATATAATATATCTGGATAATGATGCATCATTAATATAACCGGCATAGCTATATATAGGCACAATGAATTTTGCATAATACATTTCCTGTGCTATACGGTATAATACAAGAAATAAAAAAAGTGATATCCGTTGATGCTTAAATATTTTCATAATGTCATTTTACCGAATATCTATAGCACCAATAAAACTGCAACAAAAAAAGTAATGACTTTATTCCACTAAAAAAAAGCAAGAAAACATAAATGTCTCTATATAAATTAGATATAACAATAAGAAGTAACATTGAAAACAAAAACAAAAGTTGCCATATAAAATCATATGACTGTTTACTTGCAATTATTAAAGTAGGACGAATAACTTCTGTAACAAATGATATGGCAACCATAGGTATTAAATATCTAGTATATATGCCAGCATTTATCCACTGTGAACCTAAAATAATTTCAAAAAGAAATGGAGAGATTATGAAAAGAATAGAAAATCCCACTAAAGAAATGATAGAGATAGGAACTATTGTTTTAACGAGTATATTTCTGCATGAACCATAATTGTTATAATCTTCATTCGCCCTCTGCCGATATGCATCACTAACAGCTATTGTAATAATGGAAATAGGAACTGCTATTATCGTATTCGACATTGAAAAAAAACCAAGTTCCTCTTTAGTAAAAACCGCACCTAAATAAAATAGAGGTATAGCGCACGATACACTATTAATCAATTTTCCAGTCATTACATATTTTGGAAATCTAATATATTTAGTCAAACATTCCTTAACAACAGATAATGACACGATTTTATACAGATTTCTATCTTTCACAAACATAGAAAATAAACAAGAGAATGCAGAGATACCTCTGCCTATTAATTCGCCATAGACCTTCCCGTTACCTAAGACCAATGAATTCATACACCCAAACAGTGTTTCTGCAATAGATAATGATGAACTATTTACTAGTTTATTCACGGACAACTGTTTGAAATATTTATTTTTAACACACCATTCATTATAACATTGATAAATAACAATGAACAATGCTATCAATATTGGGATAAAAAACAATTTCACAAAAAGAGGTTCATTTAATAATAAATGAATTTCATCCCTTAGGAAATAAAAAGTTAAGCATATAACACTTAACACAAATATCGACAATGACAATACTAATACAATAATATTAAAGGCCTCTTCCTTACTTTTAGAAATAAAAATTGAATAAGTATATCCACCAGTAACTAAGATAGCTAATATTGCCGCTATTTGAGAAAAAATTGCAGCTGTTCCTATTTGATCTGGTGTAAATAGCCGTCCTATTATTGGATAAAATATAATTGGGATTAATTGTGCTATAAAGGTTCCTCCAGTTAATACTAATAAGGACTTAGTATAATCTGACGTACGAATTCTATTTATAAATCCTTTGACTAATTTCATTATAAATTCTTAATTTCTTCCATACCACTATAGAGCAAATATGTAAGTGCTTTTAGCAACATATATGGTAAGAAGACTTAATTTCAAAAGCAATACACCAATTGGGACACTTACTCAATTTTATCTAATTCATTGATGACCTCTTGTTGCTCACTAGTGAACAAGCCATCCCAACTATTTATAATTATATGTGCTTCTTTTGCTAATTCTTCCTCTAACGTCTCTCTATAACAGGCCACCAATAATCGACATTTCAACAGCGAATCAGATATTTTATTCAATATTTTCCAACTGCGATCAAGTAGCATCTGAACTTTATCTTCCTTATCCCCATGATTGTAAATTGTAGCACTATAAGCTTTCAAGAGAGTAGTACAAAGAATCACCTCTTCTTCGTCATTCCGGGCTTTCTTCCGATACAAGGTTTCTGCCTGATTATAAACATCCGAATTCAATTGGCGAAAACGATCTGCATAAATGGGTTCACCATCCATACCAAGATAAAGAAGCTCATGCGTAAGTTGACGCAAAGCATCGATTTGAGACTTCATATAACTATGAATTAAAAATTATAAATTATGAATTATTCTTCTGTTACCGGAACAATAAGAGAGGGATGAATAAAAGTGGTAGCTACTGCCATAACCCCCTGAATAGAAACAACTACCCGACGATCACCTTTTACACGAACAAATATACCTTCGACACCTTCGAAAACCCCACCAGTGATGCGGACACGATCTCCTTTCTGCATGGAATATTCCGTAGGTGGCAAGTAAATTACTTGTTGGTCGTAAGAGCCGGCGATGGCTATAAAGTGGCGCATTTGGATTTCAGGAACGATAATCGGCTGCTTCGTCTCACGATCCATTATATAACGAAGAGGTAGTAGAACAGCATTTTCCTCCTTAATTTCGTCAATCTTCTTACGAGTGGAATAAATGAAAACCAGGTTATGTATGGCAGGAACGAGTTTACGAATACGTTGCTCCTTCCGCGTTACATATTCATAACGCATAGGAATGAAGTTTTCGATATTATTCTTATCCAAAAACTCTTTCAGAACGAGTTCCCGGCTATAGGTGATACGCAAAGCATACCAATGATATTCAGAATTCAGAATGGAAGATTGAGAGCTCATGAATGATTAACTGTTCTCGTCTGGATATTTCTTGGGGACACCGGGGAATGAAAATTCCTTCCGGTTAAAACGTAAATCCGTGATGGTGAATTTGCTACGTTCAACGGCCTAAATTCAGACTCCCTATCGCAGGAAGTGCAAACAGGCACTTTTGAAGACTGGAAAAGCTGATTTTGCTGAAAAAGCACAGTTCTCGACTTCTAATATACTGTAAACAAAAGACTTAATAGAACAAAATATACTATTAATCGTTCGTTTAATGGGCACAAAGATAAGGGGGATTTTCGAAAGAACAAAGTATTTAATAAAAATAATTCTAATCATATCATTTAATCCCATCCACAAGTACCTGTAAGGGCACTACCAAAAGGGCTACACCATTTACCCCGGATGGCTACACCCTTTTGTATGTAAGGCTACACCCTTTGCGGCAAAAGGTGTAGCCCTATACAAGCTATGCTTAACACACCAAACAATAAAGAATTTTATTTAACACTATTCGTTCATTACCTCAACTACAAAGGCACTTTAAAACTACTCTGAGAATTAGTCACTTACAAGAAGTTAAGAGTTTGTCGACAAACTCTTAACTTCTTGTAAGCAGGCTCTTAATGCCTTGCAAACAGGACAAACTTTGTTACATCACAAGACTTCTAAAGCTTATTCAAATTTAGTGACAAATGATATAATTCAGTGCATTATCTGCAACCATCGAGTCAATGCAAAGCCTCCCATTTCAGAGGTAATCAAGCCATACCATCAAGTTCTTGCTCAATCATCTTATTAAGTTGTGGAAGCATCGATTCTATTTTGCAATATCCTTACTTCCTACTCCTGAAAGGTGGTAGATAAAACGATAACATACCTTCTACTTGCTCTCACATAGCTTACTTCTTTAGATTAGGATACTTACTTTTCTAGTGGCCACAACTGTAGTTTACATACTTACGAAGTCATACAAAGAAAAAAGAAAGGAGTGTGTCTAATTTATAGCCTGACACACCCCTTATTTACCTAATGCCTAATAAAAACCTCTTTTTACCCTAATTTTAGAGTACCTCTCAATCTGAGAGTTATCCGGAATCTTAGTCTATCTCCATTTCTTCATAGCCTTCTTATCTGCCGGAGTAGCCTCAATCAGACTCAGGGCGAAGCCACCACTACGTGCCAACTTCACAGACATCTTAGTCTTACTGGTCACAATACCTTTCTTTATCTGATAAGAAGTCGGATTCTCTTTGTAGTCAGCATCTTTACCATCAGCATAAAGAGTAGCTACATATTGCTTGCCAGGTTCCAGAAAATCCAGAGTAAAGTTAGCAGTACGTGCATTCTCATCTGTGATGCCACCTACAAACCAGTTATTCGTTCCTTTCGCCTTACGAGCTGCCGTAATATAATCACCCGGTTCCGCTTCCAGATATTTACTATCATCCCAATCTACCGCTACATCTTTGATGAATTGGAAAGCATCCATGTGCTTCTCATAATTCTCTACTAAATCGGCAGCCATCTGCAACGGACTGTATAATGTCACGTAAAGAGCCAACTGCTTACAGAGAGTAGTCTGTACCTGTCCATGAGGCAGATCGCCCATGAAATCAAGTTTTGTATCGAAGATACCCGGAGTATAATCCATCGGGCCACCAATCAGACGATTAAATGGAAGCAAGGTAGTGTGGAACGGTTTACTGCCACCAAAAGCCTCATATTCCGTACCACGGGCAGACTCGTTACCAATCAGGTTAGGATAAGTACGGCAAAGTCCGGTAGGACGCACAGCTTCATGGGCATTTACGCAAATTTTATACTCAGCAGCTTTAGTCACGGCGTACAGATAATGGTTGTTCATCCACTGACCGTAGTGATGCTCTCCACGAGGAATCATATTGCCTACATAACCACTCTTCACTGCATTGTAACCGTTGTCTACCATAAACTGGTAGGCTTTATCCATATGACGTTCATAATTGCGTACGGATGCCGAAGTTTCATGGTGCATCATCAATTTCACACCCTTACTTTTAGCGTAAGCGTTCAACATCTTTACATCAAAGTCAGGATATGGAGTTACAAAATCAAATACATAATCTTTAGAATGACCGAACCAGTCTTCCCATCCTTCGTTCCAACCTTCTACCAGCACTTGATCAAGGCCATTTTCAGCAGCAAAGTCTATATAACGTTTTACGTTCTCATTGGTAGCGCCATGACGTCCGTTAGGTTTAGTTTTGGCATAATCCGTTTCACCCAATTTTACAGAAGGCAGATCATCGGTATAAGCCCAAGTGCTCTTTCCGGCAATCATTTCCCACCATACGCCTACATATTTCACCGGCTTAATCCAGGAAACATCTTCATAAGCACAAGGCTCATTCAGATTCAACGTCAGTTTGGAATTCAGAATATCACGGGCGTCATCACTTACGATAACCGTACGCCACGGAGACTTACAGGGAGCTTGCAGATATCCCTTATCCCCTTTTGCATCAGGAGTAAGCCAGGATTCGAATACGAAATTCTTATCATCCAGATTAAGATGCATACAGGAGTAATCCACCAAAGCAGCCTCATGCAGGTTAATATAAAGACCGTCAGCTGTTTTCATTTGCAGAGAAGTCTGTACACCCGTCGGAGAGAACGTAGTCTGTGAAGAATTAGGAGTGATTGCACCATCCATCAAGCCACGGATTTCAGAGAGCTTAGATTCTGTATAATCATATTCCTGTGTATCATAATCACCCGGTATCCAGAAAGCTGTGTGATCGCCCGTCATGGCAAACTGAGTATGCTCTTCCTTGATAACGAAATAATTCAGGTTCTTAGACAAAGGGAATTCGTAACGGAAACCCAAACCGTCATCAAACAGACGGAAGCGGATGATCATATTGCGATCTTGCGCTTTCTGGTTCAACGTTACAGCCATCTCATTATAATGGTTGCGAATTTGTTTCACTTCACCCCATACCGGCTCCCAAGTCTCATCAAAAGTGGAAGTTTGGGTATTTGCCAGTGTAAATCCATTCATCAGCCCCGGAGCATCTTTCAGTTCCAAGCCGAGTTTAGAAGGTTTGATAACAGCTTTTCCTTTGTAGGAAAGTTCATAGATCGGTTCACCTTGTGCGTTCACTGAAAAGTTCAGTTGCAGTTGTCCGTTCGGCGAGGTGATACTCTCGGCCATTGCCCAGTTGCTTACAAACAAAAAGAGCAGGAGACAGAACAATTTGATTGCTTTCATGTTTTTCATGATTTGAATTATTTTAGAGAATTATAATCGTGATGCAAATATAAGGATGAAATGACATGTGAACGAAGGAATAAAATGAAAATATAGATGATTTACCGGCAAACGTTTGCATAACTGGTTTAGTTTCTGATTTTTAAGCATTAAGGGAAAAAGCCGGAATATAAACCCGATATAAATGAAAAATTGTACCTTTGCAAACATTATCGGAATAATAACAGAATAAAATGAAAGAATTGATATGCATTTTCCTTGGTGGCGGAACAGGCAGTGTACTCCGTTACTACGTACAGGAACTACTGCACGAACGGATCATCCCCTATTCCTTTCCTTGGGCAACATTTACAGTCAATATCTTCGGCAGTTTTCTCATCGGATTGTTTTATACCCTTTCCGCCCGTTTTAATCTCTCGCCCGAAATGCGTCTGTTATTGACTGCCGGTTTCTGCGGTGGATTCACCACTTTCTCTACTTTTTCCAATGATGGTCTGACCTTGCTGAAAGGTGGTTTCTATGGAACGTTTATAGCATATACCTTAATCAGCATCACGCTGGGAATATTGGCTGCATTGGCGGGGGGAGCAGTTGGCGGAAAATGATAATCTAATTGCAATTACAGTACTACTTTCCTGAACAAAAACCGATTGTTTCTTGTTCACTATTTAAAATAATTACAAATAATATCATAATTATGAAAATAGAAAAGATTATCGGACGTGAAATCCTCGATTCAAGAGGAAATCCCACAGTGGAAGTAGATGTAATGTTGGAATCAGGCTTTATGGGCCGTGCTTCCGTTCCTTCCGGCGCTTCTACGGGAGAACACGAAGCATTGGAACTCCGTGATGGCGACAAAGGACGTTATGGAGGCAAAGGCGTATTAAAAGCTGTAGAAAACATCAATGATATTATCGCTCCGAAACTTGTCGGAATGTCAGCCCTCGACCAGATGGGCATCGATCATACCATGCTGGCATTGGATGGAACAAAAACAAAATCAAATCTGGGCGCAAATGCTATTCTCGGCGTATCCCTCGCCGTAGCTAAAGCTGCCGCCGCTTATCTCGATATCCCCCTGTACCGCTACATCGGTGGTACCAATACATACGTAATGCCCGTACCAATGATGAATATCATCAACGGTGGTTCACACAGTGACGCTCCTATTGCCTTCCAGGAATTCATGATACGCCCTGTAGGTGCAACTTCCTTCCGTGAAGGTCTGCGCATGGGTGCCGAAGTATTCCACGCTTTAAAGAAAGTACTGAAAGATCGTGGCCTGAGTACTGCTGTAGGTGACGAAGGCGGTTTTGCACCAAATCTGGAAGGTACAGAAGATGCTCTGAACAGTATTATTGCCGCCATCAAAGCTGCCGGATACGAACCGGGCAAAGATGTAATGATTGCCATGGACTGCGCTTCTTCCGAATTCTATAAAGACGGAATCTACGACTATACCAAGTTTGAAGGCGAGAAAGGCAAGAAACGCACAGCCGACGAACAGATTGACTACCTGGAACAACTTATCAACCAATTCCCCATCGACTCTATCGAAGACGGCATGAGCGAAAATGACTGGGAAGGCTGGAAGAAACTTACCGACCGCATCGGCGACCGTTGCCAGTTGGTAGGTGACGACCTCTTTGTTACCAACGTTGACTTCCTGGCCATGGGTATTGAAAAAGGTTGTGCCAACTCTATTCTAATTAAAGTAAACCAAATCGGTTCCCTGACCGAAACATTGAATGCCATCGAAATGGCTCACCGCCACGGATACACTACCGTGACCTCCCATCGCTCCGGTGAAACGGAAGACGCTACGATTGCCGACATCGCCGTTGCCACCAATAGCGGACAAATCAAAACCGGTTCATTGAGTCGTTCCGACCGTATGGCAAAATATAATCAGTTGCTTCGTATCGAAGAAGAACTGGGCGCTAATGCTGTTTACGGTTATAAACGCATAAAATAATCATGAATTCTATTTAAGTGTCATAAAATAATCAAGAGGGGCGAACCATCACGGACCGCCCCTCTCCTACTTTAACCTTAAAATCACCAATCAGTCTACTACCTTGAAGAAAACTTCTTCTCCGGACTGACTATCCGTTGCTACCCAGAGCCCAAAGTCTCCGGGCTCCACAACTTTAGCCATATCTATGTTCCAAAATGCAAGTTCACTAATAGGGAGTTCAAACGAAACGCTTTTCTTCTCACCCGGCTTCAATGTCACACGAGTGAAACGTTTCAGTTCTTTCACCGGGCGGGTCACGGAACCAATCTTATCCTGTATATACAGCTGAGCTACTTCCGTTCCTTCATATTTCCCGGTATTTTCCAGATCGAATGTCACTGTCAGCACATCATCTTTTTTCAGTACATCAGATGCCAGTTTGATGTTGCTATACTTAAATGTGGTGTACGACAGACCATAGCCAAACGGGAACAAGGGATCAAAACCTGCATCCATATAGAATGAAGTACATCCCAGTGAAGTCTGTCCGGCCTCAACAGCAATATCATTCAGCAACACTTCATTCCGTGTAGCCGGACGTCCGGTATTGTTATGAGCGTAGTACACAGGAATTTGTCCCACCATCTTCGGGAAAGTAACCGGTGTCTTTCCGCTCGGCACAGCCTTCCCCCAAAGCAGATCAGCCAATGCAGGACCGCCCATCGTGCCCGGATGGAATGAATAGAGAACAGCAGTCGATTCTTCGACTTCCTTACCTATAGTCAACGGACGACCCGCCATCACAATAGTCACTACAGGTTTACCCGTCTTAGCCAAAGCTGTAATCAAAGCTTCCTGATCGCCTTGCAGGTCCAGATCAGCCAAGCAGTGAGCTTCACCCGAAAGAATAGATTCTTCACCCACAAAAGCAAGAATGACATCTGCACGCGCAGCGGCGGCAGCCGCTTTAGCCACACTTACCGGATTTTTCTCACGACTATATGCCAGTCCCGGTTCATAAATCACCTGTACTTTATCGCCAACCATTTCCTTAATAGCGTTCAACGGAGTCAGAGTACGAGCTTTCTCACCATCAAATATCCAAGTACCCAACTGTTCATAAGGTGCATTAGCCATAGGTCCTACCACTGCAACAGTTTTCACGGATGGCTGTAACGGCAACACTTCCCTATCATTCTTCAGCAGAATAACCGATTCGACAGCCGCTTGCTTAGCTGCTTCCAAATGAGAAGGAGCATACATGACAGATGGTTGTTTTTCGTCTACATAAGGAGCATCAAACAGTCCCAAACGATACTTGATACGTAAAATATTGCGAACGGCCTCATCAATAGTGCTTTCTTTCACCTTTCCTTCTTTCACCAATTCCGGCAATTCCTTCACAAAAGTGTAACTCACCATTTCCATATCTACTCCTGCATTCACAGATTTCATTGCCGCTTCTTTTGAACCGGCTGCAAAACCATGGCTTATCATTTCGCTGGCAGAAGCCCAGTCCGTCACAACAAAGCCATCGAATCCCCACTCATCACGGAGTACGTTTTTCAAAATGAAAGCATTCCCGGTAGATGGAACCCCATCATTATCATTGAATGAAGTCATAAACGTGGCTGCACCCGCTTTGGTGGCAGCTTCAAAAGGCGGCAAATAAACATTGCGTAGACGACGTTCGGGAATGAAAGTGGAATTATAATCACGTCCTCCTTCGGCTGCACCGTAACCTACAAAATGTTTAGGGCAAGCCGCAATTGAAGTAGGGCTATTCAGCGAATCTCCCTGAAAACCTTCTACCATAGCAGCTCCCATTACGGAAGTAAGGTACGTATCTTCACCACACCCTTCGGCAATACGTCCCCAGCGAGGATCGCGAGCAATATCAATCATTGGCGCAAAAGTCCACCGGATACCTACAGACGAAGCTTCAATAGCTGCTACCCGTGCCCCGTCTTTTGCTACCTGCGGATTGAACGAAGCCGCTTGTCCCAAGGGAATAGGGAAAATTGTTTTAAACCCGTGAATGACATCACGTGCTATCAGCAAAGGAATACCCAACCGGGATTCTTCCATTGCCACGCGCTGTAGCGCATTAATACGCACCGGATCCACCTCATTCAAGATGGAACCGATTTCACCTTTCTTAATCAAAGCACTCATATCCTCGATATTACCATAAGAGGAAATCTGGTTCATCTGACCGATTTTCTCTTCAAGGGTCATCTTGGACAAGAGAGATTCTACTTTTTTCTCGATTGCCGCATCACTGCCTTTATTTGCCACTTGCGTACAAGAGACAAAAGGAAGTAAAAGCAGGCAGGCAAAGAATATCTTAATAGTTTTCATATCTTCTATTCAATTATTTTTTCTGAAACACACGTACATAGTCAATCTCATAAGTTGCAGGTAAGGCCGATTCATCTATGCCTTGAGCACCTCCCCAATTACCTCCCCACGCAAGATTTAACTTCAAATTAAAGTTAGTAAAGAAAGGCCAGGTAGCAGTACCTGTTTTATCATTAGTATAACGAAAATGCTCTTTTCCATCTACAAGAAAACTTATATAATCCTCAGTCCATTCTGCTGCATATATATGAAAATCAGTTTGAGCTGTAGCTATATAAGAGCCATCTCCTTTTTGCTTTCCGTTACTGCCATTATAAGCACCACAATGAATAGTAGAAAGTACATTATTAGGATCATATCCCACTTCTTCCATTATATCAATCTCTCCACCATCAGGCCAGCTGGTGAATGGATCAGGTAACATCCAGAAAGCAGGCCAAGTACCTTTTCCTTTCGGCAGTTTCAAACGAGCTTCAAAGTAACCATATTTCCAATTTGTCCGGGTATTCATGCGAATGGAATAGACTTCATCACCCACCTTCTGCGCTATGATTTTTAAAGTACCATTACTTACATCTGCACATACAACTCCATCCTTAGAACCAGCAATATAGTTCTGAATTTCATTATTACCCCAACCATTGGTACCATGACCTGTTTCATATTTCCATAGACTTTCATCTGGAGTACTCAGAGAAGTATTATTAAATTCATCTTGCCAAACTAATTTGTATCCTTCAGGAATCTGTATATCTGGATCCACAGGTGCTTCTGGTTTTGCCTCCTGAGATACAGGAATCGAAATACGAGTTATTCCAGACTTCACTATAATTTCTCCTTCACGAGACTGATTGTCTGTATTAGCTTTAACTGTCACTTCCACAGTACCTTGTGTACCAATACTACCAGATGTTTTACAGCTAACCCATTCTTTACAAGCATCTCCACTAAAAGCTGTCCATTCCTGATCGGAAGTAATCGATAACTTTGTAACAACTCCTTCATAAGTAGCTGATACCTGAGTAGGTAATACATTGACAGTAGGAGCAATTATTCCAGAGGCATCATTGCTACTTCCACAACTCACAAAAATTAACAACACTAATAATAAAGAGTATAAATTCATACATTTCATAATCTAATATATTAAAACATGCACGGCTAATTTCATATGATCAACCGTGCACATTAATTATTAACTATTATTCGTTACAACTGGATTCTTTTAAAATAATATTACTAACAGTGACTTCCGTATTATCCGGATTGCTACCAAAATCAAGTACAAAATCGACATTATTCATATCAATGCCAGGCATAGCTGTCTGCTCAAATGTATAATCTTCATAAGCAGCCAAATCCACTCTCTCAACAAAATAGAAAGTATTATCATCACCATGTAACACCAGCTTTAGTGTAGCTTTCAACTTTTGTGAGGAATTCAATACACAATGAAAATCATACGATGTGGACGCATTCGTAGTCATATCCGTCAAGAACTTCACCTGTGCCTGCCACTGATCAGTTGTAGCAGTAGGCAATGTTATATTGAAGGCACTGCCATTGGCTTCAAAACCAGGATTATCAATAGGACTCCAATTAGGAGCATAATAAAAATCATTCGTATATTTAGAACTCTTCCACATATTACAAGCCGAATCATAATTCCAGTTTATCTTTACCGGACCATTATGTTCCTGCAATATAATGCCACTTACCGTAACCTCTGTGTTAGCAGGACAACCACCAAAATCAAGCACAAGATCTACAGCTGACATATCAAGACCTGTCATATTAATTTGCTGGAAAGTTACATCCTCATAGGCTTTCAATTCTACCTTTTCAACAAAATAAAATGTATTATCATCACCATGTTGTACCAACTTCACAGTTGCCCCCTTTATATTTTGTGTTGAATTCATAATAATACGGAAATCATAAGTCTTATCTACAGTAGTCTGCATATCAGTAAGGAATTTAACCTGCGCCTGCCACTGATCAGTAGTAAGTTCTGGCAGTGTTACCTTATAAATATTGCCATTTATCTCAAAATCAGGATCAGCAATCTGGTTCCAATTAGGAGCATAATAGAACTCATTCGTGATTGTAGCACCATTCCAGAAATTAGCAGGGCCATCAGGAGTCCAGGTTACCTCCGGTTCCGGTTCTTCCGGCTCTTCTGTCGGAAGTACTGTACCATCGTCACAACTATGTTCTTTTACTACAATATTCTTAATAGTCATCTCCGTATCTGTTTCATTGCCACCAAAGTCGAAGACAAGTTTTACATTATCAATATCAAGTCCAGGCATATCAGACCGGTAGAAGACATAATCTTCATAAGCCTTCAACTTCAGACTCTCTTCAAAATAATAATTTCCGTCATCTGTGCTATCGACCAATTTGATTGTAACGTTTCCATGATTCTTACTTGAAGTGAGTATTACTGAAAAATCATAAGTTGTAGCAGAATTTGTGGTCACGTCAGATACAAGAGCCATCTGAGCTTGCCATTTATCAGTAGTAGCAACAGGTAAGGTTACTTTATAAGTACTACCATTCAGCGTATATTCAGGATTAGCAATTTGTGCCCATCCCGGTGCATAATAGAATGTAGGTTCAGCTACAACTGCAGACTTCCACATATTACAGTCATGGTTATACTTGAAACCTGTAAATGTTTTCGTATTATCACATGTCAGGATATAGTGCCAAGCTATTTCTCCATTATCAGAAACTAGTTCCATCTTCTTAGTATCCATAGAAAGCACTTTGTAACGTGGAGCCTGATAAATGGCATCATTAGCAATGTATGGGAAAAGCGTTTGCGAAGGGAATGTAATATATAGATCATTACCCACTACATCAAAATCATAAGTAGCTTTCTGCTCGCTAACGGTAGCCATAAAATCTTTACCATCATTAGGATTAAATTCACTAAAAGCAGAACATCCCGTATTCACAAACACTGTACCACCCTCACCTGGATTATATGTATAGTTCTTTTCTGAATCAAAAGTAACAATATCATCATAAAGTCCCATATCAACCTTCTCATTAGCTGCAGCTGAATACCAGCCCAAACCATCAGTCCCAGTCTCACCACAGCCTAAGTGTCCTGCTTCATCTTTTGCTACCATCCACTCTTTAGATGTCCCTCCACTCAAGAAAGTGATATATTTAGTGAAATCAATAATCGTATTATTAACATGGAATGTCTTTGTAAACGTGCCATCACTGATGCCATTCGTATTAGCTATCCTTACATCTACCGTATAATCACCAGACTTAATATAGATTTTCTTTAGTCCGTTTACTGTAGAATAAGTTTTTCCATCTATAATCCAAACAGGCATACAGCCTTTACTATTCAGATTGAAAGTAACCTGATTGGTTTCTTGGTCAACAAGAATCTCAACAGCATTTTCATAAGATGAAGCTATAGGTATCCCTCCTTCAGACACAGAAGGAAAATCTTCCGGAGAGCAAGCCATAAAAGCAAGCACTGACACCAGCAGTAAGCCCCCGATATAACTATATATTTTTTTCATAATCTTTTTCTTTTTAATGATTAATAATTGTTTTGAGTTAACGAACCTTGTGCTGAATCAATAGCACTTTGTGGAATAGGTAAGTATT
The DNA here is from genome assembly GCF_036416795.1 of Bacteroides sp. MSB163. Taxonomy (NCBI): domain Bacteria; kingdom Pseudomonadati; phylum Bacteroidota; class Bacteroidia; order Bacteroidales; family Bacteroidaceae; genus Bacteroides; species Bacteroides maternus. The sequence continues at coordinate 3,362,963 of NZ_CP143867.1, read as the reverse complement.
TTTTATTAATGCTCCAAGTATTGGTACGATAACCATATTCGTCGGGAACCAACACAGTAGAAGCCTTACCTGTACGAACCAAATCCCAGTAACGTTTACCTTCACCAACAAACTCCAAATGACGTTCTTCGATAATATTATCAACTGTAGGTTCCAATTCGGTAATTAATCCTGCACGTTTACGCACGCGATCCAAATATTCTTTAGCATCACCCGAACCAGCATTACGTGCTATAAGTTCAGCTGCATTAAGCAAAGTTTCAGAAAAGCGATAAATACGAAAATTGTTATTATAGTTCACTTGCGGGTCATTGCTGCAATCGGCATTGTCACCAGTATGAGCAGTATATTTTTCAAGAAAAAAGCCTGTATCTTGATAACGGGAATTATAAGTTCCGGCAGCTGCTGCATTCCAACATGTACCATCACGACGAGTATCCTCATCACTATACATATTATAAGTTTCTGTACGTACCGGGAAAGTCCCCCAACCGTTATTATGTCCATCAGTTCCATCAACCCAGCCATCAGGTCCCATCATCGTGGGTAACACAGTTCCTCCAGCAACAAACACATTATCAGTGTAATTACGAGTTGCTTGATCATCCTTATAGTTTATCTCAAAAATAGATTCAGTACTCCATTCTCCAGATTCCCTGAAAATGCCTGCATAATCATCAACCAAATCATATTTACCACTATTAATAATGTCTGTCATATATTTCAAAGCGGTAGTATAACGAGAATCATCATTCTGATACATTACTATTTCCGCATAAAGCATGTAAGCCATTGCTAAAGTAACGCGACCATAATTTTTAGATTCTTCTCTCATTGGTAATGCGTTCAGAGCAATAGCGCCTTCCAAATCAACAACCATAGCATTATATACCGCATCAGCCTGAAATTGTTCAGTCAAATAAGGTGAAGTCAAATTTGCCTCATAATAAGGAATATTCCCATAGAATTTCCATAACCATGTATAGTAGAACACCCGGAGTACACGGGCTTGAGCTTCATAATAGGTTGCATTTTCCTTCGTTAGATTTTCCCCAGCCCAACCAATATAAGTAAGCACATCATTACAACGTTTTACACCTTTATAAGCCGTATTCCAAATATTTTGTATACAATTAGTAGGCACCGCTTCATAATTTGCACTCAAATGTAAATGCGCTTGGTCTGTTTTACTAGCTGCTCCAACCCAAAGATCATCAGCCATAATATCACTCGTCTGCAAAACCGGAGAATACTGATTACCATCCCAGTCCGTCCAATGTAAAGGTGCATAAGCAGCTACTACCGCTTCCTGCACATGTTCATCAGTCGTAAAATATGTATCAATAGTTTCTTGAGTCTTAGATTCAACCTCCAAAAAAGAGTCAGTACATCCTGTCATCAAAAGAACAGAAGATATCAAACCTGCGGTTATATATATATTTTTTTTCATACCTTTATCGTATTTAGATTCAATAATTAGAATGTTAAATTAGCTCCTACTGTCCAAGTTCTTGATTGTGGATATACACCACGATCAATGCCGAGCGACGTACCACCAGATGAGATTTCCGGATCGTAACCATGATATTTAGTAAAGGTCAACAGATTTTCAGCTGCCACATAGACACGCAATGAAGAAACAAAAGCTTTTCTTGTCCAATTTTTAGGCAGTGTATAACCTAACTGAATATTTTTCAAACGCAAATAGCTACCATCATAAACGTAAAGATCAGAAGAAAGCCAATTTGTATTATCTCCCCATGCAAAACGAGGATACTTGTCTGAAGTTCCTTCACCTGTCCAACGATTCAACATCCACGAAGGAAGGTTAGCATTAGCAATATCAATAGGGCGGGTTGCATCATATACATCGTTACCAATGGTTCCTTGCCACATCATGTTCAAATCAAAATTCTTCCAAGAAACATTAAAATTCAGACCATAAGTCCAGTCTGGCATACCTTTACCAATATCCGTACAATCATCAGTTGTTATTTTTCCATCACCATTCATATCAACAAAACGCACGTCACCGGGAACAGCATTCGGTTGGATCATTCCACCATCTTTATTGACATAAGCTGCCACTTCATCCATATTCTGGAAAATACCCGCAGTCTTATATCCATAAAAATAAGGGTAAGGCTTACCATTTTGTGCACGGCTAACAGTACCGGCTGTGCGGAAGCTATCCAGATTATCCCATCCTGTATCATTACCATATTCAATTAATTCATTTTCTAGATAAGATAGATTACCTGCTAGGCGAAAATTCCAATTGCCTTTACTAAATTTATAGGCAAGTTCCATTTCAACACCTCTATTTTCCATTGTACCAACATTACCCCATGGTTTCTCTTCACCCACATAAGAAGGAATATTCATCTTCATCAACATACCTTTAGTCTTTTTCTTATAATAATCGACTGTAAACGTCAGTGCATTATTAAAGAAACCAAAATCAAGCCCAAAATCAAGTTGTTCCGATTCCTCCCATTTCAAATCTGGATTGGCAAGGCCAGACGCTTTCACGCCTAATGAAGTACTTTCACTTTGACCAAAAATAACATTATGGCCTGTAGAAGTTAGAGTTGTATATTTGAAATTACCAATATTTTCATTACCATTCTTACCCCAAGAAAGGCGAATTTTGGTATTCGTCCACCATTCCGGACGCTTTTCCATAAACTTTTCATTAGTGAGGTTCCATCCTAAAGAGAAAGAGGGGAAAGTTGCATAATGATTATTGGCACCAAAACGGGAAGAACCATCACGACGAACAGTAGCCTGCAACATATAACGTTCATCAAAGTTGTAGCTAATACGAGCAAACATAGAAGCTAATGTAGCCACATCATTAGGACCACCCCAAACTCTCATTTGTCCTTCATCAGACAAGCCATTGGAAGCATCAATATAAGGACGATCCAGATTGATAATATTATCACGATTACCACCCAAATATGAACCAGTAGTTTTCTTAGCAGATTGACCTAAAACAATAGAAAATGAATGTTTATCAATTGTTTTATCATACATCAACACATTTTCCAATTGCCACACAGTTGCATCCGTCTTCTCAGAATAGGCATTAGACTTTGATGAATTAAGACCAGATGCTAAATAGTATTTCTTAGTATATCCATCATTACTATAAAATTGAATATCAACTCCATAGGAAGTTCTGAACTTCAAATTATCCCAAAGTTGCAAGTCTGCAGAAAAGTTAGCTACAAACTTATGAGTTTTTGAGAGAGCACCAGGTAATGACAAAGAAGCTAAAGGATTAATCATCTCATTAAAATCACCGCCAGGAATCGTATAAAGTCGCCCATCTGGACTATAAACCGGGGTATAATTTGAATCACCTTCATATTTTTTAAGCTGAGCATCAGCAGCATCACCCTCCGCATAAGGAGTAAGAATTGGAGATAAAGCCAAAGCTGATCCTAACGGTGAATAATAAGAAGAATTCGCTTCTATTGATCTAGCCTTCACACGTGCATAAGATAAATTCGAAGTAATTTTCAGACTATTCAACCAATTACGGTTCTTACTTTCGTCAAAAATAGTATATTGAGTATTACTGCGCAGAGTGAGACGATTATAATTAGAACGGTTATAATTACCTCCTACAATACCTTCTTGCCCATAGTATCCTAAAGAAAACATATAATTAACTTTCTCTGATGCACCACTTACACTCACTTGGTGATTCATGACAGGAGCACCATTGTTAAATGTTTCTTTTTGCCAATTAGTACCTACACCATAAGAATAAGGATCATTATATTTAGGAGCTTGTCCAGAATTTATTGCGCCTTCATTCATCATGATTGCATATTCTGTGGCATTCAGTACGTCACGTTCTCTCCAAGGATTCTGCCAACCATAAGAAAAATCATAAGTTACTTTTGTCTTACCTTCCTTACCTGTTTTAGTTGTAACCAAGACTACACCATTAGCGGCGCGTGCACCATAAACAGCACCTGAAGCAGCATCTTTTAGCACTTCAATAGAAGCAATATCATTGGGGTTCAAATAATCAAGCCCACCTTCAAGTGGCATACCGTCCACAATATAAAGCGGATCTGAGTTATTCACTGTACCAATACCACGTACACGAATCTGTGCAGCAGCACCCGGCTGACCGGAGGATGAAGTTACCGTTACACCGGCAGCCAATCCTTTCAAAGCATTATCCACGCGAACAGGTGCCGTGAAAGCTAAATCATCTGATGATACTTTAGCAATAGAAGCAGTCACTACGCTCTTCTTTTGAACACCATAGCCAACAACCACCACTTCGTCCAACGCCTCCGAATCTTCCTGCAGAACAATTTTCAGTTCACGCTTGCCACTAACCGAAACTTCCTGTGATTTGAATCCTATATAAGAAATAGAAAGGATTGCGTCGGAGGGAACCGACAAAGCAAATTCACCGTCTATACCGGTGATTGTTCCCGTAGTGGCATTACCTTTCACCACCACATTTACTCCAGGTAAGGGTTCATTGTCCGCACCACTTACCACCGTACCTTTTATCTGTATATCTTGTGCATATACAGCAGAAGCTAAGGTAAAGCTCAGTAAAAATAAAACTGATAATAACTTTTTCATAAGTTCTACTAAATTAAGATTAACAATTCTCGGTTTCGTTCTCAATTGGACACTGCAAACATAGAGTAAAATGCAATAAAAGAAGCCCTAAGTACCCATTCTTAAATACGTCAATTCAAAATTCAGAATACGTTATCAATACGTCAAAAACAAATAAACAATTGATAATCAGAGAAAACACTATACTTTCATCGAATACGTCATTGCATGTTATAGAACATAGAACACTATTTTTCTAAACTACAATAACACGAAAGCCGGGTAATTTATAAAGGAAGTTAATATCAGAAATACAGGAAAAACTTAAAGATTATCGGTTGAACAACTCAAAAGTGAATTTGCAACCTATCTCCTTAAATTTCCAGTTGGCAAAGCTGCCAAAGACTCCGAAATCAAAAATATTGGTACCGATGCCATAACCAACCTCAACATAAGGGTTCAGATGCGGAACAACCAAAGCATTCAGATAAAGACGCTCATTGAGCACATGCTGTGTATACTTCACCAAATGACGCAACATCAGAAAGGGAGATTCATACGTCAAATGCCCACGGAGATATTTACGGGAGGAGTTATACCACCGCCCGTCAAGCAGCTGGAATACACCTCCAATTTCATCATTCCATCCCACGGGAAGATTAGAGCGGGTAAAGTTGGCAAAATCCACAAAGTATATATCTTTTTGATTGGTGAAAGCACCCCATCCTAAGCGGAGATAAAAATCACGCATCAATCCCAAAGGAATGGAGTGCTGAATATCCACTTCGACACGCTCATAGGTACCGGTACTCTTAAAAACACCATTGATACCCCGCTCCCAGTCCACTGAAATACTGGGATATTTGGAATGTAAATTCACTTTACGATCCCCATTCATATAGTAATACTGACCGGGCGTCCACGTCAGACGGACACGCGGAGCAAAACTATTATAAGAATGACGCATTTTCTCTGTCCAATCAGGATAAACTTCTGAAGAAGAGCCTACACTTCGCGAAGCCGCTCTCGTGGATACATACATCGAACGATTGGCCTCCGTACGCTTATGCATGGAGAAACCGACATCCAGCGACAGACCGTTCACAATTTCCCAACTATGGCGCACCTGCAAGTATAAGTCATTGAAGTAGTCCAGTTGTATCTGATCAAAATCGAAAACACTATTCGGAATATTTTTCAATTCATCCAGCATCCTACTACTATAAATGCGGTGGCCGTTACCTACATTGATGTGAAGAGCCGCACGCTTACGTGGCCAGTAATCAAAGTCAGACTTTACCGACCAGTAAAACTCATTATACTTGAAGTTATAACCCAATCTGGGAACGATACGTAACAGGCGGTCGCCCGTAAAAATACGGTTGTACTTAAATTCCTGTCGGTAAGAAAAACCATTCTTCCCGCTATAACTCAGCAAGAACGGATTGATAAGCGGCGAACAACGCACACTTCCCAGTTTCGAAAGATCTACCGTATAGCGGCTGATAAGCGCATCACCTATCTGTCCCCAAAATTCCAGATTCTTATTTTTGGGTTTCTTATATCGATATGAAGTATCACGACTCAAAAAGAAATCCTTATATAAGTCCTGTTCATGTACAGTTAACGGAATAGGACGTATACTCTCGAAATAAGAACTATCCTTCCTGTAGGCATTCGTATCACTGCGCAATGTGTAGGAATCCGACAGATCATACTTGCTCTTCAACCTTTTCCGATCCATCCGTGAAGGGTCTTTCTGAAGAATGGTTTTATAATTGAGAGCAGCAATATAATTGGCATCGACCACATTACCCAGAAAGCGGAAAGTAGCATCCACATCATAATGCACAGGCAAAAACTCATCCGGCTCACCCACATCTCCCATACGTATCATATTGTTGAAACGCAACATTTCAGAACGTCCGCTAAAATGCATTTCACGCACACTCCAGACATTCTCACTGACCACCATGTGACCGCTAACCAACTGAAAGCTTTTGCTTTTCGGTTTGAAACTAATTTTATATTGCAAATCATGCACTTTACCCATTACTGAATCTACATGATAAGAATAATACTTCATCGCATTTGGAGCCAGAGGCGAAAGGAGCTTATCATATAACAAGGTGGAAGCGTAGATATTAACATGGAAATACTCCGGCAACCTGCCGTCCAGTTCCCAAAACTCGGAAGAAGTACCGACACTGGCTTTTACTTTCTGATCATAAATGTCGGGAGCAGTAAAATGTAAGTCACTATAAGTTTCCATCATATACTCCCTCACTCCTTTCCGGATACGGAACATGGTAGGAATAAAGCGTAAGATATGATTTTTCTTGCGAAGGTTCACTTTTCCCTTAATATAAAGATCGGCTCTATAGTCGTCGATAATACTTTCATAAAAAGGGGCGAAGAAGATGACTTTCTTCATAATAGAGTCCGCGGAAAGCAATCTCGCATCGTAAGGATCAGGGATAGAAGCTGCCTGCACTTTCGGACAAGCTGAAAGCAAAAGACATAGCAAGGTTCCTATACAAAAGACGTGTTTCAACGATAATACCTCCAAATATATAGGGACAAATATAGAAAAAAAGGTTGTAAAACGACGAAATACCTCTCTTTTTAAGAAACCTGACGAAAGATTCTTCATGAAAGTTAATTCAAGATTAAGTCCATACGATCTCCGTAACAACTCCGTACGATCTCCGTAACAGCTCCGTATCATCTCCGTAGTAGCTCCGTAGCAAGTCTAAGCATATAGATACGGAGATAACACGGAGCAGATACAGCCCAGACATAGCTTTAATATAGAAAAGAGCGGAGATAAAATTCCCTAAAAGAATTTTTTCTGTAACATCTCCGAATATTTTAGGGGGTATCCGCAGAAAAAACACATTATTTTCAATAATACCCCCTAAAAAACAGGGGTACTTCCAGAAAAAACATATAATTTTGCGCCCAACAACCAACAAAAGAAGGATTAATATGTCAAAAATGAGATTTTACGCCTTGCAAGAGCTTGCCAACCGGCGCCCTCTTGAAGTTACTACCCCTTCGAACAAATTATCCGATTACTACGGAAGCCACGTGTTCGACCGTAAGAAAATGCAGGAATATCTACCCAGAGAAGCTTACAAAGCTGTAACAGATGCTATCGAAAAAGGAACTCCCATCAGTAGAGAGATAGCTGACCTGATAGCAAACGGCATGAAAAGTTGGGCTAAATCCCTGAACGTTACTCATTACACTCACTGGTTTCAGCCGCTGACGGATGGTACAGCCGAAAAGCATGATGGCTTCATCGAATTCGGAGAAAATTCAAATGTAATTGAACGCTTCTCCGGCAAGTTACTCATTCAGCAGGAACCGGACGCGTCTTCTTTCCCCAACGGAGGTATCCGTAATACATTTGAAGCACGCGGATATACAGCATGGGATGTTTCCTCTCCCGCCTTCGTGGTAGATACGACTCTGTGTATCCCTACAATCTTCATCTCATATACCGGCGAAGCCCTGGACTACAAGACTCCATTACTGAAAGCACTCGGTGCCGTAGACAAAGCCGCCACGGAAGTATGCCAGTTATTCGATAAAAATGTAACCCGCGTGTTTACTAATTTAGGCTGGGAACAGGAATACTTCCTGGTAGACTCTGCCCTATACAACGCCCGCCCCGACCTTTGCCTGACCGGACGCACGCTAATGGGACATTCTTCCGCCAAAGACCAACAGCTGGAAGACCACTATTTCGGTTCTATTCCACCACGGGTAACAGCCTTTATGAAAGAACTGGAAATAGAATGTCACAAACTGGGTATTCCGGCAAAAACACGCCATAACGAGGTTGCCCCCAACCAGTTTGAACTGGCTCCCATCTTTGAGAATGCCAACCTTGCCAACGATCATAACCAGTTAGTAATGGACCTGATGAAACGCATCGCCCGTAAGCATAACTTTGCCGTATTGCTGCATGAAAAACCATACAGCGGTGTAAACGGCTCGGGAAAACACAACAACTGGTCACTCTGCACTGATACCGGCATCAATCTTTTTGCACCCGGCAAGAATCCTAAAGGCAACATGCTTTTCCTGACGTTCCTGGTGAATGTACTGATGATGGTTTATAAAAATCAGAATTTGCTGCGTGCCTCTATCATGAGTGCCGGCAACAGCCACCGTCTAGGTGCCAATGAAGCACCGCCCGCTATTCTGTCTATATTCCTGGGCAGACAATTATCGGCTACTCTGGATGATATCGTGCGTCAGGTAGGCGATGACAAGATGACGGCTGAAGAGAAGACAACCCTTAAATTAGGAATCGGACGTATTCCCGAAATCCTTCTCGACACGACAGACCGCAACCGTACTTCTCCGTTTGCTTTCACCGGAAATCGTTTTGAATTCCGTGCCGCCGGCTCTTCTTCCAACTGTGCCGCTGCCATGATTGCCATAAATGCAGCTATGGCAAACCAGTTAAATGAATTCAAAGCCTCTATCGACAAGTTGATGGAAGAAGGAATCGGTAAAGATGAAGCCATCTTCCGTGTTTTGAAAGAAACCATTATTGCTTCCGAAGCTATCCGATTCGAAGGTGACGGCTATTCAGACCAATGGAAAGAGGAAGCTGCCCGTCGCGGATTGACGAACATCTGCCACGTACCCGAAGCTCTGATGCATTATATGGATAACCAGTCTCGTTCCGTGCTGATAGGTGAACGCATCTTCAATGAAACAGAGCTTGCCTGCCGTCTGGAAGTGGAACTGGAAAAGTACACGATGAAAGTACAAATAGAAAGCCGTGTACTGGGTGATCTGGCCATCAATCACATTGTCCCCATTGCAGTCAGTTACCAAAACCGTCTGTTAGAGAATTTACGTGGACTCAAGGAAATCTTCTCTCCCGAAGAATACGAAGTACTGAGCGCTGACCGCAAGGAACTGATACGTGAAATATCCAAACGAGTAACGTCCATCAAGGTTCTGGTGCGCGAAATGACCGAAGCCCGTAAAGTTGCCAATCACATGGATAGCTACAAGGACAAGGCTTTCGCCTACGAAGAAACCGTCCGTCCTTATCTGGAAAAGATACGTGACCACATCGATCACCTCGAAATGGAGGTTGACGACGAGATCTGGCCGTTGCCGAAATATAGGGAATTGCTGTTCACGAAATAATAATTTAATGAAGAACTAAGAATGAAAAATGAAGAATTACCTTGCGGCATGCTTACATAGCGCAGCCAAATTCTTCATTCTTCATTCTTAGTTCTTCATTTCGCTAAATTATCATTTTCCTGCCCCCAGACTGCATCTTTTCGTGTCTTTTGTGCAATATTTAATTTTTTCTTTTTACATTTGTGCTGTATAACACAGTTTTGCAGCAGTTATGGTAAAAATGAATTTGTCAGACGTGAATGTTCCGGAGCTGATAGCCGATATGTGGGAGCCTCTGAATGAAGAACAGCGGGAATTTCTCGCTAACCATTTTACGCTCCAGAATTATAAGAAAAATGAAGTCATTCATTGCGAAGGTGAAACCCCTAAATACCTTATGTGCCTTCTGAATGGAAAAGTCAAGATTTATAAGGATGGTGTCGGTGGCAGAAGCCAGATTATCCGCATGATTAAACCTGTCGAGTATTTCGGTTACCGTGCTTATTTCGCCAAAGAAGACTACGTTACTGCTGCTGCCGCTTTCGAACCTTCTCTGATCTGCCTGATACCGATGAGTGCTATCACTACATTGGTGACACAGAACAATGATCTTGCCATGTTCTTTATCAAACAACTATCCTTCGATCTGGGAGTTGCTGACGAGCGCACTGTTAATCTGACGCAGAAACATATTCGTGGCAGATTGGCAGAATCACTGCTCTTCCTCAAAGAAAGTTATGGATTGGAAGAAGATGGCTCAACTCTCAGTATATACCTTTCGCGGGAAGATCTGGCAAATTTGTCGAATATGACAACCTCCAATGCCATTCGTACGCTATCACAATTCTCTACTGAACGTTTAATCACTATCGACGGACGAAAAATAAAGATCATCGACGAAGAAAAGCTGAAAAAGATAAGTAAAATAGGATAAAGAATAGTAGCGTCTCCCCCCTTAACGACAGCTACACCCCCTTTTTCCCTGTTTTGCCCGATTTATAAACTTAACACACATTTATATCATGAAAAAAGGATTAAGTGCTTTGCTATTAGCAAGCCTGCTGTGTACCTCTTCCGGCTGTCAGCAAAATCAAAAAGAAGTGGTGAACGAGTACAACATCGTCCCGATGCCTAATCAGATGACTCCCCAAGAGGGACATTTCTTACTGAACAATAAAGTATCTGTCGTCACAGCCGGTTGCACTCCCGAAGTACAAGCCATTGCGGACAGCTTGATTGCGCAAATTCAGTTGACCTCCGGTATTTCTCTGAAAGCCAGTTCACAGGAGAATCCGGAACAGCCAGACATACGCTTCGTTACGGAAGAAGGTATGCCCAAGGAAGGATACAAGCTTTCCATCGCACCGAATGAGATCACCCTTTCGGCATCACATCCCAACGGTTTCTTTTATGGAGTACAGACCATGTACCAACTGCTACCACCCGCCATTTACGGAAAGGCAACTGTGAAACGTGCCAACTGGTCTCTGCCTGCTGTTGAAATAGAAGACGCTCCCCGTTTTCCTTACCGAGGCCTGATGCTGGATGTCTGCCGTCATTTCTCAACGACCGATTACATTTATAAATTCATCGATATGCTTGCCATGCATAAGATGAACACCTTCCACTTTCACCTGACAGATGACCAGGGATGGAGGATAGAAATCAAGAAATACCCGAAATTGCAGGAAGTCGGTTCGAAGCGGAAAGAAACGTTGATAGATTACTATTATGTCAACTGGCCGCAAATCTTTGACGGCAAAAAACATGGAGGATACTATACGCAGGAAGAAATCAAAGATATAGTGGCTTATGCAGCAAGCAAGTACATTACCGTAATCCCGGAAATAGAGATGCCGGGACATGCTATTGCCGCCCTTGCCTCCTATCCGGAACTATCTTGCAGACCGGATACGACGTATGAAGTAACCGGTACATGGGGAGTATTCGAAGAAGTCTTCTGCCCCAAAGAAGAAACGTTCCAATTCCTGGAAGGTGTACTGGATGAAGTGATGGAATTATTCCCCAGTTCATACATTCACATCGGTGGTGACGAATGTCCCAAAGATGCATGGATGAAGTGTGCGCATTGCCAAGGACTGATCAAGAAATTAGGTCTGAAAGATGATACCACTCCGAATGCCATTGACGGTAAGAAACATACAAAGGAAGAAAAGCTACAAAGCTACTTCATCACCCGCATGGAGAAATATCTCAACAGCAAAGGACGGAATATCATCGGTTGGGATGAAATCCTGGAAGGCGGACTCGCGCCCAATGCAACAGTGATGTCCTGGCGTGGTGTGGAAGGCGGTATCACTGCCGCCAAAGCGGGACACGACGCAATTATGACTCCCAGCCCGTATGCTTACCTGGACCAATATCAGGAAGAACCCGAAACCGCACCGACTACCATCGGCGGATATCAGACACTGAAAAAGACCTATAGCTATAATCCTGTTCCCGATGACGCCGACGAACTGATGAAAAAACATATCATCGGTGTGCAAGGTAATATATGGAACGAATACATGCAAAGTGATGAACGTCGTGACTATCAGGCATTCCCCCGTGCCGTGGCTTTGGCAGAGACGGGCTGGACACAGAACAACCGGAAGAACTGGAACGGCTTCCGGAGCCGCATGGTAGAAAACTTTGAGCGTATGGACGCCATGAACGTAAAGGCATGCCGCAATTTCTTCGATGTCAATATCAATACGCACGTGTACGACGGCACATTGAAAGCCGTGTTGGAAACATTCTATCCGGATGCTGAAATCAGATATACCACGGATGGAAGTGCACCGACTGCAAAGTCTGAACTTTACACTCAGCCATTCATTTGGGAAGGTTACATCGATTTACAGGCAGCAGCTTTCAAGAACGGTAAAATGCTGGGGAAAGTGAACGGCAAGAAACTGTATGCAAACCAGATAAGTGGAAAGCAATACACCACCACTCCTCATTGGGGTTGGATGAGCGGTGACATCTTCGGAGAGAATGATATATTAGGCGCAGATACCACTACATTGGGATTGACCAATGGAAAACGCGGTAATATTGCTTCCTTCACACCATGGGTAGCCTTCAACCTGAATGAAAAGAATAACAATGAACTCGTATTCTCCGTCGATATGGAAAAACCGACCACTATCAGTAAAGTGATATTCGGTACACTCTATAATCCCGCTTTCCGTGTACTACCCGCAAGCGCAGCTTGTGTAGAGGTGTCCACTGATGGCAAAGAATTCAAGGAAGTAGCTCAGGCCTCCTACACCCGCGAATATCCTGAACATGGCAGGAAGATGTTCACTGATGTACTGGAATTTACGCCAACCAAAGCACGCTATATCAAAGTGACTTTAAAAAGTGGTGGTACATTGCGCAATGGCATTGACTGCCGGAAAGATTCACCAGGAGATATTATTCCTTCGGACTTATACGTAGATGAAATAGAAGTATATTAATAATGCGAATCAGGGGTTGAAAGAAGTTCCTTTCTAATTGGTTTTGAATGAAGTGATGATTTATTTTTTAGACACGGATGACGCAGATTTTTTATTTATTGATGTGACAGCGCAGCCTTTAAATCCGTGTCATCCGTGTCATCTGCGTCTAAGAGATTGAATACATAGACTAAAATCATTTACCTCATTTCTTTTCCGAATATGAGGCAAATTCAACTCCGAATTCACATTAATAATAAAAAGAAAACTCCGGATTATGATTCACAATCCGGAGTTTTCTTTTTATACTCTTTTACTTACAATTTTAGATCAAGCATTTTGATGAAAGATATCTTTCCGCTTCAAGCGCTGCCTTACAACCGCTTCCAGCTGCCGTAATAGCCTGACGATAATGCGGATCGGCAATGTCACCGGCGGCAAACACACCCGGCACTTTCGTACGAGGACTGTCGCCTTCTGTAATGATATAACCTGTCTCGTCTGTATCCAGATAGGGTTTGAAGATATCTGAGTTCGGTTGATGACCGATAGCCAGGAAGAAACCATCAATAGCCAGGTCGTAGCGTTCTTCATCCGATTCACCCATACGTTTCACCAGATGAACACCTTCCACACCATTCTCTCCGAACAAGCCCACGGCATTGTGCTCAAACAGCACATCTATATTCTCATGCTTCATCACACGCTCCTGCATGATTTTGGAAGCACGCAGGAAAGGCTTCCGCACAATCAGATAAACCTTCTTAGCCAGTCCGGCCAGGTAAACAGCCTCTTCACAAGCCGTATCACCACCACCGACCACTGCCACCACCTTCTTGCGATAGAAGAAACCATCACAAGTAGCGCAAGCACTGACGCCCATACCGGCATATTTCTTTTCATCATCCAATCCCAAATATTTGGCAGTAGCACCCGTAGCAATTATCAACGTATCAGTTTCAATCACCTTCTCTTCGTCAATCGTTACTTTGTATGGAGCCGCACTCAGGTCGGAAGCGGTTGCAATGCCAAAACGCAGGTCTGCACCAAAACGCTCTGCTTGTTTGCGCAAATCATCCATCAATTGCTGGCCACTGACACCTTCCGGATAACCGGGAAAGTTCTCCACATCTGTAGTTGTCGTCAACTGACCACCCGGCTGTAATCCTTCATAAAGCACCGGAGAAAGGTTGGCACGACCTGCATAAATAGCAGCAGTATAACCGGCAGGACCAGAACCTATAATCAGACATTTTACTTTTTCTGTTTCCATAATTCTATTTACAATTTAACAATTTACAATTTACGATTGAAAAAAACTTTTGTTTACCATCCGTAGCACAATCTTCAGATTGTAAATGGCAAGGTATATACCTTTATCTTAAATCAATCACTTCGGCAGTCGGATACGCCTTCTTGTCAAAAGTGAAAAGATGATCGTTGTATGATTCTCCCGCTTTATAAGATGTAATACGGATAACCACGCTATTTCCACCCTTTTGCGTCATGCTGATACATAAAGGCTGAAAGGTGTCTTTCGTTACATAAATAATAACACACTGCAAATCCTTCTTTCTGTCAGAAGCGGTTAATATCACCTCATAAGCAGGTTTACCTCCATAAAGATCAGTCTTGCCCAATTTCATGTGATACCCTTGCTTGTAAATAGACAGCAGGGCATAAGGATTGATACTTTGCAACTCTTCAGGAGTAGGTTCGGAAACGTTCACTTCGTCACTGTTAGTGAGATAGCTCCATTGTGTACGACCATCAAACCAGGTTTTCACCCCATCAGTATCCAACAGGAACTTTTCTCCTTTCAGACGGATAGTCCCTACAGAACTCCCCTGCAAAGCACCTTTCGCATACGTCTGAACCGTAAAATCCGCTTGAATACCTCCCGCCTGACGGAAGGCAGTGGCTGTACGGTCCAATATATCTTGGGCATCCGGTTTCTGTGCCGAAAGCGGTAATGCCAAACCGAACAGGCAGATATAGACAAAAAGAAAATTCTTCATCATTAGTTTAACACGATTTACAGTAAATTGTTCAGGCGCATTTGCAGGTCATTTTCATCGACACAAAGCACCTCGCGCGCTTTACTGCCTTGTGCAGGTCCCACAATACCGGCTTTTTCCAATTGGTCCATCAATCGCCCGGCACGGTTATAACCGATAGCGAACTTCCGTTGGATCAACGATGTAGAACCTTGCTGATGGATGACAATCAGGCGGGCAGCATCTTCGAACAATGGATCCAGACGTCCCATATCCACATCTCCCAAATCGTTTCCGCCACCATCTTCACCTACATACTCCGGCAAATAGAATGCAGTAGGATACCCTTGTTGCTTGGCAATAAACTTAGTAATCTCCGCTACCTCCGGCGTATCGATAAAGGCACATTGCACACGTACAGGATCCGCCCCTTGCAGGAACAACATATCACCACGTCCGATCAGCTGATTAGCTCCGGGACGGTCGAGAATAGTACGCGAGTCTATCATGGCAGATACACGGAAAGCGACACGAGCCGGGAAGTTCGCCTTGATTGTACCGGTAATGATATTCGTTGTCGGACGTTGCGTAGCGATAATCATGTGGATACCCACCGCACGCGCCAACTGGGCGATACGGGCAATAGGCAACTCTACCTCTTTGCCCGCCGTCATAATCAAGTCACCGAACTCGTCAATCACCACCACAATGTAAGGCATAAACTTATGTCCCTTTTCAGGATTCAACTGGCGATTGATAAACTTCTCATTATATTCCTTGACATTACGCACGTGTGCGGCTTTCAATAAGTCGTAACGGGTATCCATTTCCACACAGATAGAATTCAGCGTCTGCACCACTTTGGTTACATCCGTAATGATAGCATCTTCCCCATCGGGCAACTTGGCAAGAAAGTGATGTTCAATCACCGAATAGATACTGAATTCTACTTTCTTAGGGTCTACCAGCACAAACTTCAGTTCAGCCGGATGCTTTTTATAAAGCAAAGAAGTGATAATGGCGTTCAGTCCGACAGATTTACCCTGACCGGTGGCACCGGCCACCAGCATGTGAGGCATCTTGCACAAATCGACCATGAAGACCTCATTGGTAATCGTCTTACCCAAAGCAACCGGCAAGTCATAAGTAGACTCCTGGAACTTCTTGCTACCGATGATACTCTGTCCGGAAACAATCTTCGGATTGGAGTTCGGCACTTCAATACCGATTGTTCCTTTTCCCGGAATCGGCGCAATGATACGAATACCCAATGCCGAAAGGCTGAGAGCGATATCATCTTCCAAACCACGAATCTTGGAGATACGAACACCTTGCTCGGGGGTGATTTCATACAGCGTCACCGTAGGCCCCACCGTCGCCTTTATCGTACTGATTTCAATACCGAAACTGCGCAGTGTATTTATAATCTTATCTTTATTGGCATTCTGCTCCGCCATGTCGATAGTAGGCTCGGCATTCTCATAATGCTTCATCAGGTCGATAGTAGGATAGCGATAGTTTTCCAGATCGAGACGGGGATTATAGGGTTCCTTTTCCGGACCTTTATATTCGTCGTCATTTTCAGTAGTTTCTATTTCGAATACAGGTTCCGCCGCTTTTTCGTGGAAAGGAGGTACAGGGTCAGGAACAGGCGTCTCAATAGTCATAGACACTTCTTCACCCGATACCTTGGCAGGCTGTGTTTCCGTAACGCCACCCAAATCCAATGTAATTTCATTTTCCGGTTCTTTTATAGGTTCGGGAATTTCAACGGGAACCTCTTCTTCTTTTATATCTGCCACATCAGGAACAGGAACCGGCTTTTTCTTTCCCTTTGCCGTCCACGAGTCCGTAAACTCTTCCGGTGTTTCTCCTTTCTCTTCTTCCTCTTTCTGTTTGCGTTTCAGGAAACTAAGACTGAACAATCTGCGCAACCAGATAACCGTACGTGCGCTGAGATAGATAAGGAAGCAGATAGCAGTCACCAACAGAATCATCCAAACGCCCGGAACACCTACCTGCGATACCAACCAATTGCTGACATTATATCCGTGCATACCGCCCAGATACAGGAAAGAGTCTTTATACTGCTCCACAAAGGCAAAGCCGAAGAAGACAGAGAACCAAACCAACAACAACGAACAACCGATAAACCACTTCCAGAGACGAACCACCCGTACACGCATCAACTTCAACCCCGCCACTGCAAGGAATACAAGAATGAAGAAAGAGGAAATACCGAAGCAGTCATTAATCAGATAACTTGCCAATTGAGCGCCGCGCGAACCGGCATAGTTCTTCACCCCATTATTGGTAGAAGCCAATTCCTGTGCATTACCCGAATCAATGATACTTTGATCCGCCGCTCCCGTAAAGAAGAACGAAGAAAAGGCCAGCAGCAAGTACACAGAGAAAATAACCAGTACCAAGCCAATAACAAAATGAATCGTTTCGTTTTTGAAGATTGCCCTTATTTTACCAAACAGGGAAAGGGATTGTTCCGTATCTTTTGTAGAATTTTTCTTAGCCATGAATAGAATTCCTTAGTAAATGAATGATAGATTGGTGCAAAAGTAATAAAAATATTGCTCTCTTTATAACCTTATCTTCTAAAGATTATTCAAATAAAAAGGGAACATCAACCCCTCTTTTCGTTAAATGCTTCTCAGTATCTGTTGATTACCTCTCTGGCCTTGTTCACAGCAGTAGCGGCGGGCACTTCCTGCAGGCTCTGCTCGTCGAACATTTGCAATGCTTTATCAATGCTCTTAATAGCGCCCTTATTGCCTTTCTTCCTAAATTCTTCTTTCAGAATACGCACTTTTTCAAAAGCCTGCACCCCCTCAATCAGACGCTCCATGCGGATGGACGAACGGGCATCGGGATAAATCAGGTAAGTGTCACCTGCCGCCCACGCAGTGAAACGGCTATCTTGCAATGGATTCTTCACCCAGCTATTCAATGCCCAACGGAGATAACCGTCCAGATTTTCCTTAGCACTATGCCACGCCAACCATTCGGCTTCGGCCGGCTGGCTGAAAGTAAACGTGTTAGGACGAGGTTCTGTGCAGCAAGTGTAATAGGTAGTCACTTTTCCGGCTTCACGGCGTGAATGGATTGTCTGAGCCGGAAATCTTTCGGCAATCGTGATACAATAATCATCCAGCTCATCCGCCAGTTCAGCATGATAAGTTCCCGCCAATGAAACCTTGAAGTCTTTATCAGCTTTGCGAATCACCGCCAATGTTTCCTGCATATCCTTCATGGGACGTTCGTCCATAGCGATATGGGTGATATCGAACCATCCTTTTCACGCAGATGGCGGGCAAACGATTTCAGCATGGTCATCCAGAATTCCTCGTAAGCAGCTTCGCCCGGCTTGGCATTCAGATATTTGAATGAGTTGCTCGCCTGGTCGAAGTATTGGAAAGAAAGACGCCAGGGCACCATAGAGAAACAACTGATTTGTTTCCGGACGCCTACGCTCATCATAAATTCCACCCACCTGTCGAACACCGTGTAATCAAAATACCAGGTACCGTCAGCTTTCTTCAGCCAAGTCACCATACTCTCGAATGCGTCATAAGTCTGCCCGTTCCAGGGTTTATGCATAATGGAGGCGGTAATCACTTTTCCGCCCGCATCGGCATATAGTTTCATCAAGGGACACATCAGGTCGAAATGCTTTTCGCTGAACGGCTCTACATCATAATAGCGTGCTACGGCGTATGGATTTTGCCATAAATCAAGATGGAAAGCCCACTCGGCAGGGGCAGGAAGGATGCGATTTTTCACAGTGACAGTCAAATTCAATTCGGACAGGATTGCATCACCATTTTTCACTGTGACCATTCCCGTATATTTTCCGGCTTTGGCTTGTTGCGGCACCCGGATGCTGATCCAGCCTCCCTGGGCAGAATTGGCAGGAATCATCAAGGAGGGGGTAAGATGATCGAGCACATCTGCCACCAGCGTGGAATCAAAATCTACACTGTTGCGATAACCGCATGCGCCTAAACCATCTTTATTCAATTCATCGGTCATGACGTACCGCACAAAACTGGTTTGGATATCGTCTTTACTGATGGTTTCACCTCCGGAAGTCAGGTCACTGACCTTAAAAGTCAGACTGTTCAACGTCTCGGGAGTCCATACTACCAACTGGGCAGATACTTTCTCACCTTTCCAGGCCGTTAGACTGATTGTTTTCTTTATTTCACGAATGGCGGCAGGTTCTTCTTTCTTGTACCGCATATCCGTACTTCCCCAACTGACTTGCGGGGTTTTCACTTCTGACCATAAAGCCGGATTAACAGCTACCGGATTGGGGGCTTCCTGATAATATCCGGAAGTTTGAGCGTTCAGGGATACTGCGGAGAGCAGAAGAATTCCCAAAAGAAAATGTTTTGTCATAGGTTTCAATAAATTAGTTTAAGAAACAAAGAATGTACATAGAGTTTATCCTCACTTTTACCTACACGCTTACACTCTTTCCCTGTATCCCTTTATTCATCGGCAATACAGCGCGGTGTAAGCAAGCGTGTATGGAGTGTAGGCTATTTTACCTACACTCCATACATTTAAGACATATCTCACTCAGAATCTACTGATTACACTTCTTCAGCACATAAATCGGCTGTTTCTGCAATCCCCTATTTTCCAGCTTTCCTTCGTCACAAAGACGTCGAATATGCCGGGTAGCAGTGGTTCTTGTCATTCCGCTGAGAGAATAGAAGTCTCCTTTCGTCATGAAATCGTGCGTAGTGAAGAAATTTTCCACCCGTTTATCAATCTCTTCCGAGGTCAGTTTCTTTTGCAACACATTCCGTTGTTTTAACGGCTGGACTTTTATGTTGCCTATCTCGCTCCGCAGTTCGATATCGGGGCGGAAGGTGATACTTTTCAGTTTCATCTTGGTACTTTTCCGTTTGGTATCCACCTTCACCGGTTCGGTGCAGGTCAGTGTGGGACGAAAGTAGCCGATACCGTCCAGGTGCACCTGGCGTCCTTCACCCAATTCCCGTCCCATAAAGTGCGACAAGGCATCGAGCACGGCCGAAACATCGGTTTCGGTCAGCGAACAATATTCTTGTATGAACCTCCGTAGTTGGGCGGTACCCGTGGAACCGTTCAGCCGGATGCGCGGGTGCAGGGTCAGTTCTTCGTCCTGCTTGTCCTTGGTTTTGGGATTCTCGTACCAATCAAATAATATTGCCATTGTTCTTTTGTTTTTTCGCACTCCTACCCTTTTCTGTAATGTCCAGGATAGGGAGTGCTTATGTTAATCTCCTATGTTTCTTTCGTTGATAAGTAATGTTTTTGCATTGCCCACAACTGTGAAATACGTGCTTCACAATTATGGATCTGCTGCTTTACAATTATGAAGCACGTATTTCACAGCTGTGGATAAGCCGAAATAATGAATACAAAGATAAAGGAAAAGGGATGTAAAAGCAAGGAAAAGACGATGTTTCTCTTAAGAAAGAGTAAGAGGGCATTTCATTTCCCTATACCTTTTCAACCGTTTAGAGTGTATAGTTCTAAAGACAAAGAGTCACGAACTTTATTCTCATTTGACACCTGCAAAACAACAGCTGGCATTGACGGCAGTGGAAACATATAGACTTTACTCGTTCCGTGAAAAAAAGAAAAGATACTTTGCAGTGATGATATTTATAACTATATGAAAAAAGAACTAAGTCAAAAGGTTTTAAATGAACTATCCTTTCTGAAAGATTGGAATCAGATGATAGTAGATTTTCTTGTTAAAAACGAAAATACAGAATAGTTCAAAGAGACCATCTGGAAAATGATGGAATTACTACGCCAGTTTAAGCATACTGCCGGTGAAAAATACGGTATTAACAGCTCGCTCTTTTCGGTTCCGCCGCACGGGACGAACAGCGGGAGGATAGCGATATTGATATCTGTGTGAAGACACATCATTCTATCGACCTCTTCACATTACAAGACATCCGCGAAGAACTTGAACACCTCTTCCACATCAAAGTAGATTTGTTAACCCGGCACGAGAACATGCGTCAGATGTTCCGGCAAAATATTGACAATGTCCTGCAAGAAAACCCTAAAGAAGGAGAGAAGAAGTAACATTCGGTAGCCAATCAGGCGGATTACAAATCCTAATACTCAATCAGACAGACATATTTATCAGGTACACTTGATTTTCCCCTCAAAAAAGACACTTTTTTCAAGTGTACCTGAAAATTTTCTATTATATTTGCCGGAAACGTATGCACTTATGGACGAAAGATTACAATTACTTGAGAAGTATAATTTCTGGAATGGACAGTTTCCAGATTTAGGATTGATTCGTAAGGAATATATAACCCCGATAGCCAATGCTATGGGAAATCGACTGGTGAAAGTATTAGTGGGACAACGCAGGAGCGGCAAAAGTTTCATTATGAGACAGTTGATGAATTATCTAATCACAGAGAAACAAGTAGAACCTCGGCAATTATTATATGTGAATTTTGAATTTGCCCCTTTCAGTTTCGTCAGGAATGCAGAGGATTTACTCAGTCTTTACCAGTTATATAGAAAGGAGAAACAGCCTGCCGGGAAAATTTATTTATTTCTGGATGAAATACAGAACATCGCGGAGTGGGAGAAAGCCGTGAATTCTTTATCTCAAGACTATACGGAAGATTGCGAAATTGTGATAACAGGTTCCAATTCGAAGATGCTTTCGAGTCAATTGTCAACATTACTATCGGGAAGATATATCGAGTTTAAGGTTTTTCCTTTTAATATAGAGGAATATGCACTCATTTCTGAAAGAAATGTGAACAAAGATACATACATGGAATTCTTAAAGTCAGGAGGTTTCCCCGAATTGTTTCATCTCAACAATTTTGAAACAAAACGGAATTATATTTCTTCTATCAAAGATACCGTCTTGTTAAGGGACATTGTACAAAGAAACAACATCAAAGATGCCAGATTACTGGAAGATATATTCGGATATCTGGTAAACAATGCATCCAATTTGATTTCAGTGAACAATGTTGTGAATTTCTTTAAGTCCAAAGGGAGAAAAACAAATTATGAAACCGTATCAAATTATATCCTCTATCTGGAAGAAGCAAACCTGTTGCATCGGGCAGAAAGATATAACATTAAAGGTAAAGACATTATTTCGGGAACATGTAAATATTATGCAAACGACTTGGCTTTTCATAACTATTTATATAATGGATATGGCTATGGAATAGGCTATTTGCTGGAAAATCGTATTTATCTGGATTTAAAAATAGCAGGATATGACGTATATGTAGGAGTGATAAAGGATAGAGAAGTAGATTTTGTTGCTACAAAAGCCGATAGGATTATCTATTTGCAGGTCAGCTATCTGTTGATTGACGATAGTACCACGGAACGCGAATATGCTCCTTTTGATTCGCTTACCGACCACTATGAGAAGTTTGTAATAACATTGGACGAAATAACATTACCTTCCAAAAATGGGGTTAGACATATCCAGGCATGGGATATCTATAATTATATTTAGCCTGACTGCGATATATATTTGCAAAATATTGGCCAAAGGAGTACTGAGAATAAGCACGGCAAAATTACCGGATACTACCCAGATGGAACGGTAAAGTCCGTTGACACCTACGAAAAAGGTGTACCGCTAGGTCCTTGCGAATCATACTACCCTGACGGCAAACTGATTAGCTCTAAAAACTTTACTCTTTACTTTAATTCAACAAAACAGGTTTGCATGATTGCCACAGGCAAATCATTTACGGGGAAACTTAATAAGACTGGAATTGTCGGTAAATATCTTTTTCCCAATTTAGATACTAAAACCTTTTTATTGATGAAGGAGTTTTTTCCTCTGAAAGGATGATTTTCCATGTTTATGTTCATTTACTCCTCTATGCATTATTTTAATAATAAGACTGAGTATAAAGACAGAAGAAAGATAAATGCAGGAAAGTAGTTTGCAGATAAAAAGAGAAACCTTACTTTTGTAAGAAACATAAAAAATAAAGAAAAAACATGGGCAAATCCATCAACATATTAGATAAAGCCTACCTGCAATGGGTGAAGGAACTGACTACCCGCTACCGCCAGAGCCAAATTAAAGCGGCAGTGAAAGTGAACAGCGTCCTCATCGAATTCTATTGGGGGTTGGGAAGCGATATCGTTTCATTGGAAGTTGACAACAAATATGGAGGAAAATTTTACGCTACACTTAGCGCGGATTTACGTAAGGAAATGCCTGGAATAGAAGGACTTTCCGAATCGAACATACGATATGCAAAGCGGTTTTATCAGCTCTACGCCGAATGTTCCCGAAATCTTCAACAAGTTGTTGAAGAATTATGCCGCATTCCGTGGGGGCATCATATACGTATCATAGACAAGTGCTCAAACAATCCCAATAAAGCCTTATTCTATGTGCGCCAAACCTTAGAATATGGATGGAGCCGCGCTATGCTACTCAATTTCCTCGATACTGATTTGTATGAACGACAAGGGAAAGCATTGACCAATTTTCAGCACACAATGCCTGCCGTTACAAGTGATTTGGCACAGGAGCTCACCAAAGACCCTTATAGTTTCGATTTTCTTTCCATGCGCAAAGGTTATAACGAGCGACAACTAAAAGATGCCCTGTTGATGAATATTACAAATTTCTTAGTGGAACTCGGAACGGGATTTGCCTACGTGGGCAAGGAATATCGGTTGCAAATAGGTAGGAAGGAAAAGTTCATCGACTTATTATTCTACAATCTTACTATCCGTTGCTATGTGGCGGTAGAAGTTAAAATTGACGAATTTGATTCCGCTGACATAGGTCAGTTGGGGACTTATGTGACTGCCGTCAACCACCTTTTGCGCAAAGAAGGAATAGACAATCCTACGATAGGACTGCTCATTTGCAAAAATAAGGATAATTTACTAGCACAATATGCACTGGAATCAAGCAGCCAACCAATTGGCATATCAGAATATGAGCTATCCAGACTTTATCCCACCGAAGTGGAAGGTACCATACCATCCATCAAGGAAATTGAAACGAAATTAAGCTATAGATGACAAAATGGAAACAAAAATACCTTTCGAACTGACTAATAAACACAAAATGAATCCCTGCTTGATAAAAAAATGAGAAAAGAGTTAAGTCAAAAAGCTTTAGATGAACTATCCTTTCTGAAAGATTGGAATCAAACAATAGTAGATTTTCTTATTAAAAAAGAAAATACAGAATTCTTTAAGGAGTTGTATCAAGTAATCACAGACGCATTCGACAAGAAAAATTTAAATGGAATGAGAATGATATATAATGATACTAACGAAATGGCAAGAGGTTTATCGCTCAATAAATTAATTGAATTAAATCAGATATTGAGAGACAAATTTGGTTTTGATTTGGATGAAGACCATGATAAAGTATCAGCTAAAATAAATCTAATAGTCCAAAAAGGTCATCTGGAAAATGATGATGAATTTCGTTTGCTTTCCAGCAGAGTGGATGAAATATATGCAGATGATAGTAAAGAAAAAGAAGTTGAAACCTTAGAAAATTTGATGGACGATTATGAGAAAACGCCCTATACCCGTTTCGGCACAGAATTATTTTTTTATTCTTGAAAAACTTTGCCCCCCAGTTTTTTTGCTGTAACTTGCGCCGTCTTTTGAAGACAGTAACTAAAAATAACCACGATGAAACTAACCCTTATACGCACCGACCGTGAAACCGGCAAAGAATCTTTCAGTACCCTTGATACTGAAACCTTAATAGAAAAAATAAAGAAAGAGAACAAAGCAGCGCATATATCATCCTTGCGCCATCTCATACCTATGCTGCAAGGAACAGATAACCACTATCTGAACATAGATAAATTACCCCGCATCTACCCCGCCGTGGAATACGCCCGCACCAAAGACGGAGAACATCGGGTAAAGATTTACAACGGACTGGTACAGATTGAAGTCAACCACCTGGCAGGTATCACCGAAGTGGAACTGATAAAGCAACAGGCTTCCCTGCTGCCTCAAACCTTTGCCGCCTTCTGTGGAAGCAGCGGACGCAGTGTAAAGATATGGGTACTCTTCGCCCTGCCCGACGGCTCATTCCCTAAACACGAAAGTGAAATGACCTTGTTTCATGCCCACGCTTACCGTATTGCGGTAAATTGTTATCAACCCCTGCTGCCCTACTCCATCACCCTAAAAGAACCGTCGCTCAACCAGAGTTGCCGCATGACGCTGGATGAGCGACCTTATTATAATCTGGCTGCCATTCCCTTCTGCCTGGAACAACCCTTCACCATGCCCGGCGAAACCACTTTCAAGGAACAGAAGCAGGCGGAAACCAATCCGCTATTACGCATGCAGCCCGGTTATAGTTCATCGGACACCTTTTCCATGCTCTTCGAAGCAGCGCTCAACCGCGCGTTCGACGAACTGACAAACTGGAAACGAGGTGACGACCTGCGCCCATTATTGGCACGGCTTGCCGAGCACTGTTACAAAGCAGGTATTCCCGAGGAAGAGGTAGTCCGGCAAACCCTGATGCATTATTATCGCGAAGCGGACGAGCCCGTGATACGTGCCGCCATACATAATCTTTACCGTGAATGTAAAGGTTTCGGCACCCGCAACAGCATGACCGCCGAACAGGACACAGCCTTCCGCCTGGAAGAGTTCATGAACCGCCGCTACGAATTCCGCTACAACACCGTGTTGGGCGAGCTGGAATACCGCCAGCGCGACTCCATACACTTCCAATTCCGCCCCGCCGACCAGCGGATACGAAGCAGCATAGCGCTCAATGCCCTAAAAGAAGGTATCCGGGTATGGGACCGCGACATAGCACGCTACCTTACTTCCGACTATATCCCCCTCCATAATCCTGTGGAAGAATACCTCAACGACACCGGACGCTGGGACGGAAAAGACCGTATCCGTGCCCTGGCCGATCTCGTTCCCTGCGAAAACCCGCATTGGCGGGAATTGTTCTACCGTTGGTTTCTCAGTATGACGGCCCATTGGCGGGGACTTGACCGACAGCATGGCAACAGTACATCGCCCCTACTGGTAGGCGCCCAAGGGTATCGGAAATCTACGTTTTGCCGCATTCTTTTACCACCGGAACTGCGTTTCGGCTACACAGACAGCATCGACTTCAAAAGCAAACAGGATGCCGAACGAAGCCTGGGGTGTTTCTTTCTGATCAACATCGACGAGTTCGACCAGATCAGCGTCAGCCAGCAAGGTTTCCTGAAACATCTGTTGCAAAAACCCGTAGCCAACCTGCGGAAACCTTATGGAACCGCCATTCAGGAGATACGCCGCTACGCCTCCTTTATAGGCACCAGCAATCAAAAAGACTTGCTGACCGATCCCAGCGGCAGTCGCCGCTTCATCTGTATCGAAGTAACCGGTCCCATCAACACCAACGTCACCATCAACTACCGCCAACTCTATGCCCAGGCCATGACTGCCATCTCGCAAGGTGAACGCTACTGGCTGGACGACACCGACGAGGCCATTCTGAAGCAGAGCAATCAAGAGTTTGAACAACCTACTCCATTGGAACAACTCTTTCTGTGCCACTTTCAGGCGGCACAAGCAGAAGACGAAGGAACGTGGATGACACCGATGGAAATACTTTCTTTTCTCCAGAAAAAGACCAAAGACCGATTAGCCATCAACAAAGTCGCGTACTTCGGACGTGCACTCCGCAAACTTGGAATCAGCAGCCGGAGAAGAAACCGGGGAACGGAATATCACGTAATAATAAATGAAACGGCATTTCAGTAAAATGCAAATAAATTTGCTACTGCACTCGGTTTACACTATCTTTGCGTTTCAAACCGAGTATATATGAAAAAAGAAAGCCAAGTGATATTCGACCGTAATGTAGTGGAATTCGTCACCGTAGCTGCTGAATTCTGCAAATTCCTGGAGCAGGCGGAAACGATGAAACGTGACACATTTGTCGATACCTCATTAAAGATACTTCCGTTGCTCTACCTCAAGGCGGCCATGTTGCCCGAAACAGAAATAATAGGCGACGACGCTCCTGAAAGCTACGTAACGGAAGAAACGTATGAAGTGCTCCGCATCAACCTTGCCGGGATTCTTGCTGAAAAAGATGATTATCTGGACGTGTTCATACAAGATATGGTTTATAGCGACCAGCCTATCAAGAAGAATATTTCCGAAGACCTGGCAGATATTTACCAGGCCATCAAAGATTTCATTTTCGTCTTCCAGTTGGGATTGAACGAAACAATGAACGACTCCCTGGCTATCTGTCAGGAACAATTCAAAGAATACTGGGGGCAAACCCTGGTAAACACACTTCGCGCATTGCACGACGTAAAATACCGCCAGTCTGACGAAGACGGACCGGAAGAAGATGATTGCGACGATGATGATTGCCACTGTCATGGACATCACCATCACGACTAAAGACTTAAATTATGGTTATTAAAAAAACGATTAAAAAGGAAGATATCAAAGAGATGCCCAAAGTACTCTTTCCGGGACGAATACATCTTGTACAAACCCCCTGGGAAGCGGAAAAAGCAGTGACTTATCTTAAGAAGTATCCTCTGTTGGGAATTGACAGCGAAACCCGCCCGTCATTCACCAAAGGGCAATCACATAAGGTAGCCTTACTGCAAGTATCCTCCGAAGAAGACTGTTTCCTTTTCCGCCTGAACCTTACCGGCCTGACGCTTCCGATTATTTCATTGCTGGAAAGTCCGTCAGTCACCAAAGTCGGCCTTTCGCTGCGTGACGACTTTATGATGCTGCATAAGCGCGCTCCTTTTGAACAACGTTCCTGCATCGAGTTGCAAGAATATGTCCGTATGTTCGGCATACAGGACAAGAGCCTGCAAAAAATCTATGGTATCCTGTTCGGTAAGAAAATATCCAAATCACAACGCCTCTCCAACTGGGAAGCTGAGCATCTGACCGAACCTCAAAAGCAGTATGCAGCTACCGATGCATGGGCATGCCTCAACATATACAACCGATTGCAGGAATTAAAAGTTACCGGTGACTATGAATTGGAACCGGATGAACCGCTTACCAACCAGGAATCATTAATCACTAACCCATAATCGCTAATCACTAATCGCATGTACAAAGTATATCTCAAATCCGGCAAAGAAGAGTCATTAAAACGTTTCCATCCCTGGGTGTTTTCAGGTGCCATCGCTCATTTCGACGGTGAACCCGAAGAAGGTGAAGTAGTTGAAATCTACACTTCCAAGAAGGAATTCATAGCCAAGGGGCATTTCCAAATAGGCAGCATCGCCGTGCGCGTGCTTTCTTTTCATCAGGATGAAGCTATTGATTCTGATTTTTGGAAACGCAAACTTAGTATTGCCTATGAGATGCGTCGCAGCATTGGTATTGCTGAAAATCCGACTAATAACACTTACAGACTGGTACATGGCGAGGGAGATAACCTTCCCGGGTTGATCATTGATATTTATGCCCGCACGGCCGTAATGCAAGCACACTCTGCCGGTATGCACCTCGACCGCATGGAAATAGCCAATGCCCTAAGTGAAATGATGGGTGATAAAATAGAGAATATCTATTATAAATCAGAAACGACTCTCCCCTTCAAAGCCGACCTCTACCCTGAGAATGGCTTCCTGAAAGGTGGCAGCACGGATAATGTGGCAATGGAATATGGCTTAAAATTCCATATCGACTGGCTGAAAGGACAAAAGACGGGCTTCTTCGTGGATCAACGCGAGAACCGCGCACTGCTGGAACGCTATGCTAACGGACGTTCTGTGCTGAATATGTTCTGTTATACCGGTGGCTTCTCTGTTTATGGTATGCGTGGCAATGCCGAACTGGTACATTCTGTAGACAGTTCCGCCAAGGCTATTGACCTCACGAACAAGAATGTTGAACTGAATTTCCCCGGTGATACCCGCCATGCTGCCTTTGCCGAAGATGCTTTCAAATATCTGGATCGTATGGGCGACCAGTACGACCTGATAGTTCTGGATCCGCCTGCATTTGCCAAGCATCGCGATGCCCTGCGCAATGCGCTGCAAGGTTACCGCAAGCTGAATGTGAAAGCTTTCGAAAAGATCAAACCGGGCGGCATTCTATTCACCTTCTCCTGCTCACAAGCTGTCAGCAAGGAGAACTTCCGTACGGCGGTCTTTACGGCTGCTGCAATGTCAGGTCGCAGTGTGCGTATCCTGCACCAACTGACGCAGCCGGCTGACCATCCGGTAAGTATTTACCACCCCGAAGGAGAATACCTGAAAGGGTTGGTGCTGTATGTGGAATAAATCTTCTGATAACAGATAATACAGTTGTGTGCATCAAAGGAACGATGCACACAACTTACGTACTTCATTCCAGCGATCTTGCGTGCGCTGGTCGGCACGCGCCACCTGCATATTATATCGCGTCTGCATATTGAGCAACATTTCAGGATCAAGCCCCAAAGCTGCTTCAAAAAGCAAAGCAAGTTCCGTATTAACCGGGCGCTTACCGTTCAGCACCTCATTCAATTGTGAATACGAAATTCCCATCTGGCGTGCCAAGGCGCGTTGAGAAATCTTCCGGTATTCAACTTCGTCTTTTAATATTTCACCGGGATGCGTAGGGCAAAACGGAGTGAGTTCATTTGCAAGCATAGTCATACTCTACTTATTTATAATGGTTAGACAATTCTATAACATTACATATACTTATGATCGTTTCAGCATCTGCTACAACTCTCACAGTAAACTCTATGCGGTATTTTGAAGTTACCCGTATTGAAGAAAGCCCTTCCTTGTCTCCCACCAAAACCTCGTAATTCAAAGAGTTGTGCTTATATAAGGATTCAGCATTCTTCGATGCAATCAGTGTATCAATACACCTTTTATATCGTTTTATCACATCCGGCTGAAAACGATGTTTCTTATCACTACATTTACCGGAAACATAGAGTTCCTTGAGATATTCTTTATCAAATGTAACTAACATAAGCAGTAGTTTGTTCGTTGCAAAGATAGAGATTTAAAACAAAACGTTCACTAAATTGCGAACATTTTATTTTCAGAACTCTTCGTCCTAGTCCCCTCCTACTGTATAATCCGACTCATTCTTCACCCCAATAATCTGTCTTTGATTGATATCGGTGTGGAAGAGTGCGTCCAGTTCTTTCCAGGCCAACTGTTCGGTAGGGTGAAAAGCATCAGACTCCATATACCGAAGTAAGGATGTACGAAACTGATTGCCTTCAGGTGTCCCTGCAATGGCTTGCAGATCGGTCATGCAAACTAACAGTTTTCCCTTTCCTACAGCAAATTCAAAGACCAGCCCCAGCTTATGGTTGCGCTCAATGTTATCGATCACCTGAATAAGCGGACGATACTCACCACGGGTTGCATTCAGTATCATGGGACGGGAATTACGGGTAATACTCCACCATTGCCAATCACTGTGATATTCAGTCGGAAAGTATTTCAATAACGGATGTCCGGGATCAGTCAATATGGAAAGTGTACCGGGAGAAACTTCTTTTCCGGCATTTTCCGAAATAGTCTTAAACATGGAGTAATTCCAGTAATCAGGGGTAAACATTCCTCCAACACTCTGTGCTACAATACTGTCATGATCGGGAATCAACAGAACGGACGCTCCGCTTTCCAACCTTTTTCGCAGATCATCGTTCAGGAAAGAAGCCACATGAACAGAACCTTCCGACTCGGCAGTTTCATCAGGATATACCCAAAGATGATAATAGTTGCGATACTTACCGGTGGTCAATGTCAGTGTCAGGCGTTGAGCTTCTTTCAGTTCGGAAAGTGAAAGATCAATACTGCCCGCCTTTCCTACTTTGCCCTGAGGAATGGAGGTCATGAGTACTCTATCACGTTTCCATACCCCATTATCAGATACTAAACTCCAGCGGACAGGCTCATTCCAATCGCCTTCCACATAATTAGAAAGAGCAACATCTATGTGAAGCGGCTGAGTATTCAGCCAACAATGATCCTTCATCAATGCCAAAGGAACAAGAGGTGCACAGAAACCATAAAAAGTTTCGGGAGCAACGATACCCTTACTATCCATAAAAGCATCCAGAATACCCACTAATGCGGAACCTTGTCCGGGATAATCCTGCAAATCGAGCAACTGGAAGCCACCAAAACCGGGAGTACGGAAAGCATATTCCATATCTGCCTTGTAACATTCAATGGAAAAGTGTCCGGTAGCCTGGTGAAAAGTTTTTGCCTGAGAAGAAAGATGGTTCTCTTTCAGACGATCACGAAAAATCTCAAGATTATAAGGACGAAGCACCCCGGTATATTTCTCTATCTGACCGTAATCGGGATAGATTTGAAACTGACAGTTTTCATGCCCCACTACAGGACGGGAGCAGTGCGCAATGGCACCGGAATAGTCTTTATCCGTAGCCGGACGCGTATTATTCAAAATGCCACCCTTCTCAGCATCTACGTACGCAAAAGAAGCACGTACATGAGTCGTATATCCATCTCCACCGCCTACACGGCAGGTCACAAAGAAATCTTCTCCATCCTGCGGCCCTTTCCAACCAAGGCTATTATTGGAACCGAAGCAATACAAATGACGATTATCCCGATTGCGGAAATCATCGAGCCATTCACGCACCACATCTATCTCCACATCCAATTCATTACCCAAACCCAGCATCATAAATGAAGGGTGATTCCCAAAGTGTTCCAGCAACATGTCCCCTTCCCTTTTCAGAAAATCGTTCAGGACCGTATTTTCACGCTTGATATACCCCCACAAAGGCAACTCAATCTGATAATAGATACCTTCGATATCGGCAGCCTCCAGCGCAGCACGCGGCGGAGTGAAAGAATGACAGCGATAATGATTAATACCGTATTGTTTAGCTATGCGGAATACACGCTGCCAGGACGCTACATCCATCGGACCATAACCGGTCAGGGGAAAAACACAGGCATCATGTTTCCCACGCAAAAAAGTTTTATAACCATTTATCACAAATTGCGTACCCTCCACTTCAAACTTGCGCATACCGAAATCTACCATCCGGCTATCCCGGTTTTTCCCGGCATGGAGCGTAATGTTCAGTTTGTAAAGTGCGGGATGAAATTCACTCCACAGTAATGGTTTATCACCCATATTCACAGGAAGCTCAATCCGGTTTCGTCCTTTCTTCAATTGCACGGCAAGTTGCCGGGGAGACAAGGTGTGTGTGTCAGAAGTATTCCAGGCATATCCATTGACATCCAGTATCGCTTTTCCGTCTTTGTCCGCATCGACTTCCACTATAACTAATGCTTGTTTCTTATCCACTTCCGGATATACCTGTACCGACTGAATATAAGAAACAGGAACTGCCTCGATATAAAATTCTCCCAGAATGCCGTTCCAATTCGTTTGCGTAGCATCTGTCCAGGCATGAGAGCCCTGTATTTCTTTAGGGACAGAAGTCGGTGAGTTATCAATCCTGATTTTCAGCTGATGCTTTCCTACTGCCAGGGCAGGTAGCTCATACCGGTGAGGCGCATACAGATGACCATAGCTACCGATGCTGTCACCATCTACCCACAAAGTGCTCGGTTTGGTACGCTCCATCATCAAAAACAGTTTCTTACCCCGGAAACTCTCAGGGATATTTATTTCACGGGTATAAATCACCTTACCACTATAAGGATAGAGACGTGTTAACTGATACGTCACCAATGTATCCCGGTTTCTTTCACCCAGTCGGTTTTCATCTGTCGTACCAGGCAGGCGACAGGTACCTAAAGAACTCTCCCACTCTCCCGCTAACTGGATTTGCTCCCGCAAAGAAGTGTAACCTTGTGCAGTAATCTGTGCCATCATGCTCATACATAACGCAGCAGTCAATAAGATTCTGTTTTTCATCATTTCTCGATTTATGAAGCAAAGGTAAGCAAGGGATAGAAGATTAACTAATACTATCTTTACCGAAAATGCACTTTACGCTCTCATAAATGGGAGAAAAGCCGCCTTATAGTCTAAAAGATGTTAAACCAAAGAAGAAAATCAGCAAAACATTATGTTGTATAACATAAAGCCTCTACATTTGCACTGTGTTTTTCATGGTATTAGATTTAAGGTTAATAAAGATTGGCTGTCTGGGATAGATAGCCTTCTTTTTTTTTATACATAAACGTGCTCACCCAATCAACGAAAATATTATATTTGCATTTATTATTTAATGTGAAAAGAAAACACACAAATTAGAAAAGTCATGAGTATAAAAGTTCGTTTGATTATCATGAACTTCCTGCAATTCTTCGTATGGGGGTCATGGTTAATTTCATTAGGAGGTTACATGGGTAGAGAACTACACTTCGAAGGAGGTCAAATCGGCGCAATCTTCGCAACCATGGGCATTGCCTCTCTAATTATGCCCGGCATCATTGGTATCATCGCTGATAAATGGTTCAATGCTGAACGTTTATACGGACTTTGCCACATTATAGGAGCCGCATGCCTTTTCTATGCCTCTACCGCTACGGGATATGACCAGATGTATTGGGCGATGTTACTCAATTTATTGGTATATATGCCTACTTTATCACTGGCCAATACAGTTTCGTACAATTCACTTGAACAATATAAGTGTGATCTGATCAAGGATTTCCCACCTATTCGCGTATGGGGAACCATTGGGTTTATCTGTGCGATGTGGGCAGTAGACCTTACCGGATTCAAGAATTCAAGCGCCCAACTTTATGTAGGTGGTGCATCTGCATTAATGCTGGGTCTGTATGCTTTCACTCTGCCGGCATGTAAACCTGCCAAGACCGGAAACAAATCACTGCTTTCTTCTTTAGGGCTGGATGCATTTGTATTATTCAAAAGAAAGAAAATGGCTATTTTCTTCTTGTTTTCCATGCTTCTGGGAGCAGCGTTACAGATTACCAATACCTATGGTGATCTTTTTCTGGGTAGTTTTGCCAGTATTCCGGAATACGCAGATTCCTTTGGCGTGAAACATTCGGTTATCCTGCTATCCATCTCACAAATGTCCGAAACATTGTTTATTCTTGCCATACCTTTCTTCCTGAGACATTTCGGAATCAAGCAGGTAATGCTGATTAGTATGTTTGCATGGGTATTCCGGTTCGGATTGTTCGGCTTTGGAGATCCGGGATCCGGTTTGTGGATGTTAATCCTATCCATGATCGTTTATGGCATGGCATTCGATTTCTTCAACATTTCGGGTTCGTTGTTTGTTGAACAAGAAACCAGTTCCAATATCCGCGCCAGTGCCCAGGGGTTATTCTTTATGATGACCAACGGTTTGGGCGCCATTATTGGAGGATACGCCAGCGGTGCCGTGGTAGATGCTTTCTCTGTATATGCCGACGGCAAACTGGTAAGTCGTGAGTGGCCTGAAATTTGGCTTATTTTTGCTGCTTACGCCCTGGTCATCGGTATATTGTTTGCCTTGGTGTTCAAGTACAAGCACCAGCCGGAAGAAGCAGTAAATAAAAAGTAAGTAAGCAAGTGGTTGGCAGTTGTCACCACTCAGAAAAAGATTATGGATAAAAAGAAAAAAATAGAACTGGAAGTACTAAACATCTCCAACAGTCAGGAACAGGCAGGAGCTTATGCCCTCGTATTGGGAGAAGTGGACGGTGCCCGTCAATTACCGGTTATCATCGGTGCGGCAGAAGCACAAGCGATGTTAATCAGCCTGAAGGGAATTGTTCCACCACGCCCGTTGACCCACAACCTTTTCGCTTCATGTCTGGAAGTATTAGGGGTAAACATGATGCGTGCCCTTATCTACAGGGTAGACAACGGTGTATTCTATTCTTATATCTATCTGAAAGCAGACGATGCTATCATTCGTATGGACGCCCGTACATCGGATGCAGTCGCAATGGCTTTACGGATGAAAGCTCCGATCTTTATCTACGAAGAAATTCTGGAGTCGGAACAGCTTAAAACCGGAAAGGAAAACGTAGCTCCTATGGGAGAGAATCCTTCTCCACACGAAGATGAATTCTTCCATGGAGATACAATGGAAATGCTGCAAAAAGCTTTGCAGGAAGCTATAGCCAATGAGAATTACGAACGCGCCGCCCACATCAGGGATGAAATTTCCAAACGAAAAGAACAGCAATAAACTTATGCACGTATTCTATACACCCGACATACAAACCCGTGCCGAACTTCCCGAAGAAGAAGCCCAGCACTGTGTCCGCGTACTGCGCCTTAATATCGGTGATCAGATTACGCTGACGGACGGTAAAGGTAATTTCTATCGCGCAGAGATCAGTGCCGCCACCAATAAACGCTGCATGGTAAACATCCTGGAAACCATTTATCAGGAACCTTTATGGAACGGACATCTGCACATTGCAATAGCCCCTACCAAAAATATGGACCGTACAGAATGGTTTGCAGAAAAAGCGACTGAGATAGGCTTCGATGAACTGACTTTCCTGAACTGTCGTTTCTCAGAACGGAAAGTCATCAAAACAGAACGTATCAGCAAGATATTGGTATCTGCCATCAAACAATCCCTCAAAGCACGTTTGCCACAACTGAACGAGATGACGGATTTCAATAAGTTCATCACACAGCCATTCAAAGGGCAAAAGTTCATTGCGCACTGTTACGAAGGAGAAAAGCCGCTGCTGAAAGATGTGTTCCGCAAAGGAGAAGATGCACTGGTATTGATAGGTCCGGAAGGGGATTTCAGTGAAGAAGAAGTACGAAAGGCTATAGAAAACGGCTTTACTCCCATCAGTCTGGGTAAGTCGAGGCTACGCACAGAGACGGCTGCTTTGGTGGCTTGCCATACACTGAACTTGCAAAATCAATGATAATCACATTTTAATAAGAATTGTATGAAGAAAAGTTTGTTTCCCCGTTTGGCGTTGATGGCTGTAGTGGTAGCTCTTGTCAGCGCATGTTCCGAGAAGAAGTTCGAATATACGAATGTTATTCCTGCCAATGCCTCTACGGTAGTCAGTATCAACATGAAATCATTGGTTGATAAAGCAGGGCTCAATGACAAGGAGAACAAAGAAGCGCAGCAAAAGCTGACGGATGCTATGAAGAGTGGCATGAATGCCGCAACATTCCAGCAAGTGGAAATGATAATGAAAGATCCGAAGAAATCGGGAATCGATGTATCGGCACCTTTATACGTTTTCAATACTGAGACATTTCCCACTACTGTAATTGCAAAAGTCAGCAACGAGGACGACCTGCACGCACTGCTGGAAACATTAGAGAAAGAGAAAGTTTGTCAGCCCCTGGCAAGTGGAGATGGCTTTCAGTTCACGCAAATGGGTAATCAGGTATTCATGGCATACACTCCTTCAGTACTTATGCTAACTAATTACAAAGGTACTACCCAACTTGAAAAAATCAAGCAAGATATTCCTGCACTGTTGAAACAGACCAATGAAAACAGTATTGTTTCAACTGCCGTTTTCAAGAAAATGCAGAAAATGGGTGGAGATATCGATGCTATGCTCTCTCCGGCAAGCCTGATGGGTCCTTACGCCAATATGATCAAAGAAAGTGATATGCCTTTTAACATGAAGGATCTAAAGATGCTGGGAAGTCTTTCTTTCGAAAAAGGTAAGATCAGCATGAAATATGAGAATTTCACTGAAAGTCCTGAACTGCAAGCCTTGTTCGATAAGCAAAAGAAAGCAACCTGCCCCATAGAGAATACTTTCCTGAAATATTTTCCGAAATCGACTCTGATGTATATCAGCGCAGGTATCAACGGAGAGGAATTCTATAACCTGCTACTGGAGAACGAGCAATTCCAAAAGAACTTCTCCATTGCCAAGGCCAATGAAGTAAAAGAGTTGTTCGGCACATTCCAGAAAGATATGGCAATGGGGCTGATAAACTTCACAATGGACAACGCTCCCACTTTCCTGATGTACGCCAGCGTAAAGAGTGCGACACCCGTACAATTACTGTATGAAAAGAAGAATGAACTGGGCTTGAAACGTGGAGAAGACATCCTGAAACTGGGTGAGAACGAATATGTATATAAGTCTAGAATGCTCAATATATTCTTTGGTGTCCGCAATAATAGCTTGTATGCTACGAATGACGAAATGTTGTATAAGAGCATAGATAAAACTGTTAATCCTTCAATCAAAGATACCGAATTTGCATCTAATATCAAAGGTAAGAATGGTGCTTTCGTTATTAATACAGAAGCGGTTCTCGCTTTGCCGATTGTGAAAATGCTGTCGGAATATGGTGGTTCACAATATGCAACGGCTTTTGCTCTGGTTGATAAGATAGCTTATGTAGAAGCAACCGGCAATTCCAATAATGATGCAGACATGGT
Organism: Bacteroides sp. MSB163; assembly: GCF_036416795.1. NCBI lineage: Bacteria > Pseudomonadati > Bacteroidota > Bacteroidia > Bacteroidales > Bacteroidaceae > Bacteroides > Bacteroides maternus. The sequence goes on along the minus strand of NZ_CP143867.1, from coordinate 3,325,416 downwards.
CATTCAGCTGAAAGACAAGAATGTAAATGCATTGAAACAGATCGTAAACTTCATCAAAGGGTTTGCAGGCATCTAATCCCGATAAATAATGGAAATCATTCATCTGAGGCAAACACTTCCCCAAGTGTTTGCCGACCGGGATGCCATCACATCCGACGTGTGGCATCAAGACCTTGTACTACGAAAAGGAGAGCGGTATCTGATAGAAGCTGCTTCCGGCACAGGCAAATCTTCTCTATGCAGCTATATCTACGGATATCGCCGCGATTACCAGGGTATCATCAACTTTGATGAACGCAATATCCGTTCGCTCTCCATTCATGAGTGGGTGGAACTGCGGAAACATTCGCTGAGCATGCTGTTCCAGGAGCTACGCATCTTCCCGGAACTGACGGCTTTGGAAAACGTCCAGTTGAAGAACCGACTCACCAATTATAAGAAAAAAAAAGAAATCCTTGCCCTTTTTGAAACACTCGGTATCGCTGAGAAAGTAAACGAGAAAGCCGGAAAGTTATCTTTCGGACAACAGCAACGTGTAGCCTTCATCCGTGCCCTCTGCCAACCGTTCGATTTCATCTTTCTGGATGAACCTATCAGCCACCTGGATGATGATAACGGCACACTTATGGGACGCATGCTGACCGAAGAAGCCGAACGGCAAGGCGCAGGAATAATTGTTACTTCCATTGGAAAACATATAGAATTAGAATATAATAAAGTGATGAAACTATAAATGATAATTTCAATGAACAAGCTTGTTTGGAAACTTCTTCGCCAGCACATCAGCATCGGTCAATTAAGTGGCTTTTTTCTCGCCAACATCTTCGGTATGCTGATTGTACTGTTGAGCGTGCAATTTTATAAAGACGTTCTTCCCGTCTTCACGCAGGGAGACAGTTTCATGAAGAAGGATTATATCATCGCTACCAAAAAGATCAGCACTCTTGGCAGCATTACCGGACAAAGCAATACTTTTTCCAAAGATGAAATCAAGGAGCTGAAAGCACAACCTTTTACACGCAGCGTAGGCGCCTTCACACCTACCCTTTTCAAAGTATCGGCAGGGTTGGGAATGCAACAAGCCGGCATCCGTATTTCTACGGATATGTTTTTTGAATCTGTTCCCGATGCTTTTGTCGATGTCAACCTGGACAAGTGGCACTTTGATGAAGGCACACAAACCATACCTATTATCATTCCCCGCAATTATCTGAACCTTTACAACTTTGGTTTTGCGCAAAGCCGCAACTTGCCGAAATTATCGGAAGGTGTGATGGGACTGATACAAATGGATATCAACATGCGTGGCAACGGACGTGTAGAACAATACAAAGGAAATATCGTCGGTTTCTCCAACCGGTTGAATACCATCCTTGTTCCTCAATCCTTTATGGAGTGGGCAAATCAGAATTTCTCCCCCGAACGGGAAGCGCAACCCTCCCGCCTCATCGTGGAAGTAAAGAATCCCACAGATACAGCCATCACCGACTACTTCCAACAAAAGAACTATGAAACCGAAGGAGACAATCTGGATGCCGGAAAAACAACCTATTTCCTCCGCCTCATCACAGGTATTGTTTCGGGGGTAGGACTATTTATCAGTATCTTGTCTTTTTATATCCTGATATTAAGTGTATTCTTGCTGCTTCAGAAGAATACGGCAAAGTTAAAAAACCTGCTATTAATAGGTTACAGCCCTTCTAAAGTCGCATTGCCCTATCATGTATTGACCGTAGGCTTGAATTTACTGGTACTGCTCCTCGCCGTCATTGGTGTAGTCTGGTTAAGATCTTACTACACCGGAGTCCTGCAAACTCTTATTCCACAACTGGAAACAGGCTCTCTTCTGCCCTGCATCCTTGCCGGAAGTATCTTATTTATAGTGGTATCCGCTTTAAACACCCTCCTGATACGAAAGAAAGTTCTCTCCATCTGGAAAGGAAACAGAGAAAAGTAAAGAGTATGATAAAACGAAAAATAACCAAAGTAACAGTAGCATGTCTCATGCTGCTATTTCTTTTATCAACAGGTATTTTCATCTTCCGAGGAAGCCTACTGCGCCATATCGCAGATAAACGCATTGTCAGACTGGAACAGCGTTACGGATTGGACATCAGTTACAATAAACTCCACATGAAGGGGTTGAATACAATCTCTATCGACGGACTGAATGTGGTTCCACAGAAAAGAGATACATTGCTTTCCCTTCAATCTCTCAATATCCGTATCGGTCTTTGGAAACTGCTGTGGGGAGATATCAAGATCAAAGAAGTCCGCCTGGACGGACTCTCACTTAATTTCATAAAAAAAAACTCTACAGCCAACTATGATTTCCTTTTCCTGCCCTCTTCCAAAGTAACTGCCTCCAATGAAAACAATACCAGTACCGATTACACCCGTCGCATCAATACAACATTAAATCTCCTTTTCGGCCTATTACCCGGAAACGGTGAACTCACCCATCTTACAATCACTGAGCGGAAAGAGCGTAATTTCGTCAGCTTCCGTATTCCCCGCTTTGTGATTGATGACTATCATTTCCAATCAGAAATAACAGTTCTGGAAGACAGCCTGAACCAACAATGGAATACCGAAGGAGAATTTAATCCTTCGGAAAGGCGATTGCATGCAACTTTACATGCTCCACAACTGACTGTTCCTTATATCCACCGCCGATTCGGTGCAGAAGTACAGTTCGACAGTCTGACGTGTAACTTCTCACAAGAAAAAGCAAGCAACGGGCTCACATGTCTGGTTGGCCAGTCGGAAGTACGGGGATTGCAGATATATCATAAGCGGTTGTCGCCCGAGACGATCAACCTGGATCGCGGACAACTGGATTTCCACGTAAATGTCAGTCCGCAAGCCGTAGAACTGGATAGTACCAGCCTTGTACGTTTCAATGCACTGACCTTCCATCCTTATTTAAAGGCAGAACGTGTCGGAAAAAGTACAGACAAGAAAGAGTGGCATTTTATAGCTTCTGTCCGGAAACCCTGGTTCCCTTCGGAAGAGTTGTTCGGTTCATTGCCCAAAGGACTTTTCGAAAACCTGGAAGGTCTCGGCACTACCGGACAATTAGCTTATCACTTTCTATTGGATGTGGATTTCTCGCAACTGGATAGCTTGAAGTTTGAGTCGGAACTGAAAGAAAAAGATTTCCGTATTCTCCATTATGGAAAAACGGATTTAAGTAAGATGTCCAATGAGTTTATCTATACAGCGTACGAGAACGGACACCCCGTATACACCTTCCCAGTCGGTCCGTCATGGGAGAATTTCACACCCTTGGACAGCATTTCTCCTTTGCTGCAAATGTCTGTCATGCAGAGCGAGGACGGAGCTTTCTTCTATCACCGGGGATTCCTGCCGGATGCCATGCGCGAAGCTCTGATTCATGACCTGGAAGTTCGCAAGTTTGCCCGCGGAGGTAGCACGATCTCCATGCAATTGGTGAAGAATGTTTTCCTAAACCGTAACAAAAACATTGCCCGCAAACTGGAAGAAGCGCTTATCGTCTGGCTCATCGAAACCGAACACCTCACTCCGAAGGCACGCATGTACGAAGTTTACCTGAACATAGCAGAATGGGGGCCTATGGTTTACGGCATCCACGAAGCGGCATCTTTCTACTTTAACAAACGCCCCTCACAGTTAAGTTTAGAAGAAAGTATTTTCCTGGCTTCTATCGTTCCTAAACCGAAACACTTCAAAAACTCATTTACGGCAGATGGGCGGTTGCAAGAAAGCCAGGAAGGCTACTTCTGCCTGATTGCGGAAAGATTAGCCAAGAAAGAAGTGATAACTGATGCACAAGCGGCACAGGTAAATATTAATAATGTGGTACTAAAAGGAGTGGCTAAATCAAGTTTTTGTAAGTGAAGGTTGGCAATAAAGCAAAACGGATAAGAAATGAGGTAAATGATTTTAGACTATGTATTCAATCTCTTAGACGCAGATGACACGGATTTAAAGGCTGCACTGTCACATCAATAAATAAAAAATCTGCGTCATCCGTGTCATCCGCGTCTAAAAAATAAATCAGCACTTCATTCAAAACCGTATAATAATAAATAAATTCCTAAAATTTACCCCTGATGCGCCAACATATACTCCTTAGGCGAAATTCCATGCACCTCCTTAAAAGAACTGGAGAAATGTGACAGATTCGTATACCCCGTAGCATACGCCACTTCGGAAACCGTCAGTTTCTTCTCTTTTAGCAGTGCGGCAGCCTGTTGCAAACGGATATTCTTGATAAAATCACGTGCCGAAAGGTTTGTCAGTTCTTTCAGTTTCCGATGTACATGGACGCGACTTAGACCGACATTTGCCGCCAACATCTCTACATTCAGATCCGGATTGGAAAGGTTCTCATTAATAACCTTCATTATCTTGCTCATCAATATCTCATCCGCCGATTTCATGCTCAACTTCTGCACCTTGTCCTCTTGCTGTTGCGCACCACTGAATTTACTCTTCAGCAGTTTACGGTTAGCAAGCAAGTTGGCAATCGTACTCTTCAGCAATTCCGTATTGAAAGGCTTCACCATATAAGCATCCGCACCGGTTGCCATTCCCTCCATGGTATCTTCGGGTTTCGACTTGGCAGTCAATAAGATTACAGGCACATGATTAACATTCGTATTCTGCTTAATCTTCCGGCAAAGTGACAGACCATCCATTTCCGGCATCATAATATCGCTGATTACCAGATCAGGAGTATCTGCAAGGATAGTATCATAAGCCTCCCTACCATTTTTCCGGGTCATGATCCGATAGTCCCCTTCCAATTCTTCTTTCAGATAAGAAAGGATTTCCTCCTCATCTTCCACTATCAATATACGCATACGGTTCTTTGCCTTACCGGTCTTCTTGCTTTCCTCATCCTCTTCACCCTCTCCTTCTTCAAAGACTTCCTCCAAGTCCATCTTTTCCGGCTTAACCAGCACGGCATGAGGGGTGATGAGTGCTTCCACATCTTCCAGTTCGTCCGTACGCAGATGTGCTGAACCCAAAGGAATACGAATCACGAAACGACTGCCCGGAGCATCCTCCCTGTTCTCTGCCAAGATAATGCCATGATGCAGTTCCACCAATGAACGGGACAAATGCAAACCGATACCCGTACCGAAATTCGACTTCGTCACATCATTATCTATCTGATAGAAACGCTCGAATATACGCTCTATCTTCTCCCGGTCGAGTCCGATACCACTATCCGTGACCGTTATTTCAAAATATTCCTTCAGAGGATCGCGACGGGTGGCATCGCGCCCGGTAGAAAGCGAAACCGTAATCTCACCCTGCTCCGGTGTATACTTGAAGGCATTGGAGAAGATATTCATCAATATCTTGTCGAAGTTATTCATATCCACCCATACCTTCAACTGCGGCATAGCGTGTTCGAAACTGAAATGTATCTTCTTCTTCCGCGCCATATAATCGAAGGTAAGCATCACATCATCAATGAAACCAACCATATCCGTTTCACGGAACTTCATGAACATCTGTCCCTTATCCAGTTTACGGATATCCATCAACTGATTTATCAGACGAAGAATACGTTGTGCATTCCGGTAAATCATCAGATAAGTCTTTTGTACTTCCCCTCCCTTCTTTTCGGCCAACAACTTCTCCAGGGGATTAATGATCAGCGTCATCGGAGTACGTATTTCATGCGAGATGTTGATAAAGAACTGTAGCTTTGCTTCATTCAGTTGTTCGGCATGTTCGCGCTTCATGATTTCACGGCGATGGCGCATACGCGACAGGATGTAATTCACAATGCCCAATACAAGCAAGCCGAGCAGAAAAACATAAATGCAATACGCCCACCACATCTCATACCAAGGCGGAGTTATCAGAATCTTAACCGTACGTATCTCCGAAAGATTGCCGTGACTCAATGCCCGCACATGGAAAGTATATTTGCCCGGAGGAAGATTATTGTAAGTCACCCTGTTCACACCCGGCTCGGTGCTGAGCCACTGGTTGCTCAATTCCTCAATCTTATACTGATAGGATATCTGCTCCGGATTGTTATACTGCAACGTGGAGAAGATGATACTGAACGTATTATCGTAATGAGCCAGTTGAAACATATTCGCATCCGGCACAGACGTATAGATAACGGTATGTCTTCCCGAACGCGTATTTTTCCGCACAGGCTGGTTGAAGATAAAGAAGTCCGTAATCCAGACCTTGGTGTCTTTCAGCACACTCCCTATGGATAAAGGCTGGAAATAGGTAATACCATTTATACCGCCGAAATAGACTTTTCCCGCCTGATCTTTATAGAATGCGCCGTGCGTGAACTCGTTTCCCTGCAATCCGTCGCCCGCATAATAATTGATGTAACGGTTGTTTTCGACATTATACTTACAGATACCCATATAGGTACTGATCCACATATTATGTTCCTCATCTTCGCAAATTCCACAGATTACATTATTAGGCAAACCATCCGCCACCGTAAAACAGGTCAGTTCTTCGGTCTTCTTGTTGAAGCGATAGAGTCCGTCCGTCGTACCTGCCCAAATATTTCCGGCATGGTCTTCCTGCAAAACATACCCTACCCGGTCTTCAATCAGAGTATTCACATTGCGGTAGTTAATGAAACTCTCATTCACCGGATTGAAGCAACTGATACCTTTATAGTGTCCCAGCCAGATCATTCCCTCACTATCACAGAAGATGTAGTTCACCCAGTCATTTGCCAGTTCATTCCGGGTCAGGTCGCCCGACTCATCTTTAGACGACTCATAATGTTTCAACTCCCTTGTCACCAGATTATAGCGGTAGAAACCCGAACCGAAAGTAGCGATATAAAGATTCTTATGCCGGTCTTCCGTAATCGAGAAAATCTTCTCATTGTCCACCGGCAGCGGATATTCGCACTCACCGGTTCTCCGGTTTAGTTTTGCCAGTCCCCGGGTGTACGTGCCGAGCCAGAAATCTCCGTTCGTATCCTCGTACATACACATAATCGTATTAGCCATCGAACGCGGGTTATTGCCAGGCTGATAATGCCGCAGCCTCTTTCCTTCCGCATCCAGTTCAAAGATTCCCTCATTGTCCGCCCCTACCCACAGGTGACGGTTACTATCCTGATAGATGGACATTACACATCCTTGTCCGATGGGATTATAATAAATGGACTTGTTGCCATAATACTCAAACGGATTCTCCTGCTTGGGCATCAGTACAATGCCTTTCTGAAACAATCCTACCCACAGGTTCTTGTCCCGGTCTTCCATGATAGCGTGTATCTTTCCTTCCGAAAAATCCAGCGGCGCGGAATTGATACTATAATCCTCTATCTTCCCGGTCATCCGGTTGTAAGTCTTCAGTCCCTGGCCGTCGGTGCCTATCAACAGACGGTCGTCCACCAGCGTCAGACAATAGATGGACAGCTCCTCGCTACCCGTATAGGGAACAGGAATAAAGCGGTTCTGCTCACGATCATAACGGGACAAGCCATGCTTTTGAGTGCCGATGAACAGATTCCCGTACTTATCTTCACCAATAGCCGACACATAGTTATCATTAATCACCGGATATCTGAACACACGGACTTCTTGCGTAGCGGGCAGATAGCAAATCAATCCATGCCCTTCCGTACCAATCCAAATATTATAATCAGAATCTTCGTATAAATTCGACTGGAAGTTATAATTCACTTGCCTCATGATGGCGTCAATGGACTCCGCCTGCTGCTTCTCTTCGTCCAAGCGGAAAATACCTTGTCCGGTAGTTACTACCCAGATCTCACCATTATGCAATTTCTGCATCTGCGTGATGTGTGGAAAAACCCGCTTGCCCGCGCGTATCATTGGAATCTCCCGGAAAGTATCCGTTTCCGAATCATACTTCATCAACCCGTCGATGCAACCTACCAGCAGATTCTGCCGGCTGTCTTCAAAAAGCGTGCGCACATAATTGTTTTTAATGGAAGTGGAGTCGCCGGATATATGCTTATAGTTAGAGAAACGAAGTCCGTCGAAGCGGTTCAGCCCGTACTCGGTAGCTATCCAGATAAATCCACGCTTATCCTGAAAAATCTGGTTGATAAGACTGCTGGACAATTCGTTGTTAGTAGAATAGAATTTACCCGTTTGCGCCGCCAAAGGCAGGACGGTCAAACATAGCAATAAGACTATAAGGAGGATTTTACTAAGAGCTGTTTTCATTGCATTTTATACTTAAAGGCAAGCAAAGATACAAAAAACTTTCGAAATGGGCAGGGAAGCCATTGCATATATGCTCCTTATCTCTTCCGCATTATACCAAAAGGAACGGAACATTAAACCCTTTCACCAGGAAGCCTTATACATCCATTGCAAAAGATGGCATCTTTTGCATCGAAAGGTGGCATCTAATGATACAAAAGATGGCATCTTTTACAGCAAAAGATGCCACCTTTTGCATCAGCCCTCTTATTGATGCAGATAAAAGGAATAAATGATATAAGTGAAAAGAATATGGGATTTATCACTTAATTATTTATCTTTCGGGCATCAACAACCGCAGGACGTAACACCAACGAATGATTTTGTAACACAGAGAAAAGTCATGTTACATTTTAATGTAACACAGGCTACAATTAAATGCCTGTTTCTTCTTTTTATAAAATACCTTTGTCACAAGCGAAAAGCAATGTTTAACCCTTTAATATGATAAATGTAAATATGGAAACTTGAGAATGAGAAACATGTCTTCACATCTTTAATAAAGAAAGAGAATATTATTGTTATCCAACTAAATTAATTTCAGTATGAAATGCACAAATTATTGTTTTAAGCCTTTGGGGCTTCTATTCTTATTATGCCTGATACCTCTATGGGCATTTTCACAGAATATCACTGTGAAAGGTGTGGTGAAGGACGCCACAGGAGAATCGGTTATCGGTGCGAGCGTAGTGCAGAAAGGCACCAGCAACGGTATTATTACCGACATCGACGGTAACTTTACACTGAATGTTCCATCCAACAGTACCATCGTAATTTCATTTGTGGGCTACAAGACACAAGAAATTCCTGTAGCCGGGAAGACACAAATCAATGTCACGATGAAGGAAGACACTGAGATGCTGGACGAAGTCGTTGTAGTAGGTTACGGACAGATGAAACGTTCAGACCTGACGGGTTCGGTGGTATCGGTAAATGACCAGGCCATCAAGAAGTCAGTTCCGACTTCTATCGATCAGGTATTACAAGGCCGCGCTGCCGGTGTGCAGATTCAGGCAAACTCCGGTACACCAGGTGCGTCCACCTCTATCCGCATTCGTGGTATCAACTCACTGAACGCCACCAACCAGCCGATCTTCGTGATAGACGGCGTAGTGGTGGACTCTGCTACTGACGATGAAAACAGCAACCCTTTATCAAGCATCAATCCGTCGGACATCGTATCCATGGACGTACTGAAAGATGCTTCGGCAACTGCCATCTATGGTTCGCGCGCATCCAATGGTGTCATCATGATTACTACTAAACGCGGACAGGCAGGCGAAGCAACCGTAACCTACGACGGCTATGCGGGCTGGCAGGAAATGCCTAAACAACTGGATATGCTGAACCTACGACAGTATGCACAGCATCACAATGACCGTTCGGCTCTTGGTCTGGTAGAACAAAGCAGCTCTTTCGTACGCCCTGACTTACTTGGCGAAGGTACCAACTGGCAAGACGAATTGTTCAGCAAAGCCTTCATGACGAGCCATAATATCTCTGTCAGTGGCGGTAACAACAAAACCACTTATGCTTTCAGCGGCGGATTCCTCGATCAAGACGGTATTGCATTAGGGTCCAGCTTCCGGCGTCTTTCCCTGCGCGCCAATATCGATACTGAAATCAAATCGTGGTTACGCGGAGGTGTAAACTTCTCGTTTGCTGAATCCAAGCAAAATGTCGGTACCGACAATAATACGATTATGAGCGCACTAATACAGCAACCTACGGTCGCCGTTACATCTCCCGATGGTTCTTTCGACGGTCCGGACGATGTGTGGATGCCTGAAAATCCCGTAGGACTTGCTTCCATACGCACCAACAATAACCGTAAAACCAACTTCCGTTTCAATACTTATCTGGAAGCAAACCTACTGAAAGGATTGACTTTCAAGACGGAATTATCAGCTGACTGGAACTTCAACAACTATTATTATTATCAGCCAGACTACCAGTTCGGTATCAAAACAAGCGATACACGTACCTCACGTTGGACCAAGACCAATACCAAATACTGGTCATGGCGCAATATCCTTACTTATAATAATACGTTTGCAGAAAAACATAACATCAACGTAATGGTAGGTCAGGAAATGTCACACTCCAACTGGGAGACACAAGTAGGTACAGCCACAGGATTCCTGAGCAATACAACTCCCGACCTGAGTGCAGGTGATGTCACCACTTCCACTACCACCGGTTCACGCGTGGTGAATTCCATCGCTTCCTTCTTCGGCCGTGCCTTCTACTCTTTTGACGAACGCTATCTGCTGACCGCTACCATTCGTCGGGACGGTTCCTCCAAATTCGCCAAAGGCAATAAGTGGGGTTGGTTTCCGGCAGTGGCTCTTGCATGGCGTGCGTCACAGGAATCATTCCTGCGCAACAACGCAATTATCAACAATATGAAACTCCGCGCAGGTTGGGGTGCCACGGGTAACCAGAACGTAAGTGACTATGCTTATATGGCACTGCTCTCTTACAAAACCACTCCCTGGGGAACCGGTGTACTGACAGGCAATACCGCCAACCCTGACCTGACATGGGAAACCACTCATTCTTATAACGTAGGTATCGACCTCGGTTTATTCCAAAATCGTATCGAAGTAATTGCCGATGTATATTATAAGAAGACTAAAAATCTGTTGCTGCAACTCCCCTTACCCGCCTATCTCGGTTCAAGTGGACAAGGTGCCGCTTCCAATCCTTGGGGTAATGTAGGTTCTCTTGAGAACAAAGGTATCGAGCTTACCGTGAATACGACTAATATCACAAACAAGGATTTCCAATGGACATCCAACCTCGTATTCTCACTCAACCGTAACAAAGTGCTGGAGCTCGATACGGACAATTCTTCCATTGAAAAGAGTTATCAGCCCAGTTCCGCAAGCTACATCGTAACCAAAACGACCGTAGGACAGCCTATCGGACAATTCTGGGGTTACAAAGTAATCGGACGTTTCGATGAACCGACGGATTTCTACTATAAAGATGCCGATGGCAACGTGAAGCAAGTAGCCATACCCGAAGGCAATACAATTGCCAAGAACAGTACGTGGATAGGCGACTATATCTATGAGGACCGCAACGGTGACGGTGTCATCAATAACGAAGACTGTACCTACATCGGAAACCCGGAACCAAAGTTCACTTACGGTATCGGTAATACATTCTCCTACAAAGGATTCGATCTGACAATATTCTTCTCGGGTTCTTACGGTAACAAGGCTTTGAATCTGACCCGCTACCGTATTGAAGATCCCCGCTCCAACGGTAACATACTCAAATCTTCGCTGAACTATGCACAGATAGGTTTGATAGACCCCAACGGTCCGGATGATGACTATCGTAACCTCCATGTAGTAAACGGCTCTGCCACTACATTGCCGGCTTTGCAGGAATCGGATGCTAATAATAACTTCACCCGTATCAGTGATATGCTTGTAGAAGACGCTTCTTACATCCGCCTCCAGAATATTTCCATCGGCTATACATTCCCCAAGAAGTGGATAAACAAGATTTTCCTCAACAATGCGAGAATCTACGCCAACATACAGAATGTATACACCTGGAGCAAATACAAAGGCCTCGACCCTGAAGTCGGTGCCATCTATGGAGATGCATTAATGACAGGTGTGGACTACGGACGTTATCCTTCGCCACGCATCTACACATTCGGATTAAACATATCCTTCTAATCCTTTAAAAGAATTATACGTATGAAAAATAAGATATTAATCATAGCAACATTGGCCGGTTCATTGGTATTGAGTTCCTGCGAGGACTTCCTGACACACGATAATACCACCAGTGCCAACCAAGAGACCTTCTTCGACACTGACGAGGCTCTGGAAGCAGCTACCGCACCGCTTTATAACTATGTATGGAACAGTTTTAATGATAAGGCCTACTATAGCATGGGAGACGGACGTGCAAACAACATCACCGCCCGTTGGTCAGACTATATCTATCCTTATACTAACTTTACAGAAACAGCATTGAGTCCGGGACTTGAGGATGCCTGGGGATCTTTCTACTCCGTAGTGGCACAATCCAACTACGCCATCAACAATATTAAGGATTATTCCGGTCCGCAAGTCAGTGAAAAAGCCAAAGTACAAGCTTATGCCGAAGCACGCTTCATGCGCGGACTGGCATACTGGTACATCGGCTCTTTATGGAACAAAGGTATCATCTATGAAAATACGGCAGAACAAGTAAGCAACTCTGTGGTTCCTGCCAACCGTGGTGTGGATGTGATAGAATTCGCTATCCGCGACCTCGAATATGCAGCGGTCAACCTCAACAAGACAGCATCTGATGTAGGTCGCGTCACTTGTTACAGTGCTTACGCTATTCTGTCGCGTATGTATCTCTCTATGGCAGGTTTGACTACCGAAGGCGAATACAACGGCAGTAATATAGCTACTGATTTCAACCGCGGTTCGCGCAACACGTACTATCTGGATATGGCGCGCAAAGCTGCCACGAAGGTGATCGAAGAAGGCCCGTATTCACTTCTCGACAATTATGGAGACCTTTTCGCACCAAGCACATGCAACAACAACAGTGAAGCCATCTTCCAGTTGCAGTGGTTGCAGGGTAGCACGGATGCCATCGGTTGGGGATGCAATAATTCCATATCAACCTATTTTGGCTGGTCTACTATGGTAAGCGAACAGAACTGGGGTAATGCCACCTATGCCTCTTATGACCTTGTACGTGCTTACGATCCTCAAGACCGTACCCGCCGCCATTACACTATCGCCACCGTAGGTGAATATTATCCGGATCTCAACACCAAGAACGGAGGGTACACGTATAACGTCACCGAGACTGGTTATGACAACAAATGTAACTTCAAGAAATACGTGATAGGTAAGATTGACGACAATGGCCAAAGCTATGCACAAAGCAGTGGAATGAATACCTACATGATGCGTCTGGCAGAAGTATATCTGAATCTTGCCGAAGCAATTCTTGGAAATAATGCTTCGACCAGCGAACAAGCAGCTTGCGACGCCTTCAATGCGGTGCGCAAACGTTCCGGTATGCCTGAACTGACAACCATCACATATTCAGATATCCATTACGAACGCCGCATCGAGCTTGCTCTGGAAGGACAGTACTGGTACGATTTGCTGCGCCGTTCCTATTACCAGCAACAGGAAGTGGTGAACTACCTCAACAGCCAGGAGCGTAATGCCGGTTACGAATGGGATGAAACAGAAGCCTGCCAGTATGCAAAGACTTCTGACGGAACCGGAGTTTCAACCGCTACATCGGCCAATCTGACACTGCCTATCTCGGATGTAGACCGCGGACGTAATCCGCTTCTGAATAACGACCCGGTAGCTTACGAATTCGGTGCAAAAGAAGTCACAGAAAATGATTTGTTCAATGATTAACAAACTATAGAAGATATGAAAAGCTTAAAATATATATGGATATTATGCTTGTCATGCCTGACCGCAGGCCTCACCTCATGCAATGAGGAGGATAAATACTTTGACAGCAAATACCAAAGCACAAAGATTATGGTTGACCAGATCTATCTGGAAGATTATGAATCATCCGTACCCGACCGACCGGTTACTTTCGCACGCCTCGGACAGTTGATCCGTATAGAAGGTAGCGGACTCTATGGCATGAAGAAAGTCTACATCAACGGATATGAGACTTACTTTAACCGCGCCTACGTAACCGACCACTCCATGTTGATTCAAATCAACAGCAATACCCCCGTTGAAGATGCTGAAGAGGCAGACCGCAATAAGATCCGCTTTGTAAAAGATGACGCCACGCTGGAGCACCCCTTCATCATCCGTGCAGCATCTCCTACCATAACAGGCATCAGCAATACTCTACCTAAGGGCAAGGAGAAAGTAACCGTATACGGTACCGGTCTACAGGAAACCACCAAAGTAACCCTGCCCGGCGGAATAGAAATCACAGCCGACATTGAAAGCGATGAAGACGGTGAATGGTATTCATTCATCATGCCGGAAAACTATTCAGGAAGCGGTTCCATCTATTCGGAAGGTGCCAACGGACAGGCAGCCACTCCGGCTTACTTCAACTTTGCAGACTGTATGATACTTGACTTCGATGGCAATGGCAGCCAAGGCTTCTGGAGCTGGAGCGAAACCGGTTCGATGATAAACGCCGATGACCTTGTAGAAGATCCTTACGATAGCGGACGTGGCAAATGCGTTCAGATTGTTCCCGAACGTTTATTAGAAGCAGGAGTTATATCCGGCAAACCGCGTGTATCCGAATGCTGGACAGCCGGCAATGACGATGCAGCAGATGATTGGAGCCGTATGTATTCTTATATACCGGCAACTACCCCACTGACCGAAGTAGCATTGCAATTCGACGTTTATGTGCCCGAAGCATGGAGCGGCACAGGACATCTGCAAATAAGCTTATTCAACAACTTCAATTTCGGAGGTATAGGTTCCGACGATGATGGTGCTTCCAATCAAGTGGCATTCTATGTTCCCTGGATTCAGGAAGGTACTATCGTTCCATTCTCAACTACAGGTTGGCAGACTGTAACTATTCCGTTTAGCCAGTTCAACAAATACGCCACCATGATAGAAGATAAAGAAAGCCCGGTATTCCAAAATGTGGTAGAAGACCGCAATGCCGCCACTTACAGAAACTTCGGTATGGGATTTGTCAATACAGACTTTACTTACCAAGATGTAAGCATCACATCTACAGCTTTCTCAAGCCGTATCTATCTGGATAACTGGCGTGTAGTACCTTACAAGACTGTCACGATCTCCGATTATCCTGAAGATGAAGAAACTACGGAATAAACTCAGTAGAAACCCATTAAACATTAAGAATTATGAAACTAAATAGAATTATTCTTCCACTGATGGCCTGTGCACTGACATGGAGTAGTTGCGACGACCAGATAATGGAATGGAAAGACTCCGACGGAAGTATCACAGCCTCCGACATTCCCCTTGCATTAAAGGAAAAGATAGCAAATTATGACTACATAAAATCGTATGTGGCACAATATGCTCCTAACATGAATGTAGGACTTGGCTTAGGAGCCGATCTATACATCAACGATGCGGCATACAGAACCATAGCCGATGCTAACTTCCAGATGTTTACAACCGGAAACGCCATGAAACATTCGGCTGTAGTGAAAGCGAACGGTGAATTGGATTTCACAACAATCGACGCATTCCTGAACCTGGTTCCGGCCGACATCCAGATATATGGACATAACTTCCTCTGGCATACTCAGCAAAAACAAACATACCTGAAATCACTGATCGCACCGGAAGTTATCGTTGAGGTAGGTGATGATGATGTATGTGAGAATGTCATCAGTAACTACGGATTTGAAGGAGGCAATGCAAATGGATGGACAGGCCTATGGGGGAAATATACTTACGCCGTGGAACAACCGGGTCGCGACAGCGATTACGCCCTTCACTTCACCATGACCAATGAAACAAACGTGAACTATGACAGTCAGCTATTCTGGCCGACGGGATTGCTTGAAATAGGCGTAACTTACGCTTACTCGTTCTGGGTAAAATCGGATGTCGGCTTAGAGGTTCAGTTCATAGGGCAGAATGCTTCTTATGCAGGTATCTATAAAGACAAATTTACCGCACCAAGCGACTGGATTCTCTGTACGGGCGAATTCACCTATACAGAAGGTGACACTGAAAACATCGAACGCATAGGTATTCAATTCGGCGGAACGCCGGGAAGCAATTTATGGGTAGATGACTTCAAGTTCGGAAAGAAGATAGAGGAAAAGATGATCAATATCATAGACGACGGAAAGTTTGAAGACGGAACTCTCGGCTCATGGTTCGGTTGGGGTAATGGCTCTACCCGTACTATCTCAGAAAAGGGACAAGGCTACAACAGTGATTACTGCATGGTGATGGTCAATCCTTCCGATGGAGATTCCTGGAGTGCTCAGACCGCTCACTCATTCCCTGAGACATTAACCGTTGGAAAGACCTACATGTACTCTGTTATGGTAAAGGCAACCGTCATCAATCCGGACTTCACACTTCAGGTACAAGACGCCAATGGCGGTAACGGTGAAGGATACGTAAGTGCTGCAACAGCCGTTGATCAGTGGATACCTATTGAAGGCGAATTTGTTTGTAGTCATGAAGGTATAGCTCGCCTCTGCATCAACTACGGAAAAGTTGCCGGAACTTACTACATTGACAATTTCAAATTCGGTGAAAAGAAAGAAACTGCAACAGCCCAGACTTTACGCGCATCTACCCGCGCCGGTGGCATAAGTTACAAACTGAAGACTCCTGAAGAGAAAAAAGCTGCTTTACTGGGTGCAATGGAAACATGGATTAAAGGCATGCTGCAACATCAGGGAATGGAACGCGTAAAAGAATGGGATGTCATCAACGAACCTATTGCGGACAATAATCAATGGCGTGGCATAGACGGTAACTTCATGAGTAATGGTGATGACGCGCCGGACACTGCACCGGTAGAAGACGAAGAAAACGGTCTGAACCTGAACTGGGCAAACGATCACTTCTATTGGGGATACTACATCGGTAAGGAATATGCCGTGAAAGCATTTGAATATGCACGCAAGTATGCAGCTGCCGACGTTAAGCTCTATGTTAATGATTACAATCTGGAGACAAACCCAAGTAAGCTTGCAGCTTTAATAGACTTCGTAAATTACATCGAAGACAATGGACAAACCGTTGACGGTATAGGAACCCAGATGCACGTGACTGCTTCCAGTATCACAAGAGAACAAATAGATGCCATGTTCAAGACAATGGCTGCCACCGGAAAACTGGTTCGCGTAACAGAATTGGATGTAGCATTAGGAACATCCAGCCCTTCTGCCGAACAACTGGCAACTCAGGCCAACGTTTATCAGATGATCTTTGAATCATACAAAGCAAACGTTCCTGAATCTCAGCAGTCAGGTATTACCATCTGGACGCTGAGCGATAATGCCGCAGAACATGAATATTGGCTGTCAGGCGATGCACCGAACCTTTTCGACGCAAACTATGAACGCAAACATGCCTATAAAGGCGTATGCGATGGTATTGCCGGAAAAGATATCAGTGAAGATTTCAGCGGTGACGACTGGAAGAATGCGTATGAAACAGAAGGAGAAGAAACTCCAGCTGAATAAAGTGTGAAGACAGGAAATCCGGTAAGGCTCCGGCCTTACCGGATTCCATTCATCAAACCATTTACCAAACTATTCCCGAATACGGTAAAAACACCCATTTTACCCCCTGAAACAGGGAAATGTACGATAAACAAAAAATTATGTAACATCATTGAGGAATGATGTAACCGAAATGAAGTTTTCTGCAACACAGCGAAAAGCTTTCTAAATTATAGCTCACTATCTTTGTTGCAATGGAAAACATCTCAAATCAATACCAGAGACAAACGATGAAGAATTGGATTTTAATTTTGGTTTTGAGTGTAATGACAGTTGGGTATGTAAATGCTCAAAAGAGTACATTACAGAAACAAGGCACCGCTACTCAATTAGTAGTAGACGGCAAACCATTTCTTATTTTAGGCGGTGAATTAGGAAATTCATCAGCAGCATGCACAGAAGATATTGAACGTATCTTCCCGAAGCTGCAACGGATGGGACTGAATACAGTACTCGTTCCCGCATACTGGGATTTGATAGAACCGCAGGAAGGACAATTCGACTTCACCCTCACAGATAAAGTCATCCGCCAAGCCCGGCAGAACGATCTGAAAGTAATCTTTCTTTGGTTCGGTGCCTGGAAGAACTCCATGAGTTGCTACGCTCCCCTCTGGTTCAAAGAAAACTATAAGAAATACCCGCGTGCTTATACGCAAAAAGGGAAACCACTCGAAATAGCCAGCGCATTCTCTGAAAATGTATTCCAAGCCGACAACCGCGCTTTTTCTCAATGGATGGAACACATCGCAGCCATTGATAAAGAGGAAGGTACCGTCATCATGATACAGATAGAAAATGAGATAGGTATGCTGGAAGATGCAAGAGACTATTCTAAAGAGGCCAACACATTGTTCAATGCACCGGTGCCCGTGGAATTAATGAGTTACTTGCAGAAAAATAAGAAAACGCTCCACCCCCAAATGCTTGAGAAATGGGAAAGCCAAGGTAGCAAGAAGCAAGGCACCTGGCAGGAAGTATTCGGAGCCGATATCTACACCGATGAATTATTTATGGCCTGGCACTACGCCCGCTATGTGGAAAGAATGGCACAAAGCGTCCGGTCCATCTACAATATTCCACTATACGTGAACGCTGCCATGAACAGCCGCAACCGAAAGCCGGGAGAATATCCTTCTGCCGGTCCGCTGGCACACCTTATTGATATATGGCATTGCGGAGCGCCCAACATCGACCTTCTTGCTCCCGACCTGTACGACAATGGCTTTACAGATTGGGTAGCTAAATATAAGTTACACAACAACCCGTTGTTTATTCCCGAAATCAAACTGACAGATAATAATGGCGTAAGAGCTTTCTATATCTTTGGTGAGCATGATGCCATCGGTATCAGCCCGTTCTCCATCGAAGGAGGTTCCGACTCTCCCAACTCTCCGTTAGTGAAAAGCTATCGTACGCTGAAAGAGTTCATGCCTTTGCTCGCTAAGTATCAGGGTAAAGGCGCAATGAAAGGATTACTCTTCGATCAGGAAAATAAAGAACGTATCATTTATCAGGATGATCTGAAGATAACCTGCCGCCATTTCTTTACTCTTCCCTGGGATGCGCGCGCCACTGATGGCAGTGTATGGCCCGAAGGTGGAGGCGTATTATTAAGACTGGCACCCAATGAGTATATAGTAGCTGGTAGTGGTATCGTTATCGAGTTTGAAAAAGCTACCGAAAATCAGGTCAAAGTCCGGGCATTGGGCGAAGACGGATTTGCCCAGACAGGAGGAAAGGGTGATAAAGTGATAAGTGATGGAGTAATAAGTGATAAGGTGATGTGGAAAGGGGCACGTTGCGGCATCGGTTCCGTAGATGAAGTGAAGGTAAACGAGGACGGTACGCTCTCTTATATCCACCGTCTGAATGGTGATCAGGACCATCAGGGACGTCATGTGCGCATCTCAGTGGGAGATTTCCAGATACTTCATGTGAAATTGTATGAGTATAAGTAGGTAGTAGCTAGGTAGTGAGTAAAAAGATAAATTTAGATATGAATAAGGTTAGTTTTAATAAAGTTAGGTTGAGTCTGGCAGTGTTACTTTGCCTTTGCGCTACTTCCATGGTAGATGCAAAGGTAAAGTTGCCTGCCTTGATTTCTGACGGAATGGTACTGCAACGCGAACAACCCATTAAAGTATGGGGTACGGCAGATGCCGGAGAAAGCGTACAAGTAAAATTCCTGAAGAATGCCACCCCCACAGGTGTAAAAGGTGGAAAACTAAAAGCCACTTACACAGCCACAGCAGATGAAAGCGGCCAATGGTCCCTCACCCTGCCTGCCATGAAACCGGGCGGACCTTACATCCTTCAAGTGAATGACGTTGAACTAAAAGATATTCTGGTGGGAGATGTATGGCTATGCTCCGGTCAATCCAATATGGAACTGCCCGTCAACCGGGTTACGGATATGTTCCGTGATGAAATCTCCGCTTATGAGAATACAAATATAAGGCAGTTGAAAGTACCCAATATCTTCAACTTCCATGCACCGCAAACGGACTTGCCGGATTACGTTGCCTGGAAACCACTGACGCAGGAAAACGTAATGAACTTCTCCGCTCTGGGTTATTTCTTTGCCAAAGCCATGTATGAAATGAACAGCATACCCGTCGGACTGATAAACTCCAGTTGGGGCGGAACTCCCGTTGAGGCGTGGATAAGCGAAGAAGGACTGAAAGAATTTCCGAAGTATATTAATGATAAACGGCAATATGAAGATGACGCTTATCTGAAAAGCATTAAACAGACAGAAGGTTTGAGTTTCTATCGCTGGAACACTTCCCTATACCGGGGAGATGCAGGACTGCACGAAGCAACACCTTGGTATGCTGCCAACTACAATGATAAAGACTGGAAGACCGTTGATTTATTCTCTACCGACTGGGGAACCAACGGTTTGAATCCGATAAACGGTTCGCACTGGTTCCGCAAGGAAGTGGAAGTACCGCAGGATTGGAACGGAAAAGAAGCGACCTTGCGCTTAGGTTGCATCGTAGATGCGGACTCCGTCTATGTGAACGGTACATTCGTAGGTACTATTTCTTACCAGTATCCTCCACGCATCTATACCATTCCGGCAGGTGTACTGAAAGCAGGAAAGAATACAGTAACCATACGCCTCATCAGCAATAACGGTTATCCTCACTTTGTGAAGGAGAAACCTTATAAGATCATTTGCGGAAATGAAGAAGTAAGCCTGCAAGGAGAATGGAAATACAGATTGGGCGCTCCCATGCCTCCGGCTCCGGGAATGATGTTCTTCTGTTACAAGCCGGTATGCCTGTACAATGCCATGATTGCCCCGCTGCAAAACTATGGCATCCGTGGTGTACTCTGGTATCAGGGAGAGTCCAATGTGGACCGCCGCAATGAATACGCCGCACTACTGACAGCTCTGATTGCTGATTGGCGCAACACATTCGGCAACCCGGAATTACCTTTCTACATTGTAGAGCTGGCAGACTTCCTGTCCCGAGATGACGTCAGCGGTCGGCAGGCCTGGGCTGAAATGCGCAAGGAACAGGCCAAAGTAGCTGAAACCAACCGGAACACCCGCCTCATCCGCAACAGTGACCTGGGCGAATGGAACGATATACATCCATTGGATAAGAAAACCCTGGGACAACGTGCGGCAGAAAGTGCGTTGGAGAATAATAAATGACGGACAACCGGAAACGGATAACAGCAAGCGAACAACTGATTACTGACAATTAATAACTGAATAATACAGCACTATGAACGCACTAAGTCAAAAAGTGTCTATGGCCGAGAAGATTGGCTATAGTTTAGGAGATTGCTCTGCGAACCTCGTGTTCCAGATGATGATGATTTACCAAACCAAGTTTTATACCGATGTCTTCGGTCTGGAAGGCGCCATTGCAGGATCAGTGATGCTGATTGCCCGCATTGTGGACGCTTTTGTAGACCCTACCGTAGGTATATTGTCCGACCGGACACAAACCAAATGGGGCAAATACCGCCCATGGGTACTCTGGACCGCATTGCCGTTCATGGTGTTCTATGTGTTGGCATTCTACAATCCCGGCATCGAGGATAAAGGTTTGGTAGCGGTGTACGCTACAATCTCCTATACCTTGTTGATGACGCTTTACTCGTTCAACAATACACCGTACGCATCGTTGGGTGGTGTAATGTCAAGTGACATCAAGGAACGTACAAGCATTACGTCTATCCGTTTCGTTGCCGCTACCATTGCGCAGTTTGTGGTACAGGGCTTGACGCTCCCGTTGGTGAGCAAGTTCGCAGGTGAAAGCGGTGATAAGGGGCACGGTTGGCTGTGCACTATTTCCTTATTTGCAGTCATCGGTTTCGTGTTCCTGGTTATTACTTTCTTCTCCAGCCGTGAACGTATCACACCGCCGGCAAATCAGAAAACTGATACCCGGAAAGACATCAAGGATGTATTCAAGAATATTCCCTGGCGGGCGATGTTCATCCTGACGCTCTTCCTTTTCACGACCCTTGCCATGTGGGGAAGCGCTATGAACTACTACTTTGAGAATTATGTGGATTCGGGCGCATTATTTGCCTTCCTCGATAAACTGGGGTTGGTGGCTACACAGGCCAGTGATTCGGTGGGTTATACGATACTGAATGCTTTCGGCCTTATTGTCAGCAGTCCTGAAAAGGCTTATGAAGTGGGCTTCGGTGTGTTCAACATGCTGGGAGCAGTGGTACAGTTCTTCGGCGTTATCTTCCTGTCCGGCTTCCTGGCCAACCGTTTCGGAAAGAAATCGGTATTTATCGTTTGTTTGGCTCTGACAGCAGTGTTCACCGCCTTCTTCTATTTCCCGAATGAGAGGGATGTAGAGACGATGTTCGTTCTGAACTTCCTCAAGAGTTTGGCATACGCTCCTACCGTTCCGTTGCTTTGGGCTATGATTGCTGACGTGGCGGATCATTCGGAATATATCAATCACCGCCGTGCAACGGGTTTCGTGTTTGCAGGTGTAGTGTTTGCCCTGAAGGCCGGATTGGGTATTGGCGGTGCTATTTTGGGTTTCCTGCTCTCCGGTTTCGGTTATGTATCGGGTGCAGGGATCGCACAAAGCGAATCGGCTATTCATGGTATCGTGCTTTCATCCAGTATTATTCCGGCTGTTACGTTCTTTATCGGCGTCATAGCGCTGTACTTCTATCCTATTACAAAGAAGTATAATGAAGAGATGCAGGCTGAACTGACGGAACGCAGAAGTAAAGAAGATTATTAACCATCCCGGGTACGGGATATTTTCCTAATCCCGGTCTGAAATGAATTAAATAACAGCCTGTACTCTCTAAATTCTCCTCCTTCAAGAAGGAGGAGTCCCCGTAAGGGGGAGGTGGTAGGTAAAGCAATAAGTACCCATTAATCATAGCACTAAGGTATTCTTTCTCACCTACCACCCCGCCCTTTGGACATCCCTCCTCCCGAGAGGAGGGGAAACTGAGATAGTCCGTATATCACATTTCTTAACTGATTCGTATTAATCATACTAAAATAGCATGAAATTAAAGTATTTAGCATTATCAGTCTGCGCCGCCGCATTTATATCTTGCAATAGCGACAAACCTGTTGCGGCAGACCCGACTCTAAAAAACATTCTCGGCGATAAATTCCTCGTTGGTGTCGCCATTAATTCCGAACAGGCTGCGGGTCGCGACACCAGCGCAGTCGATGTAGTGCGCCGCCACTTCAACTCTATTGTGGCCGAAAACTGCATGAAGAGTGAAGTGATACACCCGGAAGAAGATAGATATGACTTTAGCCTGGCAGACGAATTCGTTAAGTTCGGCGAGGATAACGGAATGTTCATCATCGGGCATTGCCTGGTGTGGCATTCCCAGCTCTCACCTTGGTTCTGCGTAGATACCGAAGGAAAGAATGTTTCACCCGAAATCCTGAAAGAGCGGCTGAAAAGCCATATCCATACCATCGTGGGCCGATATAAAGGTCGCATTAAAGGCTGGGATGTAGTAAACGAAGCTATTGAAGGAGACGGAAGTTACCGCCGGAGCAAGTTCTACGAGATACTGGGAGAAGAATATATCCCGCTGGCTTTCCAATATGCACATGAGGCAGATCCGGAAGCGGAACTCTACTACAACGACTACGGTATGCACGAACCGGGACGCCGAGACGCAGTGGTGCATATGGTCAATTCACTCAAAGAAAAAGGATTGCGCATAGATGCTGTAGGTATGCAGGGACACATGGGATTGGATTACCCAAGCATAGGCGAATATGAAACCAGCCTTCTCGCCTTTGCCTCCACAGGTGCAAAAGTGATGATAACGGAATGGGACATGAGTGCTTTGCCAACCGTAAACCGCGGAGCAAATATTGCCGACAAAGTAGCCTTTGAGAAAGCCTTGAACCCCTATCCCGAAGCTCTGCTGGATAGTGTTTCCAATCTATGGAATGCACGTATGAAATCGTTCATGGAACTTTTCATAAAGCACTCAGACGTCATTACACGCGTAACCGCCTGGGGAGTATCGGACGGCGACTCCTGGAAGAATGACTGGCCCGTACCGGGAAGACGGGAATATCCCCTACTCTTCGACCGTAACTATCAGCCCAAGCCCTTCCTGAAAGAAATTCTGGAACCAAGAGTAGCTAAATTCTACGAATTCAGCTACTCAATTGACAATTCTATGCAGCGTGACAGCGCAGCCAATTGTCAACTGTCAATTGTCAATTGTCAATTGCAAAACCCCGTTTTACCGGGTTGTTACCCTGACCCGAGCATCTGCCGCGTGGGAAACGACTATTATATGGTCAACTCCTCTTTCGCCTTCTACCCCGGCGTACCCATCTGGCACAGCACAGACCTGACGAACTGGGAACAACTGGGCTACGTTCTCAACCGCCCCTCACAGTTGCCTATGTACGACGGACTGCGCATCAGCGGCGGTATCTATGCTCCGGACATCAAATACAATCCTCACAACGGACTGTTCTATCTGATCACCACAGCCGTAGATGGTGGCGGCAACTTCTTCGTCACCACCGATGATCCGAAGAAAGGAAACTGGAGTGATCCCACTTTCCTGCCCGAAGTGGGCGGCATCGACCCCGGATTTCTCTTCGACGAAGACGGGAAAGCATACATTGTGAACAATGACGGTCCGGCAGGAAAGCCCGAATATGACGGTCACCGCGCTATCTGGATACGCGAATTCGACTGGAAAAACGGTTGTACCGTAGGAAAACAGAAGATGATTATTGACGGGGGTGTAGACAAAACCCAGCATCCCAGCTGGATAGAAGGTCCACACCTCTACCACATCAACGGTACATACTACCTGATGGCTGCCGAAGGTGGAACAGGCCCCAACCACTCGGAAGTGATCTTCACCTCCGCGTCTCCGTTCGGTCCTTTCAAACCTTGTGCCATCAACCCGATATTGACGCAACGCGGCTTGCCGGGCGACCGCCCCAATCCGGTTACCTGCGTCGGTCATGCCGATCTGGTGGAAACTCCCGATGGCGACTGGTATGCTGTCTTCCTCGGTGTCCGCCCCTATCGCAACGGTCACGACGTGATGGGACGCGAGACTTTCATGCTCCCGGTGACCTGGAAAGAGAATCAACCCATTATCCTTCCCGAGGGTGACGTCATCACTTATACCGCCGACCGCTCCTGCGATCCCGCCCCACTATGGACAGCAAACGGACTGGCTAAAGAAGCATTCTTTATCCGCACTCCACTGGTGCCCCGCTACAATATAAACAGCAAAGGGCAGTTGGAAATGACCGCCAGCAGTACTGATCTTAACCAAAAGCGTCAGCCCGCCGCCATCGGTCGCTGGATTAACAATTGGACATTCACAGCTCAGACCGGCTTGGACTTCGTGCCACAACAACCGAAGGATTTCGCAGGCATCATCTGTTTCCATGATGATAATTGCTATATTCGCTTCGGAAAGACACTGGACAAAGACGGCAAACCCGTCATGCTTCTGGAAACATACAGCCATGGCAGACTGTGCAGCCAGGCCGGCAGCCCGCTAACCCGGACAGATGGGAAAGTATATCTGAAAGTAGAAGGAGATAATGCAGTAAACTATACCTTCTGCTACTCTACCAGTCCTAAAGGTAACTGGACGCAAGTGGGCGAACCCGTCTCCGCCGACCTGATAAGCACGCAGACAGCCGGAGGTTTCACCGGAACTATGGTCGGCATTTACGCCACAGGAAACTATACGAATTAACCTTTAAAATTATAGAGTCATGAAGAAAGAAAAAAGATACCTAGTACCCGGAGATTATATGGCAGACCCTGCCGTGCATGTGTTCAACGACCGCCTTTACATCTACCCTTCCCACGACTGGGAAAGCGGTATCCCCGAAAATGATAACGGCGACCATTTCAATATGAAAGACTACCACATCTTCTCTACCGATGACCCCATGAAAGGAGAAATCACAGACCATGGCCTGGTACTCACCACCGAAGATATCCCCTGGGCAGGACGCCAGCTTTGGGATTGCGACGTAGCTGAGAAAGACGGCAAGTATTATATGTATTTCCCCCTGAAAGACCAGAACGATATCTTCCGTATCGGCGTTGCCATCAGCGACCGTCCCGAAGGTCCGTTCATTCCTCAACCCGACCCGATGCGCGGAAGTTACAGTATAGACCCTGCCGTTCTGAATGATGGAGACGGTAACTATTATATGTACTTCGGTGGTCTGTGGGGTGGACAATTGCAACGCTATCGCGACAACAAAGCCCTGGAAAGCGGAGCTACTTTCCCCGCAGACAATGAACCGTCCATCCCCGCACGTGTTGCCCGCCTTAGCGCGGACATGCTACAATTCGCCGAGGAACCTAAAGCCGTAGTGATTCTGGACGAAAACGGGCAACCGCTGACAGCCGGAGACAACGAACGCCGTTTCTTCGAAGCAAGCTGGATGCACAAGTATAACGGAAAGTATTACTTCTCCTACTCTACCGGTGATACTCACCGCCTGTGCTACGCCATCGGTGACAATCCTTACGGTCCATTCACCTATCAGGGAGTAATCCTGACTCCGGTGGTAGGCTGGACTACCCACCACTCCATCGTGGAATACCGGGACAAATGGTATCTGTTCCATCACGACAGTGTGCCTTCCGGCGGACGCACCTGGTTGCGCAGCCTGAAAGTATGCGAACTGGAATACGACGCCAACGGAAAGATCGTCACCATTGAAGGAGTTGATTAACCGTTGCCCGATAGAGTATGGATACTATCAAAATAGGTATTATAGGTACCGGGTGGATTGCCGAAAAGATGGCAATCACCCTCGAAGGAATGGAGGGAGTAGAAGCTTATGCAGTCTCTTCCCGCCAATTGCAGACTGCCCGTGACTTTGCCAACCGGTGGGGATTTACCCGTGCCTATGGTTCTTATGAAGAAATGCTGGATGATGAAGAGGTGGAGTTGGTATATATTGCCACTCCCCATTCCCACCATTTCGAACATGCACGTATGAGTCTGCTGAAAGGCAAAGCGGTTTTATGCGAAAAGGCATTCACCGCCAATGCCCGCCAAGCGGAGGAACTGCTGAATCTTGCCAAAGAAAAGGAACTCTTCATCACCGAAGCCATCTGGACACGTTACATGCCTCTATCGCAAACCATCAATGACCTTGTAAACGGTGGAATCATCGGACACCCCATGACGCTGTCCGCCAATCTGGGTTACCCAATCGGCAACCGTGAGCGCCTCCGCCAACCGGCACTGGCAGGCGGGGCTCTGCTCGACCTGGGAGTGTATGCACTGAACTTTGCTTCCATGGTTTTCGGGACGGACGTAGAGCGTGTCACCTCTACCTGCGTAAAGACCGATACCGGAGTAGATGCACAGAATAGTATCACTCTTACATTCAAGGATGGGAAAATCGCTGTACTGCACAGCAGTATGCTGAGTATGACCGACCGCCAAGGCATCATTTCCGGTGACAAAGGCCACTTGATCATTGAAAATATCAACAATCCGCAACGAATCAGGGTGGTAACGGAAGATTATAAGACGGCAGTTGTCTACAACTGTCCGCCACAAATCACCGGATATGAATATCAGGTATATGCATCCATGGAAGCTCTGAGGAATGGATGGCTCGAATCTCCCTATATGCCTCACGCCGAAACCCTGCGCATCATGCGCATGATGGATGACTTACGCCGCGAATGGGGAGTACGCTACCCCGCCGATGAATAAACCAACCAATACTTTTTGTTTATGAAAGAACTGTTCTCTTTATTCTTATTATTATTTTGTTTACTCGGACCCGTATCCGCTGAAGACGGCAGCCGCTTGTGGCTCCGGCAATCGACAGATGCCCACGCACAAATTACAGCGCCTCGCCAGTCTCCGACACTAAACATAGCCGTCCGTGAACTGAAACAGGCATGGAAAGGGCTCCCCGTTACGCTTGTACTGAAGAAAGACAAACAACTATCTTCTGAAGGCTTTCGTATACGACAAGTAAATGGAAAACTCACCGTCACTTCTCCCAGCGAAACGGGTTTGCTTTATGCTGCCTATCACCTGATCCGCCTGCAAGAAATGCGGAACTTTGGAAAGCCTTCGGAAACAGACTTGGAAATAACGGAGAACCCTGCCTATGACCTGCGTATTCTCAATCATTGGGATAACCTCGACCGCAGCATCGAGCGCGGTTATGCCGGCAAATCTCTTTGGAACTGGGAAGAACTGCCCGGCACACTCTCCGACAGATACGAAGCTTATGCGCGTGCCAATGCCTCCATCGGAATCAATGCAACGGTGCTGAACAATGTAAATGCTTCTTCTAAAATCCTTTCCGCCGAATATCTGGAAAAGGTAAAGGCTCTGGCAGACATATTCCGTCCTTACGGCATCAAGGTATATCTCTCTATCAACTTTGCCTCCCCCATGCAACTGGGCGGGCTTTCCACAGCCGATCCTTTGGACAAAGATGTCATCGCCTGGTGGAAGCAGAAAGCCAAAGAGATCTATCGCACCATTCCCGACTTCGGTGGCTTCCTGGTGAAAGCCAATTCCGAAGGACAGCCCGGCCCGTGCGACTTCAACCGTACACATGCCGAAGGCGCCAATATGCTGGCAGATGCATTGAAGCCCTATAAAGGCATCGTCATGTGGCGCGCTTTCGTCTACAGCCCAACGGATGCAGACCGCGCAAAGCAAGCCTATCTGGAATTCCAGCCTTTGGATGGACAATTCCGCAACAATGTCATCGTACAGATAAAGAACGGTCCGGTCGACTTCCAGCCTCGCGAACCGTATAGTCCTTTATTCGGCGCTATGCCCCGGACTCCGCAGATGGTCGAGTTCCAGATCACACAAGAATATCTGGGCTTCTCCAATCACCTTGCCTATCTTGCCCCGATGTGGGAAGAGTTCTTCGACTTTGTGAAGCCGTCTTCACTGAAAGCCATAGCAGGTGTCGCCAATATAGGTACGGATACAAACTGGTGCGGTCATCCTTTTGCCCAAGCCAACTGGTACGCTTTCGGGCGCATGGCCTGGAATCCTTCCTTGACATCGGAAACAATCGCAGAAGAATGGCTGAAACAGACCTTCTACAATGAAGAACTACAAATGAAGAATGAAGAAGGTTTGCAGACCGATAGCGCAGCCAATTCTTCATTCTTAAATCTTCATTCTTCATTAAAGCAAATGATGATGGAAAGCCGCGAGGCCGTGGTAGACTATATGATGCCACTCGGGCTGCATCACCTCTTTGCATGGGGACACCATTACGGCCCGGAACCTTGGTGCGACGTGCCCGGTGCACGCCCCGACTGGATGCCGTCTTACTATCATAAAGCAGACAAACAGGGGATAGGTTTCGATCGCAGTCATACGGGTAGCAATGCTACAGCCCAATATCCCGATTCGCTCTGCCGCCTTTACGATGACATCCGTACTTGTCCGGATGAGTATCTCTTGTGGTTCCATCATGCCCCCTGGGGGCACACCATGCAAAGCGGACATACTTTATGGGACGAACTTTGCTATCGCTACGATCATGGTGTACAGCAGGTAAGAAACTTTCAGAAGATATGGGACCTGGCCGAGAACTATATCGATGCGAAACGTTTCAAGGACGTACAGTCACGCCTGAAGATACAGGCACGTGATGCCGTATGGTGGAAAGATGCCTGTCTGCTATACTTCCAGGAATTTTCGGGTATGCGTACCCCTTACGAAGTGGAAAGACCAATACATGAATTGGATGATTTGAAACAAGTGAAGCTTCCTATCGACAATCATGAATGCCCGACACCGAAAATGCTGAATGAAAGAAGGTAATCACATACTTCACAAACCTGTCTTTAAGAGGAGAAGCCAGCGCTTCCCCTCTTTTTTTATATGCCGGCTGATTCTGTGAAAACATTATACCAAGAGAAAGACTGTTGAGTTTGACGGAAACAACAATTACGATCTACCCGCCCCCTTACAGTGAAACAAAAAAGAATCCAGATCTGAATAAGAAATTCGACATATAAGTTCATATTTTAAAAGGAAATATAGTGGATATTAAGTATATTTGCAAGCATAAAATTAATAACTATGAAAACCAAATTTATTTTATGCCTATTATTTTTATGCTTATCTACCACATTTCATGGACAGGAAGGGAAGATGTTCACGGTCGACAAAGACCTATCAAGCAGTATGCTCAATAAAATATATCAAGATCGTGACGGAATAATATGGATTGCAACAGAAGACGGCTTGAATAGATATGATGGTGCTAAATTCACCGTTTATAGAAATGAAAAAGATAACCCCCACTCTCTACTTAACGACTACGTACGTACACTTTATGAAGACAGTCAAGGACGCTTTTTCATAGGTTCCCTGAACGGATTACAAATATATGACCGGGCAACAGATAGCTTTACCACCATTCCGATGTACCTTTCCAGCGGAGCTCCGATAGCCCCCAATATAGCGACAATACTTGAACGCAATAATGGAGAAATACTAATAGGTACCTCGGGACATAGCATGTTTCTACTGGAGACAAAAGGAGACAGCATAAATGCCAGGCAAATAAGCCAATTTATTCCTAGCAATTTAATCACATCTGCATATGAAGATAAAAAAGGGAATTTATGGATATCAACAGGTGATAATGGTATCTTTCGTTTTGATGAAAATAACCAATCCAAACATTATTCAGGCGAAAAAGACATAGCGAAGAATACAGTTTCGAGTATGTGTGAAGACCACCAAGGCAATCTTTATATGAGTAGTTTAAAGAAAGGGCTATTTATATATAATGACAAAGCAGATACATTTATTCCTATTATATATACTCCTAATCCCAATTTGCCTATCAAAATTCTATATCCCGGAAATCAGAATGAGATATTTATCGGTACAGACGGTTCGGGAATAAAAATATATGATACTCAGGAACAAAAGATAAAGGAAGCCAATTTTAACATCACCACATTTAACCTGAAAAAAGCCAAAGTACACTCTATTCTGAAAGATAAAATAGGAAATACCTGGTTAGGCTTTTTCCAGAAAGGGGTTATGATTATACCTGCCACTATCAACAAATTCAAATACATGGGGTATAAATCTTCCGTACATAATGTAATCGGTTCGAACTGCGTCATGTCAGTATGCAAGGACCATACTGGAACTCTCTGGGTAGGTACCGACAATGATGGGATCTATGCAATTGCCCCGGACAACACGTTGAAAGCGCACTTTGCTCCTACAGATGACCCACATTCAGTTCCCGCAACCATCATGAGTATCTTTGAAGACTCCAACTACAATCTGTGGATAGGCTCTTACCTTCACGGCATGGCTCGACTGGACTCCAAGACCGGTCGCTGCGAATACCTGAAGCTATCGGAACAGCCGTCCAACTTGACAGAAAACATATATTGCTTTGCAGAAGATGATAACAAGACATTGTGGATAGGAACTATGGGAGGCGGCCTGTTTTACATGGATATAAATACCGGGAAAATAGGCCAATGCTCAATGCTCGCCAATAACAACAGCAACTGGAATAGAATAAACATGCTACATAATTCATGGATAAACAGTCTCTTATACACTGATGAAGGCAAACTGTACATAGGAACTTATGACGGCCTAGGGTGTTTGGACATAAAAAACATGGATTTCATTTCCCCTCTGAAAAACAGAAGAATATTATATGAAGATGTAATTTATGCCCTTCACGAGGGTAGTGATGGAATCATCTGGATAGGAACGTCTAAAGGATTAAAACGACTCAATCCCCAAAGTCTTGATATCCAAGAATACACAATAGTGGACGGTTTGCCAAGCAATTATATATGCGCAATCAAAGAAGATATGGATGGCTATCTTTGGATCAGTACAAATTATGGAATCAGTCGGTTCAATCCTAAAAATCAGGGCTTCATTAATTTCTATGCAAGTGACGGATTACAAGGTAATGAATTCAGCAAAGGAGCCGGCTTTGCATGTCAGCAAGGTGAACTGATTTTTGGAGGTACCAACGGTATCACTTATTTTAATCCGGCAGAAATAACCAATTCGAATAAAAAGCCCGAGATTCGGATTACGGATTTCTATATCCATGATAAAATGGTAAAGAAAGGGATGAAATCAGGAAGTAAAGACATTGTCACTACTGCAGTGATGGATGCCAATCACTTCCAGCTTTCCCACAAGGACAACTCTTTCAGTATTGAATTTTCAGCCATGGAGTTTTTCAGCCCAGAGCGAATCACCTATATATACCGCATCAACAACAGCAACTGGATTAGTTTACAACAAGGCATCAACCGAGTTTCATTCAGTAATCTAAACCCTGGCGACTACACATTCCAAGTGAAAGCAAAAGATAATGGCTCCTATTCTGATATTAAAGAAATACTTATCACTATTTATCCCGCATGGTATGCATCCGGATGGGCAAAGCTAATGTATGGAATATTACTGATAGTCATCATCTATATCATCATCATCCAGGTGCGTCATCGTTACCGTGCCCGTCAGGAAATATTGGAACATATTCACGCAGAACAAATCAATGAAGCCAAATTGCAGTTTTTCATCAATATATCCCATGAGATACGTACTCCGATGTCTCTTATCATAAGCCCATTACAGAAGCTTATCGCTACTGATAAAGATGGAGAACGACAGAAAAACTATCACACTATTTATCGGAATGCTGAACGTATTCTGCGCCTGGTCAACCAGCTGATGGATATTCGCAAAATAGACAAAGGACAAATGTCACTGAAATTTCAGGAGGTAGACATCGTAGGCTTCATCCGAGATCTATACTATACCTTCGAATATCAAGCAAATGCCAAACATATCACTCTTAGTTTTCAAACAGAGATGGAAAGCTTACAGGCATGGATAGATCCTAAGAATTTTGATAAAGTTATCCTGAACATAATCTCTAATGCGTTCAAATTTACACCGGAAAACGGAAAAATCAATATTTATCTCCGCACAGGTAACGACATAAATGCTCCATGCTCTTTACAACATTATTTTGAAATAATAGTGGAAGATAGCGGCATCGGAATTGATCCTGCAGAGATAGGAAGAATTTTTGAGCGTTTCTATCAAATCCGTAACAGCCACAATAACTCTAATGTAGGTACGGGTATCGGATTGCATCTAAGCCGTTCATTAATAGAGTTACACCATGGTACAATAGAAGCAGAAAATAATGAAGGGAAACCGGGTTCCCGCTTCATTATACGATTGCCCTTAGGTAAGGAACATCTGAGCGCTGAAGAAATAGATAATAACCCGGCTGATAACCATTCTCCCGTACATATCACAACTGCTCTCCCAACTTCTCCTGTTGATGAAGAAGACGAAAAAGTACGCTCCAGAACAAAGAGTCGTGTTCTGGTAGTAGAAGATGATGAAGAAATACGAAAGTACATCTGTCGCGAATTGGCAAGTGATTTCCATATGAGCGAGTGTACTAATGGAAAAGAAGCTCTTGCAATTATTCTAAAAAAGGAACCGGATCTGATTATCAGTGATATCATGATGCCTGAAATGGACGGGCTGACACTTTGCAAAAAAATCAAGCAGAACGTAACCATCAACCATATACCAATTATCCTCTTGACGGCCAAATCAAGGGAAGAAGATAACCTGGAAGGTTTAAACATGGGAGCAGATGCATATATAGTGAAACCATTCAGTATCGAAATACTGAGAAAAACGGCTATCAACCTTATCAAGAGCAGAGAAGTATTGCGCAATAATTTCAGCGGTAGTCAGATGCAAGAACAGAAGTTGAAGAAACTAAAAGTCCAATCACCTGACGACAGGCTGCTTGATAAAGTGATGAAAGTTATCAATGACAACCTCGGTAATCCTGATTTGAATGTTGAAATGATAGCAACTGAAGTAGGTATCAGTCGCGTACATTTGCACCGTAAGCTAAAAGAGTTGACCAACCAGTCAACCCGCGACTTAATACGCAATGTTCGCCTGAAACAAGCAGCATCACTATTGGCAAACCAGTATCATAACATCACTGAAGTCGCTACCCTTACAGGTTTTACTAATATAGCATATTTTTCTACTGCTTTTAAAGAATTATACGGAGTACCACCCACCACCTATATGGAAGAACAACAAAAGTCTCCATTATCTGACAATGCTAAATCATAAAGCAAAAAAGCCAACTGAATCATAAATTGACCAGTTGGCTTTCTTAACTAAATTGCTAATATCATTACATGCTACGCTCCAGCGAATAGTCTTCTCCCGGCTGAGTAACAATGTCATATTCGTAAGTACGATAAAGGACCGGCACCTGAGGATTTATCAGCTTTGAAACTATTGGTTCTTTTATAACTGCCGGTGCATAAAGAGGATTCGGGCAAGCACCGTCTGCCACTTTCACTCCTTTTCCCTTTAAAGGAACATAAGAACGGATGCGCAGTACCCCGCCCAAACGAGAAAGTATTTTCGCCTTTTTCAGTTGAACGCCATCCCATTCCATATCCACAACAAAACCACCACGGGCAACAAGGCCTTTCACACTTCCTTTTTTCCATGCTTCGGGCAATGCGGGCAACAAGTGTACCGCACCATCATGGCTTTGTAGCAACATCTCTGCCACTCCCGCCGTATAACCGAAGTTACCATCAATCTGAAAAGGTGGATGGGCATCAAATAAATTAGGATATGTACGTCCCTCCGGATATTCTTTCTGGACCTTATCATTAGGCAAAAGATGAAGCATATTCTGTATAATCTTATAAGCGTGATTGCCATCCAGCATACGTGCCCAGAAATTAATCTTCCACCCGATACTCCAACCGGTAGCCATGTCTCCGCGCTGTATCAAAGTATTGCGGGCAGCCTGGAACAACTCAGGATTTGTAGTCGGAGAAATCTGATTACTGGGATATAAACCATATAAGTGCGAAATATGCCGATGGTCATCCAACGGATTATCAGCATCAATCAGCCACTCTTGCAATTGATTATGTTTGCCAATCTGCATGGGGGGCAACTTGCCCAACATGGCCTGCAAAGAATCTTCATACTTTTTATCACCACCCAGAATACGGCTTGCCAGAAGTGTACTGTAAAGGGCATCAAAAGCAATCTGATTATCCATTGTACAACCTGCCGTAATCGTTGATTGTGAACCCCGATAACCATGTTCCGGAGACATGGAAGGTACCGTAACCATCCACTTATACTTCGGATGTTCCACCAAATGACTTAAATAAAAATCAGCAGTTCCTTTTAATATCGGATAATACTTCTTTAAAAACTCTTTATCACCGGTAAACAAATAGTGTTGCCACAGATGTTGTGCCACCCAGGCACCTCCATTAGGCCACATGCCGAAGCTTGCAGCATCCACCGGTCCGCAGGCACGCCATATATCTGTATTATGATGTGCCACCCAACCTTTGGCGCCATAAAGAACCTTAGCTGTCTCACTACCCGTAACAGCCAGGTCGGTCACCATGTCAAAGAAAGGTTCATGCGTTTCACTCAGATTGGTTACTTCAGCAGGCCAGTAATTCATCTCCGCATTGATATTAATCGTATATTTACTATCCCAGGGAGCATAGGGACTATGATTCCAGATACCCTGAAGATTGGCAGGCTGACCACCGGGTTGTGAAGAAGAAATCAACAAATAACGACCATATTGGAACATCAAAGCCGCCATCGCCATATCATTTCCTTCTATAAAACGTTGCACACGGACAGGTGTCTCCAAAGCAGAAATTTTAGTGCTTTCCAAAGTCAGAGCCACACGATCATATTGTTTACGGTAAGAGGCTATATGACTCTTCAAAGCCTGTTCATAAGGAACACGAGTGGCTTTCTGCAAATAAGTAGCTGCACGCTTTGATTCGTTTGCACTGACATCATGGTAATTCACAAAATTGGTAGCCGCCGATATGTACAAAGTAGCCTCGGTAGCCCCATTCACGGCAAGTGCGCTTTCTTCCTTACTCACTTTACCATCTGTTTTCACCTGCACCTGGCATTCGGCACGCATAGCGGCAGGGATTCCTTCATGTTCAACTCCCTGACAGGAGATAATCAGTTTACCACCTTTTACTTGTACATTTGATTTCAGCGGACTGTTATATGATATGGCGAAATTCAAAGCCTTTGCCTTATTCGCCTGAATACGGACGATAATCACATCATCACTCAAAGAAGCAAAAGCTGTACGGACAAACTTCACTCCGTCCACTTCATAACGGGTGGTAGCAGTAGCATTCTCCAGATTCAGATCCCGATAATATTCAGAAGGATTCTCATGCCCTGGGAAATTCAGGAAAAGACTCCCCATCGTCAAGTAACGCATGCCATGCTGAGGCGTCATATAATTCTCATCAATGAGTTTCTGTGCCTCCAGAGTTTTGCCTTCAAAAATAAGACGGCGTATTTCAGATAACACCTGCAATCCTTTGGGATTATTATTATTGTAAGGTCCGCCGGCCCAGAAAGTCTCTTCATTGAGTTGCAGTTCTTCACGGGCAGTTCCGCCAAAAACCATAGCCCCCAAACGGGAATTACCCAGTGGCAGAGCTTCCAGCCAGTCTTGTGCCGGACGGGCATACCACAATTTCATATTCTGGGCAGATGTCCAATCTCCGTATCCCAAAATGGAAAGCATCTTAGCAGCATAGCGTGCTCCCAACATCCGGTATCCCTCGGCTGTAAAATGAAGATTATCGAATGCAGCCGGACAACCGGCAGAGGATATGACGTGTGCAGTAGGAATTACCTGTGGCAAACTATCAATGATTGTATTCATGCTGGCACAGACTCCATTCTGATCCGCATGTACCACCTCACCCGCCAGTAAAGGCACATTAGCAGCAGATAATCCCAAATCTTTCAAAAGATTATCATACACTCCCTTTACTTTTGAAGGCCAGTCTTTATCATTTGTATTCGACTCTCCCTGATGCAGCAGAATACCTTTAATCACTCCATCCTTTTGAGCAATCTTTGCCATCTCAACCAAACGTGCATAAGGATTGCCACCATATTCTTTTACCATATTCTTCAGCCAGTCCGGAGAAGTTTCTACGTACGACTGATAGTTATCCTTGTCAAACAGTTCTATCCTGCAACCACCTACGGCAACATTGATAATCCCTACCCGCACATTGGATGGCAGGTTAGCCACCATAGCCCGTCCAAAATAATCACCCGGAGTCAGGCCCGTATAGCAACGTGCCAAAGGAGGAACCGCCTTATACCAATTCCCTTTGGTTCTCCCCAAATTAGGACAATCGACAGCCGCTAATACCTGAAAACGGCTGTCAACTGCCACTGTGTCCTGTGCTTCTACCTTTGCATTTCCCTCCATGTTCGATTGTCCCAAACACAGATAGACATGAAAATTCGCATCTTGTGCAAATGTCGTCATGCCTAAAAGAAGTAAGCATGTAAATACAAATGTTCTCATAATCTGTCTATTATTTATTATTTCTATATACATATTCATTCTTTACCAAATATCCGGGTTACGAAAGGTAAACACTGATAAAGAGCCGAGTGCCAATATTCCCAATCATGCCCTCCATCACGCACCCTGAACTGGCAGGGTATGCCGGTGTTACGCATAGCTTGATAAAACTCTATATTACGATCAAGCAGGAAATCATCATCCCCACAATCTACAAACCAGGCAACACTACGCAAATCAGCCTTGCGGTCCTCGTCAGCCTCCATCACATATTTCACACAGCTATTTTCTATAACACTACGGGTAAGTATCGCAATTTTCGAATTCGGATCATCAGCAGGTACCGCTCCCTGTTCAGGAATAGACATCAGAGCGCTCATCGCATAGACTGCACAGAACATATCACTATGGCGCTGACCATAATTAGTAGCTCCGCCACCGCCCATCGACAATCCCGCAATAGCACGATGCTGTCTATCGCCTATCACCCTGTATTCTTTCTCTATATAAGGCAAGAATTCCGTATAAAAGAAAGTCTCATATTTCCAACCCGGCATATCAAAATATCCGTTCCACTCCATATGAATATTTCCACCGGCATTCGGAGTAACAATAATCATTTCGCACGCTTCCCCACTGGCTACAAGACGATCCATCACATCTTTTACATGCCCCCGTTCGGCCCAGACAGGATTGGTTTCCCACATACCATGCAAAAGATACAGGACCGGATATTTTTTCTCTTTATCCTGTTCAAAACTCTTTGGCAAAAAAACAGTATAGGCACGCTCTGAATTCAGCACTTTACTAAAAAGAGTGTCCGTAACTACTTTACTCTGAAAATTCCAAGGTGCATTTTGTGCATAACCGGACAGTGTATACATCATTGCAGCCAACCATACAATTATCTTCTTCATCATATCTTTTATTTAAAGTTTATCAGACCATTCATATATATCTGCAAAAATAAGGCATGAATCCGATCACTGATTTGCAATTTTAGACATTTGAATATCAATATTAGATAAATATAACAGATTTGTATTCCTGCACACTCTTCACAGAGGATGCAGGAAAGATATTATAAAATGCACAAATTATATCGAACTCTCGGAAAGATGAGAGTTGATATGTCTTTTTAATTTGCTAAGGAGATATTAGCTATCACAACAGGTTTTCCACCCGTTGACCAAAAACCTGCAATGTAAAGATGTGAAGGATCGATCTTTCCTCCGTTCTCATCTTTCATATTGTCCAACTCCACTACAATCTTACGCGAAGATCCGAAATCATACGTAGCAGGCTTACTCCAATAATTGTTTTTATCAAACAGACGGAACGAAACCCCACTCTCATTATCGTTACCCAGCTCTACGGTCACAGTCTTATATCCTGACAAATCAAGTCCACTGTCATATTGCCATCCTCCGAAACCATACTGCCCCGTCACCAGTGTGCGGGTGTTCTCGTCGAACGTGCCTTTCTCCCATATAGAAGGATTGAAGACATCTGCTGTCAGTGAGAAAGGAGAAATTACCGTAACCTGCAATGTCAGTTTCTTACTGACTCCGGCAGCCGATTGATACGTAACGGTTACCGTAGCTTCACCGGGTGCTACAGCTACTAATTTGGCTGCCTGTTCTACTTTCAGCACGTTTGTATCTGAGCTGTTGACAGTCGCCTCCGCAGTCACCATCCGTACCGTTCCATCAGAATAAACAGCTTTCACTTTGAGATAATTCGTACCACCCATTTGCAGACGAAGTTCCCCCTCTTGTCCCATCAACTCCAGTTTTTCCAGTTCCCCATTCACTACTATCCCTTCAGCATATTCCTTGAACCAATGGTACATCGCCCACGGGCAGGCCTCGGGATCATTGAGAAAAGTGTAATTACCCGGTTCACCCGGCACATCTTTAAACGCTGCCAACTCATGTGACCTCGTTGTAAAGAATAACCAGGAAACATTACCTGAATTATCAGCTATATATTTGAAGTTGGCACCAAAACCTTCACCACCAGCTGTTCCTGTAATACTTTTACCCCAAGTGGCATCATATTTCTTCGGAGCCCAGTCTATTTCAGTCACCATGATAGGAGCGAAAGCCGCCACAGGGCCTACTTGCGCATCCCACCCCCGCTGAAAAGCTTCATAACCTCCTCCTGTGGAAGAGCCGATTCCTTCACCGCTGTCTTCCTCAGCATCGCTACCATACCAACCGGGATAGCAGTGAACGGCAAAGCCTATGTTCTCCCCTTTGATACGGTGAGTGGCATATCCGGCGTAAGATGACTGATAAGACAATCCCGGCACCCAAACAATGTTGCGACAATTGGCACGTATTTTGTCTACTATAGCCTGAAAGTAGAGTTGGAGGTTCTTGAAATGACCATCACCGCTACTGCCGTATGTTCCGTCAGTACCTTTTATTCTGACAGGTTCATTGGCAAGCTCGAACATGACATCCATATTATTTTTCAGCTTAGGATGTTGCGAAACAATATTCCACACTTTGAGCAAAAACTGCTGATAAGTGTCTCCTATTTCTATACCTTGATAGGGAGCATCAGCCGGACAGACTCCGGGCGGACGCATCACCACATACATTCCTTTGGAAATAAAGTATTCTGCCATCGGCACAAACAACTCTTCAAGATACTTCCGAAAGCGAGTTTCGGAGAACCGTTCATGTCCTTCATATCTCACAGACTGCATGGAGGGGTCATCACTCCAATACGGGTCGAGGTGCATCCGCACGAAATTGAACTTCCATCCGGCAGCAACGATTTCATCCACCATCCTCTTATTATAGTTGAGGCATGCCTGCACATCATAGTTACCCCAGGCATTGTTATTGAAGAAAGGGCTGTAAGTCTGCGTAAAACCATGCAGATTGACTATCTCCCCTTCCACATTCTTCAGATAACGTCCCACTACACTTAGAAGAGGCAATGTATTCTTATTTCCCGGTTCCGGATCAGGCTCAACGGGTTCCACCGGTTCTTCCGGCGGCACTACCTCTTGCATTGCATTATCGGAACAAGATGACAATAATATAAAGTCCAAGCTTGCACAGAAATTCAGAGCACATCCTATTAACAATGCATGCAAAAAACTCTTGTTTCTCATACTGTTTTTCATTTGATCTTCGATTATATCTTCAGAAATCTTTCCGGTTTCAAATGTAACAGATAGAAATGAAACAAACAGTATCTTCATGATACATAGTTATTCGCTGATGTTACATCTTTAATGTCCGTGTTACATTTTCTTTCAGAAACATTCCATCACAGTTATACTATGCCTCTCACCACGTTTATAATAATTAGCGGAAAATATTACTGATTATCAACTCCATGCATCTTCCTTGCAGAAGCTTAATCCTGCCTTGATTGCAGACATTACCGGCCTAACTTGTGAAGAGATAAAGAAGCTGTGACTACTTGCCTAAAATTACATTTTAAGTGTTATTCAATTTTTTAAATAAAGGCAACGGCTTCACTTTGATTTGAACCCTGAAATTATCTAATCTTCCAAATTGGATAATTTCAGACCTATATACTCCTCAAAAACAGAATCAGACAAAATATAGCAACATTCTTTTTCGTCTTGCAGTCTTCCATCAGAAAAAAACAAATGACAAGCAGGATGACAGTTACTCAGTAAATCATTTCATTCATAACCGCTCAGATAAAGAATAAAACGGCAAAAGCCGTTATTTTCTGCAATAATGCTCCGTCTTCTCAAATAAAACCTTACCTTTGTAATAACCAAAACAAAGCGAACAAAGCAATGAGCAAATTCATTAATCCTTTTACAGACGTAGGGTTTAAGAAAATTTTCGGACAGTCGGTAACAAAAGGCCTGCTGATTGACTTCCTGAACGACCTGCTGAAAGGAGAAAAACAGATAAAGGACATCACGTTTCTGGACAAGGAACAGATGCCCATTTACGATGGCGATCGCGGATTGATATACGATATCTACTGCACCACAGAGACCGGTGAAAAAATCATAGTGGAGATGCAGAACAAATACCAAGACCGCTTCAAGGAACGCTCCCTGTATTACCTGTCCCAAGCGGTAGTGCGCCAGGGCGAGCGCGGAACCAAATGGCAGTATGAGATAAAAGCCGTATATGGCGTCTTCTTCATGAATTTCTATCTGGGAACAGAGAAGGGACGCTTCCGCAAGGACGTCATACTGGCGGACAAGGAAACGCACGAACTTTTTATAGACAAGATGCGTTTCATCTTTCTGGAACTCCCTTCCTTCCTGAAGGAAGAGGACGAATGCGAGACTGATTTTGAACGATGGATTTATGTACTTAAGAATATGGAAACGCTAAAACGAATGCCTTTCAAGGCACAGAAGTCAGTGTTCGACGAGCTTGAAAAAATCGTCGATATCTCCGCATTGAGCAAGGAGGAGCGCATGAAGTATGATGAAAGCATCAAGATTTATCGCGACAACCTTGCCATTGCCAGCGGGCAACGGAAGTTGGGACATAAGGAAGGGTATGAAGAAGGAATAGAGAAAGGGATAGAGATAGGAATAGAAAAAGGAATAGAAGAAAGAAACCGTGAGATAGCCCTGAACCTGAAATCTATCGGATTGAATCCTGAGCAAATCATGCAAGCTACCGGGTTGTCCTTGGCGGAAATCAATGATTTATAAAAAATAAGGTTCTCTTTTCCTGCCTGCATGACGGCTTGTTTTTCTCCTTAATTCCGGCAAAAAGCAGTTGCCTACATTATCATTTAATTCATAACCCGGAAAGAAAGGATTTAAATGATAAGCAGTACTATCCCGTCATCCTTGCCGAAGGCTTGCGAAACTTATGAAGTGATACGGAGCTTATTTGTTCTCCATATTTACTTCCATTAGCTGAATTTATTTGTCAGTTATCGTTTTGTGCGGAGATATAAGATAATGATGTCTGGATTGAGTATTTCCCCATCGTACAGCGCTTGATAAAAAAGAATGCAAGGAATCCTTATTGGGAAAATACAAATAGAAAGCGTATATGAAAAATAAAAAGGATATTGCATGGTAATACTCTAATAAAAGGCTCAAAACATCTGTTTTAGGTGTATTTTTAATCAAATAGACATTGCGAAAACGAACGGGATATACCGGAAAGTAGCGGATAAAACCGTTTTCAGAGAAAGCTTACGCTCATATTTCGGACAAAATAACCTTTTATCCGGTAAGGCTACACCCTTTTAAACACATGGCTACACCCTTTGGAGCACATGGCTACACCCTTTCGGGCAAATGGTGTAGCCCTTTTTCAGCTACAACCTTCTATATTTAGATTCGTTTCCGCTGCGAGGAACGGCAGTTTCCCCACCAGAAACGATGGTTCCCTACCATAGGGAAACTTAAATCAACTAGTTCTAAGACTATTAAAGACACCTCTTAGGAAGCATTAAGAATAATACAAAAAACGCATGGCAAAGCAGAGAATTAACTGAGGGGAATAACTGCCGGATATGAAACGATATAGAGAAAAGTCGTAACAATGCAGAAAAAACTTTTCTTTATGCTTATATTCTTTCCTTAAACGTCATCCCGAATAAAAAAATGCCCGCAGGGGAAGCCTTTCCTACCTTTCCACAACCGTATTTCCGATAAAAACGTTTCTTTGTCATTAGAAATCAAATAAGAAAGGAGGCCGTAATATGACAACACTGGAATTGGAAGGTCAGAAAGCATTGCTAGTTCGTGATATCTTGACGGAAATCAACGACAAGAATGCACTGGAAAAACTGCGTAGAGCCTTGTAGCGGATAATGAAAAGCAAGAATACCGATGAGGTGGAAGCGGAAGAAACCATCAGCAAGAAAGAACTGCTTGCAGGAACAGATGCCAGGTGGGG
Organism: Bacteroides sp. MSB163; assembly: GCF_036416795.1. Classification (NCBI taxonomy): domain Bacteria; kingdom Pseudomonadati; phylum Bacteroidota; class Bacteroidia; order Bacteroidales; family Bacteroidaceae; genus Bacteroides; species Bacteroides maternus. The sequence continues at coordinate 3,282,120 of NZ_CP143867.1, read as the reverse complement.
TGAAGCGAAACAGACTATGACCGGACAACTAAAAGCCAAAACTGCAAGGGAGTTTGCCGATGAATTATGATATAATCGTTCAGCCTACATTTCAGCATGAAGTTAAACGTTTGGCAAAACACTATGCTTCATTCAAAGAAGATTATGTTGCCCTCATTGATGCATTGGAACAGAATCCGCTATTGGGAACAGATCTTGACAACAGACCTCGTAAAATTCGTGTAAAAACTACTTCAAAAGGAAAAGGCAAGAGTGGTGGCACAAGAGTAATTACTTTTATAGCTGTGACTTCCGAACGGAATTCAACTATGAATCTGCTCTTTGTTTATGATAAGGCAGAGCGTTCTTCCATCAGCAAGAAAGAGTTGGCAGAATTGTTGAAGAAGAATGGTTTGATGTGATAGGGTTAAATACTTCATAATGCTAAGACAAACGGATTGCAAATCCGCCGGAACAGGGAAAAAAAGTGCCCATACATGAGTTTCCTGTATGGGCATTTTATACCTTATGACAGCTTCATCCTATCAAAAACCTAACCCTATATAAGACTAATTACCAATAACGGACAAAACTATAGGTATAAATATCATCTCCGGTTATACCCTAACATATCTATAACCGATTCGGAAAGAAAAGGAAGGTAAAAACTCTTTCTGCAACTATTCCTTGGAAACCACTTGCTGTACGTGTAGTTACGGAAAACCTTAGAACATCCGTATTTCCATTCAATCCTATATAGCAGACCTTATCATTGCTTGGCTGCGGCTGAAAAGTCTCATCCCCACCATTCGCCTCTAATAATTTCCACTCATAATACATTCCATCCGGAAGTTCATCTAATTGGATACCAATGACAAATGCCATTTTAGTAAACTCGTCACGTCCTGTTAAGACATGAACTCCACCAAAAGCACTAGTAGTATAAGTCCCTGTTGCCACATAAGCATTCGTTTGAACGCTCTCACTTTTCCCGGCCCATACTAAAGTCGGTAATAAAGCCAATAAAATAAATAAAATATTTTTCATTGTTGTACAATTTTTATTAAGATAATAAAGGCAGCGGTTTCACGTTATGACACCCGCTGCCTTTTCTCATAAAACTCTATTATTTTCCAGCCAATCCATCAGCAAAACCTGCATAGGTATGCTTACGACTGTAGTTGGAATCCCAAAGGCCTACGGGTTCACCACCACGCCAGCCCGAATCACTGGGAGCATCGGTAGCACACCATTGCGTGATACCATACTGCTGGGCAGCAGGAATAATCTCAAAGTACTTCTTCACGATGAACTTATAGTATTCTGCCATCGCTTTATGCTGAGCTTCGGTCATATTCTCTGTCTTAACACTAGTATTATTCTCATCTATATAACCCATATCAAGTTCTGATATCTTTACCAGTTTACCACTTTCTGCCAATATCTCAAACATCTTCACCACATGGTCTTCCTTGCTCTTCTGCGTGACAGCATTGGCATAGCAAGATACGTGCATCTGCGTACCGATACCGTCAATCTTTGTTACACCGTCAGCTTCCCACTTCTCAATCCAGTGTACCAAACTCTTGACTTTTTTGTTATCATCCCAGTCTGACTCCAGATTGTAGTCATTGACAAAGAGCTTCAAAGGAGCAGTACCACCATTTTCTGCATAATACTTGCGGGCGGCAGCTACAACAATGCGTACGTAATCCACATTACCCAAATAGTCTTGCCAATAGAAATTGTTCTTGGCATCTTCAGGAGAAACGTTGCTGGCTGATTGTAAGGTATAGAAACCTTCATCGTTACCACCACCGGAAATAGCTTCGTTCACTACATCCCAAGCTGTTACATAACCATCGGTAGCTTTCATCATACCTTCCACCCAGTTGTTCATAGCCCAAGTTAGAGTATCTTTTTTCTCTTCAGGAGTAAGTTCAATACTTGTCTGATTAGAAGAATATCCCTCACCTTCAGCAGACAATCCCTGATAGCCACTCCAACTGGTCCACCCCTCAATCGACTGGTTTTCAAAGCTGGAAGTATAAATATCCGACGTCCCATCTGAGAACACAACATCATCTACATAAATGGTTCCTACAAAATCACCAAAATTAAAGGTAAACTTATCCACTTGTCCATGCCCTGGTGTAAATGTCAAACTGACATCTGCCCATTCGGTACCAATATTTAAACCACCAGGATATCCTTGAGCACCACCACTGGAAGACTGCATAAATATGGTACAATTATATGTATCAGTTGCCTTGACCTTGGCTCTAAAAGTGTACGCTTTTCCTTCGGTCAACGGTGAAGCAAATTGATACCACACTTGTGAATCCCAATTATTGTTTTTCTTCTCACTATTAGTCATAGTCAAACAGAAGCCTGCATTATCATTGCCTTCCTTGCCTATTTCATAGGAATATGAAGTCATCCAGCCCGGTCTTGTCCAACGGGATAAATCTTCAGTATCAAACGTACCGCCTTCAATAAGATTTTCATCATCAGCAGAAGACAATGTCACATCGTCAAAACAAAGTTCTCCTTGAAACGTACCGAAACAGAAACGCAAACGATTGATAGGAATATTCGCTGTAAACGTTATAGAGGTTTCCTCCCATTTATTATCAGCTGAAAAAGAAGGCAAATATTGCGTATCACCATCAATAATACCAGGCCAGAAATTATAGGATACCGCTGAAGTAGCCTTAGCCTTCATCGAAATCACATATTCCTTACCTACTACAAGTGGTTCGGCAAGGTCATAATAAATCTCACGATCCCAAGGATTTCCTCCTGCTTCCGGCACTGTAATATGCAAAAACTTGTTGGATGCATTAGGATCAACAGGCAAAGGTATCGGAGCAATCAATCCGTTTAGATACTTGTTATTCTGTTGTGCATGCCAAGCCAAGGTATGTCCATAGATGGTAAGACCATCGGCTTTAGCCGCAGATACAAAATTTTGCACAGCATCAAAATTCATCGTTCCATCATTACCCACACATGATGCATATTTCATGGCATTGCCTGCCGTCATTTCATGGAAATTAGTATTGGCAAGACGTGTCACAATTTCTGATTTCAAATAGTCGTTCACAGCCAGTGCAATTCCCAACTTAAAGTCGGGATTGGCACTGCTATTCACATAAGTTTTCAAGACATCATAGTCATTGAGGTACTCCATACCTGCAATGGAAGCAGGTTTCTCTACCGAGAAAGCCAACGGCTTGTCATCCACGCAAGAAGCGACGCCAATAGCCGCAGCCATCAAAAGCATTGTACCTAATATATTTTTTGTATGTTTCATATTAATACTTTTTAAAATAAGAAACCCTAACGTTATTTCTTCACGGGAGTAAACCATTCGGCCTTCACACCACGATAATGTACTACCAGCGTATCTTTGGTGGCACAATGAATGCCGTCGTAGTCCATGGTGTAATCCAAATAGAGCACATCACGGTCTTTGCCTCCCCAACTGTTCTTGTCACCTTTGGAAACAAACTTACCATTACCACCGGCCACTACACCATCAGATACAGAAGTAACCGTACAATTGCCACTCTCATCGAAAGAAAGTACCAAATTGGCTTCGATATTCTCTCCGGCAGCATCTTTGGTAGGACGAGCCCACTGTACCTTGTTCAAGCCCAACGTACTGAAGCCTCCGATAGTTTCGTCTTTCTCCACATATGCAGCATGACGCACCTCCGTACCGGTTTTGGCACCGCTATAGGTATCGACACCGCGACGCAGATAGTGCGAATCGTACTTACTTACATACCTCACCGCATAAAGCGTATAATCCTTAGGCTGTACCTCCCAATCCGCTTTATTCAGACGATGCGGATCGGTTACCTGCGCTTTACCCTGCAAAACGGTGTCGGCATTCTGCACACCGGTCATCACCACGGGAATTACATAGTTCAACTCCGCAGATTTCGGGTCACTAAAATAAGCATCAGTCAGATTCACCGTAACGCCACCCAATATCTGGCCTTTCTTTATGACAATCTTATCATCGCTCAGCGTATAGTGAGAAGCCGGTAACGGTAGAATGTCGTCTTTGGTACCTTCATACATAAAACCATCACACAAAGTATTGTCTACCCGGATACCTATTTCCACATCTTTCTTATTCTCGTACACACCCGACACTGTAGCCATAATCTGGCATTTGTGTTCATTGTCTAATGAATTATCCACAGATTCATCCTCACCTATGGTAATGGTACGGATGGGACTTTGATAAGCAAAGTAAACCGCGGAATATTTATAGTCGGGAAATTCCCAGTCGCCGTTTTCGCACGCAGTGAACAAGGCTCCCGCCATAGCGGCCAATATCAAAAATGATTTTCTCATTGCTATTTTCATTTATTCAGTTTATATAAGTTCGTTTACTACCGCTTACCATCCTTTGTTTTGGATGAGAGCATTAAACTTCAATATTTCACCATAAGGAACAGGACCGTAGTACATATAATCCTTATAGTCACGTTTCTCCACTTCTACCACTTCGTATTTCGTTCCGGTAATTTTCATACCTTTCACGGTTTCATTCAACTTGTTGAGATCCACTTTCCAACGGCGTAAATCCCAAAAACGGAAGCCTTCGAAACAGAGTTCCAAACGACGTTCGTTACGAATAAGCTCACGCATCGCATCTTTGTCATTCTTCACTGATTCCAGATAAGGATCACCACCATTTTCACCAATACCGGCACGTTGGCGGATAGCTTTAATCACATCATAAGCAGAATAACCATGAGTGCCTTTTCCTTGCGGTCCCCAAGCTTCATTAGCCGCTTCAGCATACCCTAAGAATATTTCTGTGTAGCGAATCCAAGGTTTAATATGGAAACCATTTGTTGTGTTATTTGGATCGGCATTCACGTTCATATCCAAAAATTTACGCAAATAGTAACCGGTACGCGTGGAAGCACCGTCAAACTTATTCATGGCATCGTTATTATTTCCATCAACTGCAGTAGTAATGACACTGTTTGACACCCCCGCCTTACAACCATTATAAATAATGTATAAAGCCAGACGAGGGTCGCGGTTGGCATACGGGTTCTGAGGATCGTAGCTGGCTTTCGGATCGCTGATGGGATAACCGTTCGCTGCCGGAAAAGCGTCTACTAGGTTTTGAGAAGGATTGACCCTGCCCTGGCCGAAGAGCGAAGGCGGATACTGCGCCTTCTCAAGGTCGGCACTCTCGTTCTTGTTGCTACGCCACAAAATCTCGGGACGGTTGTAACCGGCTTTTAGATTCTGAATACCGCTATGGTCTTCATACCACTTATTACCTGTAGGATCGATACCTGCAATCGGATTACTACCTAAATCAGCAAGCACTTCGGCCATATCATTGGCAGCCTCTTCCCAAGTTACTTCCGAACCTTCGCTATAGGCAGGACTGGCTGCAAGAAGAGCTGCCTGAGCACGAATGGCACGAGCCACACGAGCACTCATACGATTTTTAGCATGATCACCAAATACACGGTTGAACAAAGCAATATCTATGTCCATTTGTGCATATTTACCAGGTACTACCCCTGTCTTCTCGTCCAAATCACCATATTCTTCGGGAAGCATTTCCACAGCTCTCTCCACATCTTTATTCAACAGTTCGATACACTCCTTGAAAGTGTTACGGGGTTTGTTGAAATCCGAATCAACAGTTTCCGATTCTGTCAGAATAGGAATTCCCAATAACTGTCCATTATCCGCCCAGCCCGAACAACTCAGCAACAAATGATACATATAGAGAGCACGCATTCCGTATGCATCTCCTTGGAAACGCATCTTAAACAGTTCGGAAGCTTTAGGATCTCTGGCCCATTCCACGTTTTCAGATATTTCAAGAAATTGGTTGAGATATTGCCAGGAAGCACGCAAATTCTGCCATCTATTCAAATCTCCGGGAGTGTTGTCCGAACGCCAGGCACCGGCAGCCATCTTCCGGTAGCCGTTATTCACATCATTGGATACAGCATCATCAGTAGCCACTTCCGTGAAAGACCAGTTGTTGGCATTCTCACCCAACGGATTGCCAATGTAGGCATGCCCTAACAAACCAACAGCCCACGAAGGCATGTTTTCCAAATCAGACGGTTGCTTGAAGTTTTCCACCGCCGGCTCAAACAAGTCGTCGCAAGCGGAGAATGCTATCAGAAATGCCGTTGATAAGATGATATTTTTTAGTTTCATAACTTCTTAGTTTTTCAATCTTCATTATTAAATTTATCATTTTCTTAGAATGTACCTTTGAGACCAAGCTGGTAGAAACGTGTCTGAGGTGCGCTACCCACATTCAATTCCAAAGCCTTACGTTCCTTGGCAATGGTAAGCAAATTGTTGGCGTTGACAAAGAAACTCAAACCTTTGACAAAAGATCCTCTCAACACCTCTTTGGGCATATTATAGGTAAGCTGAACCTGAGTCAGATTGAATCGGTCGTTCTTGTACATCCAGAAGTCCGAGGTACGGAAGTTGTTGTCACCACCGGTAGTGGTCAGACGAGGATAAGTAGCTGTAGCTGCCGTCTCAGGAGTCCATCGATTACGTACCACTTCAGAATATTTACCGTCACCCTTCACCCAATAATATGAATTGTCCTTCATGCCATAGCCACCTATGTAAAGATTGCCCATCACATACAGAGTAAAGTCACGCCATTTGGCAGTCAAGTTAATACCACTCATAAAGGGAGAGTCCCAACGTCCCAGGAATACACGGTCGTTGTCATCAATCTTACCATCGTTGTTCTGATCTTTATAACGGATATCACCGGGCTTCACGTCACCGAAAGTTTGTTTGGGAGCAGCCTCAATCTCAGCCTGGTCATTGAAGAATCCTTCGCTCTGTAATCCCCAGTGTCCGTTCAATGGACGACCTACAGCTGACAAATATTCAAACTCAACGTTCTCATCACGCTTTTCAGCCGTGCTCTTATACCACATTCCGCTCACGCCAAGCGTCAAGTCCATTTCACCCACTTTCTTGTTGGCATAAACACTGAAATCGAAACCTGTCCGCTTATCCTCATTGAAGTTTACATAAGGAATAATGGATGATGACGGATAGCCCACTTGTGTGAAATAAATCGGATACAATGAGCTGGTACGAGCCAAACCGCCATCCATCTTACTGGTGAAGAAATTGAAGTCGAATGTAAGTTGCCTGTTCCACATAGAACCACGCAACCCTGCCGTGAACTCTTTACGCTTCACGAAAGTCATGGCAGAGCCGTCTCCACGCTGGAACTCAGTAGCAGCCAGACCGTCATTGTCACCCCAACTATACCAACCACCGGGCTGTACCACCGGTTTGTAAAGGAAGTAACCGTCTTCATTGTCACTGGTAGTAATATCAAGATCCTGATTGATGATACCTGCCGAAGCAGTAAGCATCAAGTTGTCAAATATTGAATTTTCCATGAAATCTTCTTTTGCAAGATTCCATCCCAAAGTGACTGTAGGAGAAAACGCCGCACGGTTACCTTCGGGCAACTTTGTGGAATAAGGCATTGCAGCACTGAAATCCGCATAATATTTATGCTGATAGTTGTAGGATGCCTGAAAACCTAAATTGGCATTGGTAGTACGGTGATAATGTCCGCTACGTTGGGTCTGCCATGCATTGGCCAGCACCATGGCGAACACATTGTGGTCTTCGTTGAAAGTGTTCTGGTAATCGAACTGACCGGAAACGTTGTAGGTATAACGGTAGGCCGAATTGTTGATATTCTCAACACCACTTTTTTCATCCTTGCCATATTGCGTGATACTTGAAATGACATCATGCCCGTTATAGGTACTCCATACCGGTGCGAAAGTAGCATAAGTGCTACTATATCCCTGATCATAGGTAGAAGCATAGTCAATACCATATTTGGCACGGAAATAAAGTCCTTTAAGCAAGGGAGAAAGATTGACATCAAAACGCGTATTGAACTGGAACTGGCGGCTCACAAACTTATTGTCGCCGGCCGCGTATGCATCAGCCACCGGATTAGTGGGATTCTGCTGCGTACCACCAAAGAAGTACTTGCCATCTTGAATATAATTACTGTTAAGCACAGTGCTCAGGGAATTTTGGTCTACATCCTCAATATAACTCAACGGAATAAACGGAGACACCAGATGAGGACGTAACGTAGCAGCTTGCCCCCACCAGTCTACATTAGCCGAATAAGAATCATAAAACGTCACATTAGCATCAGCTTGCGCGGTGATAAGTTTATGCAACTTCATATCCACATTTCCACGAACAAAGAAACGGCTGATGTAGTTATCTTCCGTATTACCCACTTTAAGAAGCGAAGATTCGCGATAGTAACCGGTAGAAGTATAATATTTCACTTTCTCGCTACCGCCCGAAATTTCGGCAATCGCTTCCGAACGGTTGTATGCCTTCCTCAAATATTCGGAAGAATACATGTCGAAATCAGGATAACGATAGGGATTCAAACCCGAAGCATGATTGTAAATATCCTCCTGCGAGTAATTGGCAGTAAGACCATCATTGAGACGTGCCTCATTATAAAGGGTCATATACTCTGCCGAACCCAAATATTTCGGGTATGACTTAGGAGTATAAAAACCGCTGTTAGCGTGAATATTTATTCTGAGGTCACCCACTTCGCCACGCTTGGTGGTGATGGAAATGACACCTTTAGCCGCACGCGGACCATAGAGCACTACAGCAGAAGCTCCTTTCAAAAGGGTAATCTGGTCTATCTCGTGGGGAAGCACGTTATTCGCATCACGCACCATGCCATCTACTATGACAAGATATTCGTTGTTTCCCCAGATATTACCGTTAAAACCGCCAACTACATTGTCAACCAGACTCAAACTATAAGTTGTATATGTCTTTTCTGACATTTCTTTCATATCAATGACCGATACTCCACCCAACAGGTCATTACGGTCTATGGAACGAAATGCCACTTGCACCTTCTGAAGCGTATCGGCTTGGATTGCTTCCACCAAGTCAGCCAGCGTCTCTTGAGCGGCAACGCGTGTGTAAGCAAAGGCCAACGCCGCACAGAATACAAGTCCTTTATATATATGTTTCATTTTTTATAGTCTTTATGTTAATAAAACCATTACCAACCGGGATTTTGATAGAATTCCGGATACATCGTCACATCGCTTGTCTTGAACGGCAACCAATAGTGCTTACTTGTCAATTTACGTTCCGTCACCACCTCTTCACGGAAGTTTATAACTTTACGTTCTTTAGGCTCAGCCTTAGGGTCAAATGCCTCTGCACGATCAAACAGTTGCTTGGTTTTGATATTGTAAGGATATTCAGTCAGCAACTTCCAACGGCGCAGGTCATTGAAACGATGTCCTTCATAAGCCAGTTCCACGGCACGTTCACGACGAACTTCACCCATGAATTTCTCCAAGTCGGTTGTGTAGCCGTCAGCAACATCCCCCACACCTGCACGTTCACGGATCACATTCACCGCTTCTACAGCACTCTTTGAAAAAGAGGTAGATTTGCCGTTGGCAGAACCGTAGCCTTGCGCGGCAGCTTCGGCATACAATAAATATACTTCCGCCAAACGTAACCATGCCAAATGGAAATGAGTAGCTTTCCCATAACCATAGTCCTGATCACCCTTATTGGCACCCAATGGAATAAATTTATAGTTGAAATAGCCTGTACGACTGGTTTTCTGAGGATCGTTACAACAGTTTCCACCTTCGTAAAGATTGGCATACTCATACTCTTTATAGTCCGCTGCATTTTTGATCTGCTTGACACCATCGTAAATAAAGTTATTATAAAAACGAGGGTCGCGGTCTTTCCACGGCTGTGACTTGCTAAAGTTGGAGTTGGGATCATCAAGAGGCATACCGTTCGCCATACCAAAATAATTCACGTAATTAGCTGCAGGGCAAAGAATGATACCATCACCGTCACAAATATATGAAAGTTGATAGGAGTTCATCTGACGCCAGTAGGAATCAGCACCGAAAGTAGGGCTACGCATGATGGCTTCGGTACCACCGGGCATCAGCCAGTTCTGCTCTTTGGTATAGAACAGGTTGCTGTAATGTTCGAAATCTACCAAAGCATATTGGGTCTGGCCACCCTCTACCATTGCAAGTACCTTACCCAGAACTTCGGCAGCACGTTTACAATATTCCGCATCGTAAGAACGGTCACTGTTTTCCCCTCCGTTCTTCATCAAAGGACTACCGGCATAAAGCAGACACTTACCTAAATAAGAGAGTGCCCAGATTTTGTTGGGACGGAAAGCATTATTGCCTTTCGTACGGTTACCGGCAGCAGTATCATCCCAGTCGACTGGAAGCAGGTCAGCAGCACGCTGGAAGTCTTTTGCCATCTTCTCGGCATTTTCCTGATAGCTTTCGCGCGGCATATTGAACTGTTCGACTGGAGAAAGAGGTCTTTCCAGATATGGCAGACCACCCCAGTAAGTCGTCAGCTGAAAGTAGAACCAAGCACGGAAGAAATAAAGTTGACCTTCAAGAAAATCACGTTCTTCTTGTGTAGCATCCTTCAACATACCATTCTGCAGAGCCTCAAGACCAAGATTGGCCTGACGGATAGCATACCAGCCCCCTCCCCAAAGGGACTTGGCAAAACGGTCACCGTCCAGCGACCAACTTCTATCTAAGAAACAATCTCCCTTACCAATATAAGTACGATAGTTTCCACCATCAATGGCATATCCCATCAAGTACTCACCATTACCAGTAGTAATCACTTCATCGTCACCCCAGTTAAAAGAGCTAACCCAATAATGCTTTGCTAAATCGGGAATGACATTATACATTACTTCAATAAATCCTTGAAAATTATTAAAGTTCTTAAACGCATCTTCTTCTGAAAGAACAGAGTCAGAATCTCTTTCCAAATAGTCGGTACACGAAGTAAAAGCGAAACTGACGGAGAGCAATGCGAAAAGTATGTAAAAAATCTTATTTTTCATCTTCCGTTTATATTAAAGTGTTATTTTAAAACCTAAATTGAAACGACGCTGGGTAGGATATGCGCTCCATCCACCGGTATTCGATTCACGGTCATCAGGCATATCGGTCCAGAGGAAAAGGTTATTACCGTTGACAAACACCTTCAAGCTACTCAATCCCGAAGCCTTCAACCATTTCTCCTTAGAGAAAGTATATGAAAGTTCAGCATACTTCAAACGAGTGTATGAACCGTCAAAAAGGAAGCGGGTAGCATCTGTATATTTGCTTGCCTGATTCAGCCAGCGAGGCAGAGGTACATCAGCATTCTGATTGTCCGGACTCCAATAGCTGCCTTCGAAGAAAGCCGTATTTCGCGTACCACCCAAGCTGGTCAAGCCAACAGAACGGCTCACATTGTTTACTCCATAAAACTGAACGAAACAGCTCCAACCTTTATAATCGAAACCTATCTGAAGGTTCATTGTATTCTGTGGAATACCCGTATAGCCATAAGGAATATTATCATCCTGAGTAATCATACCATCGGCATCATAGTCAAGAATTATATAGTTACCCGGTTTACGGTTCTCATCATATTCATCATGTGCGGTACTACCATAAAGTTCATCCCAACTGTTGTAGTAGCCATGATCTACATACGAATAATTCTGATTAATGCCTTTGTTGGCCTTTTTCTGATACTCCGGCATAAGGCTGGGGTCATCCGCTTCCTTGATTTCACTTACGGCATGAGTAAGAGAAGCATTTCCCCAAAGACGCCAACTACGCGTCAGTTGCTTATTCCAACGGATTTCCAATTCGTAACCTTTGCTATCCACTTTGCCCAAATTGGCAATAGGAGCTTCCGTACCGAAGTATGAAGGAATAGCACGCTGAGTACCCGGAATCAAAATGTCGGTACGCTTTTCCTTGAAGTAGTCGAACGAACCGGAAATAACCCCTCCGAAAAATGCAAAATCTGCTGCAATATCAAGTTTAGTGGCCACCTCCCATTGAAGTTCCGGATTACCCATCTGTGTCTGTTGCCACCACTTGTAAGGACTTTTGGCAGGATCTACCCCGGTCAACGACTGACGATAATTGCCACCATTGCTCCAAACATCCATATAACCAAAACGATAATCTTTATTCCCTACCCGTAAGCCATCTTGACCAATCTGACCATAAGATGCACGGAGTTTCAACATATCCAACCACTTCAGGTTAAGCTTCTTCACCAAAGGTTCTTCCGAAACCATCCATCCGACAGCACCGGAATTGAAGAAAGCGAAACGATTTTCCGAAGAATAAAGGTCAGAACCGTTATAAGCACCATTATACTCCACCATATAGCGACTGGCATAATCGTAAGTCGCACGGAATACCCAGTTTTCACGACGAAAAGGTTGTTCGCTACCTTTTGCATATTGTTCGCGAGTGAAGTTACCCATAGCACCCACTGTATGATCACCAAATTTGTTGGAATAGTTCAACTGTACGGAATAGTCCATACGACGGTATGTTTCACCATTATTAACAGAACCCGCACCCGTTTTCCAAGCATTGTTATTCTTGAAGTCAAACTTATATAATGCATCTGTACTGATATCGGTGTATTCTTTACCAGTCTCAGGATCAATCCATTTGTGAGCTTCATCTTCCCAGTCAGTTGTATCATCCACACCACGGCCTGTTTCACGGAAAGCATTATCAAAAGCCAATTTAGCCTGCACGTTCAATCCCTTAAGCAGGAAACCAAGATCCTGTTCGAGGGTAAAGTCAGTATTCAAACGGTCATCGGTGGTATAGCCGATACCGTTAACACTAAGGTCTTCATAACTATTAGTAGCAGCCTGAGTTGGGTTAGGTTGGTAATATCCGAAAGTACCATCGCTATATACAGGCATAAAAGAGTCGGGTGCAATACCATAGAAAGCACTCCACACCAAATTTTCATACTGCCCCTGCGTGGCTTTCTTTACCGCATGAGAACCAGACAGATTAAGATGCAATTTGGTAGTCTTGGTAAGATTGAAGTCAAGGTTACTGCGTACATTTATACGATCATAGCTGAAACCCGGATCGTAACCTTTCACGTTGGTTACTTTCTTATATATATCTCCCTCATGTGCAAAGTCGGCGGAAGCAAAATACTTCACAAACTTCGTTCCACCACTAATGTTCACGTTGGCATTATAAGACGTAGCGACATCTTTCAACAGATAATCTACCCAATTCATATTAGGATAACGTTCTGCCTCAGCCTGATTCGCCGGATGACGATACTTATGCAAACGGTCCTGAGTCAGATAATAACTCCATGAATTCGGGTGATAAGCCAGTTCATTTTCTATAACTTGATTACGGAGTGAAAGCGCATCATACGCATCCATCATGTCAGGCAATTTAGAGTAAGTTTTCAGCGTCGTGCTGGCATTGACATTAATCACTGCCTTACCTTCTTCACCACGTTTAGTAGTAATCAAAATTACACCATTGGCACCACGCACACCAAATACAGCTGTTGCCGATGCGTCTTTCAATACAGAAATGGATGCCACTGAATTAATATCCACTGAAGCCATAGGACGTTCTACACCATCCACCAACACAAGCGGATCACTTGAGTTCCATGATGTCACACCACGAATAGTGATCTTCGGATCTTCATCACCCGGTTTACCTGTATCAGTCATGGTTACTACACCAGGAAGATTACCAGTCAGAGCCTGTCCCAAACTTGTCACACCACCCGTACGTTCCAAGGTTTTGGAATTGGTCTGTGCAATGGCACCTACAACTGAGGCTTTCTTTTGCTGACCAAAACCTACCACTACTACTTCTTCCAGTTGTTGGCTATCATCTTCCAAAATCACTTTAATCGGTTTTTGAACCGTTGCTTTCACTTCTTGTGATTTCATACCGATAAATGAAACAACAAGAGTTACATTATCACTAGGAACAGCCAACGTAAAATTTCCATCTATATCTGATATCGTACCTATTGAAGTGTTGCCTTTCACAACGATGGAAGCACCAATTACAGTTTCTCCAGTGCCATCAAGAACTGTTCCTTTTACCGTTACCCCATTTTGCGCTAAAGTTGGCAAGCAACTTAATAGCAACAAAACCAGCAGATAAGGGATCTTTTGGATTTTTTTTGTTACATTTTTCATTACCATTAGTTTAAGATATTAAAAACTACATTCTCTTTTTTCCACTAGCTATTATGGATAGCTTTAGCTGTCATCATACTTGCATTTCATAATCAATTAGTCTTTTAAGATTAATAATTCAACGGTTAATAATCATATTACTATTATTACATATATTAGCGTTTCATGCCATAGGAGGAAAGAAAAGTATTTTCCATACGTATCTCTCCAAACAATATAGCGTGCTTTTTCATAGCAGCAAATGTATGCATCAGAAATGGAACAGTGGGCACGATCATGCTACACATTTTTTTGATAGCATTACATCTTTCTTGTCGATGTTACATTCTTTTTTGACTGCATTTCATAAATCTGCATATCAATCTATTAATCAAACAATTACAAATAAGACAAAGAGCATATTTTGAGACATCACATAGTGGATAAAAAGCCTCTTCAAAGAGAAAAAAAATAAGCTAATAAAAAACCAAAAATTATGATATAAATGCAAGAGAAAACAATGTGGTAACGTATCACAAAAAATATGTAACCCACTTGTTAAAGCAAAAAAACAACTTTCCTTCATTTATTACGGCAACACATCCATTAACATTTTTAAGTCTTTTTGATTATATTCAACCAAGATCAGACTGGATATAGGACATCTTTCAGAAATGAATCTTAAACAATCGGAAGAAATCCCTCAATAATATCCTTAATTATAATTACCACGTACAGAAAGAAGCTTTTTGAGAACAGATACTTTATTTATCAAAGGAAGAATTAGAACAAAAAGAACTAATAGGAAAAAAGGTAAGATCCAAATTAAAAACGAGGTTGTCTCAATATGAAGTGACCCAAAAAGTTAGACAAAAAACTTTTAGATTCACTTCATATTGAGACAACCTCGTCTATTTTATGTATATTCAGTATTAAGTTTACTATCGTGATACATCCATTTGGAACGGCGAAGCCGGAAGCCCCGCTTTATTCTTCAAATTGGCCTCCTGGGGATTATCATCCCAGGCATAACGCACTTTTACCGGTTGAGTTATCCCTTCACTCCAGACCACCACTTTATTACCTTCCACGGTCGCCTCAGCCCATTTAAAACGTCCGTCCGCTCCCGCCAGCGCAAAACCTTTAAGTTGAGCTACAGGCATTAAGTCATCTGTTCCCGCCTCAAAAGACAGAATGATCTTTCCACTTTCAACAGATGCATCAGTACACAACGGACCGCTATGAACCACATCCTTATGCCCATATACCTGCTTCTTGACCTGAAGCGCTACCCTCCTTGCCAGTTCCTTCTTATTCAGCGGATGAATATCATTCCACTCTCCTAAGTCTATTGCCACAACCAAAGAGGTATTAGGCAACTTCAACGTCACCTGCCGCTGTGCTTCACGCATACCTGCCCAACCACTTTCCACAGGTTGCTGATGCATCTGCATAAAATTGGGTAGCTGCATAATAAAGAATGGCAAGTCTTCATCTGCAAATTTCACCCGCCAATCTTTAAGCATGGCAGTCAATAAAGCTTCATATTCACCCGGACGTCCTGCATTCGATTCGCCCTGATACCACAAAGCTCCCTTAAAAGTAAGATTCCGCAAAGGAAAAATCATGGAATTATACATACCAGTCGGAATGTTCTGAAAAGATACACCTCCTCTTCCGGCAGGCATTTCACAACCCAACCTATACTTCCATTGCTCGGACAAGCGAACCGTATCCCCATCTATCGCCATGCAATAGGGTTTACCTTTTACAAAGCTGGGACGACCACCGGAATTAATAAGACGTACCGTAACCAGATTCTCTCCCGCTTTCAACACCGATGCAGGAACTTTATAAATGCGCGGCGGATATTGATAGGAAGTAGTGCCTACAAAAACGCCATTCACATACACAGAGTCCGCATTTACCATACAGCCCAAACGCAATATGGCATCCTTCTCAGCCTGTCCGGATGTAAGGCAAATATTCTGCCGGAACCAGTGCGATCCACTTACCGGATAACCATCCTTACTGCCCAACTGATAAGAAAACATATTCACTTCCTCCCAGTCGGAATCATTCAATTCCGGTTCATACCATTTAACCGGAGCATGAAGACCTTCATCACCTTTATCTAAAGAGAGGTTCCAAAACCTCGACATCATTCCTCCCGCCTTATTCATCAATGCCTTGTATTCATCGGAGTTATAGATATCCCTCTCGCGCAGGTTCTTCGGGAATGCCTGAAGCGCATCTTCACTCATCCAGGCTTCAATAGAACTTCCTCCCCAACTTGAATTGATAATGCCGACAGGAACTTTCGTCTCATTATACATCTCTATTGCAAAAAAGTAAGGTAACGCGGCATAAGACTGGGCAACTTGCGGATTCAACGCTGTCCAGTTCATCTGAGATATATCTTCTTTAGGGCCATGTAAATCATTACCATAAGGAGTCTTGACATAGCGGATCATCGAATTCTCGTAAGTGGCAGTCTCCTTGCCAAACATATCCGCTACACGCGCCACCGTCAGTTCCATATTCGACTGTCCCGAGCACAACCATACATCTCCTATCAGGATATCCTTCACTGTCACTTCGTTCACTGTCAGCTCATAAGGACCACCGGCCTTCATTGCAGGAAGTGTTACCAGCCATTTGCCATTTTCATCGGTCACTACCGTGTATTTCTTCTTCTTGAGAGTTACTGTCACATTCTCACCCGGATCAGCCGTTCCCCATATCTTTATGGGACGTTCACGTTGCAATACCATCCCATCCGAAAGAACAGACGGGAGTTTCACCTTAGCCTCAGCCAACACGAAACAGATGCAGGCCAGCACTATCAATAAAGTAAATCTGTATTTCATAATCATTCCTTTCTCCATACTCTTTCTTATTTTACTGAACTCTCCGGCGCTCCCAAGAAAGAAGGTTTCAAACCTCCAAAGTCAATCATTATCTTCTGCATGACAAGTGCCGGATCAAGCGGACGGATGCGCAAGGTATGCTTTTCTTTCTTATCAAGCAAATGTTTCGTTTGGGTAGTGATGATGTGCTCCGCCTGCAATCTGCCAAGTTCACCTTTATAATCACCGTTGATGTTGACTATCTGTTCGTCGCCATCATCCAGTGAAACCGCATATCGCAGTCCTTTATAATCATTGAAATTCAATGTAGAAGAGAGACGTACGATAACTGTTGCTTCACCACTCTTCTCCGTTTCAAAGTCATATTCCAGATACATATCTTCTCCCGGAATAGCTGTGGAAGGCAAGGTAGTGACGGCTGACAAGGTACGTCCCAGATTAGGGATCGTAACCCAATTGGCAGATGCACCGTTCGCTGAACGGGTATAATGTTCTGCTTCAATAGATATATATCCATCCTTTTCTACAAACACAGGTAGCGCAGGAGCTATACGGGGCTCGGGTACAGAAGTCACTTTAGGCATTATATTGCGCTTCGGATCATTCCAGGATCTATATCCGATGTGAGTCTGATCCATGATATGATTCCATTTGCCCCCACTCATTACATGATTATAATGATAAGTCAGCACGGAGTCGCGCTCGAAACATGCACGTACCTTTTCCGCCCATTTATTGGCTTTCACATCATTGGCCTCTGCCAGTTTACGGTTCATTGCCACGGCATAGTACATATCATATAAGTTGGAACATGCCTGTATCGGGAAAAGTACCAGTTGGTCGAAAGCATCCCGGTATTCGGCAGGCATCAGATAATAAAGTTTCAAAGCATCCAGACACAATACAGCGTATTCATCTTTTACACTTTGCCATTCGTTATAATTTTCCAGGCTGTAAGTCCGGTCATTCAACATTTCCGGAGTAACCCTACGGTTGTATTTAGTATAGGTGTCGATCAGACGAGCCGCTTCTTCGGCATAGTATCCGCCAAATTGCTGACGACAGAAATCCACCGTATGCTGAAACAGATTATTTTCATTGAAACGTTTCGGTTCCCAGGCCATATCTAAAAAGAAGGTGATGGGATATTCCATCGGCTTCAAGTCACCTACGTTCACCACCCACAATTCGCGCACGCCATAGTCATAGGTCAGCATCATCTGCTCCCACGTGCGTTGTATCTGAGTAATATTTATCCATTTGGAGTTACGGGGAGCCCCTACATAGTCGAAATGATAATACATGCCGTAACCACCTTTACGAGGCTTCGCTTTCAAGTCGGGCAATTTACGTACATTGCCCCAGTTGTCATCACAGAGCAGCAGCGTTACATCGTCGGGCACTCGCATACCCTTATCATAATAATCCTGCACTTCCTTATAAAGCGCCCATACCTGCGGAGTTTCTTTTGCCTTCTTACCGGTTACTTTCTCTATGATTTTCCGCTGATCTTTCACGATATTCTGCAACAAGGAGATATTGGCATCTTCGCTCATCGGTTCATCGCCGTCGCCACGCATGGCAAGGGTGATCACCGCTTCCCAATCCTTGCAGCGTTCCATACCCTGCTGCCAGAAGTCGCGCAACACAGCACCGTTCGTAGTGTAATTCCACTCTCCTTTTCCACGACGTTTCCAGTCCTTTTGAGCCTGTCCCATCGGTTCATGATGGGAAGTACTCATCACAATTCCCATCTCGTTGGCCAACGGACCGTTCATCGGGTCATCATCGTAGAAAGCACTGTTCCACATGGCAGGCCACATAAAATTTCCTTTGAGGCGAAGCACCAGTTCGAACACCGTTTCGTAGAACTTACTATTGAACCCACCAAAGGTAGCAGACGCCCAGCCGCCTAAACTGGGCCATTCATCATTCAGGAAAATACCGCGGTACTTCACTGCCGGTTCACCATCGGTATATACACCTTCTTTAATAGATATAATATCATGCTTCTCCACCGGAACATCTGCCCAGAAATACCAGGGAGAGACACCCATCTGCCGGGAAAGCTCGTAAATACCGTAAATAGTTCCCCGCTTGTCACTACCTGCAATGACAATTGCCTCTTCTACTCCTTCCACGGGATGCTTCACCGTCTGAAGAATATATTTCTCACGTTTCCCCTTCAAATCTGCAGCTGGAATCTTTCCTGCCTGCACCAGTTGTTTAATCCATAAACTATTCTCAACAGAACCGACAATCAGCATACGGTTACCGGATGGGGAATGAATAATTTCCGGAGTAGCGCCTGTCACTTTACCTGCATCTGTCTGCAAATTAGCAACAGCCCTCAGCACTCCTTTATCTTCCTGCGAGTCTACCAGTATCGGATACGCCTTTCCTTGCTGTATCCAGGTAAAACCATTGCTCTTATTTGTCACAAAACGCTCTGCCGCCGACAAAGAGGGAAGTAACATGAAACTTACTAAACAATAAAAAATCCAACTAATTCTTGCTTTCATGGTAAGATACTTTTTAATTAACCTTCGTTTTGTACAAAGATAGTTCATTACAAAGTACTTTTCGAATCTTCGTGTTCCTATTTGCTACGGTCAATGTTACATCCCGTCTTTTCATGTTACATAAACTTACATTGATGTAACATCCGCTCAAAAAAATGGCTCTGGTCAGCCCTAAACCTGCATCTTGCCTTTGATTTACCTCCATCATTCATGTATAAGCCATGCAGTGCCTGCGGATAGATAAATCTTCAATATTTTCTTCGTTGTGAAATCTACTGCCATACTACCTTTATTTTATTGTCATTCACGCTCCACATCTTTTTGTCATCAGCGCACCCATAAAGCTTGATTCGTTATTATTAAGAAAAGAAGGAAACAAGGGGGATGGGTTGACAGCTGATTCATACCCCGTCCGCAATGAATAAAATGAAGTATCATCTTATACCTGAAAGACTGCAAGAAGAAAAAGAATATTGATGTATTGAATTACACTTGAAAACAAGTAATGCTATGATCCGGAACAAGTAATGTTGCGGATCATAGTATTGCTTGTTCTTATCAACAACAAACAATGTAATTTCAGGTAAGTCTGTATTCTGACCAATGCTAATTCGTGTTAGAACGGGTTATAAATAATCAGATTCTAAATCCTGATACCCAGACAAACAGATTGTAACCTGACTGAACAAGTTTAATGATATATTTGAAGTGTCATCCGGTTAATGCAACATCCCATCATGAGCAAACCTGTTTCTTTTTTGAGCGATTCCGAATGCCTGCAAGCCTATGATCTTATCACGCCTCAAATACCACCTCGGAGAATTGGCCTATCAATTAAATACCGACAACGAAAATATAATCCTGCACTACAAGGCTCTTCCCCACCTGTTAGAAAAAGGAGGGTTCGACCTCAGCCTCCGCAAATGGGCAGAACTGGTCAGTCTGAGGACAAAAGAATAAAAAAACAGTTCAAAGGTATGCCATTACATTGGAAGCCGTACCTAAGGAAAGGAAGTTATTACAAATAATGGGATGGAATCTTGAAAATTAGTGATTTGTCTGCAAAATACAGAAGCATAGGCATAAAAAAAGGAGTACCGCTGTACTCCAACCTTTGTTAACCTTAAATCTAATACTATGAAAAACACATTGCAAAGGTACGCACTTTTTTGAAAGTAACAAGTTCCGTGTGCGAAAACAACGTATTTATAACACCATTTAAGAGAAGACATTCTCTTTTTCACTTCCTTTTTCATATCTGGCTTTAAAACGAAGACAGGCCGCACTTTAGCATTAAAAATAATCAAGCTTATTTTGTATTGCTTTCGGTTTGCATTATCTTTGTAGAAAAAAACGACTTATGCCTGACTATGATTTGATAGCTATATTAGGTCCTACCGCTTCCGGTAAAACTCCCTTCGCCGCAGCACTGGCAGATGTTCTTGACACAGAAATCATCAGTGCAGATTCCCGGCAAATCTACCGTAGCATGGATCTCGGCACAGGTAAAGACCTGGTAGACTACACTGTGAATGGTAAACCAATCCCCTATCATCTGATTGATATTGCCGACCCGGGCTATAAATACAATGTTTTTGAATATCAGCGTGATTTTCTGATAGCGTACGAGACTATTAAACAAAAAGGGAAACTTCCTGTTTTGTGTGGAGGTACCGGTATGTATCTGGAATCCGTATTGAAAGGCTATAAGTTGCTGCCAGTTCCCGAAAATCCGGAGTTGCGTGCACGCCTTGCCGATAAATCCCTGGAAGAACTGACCGAGATGCTGAAGCAGTACAAAGCCCTACATAATACTACAGATGTCGACACCGTGAAACGAGCGATCCGGGCCATCGAGATAGAAGAATATTATGCACATACACCGGTAGACGAACGGGCGTTCCCGAAACTGAACAGCCTTATCATTGGTGTAGATATAAACCGGGAATTACGCCGTGCGAAGATATCCCGCCGCCTGCGTCAACGTCTGGACGAAGGGATGGTAGATGAAGTACGACGCCTGATAGAACAGGGCATCCAACCGGATGATCTTATCTATTACGGTCTGGAATACAAGTATCTGACTCTGTACGTCATCGGCAAACTGACATACGAAGAGATGTACAGGGAACTGGAGATTGCTATTCATCAGTTTGCCAAACGGCAGATGACCTGGTTCCGGGGAATGGAACGACGCGGCTTTACTATCCATTGGATGGATGCCGGGCTGCCTATGGAAGAAAAGATTGCTTTCGTACGAGCGAAACTCGAAGGGAATTAGTATCTTTGGGGCAACAAAGACAAAGACTGCGGGGAGAGTACAAAAATGATTATGTAGGACTTTACTAAGAGATAACAATATGAGTGTAGAACCCGAAAAGTGGGGAGTGATATACAATCCCAAAGCCGGCACACGGAAAGTGCAGAAACGGTGGAAAGAAATCAAAGAATATATGGACAGCCGAGGCGTGTCTTATGACTATGTGCAGTCAGAAGGGTTCGGATCTGTGGAACGTTTAGCCGGCATTCTTGCCAATAATGGATACCGCACCATTGTTGTGGTGGGCGGTGATGGAGCGCTAAACGACGCCATCAATGGTATCATGTCGTCCAATGCAGAAGATAAAAGAAAAATCGCCATAGGTATCATTCCCAACGGTATCGGAAATGACTTTGCCAAATACTGGGAAATGACTTCGGAATACAAAGATGCCGTAGATTGCATCATAAATAACCGACGCCGGAAGATAGACGTGGGATTTTGCAACTATTACGATGGTGAAAAGCATGTCACACGCTATTTCCTCAATGCAATCAATATTGGTTTAGGAGCCCGCATCGTGAAGATTTCCGACCAGACCAAACGTTTCTGGGGAGTGAAATTCCTGTCCTACCTTATGGCCCTTATCTCACTTTTCTTTGAACGGAAGCTCTACAGGATGCATCTCAAAATAAACGGAGAACACATCCGGGGACGTATCATGACGGTATGTATCGGCAGTGCATGGGGATACGGACAAGCACCGAGTGCCGTGCCGTATAACGGTTGGCTCGATGTATCCGTTATCTATCGCCCGGAGCTGTTACAACTCGTATCAGGACTGTGGATGCTTATCCAAGGACGTATTCTGAATCATAAAGTCGTGATGCCTTACCGTACCCAGAAGGTAAAAGTATTACGTGCACAAAATGCTTCGGTGGACTTGGACGGACGTATTCTCGACCGGCATTTTCCACTGGATATCGGAATTATGCATGAGGCGATAACATTGATTATACCCAACTAAGAATAACAATTAACGTTCACCATACACTAAATACTTATGATTGAATTAAAGAATAATCCTGCCGGAAACTTCTTTTTATTGGCAGGTCCTTGTGTGATTGAAGGAGAAGAGATGGCAATGCGTATTGCCGAACGTGTGGTAAATATCACTGAAAAATTACAAATACCTTATGTATTTAAAGGTTCTTATCGCAAGGCCAACCGTTCACGCCTGGATTCATTTATGGGAATAGGCGATGAAAAAGCGTTGAAAGTGTTACAGAAAGTACACGATACTTTTGGTGTACCTACGGTTACAGATATACATTCTGCGGAAGAAGCCGCAATGGCCGCCGAATATGTAGATGTACTGCAAATACCGGCATTCCTTTGCCGTCAGACGGATATTCTGATAGCTGCTGCAAAAACAGGAAAGGTGGTTAACATCAAAAAAGGACAGTTCCTGTCTCCACTCGCCATGCGCTTTGCTGCGGAAAAGGTAGTAGAAGCCGGAAATAAGGAAGTTATGATTACCGAACGTGGAACAACTTTCGGATATCAGGACCTTGTTGTAGATTACCGTGGCATTCCTGAAATGCAAACCTTTGGTTATCCGGTCATTCTGGATGTTACACATTCTCTGCAACAACCCAACCAGACAAGCGGAGTGACAGGTGGTATGCCGCAGCTTATTGAAACCGTTGCCAAAGCCGGTGTTGCGGTCGGTGTAGACGGATTGTTTATTGAAACACATGAGCACCCCGAAATAGCCAAAAGCGATGGTGCCAATATGCTGAAACTCGATTTACTGGAAGGACTACTGACGAAACTGGTACGGATTCGTGAGGCGATAAAATGATAATTTAGCGGGCGGATGCCCGCTAAAAATTGACAATTGACAGTTGACAATTGACAATTAGGCTGCGCTATATGAAGCTTAAACAATTATTCCGAATGATAATTGTCAACTGTCAACTGCGAAGCTCCGCTTCGATAAATTATCATTCATATAAAAAATAGATCCTTCCTGTGATTTCTCCTCTCCCTCTTCGACAAATAGGTCAAGAAACAATTTTAATTTTCATCAACATGAAACATTTATTTCACAGTTTACTGGTAGTAGCATTCGTTCTATGTGCCGGTTTCCAACAAGCGGTAGCGCAGCAAATGCAGTTCCCGCCCCTTCCCGTGGACAAGAATGTCCGTATCGGCCAATTAGACAATGGCCTGACGTATTACATACGCCACAATAAATTACCCGAAAACCGGGCTGAGTTCTATATTGCCCAGAAAGTAGGTTCCATTCTTGAAGAACCGCAACAACGCGGACTTGCCCACTTCCTGGAACACATGGCCTTCAACGGTACTAAGAATTTCCCCGGTGATGATAAAGGCCTCGGCGTCATCCCTTGGTGCGAAACCGTAGGTATCAAATTTGGTACTAACTTAAATGCTTATACCAGCATAGACGAAACTGTTTACAACATCAGTAATGCTCCGATTGACCGCGCCGGTGTATTGGACTCCTGTCTGCTGATCCTGCACGACTGGTCTAACTATATCCTGCTCAAAGATGATGAAATCGACAAAGAACGTGGTGTGATCCGTGAAGAGTGGCGCAGTCGCAACAGTGGTATGTTGCGCGTCTACACCGACCTGCTCCCGACTATATATCCGGGTGACAAATATGCAGATTGTATGCCTATCGGCTCTATCGACGTAATCAACAACTTCCCTTATAAAGATATCCGCGATTACTATCACAAATGGTATCGTCCCGACCTGCAAGGTATCGTTATCGTAGGTGATATCGACGTAGACGCTGTAGAGGCTAAACTAAAGGCAGTATTCGCCGATGTACAAAAACCGATAAATCCGGCAGAACGTACTTACTATCCTGTTGCTGATAATAAGGAACCCATCGTAGCCATCGGTACAGATAAGGAAGTAGACGACCCGTCGATTGAGATTTACTTCAAGCAAGACGCGACTCCTGATTCAGAAAAGAATAATGTAGGTTACCTTGCTTCACAATATATGACGAGCATGATCAGCAGCATGCTGGACGCCCGTCTGAGCGAATTGGTGCAAAGTGCTAACCCGCCGTTTACCCGTGCAAGCAGTGACTACAGCGACTTCTTTGTAGCCAAGACCAAAGAAGCCTTTTCGCTTTCAGCTTCAAGCAAAGCTGACGGCATTGAAACAGCCTTGAAAACCTTACTACAAGAGACTGAACGTGCACGTCGCTTCGGCTTCACCGAATCAGAATATGCACGCGCACGCGCCAACTATTTGCAGAGTTTAGAGTCTGCCTACAACGAACGCGAAAAGACCAAGCACGGTTCTTACGTAAGAGAATATGTACAGAACTTCCTGAATGGCGAGCCTATCCCGGGGATTGAAGCTGAGTACGCTATGATGAACCAACTGGCTCCGAACATTCCCTTACAGGCCATGAATATGGTAATGCAGCAACTCGTTCCGGATAGCAATCAAGTAGTAATAATTGCCGGTCCCGCAAAAGAAGGCTTGAAATACCCGACAAAAGAAGAGGTTATCAGCTTACTGAAAGGAATGAAAGATCTCGACCTGCAAGCATACGTAGACAAAGTATCTGACGAACCACTGATGAAAGAAGCTCCGAAAGGTGGCAAAATCATTTCTGAGAAAGAAGGCGACATCTATGGTAGTACAAAATTAGTTCTTTCAAATGGTGTAACTGTCTATGTAAAGAAGACTGATTTCAAAGCTGATGAAATCCGCATGAAAGGCACCAGTCTGGGTGGTAAATCTATTTTCCCCGACAAAGACGCACTGAACTTCGCCGTTATGGATAACGTAATTGCTGTAGGTGGTTTGGGTAACTTTAGCCAAGTAGACTTGACGAAAGTACTGGCTGGCAAGAAAGTTTCCGTCAATGCCGGTCTGGGAGCTACCACAGAAAATGTATTCGGTACCTGCTCACCAAAAGATTTTGAAACTATGATGCAGCTGACATACCTCACCTTCACCGCTCCCCGTAAAGATACGGAAGCATTCGAATCTTTTAAAAACCGTATGAAAGCTCAATTGGAAAGTGCACAGGCAAATCCTCTTTCTTCTATAAACGACTCTTTACAGAAAGCAATGTACAATAATCATCCGCGTGTAGTAATGATGAAACCGGAAATGGTGGATCAGATTGATTACGACCGTATCCTGGAAATGTACAACGACCGTTTCAAAGACGCCAGCGACTTTACATTCTACTTTGTCGGAAACATTGACCTTGAAACAGCCAAACCACTGATTGCCGAATACTTAGGTGCACTGCCTGCCATCAATCGCAAAGAGACCTTCAAAGATACGAAGATGAGTATACGCAAAGGTGTGTACAAGAATGAATATGCCAAAGAGCAACAAACTCCTACAGCAACCATCGTATTCCTGTACAGCGGTAAAGCTCCTTATACTTTAAAGAATGACATTTTGCTGAGCTTTGCAACTCAGGTTCTTGATATGGTTTATACTGAAGAAGTACGTGAAAAAGAAGGTGGCACATACGGTGTAAACTGCTATGGCGACTTACAGAAGTATCCGAAAGAACAATTATTGTTGCAGATTGTCTTCCAGACCGATCCGGCTAAAAAAGATAAACTGGCAGGTATTGTAGTAGACGAGTTGAAGAAGCTTGCAGCCGAAGGACCGTCAGACGTACATTTGCAGAAAGTGAAAGAGTACATGCTGAAGAAATATGCCGACAACCAGAAAGAAAACGGATACTGGATGAATAATCTGAACGATTACTTCTATTATGGCATGGACATGACAGAAGGATACACAGACATCGTAAACAGCATCACAGCTAAAGATATCCAGAAATTTGTATCTGACCTGCTGAAACAAGGGAATGAAATCGAGGTAACCATGACGGTACCCGACAAATAGTGATAAAGGATAAGTGATTAGTGATAAGTGACCGCATTCTCACTTATTACTAATCACTACCTTCCAATCACTCCATTAATCACTAACAACTAATCACTAAACAACATGAATCTATTTCTTGAGCTACGCAGACACGGGAAGTTAGCTGAAAAGCGGCATCCGATGTACGAGAAAAGTAAGTTCGGAAAGTTTTGGATGTACTTCATGAGTGTGTTCTGGGCAGGCTATCTCATTTTCTTCGGAACAACATTCGCTTTCGCCTTCGACGGAGGCGCCAAAGAAGCCTATCACGTAATGAACAGCGGCCTGATCTTCATACTCGCCCTGGACTTCCTTCTGCGTTTACCCTTCTTGAAAACACCGACACAGGAAGTTAAACCTTACTTACTGCTCCCTATCAAAAGGAGTCGTCTTATCGACTTCCTGCTCCTACGCTCGGGACTTAACAGCTTTAATTTGCTTTGGCTCTTTCTGTTTGTTCCGTTCGCTATTATCACTGTTACCAAATTTTATGGAATAGGAGGTGTATTGACCTACTGCATTGGTATTTGGTTGCTCATCGTATTCAATAATTACTGGTATCTGCTATGTCGTACGCTGATGGACGAACGCATCTGGTGGGTTCTCTTACCAATAGTCATATATGGAGGTATTGCAGCTGCACTTTTCATTCCAGATAACAGTCCGTTATTCAGTTTCTTCATTGATCTGGGCGAAGGATTTATCACGGGAAACATACTCACATTTATCTGTGTCCTGGTAGCCATTACCCTCATGTGGTTCATCAACCGGAGCATCATGCAAAAACTGGTCTACAACGAACTGAATAAGACAGAAGACACTACCGTTCAGGTAAAAACCGTATCCGAATACAAGTTCCTGGACCGTTATGGCGAAATAGGCGAATACATCCGTCTGGAGTTGAAATTGCTACTACGCAACAAGGTGTGCAGAAAGTCACTCTATTCCGTTACCGCCATAGTACTGATCTTCAGTCTCACCATCAGTTTTTCTGATATTTACGATGGAGGTATGCGCGACTTTTTCGTACTTTACAACTATATCATCTTCGGAATTCTCTTCCTCTCGCCACTGATGAGCTACGAAGGCAACTACATTGACGGGCTGATGAGCCGCAAGGAGTCCATCTATTCATTGTTACGTGCCAAATACCTCTTGTACAGTATCGCTCTCATCATCCCGTTTGTGCTGATGATACCAGGCATGGTGACGGGTAGAGTATCTGTACTGGGATGCATTGCCTGGATCGTATTTGTTCCGGGTGCCGTATACTTCTGCCTGTTTCAATTGGCAGTGTACAACAACAAGACGCTCGACCTGAACGCCAAAATGACCGGACGGCAAAATGTGGGTACCGGTTTGCAGAACCTCATTTCAGGAGCTGCATTCGGAGTGCCGTTGCTACTATTCTTCGTACTGAATGCGACGGTGGGTAAAGAAGTAACCCCATGGATTCTCTTAGTCATCGGCATACTATTCATCGCAACTTCAAGATGGTGGCTACGGAATGTATATCACCGCTTCATGAAGCGCCGATATAAGAATATGGAAGGATTTCACGATAGTAGACAAAAATAATAACGAATATGATAGAGATTAACCAACTTCAAAAAAACTTCGGCGAAAAGAAAGCCGTAGATATCGAGAAATATAGCATCTACCAAGGCGATATGTTAGGACTGGTAGGTAACAATGGTGCGGGTAAGACTACCCTCTTCCGTCTGATACTGGACCTGCTACAGGCAGATCTGGGAAATGTGACAATCAATGACATTGATGTATCCAAAAATGAAGACTGGAAACAATTCACAGGTGCTTTCATCGATGATGGTTTCCTGATTGATTACCTCACTCCCGAAGAATATTTCTACTTCATCGGTAAAATGTACGGTCTGAAAAAAGAAGAGGTAGACGAAC
The DNA here is from genome assembly GCF_036416795.1 of Bacteroides sp. MSB163. Lineage (NCBI taxonomy): Bacteria > Pseudomonadati > Bacteroidota > Bacteroidia > Bacteroidales > Bacteroidaceae > Bacteroides > Bacteroides maternus. Next base: position 3,253,497 of record NZ_CP143867.1, on the reverse strand, counting down.
GTCTGCTTCCATTTGAACGCTTCATGAATAATGAAGTCCTCGGACAAAAGAAATTCATCCGTAACTTCTCTGCCGGAAACAAGCAGAAAATAGGTATTATCTCCGCCATGCTGCATCATCCGCAATTGCTGATCCTGGATGAACCGTTCAATTTCCTTGATCCGAGTTCACAGTCCATCATCAAGCACCTGCTGAGAAAATACAATGAAGATCATCATGCCACAGTCATTATTTCAAGTCATAACCTGAACCATACGGTGGATGTGTGTCCGCGTATTGCTCTGATGGAGAATGGAGTGATTATCCGTGATATTCAGAATGAAAATAACTCAGCTGAAAAAGAGCTTGAAGACTACTTCAATATCAGAGTAGAAGAAGAAATTGAAGAAGAGATGATGGAAATGACGGCCCAGGAAACAGCAATTCAAGAAGTGCCAGTTCAAGAAACGCTCGTTCAGGAAACAATTGTTCAACCGGAAGAGAAAGAGAAACAAGCATGAAGAAATACCTCTCTTATATAGTTGCACTTATCGGACTGACCTTTAGTTTAAGTTCTTGCCATACATCAGCACCTCGTCTCGACTACAAAGCGCTGGCAAAAGCTTCTGTCCGCATGGGAATAGACATAAATAAGGAAGATAACCACAAATTGTACATAGCCTCTGCGGAGTGGATAAGTGTTCCCTACCGCGCAGGCGGTGACAATAAACGCGGAACAGATTGTTCCGGACTGGTATCACAACTCTATAAGCAGGTATACAACATCCGTTTATCCAGAAGCACCGACAAACAACTCAAAGAAAGCAACAAAGTCTCCCGTCGCAACCTGCGCGAGGGAGATTTGGTATTTTTCACCAGCCGTGCATCCAAGAAAAGAGTAGCACATGTGGGTATCTATCTTAAAAATGGAAAATTCATACATGCCAGCACAAGTAAAGGAGTTATTGTCAGCAGTCTCAACGAGCAATACTACACGCAATACTGGCTTCGCGGAGGGCGAGTAAAATAATAAGCAATATTCAAATAAACTTTAAATAGAAAAATAATGAAAAAGATTTTAGGTATTCTCCTTTTTATCGGCATCGCACTGAATGCCAATGCACAGTTACTCTGGAAAATATCCGGTAACAGCCTGGAAAAGCCCTCATACATTTTAGGAACACACCATTTAGCTCCGTTAAGCATAAAAGACAGCATTGCCGGCTTGCCACAAGCAGTAAACGGTACTTCACAAGTATATGGAGAAGTAGTTATGTCCGAAGCGATGTCCCCTGAATTCATGCAAACGATGCAGCAAAACATGATGATGGCGGGAGATACTACCCTTCAGGCTCTTTTTACCCCCGAGCAATATGAGTTAGTAGGCAAGGCTGTAAAAGAAAATCTGATGGCAGACATTGCCATGTTAGCTAAAATGAAACCGGCTTTCATCACCCAGCAATTGACTCTGATTTTATGTATGAAGCATTTGGGTGGTTTCAACCCACAAGAACAACTGGATACTTACTTCCAGCAACAAGCTATACAGAGTGGCAAGAAAGTAGGCGGTTTGGAAACTCCGATATCACAAATCAACATACTGCTCAATAGTCAGACATTGCAACGCCAGGCAAATCTGCTTTACTGTTTAGTAAGTGACATCGATAAAGCTATGGATCAAACTAAACGCTTGAACAATGCCTATAAAGCTCAAAACCTGGACGAAATGTTGAAACTGATGGAAGAGCGTGACGGCAACTCTTGTGACCCTCAACCGGGAGAAATGGAAGATCTGCTAGACAACCGCAACAAAGCCTGGATTGAGAAAATGCCTTCAATCATGAAGGAAACCCCTACTCTCTTTGTAGTGGGTGCAGGACATCTGCCGGGAACAAATGGTGTATTGAACCTATTGAAAGAAAAAGGTTATACAGTGGAACCAATGAAATAAAAACTATAAATTCTCTCTTTACTAACATTTTATAAACACGAAAACGATGAAAATATCGGGTGATTGCAAGTGATTGCAGTCACCCGTTTTTATCATAATCCCCCTTTTACTTCCTCAATTCTATACTTTTATGCACCACGATCCTTCTTATTTGAGAAAATAATCTTACTTTTGCACCAAAGTCTTGCAAGTTATAGCGATAATCTGCAATAATGACTTTATTTTATGAGAACGCAAGAAGCGAAAGTTATTATCCCTGGCCATTCGGAATCTGGAAAATTCAAAAACACTGCGGGGTAATAGCAACAGTTTCTTCACGTCTATGTTATTGTATACTTAGGCGTGAGGACTGTTGTCTATTTACAGTGTGGGCATTTTCCAGAGCCTCGAATGGTAATAGACATAACAGTCCTCGCGCTTTTTTATATATTAACCTCCGCCAAAGAGGATAGGCGGAAACTATAAAAACACTAATTATGCAATTTCCATTATTTGGAGAAATACAACTCTTTTTATTGCTCAGTGTTATATTTGTAGGGTTTCTATATTGGATAAACCGCAAATATAAGAGCTTTAATAAACAGATTATCAAGGCTATTGATATTCCAGTTTATTTAATAAACAAACAAGGTATTGTGCTTAAATTATTGAACGAGCCTACAGAAAAGGCTAACCTACTCCCACTCAATAACCTGGGGAAACTCAATCTCCGTAATTTGATTATAACCACTGAAGAATATCAAAAACATATAGCATTATTACAGAAAGTCCTGGAAACACATACTCCCGAAAGCCTGATTGTAAAGATCAAAGTAGAAACTGGGGAAGAATTATATGTTTCGGTACGAATGGTATATTTAAATCGAGAGCGCGTCATCGCTTTTGTACGCAATATTACAGAAAGCGAAAATCAACGACAGGAAAATGAAAAATACCGTTACTTTCTGGAAAGCATACTCGAAAACCTTCCAATCGCAACTACGGTAAAAGACAATAATAATAAAGGACTCTATCTTATCTGGAATAAAAAAGCCTCGGAAATGGTAGGAATATCATCAGAAAAAATTATCGGCCATCCTGAAAGTGAATTCAATCATCTGATGCCCGATAATTTCATACAGGAAACCGACAGGCAGGTAGCGGAAACAGGCCTTCCCCAGTCATACATCAAAGTTTTCTCCAATCCTAAGGGACAAAAACACACGTTATCCTTTCACAAAACGCTCGTTTCCTATAACAATGGACAAGAATGCTGGATAGTAAGTTCCGCACTGGATATAACAGAATTATTGGAAGCCAAAGAAAAAGCAGAAGAGTCCAACCGCCTAAAATCTGCTTTCCTTGCCAATATGAGTCATGAAATACGCACTCCCCTAAATGCGATTGTTGGCTTTTCATCCATATTATCCGAATACATTCAGAATGAAGACATGAAGGAATACGTACATATTATTGAAGAAAACAACCAACTACTCTTACAACTGATAAATGACATACTCGATATCTCACGCATAGAAGCAGGTATACTCGAATTCGTCGAAGGAAACATGAATGTCAACGATACCCTTCATGAAATATATACTACCGTCAAACTAAAAATCACATCTGACATTGATATCCGTTTTTTACCCGGCTTGGAACAATGCATCATTCATACGATACCCAAACGAGTAAAACAAGTTATAAACAATTATGTGTCAAACGCCATAAAGCATACCCCAAAAGGCTATATCGATATTGGCTATAACGTGCCACAAGAAGGCAAAATACGTTTTTTTGTACGAGATACCGGAACTGGCATTCCGGCTGAAAAACAGAAACACATCTTTGAACGGTTCGTCAAATTGGACAGTTTTAAACAAGGAACAGGATTAGGACTCTCTATATGCACCATGATCGCCGAAAGAATGAATGGTGAAATAGGAGTAAATTCAGTTCAAGGCAAAGGTTCCGAATTTTGGTTCAAGATACCTTATACCCCGGTTGAAGCATATACTTTGTCCCAATAAAGAGTACCAAACCCTTATATCTGCAATATAAAACCTTTAAAAGAAAAAAGGTATATTAGGATTTAATACCCAACATACCTTTATTCGTCATTAAGTACAAGACGAGATATCAATAGCCCCAAAAGCTGAAAATCTGTCTGAAATCACAATCTGATTATCAAATGATTACAAGAAGTTAGCTCCTTGTCGACAGGCTCCTTATTTTCAATCGACCAATAAGTTGCCATCTATAAAGAAACATGGATGCTCCCTATCTTTAAAACCTCCTAATCCAAAGTTTTTTTATCTTTTGCCTTATTTTTTACTTTCGTGCGATAAGTATATACAGTTATCTTCTTTATACTATCGAAGTATAAATCTCAGCGCTCCACCTTTTACCAGTTCTTCATGACTGATGCGGTAACGGGATAATTTCTTCCCTCCTAACTCCATCTCACGAATGTATAAAGATTCTGTTGAAGGGCGCTCAGTTTCTATCACCAGCCTATCGCTTTCCCAAGTATCAGAGTCAAGACGAATCACCACCTTATCGAATACAGGCGTAGTAAGGGTATAATACAGATCACCAGGACAGTCGGGGTAAAATCCTATCATATTAAAGATGGCCCAGGTAGACATGGTACCGGTATCATCATTACCGGGAATACCATCGGGAGCATTTTTAAAATACTTCTGCAAAAGCCTTTGAGTCTCTTTTTGCGTACGCCATTCTTCACCCTTGAAATAAGAAAAGAGATGAGCGTAGGCAATATCAGGTTCATTGGCAGGATCATAGAGACCATCGTCAAAGACACGCTGAAGTTTTTCAATGAAAGGTTTCTGTCCACCCATAAGACGGGCAAGACCTTTCACATCGTGAGGAACATAGAAACTGTAATTCCAGGCACATCCTTCATGAAAACCGGGATTCGGTTCAAAATTCTCTCCCTGTCTCGGATTGAAAGGTGAATAGAACTGACCGTCAGGCAGAATGGGGCGGAAAGTACCAAATTCCTTACTATAGTAGTGTTTATATCCCAATGAACGGCTATAAAAAAGACGGGCATCAGCCTGATATTTCTGCGCTTCTGCTTTTTTACCCTGTTCCGCTGCCCGTTTACCCAATGCATCCGCCAGCAGGGAAAGAGAATAATCCGCAATATAATACTCTAATGCATGAGAGACTGAATTATCGTACTGTTCACGCAAAGGAACATATCCCAATGACATATAATCATCATTATCCGGCCTTAGCAAATTCTCGGCACTGGGCAAAGTGGCAGATTTATACATAGCTTCATAAGCCAGATCGATATCAAAATCACGTAAACCTTTCAACCAGGTATCAACGATGACAGGAATAGACGGGTCACCCTCCATAGTCAACGTTTCACGTCCGTAGAGTTCCCATTTGGGTAGCCAACCATGTTCGCGATACATATCAAGCATGGAACGCACCATTTGTAACTGACGTTCGGGATAAACCAGCGTAAGGAGCTGGTGAACGTTACGATACGTATCCCAAAGCGAGAAAACAGTGTAACGGTCTCCTTTTGTTGTCAGAATCTGATCACTCTCCATGACGGGATACTGACCATTGACATCTTGCAGGATATTGGGATGTATCAATGTATGGTAAAGAGCAGTATAAAAGACCGTTTTCTGTTCTTCCGTTCCGCCTTCGACAAGGATACGCGAAAGATCCTCATTCCAACACATACGGGCATCAGCCAATACCTGACTGAAATTCTTTCCACTTTGCTCTGTATCCAGATTCAGACGGGCATTCTCGATGCTGACAAAAGAAACTCCCATTTGCACTTCAATCTGTTCACCTTCCGTCGTGTTGAAAGTAAGAAAAGCACCGATATCATCTCCGGCTATTTCCTTACGATAACGGGTATAAAGTTTGTAGCGTCCGTTGTCGGGATCCCATTCAGCTTCCACTCCGGTCATGGGCCGCTGCTTTTTCCAATAACCGCCGGATACCGGTTGCTTGTTAACACGCATTACAAAATAAATGGGAAATACTGCCTGGGGGTTATAACAGAAAGTTCCCAATAATTTCATACCTTCAAATTCAGTGTCACTCACCTGTTTCAGGAAAGCACCGGTTTCATTAGTCAGTCCTTCACCCAAATTCAGTAATACATGACTCTGTCCGGCAGGAAACGTAAAACGTGAAACACCCGTGCGGGAAGTGGCAGACACCTCAGTCTTTACATTATAGCGAGTGAGGAAATTACTGTAATAGCCCGGAGAAGCCTGTTCATCTTTATAACGACTTCCATATTCCTTATAATCTACAGACAATTCACCTGTAGTAGGCATCAGCAATAAAGATCCCAGTTCGGGACATCCCACACCGCTCAGATTGACATGCGAATAACCGGTGAAAAAACAATTGTGATACTCGTAAGGAGTAGACCACCAACGAGCATCTTTATCATACTTATTATCTTCCGATCCCATCACATTGAAAGGGACCACGGACATCATTCCATTGGGACAGACCGCTCCCGGATTAGTAGTTCCGAAATTGGTAGTACCGATGAAAGGATTGACATAGCTTATAGGTAAAGAACCCTCTCCACCTCCGGCAAACACCGGAAGCAGACAAAGGGCAGAAAGTGTGTAAGCCAATAAAATACGTTTCATAGTCGACTGATTCTTTAAGGGATTAACTATACAATGCTGTTTTTCTTCGTAAATTCTATGATTTCCGAAATATAACCAAAGGCCATGCCAACAACTGTATCGGCAGCGCCATAATACACAGCTACTTTATCTCCATCCTGCAAAGAGGCACAAGGGAATACTACATTGGGCACATCTCCCTGCAATTCATAAGGAGCAGCAGGTGCAAGCAGATACGGGCGGGTACGATATAACACTTTGTCTGGATTCTCTTTATCAAGAATAGCCGCTCCCATGGAATAGCGGAAACCGTTGCAGGTAGTAATAACTCCATGATAGAATATCAACCAGCCCTCTTCAGTAAGGAACGGAACAGAACCTGCCCCTATCTTCGTACACTGCCATGCACTTTCGGGGAAAGGAGTAACTTTCATCACACAACGATGTTCCCCCCAATATTTCATATCCGGACTGTAACTGATGTAAATATCTCCAAACGGTGTATGACCGTTGTCGCTCGGACGACTCAACATAGCATATTTACCATCTATCTTCTGCGGAAAAAGTACCCCGTTGCGGTTAAAAGGCAAAAAGGCATTTTCGCACTGGAAGAATTCTTTGAAGTCGAATGTATAACCGATACCAATTGTAGGTCCGTGGTAACCATTGCACCAAGTAATCCAATAACGATCTTCAATCCAAGTGACACGCGGATCATATTTATACTCGGACTCTATCATCTCCGTATTCCCCGCCTTAAAGCTGATGGGCTCGTGATTTATCTCCCAATTGATTCCGTCTTTACTAAAGCCTGCAAAGATATTCATCTGCACCGACTTATTGTCACAACGGAACACACCGGCAAACCCGTCTCCGAACGGAACTACCGCACTGTTGAAAATACTGTTGGAACTCGGAATGTGGTAACGCCCGATAACCGGGTTCTTAGAATAGCGCCACATGACATCTGAGCAACCTTCAGGACGTTCTTCCCAAGGTATTATAATTTTACTGTCCATAATTCTTCTTATTTATATTGTTAATAATATCATTTTTTCTTTTCATCCGGATAGGTAAACGGCACAAAATACGTTATCAGGAATGCCGGAATAGTAGCAAACATCGTGAAGATGAAGAATGTCTTATATCCCAACGCGTTACTGACAAAGCCACTGATAGAACCCGGCAACATCACACCCAAATTCATGATGCCTGAAGCAAAAGCATAGTGAGCCATCTGGTGCTTACCGGGTGCCACCTGCTGCATCATAAACAGCGACAGACCTACGAATCCGAAACCATAACCGAAATATTCAAGCACAATGGCACCGCCTATCAACATGCCATTCTCCGGCTGATAAATGGCCAGTAGCGTATAAGCCAGAAACGGAAGATTGAAAATGCAGCACAGTGAAAACAGCGTGCGACTCAACCCTCTGTGAGATATATAATAGCCGGCCAACAGGGAACCCAGCACAAATGCAGCCGCCCCATAAGTACCATAGTACAAACCTATCTCCTGTTCTCCCAATCCCAGACCACCGACTGAACGTTCCGCCTTCAGAAACAACGGCACTATCTTCATGACAAAGCCTTCGGCCAAACGATAAAGAATGATGAAAGTAATGTAATACCAGATATGTTTCTTCTGAAAGAAGTTCCGGATCACTTCCACCAACCGGTTCCAGGTTTCCTTGCCCGATGTCGTGCCCGTGGCAGCAGTTCCTCCCGAAGGCAACATACGCATGTGATACACTCCCAGCAATACCATTACGACAGCCAGAATGAACATAACCGTCATCCAAGCCTGTACTGTGGCTTCATGACGAACGGTCTCCTCCGCTCCCGGAACTCCCCCATAGTATTTCAGCAACCATCCTGCCAACCAAACTAACCCACCGGATGCGACAATCTTAGCAATATTATAGAAAGCACCTTGCCAACCGATATATTTAGCCTGATCCTGCTTATCCAATTCTGACATATAAACACCATCGGTTGCCACATCATGCGTCGCCCCGCTGAAAGCAATAATCGCCAGTAAAGCAATACATACGGCAAAGAAAGCCGGAAGATGCAACGCCAACGCTACCAAGGCAAAGCCTGTCCCGGTAATCAGTTGTGTCAACACTACAAAGAATTTCTTCGTTTTGAACATCTCCAGAAACGGACTCCAAAGGAATTTCAGTGTCCAGGGCAGCATAATCAGTGATGTCCACAAAGCAATCTGTGCATCATCAATGCCCAAGCCTTTAAACATCAGTACAGATACCATATTCAACACCACAAAGGGAAGCCCCATAGCAAAGTAGACGGTGGGTACCCAGGAAATCGGATTACGACTATTTCGACTCATACCTATTTGACTTTTATTTCAGCGGTTCACCGCCCATCGTTAATTCCAGAGTACCACCGTCTATCATATCTTGATGTGCAAAAAAGGGCGTATTCAGTTCTTTACCATTCAGGACCATCTTCTGCACATACTTGTTCTCGCGACTATTATTATGTGTTACGACGGTAAAAGTCTTCCCGCCTTTCAGGTGAATGGTTGTTTTATCAAATAAGGGACGGCCGATAGAATACACAGGTTTGCCCGGACATACCTGATAGAATCCCATTGCATTGAGAATGTACCAAGCAGACATCTGTCCGCAATCCTCGTTACCCGAAAGTCCGTTCGGATCATTAAAATAAAGTGTATGCAAAACTTCATCTACCAATTCCTGAGTTTTGTATGGCTGTCCTACATAATTGTAAAGATGTGTAATGTGATGACTCGGCTCATTGCCATGCGCATATTGTCCGATCAACCCTGAAATATCAGCAGATACCAGTTCCCCTTCCAAAGCGGAATTAGCCGTAAACAGTGAATCCAGTTTACCTATAAAAGCTTCACGGCCTCCCATCAATTCCACTAATCCTTCTACATCATGAGGTACAAACCAAGTCCACTGCCAGGCAGTTCCTTCACAATAATCATCACTGCGGTGATTGGAAGAACGGGGATTGAAAGGTGTACGCCAGTTACCCTCACTATCCAGCCCACGCATGAAACGGGTGGAAGGATCAAAATAATGCTTGTATCCTTTACCAAACTCGGCATATTTCCGCTGATTGTCTACATCGCCCTGTTCACCGGCAAGAACAGAAATACACCAGTCATCGTATGCGTATTCCAGCGCTTTGGCTACCGCCTCATTATCTTTATCGCAAGGCACATACCCAATCTTATTCTTCCAATATTTAGCCTGTGGCATCAGATGGGGCAATACCAAAGGAGGGCACTTTATCCCTGTCGTATCATATTCGGCAACACGCAAACAAGCCTGATAGGCCTCTTTCACGTCAAAATCACGGGCACCTTTCATATAAGCATCCGTGATGACGGAAGCCGCATGATAGCCGATCATCGTACCAGTATAGTTTCCGGCCAACTCCCACATCGGGAAGACACCGCCTTCACGCTGCTTTAGAAGAAGAGAACGGATAAATGCCTCATTCAAATCCGGATCTATGATGGTCATCAAAGGATGATAAGCACGGAAAGTATCCCATAAAGAAAAAATGGTATAGACAGGTTGGTCCACACTTCCCTGGTGAGGTTTCAAATCCATACCCAGATAGCGGCCATCAGCATCTGTAAACAGGTTAGGCTGCACGCCTGTATGATAAAGTGCAGTATAGAACATAGTGCGCTGATCAGCATTTTCTGTTTCGATATCTATCTTTGAAAGATAATCATTCCAGGACTGGCGGGCAGCCTTCTTCACTCCGTCAAAATCCCATCCGGGAATTTCAGCTTCCACATTCTTGCGTGCCCCATCCATATCGACAGCCGAAACGCCTACTTTCACAAGCACCTGTTCATTTTCTCCGGTTTCGAACTGCAATAAGACTTTAGCGGTGGGCAACAGCGGACCGTCTGCATCCAATGCCATAGAATCGGTCACTAATGTATAGGTGAAAGGCTTGGAGAACTTAGCATAGAAATTAATATATTGGTCGAAAGCCCAATATACGGTTTTCTTATGTCCGCGGATTTCCGTATCACTGATCACTTCCAGTACCATATCCTCATTCGTCTGACGTTGCAGACTATAATCCAAATCGAGAATAAACCCGGCATCCGCTGCTTTCGGGAAGGTATAACGATGAATAGCGGCACGTTTGGTTGCGCTCAGTTCTGCTTTGACCCGATAACGGTCTAAGTATACGGAATAATATCCCGGTTCAGCAGTTTCATTTTCATGAGAAAATGCGGAAGCATAGGCCATCTGCTGACTTTCCGTCCCCATAGCCTGATAGCTTTGCTGTCCTACGGTGGGCATCAGCAATACGTCACCATAGTCACCACAGCCGGTGCCATTGAGATGGGTATGTGAGAAACCGTTGATCGTGGAGTCAGCATAATAATAGCCGGAACAAGCATCCCACTGATAAATACGCGTATCAGGGCTGGGTTGAATCATCCCGTTTGGAACTACCGCTCCGGGATATGTATGTCCATGTCCGCCTGTACCGATAAAGGAATTCACGTAGGATGCGTGGTCTTGTTGCTGAAGCACATATGTACAACTACAAACCGCCATTCCCAGTAATAGGAAAGCACTCGCCTGCTTTGCAATGGATTTCATGTTTTTCATTATTAAATTCAGTTTAATGAGCATTGACGCTCTTTTTTGCACTATGTATCAATAATACAACTCACTTTGTTGAAATACTACCCTTAGAGTTTCAATTTTAATTTTAATTAGCATATCTCCTGTTGTTTCATTCTAAAACAGAAATGCAAGTTCCTGTAACTATTAACTACAAAAACTTGCATTTTACTGTAAAACAAGGCTTGTTTTTATAGTAAACAAGACTATAAAGCCTTTCTGAGCTTCAACTATAAAGTTATTTTATGGTTACCGGTTCATCCAAATCAATAATATTGAGAGCTGAACGTCCTCCATTGACCAGACCATCCATACCATGCCCCGAAGCATCTTTCACTTTCCAGGTATCTCCATCCTGGAACTGGTCTGTTCCGTTCAGTTTATAATAGGCGGCAAGTCCCTCTGATTTCGGATCAACGGTAATCATATTCTGCTTTATTTGGTTTTCCGTACGAGATACATTCCAAAGTCTGACTTCACTCATGCGACCAAAGAATGGACGTTCACCCCACATGAATCCTGCCACTTTTCCGATAAAGAACCCTCCTGCATTGGCCGTAAGGTCAAAGTTAGGCGTATCCCAAGTAGCTTCCGAAGCCTTCTCACCATTGATATAGATGGCAGCCTTTCCAGTTGGTTGGTCGTACGAGAATGCTACATGATACCATTTCTCTGCTTCCAGCCCTTTCGAAACGCTGAACTCCTTGCTACCGGCAATCTGCAAATGATTAGATAATACCAAAGGCGTATCGCCAATACGGAAAATCAACTTACCTTCACACCCCATAACCGTATTGTTACTTCCAAACCAACTCACATTAATCAATGCCTCATACGTAATGGAAGTGAACAGTGTACCCGGCATCAGAGGAACCTTGATATAGTTACTATAAACCTTAGCCACTTTCATAATACGTACCGGTTTAGTGACAACAAAGTAGACAATATCTCTTCCTTCAATAACAGGCAAAGAAGATGACTTGATACGCACTGGCAGAAGATAAGACTTTCCCTCTTCTATACTTTTCAGATTAGAAAACTGCAAAGAAACCAATTCCGCATACACCTGACCATTAGGCACTACAGAGGAGCCACTACCCAGCTTCACATTAGATGCCTCAAAAGTTTCATATTCCGTACCGTATTTCTTATTATACGCTTCTACAACGCTAGGATCCGCTACCTCATAGGACACCTCTACCGAAATAGGATATAAAGAAGATACCCGTGCCTGCAAATCATGAGTTATTGCTTCTGCATCAGTTACTTCAATTACATATTCCTTGTTTTCAAAATAAACCTTAGGTTCCAACAAATCACTTTCGCTATCATTGCAGCTACCTAACAGCATGACAATAAAGCAAAATGCTATATATTTCAATAAATATTTACTCATATCCTTTAGATTCTAAAATTTAATTTACTTATTTTCCTTTTTATTCCCCTGCTCAACTTTCCATTCATTGAACACACGTTGGTTAATTTGTATCGCTTGACGCATCCACTTATAATCAGGTGTATTGTCATAATCATTATCAAAGCGATAGGCTCCAACACCACCTTTATATCCTTCGTCAGGCATATGAGCTGCTTGCCTTAATAAAACCCCACCACTTGAAGCAGAAGACTCAAAGTCATCTGTTATAATGACCTTTTCAGGCATATTCCCCGGTACTGAAAAACCGGGTTGAGATGAACCGTAAGCCTGTATTATCCAATAATCTATATAATCATTTATTTCGTCAGAGAAACTATTAACATGACCATCAATACACAATAGTTTATGTCCTTTCCCTTCCGGGTCACTTTTAGGACCAATGTATTTCCCCATTTCTTTAACCAGAAATCCAATGTTTTCATTATGTAAAGTACCATCGGAATCATTAAAACCACTGACCGGTTCCCAGTCAATATCAAAGCCATCCCATTCACCTACTACCAATGAGTCACAAAGTGCTTTGGCAAAGTTGGATAATGCTTCCTCCAGATTTTCTGTATTATACAAATCATGAGAGGTAAATCCCCAAAAATCCCAACGTGCATATTTTCGTTCCGTTGCAAGTTTTGAATCAGACCATCCTTCTTCTCTAGCCTTCTTTTCCACTTCCGCATAAACAGAATTAGGGGTTCTTCCCTTTCCTAAATGCGAAAGCAGACTAACTTCCAACAATTTTATACCTTTTACTTTCTGCACAAATTCCTTGTCTTTCTTTTGTGCTTCCGTTATCTCGAATCTTCCGGGAGCACCACTCCACATAGATATAATATCCATGCTATCGGGTACAGAAGACAAATACCCCTTTCGCATCGCTCCCGATGGAGTCCAGTTAGAAAACCATCCAAACGCTACGGGACGACCATAGTTATTGGCGGTTGCTTTATATTCACGCAAGTTGGCATAATAAGCTTCACTCTTCGCATTATCCAAGGTGTTGTATCCACCGATGTGATCAATTTCTATATTTTCTACATCCGTACAAGATGTTGCCATCATGCTCAGTAACGGAATGATATATAATATTTTTTTTAATGCTTTCATATTCTTCATTATTGTATTAAAACTGTTTCTATAGATTATCGCTTACAATCCCACCATAAACAGGTAGAAGACTTATCTTCACCGCCCTGACCATTATTAAACAACTGCAAAGCAGCTTTTAACTCTTCTGTATCTTTGAAACTTGCGGGATAAATCATACGGCGAACGCCTCCTTCAACAGTAGCCCCTTGGAATGAACCTTCGTTCACCATTACAGGATTCAAATCCGGATAACCGGTTCTTCTCCATTCTGTCCAGGCCTCCTGGCCATTCGGAAAGAGTGCGATCCATTTCTGAATGATAATTTTCTCCAGTTTCTCTTCCTGACCACCCTCAAACTTGGCAGTAACAGCATGAGGTGCAGCAAAACTACAAGAATAACGTCCTCCAAATTCATGTTTTACAGGTATCTCATCAGAGTTCATATAGTTATCAACAGAAGCGGAAATGCCATTTTCCTGGAATGACATTGCAATACCTTGTTTATAGAGTTCATCGGCACTTCCAAACTCGCCTCCCCATACCAAAGCAGCTTCAGCACGTAAGAAATAAACTTCAGAAGCACGCATCCAGTAAGTAGGAGTACTATCTTCTATTTTAGGTTTAGAGAATAACTTATAAACATCATTCTGACCATAACGATGTCCGGCTGGTACAGCTTGATATTTTTTACCATCGTCAGCTAATTGTCCAAACTCGCTAGTTGCATCTACCGGCTTGAAATAAGCACTTAAACGAGGATCTTTATAGCCCATCAAATAAGAAAATATAGACGATCCCATACGTGTTTCATTGTACTGTTCAGACAACCAGTTAATGTTGTTGCGGAAAGTAATGCCTGCCCCCACACTCATTTGCGCTTCTTCATCCTTATTAGTCATTACACCAATAGAGTGTGTAACTGCCTGAAGTGCATATTTTTTAGCCATTCCCTCATCGGCAAAACGAATACGTATAGCCAAACGAAGCATCAATGAATTGGCATACTTCACCCATTTCCTAGTATCCCCCGCATAAACGGCATCGAAATCTTCCATCAGAACGACCCCACCTTCAGCTTTCAACGTCAATACGTCAATGGCCTCAGTCAAATCCTGAAACATGGCCGTATACACATCTTTCTCTGAATCAAAAGGAATGTTCATTGTTGCATCCGCCGCATGAGAATAAGGTATTGGTCCGAACGACTCCAGCGCTTTGTGCCATGCTGAAATTTTCAGTATTTGCGCCAATGCAAAAACTTCAGGGGTATTGTTCTTTTCAGCAGAAGCTTTCAATTTTTTCCAAGGAACGAGCACATTCGTGTACGCACTTGTATAGGTAGACGAAATCATAGCATCCAACAAATAATAAGTCGGGTGCGAATTGCCTCCCCAATCATTATTCTGTCCGAAAAAACCACTCCAACAATCTCCTGAAAGATGATAAGCAGTCTGATAAAGATTAATAATATCCGTATCATCGGCTTGTGTCCCCACAGGAAAAACTGTTTTTTGCATACTTGTCACTGATCCACCTACAGCAAAGCCATCTCGTATACCTTCTTCGTCAGTCATTCCCTGACGATCTGTATTGATATTCTCATAATCACATGACACTAATAGCGACATGGCGCATATACTTGCTAAGAGTTTATATTTATTTATCTTTTTCATAATAAAGCGGTCTATTACAATTTAAATTTAATACCAAAGCCAAAGCTACGCACGCTTGGCTGCATAAAATAATCATTACCTTGCCCGTAAGTAGCGGTAGAAGGGGTCAATTCGGGGTCAAACGGAGCTTCACAATACAACATCCATGGATTGTTTGCGATAAATGAAAGTGTAACGTCCTTCAGCACATTTTTAAACCATTTGTTAGGCAACGTATAACTGAATGTCAACTCTTGTAAACGGATATTAGTAGCACTGTAGACATAATATCCGGAAGTTTCATAACCTCCCGTACCAATCATCTGATAATAAGTCTTTGCATCTACTCTACCTTGTCCCGGCAATAAGGCACCTCCCGCATCACGTGCTTCAGCCGAACGTTTTGAGACACCAAAACGATCAAGCAATGCCTCGGTAGAAGACGTTACTATACCACCAAAGCGTCCATTAATTAAGAAACTTACCCCAAATCCCTTATATGACAAGGCGTTGTTCCATCCCATATTAAAGTCTGGAGCTACCTTTCCTAAATAAACGGGGTCACCAGCTTCTACACCATACGTACCATCGGCTTTTATTTCCACATACCCTTGGTGATCTTTCTTCAGGAACGTATTGGCATAAATATCATGAATGCTGCCACCCTCTTTTAAGATAATACGGCCTTTATCTTTCTTCACTTCAGAAATTTGAATCGGATCATCCAACAAATCGGTATGATAGCCATTTACCATCTCTTTGATTTCATTGATATTGCGTGAGAAAGTGAGTGTAGAAGAAAAAGCCAGTCCATTACTTAACTTATCATTGTAGCCTAATGAAGCTTCCCAACCACGGTTCTCCACATCACCCGCCTGCAGATAAATCTGTTTATAACCGGTAAATTCCGGAAGGCTTCCCAAGAAAGTCTGGTTCTTTGTATTAGAATGATAGTAAGTGATCTCCGCACTCAGTTTATTCCACAAGCGCAAACTCAAACCGAATTCATACGATTTAGTACGTTCTGCCTTGAAGTCAGTGAACGGATAAATAAAGGTCTCTTTCATAGCACCGCCTGAAATAGGTGTTGTCACCGTACCCGGAGTCAACCCCGAACGGGAAATCGGTGCACCAACTTCGGTGAACGAACCACGCAACTTCAGGTAAGAGATGAATTCAGGCAATTTCACCATCTCGGAAACGATGGCTGACAAACCGACAGAAGGATAAAAGAAAGATTCTTCATTCGTGTTTACGAGGCGAGAGTTCCAGTCATTACGTCCGGTCAGCGTCAGATAGAGCATACTCTTCCAGCCTAATTCCACATTGGCAAAAACAGCATGATTGCGCACACGGCTATCACCTCCCTTTTCAGAAATACGGCCGTTGGCGGGATCTATATTGACAGCATTAAAATCGTTGGTTACACCAAGCAAAGTGCCCTTATACCCTCTCTCTAACAACCAATAATTGGAATAACTCCAACCCAAGTTGGCAGAAAGACTGAAGTCCTTGATACGCTTGTTGATATTCATCATAAAGTCGGCATATTCCTGACGATCGTTATAATTACTGTATCCGTAATGTCCTTTCTTACCTTCTGCAAATTTCTGATCAGAAGTGGCGAAAATCTTACGTTCAAACAGTACCTGAGTATCATCCATTCTAAAACGGGCAGCAGCATTCAACCAATCGGTTATATTATAAGTCAATCCTACATTGAACATATAACGACTCTTTTCATTGGTAGCCACATTACGATATGCCGTCCAATAAGGGTTTTGAGAAGCATAAACCGGATCTGCTACAGGCCAATTCTGCTGAGGAATCTTACGCCCGTCATTGTAGGTTTCAAATGTTTTAATCGCTTCAAAACTCTCACCACGCGGGAACAGATAGGCAGCCATCACCGGATTCCAATACTGGCCTTGCGAAACCATATTTCTATCTTTCTGCTTCACATAAGATGCTCCAAGATCAAGCTGCAACTTATCATTAAAGAAGGTAGCGGTATTGCGAATGGTAAAGTTCAGACGGTCATAAGCGTTATTAGGCACGATACCTTTAGAATTGGTAGACGAAATAGAAGCGAATGTCTGGTTCTGTTTTGTCCCCGTAGTCAATGTCAATGAATTGATGAAGTTGGTACCTGTATTGAAGAAATCATTCTTCGGGTCGTAGTTTGACGGAGTTGCCAGTTTTTCTCCCCAGCTATCATACGCATCCTTCTTGTTTCCATACGTATTCTGAAAATCCGGAGTCATATATGCCTTGCTGAATTCGGTAGAAGAAGAGACAGAAATTTGCAGTTTACCTTCCTTACCTTTCTTTGTAGTAATCAGGATCACACCATTGGCGGCACTACTACCATATAGAGCCGCAGCCGAAGGGCCACTCAGTACAGAAAGGCTTTCAATATCTTCAGGGTTAAAATCTGCAATACCTTCAGTGCCGGCTTTGCCTTCACCCATAATGCCGCTATCCGTATTCCCCATATTGGTGTTGAATAAAGGAATACCGTCCACCACATACAAAGCATTATTATCACCTTCGATTGACTTTGCGCCACGCATCACCACGCGGGTAGCGCCACCTACACCACTGGCACTTTTATTGATGCTTACACCGGCAATTTTACCATTCAGGGAATTAACAAAGTTAGCATCTTTCACTTTTACAAGTTCATCCTGATCAACCTTTTGTACATTATAGCTCAATGCTTTCTCTGCACGTTTAATACCAAGAGCTGTAACAACCACTTCATTCAGCTTCTGTGCATCTTCTTGCAGCAAAATATTCAAGGCCTGATCGTTAACTATGGTTACATTCTGTGTAGTATATCCCACATAAGATATTTCCAGTACATCACCTTTATTTACGATCAGATTGAACTGACCATCCAAATCCGTAATGGCACCGGTGGGAGCATTTTTTACTTTGACATTCACACCGATCAGCGGTTCTCCGGTTGCATCTTTCACCACACCGGTCACTTTTATCTGAGGTTCCTGCTGGGCAACCTGTTTGGTAGACAGAATGATTTGTTTGTCCATGACCGTATACGTAACATTGGTCCCACGGAAGATATCATTCAGCACATCTATAATTTTCCCGGATTTATTTTTCACCGAAACTATACGATTCGTCTGAATCGTCTTATCATTATAAAGGAATACATAATCGGAGTTTTCCTCTATTTTATTCAACACTTGCTCTACAGAAACATTCTCCATAGAAAAAGGCATTCGGGTGCGCTGGGCATACCCATTCTCGGCGGGAAGCTGCAATACAACAGCAAAAAGTAGTATCAGACTTATCCTCATAGGTAAAGGAAGTTTTATATTTAAGGTATATTTAAGGCATAATGCATTAAATGAATGATTATTTTTCATACATTTGCGGTTAACTAAAGTTTATTACTCAATGAACTAAGGTTTGATTCCCGGTTAGCGTTTGCGAGACTCTTTTCCGCGAATCTTTAAAATCTCCTGGAAGGAGGCTGTGGGGACAGCTTTCTTCCTTTTTTGTTTTTCATTTCTTTATGCTATATCATAGGCTCTTCAGGTTTTTAAAAGGTTACTAATATAAGTTGACTGTAATTTTTGTCTTCGTAAAGGTAGCATCCGCCTGTTGCGCCGCATCTTCCACCTTCCACTTCAGTGCTGCCGATTTTGCCAGATAATCCAATATCTGCGGCAAAGTTTCGCTCCGGAAAGTAGCCCGGTATCTATATTCTTTTCCAGACCTATTGTTAAACTGAATTTCCACATTGAAATGCCGTGACAGACGCTTGAAGATTTCTTCCAGCGATGCATTTCTGAATATTAATTTTCCATCTTTCCAGGCTACCTTCTCGTAAACATCCACTTTATGCTTTGTCCATTTCTGACTCTGTTTCTCGTAAATCAACTGTTCACCGGGCGACAATACCATTGTTTCCCGATTGGGGGTTATCACATTTACCTTACCTTTTTCCAGCACAGTTTCTATACAGTCATCCTCCTCATAAGCAGCTACATTGAACTTCGTACCATATACATATACGCTCAACCCATTCGATGTGTTTACATAAAAAGGACGTTCCCTGTCGGCCTGAACTTCAAAATACGCCTCACCTTTCAGATCTACATTCCGATTGTCTTTCCGGAACACCGTCGGATAACGCAGAGTACTGCCGGCATTCAACCATACTACAGAGTGGTCAGGAAGTTCATATCGTATCACTGATCCCATGGCTGCCGTTACTTCGGCATATTTCTCGTCTACTACCGGTTTATGGAAATACAGATATCCCAAAGTCAACGAAGCCAGCAACAATGGCAACGTCAAAAATGCAGCGTAACGCATACATTGATTGTAAATCATCTTCCGCCGACTGCTTTTTATCTTTTGTCGCATCCGCCGATAAGCATGCTCCACATCAATAGATTCTATTTCTTTAATATCATCTCCCAATGCCTGCGCTTTTTGTAGCAATGATTCGGGATTCAAATTTTCCATAACTCCTGTTCAAAAAAAATGTATTTATAATTGCAATTACATATATAATACAACTGGGATTTTTAAAAGGGACAAGCAAACTGAGATTTTTTTTCATTCCGGCAAAAAAAAGAAGAAAAAGAGCATTATGTTACTTTCTTATTATATATTTGCCCGATTAAAACGCTTCAACAAATCTAATTAGTATGAAAATATCTTTCCTAAGACATGATAAGGAACAGGCTTT
This sequence comes from Bacteroides sp. MSB163, assembly GCF_036416795.1. NCBI lineage: Bacteria > Pseudomonadati > Bacteroidota > Bacteroidia > Bacteroidales > Bacteroidaceae > Bacteroides > Bacteroides maternus. The sequence goes on along the minus strand of NZ_CP143867.1, from coordinate 3,233,382 downwards.
CAAGCTACTTTACGAGGAATATTACGCACCTTTCTGTCTGTATGCAAAAAGATTTATAGAAGATAAAGAAACACGAGAAGATATTGTTTCCGACGTATTTACTTCACTATGGGATAAAATAGAAACTTTTGAGGCAGACTCTGATACCACATTAGGCTACATTAAGATGTGTGTAAAAAATAGTTGTCTGAATTTCCTAAAACATCAGGAGTACGAATGGAATTATGCGGAAATAATCCGCAAAAAGACTCCTGTCTACGAAACCGAAGCGGACAGCGTATATACATTGGATGAACTTTACCGGATGCTATATGAGACTCTGAACAAACTTCCTGATAATTACCGTACCGTCTTTATCGAAAGTTTCTTCAAAGGGAAAACCCATGCAGAAATTGCAGAAGAGTTGAATCTCAGCGTGAAATCTGTCAACCGCTATAAACAAAGAACTATAGAATTGCTTCGCAATGAGTTGAAGGATTATTTACCTCTTCTACTCTTATTTATCGCTTCCGGAAGAGCTTAAGAAGAATACACACCGGATAAGTGACAAGCTACGCAGCCTTCTTTCCGAACCGAATCACTTTGACTCCATTCTTTTCATTTTTGACGGTGGCCGCCGTTATAAGGTCCCCTGTTTCCAGCCTTGGGATAAGTTCTGCTGAGGATTTGCTGTTGCCTTTGGGTCTTGTTCTTTTCCGTAGCTGTCCTTTCTGGCACTACTATCTTTATCCCTGTTGTTCCAATTTCAACAAAGATATTGACGGCCTTTGTGGTAGAGTGCTCCGATACACAGGTTCCCCCTTGCAGGAAGAGAGCTGTCATGTCTTTATAGAACGTTCCCGCCGTCAACTGTCCCTTCTGTATCGCACCGACAGTGAGTATATCATCTGGAATCCCGTCGCCTGAGTACAGGTTTGTATCGTCTGCACCGTGAGGAAGTCTCCATCGGTTTCCTTCCCATCCCATGGAGCCGCCTGAATGAGCTCCTGACCGTACACAAACCTTCCAGGAAACAGGCGTGGTCTAATCTGTAAGCTGCATGTTGGATTACTTGTCAAATAACATTCATCAATTCCGGTGTAAGTAAACCGTTCTTCCGGCAGGACTACACCTTTTCTCCCGGATGGCTACACCCTTTGGAGGTGATGGCCACACCATCCATAGAAAAGGGTGTAGCCTTGCAAAAGTTGTGCCATAGCTATCTCTTGAGCGGGTACAGGCCGGTTTTACTATATTCCGTCCCGATATCATCATGTAACATTTTCATACTTCCGAAAGTTTTTTGCAAAAAAGTGCTTCTTTAAATGAATATTAGCCGGAACGGAATTAGGAAGAAGTGAACGAGCTGCAGGAGCTGGTCCGTAACAGCTATTATGTCATGACCGATGAAACGCCTCACCCCGCTTTGGAGAATGACCGCCCGGGAACACTACACCTGTACTGTCGGGTGCATGTCAAGCGCAAGTTCGTGGAGGCCAAAGGAAATGATCCGCCAAGGACAAAGCATGCGTTGGACGAAATAGAGAAACTTTATGAGGTGGAGAGGAGAATAAAATCAATCCCAAAGAATGGATGGAGGATGTACTGATAAGAATGCAGGATACAGAAATGGAAAAAAGCAATGATTACTCTGGGTTGTTACCTTTTAACTGGAAGAAATGAACAACGGAGCTGCTCTACGTAAAACGCCTGTGATTTGGAAAATCTCAGGCGTTTTACGTAGAGCTGAGGAAACAAAGAGAGGTGCAAGAAACCGAATGCTTACGACCTCTTTTCGTCCTATTTCTTTTCAATCACCAGTTTATCCCCCATCGTCAACTCTAACGTTCCACCGTCCACAATATCCTGATGGTTGAAGAAAGGTTCCACCAACTCCCGACCGTTCAAAAGCATCTTCTGCACATACTTATTTTCGCGACTGTTGCCATGCGCTACAACTGTGAAAGTTTTTCCATCCTTCAGTTGTATGGTTGCCTTATTGAACAGCGGCCGGCCAATGGAATACACAGGCTTACCGGGACACACCTGATAGAATCCCATCGAATTGAGAATGAACCATGCCGACATCTGCCCACAGTCTTCGTTGCCCGACAAGCCGTCAGGATCATTGAAGTAAAGGGTATGAAGCACTTCGTCCACCAATTCCTGCGTTCTCCAAGGCTGACCGACATAATTATATAGATGTGCGATGTGGTGGCTTGGCTCATTTCCATGCGCATACTGCCCTATCAGACCTGAAATGTCAACGGATACCGATTCACCTTCCATAGCCGAAGGAGCGATGAACAAAGAGTCCAGCTTGCCGATAAAAGCCTCACGGCCTCCCATAAGATCCACCAATCCGTCCACATCATGAGGCACGAACCAAGTCCATTGCCAGGCGGTGCCTTCACAATAATCATCATTGCGGTGATTGGAAGAACGAGGATTGAAAGGCGTGCGCCAGTTACCTTCACTGTCCAGTCCGCGCATGAAGCGGGTGGAAGCGTCGAAATAAACCTGGTATCCTTTGGCGAACGCTGCATATTTCTCCTGATTAGGTCTATCACCCAGAGCTTCCGCCAATAGCGAAATGCACCAGTCATCATAAGCATACTCCAATGCTTTGGCCACCGATTCGTTGTCTTTATCGCAAGGCACATAGCCTATCTTGTTCTTCCAGTATTTGGCTTGCGGCATCAGATGAGGCAATACCAGCGGAGGACAGTGGATGCCGGTGGTATCATATTCCGCAGCACGGATGCAGGCTTTGTAGGCGTCTTGCACATCAAAATCACGATAACCTTTTGTGTAGGCATCGGCAATGATGGATGCGGCATGATAGCCAATCATGGTTCCGGTATAATTGCCTGCAAGTTCCCACATAGGGAAGATGCCGCCTTCGCGCTGCTTCAGGATGAGCGAACGGATAAAAGCCTGGTTCAAATCCGGATCGATAATCGTCATCAGGGGATGATAGGCACGGAAAGTATCCCACAAAGAGAAAACCGTGTAGACAGGATTTTTCACACTGCCTTGGTGGGGCTTCAGGTCCATGCCCAGATAGCGTCCGTCGGCATCCGTAAACAGATTGGGTTGTACACCCGTATGATAAAGTGCGGTATAGAACATAATCCGCTGGTCATCATCGTTGGTTTCAATATCTATTTTCGACAGATAATCGTTCCATGAATTGCGGGCGGCACTGCGCACACTGTCAAAGTCCCATCCGGGTATATCAGCCTCCACATTCCGGCGTGCTCCGTCCATATCCACGGCAGAAACTCCTACTTTCACAAGGACTTGTTCGCCGGCTCCGGTCTGAAACTGCAACAATGCTTTAGCCGTGGGCAGCAACGGTCCGCCTTCGTCCAGTGCCATAGAATCGGTCACCAAAGTATAGGTGAACGGTTTGGAGAACTTGGCATAGAAATTAATGTATTGGTCGAAAGCCCAATATACCGTCTTCTTACGCCCGCGTATCTCGGTGTCGCTGATTACTTCCAGTTCCATTTCTTCATTCGTCTGGCGTTGCAGACTGTAATCCAGGTCAAGGATGAATCCCGCATCTTCCGCTTTCGGGAAAGTATAACGGTGGATAGCCGCACGCCGGGTGGCGGTCAGTTCAGCCTTCACTTTATAGCGATCCAGGAACACCGAATAATAACCGGGCTGAGCCGTCTCGTTCTCGTGAGAGAAAGCGGAAGCATAAGCCATCTGCTGACTCTCCTCTCCCATCGGATGATAGTCCTGCTTGCCCACGGTAGGCATCAGCAACACATCACCATAATCTCCACAGCCTGTACCGCTGAGATGCGTATGCGAAAATCCGTTGATGGTAGAGTCAGCATAATAATAACCGGAACAAGCGTCCCATTGATAAATGCGTGTGTCGGGGCTGGGTTGAATCATTCCGTTAGGCACCACCGCCCCCGGATAAGTGTGCCCGTGTCCTCCCGTACCGATGAAGGGATTGACGTAGGATGAGTAATCCTGCATTGCCGGCGTACAACCGTACATCAGCAAAAGAAGACCGCTCATCAGCATAGAATTGATTTTCATGTTCTTCTTCATATTTTGATTGTATTACGTTTTCATGTCAGGCAGGCATAAAGCTGATGGCTTGTCCGCCGCCTCTTGCCATAGAGACTGTCAGGGTGTCATCGGCAGTCACCAGTTTCTCAATGATTTCATAAGCCGTAGGATTAAGTTCCCAGTCGGCACCCTCTCCATCGGCATAGATTAAGGCACGGTATACCCTACCCTTTTCCAAAAAGTCTAACTTAACATCCACTTTACGCGCTTCTTCATTCGTTGCAGCTCCCAGGAAGTACTTATCTTTTGCTCGACGGACAATGACCACAAACTCTCCCGGTTCACCGGCCAGCGCTTCCGACCAGTCACAGTCGGCATCAAAGTCGCGAAAGAACTGGAAAGCAGGATGTCCTTCGTAGTTCTCGATCATGTCCGCCGCCATCTGCAAGGGGGAGTAAAGTATCACCCAATTGGCTATCTGCTTTGCCAATGTGGTGTTGATGCGGCAGTCTTTGCTGTCCTTCATATTCCACTGCTTGCGGTGTGGGGACTTCTTGGCCCGCTCGTACATGATGTCGAATATGCCGGGCGTATAATCCATAGGACCTGCCAGCAAACGGGTGAAAGGCAGCATCACATGATGCTCGGGCGGATTACCTTCACTCCAGGCGTTCCATTCCATACCACGGGCACCCTCACGGGTCATCATGTTGGGATAGGTGCGACGGATACCCGTATCTTTGATAGGTTCGTGCACGTCGAGCGTAGTATGATATTTAGCGGCGGTCTCCACTACTTTACGGTAATGGCGCACGTTGTATTGCCCGTGATGGTTGTGCCCGTTGGGGAGTCCGCCGGCATAACCGGTCTTCACACTATGGACGCCCAGGTCGGCATACCATTTGTAGGCTTTATCCAGCTGCTTCTCGTAGTTGAGGATGTTGCCACCGGTTTCATGGTGTCCGATAATCTCAACGCCTTTTTCACGGGCGTAGCGGGCTATCTCTTTTATATCGAAATCAGCATAGGGCTTAGTGTAGTCAAATGTCTGCGTCCCGCCCCAGTTTTCCCAGCCTTCGTTCCAGCCTTCGTACATCACTGCTTCTATGTTGTTGGCGGCGGCAAAGTCAATATATCGTTTGGCATTCCCGGTGGTAGCGCCGTGACGGTCGTTGATGACCCAGCTTTCCACGCCCAGATGCATTCCCCACCAGATGCCCACATATTTCATCGGACGTATCCAGTCCGTGGTTTCCAGTGCACACGGTTCGTTCAGGTTGAGGATGAGTCCTGAGTTAATCAGTCCCACTGCTTTCGGGGCAATCTGCAAGGTGCGCCAGGGAGTTTTAAAACGTCCTCCGGCTATGCGGGCTTTTATGCCGTCGGGCCAGGGAGCCAGTTCGGCCTTGAAGTGGCAACCTCCGGTATTCTTCAGTGTCATTTCGGGGAAGTCCGTCAATGCGGCTTCGTGGATGCTGGCGTATATGCCGCCTGTCTTGAAGGTCATGGGAGTATTGGCATTGTCTATCCGGCTGACAGGCTGTGTACGATATAGCAATTCGTATGTTTCAGAATTGGCAGGTATGGACCACGAAGTGCCATCCTGTGCTATATTGAACGCAGTCAGTTCGTCTGTCACCAGAATACTGTCAGCTCCGGGAACTTCATATTCATAGCGAAATCCTAATCCATCATCGAAAATGCGGAAACGCAAAGTCAGTTTCGTGTTTACCGCATCGGACAAGTGAACAACCATTTCGTTGTAATGGTTGCGGATGGTTTTGTTTTCTCCCCAAGGTTGGGTCCAGGTTTCGTCATGGGTGGTGAAGTCGGTGTTTATGACCTTGAAACCTTCGGCAAGATTCACTCCGTCCTTGGCTGTGAAACCTAATAAAGAAGGGGTGATGAAGACGGTGTCTCCTACACTGACTTGATAAGTCATGCTATTATTACCGTCCAAAGCAAAGGCTAAACGGATGTGCCCATCGGGAGAAGTGACCTCTGCCTGTTTGAGAGGCATACAACCGCTCAACAGAAAAGAGAAAAATAGGACTAATGATATAAGATGCTGTTTCATGCTGCTGATTATATTACGAGCCTCATCCTGAGGTCAAGACAAGGCTCGTATTGACAAAGGTTAAACACTAATCTTATCAGTTCTTCACCAATGTGTAATTTTCTGTAATATGATATTTCACATCCATATGGGGCGGAACAAATGTTCCATCCACATCATGACATGGATCAATACCCCAGCGGTTGCCAGGTCCGGTCATATTAATAACTGTTCCGCCTACAGTGACGTATCCGCTGATCGGGTTCGTATAATCATAGAAACTCCAGACATTTACCTTTCCATATGTTCCCAAACGCATTTCCCATGTGATGGGATCCGCTTCGTCTGCTTCATGAATTGTTTGCGGACAAGAAATATAGATAAACCCGTCATAATCATTGTACTCCATTACCAACGGATATTTATTGGTAATTTCAGGATAAGTACCCCAGCCATATACATAATAACTCTTTCCTGCTTCCTTTTCCTCAATACGGATGTTGAACTTTTGCGAACCACCCCAATCCCACCAACGTGGATTATTCTCTTCATCTACATATACATACAAAGAATTGCTGGAAGTAACTGACCATTCACCCAGATAGGATTCGTAAATAGCCCTCGTAGCGTTAATGGTACTGAAACCGGTTCTTTCATAATACTTACCAGTCCACTCTACTTCGTCATCATACAGCACTTTAGATACTGCTGTGAAGTAATGGTCGTAACTAAAAATTCCAGGTTCAGGATTATAGAACACCTGCAAACCATATCCGGCATCTTTCAAATCCTGAATAGTTTCTTGATTAAAGTTATCCCAACCACCAGTATATTCTTTGTTAATCTTCAATGAATAAGGACCATACTTAGACTTAGGCAGCCCTGCAAAGTTTTCCTCACGCCCTTTCGCATATCTCTGATAAGTTCCATAGCACATATAATCCACCAATTCACCTGCACTTTTGCCCTCCACAGAACCGTTAGGAGCATCATATAGCAGATATTCATAAATACCTAATAATTTGTCAGGCATAATCTTACGGCACTCATACATCAGGCGGCAATAATTTGCACTGGAACGCTCTTCAAACCCCGGACTTGGATTCTCCGAATAATTTGAATACTCATCGTCAAAATCGAAACCATCCAAACCATAAATATCAGCATAAGCTTTCAATTCCTTAGCAAAATCTTCGGCAGCTTCCTTAGATAAACTACTCATACCGGATTCATCGTGATTGCCCAGTATAGTCATATTCACCTTAATACCTTTTGCCTGCAAAGGACGAATAATCTGATCAGCATTCTTCAACAAGAAAGAAACTTGATCATTACAAAATATATGCGCACGTCCCGTTTTACTATCCACGTTGATATTAGCGGCAAAAATGCTGACTACATCAAAGAAAGGAGTCCCATCCTTAGCCATCGTATATTCACCGCAGTTCAGAATATTTTCATTATTCACCTCTACAAAACAAAGTGTTTTAACATCACGAGCAGTTCCACGCACAGGATATGTAGGTTGTGGCTTTACCAAATAAATGTATGTCTGATTGTTGGTAGAAACAGTTGCACCACCGTCTGCTGTAGCTGAAATAGCTACAGCGTAAGTTGTACCTATCGTGCCTCCCGCACTGATATTCAATTCCATCGAAGCAGACTTCTTTTCACCGGCCTTCACTGTAATCTTACCACCATTAGCTAAACCCAATTTATCAACCGGATACATTTCGTAAGATGTATTATTGGCCTCATTATATGCTTCCAAAGCATCTTTGTCTATTTTGAAAGTCACCGCAACATCCTGCTCTGCTACCTTAGTCAGCTCAAAGAAAAGATGTCCTGTTCCCGCTTTATCTCCAAATAGAGTAATTGGAGTGAGTTCACGCGCTCCGGCTGCAGACCTTACATAGCCATATACACCGTCCACAGTCTCTAACTTGTCAGTAGACCCACTTATTGTAAGATCATCTTCACAGCCAGTAAAGACTGTTCCGGTGCATACAAATACGGCAGCCACCAAACTTAATTTTATATTATTCAGATATTTCATAATAAGCATCTGTTTTTTTATTTAAAGAAAATGATTTATTTCTCAGGCAATGCCACTTCAACCCAGGAAATCGGGTCTAGAGCCATCCCATTATTTCCGTTACCTGTATAATCAGTAACTGTCTGACCTGTTCCTTCATCAAACTTCCAGTAAGCCACCAGTCCTTCCGAATCCGGTTCCACCAAATAAAAATGGTTTTTAGCATTGATTTCGTCCGCAGTCAATACTTTGTTCCAGATGCGACATTCTGAAATTTCACCTTCCAACCAACGGTCACGGTTATAAGAATGACCAATCCAAAAACCATTGCCTTCATCTGTCATGGTTTGCCCCCAGTTTACAGCACCAGCATCTACCGTATCTTCCAGTTTATTCTTACCATTAATATAAACTATCATCTTCTTGGCATCCGCATCATATGTTACAGCAATATGTACCCACTCTCCCGTAGGAATAGACAGGTCGGCAGAGGTTACGTTGTGATCCGGATTAGCAATCTGCAACTGATTCTGCGGAATGCCGGCATCTCCAATACGTATCAGGAATTTTCCTTCAATGCCCATAATCGTCGTAAGCATCTTGTCGAACTTGCTGACACGAATCAGTGCTTCAGCTGTCATTTGTCTCAGATTATTAGCCACTTCCGGCCTCTTCCAATCTACATGAATAGAATTTTTGGTAATATTACCCACCACATTTATCAATGCGGCACCCTTCAAGACATAATACATGGTACGTGCACTTTGTAAAACATCAATGCCTGCCTGTTCAATGGTTACGGGCAATACATATACCTGTTCACTATCCAAACTTAACAGATTCTTGAATTTTACCATTACAGCCTCCGAGGTAACAGTACCTGCCGGAATAACAAGTTCTGTATTCTCTAAAGAATAGTATTCCACCGGCAGACTCTGAGCCTTATCATAATAAACGGCATTATACATTTCAACCAAAGACATATCGGCCTTTAAAGACACGTTTATATCTTTTTCTTCAGGTTTAGCCAAAGCCAATTGGAATTGACCTTCCGCTGTTTCTGTCTTCAGCAATACAGTGCTGGCCTTGACAGAAGTGCTTATATACACACGGTTATCGAAATTCTCAGTATCATCGCTGCAAGCTGCAAACATCCCAGCCAATAATGCTATTGATACTAAATATAAATTTTTCAGTTTCATAATATTATTCTTTTATTTACGAGGAGAAGGATTCATAATATTAATAGCCTCTTTCACACATGGATATATAGCATCAGCATTATAATAATCATTCTGAATGTTGTATATCGCAATACCAGCTCTGGTATAGTCAGCAGAGGGTTCCGTAATCCAATAAGCAGCTTCTTTAATAGCTCTTGCCTTTTCATAAAATCCAGTTTTGGTGTCGGCAGCATCCATAGAGATAGTCGAAACCGCCACAACAAAACGATCTGTCGGGGTACCAGCCGAAAGCATAGCCTTACGTGCAACTACCGATAATTCCTCAACAGCATCTACGTCATCCGTTGCCAGAATGATATGACGGCATTCTGACAGTACAGATTGCCCTATCAGATTCTCCGGATAGCCCTGAAAAGTTAACAACTTATTTGTATTGGCTTGTTTCCAGGCCATAACAGTTCCCCAAAAAATATCCTGATTCGCCTTGGCCTCTTCCTTATCAGCCGCAGACATATAAATAGGATTTTTTCCTTTGTATTCTGCAATTATACCGTCAAAAGAAGATTCATAACTTATCAGCCTATCTACTTCTGCCTTCAAATAAACACTAAAAGTACCTGTCTCTACCCCCTCTTTCACTTTATCTGTATATTCTTTCTGTATGCGGTCAAAACTGATTGTAAAAACCACTTTTGTACCTTTTCTACGTACAGTAGCCATATCCGCTAACTCAAATTCAGCCAAATCCGCCGGATACATCATCGAAACAACATCCAAGCTGTCGGGAATATCCGAAATGTGATGAGCACGACTGTAAGGTGCTTTTACACTATTGTCAAACCAAGCGTATGCCACCTTATGGTCGTCAGAACTTTTATATGCATTCAAGTTCTCCAAATATTTGGCATAAAGTTCCGGACTCTGTTCTTCGAGTCCCGGGCGATTGATATCGATACTTTCAACATCAGTACATGATACCAACAAAGCCATGGTCAATATGGGAAGCAACGCTCCAAATATCTTATTACTTTTATTTCTTTTCATACTATTCAATGATTATTTTGAGTAATTATTTAGCAGGCTTACAATCCCACCAGATTCGGGTTGCCATTGTATCACCTTTCTTATTACTTGATTCCTTAGTAAGTGCAGAAACAGCGGCATCGAGATTTTCGCCATTCTCACGATACTCATCAGCAGGATAAGATAAACGGCGTGCTCCCTCAGCATCATCCACTACCCCGTCACTTAGATTGTGCATCGCAGGCATCAACTTAGGATATCCTGTACGACGATATTCCGACCATGCTTCCATAGTGCTCGGGAAAATAGCAATCCACTTCTGAGTAATGATTCTTTCCAGCTTCGTTTCAAAATCTGCCGCATCATCCCAAGCAACAGTTATCGTAGAATTAGTAGAGCCTGAGTAATCATATTTCTGCCCATCCTCACCCTTTAACGGGTCTTTGTAGACAGTTGGTAATCCTGTAGAATTAGTCAGATAAGCAGAAGCACCTGAAACACCACGCTCATCAAAAGAAAGACTAACAGCTTCTTCATACAGTGCTTTAGCCGTTCCACCCATATTCCACCCACGAAGAGCACCTTCTGCCCGTAAGAAAGTGACTTCTGAAGCTGGGAAGATAAGCATATTATCACTCACCGTCACCTTCATACAAGAATAACCTTGAGACCATGAATTATACTGTCCCTGTCTGATACCACGACGCAGACCAACATAGTCTTCCGTACCTTTATAAGCTCCTTTCGTAGCAAACGTAGACTTATCATAATAAACTTCACGACGAGGATCACTATAACCATTCATGTAACAAACCAAATCAGCAGAAATACGAGCATCACCCCAGTTTGGCATGAAACGTTCCCATGGATTGTGATCCACAACTTTATGGTAAGCACCATCCGTACTTACAGTCATTACACCGATTTCCGAATTAACTGCTTCTTCAGCTTTTTGCTTTGCCAGACTCTCGTTAACATATACAATACGCATAGCCATACGAAGTTTCACAGAATTAGCAAACTTAGCCCATGCTTTGGTATTACCACCATAAATACGATCACCACTGGGATTGAAATTCTGAGCAGAATAAGTAGTAAGTACATCTATAATGTTATCCAAATCTTCAAACATTTTCTTATAAACTTGTTCCTGAGAATCGTAGCCCGATTTTAAGGCATTGTTAACACCCACCTGAGAATAAGGTATCGGACCATACGTATCAGTCACGCGCAACATAGTGCAAATGCGGTATAACTCTGCCAATGAGAGATATACTTCATCCTCACATTGCTCTTTCAACTGAAAGTAATTGGGATAGAATTTATCATAAAAATCCGCAAAAGGTATTCTCAGCCAAGCCTCAGACGGATTATAAGTAGCAAAACGCCCCGACCAGCCGGTACCTAAGTTAGAGTCTGCAACATAACCGGAAAATCCGCCAGGCATTAAACAATCCACATACTGAGAAAAGTTTTCCTGTTCAGGCATCATCACATCCTGCATATTCAACAGAAGTGCACTAAACAAGTAATCGTCTGGCAACATCTGATCCAAATCCGGTTCATGCGGATTCTTGTTATAGTCTATATAATCTCCTGTACAAGCCACACTACCGAACAATATTGCTCCCGCAGCCATGATTTTTGCTATTGTACTATTTATTTTCATACTTTTCAATCTTTTAGAATTTAAGTTTCAAATTGAATCCCACGCTACGCAAGCTTGGCATCATAAAGTAATCTACACCCTGATAATAGTTATTACTTGTGGAAGCCACAGCCTCTGGATCGAAAGGAGCCTTACTATAAATCATCCACAAATTGCGTCCTACCAAAGAAAGGGTAATATCCATCACATTCTTCAATTTAGCTCTGGGAATAGTATAACTAATAGATGCTTCTTGCAAACGTAAGTTAGTGGCACTATAAGTATACATTTGCGGAATACCGCTATCGCCACCTATCGCTGTGTACCACTTTTCCGCACTAACTACATCTCCCCCATTGATGATTACACCACCATTGTCACGTGCTATAGCCGAAGCTTCAGATACCCCATTAGCATCAAGAGTAGCTTGTGTAGCCGAATAAACAATGCCACCCAAACGAGCCGTCAGCAAGAAACCAAAACCAAAGTTCTTATATTGAAAATCATTGCGCCATGCCATATTAGCTTTAGGAAATACAGAGCCAAGCTTTATTCCTTCTTTCAAACTCTCTGTCTTAACAGAACCGTCAGCATCCACATAGATATTATTATTGGCATCACGCTTCAAATCGGACATAGAATAGAGATCGCCCAAGGAACCACCTTCTTTCAAAATAAAGTGAGCATTCGACAATCCTTTCATATCCAGTTGTGTCTTAGAAATTACTTCACCTGTCACCGGATGTACATACCCGTCAATCAAACTAAGTATCTTGTTTTTATTGGCACTGAATGTATAATTGGTGTTCCAAGTAAATTTATTCCAAGTATTCTTATAACCCAAAGAAAGCTCAACACCACGATTACGTACATTACCAGTCTGCGCATAGAAAGTACTATAACCTCCGGTAGGTAATTCTTGGGTGTCCATAGTCTGATTATAAGTTTTAGTATTATAGAATGAAACATCTAAGTTAAAGTTCTTCAGGAAACGAACTGTAAGACCGACTTCCCAAGAGTCAGTACGTTCGGGTTTCAAATCATACAAAGGATAAGCTGACTTTGTACTATACTTACCTGTTGAGCTATCCCATTCAAAAGTAGGATAAGCCAAGAAACGCTTGAATGGCAAACCTACCGATGCCCATGAAGCACGCAGCTTAAGATATGAAATACTTTCCGGCAAAGTTAATATCTCAGACAAAAGAACTGAAGCACCCACTGAAGGATAGAAGAAAGACTTCTGTACAGACTTTGGACCTGCCAGTTGTGAAGGCCAGTCATTACGTCCTGTCAATGTCAGATAATAAGTATTTCTATAGCCAACCTCCGCAGAAGCGAAAACAGACTGCGTTTGTTCACGATAACCAGTTTCCTCACGCTTGGTGGTCTGCTTGTCCAACTGAGTTATTGAAAAATAGTTAGCCAAGCCATCAGCTGGAATAGGGCCTTTCACACCCATCGCTTCTGAACGAGTATCTGAATAAGAAGCACCAATATTAGCTGTCAACGACCAATCTTCACCAAAACGTTTATTAATATTAATCAAAAAGTCTGCATATGTTTGTTTATCACGTGTATTCGTTACACCATAATAACCATTTTCAGAACCTTCAGCAATAGTCGGTTCAGTTGATGCATAATATTTCTGAGTATAATTATTCAATGAATTGTCAATACGCACACGTCCGGCAATATTCAACCAATCCAAAATATCATAGGACAAAGATGCACTCAACATATAACGATCTTTATCGTTCTCACGCAAATTACGATAGTTAATCCAATAAGGATTCTGCAAACGATATGAACCACCACCCTGTGGCCAATATTGCGTATATAATTTACGAACTGGATCATAGCGTTCAAACATCTTATATTCTTCCCAATCGTTGCCACGTGGGAATAAATAAGCAGAAGCTACAGGATTGGCATAAATACCTTGATTAGTCATATTACGGTCTTTCTGCATAATGTATTGCGCACCTACATCCAACGTCATCTTATCGTTCAGGAGTTGAGTCGTATTACGGAATGTAAAGTTATAACGTTCATATTTATTATTAGGGACAATACCACGAGAATTTACAGCAGCAGCTGATAAGTAAGTTTGATTATGCTCTGAACCGGTAGATAGCGAAAAAGTTTCCGTCCCAATAATACCAGTCTGGAAATAATCACTTTTTGGATCATAGCCATAACGATTGCTGGAATTTAAGCGGGTTCCCCAGCTTCCGTCAGTACCTGACGTACCATACCAATCCTGAAATTTGGGCATCACAAAAGGATTCAACATCTCAGTATTACTAGATACTGTTAAAGAAACACGTCCTGCTGCACCTTTCTTAGTCGTGATAACAATAGCACCATTGGAAGCGTTACTACCATACAAAGCGGCAGCGGCAGCACCTGACAACACAGACATCGATTCAATATCTTCCGGATTAATATCGGCAATAGCCTCAGTAGTACCTTGTGAGTCAAACTCACTTGAACCACCGGCAGAACTTAGACTATACATAGGGATACCGTCAATTACATAAAGTGCATTTGAAGACTGTTCAATTCCTCTGGAACCACGCATCACTACTTTACTTGCACCACCGACACCTGAAGAAGAAGCATTGATATTCAAACCGGCAACCTTACCATTCAAAGAATTGATAAAGTTCGCATCCTTCACTGCTAAAGCTGACTCTGCATTTACTTGAGTTACATTATAACTCAGTGCTTTTTCTGCACGCTTGATACCCAAAGCAGTTACCACCACCTCTTCTATCAGTTGTGAGTCAGTTTCCAACATCACATTGATAGCATTCTGTCCTTTGGCTGCAACCTCCTGTGGCTTGTAACCCACATAGGAGAACTGTACCACCGGATTTGCCTCAGTAGTAGTCAGCGTAAAGTTACCATCAAGGTCAGTGATACACCCAATGCTTGTACCCTTTATTAATACATTCACACCGATAAGAGGTCCCATATCATCCGATACCTGTCCGGTAATGGTCCGTTCTTTACCTTGCTGATTACCTTCTTGCGGTGCAGCAGACTTCTCTGAAAGATAAACAATATTATCTTCTACTTTAAAAGAAATGTTTTTTCCTTTCAAGATAGCATTCAAGGCATCTTCTATAGATGCGTTCTTCACTTTGACATTCTCCACTGCCATAGTAGCGAGCTTGTCGTCATAGAAAAATTGATACTTAGATTGAGATTTGATCTGTTCGATAACTGTACCTAACGTCGTACGAGAGACATTCAAATTCAGTTGGGCAAAGGTCCACTGAACGGATACAGTCATGAAGAACAAGACTAATAAAGCTCGTAGAAATTTCGAACTTTGAAAAGCATGATTGTTGTTCATAAACAAAGTTTAAAGGTTACACATTGGTTAATTTTAATCGGCCGGGAGATTCTATTTCCTGGTCGTCATATATAAAACAACGACTATAAAAAATACACTTACTACAAAATGATATTTTTTTTCATTAAATGAAAAAGGGAATAGTTTTATTTCCTATTCCCTTCTTCTTTACATTATTAACTTCAGTTTTTTATTTCTTTTTTATTTCATTGGAGAAAGAATACGGGTAATCTTCCGCCTGTGTTCCTCGTTGTAAATTAGGTTTGCTACCCATATCAAATTTCAAGACACCGCCCTTTAGCAGATCTCCATGCTTCAGATAATTCTTCGTATACGTGTTTCCATCCAAGCGAAGCGATTCGATGTACATATTTTCAGAACTATTATTAGCAGCATCGATCACCAATGAATTACCATTTTCAAAATGAAGCGTTGCTTTTTTAAACAAGGGAGCACCCAAGACATACTCATCGGTTCCCGGACAAACGGGATAGAAACCTAATGCCGAGAATACATACCAGGCAGAAGTCTGCCCGTTATCTTCATCTCCACAATAGCCGTCAGGACCGGGCGTGTACATGCGATTCATCACCTGACGCAACCAATACTGAGCTTTCCAGGGCTGACCGGCATAATTATACATGTAAATCATGTGCTGTATCGGTTGGTTGCCATGAGCATAATTACCCATATTCATCACCGTCATCTCACGTATTTCATGGATTACCTGGCCATAGTAGCTGTCATCGAATAAAGGAGGAACGATAAATACCGAGTCCAACATTTCAACAAAGACTTTTTCACCACCCATCAGATCAATCAAACCTTGAGGATCGTGGAATACAGACCAGGAATAATGCCAGCTGTTTCCTTCCGTAAAGGCATCTCCCCACTTCAAGGGTGAGAAAGGAGCCTGGAACTGTCCATCCTTATTGCGTCCACGCATCAACAGGCTTTCCTTATCGAACACATTTTTATAATTCATAGCACGGTCAGCAAAAAGCTTCAGTTCCTTCTTCGGACGGTTCAGGGCTTTTGCCATCCGGTAGATGCACCAGTCGTCATAGGCATATTCCAAAGTGCGGGCAGTGTTCTCATTGATTTTCACATCGTAAGGAACATATCCCAATTCATTATAGTATTCATAACCGAGGCGACCGGTAGAAGAAACTTCCGGATGCACATTCTTTGTTCCGTGGATAAGACCTTCGTACAAGGTAGTTACATCATCCACTTTAACACCTTTCAGATAAGCGTCGGCAAGTACAGAAGCGGAGTTATTACCGATCATACAACCGCGATGTCCCGGACTTGCCCATTCGGGGAAGAAGCCACTTTCCTTATACGTATTGATAAGACCTTCCTGTATCTGTTTGTTTACTGAAGGGTACATCAGGTTGAGGAAAGGGAACAGACAACGGAAAGTATCCCAAAAGCCTGTATCAGTATACATATATCCGGGCAAAACTTCTCCATTATAAGGACTGTAGTGAACTGGATTTCCAGCCTCGTCAAACTCAAAGAAAGCACGCGGGAAGAGTACTGAACGGTACAAGCAGGAATAGAAAGTGCGATACTGATCAAGGTTACCTCCATCCACTTCTATTTTTCCCAATACCTGATTCCAGGCATCTTGTCCTTTCTGAACCAAAGTTTCAAAACTGTCACTCCCCAGCTCTTTCAGATTTCTGTCTGCTTGCTCAAAACTGATAAAGGAAGAAGCCACACGGGCATGTACAATTTCTCCCTTACGGGTTTTGAAACCGATGATGGCTCCCGCATGTCCTGCTGTTTGTTCACTCTGGTTTTCAACCAAAGCACCGTCAGCAACAGAAGCCTGATAACTGAAAGGCTTATCAAATTCTACAACGAAATAGTTCTTGAAGTTATCAGGAACTCCACCGCTGTTACGGGTGGTGTATCCGATTATCTTATTCTGCTCAGGAATGATCTTAATATAAGAGCCTTTATCAAAAGCATCTACTACAACATATGAATTCTCGTTCTCAGGGAAAGTAAAACGGAACAAAACGGCACGTTCAGTGGGGGTAAACTCTGTCACAACATCATGTTCGGCAAGATACACCTTATAATAATAAGGTAATGCGACCTCTCCTTTGTGTGAGAACCAACTGGCACGTTTGTCTTCATCAAACTCTGGTTTGCCTGTTACAGGCATGATGGAGAACTGACCGTAATCATTAATCCACGGACTGGGCTGGTGGGTCTGCTTGAAACCACGAATCTTATTAGCAGTATATACATATTGCCAGCCATCTCCCATCTTTCCGGTCTGCGGAGTCCAGAAATTCATACCCCAAGGGCGTGCGATAGCCGGATATGTATTTCCCGTAGAAAGTTCAAAAGAAGACAATGTCCCCATCAGCGGGTTGACGTATTGCGTAAAATCTTTGGCTTGAGCCCAGAGAGCACAGCCTAAACAGCAAATCGATAAAAGCAGTTTCCTCATATTATTATGTTTTAAGATTATATACTTCCGATTTTTACCTATTTCTTTGAAGACAGAAATACACTATTTCCCACAATTTTATATTCAATGGGAAGCGCATTCGTACTCTTAATCAGATTCAGAGTCTCCTCTACACTATCTTTCTTCTTTAATGTACCGGAATATGTCTTTGTAGCATCCATATCAGGCGCCAGAATAATCTTCACCCCATAAGAATTCTCCAAAGTACGGGCAATCGTAAATATGTCAGCCTTTTCAAAGACAAACTGATTATTATGCCAGTTTTCAATGCCTGTATCCACCTGTTTCACTACCAGACGGCGAGTTACAGCATTCAATTCCGCTTTTTGTCCCGGAGCCAATACGATCATGCCTTCTTCGTGATTACCTTTCACTTCAATCTCTCCCTTTATCAGTGTAGCTACCGCAGAACGGTTAGTCTTGTCACTCTTTAAGTTGAAGACTGTTCCCAAAACTCTTACCTGCATGGCTTCACTGCGCACTATAAAAGGTTTCGCCGTATTTCTCTTTACTTCAAAATAGGCTTCCCCTTCTATATATACATTCCTTCCCTTTTCTGAGAATTCACGTGGATACTTTAAAGTAGTATGTTTGTTCAGCCAAACCTTAGTGCCATCAGGCAACATTAATTCTTTCACTTCATCACGGGCAGTGACGGCAACCAATTTGCTCTCTTCACTTTGTGACTGATAAATATGATAACTCAAACCGGATATAAAAAAGATACCTATGAACATAGCGGCATACCGCATCCAGGTATTCAATCTTCTCACCTTATTTCGTTTAGCTTCTTCTTGTGCCAGCCGTTTGAACAGCTGCTTTTCAGCTTTTTCTATCTTCTTTTCATCCACAAATTCTTCACTCTTTCCCAGATGATATATCTGCTCTATCCTGAACAATTCACGAGCGTTACCGTCCGATTCGTCCAGCCATGCATTTACCTTACAGAGCTCTTCTTCAGAGCATTCCCCCATAAGGAATTTGGCCATCAATTCTTCATCCAACTTATTCATTCCTTCCTTCATCATACTATTAAAACAACCGTTTCGCTAAAAACACTTATACCTTACCTAATAAAAACAGGACTAACATAAAGTTCAGGTAACCCAACCTCTCACGCAGAAACTTCAAGGCTTTATACATATGAGCCTCCACGGTCCGCAATGATATCCCCATAGTATCTGCTATTTCCTTATTCTTCATATCATGCAGATAGCTGAGTCTAAAGACCGTCTTACACTTATCCGGCAATTCATTTATAGCCTCGGAGAGTTCCTTTCTGAGTTCACGGTCTTCTATCCTCTTCACGACATCATTACTGTCCGGCTGATAAAACTCTATTCTTTTCTGGTTGATCTCCGTCACTACAGCTTCATAAGTATTCTTGATATCCCGGTGCTTCAGTACATTCAAAGCACGGGTATACACCGCCCGATACAGAAATGCCTGTATCTGCTCTCCTACCGTTATCGTATCTTTCCGCCGCCACAATTCTACAAATACATCTTGTACTACGTCCTCCGCTTCTTCATCACCCACGATGCGCGTGGCATAGAAAAGCAGATTGGCGTAGTACTTACGGAAAAGGAGTTTATAAGTCAGGTCAAAGTTATCACTCATAATCCCACAATTATATTATCTGGCACCATCCATCACTCTATCACTCTATCTCATACCACACTTTATCTGGTTTATTCCCCATCTCAAATTCAAAGATAGAACCATTCATTATTTGCTCATGCGTGATATAACTTTTATCATAAGGCTTTCCGTCGAGTTTTACCGACTGGATATAAATATTCTCTTTGCTGACAGCCGGTGCCAATATCGTAAATGTTTTACCGTTAGCCAGATGCATCTTCATCTCAGGATACATGGGAGTACCTATCTCATATTTGCCGCTAATCGGGTCTACCGGATAGAAGCCCATTGCACTGAACACATACCAGGCAGACATCTGACCACAGTCTTCATTCCCGCACAAACCGACAGGTGTATTCCTATATAATTCATGCATCACCTCAGCTGCATACTTCTGAGTCTTCCAAGGTTGCCCTATGGCATTAAACAAATAAATGACATGGTGACTCGGTTCATTACCATGTGCATACTGCCCGATCATTCCAGTACTGAAAATAGGCAGATCTTCATCCGCAGAAGGATTGTAAGTGAACATACTATCCAGTTTCTGGGTAAAACGTTCCTTGCCTCCAACCAGACTGATCAGCCCATCAACGTCTTGTTGTACAGACCAGAAATATTGCCAGCCGTTACTTTCGCAAATATGCGGAGTATAATCATCCGGACTGAAGTTCTCAATGAAGGTTCCTTTGTTATTCCGCGGTTGCATGAAGGTTGTATGAGAATTATACACATTCTTATAATTCAGAGAACGCTTATAAAATTCATCTGCTATTTGCTTTTCGCCCAGTTTCTCCGCCATACGGGCAATGCAATAATCATCGTAAGCGTATTCCAGGGTTTTAGAAAGTGACCAGTTCTCTGAATTATAGTGATCCGTTACATCATAAGGCACATAACCATATTTTTTATATAATCCTATTCCACGATATTCATCAATATTGGCTGTAGCTACACATGCGGCTAAAGCTTTCTTCGGATCAAAATCCCCAATCCCTTTCAAGTAAGCATCCACTATGACGGGAACTGCATGATAACCTATCATCATATCCGTTTCACTTCCATAGAAATTCCATACCGGGAGACGTCCGTTCTGTTCAGAAAAGGCTAGAAAGGATTTTACCATATCATTTACACGCTGTGGTTCGATATAGGTATAAAGGGGATGAGCGGCACGGTAGGTATCCCATAATGAGAAAGTACTGTAGTTGGTCCATCCGTCTGCCTGATGCACTTGCTTATCAGGGCCATAATAGGCACCATCCACATCGCTATAGATAGTAGGGGCCAGCATGGAATGATAAAGGGCTGTATAGAACTTAACTTTCTCGTCAATGTCATTGCTCTTGATTTCTACTTTGGAAAGTTGCTCGTTCCAGTTCTTACGGGTTGCAGCCAGATACTTGTCAAAATCGTCCGCCGGAGCTTCAGCAGCAAGATTGCGTGCTGCGCCTTCCATACTTACCCCCGAAATAGCTGTGGTGACAAGAATCTGTTCCCCTGCACTTGTGTGGAAATCAAAACGGGCAATAGCAGAGCTACCTATACGCTTACCGTCTTTGATGACAGCAGCAGTATCTAACTGTACGGATGCAAACGGTTTAGAAAAACGGGTACGGAAATAAATGTGCTGGTCGCGTGCCCAACCGTCAGAAAAACGGTATCCTTGAATGGTTACCGAATCGAGTACTTCAATGCGGGTATCATTCGTAAAGTCCCAGTTCATAGCTTTCCGCAGATTGAGGAATATAGCTGCGTCCGCTTCAGGAAAAGTATAACACTGAATGCCACAACGCTCGGTTGCTGTCAGTTCCACGTTGATATCATAATCTTTCAGCCGCACCTGATAATATCCGGCACTGGCTGTTTCTTCATCATGGGAAAATAAAGAGTGAATGCCCAACGGCGCATCTGCTTCTTTATAAGGCAGAGTCACGGGCATAAAAGATATATCATATAAATCACCGGCTCCCGTACCCGAAAGATGAGTGTGGCTGAAACCTGCAATCGTGCTGTCCGGATAGAAATAACCGGAGATGCGATCCCAGCCAGGAAGACCATTATCGGGGCTTAACTGCACCATACCGAACGGTGCCTGCGCTCCAGGATAAGTATTTCCTGTAAAATCGGTACCAATAAAAGGATTGACGTACTTTGTTGCATAACACTCAGTTTCCGCATCCGGTTGTTGGGATACACACGCTGAAAAAGAGAAAAGAAGCAAAATCCAAAAAGATAATTCTGATAGTTTCATAATATTACATAGTTAACGTATGTATGGAACAACTCAGCGCAAAGAAACACTTAGCAGTTTTTAAAATAAATTCATAGTGCGAACAAATATAGTCAGAAAATTCCAATTAATTTATAACTTTGCCGCAAAAAGCGACATGGGCTATACGACTTATCTCTTTGACTTTGATTACACGCTCGCAGACTCTTCTCGCGGCATTGTTACTTGCTTTCGCAATGTGCTCAATAAACATGGCTATACAAATGTGACCGATGAAGACATTAAACGCACCATCGGGAAAACATTGGAAGAATCTTTTTCTATCCTGACGGGAGTGACGGATGAAGAGCAGCTGGCCGGTTTTAAAAGTGAATACAGGAAAGAAGCGGACACCCACATGACAATAAACACCGTGCTTTTTCTGGAAACCAAGTCTGTACTGCTGGCCCTGAAAGATGCGGGTGCATTCATAGGTATCATCTCCACCAAATACCGTTACCGAATTAAGGAAATGCTCGACCAACATTTCCCCGGCAGCTTCTTCAATATCATTGTCGGCGGAGAAGATGTACAAACGGCCAAACCTTCGCCCGAAGGTTTGCTACTTGCCATAAAACAATTACACGTCACCAAAGCCGAAACCCTCTATATTGGTGACAGTACAGTAGATGCTGCCACAGCCAAAGCTGCAGGTGTAGACTTTGCAGGTGTAACCCATGGAGTAACTACCACCGAAGAATTAGCCAAATACCCACACTGGAAGATTATGAGTTCACTGGAAGAACTACTGGAAAATGACGAGCAACCGACCCATGATAAACAATCTGCTGACAACGAAGACTCGACTGCCAATAAAGTGATACCTCAACATCCGGTTGTCAGTACGCCTGCGGTTCCGGCTGTTTCCGCTTCTCCCATTTCTCCCGCTCCCCGCAGAAGAAAGATGATCAACATTTGGCAAATACTGATTTTGACAATATTGCTATGGCTGTCTTTTGAAGAAGGGGAAGATAGCAATGTTTTCATGTATTGTTTCATACTGGTGCTCTGGTACATTCTCAGCAAACGCAGGGTGCTCCCCAACCGGGTTTTGGAATTTATCTCACCTTGGTGGTCTCCTTGCAAAGCACGACTTCGCGCTCTCCACATCAAGATGGTGCGTGGAAAGGAAATCCCTCCCATCAGCGAAGAAGATAATATCTGCCTGAATTGTGATACTGTCTATATGGGCAGTTATTGCAACCGTTGCGGTCAAAGCCGGAACACTCCCCGCTACCGCTTCAGTAATGCATTCAGAAATATATTGGGAGGATTCACCAATATTGACAATGGCTTTGGTCGAACACTTCTGGATTTACTCTACCGCCCGGGATACATGATCAGAGACTTCATTGCCGGCAAACGAATCTTATACTTCCGCCCCTTCCAGACACTATTTGTACTTGCCGCCCTTTACATCATGGCCGTGCAACTAGTAGATCCTGAAGCCTTGAAAGAGAAAAAGGGAAAGACTCCGGAAGTTCAAAGGCAAGAAATAGTCGCTGCACGTGAACAATTGCAAAAACGTATAGAAACAGCAACAGACCCGACTACCCAAAATATCCTGAATAAAACGATAGAAGGTCTGGATAAAAAACTGGAAAATCTGGAAACAGAAGATTCTACGGACATCCGGAAGAAGAATCTGATAGCTGCACGTGAGCTATTGCAGAAACAGATGAAAGAGACCAAGAAACCAGACCAAAAGGAGGTTTTGGCCCAAACAATAAAAGAACTGAATCAGGATCTGGAAAAACTGAAAACCCCAAATACCTTTAAAAAGGATAACATCACCCTCCAAATAAATGGTGATGAAGATGACGAACTCATAGATGAACTTCTGGAAGGTGGGTCATCAATATTTAATAAGCTTGAAAAAGCCATTCACAATACACCTTTTCTGGAAAAAGTATGGAATTTACTAAAAAGTTGGGGACATGGTAACAAGGCATTCCGTATTATCGCCACATTACCCCTCTTTGCTCTGGCAACGCTTATGGCTTTCCGTCGTAAAAAGAACAAACTGCGCTATAATCTGACAGAGCATGTATTTATACAGGCTTACATTGCTTGTCAGATACTCTTGCTCAGTATCATAGTGCTTCCTTTCAACGGCAGTGCACAGGTAGACGATTTATACGAATTACCCATATTATTCATCTTTGCCCTTTTCTGCCTGGATTATAAGCAACTGTATGGATATACTTGGTGGAGAAGTTTCTGGACTACAATACTGATGTTCTTCTATAGTTTGATACTGCTTATTATCTTTGCCATTATTGTAGTGGCACTGATAGTTGCGGCGGTCTATATACTAAAGCCGCTTTTGTAATTTTTCAGGTATGGTTCGCATCAAAACAGGATCCGAACCATACCTGCTCCGTAGCAAACAGATCTCAAGTACGTTTTATATACATTCCGATTTATACAAGAGAATATTTTACCACTGATTACCAAAAGGTTACAAGCAAACTCTTAACTTCTTGTAAGCGGGAAACTACTCCCGTTCCGCTTTCCTTACATAGAATGGAGGTAAACCATTTTTTCCGCAAAAAGAAGATAAAACACTTGCCTGTTCCGAAGAAAAGAAGTATTTTTGCGCCCGATTATTCCGCACCGGGTTCGACAAAGTGCTTTCTAAGTGATTAGAGACCACCCGACGGAGCTAACTTATAGATCATACATAAGAAATGTACGCAATTGTAGAAATCAACGGTCAGCAATTTAAAGCAGAAGCTGGCAAAAAGCTGTTTGTACACCACATCCAGAATGCAGAAAACGGTACGACAGTAGAATTTGACAAGGTTCTTTTGGTAGACAAAGACGGTGCAATCACTGTAGGCGCTCCTACTGTAGAAGGTGCAAAAGTTGTTTGTCAGATTGTATCCAGCCTGGTAAAAGGTGACAAAGTTCTCATTTTCCACAAGAAAAGAAGAAAAGGTCATCGCAAGTTGAACGGTCACCGTCAACAATTCACAGAGTTAACAATTACAGAAGTAGTAGCTTAATCAATTTAAAACAGTAAGAAGAAATGGCACATAAAAAAGGTGTCGGTAGTTCTAAGAACGGCCGCGAATCACAGAGCAAGAGATTAGGCGTTAAGATATTTGGTGGCGAAGCTTGCAAAGCAGGCAACATCATCATTCGTCAAAGAGGTACTGAATTCCACCCGGGTAATAACATCGGTATGGGTAAAGACCACACTCTTTTCGCTTTAGTAGACGGAACTGTACAGTTCAAAGTAACCAAGGAAGACAGACGTTATGTATCTGTAATCCCTGCCGAAAGCACAGAAGCGTAAGTTTCAGAATAAAAAATAAAGATGAGGGATGCAATCTGATGGATTGCATCCCTTTCTTTTTATAGTTTCTTTTTTGTATTACTTCTGATTTACACTATCTTTGTGCTCTCAAATCAAGATTTTAATCAAAACAAAGTATCAAGATATGCTTACCATCAAACAAATTACAGAAAACACCGACGCGGTGATCCGCGGACTGGAAAAGAAGCATTTCAAAAATGCGAAAGAAACAATAAACCAGGTAATTGCCTTTAACGACAAAAGACGTAGCACACAGTCTGTATTAGATAATAACCTCTCTGAAGTAAACTCGATTTCCAAATCCATCGGACAATTGATGAAAGAAGGAAAGAAAGAGGAAGCAGAAACTGCCAAAAGCCGTGTAGCCGAACTTAAAGAAGCCAACAAGACTTTGCAGGCGGAAATGGATCAGGCTGCCGAAGATATGCAGAATCTACTCTATACCATTCCTAATGTACCTTATGATGAAGTACCCGAAGGTGTAGGTGCTGAAGATAATGTAGTAGAGAAAATGGGCGGTATGGAAACCGAACTTCCCAAAGACGCACTGCCTCACTGGGAACTGACAAAGAAATATGATTTGATAGATTTCGATTTGGGCGTGAAGATAACAGGAGCCGGTTTCCCGGTTTATAAAGGAAAAGGCGCGCAGTTGCAACGCGCGTTGATCAACTTCTTCCTGGACGAAGCCCGCAAAGCCGGTTATCTGGAAATCATGCCTCCGACAGTGGTTAATGCCGCTTCCGGTTACGGAACAGGCCAGTTGCCCGACAAGGAAGGTCAGATGTACCATTGCGAAGTAGACGATTTATATCTTATTCCGACAGCTGAAGTTCCTGTAACAAACATCTATCGTGACATGATTCTGGAAGAGAAGCAACTTCCTATCAAGAACTGTGCTTACACGCAGTGTTTCCGTCGCGAAGCAGGTTCTTACGGTAAAGATGTACGCGGCTTGAACCGCTTGCACGAATTCTCTAAAGTAGAATTGGTACGCATTGACAAACCGGAACATTCCAGACAATCTCATAAAGAGATGTTGGATCATGTGGAAGGATTATTGCAAAAACTGGAATTACCATATCGTATCCTTCGCCTATGCGGTGGAGATATGAGCTTTACAGCCGCCCTTTGCTTCGACTTTGAAGTTTACTCCGAAGCACAGAAGCGTTGGCTGGAAGTAAGTTCGGTTTCTAACTTCGATACTTATCAGGCCAACCGCCTGAAATGCCGTTACCGCAGTGGAGAAAAGAAGACAGAACTTTGCCACACATTAAACGGATCTGCATTGGCATTACCACGCATTGTTGCCGCTTTGCTGGAAAACAATCAGACACCGGAAGGTATTCGCATCCCGAAGGCATTGGTGCCGTATACGGGATTTGAGATGATTGACTAAAAATAGCTGCGCTATACGAGCGGGTGAATAATAATTCGCTCCTACATAGGTAACCACAGACATTTATATGATTACGTCTATACAACCTGGTAGGGGCGAATTATCGTTTGCCCACATCAGTTATACAGCTTTTTAGAAGAAACTTTCTTTGTTTTTACCAAATAACCCGTATCTTTGCAAACCGTAACAATCTGAAAGTGATTACGTAATTATACCAACAAAATTTATAGATAATGAACAAAATCATTAGCAAAGAACATTTTTCTGAAAAGGTTTTTAAATTAGAGATCGAGGCACCTTTAATTGCCCGCTCACGTAAGGCAGGACACTTCGTCATTGTACGTGTAGGCGAAAAAGGCGAACGTATGCCATTGACTATTGCGGCGGCTGACACCGTACGCGGTACTATCACTTTGGTAGTACAGGAAGTAGGTCTCTCCTCTACCCGCCTTTGCGAACTGAATGAGGGCGATTACATCACCGATGTGGTAGGTCCGCTGGGACAAGCTACTCATATTGAAAACTTCGGAACAGTGGTTTGTGCAGGTGGTGGTGTAGGCGTGGCTCCCATGCTCCCTATCGTACAGGCTTTGAAAGCTGCCGGTAATCGCGTTATTGCCGTACTTGCCGGACGTAGCAAAGAGCTGATTATCCTTGAAAAAGAAATGCGCGAAAGCGCAGACGAGGTCATCATTATGACCGATGACGGTTCTTACGGACGCAAAGGATTGGTAACCGAAGGCGTGGAAGAAGTCATTAAACGGGAGAAAGTGAACAAATGTTTTGCTATCGGCCCCGCTATCATGATGAAATTTGTTTGTTTGCTGACTAAGAAATATGAAATACCGACTGATGTTTCGCTGAATACGATCATGGTGGATGGTACAGGTATGTGCGGTGCTTGTCGTATTACCATCGGTGGAAAAACCAAATTCGTTTGTGTGGACGGACCGGAATTTGATGGCCATCAGGTAGACTTCGACGAGATGTTGAAGCGTATGGGTGCTTTCAAGAGCATCGAACGCGAGGAGATGCACAAGCTTGAAGAAGACGAATCCTGCAAAGCTGTACCGGAACCGACACAAGAAGCAGACGAGAAAAGTCGTAATGCTGCCTGGCGTCTGGAACTTCGCAAAGCAATGAAGCCGAAAGAACGTACCGCAATTCCACGTGTTGAAATGAACGAACTCGATCCGGAATACCGTTCGCACAGTCGCAAAGAAGAAGTAAACCAGGGACTTACAGAGGAACAAGCTCTGACGGAAGCTAAGCGTTGCCTCGATTGTGCAAATCCAGGCTGTATGGAAGGCTGTCCCGTAGGTATTGATATTCCTCGTTTCATCAAAAACATTGAACGTGGAGAAATACTCGAAGCTGCCAAGACACTGAAAGAAACCAGCGCTCTGCCTGCTGTTTGCGGTCGTGTTTGCCCACAGGAAAAACAGTGCGAAGCTAAATGTATACACCTGAAAATGAAAGAGAAGCCGGTAGCTATCGGCTATCTGGAACGCTTTGCCGCTGACTATGAACGTGAAAGCGGACAAATTTCAGTACCGGAAATCAAGGAAAAGAATGGTATCAAGATTGCCGTTATCGGTTCCGGACCTGCCGGACTTTCTTTTGCCGGAGATATGGCTAAATATGGTTACGACGTTACTGTCTTCGAAGCCCTTCACGAGATAGGCGGTGTATTGAAGTATGGTATCCCCGAATTCCGTCTGCCGAACAAAGTGGTGGATGTAGAGATTGACAATCTTGCCAAGATGGGAGTTAACTTCATTAAGGACTGCATCATAGGTAAGACTATCAGTGTGGAACAGTTGGAAGAAGAAGGTTTCAAAGGTGTATTCGTAGCATCCGGTGCCGGATTGCCTAACTTCATGAACATTCCGGGAGAGAACTCCATCAATATCCTGTCATCCAATGAATACCTGACACGCGTCAACCTGATGGATGCAGCAAGCGAAGACTCTGATACTCCGGTGCCTTTCGGTAAAAATGTAGCCGTTATCGGTGGTGGAAACACAGCTATGGACTCAGTGCGCACTGCACGCCGCTTGGGTGCTGAACGTGCCATGATTATCTATCGTCGTTCCGAAGA
The DNA here is from genome assembly GCF_036416795.1 of Bacteroides sp. MSB163. NCBI lineage: Bacteria > Pseudomonadati > Bacteroidota > Bacteroidia > Bacteroidales > Bacteroidaceae > Bacteroides > Bacteroides maternus. Next base: position 3,204,832 of record NZ_CP143867.1, on the reverse strand, counting down.
AGAAATGCCTGCACGTATCGAAGAGGTAAAACATGCGAAAGAAGAAGGTGTTGAGTTCCTCACACTGCATAATCCTATCGAATACATCGCCGACGAGCAAGGAAAGGTAAAACAAGTCATCTTACAGAAGATGGAGCTTGGCGAACCGGATGCATCCGGTCGCCGCAGTCCTGTAGCTATCCCGGGTGCAACGGAAACCATTGATATAGATCTGGCTATCGTCAGCGTAGGGGTTTCTCCCAATCCGATTGTGCCTTCTTCTATTCCGGGACTGGAAATGGGACGTAAAGGCACGATTGCCGTAAACGAGAACATGCAGTCATCTATTCCGACCATTTATGCCGGAGGTGATATTGTTCGTGGTGGCGCTACCGTTATTCTTGCTATGGGTGATGGGCGCAAGGCTGCTGCCTCAATGCACGAGCAGTTGAGCAAATAAGTAGAAAAGCCATTGCTTGTCAAGAGCAAGTTTACATAACATTAACAAAGCGGAAAGATTTCGGTCTTTCCGCTTTTCTTTTTCAGGAACAGATGATCTGTTTACTCCGATTACACCATTCATTCGTCCTAAACAGATGGTATGTTTCGAGCGATTACATAGTATGGGTATGTTATGGACCAAAAACATAGTATCTTCCGATAAACCCTACATACAGGCACAAAAAAGAGGGGCAACTTGCATCACCCCTCTTACTATCTTCGTTCCCGCTTATTTCACCACTTTGTTCGTTGCCGGATCAGGGAAAATCACCGACGGCTTAAACGACTTGGCTTCTTCAAAGTCCATCAAGGCATACGACATAATAATGATGATATCATCCGGCTGCACTTTGCGGGCTGCCGCACCATTCAGGCATATTTTGCCCGAACCACGTTCACCTTTAATAATATAGGTTTCAAAACGTTCGCCATTATTGTTGTCGGCTATATACACTTTTTCACCGGCAATCATATTGGCCGCATCCAGTAAGTCCTCGTCAATCGTAATGCTTCCCATATAATTGAGGTTAGCTTCCGTGACGCGAGCGCAATGGATTTTCGACTTCAGCACTTCAATCATCATAAGGTCTGATCTCTCTTTTTAGTTTTATTACTCTTTATACTTAATGTTGTCAATCAGGCGGACCTCACCACAGAACACTGTAATGCAACCTACAGCATACGCCGTATCTTCCCAATTGGCAATTTTCTGCAACGTGTTGCCATCCACCAGTTCAAAGTATTCCAGACGCAAACCGGGAGCGGCCGCTATGGCATCTTCTACAAACTTCTGAGTCTCAGCAACTGTATGAGAAGCCGCAAAGGTACGACTTTCAAATAATGTTTGCGATATTTTTAAAGCATTTTTGCGTTCTTCGACAGATAAACGTGCGTTGCGGCTACTCAGAGCCAAGCCATCCTCTTCACGTATAATAGGGCATCCCACTATTTCCAACGAATAATTCATCTGACGCACCATCTCGCGAATGATAGCCAACTGTTGAAAATCTTTCTCTCCGAAATAAGCGCGATCCGGCTTCACTGCATCAAACAGTTTACTCACAATCTGGCAAACACCATTGAAGTGTCCCGGACGAAACGCGCCTTCCATCACTGTGTCCAACGGCGCATAGCTGAATTGGCGCGTATCAGGTTCAGGATACATCTCCGCAACCGAAGGGGCGAACACAAACGCAGCGCCACAAGCTTCCAACAAAGCACAATCGGCATCCAGCGTACGGGGATATTTCTCTAAATCATTCTTGTCGTTAAACTGTGTCGGGTTTACAAAAACACTCACTACCGCAGCATCATTCTCTGCAACACAACATTTCACCAATGACGCATGACCAGCATGTAAGGCACCCATTGTAGGTACCAATCCTACCTTTTTACCTTGGGCCCGTAAAGCCGAGAGTCCGGCCTGCAAGTCCTTGATAGTATGTACTATTTCCATTTTTATAGGTTATATAATAACTTAGTTGTTCGCAAAAACGGTGCAAAATAAACTATTATTTAGCATATAAAGAAGAAATATCGCAAATTAATGCAAAAGTTCTACTTGGACAACAACCTGCTTTAAAGCAATGTAGCACTGAAAAACAAGCAGTTAACAATTCATAAGGAATTATAGAGTCGCCTTATTTGCTCAAGTGCCCGATTTTTTTTATATCTTTGCAGAATAATTGAGAACATTGTTATTATGACAAAGGCGAACAAGGTTTTATTTATTACCCAAGAGATTACTCCTTACGTACCAGAATCCGAAATGTCCCTTGTAGGCAGAAACCTACCTCAAGCAATCCAGGAAAAAGGCAGAGAAATTAGAACATTCATGCCTAAATGGGGGAATATCAACGAGCGCAGAAACCAATTGCATGAAGTGATACGTCTCTCCGGTATGAATCTGATTATTGACGATACCGACCACCCCCTTATTATTAAAGTTGCTTCCATTCAGTCTGCCCGCATGCAGGTTTATTTCATCGACAACGATGATTATTTCCAGAACCGCCTGGAAACAGCGGATGAGAATGGTGTGGAATATGAAGATAATGACAGTCGTGCCATTTTTTATGCACGCGGTGTATTGGAAACAGTTAAGAAGTTACGCTGGTGCCCGGATATCATTCACTGCCATGGCTGGATGACTGCCTTAGCTCCTTTGTATATAAAGAAAGCATATAAGGACGAGCCCTCATTCCGTGACGCTAAAGTAGTATTCTCCGTTTTCGAAGATGACTTCAAAGAATCGTTTAATGCTGATTTTGTAAACAGATTGGTATTGAAAGGTGTTACAAAGAAGGATGTAGCTCACCTGAAGGCTCCTGTAGACTACGCTACGTTGTGCAAACTGGCCATTGATTATGCAGACGGTATTATCCAGCAAAGCGAAAAAGTCAACGAAGAAGTGATGGAATATGCTCGACAATCTGGAAAACCCATTTTAGAATATCAGACTCCCGAAACATTTGCCGATGCTTGCAATGAGTTCTACGACAAAGTATGGGAAACAGAACAAAAATAAACAAGATAACAAAGAAAACTATGAAAGTGAAGTTTTTAGGCGCTCTGCTATTGACAGCAACCCTTACTTTCTTTGGTTGCGACGATAATACCGGTACATTAGGAATAGGAATGTTACCCGGCTCTGACGGTATTACCGCACTGACCACAGAATTTCCCGTCACTACACGTTCCGTTGTCGCTGACTCTGTATTTGCCAAAACCAGTACAGGTTATGTAGGGCGTTTTACAGATCCTCTTTTCGGATACTACGAAGCGAGTTTCTTGACTGAGTTGAACTGTATAGATGGCTTTAAATTCCCTGAAAAATATGATTTTGATAAAAAAACAGGGATTCTGACAGGCGATTCAATATCAGGTGCACGTTTAGTTGTTTTCTATTCCAGCTGGTTCGGAGATTCGCTGAATGCCTGCCGTATGAGTGCATACGAATTACAAGCCGAACTGGACCGTAACCGCTATACCAATATCGAACCGGCAGAATATTACAGACCGAAGGGTGCGCTACCCATATTATTAGGTCGCAGAGCCTATACAGCCTACGATACAAGCGTAACTGACGAAGAAAGAAACGCAACGGATGAATATGGCAACAAGACCTACTATCCAAGTGTGGTTTTTACGCTGGACAAGGACACTTATGGAAACAACTGGTTTAATCTTAGTAAAGAACATTCTGAATACTTCAAGAACTCTAAAGAGTTTATTAAAAATGTATTCAAAGGTGTGTATATCAAAAGTGACTATGGGGACGGAACAGTTCTTTACGTAGACCGCGTAGACTTACAAATGAGATATCACTTCTTTGTAATAGACACTGCTACTAACGTTCCTTACAAACGGAAGCAATCAGGTTTTGAGGGTCAGGACTCTACCGCTTACACTTGGCGGACTGAGTTTGCTTCTACTAAAGAAGTAATCCAGGCCAATCAGTTCCTTAATTCGGATAAAATCAAAAAACTTGCTGCAGAAGGCGAACATACTTATATTAAATCTCCTGCCGGAATCTTCACAGAGGCTGAATTACCTTATGATAAAATCTACCAGGAATTATCCAATGACACACTGAATGCGGTGAAACTGACATTCACCAATTACAATAAGCAAGACAGCCCATATGAGTTCAGCATGAGTGCTCCAAGTAATGTTTTGCTATTACGCAAAGTAGACTTCAAGAGTTTCTTCGAAGAAAACAAATTGCCGGACAACATCACGTCTTACACCGTAAAGCATAATAATGTGGCAACCAATCAGTACACATTTAATAATATTGCCCGTTTAGTTACTACTTGCATTCAAGGAAAAGATGCCGCAATGAAAAAAGCCAAAGAAGAAGCAGGCGATAAATGGAATCAGGAAGAATGGGAAAAAGACTGGAGAACGGTATATCTGATACCTGTTTCAGTCACCTACGACACTACAAGTTCCAGTACTTCCAGTACAATGACAGGTATCCAAAACGATCTCCAACCCGGATATGCTAAATTGAAAGGCGGTCCACAAGGTGAAGCTCTGAAATTGGAAGTAACTTATACTAGATTCAATAAATAACTTCTCCCCCAAAATAAGTAAAGGTACAAAAAAGCCTTCCGCTCAAATAGAACGGAAGGCTTTTTTATTAATGTATTTTCCTAAGAAGGAAAACTTACTTGGCAGTCTCTTTCTTGGTTGTTGCTTTCTTCACAACAGGTTTCTTCTCAGCTGCTTTCTTTGCAGCAGGAGTTTTAGTCTTGGCAGTAGTAGTAACCTTAGCCTTTGCCTCAGCAGTCTTTTCTTTTTCCAGTTTAGCCTGCAACTTTTCCACCTCTTTGTGTAATTCATCTATCTCGTCACCCTGATTCTTGATAGTCGTCAGCAAGGCATTCAGTTCCTCATTATCTATATCCATCGGATAAAGAGATTCTACCCGCTTGATGAAATCACCTAAAACATTCATATAATTAGTAAAAGCATCATAAGGAGACTCATAGATTCCCCTGTTCAATCTAATACCACTATTCTTCGTTGTCATGAATCGGAAGTTATTACTTGCTTGCAAATAATCCCAATCCTGCTTGATGCGACGATCATCGGATAGATGAATGCGTTCGGCAATACTATACAATTTATTGAAAGCTTCACGCTGCATACTGTTGCCCAACCAGCAACTGGTATCTCTTTCCTCATCTACCCAGGACATTGGATACGGAACATCCAGTTGAGATACAGATTTTAATTTAGTGATAACCTCCGTCGGTGTAGAGAAAGTAATACCTTTATCCTTTGCACAAGCAGGCAATGCCTTCAGGAATTCCAGTATGTTGGAAGAAAGCGGCTGTGACATTCCCAATGCACTAAGTTCCATAAAGATGTTGATAACCTGTTCTTCTTGTGGCAGAGCATCAATCCAACCAATATACTTATCGGCAAACAGTGGATATTCATTCCATTCGGAATTAGAGAAGCGCAAACTGATATCATCTGAAAGCTTGAAATCACGCAACAACAGTTTCAGGTTCTGGTTATAACTGCAATGATACACATAGTGCGGACTCTTCCATCCTAAAATATGTTTTGCACCTTCAGTCAGCATACCCTTAAAGCCCATACTTGCCACCAATCCTCCTATTTCATCAGAGTAAATCAGGCTGGAGTTACGGAATACTTTCGGTGCTTTACCGAACATTTGTTTCATCTTAGCACTCTGGCGCTTCACTTCTTCCTTGAAACAATCTTCATTTGCCAAAGAAGAAAGGCCGTGAGAATAAGGTTCGGCCAAGAACTCGCAACAACCTGTATCATTCAACTGGTGTAGCAGGTCAATCACAGCCGGCGCGTGGATTTCCAATTGTTCCAAAGCAACACCGGAAATAGACAAAGCCACCTTGAATGCACCGCCGGAATTTTTCGCCATCTCAATGAGGGCGCTCAATGCCGGAATATAGGAACGTTCGGCAACTTCGTTGATACTGTATTCGTTGGCATAATCATCATAATAATAATGATTCGTACCTATATCAAAGAAACGATAGCGTTTCAGGTGAATGATTTGATGGATCTCAAAATAAAGACAGATCGTTCTCATATCTATATTGTTTTATTGTTATCTATTATATTGTTTAATAACCTCTTCGTAGATGCGGCGCACTTTCAGTCCCACATCTTCCCACTTAATAGCATCCACTTCTTTCTTACCTTCATCACGCAAATACTCGTAAAGGGCAGGATAAGTGCAAATAGCATAAATTGCATCTGCCATAGCGTGAATATCCCAGTAGTCAGTCTTGATACACTTATCTAATATCTCGGCACAGCCGGATTGCTTAGAAATAATAGTCGGTACACTACATTGCATAGCTTCCAAAGGAGAAATACCAAAGGGTTCGGAAACAGACGGCATAATGTACACATCACTTGCCTTCAACATTTCGTACACCTGACTTCCTTTCATGAAACCTGGAAAATGGAAACGGTCGGCAATACCTCGTTCGGCCACCAAACGGATCATCTGATTCATCATATCACCATTACCAGCCATTACAAAACGGATATTACGTGTACGGTGCAGCACCATAGCGGCAGCCTCAACAAAATATTCCGGACCTTTCTGCATGGTAATACGCCCTAAGAAAGTCACAACTTTTTCATTCGGCTTCTTCTGCGGTACAATATCCTGTATCTCTTGCGGAAGCGGAGAAACGGCATTGTGCACGGTAGATACCTTGCGGGGATCCTGAAAATATTTATTAATCACCGTCTGACGAGTCAGTTCACTCACACACATGATATGATCGGCATGATCCATGCCATTCTTTTCTATGGCATACACAGTAGGATTCACATTTCCACGACTACGGTCGAAGTCAGTGGCATGCACATGGATTACCAGCGGTTTACCGGATACCTGTTTGGCATGAATACCTGCCGGATAGGTCAGCCAGTCGTGTGAGTGGATGATCTCGAACTCCTGCTGGCGTGCCACCACACCGGCCACAATGGAATAGTTATTGATCTCTTCGTGCAAGTTGGCCGGATAGCGGCCGGAAAACTCGATACAACCGAGATCATTGGTATGCAAATAATTGAAATCGGCATAAATATGATCACGCAAATCATAATAGAGTTGGGGGTTCATGTAAGAACCTACACGTCCCTGAACATAATCCCAGTTTACATCACGCCACACTACCGGAGTGCTATTCATGCCAATGATGCGTAAGAAGCTCTGATCTTCATCGCCCCATGGCCTTGGAATACAGAAAGTAATTTCCATATCTTCCTGCTGGGACATCCCCTTCGTCAGACCGTAGCTGGCAGTTCCCAAGCCACCTAAGATATGCGGGGGGAACTCCCATCCAAACATTAAAACTTTCATTTTCGTTCCTCCTCTTATAAATTATACTTAGACAACAATTTCAGGATGCGCAGTATTTCGGCCACATTCATGGCAAAAGACACTGCACCGCGACCTCTGAACGGTGGATTACCATCGAAGAGTTCGGGGAGCGAACCGATACAATGACTCGTCATCTCATCTTCAAAACCAATCAGATAACGCTCCACGAATGATACACCGCTCATCTTGTAAATACGCAGGTACGCCTCCATATAGAAGCCCATAAGCCACGGCCAAGCTGTACCCTGGTGATAAGCATAATCTCTCTGAATCTGAGGACCGACATAGTTCGGATTATATCCTCCACTCTTCGGACTGAGAGTACGCAACCCTTTCGGAGTAAGCAACTCTTTCGTCACGATATCAAGCACCTGCTTTTTCTGCGCCCTATCCAGCGGGGAATAATCGAAGGCAACGGTAAATATCATATTGGGACGGACGCTCCAGTCCATCATAAATCCATCCACATAATCGAACAGATAACCACACTCATTACGGAATACCTCTACAAAAGACTTTCCGGTCACTTCCGCCTGCGCATCCAGTTCGTCCGCCAGATGCACATTGCCGCCCTCACGAACCAGATCGGCTATGAAACGAAGTGCGTTATACCACAAAGAGTTCACTTCCACAATGTATCCCGTACGCGGGGTTACAGGACGACCATTCACCGTAGAATTCATCCAGGTGATAGCCTTCTCCGTCCCGTTGGCATACAGTAAGCCATTTTCGTGCAGGAAAAGATTATCATGCTTACGGCTACGGATATAGTCCATGATATCTTCCAGCAAACGACCATATTTCTGGCGGCACTGTTCACGCGAGGTATCCTTAGCATACTGCTGTAAAGCCCATACAGCCCACAACAATACATCCGGATCTTCCATCTCATATATTTTATAACTCGATGGTTCTCCACTGATAAACTCCCGGATAGCTTTTTCGGCAGTCACCATAACATCTTCAAACTCATCTTGTTCATCCACTGCCAACGTCAAGCCGGGCAAAGAAACAAACAAGTCACGGGCACGACACTTAAACCAGGGATATCCCGCTAATACATAGTGGTTCTCCCCCTGCTTGTTGTGAAACTGGTGTGCCGAGTTTTGCAGACAGTGATAAAAACTGTCGCGCGGCGTGCGGTCAGCAACTTCCGCCTCAAAAGTCTGCTTCAGTTTACGCGGAGAAATTTCGGAGATACCGGCAGAGAAAACAATACTCTCCCCTTTCTTTATATCTACCTCGAAATAACCGGGAACATACAGGTCTTCATTGAAGTCATATCCTCGCTCCTGTTCTTTAGGATACTCGATGCCACGATACCAATCCGGCTGATAATGGAATTCATTCTTCTTGTTCAGTTGCATGAAGAGTTCGGGATAGCCGGGATACATACAGGTTTTCACACCATTTTCCACCAATTGGTAGTCACGGTTCGCCTGCGGATTTTCGTGCGTATATTCGCGTACACTGCGAAAGGCCAAAAAGGGGCGGAAACGAAGTGTGGTTGCCGAATGGGCATCTACCAAGGTATAGCGAATCAAAATCCTGTTCTCATGATGTACAAAAATCTTTTCTTTACGAAGAATTACGCCTCCTACACGGTAAGTCGTTGCCGGGATATGTTCGCAATCGAATTCACGGATATACTTATGCCCGTTAGGACTAAAGTGGTCTCCCTGATATTTATGCAACCCCAGATTAAACTCCGCACCGTGCTGAATTACCGTTTCATCTAAAGAAGATAGCAGCACATGATTTTCATCGTCGAGATTGGGGACGGGAATCACCAACAGTCCGTGATATTTGCGTGTGTTACAATCTACAATCGTTGTACAATGATAGGCTCCTGACTTATTTGTCCGAAGTATCTCCCTTGGTAAAGATTCTTCCAGATTGATCATCAGAGTCTTGTCAAATCGTAAATAACTCATAGTTGTGCATTATTTAAAGGTTAATTGTTCAGGTATCATGTTCCATACCTCGCATGCTATGCCTACGGGTATGGTACTGATGCCAAAAATACAAATTAAAGACAATACGCAAAATAAAAAGTTCATTTATTTTCGTTTTTTACTTAAATATTCGTAGCATTGTACCAAAATAACAGAAACCAGTACTAAACATGAAGCAAGATGTACGCCGGATAGCCCTGGCAGCGGTTATACCGTTATTCCTTATTTTTATTCTTTACTTGCTAAAGTTCCTTGAAGTCGGTATGGACTGGGATTTCAGGAGGTTAAGTGTGTATCCTATGGAACAAAGAGGGGTATTCGGCATCTTTGCGCACCCGTTAGTACACGGCAGTTTCAAGCACCTGTTGGCAAACACTTTGCCGTTATTCTTTCTATCGTGGTGTTTGTTCTACTTTTACCGGCACATTGCTTCCTATATATTCTTTGCCATCTGGATAGGCTGCGGCGCACTCACCTTTCTTATAGGTAAACCGGGATGGCACATCGGAGCCAGCGGCATCATCTACGGCCTGGCCTTCTTCCTTTTTTTCAGCGGTATCCTGCGAAAGCATGTACCATTGATTGCCATCTCCTTATTAGTTACCTTTCTTTATGGCGGGCTTATCTGGAATATGTTCCCATTCTTTGCCAAAGAAACCACCTCATGGGAAGGGCACCTCAGCGGAGCGATTGCCGGCACCATCTGTGCCATAGCATTCATGGAATACGGACCTCAACGACCGGACCCGTTTGCAGATGAGGAAGAAACACCCGATGAAGAGTCCGGTGAAGAGGAGAAGGAATATGAGGAAGAAGAAAATACAAAAGTAAAAGCAGACTGCAATAAACTGGAAGAAGATCCGGCATCATAGTTTGCAAAACATAGAAACAAAGAATGGTACACTCATATCAATGAGCAAGCCATGAAAAATAGCTATAGGCACCATCTCTTTCCCGGAATAGCGGGTAATTACCGGCAATATCACATCCATTGAATTGACACCGGCCGCTGATATAGGTGCCAATCTGCCGAAGTATCGCACCAATAGCGGTGCACCCAGCAGAGCCATCATTTCCCTGAATATATTGGCCAGCAGAGCAATTGTCCCCAACTCCGTAGCCAGTTGAAGTCCGATTGAAGCTTCCTTGAACTGCGTTATCAGCACAGAAGAAAGAGAATAATAAGCAAAACCACTCCCCACCGCCATACAGTCAAATATACTCCAACGGCTAAGCAGCAGACTGGCCAATGCAGAGAAAAGCAGAGTTCCACCAATAGTAGCCAACGGAATCAGCAAGAACTTCAGGCGGAGCTGAGAAATCATACTCTTCAGTTCTTTATTGGAACCGATACTGATACCGATCTGGAACATCAATGCATACAATATATAGATAGACATATTACCTGTCTTCAAATCCACCGGGAGATACCCCAAAGCTCCCAAAAGACATCCGCCCACAAAAAATCCCAATACAATCAAACTATCTTTCATACCTTTTCCTTTTTAGAAGTGAAAAACAATTTTAACACAAGCCATGAAGCCAAAATGCTTCCTACAGTAGCAGATAAAGCCAATAAGGCTGCCTGCCATCCAAAAGAGAACAGATTATCTACAATCAGTCTGTTGGACCCTATAGTGACGCCCAAAACAAACAGTAACAAAAATACTGTATAAGATATGGATACCTCCACTTTGCGCAAAAACGATATACGACGCAAACCATAACCGATTATTATGCCTAAGATCATCAGGCCAAGTATTTTAAACATATCAACTCTAGTTTAGATCATACGCGGAGCAACAACCTGCCGGACAGAGGGGTTTATTCCTTCGCTCCCACTGGCAAGTATGCAACAACAACCGCAATTACAAAATAATTAGTAACTGAAAAATAGAATACCGATATTATTATATCCAGCAAAAAAGAAAAATAATGTAGGATAACTTAGATGAAACCGCTAAACCAATGTACATGCACGACACTACAGCAACAGATTTGTTCGTTCTGCAGCAATCGTTTCAGAGGATTATATGTACATAAATGTTTCATCATTGTCTTGAATTTGGGGTGCAAAGGTATAGCTTTGCTGCATATTTTCCAAATATATATTCAATAAAATAAAGAAAAGGCTCAGTATAAGCCACATTTCAACAAAAGATTAAAACTGGAGAATATTTATGTTTTATGTAACGCCTCCACCAGCAACGTAATGTTCGCCATAAACAGCCTTACCGAAATGGCCAACAGAATGATACCGAAAAACTTACGGATAATATAAATACCGCCCTTACCCAGGAAGCGTTCCACACGCCCGGTCATACTAACAACAAAATACACCCATATCATATTCAGCACCAAAGCAACGATAATATTAACACTGGCATACTCCGCACGGAGGGAAAGCAAAGTGGTAAATGCACCGGCACCCGCCAGCAACGGGAAAACCAGCGGCACTAAAGTCGCTTCCTTAATAGGTCCCTGATTCTTAAATATCTCTACATCCAGAATCATTTCCAATGACATCAGAAAGATGACAAATGCACCGGCCACCGCGAACGATTCAATATCCACATGAAATAACTTTAACATCATGTCTCCTGCGTAGAAAAAGCCAATCAACAATGCAAAAGATATTAACGTAGCCTTCAATGCGTTCACTTCTTTGCCTTTTTCCTTCAAATTGATAATGATAGGAATAGAACCAATGATATCGATAACTGCGAACAGTACAATAAAAGCACTGATCATTTGTTGTAAATTGAATGCTGCAAACATGCGTCCCTCCTTTTTTTTGCAAAGATAATCGATTTTTATGCATTCCGCAAGATTTAATTACCTGAATGAATAGCACGTTTAAGAAATAATAAAAAAAACAAAAAGAAAGGCAAAGTGTTTACGGTACATAGCGATTATGCTTACATTTGTTTTCAAACAAGAAGTTGATAAAGATATGGAAACGATGTATGACACCCTGCTCCAATTGCCACTGTTTCAAGGACTCGCTCATGAGGACTTCACTAATATATTGGGAAAAGTAAAATTACATTTCACCAAGCATAAAGCTGGAGAAACTTTAGTAAAAAAAGGAACAACATGTGGACAGTTAATATTTATCTTGAACGGGGAAATCGCTTCATCCACCTCATCCACAGATAACTCTTACACCTTCACGGAGTATTTTCAGGCACCATACCTGATTGAACCGCAATCTTTGTTCGGCATGAATACGTCTTACGTATCCACCCACATAGCTCGCACAGAAGTAAATACCGTAACTATCAGTAAGGCGTTTGTAATGAACGACCTGTTCAGATATGAAATTTTCCGCCTCAACTATATGAATATCATCAGCAACCGGGCCCAAACGTGCTATAACCGTTTGTGGACGAAAGTTCCGGAGAAGCTTGAAGCGCGGATCGCAGATTTTATCCTCTCCCACGTCGAACGTCCTTCCGGAGAAAAGATACTGAAAATCAAGATGGAAGAACTTGCAAATGCCATCAATGATACACGATTGGGAGTATCGAAAGCATTGAATGGCATGCAAGAAGATGGCCTGTTGGAATTACACCGGGGAGAAATAGTGATTCCGGATATAGAGAGGTTGATTCCCTAAAACCTCTCTCAATTACCGTCCGGCTTTTCCAGTTCCGTAAACGGACTTTAATTCCACTTAAAAGTTTCGCGAGCATCCGGACAGGCAGGATCATATCCTTCATTATCCGTCCGTAAATACTTCACCAAAGGTAATCCGGCTTGTTTCATTCCTGCAATAACGCATTTGGCTATCTGATAAGCACCATACAGATTAAAATGAGTATTATCCGCCAAAGGTTTGTCTTGCCCCGGATAAGTATTGGCAGGATAGTGTACGAAAGCATGCTTGGATTCCTCCACTCCCATAGCCTCATACAGAATACGCGTCATGGCATGCAGGTCTATTAAAGGAATATTTTCCTTTTCCGCCAGCCAGCGCACTGCATCGGGAAAGTCAAGATGGGTATCTTTAATCTTTCCATTTTCATCGAAGCTGCGTCTTTGGGTAGGAGTTACCAATACGGGGTGCACTCCACGGGCACGGGCTTCATCAACAAAGGTTTTCAGACTTGTCATAAAAGAATAGAAGGCACCTTTGCCGGGATCTTTCTGCTTCTGATCGTTGTGTCCGAATTCCATGAAGATATAATCTCCCGATTTCATCTGCGTCAAGGCTTTCTTCAAACGCCCGGCAGCAATGAAAGTATTGGCAGACTCTCCGGATTCGGCATAGTTGGCAAAGCAAATGCTATCGGTAAAGAAACGGGGAACCATCTGTCCCCCACTGGCCCAGGGCTCATTATCCTGATCCACTACAGTAGAGTTACCGCATAAAAAGACTGTAGGAACATTTTCTATACGCTCAATTATTAGTTCGGTCAGCTGAGGAGTATCTCCGTTAAACTCTAAAGTCAGCTTGCCATCCCAATTCAGCTTGCTGCGTTCGCGCGGCTTGATGCGCACATCTTCTTTGTCGGAGATGTGGATATCGCGTTTGTTAATGGTAAAGGAACAAGGAAGCAATTCTCCTTTCTTTGTTTTTACATTTTCGTAAAAGAGACGGCGTGATTCTCCTCGGAGTGTCGTCTCTCCTGCACTGCGTTTACTGCCAATGATGGCTGTGACGTGATAGTTCCCGTCCGGTACGGCAACTGAAAAGAAGAAAGGAGTGTGGTTCTTTCCATCCGGAGACGGAGAGAGATCATATCCGTAGCCTTTCGCATTGGCATACCGATCAGCAGATGTTATCTTGATATATCCGTCCTTCGTTTTCTTACCGGAGTTAAAGTCGAACTTGTAACTTTGTGCTCCGGCATTCAAAGTTATAGATAGTCCTAAAATTATTAATGCAATAAGCTGTCGCATACTTCTTTCATTTTATGTTAGTTAATTCGTCAGATTAATAAATGATAATTTAGCGGGTGAAAGAATTGGTACGCGGATGAGGCGGACGAATGCGGACTTTAATCTTTTAGACGCGGATGACACGGATGACGCGGATTTTTAAAGCTGCGCTATACATATCGGCATATCACACCGAAGGAAAAAAGAATCTGCGTCATCCGTGTCATCCGTGTCTGAAAGATTACTTGCACGCCGAAGGAGAACCTGGCTCCAGCGCTACGCTGGTAAATTATCATTTATATGCAAAGAAAAAGAAAAGGAACGACTTCACAGCCCCTCCTTCCTCCTAATTGATTCTTTTATCAATTATACTATAATCTATGAAATCTGTTACTAATTAATTCAATTTATACACTTCCGTACCAGCCAGCAAGAAACATCCTATACCATAATCCTCAAAATCAGGTATTTTATCATAAGTCACCGGCTGGCCATCCTTTGGTTCCTTTCCCGTTCCCTGTACATATCCCAGACACCCGTCCGGATGAACAGCCTCCCGCACCATCGCATTCCAGGCCTTCAGCAATACCGGAAGATACTCTTTTTTATCCAGCAAGCCATTACGCACGCCCCAAGCCATTCCATAAACGAACAAAGCCGTACCACTTGTCTCTTTCCCACCGAAGTTTGCCTCATCATGCAAACTCACATTCCAGAAACCATCCTTACGCTGGCATTTCTTTATTGCCTTACTCATGGCCAGGAAGTCATTGACATAATCCGCACGATGCACCTCATCCGCCGGAATTTCTTCCAACACCCGTACCAGTGCGGCATAAGCCCAACCATTGCCCCTACTCCAATAACAATCTTCCCCATTCGGTTCTTTATAAGGCGGAACAAAATCATGATCTCTCCACCACAGCCCGTCTTTAGGGTTGAACAGTCCGTTCTTGGCATATTCATTGCGGGTATAGCTATACAATTCCCACATTTTATCAGTATATTTCCGCTCTCCTGTCAGTTTACCCAGCTTAGCATAAATAGGCATCGCCATCTGTATGGCATCCACCCACCACCAATCATTCACCTGCGGAGTATTAACCACCATGTCAATATTGACCTTGATATTCTTAATCATCTCCGGATCAGGACAGATATTATACAATTCGATATTATGATAATCGGCCCACTGATAAGCGTAATCATAATACTCTTCCCGAGGAAAAACGGAGTGCAACGCCATCAACCCTTCATAGTATACTCCCCTTGTCCAAATATTGCTGGGACGAATAATACCATTATAAGACGGAGTACGATAGTCCGCGTACTTCTTCATGAAGTAATTATTCACTTTTATTAAGGTTTCGAGCGTCTCTTTCCTATCAGGCAATCCTTGCGTACTGATGCTTCCGTAAACGAGACTCATTAGAAGGAAAACTCCTATTAGCTTCTTTTCATGATGTGGTTATTATGTATCCATTATTCCGTTCAATTAATTCATGCTGCGAAAATAGGACATTTCACTGTCCCAGCGAATGGAAACATGTACATTTAATGGAAATTCATCTAAAAGAGTCCTATATTACAGGAAATTGCACTATTTTCCATAGGCTCTTTTTCACGGGCAACTTACCTTTGCATATATAATCATACATCATAAACCCATCAAGAAGAACATCCATGAAGTAGTGATGTGTACCTCCACCGCCACCCCGCCCGTCTGGCTAAGCCGCAAATACCCTGAAATTCTGATTAAACACGAAGACGGAACACTCCTCGACCACGGTGCACGCCAGCACGCCTCCTTCTCTTCTCCCCGCTATCGGGAACTTACCTACAAAATGATAGAAAAACTGGCACAACATTATGGCAACGATCCCCGCATTGTGGGCTGGCAACTCGACAATGAGCCTGCCGTACAATTCGATTATAACCAGGTCACGGAAGTAGCGTTCCGTGATTTCCTAAGGAATAAATATCATAATAATATCAAAGAATTGAATGATGCCTGGGGCACTGCTTTCTGGAGTGAAGTCTACTCTGCTTTCGATGAAATCACTCTCCCCAAGACCGCACAGAGGTTTATGAATCATCACCAGATATTGGATTACCGGCGCTTTGCAGCCCGGCAGACCAATGACTTCCTGAACGAGCAATGCCTGCTGATTAAGAAGTATGCCCGCAACCAATGGGTAACCACCAATTATATTCCCAACTACGATGAAGGACACATCGGTGGAAGTCCCGATCTGGACTTTGTGAGCTATACCCGCTACATGGTTTACGGTGACAACGAAGGTATCGGGCGTCGCGGATACCGGGTAGGTTTGCTTTAAGGTGATGGCTATTGGAACCGGAAGCTATAACCCTTTCAGGTGGAAGAATAAGACCTTTCAGGTTCATCTCATAATCCTCTTATGCAAAAGATGGCATCTTTTGCTGCGAAAGGTGCCATGTTATGCTACAAAAGATGGCATCTTTTGATGTTAAAGATGGCATCTTTTGTATGAGGATACTAAGAGAAGAGCCTGAAAGGAATATACTATCGTACTACAAACTCACCTTGTACTTGTACACGCTCACCTTTACTGTTAATCCCTTGCAGGGTTGCCACATAAGTTCCTTTCATATCCGATGTGTAGAAACTGACAGTATTCGTTGCAACCGTAATGTCCGGATTCCAATAAAGCGTGTGGCGGAAATCGGGAATACGTGAATGCAGTTGCTCTTCCGAGTCATATACCGGAGCTGTAAAAGCAGGACGGTTCTGTGGAAATTCATAAGCAAACAGTTGAGAATTCTCATCCAGACGCAGTCCGGGAAGGGTTCCACGATGTGTTATCAACGAAACGATCCCATCGTACAGTTTACCGCCAAACGTATATCTGCCGCTATACTGATGAATATAATGCAATAAACGCGCATTATAGTCCAATACCGCATCATGATCTTCAATAGGAACTCCGTCTATCAGTACCAACGCTTTTAAAGTACTGAACCGCTTTACATCATCCTGTAATATCCTGATAATCGTTGCGCCATCCGCCTTGCTTACGCGTACTCCCATTACAAATTCTACAAAAACTTCACGAACCGTATTGAAACGAACATATTCGTCCAGATTATAACTGAGCGAAGGCGTGAAATCGTGCAACTGTTCCAACACAGCTTGTCCGTGAGTGGAATCTACCGGTAAGATGTGGTGTAATTGCGCCCCGATACTACGTTCTATCAATGCTTCCTCATCATATGCCAATCGAAACTTGGGAAGTTTCGCGGGCAGCACTTCTGCAAAAGGAGAAATTACTTCCAACCGGCCCGTACGTCCTTTTCCCGGCAAAGCTGTCAGCACTATATCCTGAGTATTCATGATTTCCGAGGTATAGAAGGCATAAGTGCCATCGGACTGCAATTGTCCGTCAAAGATACGGATATCCTTTCCAACACACGACAGCCGGGCATCCACCGAATCGGCCGATGCTCCTATTAATCTTCCGGTCACGATGTGTCCTTCGCACTCGGCAATAAAGTGTTCTCCGGTAGCCTTATTGTTTTTTTGCACTTCAACGGCAGACGGAAAAGCCTGTAACGCACAATCCCTTCTCACCACAGACAAAGAAAGATCTTTCAGATCACCCGGCAGTTCCGGTAGCTTCAAAATCACCTTACTGCGATTTCCATACACGGCTTTATCGGTTGACAAACGTAACGGCGAAAGTAGCGGATTACCCGAAGTCAAAGAAATCGAATCTTTTAATAATTCCACCTCATCTCCGTCCGTGGCCTGACTGGCGTTCAGAACAGCAATATATTTCTTCGGGAAGCGGTCTGCCGAATGATTTCTCATATACCGGGTATAAGCCGTAAGCTGATAAGCACCCGAATGCATGGTTTGCGGGAATCTGATACGCCCCCATCCGGTTCCATTCTTCAAGGCAATCTTACCTTGTGCATACACCTGACGCATATCGCTGATCTCCACATAAGCTACTTTACTGAACGGAGCTTCTGCCGAATCGGTCACACAGACTTTTATCCACATGTCTTCTCCTGCCAGATAATTATCCTTATCCGTATATATTCGCATACATTCAGTGACCTGCGCCTGCAAGCCCAGCACCGAAATCAAACCAATAATGATCGATATAATTCTTTTCATAATACTCCGATATTAATATTCCCTGTCCGGTAACGGCCAGAAAGAAGGTTTATTGAGAGTCGCACCCAAGCTACGCACATCAGTACATTCCTTTTTAGCCCACTGATACCCCGTTATTTCAGAAAAAGCAATGCGATATCCTGCCATGTATAAATCGTAATTGGTTTTACCTTCCGTTTCCTCGTCCGGGAAAAGACTACAATTATACGGATTATCATATTGTATATCATTGGTAGAAATATAAAGGCGATACTCGCTTACATTCATATTAACTCCCACATAGCCAATGGCCTGTTTATCCGAATTGCTGCAAGTGATATTAGTAGGCAGTTCCGAGGGTTGGGGAGTGAATAAACCGCCCATCTCTTCGCTCAACTTTATTTTGTTCTCATAATACTCGAACTCTCCTTTTGACAAGGCTCTCTGCTTCATCAACGTACTGTAATAATACGAGGCGCGGAGATTGTCGGAGGTAAAAGAATACATCTTTTTATTTTTCAACAGATTTTCGGCATTCGATTCCGTAGAGCCAACAAGAGTTTTAGTGGCCTCCGCATGAATCCAGCCTTGTGCATAAGGCGCTTTTTCATAAGTATGCACTTCATCTGTCACAGGATCATATATCCATTTAGAATAAAATACCGCCCTTACTTCCCAGTCTTCCTCATAAGTCCAGATATAATATGCCGGTCCTGCGGTTCCTGCATTGCGCGTAGAGAGGCGAATGTATATATCCCCGTAATCTTCCGGCTGTTCAAAAGTGACCTCTTCGATTGCAGCCGTTTCTATCGGATACTGTAGTTCAGAATTATACGTATCCCCTTCATATACAATTTTCAGTCCGTAACGCACTTGCTTATTCAGCGTCCCTATCCGTACCTGATACCGCCCGTCACCAATGGAAGTTCCCGCTATGCGCGAACCGTCTTCTCCCACAACACTGACATCGGCTGTAATCTGATTATATCCCGGAGGCAAGCCATTTTCATTTAAGGAGAAAGTACGGCTCAATGAAAACACGACAGTACTGTCTGATATGATATTACCTTCAACCACCAGCAAGCCTACACCGTCGTCCGGAATTTTTGCATCGAATTCATCTATACAGTTGCTCAAAGTAAAACAGAGCAAACTTACCAGGATTATTATATTCGTTCTTTTCTTCATATCCCTTTAGAATTTTATGTTATAAGTAATAAAAGGAATAGGAGCGCCGAAAATGGACATCTTATATCCCTGCACACTACCATTCTCAGATACATAATAAATGGAATAAACATTTTTCCTTCCGGTCAGATTGTAGACACCGAAGGAAATAGAACTATGCGTCAGCAGAGTCAGATGATGGCTCGGCTCTATATTGAAAGCAAGATCAAGACGGAAGTAATCGGGAACCCGGTAACTGTTACGGTCCGTGTAGTACACCTGCATGGATTGCAATCCCTGGTCGTAATATTGTCCGGCGGGAATGGTAGTAGGACGTCCCGTACTATAATCCATATTGAAAGACACACTGTAACGACGGGTAAACTTATAGTTTCCCACCAACTTGAAGTCATGCGGTTTGTCATACTCCGTCGGATACCAGTCTCCGCCATTGACCGGACGGGCTATGCGCGGGTCATTCTGACGCAGGAAAGTACGCGAATACGTATAACTGGCCCATCCGTTCAACTTGCCGGACGGCTTCTTTACCTGAAATTCAACGCCATAGGCATATCCTTCCGTATTAATCACATCCGTTTCCAGATGATGGTTCATGATCAGCTTAGCCGAACTGCGATAATCCAGATAATCGTTCAGCTTCTTATAGTACCCTTCCACCGACAACTCCAGTACCTGGCCGGGTGTATTATAATATGCCCCTGCGGCCAGCTGCCAGCCATTTTGGGGCTTAATATTCGTATCACTCAGCTTCCAGGTATCCGTAGGCGACATAATGGTAGTATTCGATACTTTATGAATATACTGCCGCATAGTGTTGAAACCAGCTTTTACGGAGAAGTCATCATTGAAAGCATAGCGGGCGGACAGTCTGAACTCCGGTCCCTGATAAGTCTTAACCACTTTTCCACTACCCACTGATACAGAGTCAACAACGGTGGTGGAAGAAGGAAGCATGCCATCCTGATAAGTATAATACGTGCGCGGGCCCAAAAGATTGAACATGGAATAGCGTATACCCGCATTTACGGACAGCTTAGGGGTTATCTCCCATTGATCCCCAATATAAATGGCACTTTCCAGCGCTTTATCCTTTTGAAGCTGGTCCCATTTCACCAGTGAACTTTCATGCAGTGGTTCATAAGTCCCTGAGTTAATATTATAGAACTGGCTCATGAGTCCAAAGTTCAAGGTATGGTTATTATCCAGTTTGTAACTAAAATCAGCCTTTCCAAACCACTGGTTGATAGCGAATGACAAGCGCGCGGCTGCCGCCTCTTCTACCGATTCATCATTCCGGTAATCATAATGATCATAACCGAAAGAGAAATTTGCCGTCAGTTTCTCAGAGAATATGCTTCTCCAGTTTGCAGAGAAGTTCATATTGTTGTAAGCGTATTTCTGGTTATCGTTAAAAGCGAAACGGTCATGACTGTAATAACCGTATATATTTAGTTTATTACGCTCATTCAATGTATGCGAGAATACGCCTCCCAAATCGTAAAATCCGGCTTTACCATCACGGTAACCACTCTTTTCGGGCAGTATCTTCATGATCCAGTCCGAGTATGTGGTACGCCCGCTCAAAAGCAGTGAAGTCTTCTCTTTAATGATCGGTATTTCAAGATTCAGCTTACTGGTGACAAGTCCAATGCCCGCCGAACCCGTAAACTTCTCCTTACTCGCCTCTTTACTTGTTATATTCAGCACGGATGCAATACGCCCTCCATACTGGCTGGGAATACTGCTTTTATAAAGTTCCGCATCCTTTATCATGTCCGAATTAAAGGCGGTGAAAAAACCGAATAAGTGGTTCGGATTATAAATAGTTCCATTATTCAGCAACAACAGATTCTGGTCGGCAGCACTTCCGCGCACATTATAGCCACTGGATGCCTCACCCACTGTTTTGATACCCGGAAGAGTTTGAAGCATCTTCAGTAGATCCACCTCACCCATAGCTGTAGGAATGTTCTTCAGTAAACTGGGCTGAAACTTCTCCATTCCCAACTGAGTGCTCCTTACATTCTGCACACGTCCGGAGACGATGAGAACCTCATCCAACAAATGGTTTTCTTCTTCCAGTTCTATGTGGGTAGCTCCCTCTCCATACACCATAAACTGCCGGCGTGTTTCCTTTATATTCAATCCATTGATTTCAATGGTATTATATCCGACGGGGAGCTTAATGGTAAAATTCCCCTGACGGTCGGTAGCTGTGGCAACCCACGGTTCCCGGTGAACGATGTTAATGCCTTCCAGATTCTGTCCGGACTTGAAATCCGTTACTTTTCCGGTCAGCACCACCATCTCTTCCGAAGAAGGCTTATATCTGTTCCCTATCTCATAAACCTTATTCTCCGAAGAAGATTTTACGACAGGAATAAAAGAAGAGGCTTGTTCTTCTTCCTTCATCTGTTCTCCTTTCAAGATCGGGGTAAGCGTGGTAGATAAAAAAACTTCGGGCAGAACGAAGATCTGGTTGCCATAGACAGTAACTTTATAACGCGTTGCAGTCAATGCTTGTCGCAGACTCTCGGCAGTAGGTTTTAAGGTCTCAGCCTTTTTCACTTTAAACGGCTCTGCAATCGTCGTATAGATGCGGCACGAAGTGTTTTTCTCAACGGCATCTATCAGTTCAAAAATAGAAATACTATCTCCTGCCTGCTGCTGTGCAAATGCCACGAAAGGGGATATTATAAACAGAATGGCTGCTATATACCTTATTTTATATATTGTCATAACTATTTCTTAATTAATTAGAGAATCTGCATGTCTTGTCAACTCAGTCAACGACTCTGCACGAAAGAGCGTATTAAAACTCAATTGCTCTTCCTTTGCATACTTCTTCAATTGTTTCTTGTAAGCCGGAAAAAGCTTCAGAAAACTGGAACGGGAAGTCACCGTATAGTCCACTCCATCTTTAGACAGCACAAAACGTGCAGGCTTTTCGAACCGTCTATAGCTGATCCGTCCTTTCTCAACAGGCGTCCCCATTTTGCACTGGACATACTGAGTCAATCGCATTTGCGGACTATCATATAGGATTGCGGCGAAAGTATCGTTATGCGGCACAAACTTTTTATCTCCGATAATGAAATAGTCTACTTTCCTCATGTCAACCTGGAGGAGTATTCGTTTTTCGGGAGTAATTACGATCAATTGCTTCTTAAAAGTATCATATCGAAGTTGCAGGTCGGTATACACTAATCCTCCATAGCAAACCGCTCCCTTCTTAAACTCATCCGTATCCCAATAAGGATGGTTTATATAGAGATATGGACTATAGCCCACTTCCACTTTACTGGTATAAAGCGCTGCATAATCTCCTGCCGCTTTCCTGAATTCATCAGAAAGAGACTGCTGTGTATACACCGGAGACAAGATACAGAATGTGCATAACAGGATAAGTAAATATACCTTTCGAATGTCCATAAAATATTAAGATTTAAAAAAGGATGCCTTTAAAAGACAATTATTTGCCTAAAGGAAGCAATTAATAATAAAGAAGTGTGCATAAAGGTTAAAACATTTAGATTTATTAAGCATTTCGATATGGAATCAGAAGAATAAACTGCATAAATATTGAAAAGCTGTGATAAATCTCCCTAATATTCTGTTCATAGAACCTTGCCGGGGGAACAACAAAATAGCCCCGACTATTATAAAGTCAGGGCTATCTTAATATTATATAGAAAATTTCTTATTATTCCCACTCTATCGTTGCAGGCGGTTTTGACGAAATATCATAGGTTACACGGTTCACCCCTTTCACCTTATTAATAATATCATTGGAAACCTTACCCAGGAATTCGTAAGGCAAATGTGCCCAGTCTGCCGTCATAGCATCCGTAGAAGTCACAGCGCGTAGCGCAATGGCACGTTCATACGTACGTTCATCTCCCATCACACCAACTGATTGTACGGGGAGCAAGATAACGCCCGCCTGCCAAACCTGATGATAAAGAGAAGTTTCGCTACCATCAGCTTCTTTCACTTTCCAGTCACGCAAACCCTGAATAAAGATATCATCCGCATTTTGCAAAATAGCTACTTTCTCCGGAGTAATATCACCCAAAATACGTACAGCCAAACCCGGTCCGGGGAAAGGATGACGAGTAATCAAATGTTCAGGCATACCCAAACCGCGACCTACACGGCGAACCTCATCTTTAAACAACAAGCGAAGCGGCTCACAAAGTTTCAGGTGCATCTTTTCAGGTAAACCGCCTACATTATGATGACTCTTAATAACCGTACCGGTAATGGAAAGGGACTCGATACAATCAGGATAGATCGTACCCTGTGCCAGCCATTTCACATCTTTAATCTTATGAGCCTCCTCATCAAATACTTCGATAAAACCCTTGCCTATAATCTTACGTTTTTCCTCAGGCTCCGTTACACCTGCCAGTTCTGCAAAGAACTTGGCACTGGCATCCACGCCGATAACATTCAGACCGAGACATTCATAATCGTGCAGTACATTCTTGAACTCATTCTTACGGAGCATACCGTGATCTACGAAGATACAAGTCAGATTCTTGCCGATAGCACGGTTCAGCAATACAGCAGCTACGGAAGAATCCACACCACCGCTCAAACCGAGGACCACCTTATCGTCACCCAACTGTTCCTTCAATTCAGCAACCGTTGTTTCAATAAAGGAAGCAGCACTCCAGTCCTGTTTGCAACCGCAAACATCCACCACGAAATTCTTCAGCATCTGTGTGCCATCTTCGCTGTGAAATACTTCCGGATGGAACTGTACCCCCCACACCTTTTCGTTCTCTATCTGATAAGCAGCAATCGCCACCTTATCCGTCGAAGCTATTTTTTTGAAATTGGAAGGGATAACCGTAATTGTGTCTCCGTGGCTCATCCACACCTGTGTATTTTCCTTCACGTTCTTGAACAGCACATTATCCTTATCAAAAGAGCTCAAATGTGCACGTCCGTACTCACGACTTCCGGCAGGTTCCACCTTGCCGCCATTGGTATAAGCGATAAACTGCGCACCGTAGCAGATACCCAGAATAGGATACTTTCCACGAATTTCACTCAAATCAGCTTTAAATGCACTTTCATCGTATACAGAGAACGGGCTTCCTGAAAGAATAACCCCCTTTACACTCTCATCCCCCTCCGGGAACTTATTATAAGGTAAAATTTCGCAATACGTATTCAATTCACGGACACGACGGGCTATAAGCTGCGTAGTCTGCGAACCAAAATCAAGAATGACAATCTTTTCTTGCATATAATCTGTATGGATTTAATTAAAATGTTCCGCAAAAGTAGAAAAAAGTAAGAAAATAACGGGAATAATAGCCAGAAAATCTATATTTCATAACATAATTAATGAATTTGGTAGCCGGAAAGACACATAGAACATAGTAAAAGCCACTTTAAAAATATCACTGAGGATCAATACATTACAAGGAGTTAACTCCTTGTTGACAGGGAATAAATTGTTCCGTTTTTCCTACCGCCTATAACCCGAACCGTATCAGGTCCGTATTTGCTCCGTACCTAAGCGTTTGGAGCAGACACGGACCAGGTACGGGCCAGACACGGACCGGGTACGGTGAGGATTAAATTTTGTTCTTTTTATCGTTTTTCTTTCAAGATATCCCTGATTTCCGTCAGCAAGACCTCTTCTTTGCTAGGTGCGGGAGGAGCAGGAGGTGCTGCGGGAGCTTCCGCCTCCTTCTTAGCCGTCAGCTTGGTCAGCAACTTGATGAACAGGAAAATAGAAAAAGCGATAATGAGAAAGTCAAACGTCACTTGCAGGAAATTTCCATAATTCAAGGTTACGGCGGCAATCTCTTTACCGTCCACAACTTCAGCAGGTTTCATCACCCACTTCAGATCCGTAAAGTTCACGCCTCCCACCAATAAACCAAGAGGCGGCATGATAATATCTGCCACAACAGAAGATACTATTTTACCAAACGCGCCACCGATGATTACACCGACAGCCATGTCTATCACATTGCCTTTCATGGCAAATGATTTAAAATCTTGTAAAAATGAACTTTTTCCCATCACTTCCATTATTTAATTATAAAATTAAGTGCGAATATAAAAACATTTTCTTACTTTTGCACCGCATTTCAAAAATAAATGCGCAAGAGAAGAGAGATATTTGAACAAATATTATAAAACCCTTAAAAGTTTAAACAAAATGATTAAAGTAGGTATTAATGGATTCGGAC
Organism: Bacteroides sp. MSB163; assembly: GCF_036416795.1. Taxonomy (NCBI): domain Bacteria; kingdom Pseudomonadati; phylum Bacteroidota; class Bacteroidia; order Bacteroidales; family Bacteroidaceae; genus Bacteroides; species Bacteroides maternus. Next base: position 3,179,068 of record NZ_CP143867.1, on the reverse strand, counting down.
GTATCGGACGTTTCGTATTCCGCGCTGCAATGAAAAGAAACGATATCCAAATCGTTGGTATTAACGACCTTTGCCCGGTTGACTACTTGGCTTACATGCTGAAGTATGACACTATGCACGGTCAGTTCGACGGAACAATCGAAGCAGATATTGAAAACAGCAAACTGATCGTTAACGGCCAAGCTATCCGCATCACTGCAGAAAGAAACCCGGCTGACTTGAAATGGGATGCTGTAGGTGCAGAATACGTAGTTGAATCTACTGGTTTGTTCCTGAGCAAAGACAAAGCTCAAGCTCACATCGAAGCTGGTGCAAAATACGTGGTAATGTCTGCTCCTTCTAAAGATGACACCCCGATGTTCGTTTGCGGTGTAAACGAAAAAACATACGTGAAAGGTACTCAATTCGTATCTAACGCTTCTTGTACTACTAACTGTTTGGCTCCTATCGCTAAAGTTTTGAACGACAAGTTCGGTATCTTGGATGGTTTGATGACTACAGTTCACTCTACAACTGCTACTCAGAAGACAGTTGACGGTCCTTCTATGAAAGACTGGAGAGGTGGTCGTGCTGCTTCTGGCAACATTATCCCGTCTTCTACTGGTGCTGCTAAAGCTGTAGGTAAAGTAATCCCTGCTTTGAACGGCAAATTGACTGGTATGTCTATGCGTGTTCCGACTTTGGACGTATCTGTAGTTGACTTGACAGTTAACTTGGCAAAACCGGCTACTTACGCTGAAATCTGTGCTGCTATGAAAGAAGCTTCAGAAGGCGAACTGAAGGGAATCCTGGGTTACACTGAAGATGCAGTAGTTTCTTCTGACTTCTTGGGTGACGCTCGTACTTCTATCTTCGATGCAAAAGCTGGTATCGCTTTGACTGATACTTTCGTAAAAGTTGTATCTTGGTATGACAACGAAATCGGTTACTCTAACAAGGTTCTTGACCTGATTGCTCACATGGCTTCAGTTAACAACTAATAAGCAGAGTACAAAATAATATTTAAAACAGGCAATCTCGACGAGGTTGCCTGTTTTTTGTTAAAATACAACGGGTTGTTCATTAAATCAGCTATTTTTTTTGCACTTTTGCGGTTAGATTATTTTTACCGAACCTAAGTAAGTATGATAAAATTAAAACTAACACTAACATTACTCTGCTTTATGAATATAATACAGGCTCAAAACCCTTTTTTTGAAAAGTATTCTACGCCTCACGGTACTATCCCGTTTGAAAAGATAAAGACCGAACATTATGAACCCGCCATTCGTGAAGGCATCAACCGTCACAATGCGGAGATCGATGCTATCACCAATAATCCGGAAGCGGCTACATTCGCCAACACGGTCGCTGCTTACGAGAAGTCCGGCGAACTGTTGAACCAAGTCAGCACTGTATTCGGCAATCTGCTGAGTGCGGAAACCAACGATGACATGCAGGAACTGGCAAAATCCATCATGCCGTTGCTGAGCGAACATGGCAATAACATCACTCTGAATGAGAAGTTATTTGCACGCATTAAGGCAGTGTATGACCAGAAAGACCAGGCTAATCTTACTCCCGAGCAAAACAAGCTGCTGGAGAAAGTGTACAATAGCTTTGTTCGCAGTGGAGCTAATCTCGAAGGAGAAGCCAAAGAGCAATACCGTGCTCTGAGCAAAGAACTTAGCTTGCTAACCCTGCAATTCGGAGAAAACAACCTGAAAGAAACCAACGACTATAAACTGGTACTGACAGACCCTGCACAACTTGCCGGCCTGCCGCAAAGCGCCATTGATGCAGCCGCAGAAACTGCCAAAGAAAAAGGCGTGGAAGGATGGGTATTCACTTTGCAGGCCCCCAGCTATAGCCCGTTTATGACGTATGCTAGTAACCGCGATTTGCGCTGTAAGCTTTATATGGCATATAATACCAAATGTACCCATGACAATGAAACCAACAATCTGGAGATTGTAAAGAAGCTTGTTAATACCCGTCTGGCTATTGCGCAACTTTTGGGATACAGCAGTTTTGCTGAATATAACCTGAAAGAGCGAATGGCAGAAAACAGCGGCAATGTATATAAACTGCTGGATCAGCTACTGGATGCTTACACTCCCACCGCCAAGCAAGAACATGCAGAGGTAGAGGCTTTGGCACGCCAACTGGAAGGCAGTGACTTCACAGTAATGCCTTGGGACTGGTCTTATTATTCCCATAAACTGAAAGACCAGAAGTTCCAGATAGATGATGAAATGCTCCGTCCCTATTTTGAACTGAGCAAGGTAAAAGAAGGTGTATTCGGTCTGGCCACCCGCTTGTATGGTATTACTTTCAAGAAAAACAACGATATCCCGGTATACCATAAGGATGTGGATGCATATGAGGTATTTGATAAAGACGGTAAATTCCTGTCCGTGCTCTATACAGATTTCCATCCCAGAGAGGGTAAACGCGCAGGTGCATGGATGACTTCTTATAAAGAGCAATGGATTGACGAGGCAACCGGTGAAAACAGTCGTCCGCACATATCTATCGTGATGAACTTCACCAACCCGACAAAAGACAAACCCGCCTTACTGACATTTGGTGAACTGGAGACATTCCTGCATGAATTTGGGCATAGTCTGCATGGTATGTTCGCGAATTCCACCTATGAAAACCTAAGCGGTACAAATGTATATTGGGACTTTGTGGAACTTCCCTCTCAATTCATGGAGAACTTCGCTATTGAAAAGGAGTTCCTCCACACATTTGCCAGACATTATAAGACTGGAGAACTCATCCCGGACGAATTGGTACAACGCATTGTAGATTCTTCTAATTTCGATGCCGCTTATGCCTGCCTGCGTCAAGTTAGCTTTGGATTACTGGATATGGCATGGTACACCCGTACTACCCCATTTGATGGCGACGTGAAGGTTTATGAAAAAGAAGCATGGAAGAAAGCACAGATTCTTCCTATGGTAGAAGATGCCTGTATGAGTACACAGTTCTCGCATATCTTTGCCGGAGGTTATTCTGCCGGATATTACAGCTACAAATGGGCGGAAGTTCTGGATGCGGATGCTTTCTCACTGTTTAAACAAAAAGGAATCTTCAATCCGGAAGTAGCCGCTTCCTTCAGGGAAAACATTCTTTCCAAAGGAGGAACAGAACACCCGATGACACTATACAAACGCTTTCGCGGACAAGAACCAACTATTGATGCATTATTAATCAGAAATGGAATAAAGAAATGAAAAAGATGAAGACCTATATACAGTTACTGTTAATCGCTCTCTTCTTACCCGTATTGAGCGCTTGTGATCAGGAAGACGATGTCATTGACATCTTCACCGGAAAAACCTGGTACATGACTTACATTGCAGTGGAAGGACAAAACAAAATGTACGACTTCTGGCAAAACGATCAAGATGCCAGAGAAAAAAGTTTTAAGACGATTACAGGAGATAATTACACTTTAGTGTTTGAAGGTGCTAACGTAAACGATGTAGCAATCGGGACTTTTAGCGGGAAAGCCACCAGCGCTTCTGTCAATGGTGACTGGAGTGCAAATGGGGATAATCGGGAATTAAATATTACCATAAAAAATGGAGGAGGTACCGATGGGGATAAGTATTTAGGTAAGGCCTTTATGGACGGACTAAAGAGTGCATTCAAATATGGAGGTGACAATAAGAATCTATATATTTATTACAAAGAGGGACAGACTGTAAAGTTCATCTCTTTCGCTCCACAACGTAACTCAGGTAATTAAGACTATGGAAGGTTCTGCTAAAGAAAAACAAGAAGCGCTGGACAAGCGTTATATACGTATGGCAAGTATCTGGGCGGAAAATTCATATTGTAAACGCCGCCAGGTAGGTGCACTCATCGTCAAAGATAAAATGATCATTTCTGACGGGTATAACGGAACGCCTGCCGGTTTTGAAAATGTATGTGAAGATGATAATAACGTTACCAAACCTTACGTGTTGCATGCCGAGGCGAATGCAATCACAAAGATAGCATGCTCTAATAACAGCAGCGACGGTGCCACTATGTATGTCACCGCTTCACCATGTATCGAATGTTCCAAACTGATTATCCAGGCAGGTATCAAACGGGTGGTTTACTCCGAGAAATACCGTTTGGAAGACGGTATCGAACTTTTGAAGCGTGCAGGTATCGAGGTAGTATATGTAGCTACACGTGATGAGCTACAGGCTACAAGTAAAGAATAAAGACCTTAAACAAACAATAAACTAAAATCTACGAACCACCAGCCACCACTCGTAGCTTGTAGCTCGTAGCTAACAACTTTTAAGAACATGAGTACAAAAAACTCTTCCCGCTTTACCCCGCTCGTCATTGCAATCAGCGTGGTAATGGGAATTCTGATCGGAACATTTTATGCCAGGCATTTCGCCGGAAATACGCTGGGCATTATTAATGGCTCGTCCAACAAGCTGAATGCTTTGTTGCGGGTTGTTGAAGACCAGTATGTAGACACCGTCAACATGACGGACCTTGTGGAAAAAGCAATGCCACAGATATTGGCTGAGTTAGACCCCCACTCTACTTACATTCCTGCCCAGAATCTGGAGGAAGTTAATTCAGAGTTGGAAGGCAGCTTCAGCGGTATCGGTATTCAATTCACCATTCAGGATGATACGATTCATGTGAACAGTGTCATTCAGGGTGGTCCGTCCGAGAAGGTAGGACTGATGGCGGGTGACCGCATCGTTATGGTAGACGACAGCCTGTTCGCCGGAATAAAACTGACCAATGAGAAAGCCATGCGCACTTTGAAAGGTCCAAAAGGAACCAAAGTAAAACTGGGTGTCAAACGTGCTACAGAAAAAGATTTGCTGGACTTCGTCATCACCCGCGGTGATATTCCACAGAATACAATTGATGCAGCTTATATGCTCAGCAATGATTATGGATACATTCAAATCAGTAAGTTCGGACGTACCACTCATGTAGAATTGCTGAATGCTATCGCTCAACTCAGTCATCAGAATTGTAAGGGAATTATTATTGACTTGCGCGACAACACCGGTGGTTACATGGAGGCTGCCGTGCGTATGGTGAATGAGTTCCTGCCGGAAGGACAACTTATTGTCTATGCCCAGGGACGCAAATACCCCCGTATGGAAGATTATGCCAACGGAACAGGCAGTTGCCAGAAAATGCCTTTGGTTGTGCTGACCAATGAAAGTTCGGCATCCGCCAGTGAGATCTTTGCAGGAGCCATTCAGGATAATGACCGTGGTACAATCGTAGGACGCCGTTCCTTCGGAAAAGGATTGGTACAACAACCGATTGACTTCAGCGATGGCTCTGCTATCCGCCTGACAATCGCCCGCTACTATACTCCATCCGGCCGTTGCATACAACGTCCGTATAAGAACGGTAAGGACGCCAAGTACGAAATGGATTGGCTGACCCGCTACGAGCATGGTGAATTCTTCTCTAAGGATAGCATCAAGCTGGACGAGAATTTACGCTACTCCACCCGTTTGGGACGTCCCGTTTACGGTGGTGGTGGTATTATGCCGGACGTATTCGTACCGCAGGATACCACAGGAACCTCTTCTTATCTGATTGAAGTGCTCAATAAAGGACTGACTTTACAGTTCAGTTTCCAGTATTCCGACCGCAACCGGGCTAAACTGAATGAGTTCGAAAATGAAGAAGACATGCTGAAATATCTTCGTCAGCAAGGCATCGTAGAACAGTTTATCCGTTTTGCAGACAGCAAAGGAGTGAAGAGACGCAATATCCTTATTCACAAGTCCTACAAGCTGATGGAAAGAAACCTTTATGGAAACATTATCTATAATATATTAGGCAGGGAGCCTTATATAAGGTATATCAACCAGGGCGATCCTACCGTACAAAAGGCATTGGAAATTCTGGAGAACGGCGAAGCATTTCCCAAAGCTCCGGAAGATGTTGTGAAAGAAGAAACGAAAGATGAAGGAAAGAAAAAAAGAACTGCGGAAGCGTATGGCATTGTTAAAGACCCGGCACGGGCTTACCACTACGCATCAATCCCAGTCTGCTGAAATACTTGCCGCCCTGGAAGCCCATCCGGCTTTCAGGGCGGCACATATCGTCCTGCTCTATTATTCACTGAAGGACGAAGTCGATACGCATGAATTTGTCCGGAAGTGGAGCCGTGAAAAACGGATATTACTTCCAGTTGTCGTAGGTGACGATCTGGAATTGCGTGTCTATACCGGTCCCGAAGATCTGGCAACAGGAAGTTATGGTATTGAAGAACCTACCGGAGAACTCTTCACCGACTATGCAGCTATCGACTTTGTCGCCGTTCCCGGCGTAGCTTTCGATAACGCAGGTAACCGTCTGGGTAGAGGCAAAGGTTATTATGACCGACTGCTCCCCCGCCTCACGGCTTTCAAAGCCGGCATCTGTTTTCCTTTTCAACTAGTGGAAGAAGTGCCTGCGGAGCCATTCGACATCCGCATGGATACGATTATAACAATTCAATGAAAACAAATTATCACACTCATACTACCCGTTGCATGCACGCTACGGGTAGCGACGAAGACTACGTGCTCAGCGCCATCAAAGGCGGCTATCAGGAACTAGGATTTTCAGACCACACTCCATGGAAGTACCACACCGATTATGTGGCTGACATGCGTATGCTCCCCGAAGAATTACCCGGATACGTAGAAAGCCTACGCTCGCTCCGCGAGAAATACCGGGATCAGATCAGTATCAAAATCGGATTGGAATGCGAGTATTTTCCCGCTTATATTCATTGGCTGAAAGAAAAAATCAAAGAATATCAACTGGATTATATCTTGTTCGGCAATCACCATTACCATACAGATGAGAAGTTCCCTTACTTCGGGCATCATACCGAGAACCTCGATATGCTGGAACTCTATGAAGAGAGTGCCATCGAGGGAATGGAAAGTGGTTTATTCTGCTGTTTGGCTCACCCAGATTTATTCATGCGCTCATATCCTCAGTTCGACCGCCACTGTAAGCTAATCAGCCGCCATATCTGCCGCACAGCCGCACGCCTCCATATTCCGCTGGAATATAATATCGGTTATGTAGCTTATAATGAGGCGCACAATTTGCAGACTTATCCCTGTCCGGACTTCTGGCACATTGCTGCCAATGAAGGTTGTACTGCTATCATCGGACTGGATGCGCATAACAATAAAGACTTGGAAACGCCTGTTTATTACAACCGTGCCATAGATGAATTGAAAGCATTGAAGATACAGAGAGTGGATAGTTTATCACTAATCACTCACCACTAATCACTATCTAAATATGATATTCGTGATTACCTGCGCACCTACGTGGCGGTTCAGGTTGCGTACCAGCAAATCACGTCCCATCATCAGTTCCTGGCGCAGGGCGGCAGAAGTCAGATGGACATATAAAATCTGATTGCGGATATAGAGTTCGCGGGTATAAGAAGCAATAGTGGGGCCAAGGATTTCTGCCCATGAATTGATGAGCCGCTGTTCATTGAGTGGCGATTCCAGACTCTCCTGCCGAAGGAAAGTACGTATCAGTTTACCTATTTGTTCGGCATCGTTACGCTTCATGCTTCATCCTCCTCCCGTTCCGTTATGCCCCCTTGATCTACCTGGAACATTTTGTAATCGCTGCCTACCTTATGAAGAATGCGATCCAGATGTTCCCGGTTCGTATCTGTTATGAATATCTGCCCGAAGTTATCACCGGCTACCAACTTGATGATCTGCTCTACGCGGGAGGCATCCAGTTTATCGAAGATATCATCCAGCAGAAGCAAAGGTACTGTGGTGCCAGTCCTTTTCAGGAAATCAAACTGAGCCAATTTCAGGGCAACAAGATAGGTTTTGTTTTGCCCTTGCGAACCTTCCCGCTTGATAGGAAAATCACCCAGAAGCATATTCAGTTCATCTTTGTGAATTCCATGCAGAGAGTATCCCATAATCTGATCACGCACACGACTTGCTTTTATTACATCTAACAGGGATGCGTCACGGGCATGCGAATCATAAGTCAACCCTACCTGCTCCTTATCTTGTGAAATAAAAGAATAAAATGACTGGAAAATAGGAATGAATTCACTGATAAAAGCCTCCCGCTTACGGAAAACAATCTCACCGGCCTGTGCCATCATCTCTTCCCAAATGAGGAACAACTCTTCTTCTACCGGCACTTCACTTTTCAGCAAAGTATTTCGTTGAGCCAACGCTTTATTATAGCGTATCAGAGCTTCCAGATACTCTTTATCATACTGCGAAATTACGACATCCATAAAGCGCCGACGCTCGTCACTGCCTCCGGCAATCAATTCAGAGTCGGCAGGAGAAACCATGACCAGAGGCAAGAATCCGATATGATCGGACAAGCGGGTATATTCCTTTTTATTCCGCTTGAATTGTTTCTTTTGCCTGCGCTTCATACCGCAATAAATCTCTTCCGGCGTACCGTCAGGAGCTTCATAGAAGCCTTGGATGACAAAGAATTCCTGATCATGGCGGATGTTTTGCGAGTCAATGGGATTGCCCGAACTCTTACAAAATGAAAGGAAATAAATGACATCGAGCAAATTCGTTTTTCCCATGCCGTTCTGTCCGAAAAAACAGTTCAACTTGGGTGAGAACAAGAGCTCAACTTGTTCCAGATTCTTATAATTAAGTATGGATATACGTTTCAGTATCATATTACAGCGGTAAATTCAGTTACAAAGATAATGCAAAATCTCGATTTAGTGAGCGAAAAGAGAATTCATTCTTTTTTCCGAATGTGAGAGATTTATCTAAACCGAATGTAATACAAAATAAGCATGCTTATTTTTAATGCGGAGGTGAAGCTTAGCTCATCAAAAAATAGGAAGAATTTCGGGTTTTCAAGTGTAAAAGAAAAAAAGATGCCGCTAAATTTCGTTGATACCTATAAAAAAGTTACTTTTGCGGGTCGAAATGGCTAAATAAGAATAATAACAAAAAGAATATATAAAATGGCAGAACAAAAGAAAGCTAACGAAGCCCTGAATGTGGAAGAAGCATTGTCACAATCGGAGGCATTTCTCATTAAAAACAAAAAGGCAATTATCGGCGCTGTAGTAGCAGTAATTATCATCGTAGCCGGTATAGTAATGTACAAGAACCTTTATGCTGAACCGCGCGAAGAAAAGGCACAGGCTGCATTGTTCAAAGGACAGGAATACTTTGAGGCCGACCTTTACGAACAGGCATTGAATGGCGACAGTATCGGATTCGTAGGTTTCGCTAAAATTGCTGACGAATACAGTGGAACCAAAGCTGCCAACCTGGCAAAAGCATATATGGGTATCTGCTACGCTCACCTGGGACAATACGAAGCTGCAGTGAAAGCACTGGATAGCTTCAGCGGAAAAGACCAGATGATAGCTCCTGCAATGAAAGGTGCAATGGGTAACTGCTACGCACAATTAGGCCAGCTGGACAAAGCTGCTTCTATGTTGCTGAGCGCTGCAGACGAAGCTGATAACAATTCACTCAGTCCTATCTACTTGCAACAAGCCGGAGAAATCCTCGTTAAGCAAGGCAAGTATGACGACGCTATCAAAGCATATACCAAGATTAAGGACAAATATTTCCGTTCTTACCAGTCAATGGATATCGATAAGTACATCGAACAAGCCAAACTGCTGAAGAAGTAATATACCTTATTATATAGTATATCAGACACGGGTTACACAGATTTTACACGGATAAAAAAGAAACAACCGTGAAATCCGTGTAATCCGTTTCTTTTTTTATCCCCCCTTTTATTTTTAATTATTAATTTTAGAATAACTATGGCAACAGCTTATCATAACCTTTCAGACTACGACTTCAACTCTGTTCCTGATGCTAAAGAAATGAAGTTCGGCATTGTTGTTTCTGAGTGGAACTTCAATATCACCGGAAAACTTTTAGAGGGTGCAATGAATACTTTAAAAAAACATGGTGCCAGAGACGAAAACATTTTGGTGAAAACAGTTCCGGGTAGCTTTGAATTAATTTTTGGAGCCAACCAATTCATTGAATATAGTAATGTGGATGCAGTTATTGCAATTGGTTGCGTAGTTAGAGGAGATACTCCACATTTTGACTATGTTTGTATGGGAAGCACCAACGGAATTGCCCAACTAAACGCAACTGGCAACGTACCAGTGATTTACGGATTAATTACCACCAATACGATGGAGCAAGCCGAGGACCGCGCCGGTGGCAAACTGGGTAACAAAGGTGACGAATGTGCAATTACTGCAATAAAAATGATCGATTTCGCTTGGAGTTTACAAAAATAGTCGTATCTTTGCACCGCAATTGAGAAACAAAGCTACTCAATGAGAGAATTAAGATAGATTTCAAAGTGCAAAAGGGCAAATACCAGAGTGGCCAAATGGGGCAGACTGTAAATCTGCTGTCTTTCGACTTCGGTGGTTCGAATCCATCTTTGCCCACAAAAAATTGCGGAAGTAGCTCAGTTGATAGAGCATTAGCCTTCCAAGCTGAGGGTCGCGGGTTTGAGCCCCGTCTTCCGCTCTTCTGAAAATCAGATAGTTATCGCAAGATTTCTATCTGATTTTTGTTTTTAAAGGGTGCTGAATTTGCATATAAATATGCGGTTGAAGTCAACCAAGAAGTCAACCGAAAAATTCTATGAGTGCAACAATCAATGAATACATAGACCAAAAATAATCTTACTCTTTATTTCATAATATTACTCCTATACTGCGTCGGCGTCAGATTAACCAACTGCTTAAACGTGCGATTGAAATGAGTGATCGAATCGAAGCCACATTCCACAGCTATCTGCGAAATATCCATCTCTCCCAATGCTAACAACTTACAAGCATATCCCACACGCATTTCCATCACATACTGCAAAAGCGTCTTCCCTGTATTCTCCTTGAAATAACGACAGAAGGCGCTAGAGTTCATGCTCGCCATTCCGGCAATTTCATTCAATTTAAGGTTACGGGTGTAGTTATTGTTTATAAAGGAAATGATTTTATCAATCCGCTTGTTCCCCAGCGTAGGAAACTTTTCGTAATAATGCAGACTTGCCAGCGTCTTTCTTTGCGGACAGCCAGCCAGCTCCTGCAACAAATCCAGCAATCCGCTTATCTGATGAAAACCACTTAATAAAAGAAAGCCGGAGAGTAACTCCCCTACCCGGGTTGCATCCTGTTTCGGAAAGATGATGCCTCTCTTCGATTCCTCCAACAGCATTTTGATTTGCAGAAACTGAGGATAATAATCAAAGGAATACTGCATAAAGTTCTGCTCAAACTGAATGATAGTCCCTTGCACGCGTGAAGTGGCGTTCTCCGAACCATAAATATCATTGCTTCGCATGTAATGGGGTAAATTAGTGCCGAACAGAATCACATCACCCGCAGAGAACTTCTCAATGCAGTCGCCTACAAAGCACAGACCATGACTCGCCTTTACGTAAATAATTTCATACTGGCTGTGGAAATGCCACGGATAAGTGAAACGATCATAATCGTAATGCCGCGCCTTAATCGGATTCGACTCCGATATAGGCAACTTTTCATTTATAATCGGTCGGCGCATATATTCTGCAAAGTTTAATTCACACACAAAGATAAGGAAAGACAATAGAAATGCTACCGCATACATGCAAAAATCCGCATATATTCTGCAAATATCCATTTATCTCAGCATTATTTTTGCACGTATATTTGCAGTCAATAATCAGTTAAACTATTAATATATAAATGTTATGGAAAAAACCTGGAGATGGTTTGGCAAGAAAGACAAGATCACGCTCGACATGCTGCGGCAAATCGGTGTGGAAGGAATTGTGACCGCCTTGCACGATGTGCCCAATGGTGAAATATGGACCGAAGAGGCTATCAACGATCTGAAAACCTATATCGAGTCTTACGGCCTGCGCTGGTCTGTAGTAGAAAGCCTGCCTGTTTGCGAAGCGATCAAGTATGCCGGACCGGAACGCGAACAATTGATAGAAAACTATAAAGTTAGTCTGGCAAACTTGGGCAAGTGCGGTGTGAAAACCGTATGCTATAACTTTATGCCCGTTATCGACTGGATACGCACGGATTTGCAACATCCTTGGACAGACGGTACTTCGTCACTCTATTTCGACCGTGTTCGCTTCGCTTACTTCGACCTTCGAATCCTCGGACGCGAAGGAGCCGAAAAGGACTATTCCGCCGAAGAACTGGCAAAGGTTGCAGAACTGGACAAGACCATTACCGAAGCAGAAAAGGATGATCTCATCGACACGATCATCGTAAAGACGCAAGGTTTCGTCAACGGAAATATCAAAGAAGGAGATAAGAATCCGGTGAACATCTTCAAGAAGCTGTTGGCCCTCTATAAAGGCATCGACCGTAATATGCTGCGCGAGAACATGCGTTATTTTCTCGCCGCCATCATGCCTGTCTGCGAAGAATATGGTGTGAATATGTGCGTGCATCCCGATGATCCTCCGTTCCAAGTGTTAGGTTTACCGCGTATTGTCACCAACGAAGCGGACATCGCCTGGTTCCTGAATGCAGTGGATAACCCGCACAACGGACTGACCTTCTGTGCCGGTTCCCTCAGTGCAGGCGAGCATAACGATACCCGTGAACTGGCAAAGAAATTCGCCAAACGTACTCACTTTGTCCACCTGCGCAGCACGGCTGCCATGTCCGGAGGCAATTTTATAGAAAGCTCGCACCTGACCGGACGCGGCCATCTGATTGACCTCATCCGCATCTTTGAGAAAGAAAATCCGGGACTTCCTATGCGCGTAGACCACGGACGGATGATGCTGGGTGACGAAGACAAGGGATATAACCCCGGATATTCATTCCACGGCCGTATGCTGGCATTGGCACAGGTAGAAGGAATGATGGCTGTAGTGCAAGACGAAATAAACAATTAAAAACTAATAATTAAATAAGGAGATTATGAACGAACAATTCAGTATTGCAGGTAAAATAGCCGTTATCACCGGTGCAGGTGGTGTATTGGGTGGCAGCATTGCCAAATGTTTCATGGAGCAAGGCGCCAAAGTAGTAGCCGTTGACATCCGTCAGGAACAACTGGACAAACGTGTAGAAGAACTGAAAGCTTACGGTGAAGATGTGATCGGCATCGTAGGTAATGTATTGGACATCGCCAGCCTTGAAAAATTGGCTGATGACATCGTTGCCAAATGGGGACGTATCGACATCCTGCTCAACATTGCCGGTGGCAATATGCCGGGTGCTACGCTGGCTCCCGACCAGAACTTCTTCGACATGGACGTTACCTGCTGGGAGAAAGTGACTAATCTAAACATGAACGGAACCGTTTATCCTTCTATGGTATTCAGCAAAGTGATGGCCAAGCAAGGTAAGGGGTGTATCGTAAATGTATCTTCCATGGCTGCTTACAGTGCTATCACCCGCGTTCCGGGTTACTCGGCAGCCAAGACAGCTGTTGCTAACTTCACTCAGTGGCTGGCAAGCGAACTCGCACTGAAGTATGGAGACGGCATCCGTGTGAATGCTATCGCTCCGGGGTTCTTCATCGGTGACCAGAACCGTGCCGTGCTTATCAATCCTGACGGTTCGCTGACAGACCGCAGCAAGAAAGTTTTAGCCAAAACTCCGATGAAACGCTTTGGAGATATCAACGAACTGAACGGCGCCGTACAATTCCTGTGCAGCGATGCGGCAAGTTTCGTGACGGGTGCATTGCTGCCGATAGATGGCGGATTTAGTGCATTCAGCGGAGTATAATTATCCTTGCTATTCAAAAGCATTTTCAATTTTATTCCAAAAAGCTGCTTCTAAGAGGCAGCTTTTTTTATTGAGAATAAATATCTTTGTAGCAATTTCAATTTAACCTATACACTATTTCAATGAAAAATGAACCTCCTACTCATGTCCTGGGCCTGGCTCATCCTCCTATTCCCGTTGTACGCATCGGACTCATAGGTTTAGGCAATCGCGGATTACTCACACTGGAGCGTTATATGCTCATAGAACACGTAGAGATCAAAGCTTTGTGTGAGATACGTCCCGGAAACCTGGCAAAAGGACAAGCTCTACTGACAAAAGGCGGACATCCCGCCGCAACCGGTTATACCGGAGAAAACGGCTGGCAACAGATGTGTTACAACCCTGATATCGACCTCATCATTATATGTACGGACTGGCTGACGCATACCCCTATGGCCACCTATGCCATGAGGCAAGGCAAGCATGTCGCCATCGAAGTGCCCGCCGCCATGACCGTAGCCGAGTGCTGGCAACTGGTAGACACCGCTGAACGCACCCGCCGTCACTGCATCATGCTGGAAAATTGTTGCTATGATGCCTTTGCCCTGACCACGCTGAATATGGCAAGACAAGGTCTGTTCGGTGAAATCATGCACGTGGAAGGTGCTTATATACACGACCTGCGCTCCATGTACTTCAGCGATGAAAACCAAGGCGGTTTCCATAACCACTGGAACAAAGCTTACTGCATGGAACACACCGGAAACCCCTATCCCACTCACGGTTTAGGTCCCGTATGCCAGATCCTGAATATCCACCGGGGCGACCGTTTGAATTACCTTGTATCCATGTCCACCCACCAGGCGGGAATGACGGAATATGCCCGTCTCACTTTCGGCAAAGAATCTCCCGAAGCACAACAGGCTTACCTGTTGGGAGATATGAACACCACCCTCATCCATACCGTCAAGGGAAAAACCATCCAGTTACAATACTGCACCGTCCATCCGCGCCCTTACAGCCGTTCGCACACCATCTGCGGCACGCAAGGATTTGCACAGAAATACCCGGTAGCCACAATCAGTCTGGAAGATGCACATAGCGGAGGGGGGCTCGGTACAGCCGCCGGAAAGGTAGCCAGCGTAACCACTGAAGAACTCTTGCAACGCTATCAACATCCTTTTACAGCTACCATCGGCAAAGAAAGCGCCCTCAAAGGTGCCCCAAACGAGATGAACTATATCATGGATTACCGCCTCATCTACTGCCTGCACCACGGACTTCCTCTGGATATGGACGTTTACGATGCCGCCGAATGGTCGTGCATCACCGAGCTTAGTGAGCAATCGGTACTGAATGGCAGTCGCCCGGTAGAAATACCCGACTTCACGCGGGGCGCATGGAAGACTTTTCCCAGCGTTTCAAGACAGGAAGAAAAACAGATAACACTCTAATAACCATAGCATTGCATTTACCGATTATTTTTCTCATAATGTAAAAGCATTTACCGCAGGATGTAACGGCCTTTACATCATATTGTAACGACCTTTACATCGGTATGTAACGACCTTTACCTCGGTATGTAAATAGAGTTACCATGTGGGGTTAATAAAGTTACCCCAGCATGTTAATAAAGTTACCATTTGGAGTAATTGGTACTCTGCCTATATTAATTCAACTATAAACTCGCATTATTAATCTTTTTCGCTTATATTTGCAATGTACTTCACGACGGAGTACATTTTTTAGAATTTAGTTTAGTCGCTGCTGGAACTGCAACTCTATAGAGGTGAACTAAACTGAATAGGCATTCGTATGTTCTTGAAACTTACGATATACGCGTCTATTCAGTTTATTCTTCACCTCGGGTTGTTGCAGACCTCAGCAGTAGGATAGACTGTTTTAGGCGCGTTACATATGCAAACACCCATTATCAAATCCTACAAAGTACTCACGAGACAAAACTCCCGATGGTACAAAATAATCTTGCTTATACAACAAGGAAAAACATCTGCCATGTATATTATAAAAACGCAGGATCGTGAAGTGCTTGAAACCCTCAGTTCAACATGCCTCAAAGAAGTAAGAGACAAAATACAGTTTGTCAGTAATTTAATACTCGGAAAGCCTCAGTCCAGTCCTATCTATCTAGCATTCTATTGCAGATTTATTCATTTAGAGCATCAGCATTACTCATGCACAATGAAGAACTATCACATAAACTACATTTTATAACTCAATTTCAAATACTATGAAATACTCATCACACCCCTACAACAGAAGAAAACGAAATCTCTTCCTCTTTATACACATTGCCGCTTTCTGCATATACATGACATTGATTCTGGTACTTGCGATCCTTCGTGTTACGTTGGAAGAAAAATACATAGTGATAAATTCACTTCAAAAACAAATACAACAGTATAAAGAAATACCCACTACTCCCCTATCTCACAAATACAGGGAATGGTGGGATGAGTATGGCTTAAAAGACGATCATCGCTAATTTTATCTCTCAAAACTTACCCATTCTTTAGAATATTTTTGTCTGGACTATACCATACATACTCCAAGGATTGATGCTGTAAGAAGACACTCTAACTGTTTACATCTGCAAAAAAACGTTCCTTTTCCTTGTATACTTTAAAAAGATGCATTACTTTTGCCGCCATTAAACACAGTATTCACCCCTTTAAAACTGAAAGAAAGGGACTAATTTATGTTAGAACTATAATATCTCAGCCAGGACTAAGTTGACTCATCGGGATGATGGGGCTTTGCAATTTTCTTGATTAGTCCTACAATCACATTTATAATTTTATTATTATTCACTTCAATGCAGTGGACAGATAGCGTTGTATCTATCATCATCCCTCATGCATTGGGTACAAAACGCATATTGCACTGCCCCGCTTTGAGGCGGGCAGCCCATGCCGTATGCATACACATGAAAAAGAAAATATGGGAATACGATTAAAAGATTTAAGTAAGCTGGGATATAGAGACAATGTAGCACGCAGTCTGGCAGTAGCCATCGTCGGCAAACATTGCAAGCACCAAAGCAAAGAACAGATTATCAAGACACTGAGCGATGTGCTGGAAAACCCCGATACTTATAAAGAGAATGAGACATGGGGCAAACTGGCCGAACACCTGTCCCCCACTCTCATTGAAAAGAAGTTCACAGCATACGACTTGCTCGACGAGCCGTTGCCCTATAAAACCTATGGCGGCAAGTTCATAGAAACCCTTGCCAAACAGCAGATGAATCTGGCTATGAGGCTCCCCGTCAGCATAGCCGGTGCACTGATGCCCGATGCACATGCCGGATACGGTCTGCCCATCGGTGGTGTACTCGCCACGGACAATGCCGTCATCCCCTATGCCGTAGGGGTGGATATCGGTTGTCGGATGAGTCTGACGGTGTTCGATGCCAAAGCGGATTATCTGAAAAGATACTCGCATCAGATAAAAGAGGCACTGAAAAACTACACCCACTTCGGCATGGAGGGCGGCCTGACCTTTGCACAGGAGCATGAAGTGACAGAACGGGAAGAATTCCGTTTGACATCTCTCCTGAGGGACTTGCACGGAAAGGCCATCCGCCAGTTGGGCAGCTCCGGTGGTGGGAATCATTTCGTGGAGTTCGGAGAGCTTCTTCTGCAAGGAGAAAATGTGCTGGGACTGCCCGAAGGCAATTATATGGCATTGCTGTCACATTCCGGTTCGCGCGGACTGGGAGCAGCTATCGCCATGCATTACAGCCGGATAGCCCGTGAAGTCTGCAAACTGCCACGTGAAGCGCAGCATTTTGCCTGGCTCGATTTGGACTCGGAAGAAGGACAGGAATACTGGATGAGCATGAACCTGGCGGGCGACTACGCCCGTGCCTGTCACGAACAGATTCATCTGAACCTCTCGAAAGCTCTTGACCTGAAGCCAATAGCGAACGTGAACAATCACCACAACTTCGCCTGGAAAGAGGAGATTGCACCCGGACGCACCGCCATCGTGCATCGCAAAGGGGCCACTCCTGCACAGGCAGGACAACCGGGACTTATCCCCGGAAGTATGGCAACTCCCGGTTACCTGGTAGCAGGTCGGGGTGTGAAGGAGTCGTTATGTTCCGCTTCGCACGGTGCCGGACGGGCTATGTCACGCCAGAAGGCAAAGGAGAGTTTCACCCAGTCGGCTATGAAGAAATTTCTCTCGCAGGCTGGGGTCACACTGATTGGGGGCAGCATCGAAGAGATGCCGTTAGCCTACAAGAACATAGACCGGGTGATGCAACCTCAGGAGACATTGGTAGAAGTGCAGGGCAAATTCATACCGCGCATTGTAAGGATGAATAAAGAGTAAGAGGCTAGTATTCAGGAGCCGTTGATTTAAAGTAAATGAATGATTTAAAAAGAAAGGAGCAACTTATGTTATCAGAAAAATATGGTCGCACGTATCATTATCCGTTTTCTCCCGGAACGACTAGTGACGACCGCATCAACCATACGTATTGGGAAGACATTCAACAGATAGAAACCCTGATACACACCGAAAAGCTGGACGGAGAAAATAATTGTCTGAGCCGCCACGGTGTATTTGCCCGCTCGCATGCAGCACCCACCACCTCACCGTGGACCAGGGAGCTGCGCGAGCGTTGGGAACTCATGAAAAACGATTTGGGGGACATCGAGATATTCGGTGAAAACCTGTATGCCATACATTCGATAGAGTATCGCAAACTGAAAACACACTTTTATGTGTTTGCCGTACGCTGTCTGGATCAGTGGCTGTCGTGGGAGGAAGTGAAATTCTATGCCGCTCTGTTCGACTTGCCTACGGTGCCCGAATTACGAGTGGAAACGGTAGAAGGATTGACGCGGGAAGCATTGCAGCAACAGGTCGTTAGTCTGGCGCAAGAGCCGGGTGTGTTCGGGACACGCGATCCGCAAACAGGTGCAGATTGTACCCGCGAAGGTGTAGTCACCCGTAATATAGATGAATATCCTGTAAGTGAATTTGCCCGCAACGTATTCAAGTACGTACGCAAGGGGCATGTGAAGACCGATGAGCACTGGACACGCAATTGGAAGCGTGCCCGCCTCATCTGGGAAATAGGAAAGGAGGAATAAAATGAATTGGAAACTGACAGATAATAAAAATTGGGACTCACTGGAACAACAGTTCCGGTGGGTACAAGATATGAACTTCGTAGTGCAGCACCATTTGCATCACGAAGAAGGTAGTGTGGCCGTGCATACCCGCATGGTACTGGAGGCATTGCAGCAACAGCCGGAATACCGGGCTTTGCCCGCACAGGAACAGGAAATATTGTGGACGGCAGCTTTACTTCATGACGTGGAGAAACGTTCTACTTCGGTAGATGAAGGAAGCGGTATTATCACTTCCAAGGGACATGCCAAACGTGGGGAATATACGGCACGCACGATCCTTTACAGGGATATTCCTACTCCGTTTCATATCCGAGAAAAGATTGCTGCGCTGGTGCGTTATCATGGTTTGCCGGTTTGGCTTATGGAGCGGGAGAATCCTGTAAAGAAGCTGTGCGAAGCATCTCTCAGAGTGGATACACGTTTACTGAAAATGCTTGCTGTGGCGGATATTCAGGGACGTATCTGCAAAGATAAGCCTGCATTGATGGAAGCTGCCGAGTTATTCGAGATGCTTTGCCGTGAACAAGATTGCTGGGGAAAGGCACGAAGCTTTGCAACGGATCATGCCCGCTTTCAGTACTTTCATGCTGAGAATGGGTATATAGATTACATTCCGCATGATAATTTCCAGTGTGAAGTTATCTTATTGTCCGGTCTGCCGGGGATGGGGAAAGATCATTATATCCGTACATTGCCGCAGGATATTCCTGTGATAAGCCTCGATACTATCCGGCGAAAGCATAAAGTTAGCCCTACGGATAAAGCTGCCAATGGCAGGGTGGTACAGGAAGCCAAGGAAACAGCTCGCAACTATCTGCGTAAAGAGCAAGGGTTTGTATGGAATGCAACCAATACCTCAAAACAAATGCGCTCGCAACTGATTGATTTATTCATTACTTATGGAGCCAGAGTGAAGATTGTCTATATCGAAAAGCCGTATGAGGTATGGAGGAAGCAAAATCGTGAACGGGAATTTATGGTTCCGGAGGCGGTACTGGATGCAATGCTCGGGAAGCTGGAAGTTCCACAACTGGGGGAGGCACATGAGGTGGTGTATTCTGTCTGATAGTAGGTATTAGCTACTGATAGTTTAGATACATCACTCTTTGTTTATCAATTGTTCCATTGCATTAATAAAGGCCTCAGCCCGTGGACGAAGTGTATTTACCAAAGCAAGATCACAATATGCAAAGTCACTATAATCACTTGCCTGACGTTTTTCAAATAGAAGACTAAAGGTTGCGCCATGATCTAAGCTCAAATGCCCGGTGCGAACAAAATGCATAGAAAGTTGTGTCTTCACGCCATTATGTGTATTGGCTTCTATCTTACTGCCTAACAGCAATGCAGAAGCAGCATAATAGCAGGCATAATAAAGACGGTTAACGGCTGCATTATAGTGTTATAATCAGCTTCTTTCAGGGTTTCGTAAGCACGTTCCAAACGATAATTCACAATGGCGGCACGACTTTCGGAATCAAGTTTTTCTTTCATAACACGATCCCTTCCTTCATTACATTGATGCTGAATGGGGTCGTGATTCTTTCCCATACACGACGCAATACTACCATCGGACTGATAATCACCCCGGTCTCCACTTCCACTTCATACAAATGACGGGTAATCTCCAATTCACGTTCAGGTGCCAAATGATCACCATCCAGCAATATAAGTAAGTCTATATCCGAATCTACCTGTGCATCTCCCCGAGCTTCGGACCCATAGAGAATGGTCTTTGCATCAGGAGCAATGCGATGCACTACTTCTGCAATCCGGCGAACAATATCAGGTCGTTTCATAACTTAACCTCCTATTCTCTAATTACACGACAAAGATAACAATGTTTTCGGAGTTTCCTTGTTTTATAACAAACCTATTTTAAGACCTAAAGACAATAAAATTGTGTGGTAAGAATAACCCAAAAGGTGATAAAAAGAAGATAGCCTTGCTTTTTTATAAGACTGACATATAAATAGATGACTTTTATGTACATTTGTTCAAATAAAAAACAGTACGCTTATGGGAGAATTCAATATATACAATGAAATACTCGATTTTAGCGATTTCATTCATCTATTTCTTAATAAGGGTAAGAAAATTACCTTAGAAAAGAACGAGTATTTTTGCAGGGCAGAAGAGAATTTCCCTTTTGTAGCTTATCTTGAGAAAGGTGCATTCAGATACACCTGTGATGATTCCGATGGAAAAGAGCATATTTTGTCTTATGCATTTGAGAACGAAATTCTCGGCAATTATTCGCCTTTACAGAATAATTGTTACGCAATTTCTAATATACAAGCTGTTCAAAGTTCCGTCATATATACACTTTCTATATCTGAGATAAATTCATATTTCAATAGTAGCATGGATGCTCAGTTTCTTGGCAGAAGGATAGCAGAAGTTGTTCTTTTTTCAATGGCACAGAGACTTAAATCTCTATATTGCGATACTCCGGAAGAACGGTATCTATCATTAGTCGCCAAATGTCCTGATATACTAAACAGGATAACACTCAGAGAAATGGCTTCATATTTAATGATAACGCCGGAAACCTTGAGCCGGATTAGAAAAAGAATTATATTGAAAAGCAAATCTTGATTCAAATCAAGGTTTTTATCCTTTATTTTGCCTTACTTTGCGATTAAATAATTTTGTACCTTAATTCGTTCGGTATTATGAGAGCAAAAGAAAGATTTGGGATAATGTTATTATTCCTTTATGCATTCTGTTTTATTAGTTGTGACAAGGATGATGACAATGTAGAAAATATTGTGATCATGTCTGTATCACCTGAGTTTGTGTGGATAAAAGCTACACCTTCAACTCCACTCCATCCTCGTGTTCAAGTTATGGAATGTAGTATTGCGGGAAATAATGAAAAATTGTATATAGCTCCAGATCAAATAGAAGGTTTTGAATATAATAAGGGATATGATTACAAGTTAAAGGTTAAGGTAACCCCTCTCGAAAATCCCTCCATTGACGGGTCTACAGTCAGGTATGAATTGAGAGAAATTATATTCCAGCATAAAGCACCATTTAAGATTCAACTTACGTATGCGGTTGATGCGGAACTCAAAAGTATCATAGAAGATGATTTACGAAATACTTCATCGTACCTTGTCGGCAGCGGTTATGTATTTAATGAAGAACTCTCAACGTGGACACTTGTTGATGCAGATTATACTCCACTATTAAGTGGGATGTATCGGAGGGAGAACGGTCCTCAAGCAGAACTTCCAGCTTCCTATAAATTATTGCCGCCAAATGAGCAAATCGTTACTCATGGAAAATGGACTTTTATCTTTCTATCGGGTTCTGAACAAATGATACGCCGGTACGATGCCATTATCACTCAAATTGCCGGCTCTTCTTTCAATCGCCTTTGGTTTTACGAGGATTTGACCGAGTATTATAAGACAAAATATCCAGATGCCGGAGTTAAGGGTGTTGTGCGCGTACAGCGTCTTAGTTATAACAATCGCTGATTAATATATTATTTCAATTCCTCATCTCTCAAACCGGCATCAATATCAGACAATACCCGGCGTAGATCAGATAAAAGCGGATTAAGACGAGTTTTCACTGTGGCAAAAATCACTTGCGGATCAATTGAAAGATATTCGTGCGAAATGATATTGCGCATACCTATTACCTTCTTCCAAGGTGTTTCGGGATAACAGGCAAAAAGTCTTCCACTTGTGCGTTCATCAACTCTACGAATAGTTTCACCAATGGTTTGTAAACACATACAGGTAGAATTAAATAATACCATGGCCTCCTGAGAAGCAAGAAAGTCATGATAGATTTCTACCTTTGCAGTAGTCTCAATGGTAAACACCGTTTGGCGTTCAACAAAACGAAGCATATCTGCCAGTTCTTCTTTAGACGTAAATTGCATCTCGCTCAATATTTTGCCGGAATAGCTGTCGCATATTCTCATGCAGAGTTAATAAATCAACCTTACGTTGAAACAGTTTCTCAAGTTCTTCCCTGACATCTTGCAGAGTGAAGTAATCGATAGCCTTGCGTGGCTTCACGCAAACATCAATATCACTGTCTTCCCGTAGCTCACCACGTGCAGCAGAGCCGAACAAAGCTATCTGCTCTATTCCGTACTTATCACCCGCAGTATGCTTGAACTCGCGTAGGATATTAAGAATTTCTTCTGTAGTTTTCATCAGGTAGCCTCCTATGCTTTTCGTTTACAAGTACAAAGATAACAATGTTTTCGGAAATACAACTTACTGCAATACAATACTTACCGAGAAATACGGTGCTATCTGGAAACAAGGATCATATTCCCTCCCCATCGCCTTAAAGAATGCCGACAAGCTTCTGCCATCATAATAAGCATTGCGTACCGCATTTATCCCCACCGTAACAGGCAAAGAAATATGCTTGGAAACCTTGAATTCAGGACGGAAACCTACCACAATGTACTGATGCGTAAAAATCTTATCATCACCATTCAACTCTGTCAAAGCCATCTGCCCACCCATTTCCGTAATGAAACTGATGCTGAACGTTTTGTCCACATTATACCCAACCGCAAGGTTAGCTCCATCCAAAGCCGAAAAGCTGCAAGTCAGTTTATGCCCATAATTCCAGTTTACGTATAATGCAGGAAACGCCATAGGATAACCGAAAGCATTGTTCAATGCCAAACCCGCACCCAGTTCCAGATTAGGGAGTATACGCCTGACAAAGACCAACCCCGCACTTCCCAATACGTTTCGGAAACGTAAATGCGAAAACCGTGTATCATCCGTATACACGCCGACACCGACGCTTGCCATCATCGACCATTTCTCACTCAAAGGCCGCACATGGAAAAGCGACATTTGCAAATTCAGAATCTCGGACAACACAAGAGACTTTGCAATATTCTTATTATTCAAAGACGCATAATCGCCCGAAAGCCCGATACCCCATATCGTAGGCTGATTGCTTTCGTTCTTTTTCATCGACAAAGGCAGACTGGCACTTCCGTGATAGACCATGGCGGAACCTTTACTGTTACCCACTTTCTGATTGTGTTCATCCCGATAAGCCGATGTACCGAAATACTCTGTTTTAATAGTGATCTGTGCAGTGCATTCCACAGAAAGCATTAGAACTAAGACTGTTGCAATAGATATCCACTTCATTTTTGCTCTTTCTTTTAATGATTTGTATGCCACAAAGATTGCCAATATCAATGCGAACGAGGAAATCTTTTTGACCAAACCCCGGCCTGCTTATGACGAAACGGATAAGCAGCAACCACTTTATCCCTTATCTTTGCAACATGAAGAAACATCAGACTTTCAAACCGCAGCAGCTCTCTACTATCTTCTGGCTACTCATTGCCGGCACTTTCTGGATACAATTCCTCAATATGTCGACCAGTATATGCGAAGCAACGCTTCTCACCATCTGCATAAGTGGCAGTTATATGTTGGTAAACCAGTATCTATGCAACCATCTGCTGAAAAAAGCGATACGCACCAAGCAGATGAAACCTTTCTGGATATTGTTTATAGTGCTTTGCATCCCCACAAGTACACTGGTAGCTTCCTACTTCGTTCTCTTCCAGTATCTTGAACAAACAGGTATGTTCCCTGTATCCAACATCTTCGTAGAGGGAGAAGAGAGCCTTCTTTTCAACTCGATCCTCTTGCTACCGGGTACATTGGTTATTAATCTCGCCTTCTGTGGCCTGTGCTTCTATTCGGAAAACCTGCAATTAGAAAAAGAGAAATCTCAATTCCTCTTCCAGACATTACGGCAGCAAATCACCCCTCACTTCATGTTCAATGTGTTGAATCACATCAACATCCTGATGCAGGATAATGTGCCTTTGGCTTCCTCCTTGTTAGAGAAATATTCCGATATCCTGCGCTACCAATTGTATAACGGTCAGAAAGAACTTATCAGCCTGGAACAGGAGATAGAATTTCTGCAAAACTACATAGCGATAGAAAACATTCGCTGGGAAGACAAACTGGCCGTAAGCACCGAATGGGAAGTAGAAGACGGCAGCATCGAATTTCCGCCTTTGTTATTACTGACATTCATAGAAAATGCCTTTAAACATGCATCGCACACACCCACGGAGAAAGGACAAGTACAGATACGGCTCAAACAAAATGTCCATCATATCCTTCTTGAAGTCGGCAACACCAGTTCCCCGTATCTGCAACGACCAGGCACCGGACTGGGACTGGCCAATGCAATCAAACGACTGGACATCCTGTTTCACAAGAAGTACCAGTTGTCCGTCAACCAAACAGATGTCTATTATCAAACCTCACTTAGCATTGAAATATAAAAGATGAAAGACTCCCCTGAACAACAACCCCTGAAATGCCTCATCGTAGACGACGAACAAATCGCCATCAAAGGCATTGCCAACCACATCAGCACACTGGACTTTCTCACAGTCAACGCCACCTGTTCTTCTGCACTCGAAGCAAGAGGAATATTAGAAAACCAGTCTATCGACCTCATGTTTCTGGATATCAATATGCCCTATCTTTCCGGCATCGATTTCCTGAAATCATTGGATGAAGCACCGTTGACCATACTAACTACCGCCTACTCCGAATATGCCCTGGAAGGCTATCAACTCAATGTTGTTGACTACTTACTGAAACCAATTTCTTTTCAGCGTTTCTTCCAGGCAGTGACCAAGGCTGCCCATACTTTCAGAACCCAACTCCTACTGCAAAATAATGGAATAGAAGAAACCGCCCGGGAAATGTATATCAGGCAGGGGGATGCATTTACCCAGATATCCTGGAAAGATATACTGTATGTAGAAGGTATGCAGAACTATCTGAAACTGCACTTCAAGTCCAAAACTCTCGTCATCCATCAGACCATGGCTTCACTGGAAGAAATTCTGCCTCAAAGTGCCTTCTTCAGAATACACAAGTCTTTCCTTGTAAACCTCTCGCACATCGATTCTATTGCCAAAGGAAGAGTCTTCATCAATGGGAAAGAACTTCCAGTTTCAGCCCTGCGACGGGAAAAATTACTGCAAACAGTAGTCTACAAGAATTTAATCAGCAAATAAATTTTAAGTCCACCCCTCACGAACAATAACCTTTTGAACAAGTATTCAAAAAATTAGATTTATCTTTGCGCCGATTTACGGCCAAAACACATTTATCATGAGAAAGCTTGTTAAATTAGTTATAACCCATACTTGCGTATAAAGTCAGATGAAGAAGATTGTAAATGTCCCGTCAAAGCAAAGCCTTCTCCGGGAAACGAGAGATTATGTAATGATCGCCCTTGGATTAATTCTTTATGGTATAGGCTGGACAGTATTTCTGTTGCCCAATGACATCACCACCGGAGGAGTACCGGGTATTGCTTCTATTGTTTATTTTGCCACAGGCTTCCCTGTGCAATATACGTATTTCAGCATCAACTTAGTCCTACTGTTGCTCTCTATCCGTATTTTGGGATGGAAGTTCAGTATCAAAACTGTATTTGCCGTGTTCACACTAACATTTTTCCTGTCCGTGATACAGAAACTGGCAGAAGGTGTGGTGTTGCTGCACGACCAGCCTTTCATGGCGTGTGTCATCGGTGCATCCCTCTGCGGAGGCGGCATAGGCATCGCTTTTTCTTCCAATGGTAGTACAGGCGGAACAGATATCATCGCTGCCATCATCAACAAATACCGTGACATCACGCTGGGGCGTGTCATGCTGATTTGTGACCTGATTATCATTTCTTCCAGTTACTTTGTATTGAAGGATTGGGAAAAAGTAGTTTACGGTTATGTAACCTTGTACATTTGCAGTTTTGTTCTGGATCAAGTAGTGAACAGTGCCCGGCAATCCGTACAGTTCTTTATCATCAGTGAGAAATACGATGAAATAGCCCGGCACATCAATATATATCCACACCGGGGCGCCACCGTCATCAATGCTTCCGGATTTTATAGCGGCAAGGAACAGAAGATGTTGTTCGTACTTGCCAAGAAGCGCGAATCAACGATTATATTCCGATTGATAAAGGATATAGATCCAAACGCATTTGTATCACAAAGTGCGGTAATCGGAGTATACGGAGAAGGGTTCGACAGAATAAAGGTGAAGTAGCTACGAGTTACGAGCTACGAGCAACAAGTCCCTTTCGGAATAGAGCAGTGCGCAGCTACTCGTTACTTGTAGCTTGTATCTCGTAACTTGTAACCACCTTCTTTCCAAACATACACTACAGGGCGGCGGAGATACGGCTTCAGTTTCTCTGCCGCTTCTTTATCCATATAGTCGGTAGTTGTAAAAGTAAAGGTCAGTGTATTGTCCTTTGCAGAAAGATCGGCTTTCATCAGCAACATATCTGCCTTTTCGCCGGCATCTCTCACTTCATAATCCATCACCGTATCGGGTAATAACAGGAAATCTTTCATTACAGGAGGAGTGAGGAAAGAAGAAGCAGGCAATTCTTCCCAACCGGTGGTATAGAAATGGACATCACTATCACAGGCAGGAGCACAAGCTGTAGATACGGTACAAATCACTTTCGTACTGTCGCTCGTAGCCAGCAGTTTCATCTGCCAGGAGCTTTGCGGTGTCATCTGGATACGGATGTAGTCGGGAGCAAGCTCCGTCATTTCCGATTTACCGCCAAAACGGTTCGTTACTTCCGCTTTCATCTTACTTTCAAGGAAGTCGATAAAGTCGGCACGGTTCACGGCAGTAAGCAACGGGCTAAGGCTATCGGGCATATTTTTGAAAAAGGTTTTAGCTTCCTGAGCCTGCAGAGAACACATCCAGGCACAAGCCAAACACAAGAACATAGTCAATTTCTTCATCATATTATTTTTCTGTTATTCCTATTTTGCATTTTATTACTTCAACACAATCTTCAGAACCAGGAGCATATATCTCCAAGAAAACGTGCATCTGTTTCGTCAAAGGTATTCAGGCTTTCACTATCTATATCGAGCACGCCCCACACCTCGCCATTCTCACGAATCAACGGAACAACGATCTCCGAGCGCGACAACGAGCTGCAAGCTATATGTCCGGGAAATGAATCGACATCGGGCACTACCAACGTCTCCGCCTTAGCCCATGCCGTGCCGCAAACACCCCGTCCTTTCCGGATACGTGTGCAGGCTATCGGTCCCTGAAAAGGACCTAATACCAGTTCTTCCCCTTTTACCAGATAGAATCCCACCCAAAAGAAGCCGAAAGTTTCTTTCAGTGCAGCCGAAACATTAGCCAGATTGGCTATAAGGTCATTTTCACCTTCAATCAGGCTCTTTATCTGGAGAAGCAAGGTCTGATACTTTTCGGCCTTGCTACCATTGCTGATACATAAATCTTCTGCCATAATTATACCCCTAAATACGCTCATCAATTCTTAGCTTCCGGCTCATCTTCCGTGCCACCTTCAAATCACATATTTATTTAGGACAAAGATAGAAAATAAAAATGAGACTGAGAACAGAATAGAAAAAGCACACAGTTTTATTTCGAATCTCGCACGCATCGGATCGGTCCTGCCACCGACTTTACATAATAAAAATAGAATTGGTATTCAAAGATATGGAACAAACCGGCATCCTTGTGGATATGCAAAATGTTCACTCGGTTGTCCGTGTCCGTGGTTGCATTATGATAGTTTCCACAACTGTTTGTACGAAAGCCTCCTCCATCGCCCACACGTGTTCCCTGTGTCGGGAAATAAGAAGTCGGCCCCTCTTTCCACTTCTGCATATACATATTCATTCCATATCCGTCCGAAAATTTATCGTCATAATTGATACCACTCATAGATCCGGGATTGAGCCCTGTATTTGTAAACTCGAACCACAATTCACCCGAGGCAACCCTCCAGCCTGTAGGACAAGGGTCGAAAATAGATTTTTCCGTTCCGTAGTTATCGTATATATGTACATTATTAGTTTGGTTAATCGTGTAAGCTTTCATTCCATCGGAAGCCGGCTCCAGTCCCCCCCAAAGTTTATTGTCGCTTTCTCCTATTGGACACCAGTCTCCATTATTGAAATAGTTGCTCTTTTGTTGTACGTAACTTTCATTTCGGTTAACATCGTTCGTTCCAGTGATAAAAACCGTGGGATTGGCAATGGCGTGTCTGACAGCTCCGGTCAGGGTATTTCCAATCACCGAATGGAACAGATTGTTTTCATCAGTGCCGGATGTCTTATGCACTTCAACCTGGTTGGAGTTGTCATAATGCAGATCTGTATGTTCGTCGTTATAGTCCTGATGTTCATTTATAACATTGCGTAAAGGAGGGAACGGATCTTTTCGTCCCCATTGATACAACATACCGAAAGCCTGCGTCATTTCATCCGGATACCGACGGAGACCATTTCCTATACCTTTCTGATTCTCCGCCAATGCACCGAGATTGCATGACATGACGGCATAGCCCTGAATACGCGGCTTCTCAGGATATATGCCGTTATTGTCCCAGTCGTATGTGTAATAAGTAACGGCTCTGCCAAGATTGTCCGGCTCATGGTCTGTAACCCAGATGTGCCAAGACCACAGAACGTCTCCCTTGTTATTGTAAGCACCGATCAAGGCATTACCTTTCTTTTGCGCTCTAACATAGATTTTCTGATGAATGTCTCCTGTGTTCTCACCGAGTTGCACCAACGTTCCATCCGTATTATCACCGATGCAGTCTTTGGTTTGCCAGATAATGCCGACACGGGCTATTTTCAGATTCTCATCATGAGGACTTAAATAGTCTGCAAAATTATACCCGCCTCCTGTCTCCACACGGTAGTAGGGCTCGAAAGACAGGAAACCATTTGGTTTTACAACAAAGCAGTTGGACGATGGATTATTCTGACCTTTCTCTCCTGTAATAGTCAACGTCATGCGATAAACCTGATTACGTTGTATATTAAAATTATTAAGTGAGTTTCCTCCGGGATAAGCTGCATAGAGATATTTTTCACCACCTATTTCAGCGGTTACATCTACCACAAGTGCATTAGAGGGAGCTGCATCAGACTTGTTTCCGCCCTGATTTTCTATTTCCCCTTGCAGATTTTCAGGAACATAAAAAACAGCCCATTCTTTATCTTCACTCTTTTCCAAATCCGAAGCGGCAAAGGCTATGGAACTGAATGTCGTTCCATCAGGAAATGGAACCGCAGTCATCGGCTCTCCATTTCCATCGCCGGCAAAGGTTTCTATCCGGCAAATATTCGGAATTTGCCTTACGTTGACATTGTTCAGCTTCATCTCTGCCTTCAGCATCTCTACCTTTACTTTAAGTTTGGCATACATACGCGTAACCGGTACTGTAACCGTAATGCCTGTTGTTACTTCCACCTCCTCACTTGTTCCGACCATTGGTATCGACACCTTATCTATTGAACGTAATGGGAAAGCGGTAGGTAAGGTTTGCTTCTTCAGTTGTTCCAAATTCTTAAACTTCTGCCATGAAGTATCCGTGTCATCGTTAGCCCAGTTGTCATACCCCGTATTGGTTACAACATATACGAAGGACGGAATTCCGGCTTTCAGATATACAGGCAAATCTTGCAATATTATCTGGTCAGTGATAGTATAGTAACGCGGCTTTATCAACAGTTCTTTCGTAACTGCATCATACTGAAACACCCAAATATTGTGTACCTCTTTTTCTTCCGAAGTCTCATTTTCAGGTGTATTGCTCGGTATAGATGCCCTTGTACTTGCCTGTGCTTCAACAGCAAATGTATTGACCGACAAATTCAATATGGCTTTCGTCAGTTCTCCCTCATTAAAGACTACCCCGTTTGTTCCATTTGTCTCCGGATGCAGTTCTTCCGTGCAACCCTCTATTGTGATAGTTGCCAATAGAAGTATGAATAATAAGAAGTAATGTTTCATATCAGTCAAAAGTATATTCGTTATCATAAGCATATTTCCATTCTTGCACGTTCACCATGAGTCTGCTATCTCGGACAGTAATGGTGAAACGGTAAAGATTGTTGCGGACAATGTTGAAACGCCTGGCATTGTCGTTACTATCCGTCTTTCCGCTTTCGTCATAATTCGCGAAATAGACTCTATGCGGTTCGTCCTCATCAGTCTGGGCATCGAACCTTACTTCAATGCACGAGTATTTGTCGCCCGCATCGATGTTCCGGTATTCGGACAGGTAGGCAATCCATTTCTCATATTTATTTCCGCCAGTATCCATCCATTGGCTTGCAAAGCGGAAATCTTGTATTTTTTCTTCCACATCGTTACCATCTTCCACAAGGTGTAAACCACTAACGTAATCGCTGTTCCACTCACCACTATGATCGTAATCGTCCTGCGAAAAAACATCTTTCGGGGCACAATATCCCTTTTTATTATAGCGATGAATCTTCACCTCACTAAACGATAAATCAAAATGTTCGTCCATTTTAAGTATCACCTCTACCTTTGCCACTGCACGGAGCAAAGTGACAGGCTCAGGCAGCAATGTAACCTCTCCAACCTTAAATTCTATATTATTGTATTCGTGAACACCATAAAAAGGAACTAGCCGTTCCGGTCCCAACTCGAAAGAAGAAAAACTACCAAACTGCCCCCATTCGGCATCGCAGACATCCGCAAGTAACGTTTCTCCGGCCTTCATCGTATCGTCACCATATTGCGGCCAATTGGCAAGCACAACCATCTTGAAATTTTTATGATTAACCAAAGATGTAGGCGCCTTGCCAAGCACACTATAATCCCTGTAATCGCTTCCTTCAGTCACCACGAAGCCATCCGGTTCAAAACGGGCGATGAACTTATTATCGGAGGTAAAGAAATAAATCCTGTAGTTGTTGTTCTCTACATCTATGTAGTTCTCATAGGTTTCTCCAACCTCATAACCTTCATCTGTCTCCAGACTTCTTATAGGTAATCTGAGACCGATGCTAAGAGCTGTCTCCCTATCGGAGACGCTGAAGATCTCTGTGTCATGGCTACAGGAGGTACCCCACAACACAAAAAATATCAGAGTTCCCGTGACGATATGTCGTACTACATTCTTCATTCACATTCCTCCTATTACAGTTCACTGTTTTGCAGTACAACTTTCCAAGAATTGATATAAATATAGGTATCGAGCCAGTGATCATCTTCATCGAGGAAGAACACCATGTCATGCATGTCCTGCCTGTCGAGATACTCCTGATCGTCCATATTTCGGTGATAGAAGCCCTTCACTAGTAAAGCATAGTCGATAAGAGGGATGGAGAAAACCGTTTTTCCCGTTTCTTTATTGGACACGGTGAGCCGTGTCTCCTGCCCTTTCACAAGACGCGGCACAGTCAGTTCGGCTATAGCCGCACTGAAGGCGGCGCGAGATGTGGATCGGACAGCTTCGGAGCGGGTGTCCATACCAACTTCCCCGGCGTCGGTGTGCCATGCGTAGAAAGTCACCAGTTCATCGGGCAACAACGTGTTGTCCCAGTCCATACTTCCGTTAGTGTCGGTGATGGTGAAGACAAACTTGTCTTTGTCCACAGCCTCTCCCGAAAGGTGTTGCAACACCACTCGCACGTTGTTGGTATTCTTCACCAACGGTACAGTGTAAGTGTACGTACCTTCGGTTTCACCGAACATCTGTTTCGGAAGCCACCCATAGAATAAGCGGTCAAGATCTTCGGTAACGAATGCTTGGTTCCCGATATCACGTTGTCTTTCAAGCGTACAGGCCAGTTCCTTACCGGCAGTTGTTTCGGGTATTGAGAAAGAGCCTTTGTCAGTAGTACCACACCAAACAAGTAAGTCGTATTCGCCCGGTTCTACATCTACAGTCATGGCATAGCCATCGGCTGCAAGGGCTTCTCCTTGTTCAGTACGTTGCCAAACCACCCTACCATCGACATCAAGCAGGTAAAGTGTCACGACATTCACCTCATGAGCAAAGGCATCGGCAAACTTCATGTTGTAATCATAACAGAACTTCACACGGTAGTTCACTGAGCAGTCACCCTCATCGTCATAGATTAAGCCGTCGCAGGCATATAGAATCGGAGTCCAAGCGATAACTGCCAGTAACTTTCCGATTGTTTTTCTTATGTAAGACCGTATATCCATTTGACTTAAATTGTTAGATATTATATATGCTGCGGAAAATACCGCAGGGAATTTTCATTTTCGGTGGGAAATGGCAAATATACCTTTTCCGGTTCCGTCCTTTCTTTGCACCGGAACGGAAGCGCTTTTCTAAAACCATTCCATGTGGAAGTCCCTCATGGAATGGTTGTTTAGAAAGACAACGTTTTTTTCATAAAGAATTAAAGTTCAACATTTTGGCTAACAATCTTCCAAGAAAGGATATTAATTTTTGCCCCAACGTAATAAATGTCACCATCCGGATCGTCACCGGGAACGATTTTTTCGTCTCCATCAAAAATTCCCTTACCTATCTTCTCTAATTTGTCAACGGTAACTACGTAGTGGTGATTACGCACCACGCCATATTTGGCTTCCGGAATAATTCCATTTTCCGTAATAGCTCCATTGTTGAGGTGCTCAATGGGAATGTTGTAGTACATTAACCCACCGTTATAGGCGGTGGCATCTGCGGAAGCAGTAGCCAAATTATTGTTAAGAGCAGTAATGATTTGTTCTGAATAATCGGAGCCGTCTTCTGTATATAATGAAGCGCCATTCTCATTCGTAAATACCACTTTCACTTTCCCGTCGCCCACATTCTCCAACTTCACATACTCTTTACCAATCTGAGTATATTTTGTGTTGCCTTTATCATCTTGGCCGTCTTCATACCACACGTTCAGTTGATTTTTGGTCTTCAGTACGCTGAGCACGTATTCGAGGAAGGAGTCTTGTTTGAAAAGCACACCATTATAACGTACGAGGTCAAGTGCATCTCCGTTTACATCGCAAACCTTGGCTTTCAACAGAATACTCGTAACGGCAGAAGAAAAATTGGTAGTAACAATGGCACTTGTGTTGGTGTTCTCTGCACAATAGGCAGAAGTTCCCAATGCAGTTAAGCCATCTTCCAAATCGACATAGTTCAGATATTCGGAATTGCCGGAAACTGCTGCCGCATTTTCAGGATATCCGGAAAAACCATAGTTGAATGACTTGCCCCAGTGGCTACGGTAATCAATTGTTCTATTCCACATAAAGCCCAAGTCGTTGTCTGCCCAAGCAATATCTATGTTCTTGACCATGTGCGATTTCTTCGCTGTAGCATTCAATTTCCATCCGAGCAATTCCACATAAAGGTCTTCCGAAGCGATATTATCGCTTCCGGCTGAGTTGTCTTCACCTGCCACAGTGACTTTTATCGGATAACGCCCATTTTCATCCTTTTCGAGTTCACCGGACACATTCAAAGTTACCTTGGCCGCCAGACGCTCTACATATACGGTCACCGTATTAGTAATCGCACTCACATCCGTCATCGGCTCAAGAGAGAAATTTTCCTCTTTAACTTCTGTTACAAAATACTTTGCCCGATTGGTGTCGGTGTAGCTTGTAGTGCTCATGGTAAAGTAATTGATAGTACTGTTGTTGATTGTTTCCGGATAATAAATACCTTCCGCATTATTATCCGCAAGCACTGTCTGCATTTCGTCGAGCGTTTCTCCATACACGAAATTATTCGGTTTGTTGAGTACCGCTACCATATACTTAGGATAGTTCTTCTTGTCCATTCCTTTCAGTACCACAACGTTATTACTTGTAAATTCAATGTTTCCGGCAGGGGTTGTTACCGAGGCGTTACCATTCGCCCAAACATCACCTTGTGTCACAAATACACCATCCGCATCATAAAAATAGAAGTAGGCATTTTTTACGGACTGCTCGTTTGTTCCGTACTCAAAGTCACCTTCTTGCGCTCTTGTAAGAGAGCCTGCATCAGCAAGGCGGACATTAATATACGCCTCACTTCCTGCGAAAACATTCGGTGTATCATCCGGAATAACTCCTAATTCATCATTCGAACATGCACACAATGCGGTACACACGAACAAACCCAAAAATAATTTATTCATCTTCATCATTTTTTGTAATCTAATTTTGTTAATAATATATTTTCTCGTTAACGTCTTCCTTTTTCAAGTTGCTCAAGCGTAATACCAGCCTGTTCTAATCCGAGCGATTTCGCCTCGTTCAAGTAACGTCGGGCACTGTCGTAATCCTTTTGCCGGATGGCCAGTGCTCCCCGTGCATAAACAGCCTCGGGCGAATCATCTGCCTTGGCAAGATAACGCTTCGCGCTTGTGAGGTCACCGCGGCGCATGGCAGCGTTGGCAGCATTCAGGTTAGCAATAGTGTCATCCGGAAACATGCGTACCGCTGTCTCGAATACCTCAGTGAACTCATCCGTACCGGGTTCATACTCTTGTGCAGCGAGATAGAACTCATTCAGATCCAGTTTTTGCGGTCGCTCACACATGATTCGTTTTATCTCCTCCACATCGCTGTAACTGCGGATAGTATAGGCTATGCGATAGTCAGTGTGGCGTAACGCAGGATAACAGTTCTGTAACAGGAAACTGTATTCCATCGGATAATCACGTTTTATTTTCCACTCTCTGGCATCCGGCTCCAAATTACCGTCTATCAAAGTGATTATTTCCGCACGATGTGCAAGGTTCGACTGTTCCACGTAGTAACGCAATCCTGCCCAATCCTCCGGTTCGTAATCGGTCGTTATTACATCGCCTTCAAACCGGTAAAGTTGCTGTATGTATCTCTTCAATGCGGCAGTACGCCCGATAGCCAACTCTTTGTTATGCGCATAAGAACCTTCAGGCGAAGCATAACCTTTCAGCCATACCGAAGTGATAGTTATGTCCGTATCATTTCGCACGGAGTCAATTGATGATTGTATTTTCCCAAGTTCGGCGGTGTTGCGTCGATAGTCCGGATAAATCATCGTTTGATCCACTGGAAAGTCGATGAATGCTGAGCCTTCGAGCGAATCCCTTTTTTCGATCTGCCCTTGCGGACGTACATATACCAGTTCGGGGAAAAACGCCTCTGTGTATCGTCCAAGCATACCGGCCTGTTCTGCCAATAAAGTATTGCAACATCCATAGTCGCTACGATGAAGCGACAACACGGAGCCGTTCATCCATTCTGCATACGGTACTAAATTGTGGTATTCAATGGTATCAGGCTTCTTCGAGACTTTATAACTCTTTTCATCTTTACCCGATAACATGCTCTCTCCATTACGTACATAGAAGTAATAACGCTGTCTGCCGTAAACCCCTACCGATTGCAGGGCAAGCGAGTCGTTATCATTAACTAACCATGGCGTAAGAAGTACAGCACGATTTTCATCCACATCAAGCCCTGACAAATCCCAAAGCATGTCTATGGCAATGTACCCTCCATTACGTTCCATTTTAAGATTTTCCACGGAAACACCATCCACGATGTCCTGTTTCCGCATATCGATTGCGATCTGTGCTTCCGCTACCACAACCATGCCCCAAAGGGCTACTAGGATATATAATATCTTTTTCATCTTGTACACGATTAAAATACATAAACAAGGTTGATTGCCGCTTTCGTCGGTCCCACATAATGGTGTGGTTTGTCCGTTTCTATCCTCTTACCGCATCCTAAACACTGGAAGCGGTCATAGCGTGTATAGGAATAACCAAAGCCAATTTCCGCCTCAAGATTCCAATGCCTCCCCAATATCCACGCATAGCCATAAGCGATACCCGCGCCAACAAACCATCCCTGGTAACGGGTATCCTTTAGTTTACGGGCATCCGTACCAAGGAAATTGATTTTTCCGTCAAAACCTCCAATGTTATACTGTCCTCCATGAATGTGAGTACCTACAAAGTGCCCCGAGAAGCGATCGCAAAACCAGTATCTGACTTCAGGTTGAATAGCCCAATGTTTCCAGTGTCGATTGTGCGAAAGCATCCATGCATTGAACTGTCCCGTAACATCTAAAGTCCATTTAGAGGCGAGTCCTATTTCTATTCCCAAATTCGGATTCAAGAAAGCATCCGCCAGAACATTACTTTTGACAGCCACGTTCTGAGACTTGACACTCTGCGTCATGCCGGTAATGGTAACTACCAGCAAAACAAATATCCGTTTCATAATTCTATTGTTCATATTTTATGGCTATAGTTAATTATTACATTCCAAATTTTACAGTCTTTCCTTATATAGGTAATTTCAAGAGAGCAGCCACGGTACCTCGCTTTCTTTCCGCACAAAGGAACAATGTATTTGTTATCGCATCGTGCCAAAACGTATAAATCATATTGGCAAAATCGTAATGGACATTATACGCAAACTGCAATTTTGTATCGGACATGTCAAATCATCAAATCCAGAGTCATTTTTTAAGTGTACGGAGCCATTATTAACAGTTGCAATACCTATAAATGCAGTAAATTAGGCTATCTTTGTATATTACAATGTCAATGTGTATATCACTGTCTACCCAAGCAATTTTAGTGTACCGGAAAGAGCCAGCGGAAATATACACTCGAAAAGAATAATTTGAATTCGATTGATATGGGAGCATTTGTCACATACAGCAACTTGATGACCTATATTTTACCAATATTTTGTTCGGCTATATGCTCGGTCTTTACCTTATTATTGACCTGGAATTATCGCAATCTGGCCGAAAGGAAATTAAGGTGGCTCGTGAGCATTTATTGTATCCTGATAGCCATATGGTGGTCATCTGCTTTATGGCATACTGTCTCTGATGAGCCGATATTCCTTCCGGTCGATATACCTTTTGCCTTGTCGTATATCTATACTCCCATATTGTTCTACAACATTGTTTATAATCTGACTTATTTTGAGGATAAAAGAAACTTTCCCATACTGAATTACCTTTGGCCAGTCCCTACATTGGTAATTATCCTGATAATGGCAACCTGGATATCGCCTCCCAAGGGAGAGCTTTTTACCGGCTTATCGTTGTTCGAGCAATATACGGTGCTTTTCATATCCGACTTTTTAGTGCGGTTTATCACAGCGGTAGTCTATATCGTTCCGACCGGACTATTGTTATTGCGGCATTACAAGCGAACAGTACTTCAAAAGACCGATACTGATCGAAAATATCTCAGTATAAAGTCATCGCGTTGGCTCATCGTGTTTTTCATACTTTCCATCGCTATATTGCTAATCGCTTTTTTACCTTCGTTGGTTGGTTCAAGTCAATGGCTTATCCGGCTGAACGCATTATGCATTATGGCCCAAGAGATATTGCTTACATACCAAGTCATCCGCAGGCAATATCTCTCTTACAAAATATCTGATTTGTTTCCAGCCAACGAAAAGAAAACCGAGAACAGCAGCCCGACCACCCAACAGCAGCCTGCGCCGAATAATACGCACGGACTATTGAACAAGAAGGTGTTCGAAAACTATTTGTCTCAACAAAAGCCATACCTCAATCCCGATTTCAAACTGACTGACATGGCCGAGATAATGGGTGTAAACCGTACCGTCATGTCCAACTTTATCAATCAAACGTATGGTATGAATTTCAGGCGTTATCTAAACCTGTGTCGGATCAAAGAGTATCAGGCACTGATAGTGCATCCTTCAAACAAAGGTAAAAATCCATATCAGGTAATGGCCATGGCGGGATTTAAAGACTCCAGACATTTCCAGCGTGCGATTCAATTGGAAAATATATATAAAGAACAGACTCACAAAGAACCATAAATAAACCAAAAGGATGAATCAAGATATCGGACGTGCTATAGTTTTTTCAATACCCGCAGTAAGTGCTGCGGTCAGCTTGATTATGATTTCGCTCGACATAACCCGCTCTTCCAATACGGTCAACCGAAAAATACATTACAGCATAATCACTGTATACTGCCTAATAATACTGTACTGGAGCGGACTGGTAATGTATTCCATCGCCCGTGACGCTTTCATAGCATACTTGCCCGTTTGCTTTTCCTCGTTTAGTTTTATTCCCATATTCCTGTACATGATCACCTATATTATTACAGGAGTAGGCGATCGAAAGCATTTCCCCACATACCATTTCATCCTTCCAGCATGTTTGACCGTAACCATCCACGTGATTGCCTTTACGGTACCGTTCCAACAACGATGGAATGCCATTTATGACAACGGAGTAAGCCTGACAAGCGCAATTATTGACAGCACGTATATCATCTGTATTTTGCTGAGTATTTTATATTCCGGGTTGAGCCTGCTCCGCATAAAATCGTACAAACGTCAAGTTACCAATTATTCCGCTGATATCTACCGTATGTCGCTGGATTGGTTGTCCTTTATCATCATCTTCAGGGTCTTGTTGCAAACCTTACCGATAGCCGGGTTGATATTGGGCATCGAACTATTCAATAAATTGGGGGTTATCTGGACATTCACAACATTACCGGCAGTCTTTACTCAGATTGTGTTGTGCCTGAACATTCTTTCGGAGAATTATGTGATTATCGAACCTATTACCGCCAAAGAAAAGGAAATGACCACGCCCGGAAACTATGCGCAACTGGAACGCCAGCGAGTCGAAAAGTATTTAGAGAATGAGAAACCTTATCTAAATCCGGAATTCAAAATAACCGATATGGCCAAGGATCTTTTTTCAAACAGGACTTATATATCTGCTTTCATCAACCGGGAATATGGCATGAATTTCAATCGTTTCATCAACAATTACCGGCTAAAGGAAGTAGAAAGACTACAATCAGAGGCTATACAAAGAAAGCAAAAAATATCCTCGACGGAAATTGTCATTCATGCTGGATTCAGTAATTATCGCAGTTATTTCCGAGCAAAAAAAATGGCAAAGAGCGATCCCGTTTCCATTGATTAAAAGAAAATTGAAACAACCAGTAAAATACACGAATACACGGATATAGAAACTAATCATCTATATTCAACTTATTTACTTCCTAAATACAGGAAGAACATTCCAATCAATACCAAAATGAGGTCGATAGCCTTACTTTTTAAATTCTTTTCACGGAAGAAGAGAGCTCCGAAAAGGAAGGAGACAACCACACTGCCACGGCGTACCATAGAGACGATGGAAATCATGGAGTCTTCATAGCTCAAGGCATAGAAGTAGGCAAAGTCAGCCGCACTAAGGAAGACGGATATCAGGATGATAGTCCAGTCCCAACGGAAAGGAGTACTTTCTTTTCGTTTGGGATACCATAGCAAAAGGATAATGGGGCACATGATAAATACCTGATAGACATTGTACCACGACTGCACT
The DNA here is from genome assembly GCF_036416795.1 of Bacteroides sp. MSB163. Classification (NCBI taxonomy): domain Bacteria; kingdom Pseudomonadati; phylum Bacteroidota; class Bacteroidia; order Bacteroidales; family Bacteroidaceae; genus Bacteroides; species Bacteroides maternus. The sequence goes on along the minus strand of NZ_CP143867.1, from coordinate 3,138,967 downwards.
GCCATAGGATTGAATTGCTTCATCAGATACTTGTCATAAAGTCCGCTGATAGCTCCGGTGATGGCAGCCAACACGATGAAATAAATCCATTTGTTATGCTTAAAGTCAATACCCTCTTTCTTGCCGGAACGGCTCAGCATAAAGAAAGAAAGTATGGCAAGCATAACTCCGATCCATTGATACAGGTTCAAACGTTCACCGAATATCAGCATGGCACCCACAAGCACCATTACAGGGCGGGTAGCATTAATAGGTCCTACAATAGTCAACGGCAAATGTTTCATACCAAAGTAACCGAATATCCAAGAAGAAAGAACGATAAAGGACTTGATAATAATAAACTTATGTACTTCCCAGCCTACAACGGGCACTTCGAACATTGTTCCATTCAAAGCAGGAGTAAAAGCGGAAATCAGTATGAAAGGAAGAAATATCAAGCTGGAGAATACCGTATTCAGAAACAGAACGGGAAGCACAGCATTGTCGCGCAATGATTTCTTCTTAAATGCATCATAAAACCCCAGCAAGGCAGCTGAGAGAAAGGCGAGTAATAACCACATATTAAATTAAAAATTGAAAATTAAAAATTAAAAAATGAGGTTGGGATAAGGGCATTCTATTTAAGTATAGTTCCTTAGTTATAAGCGTATTTCCTCATTTATATTATATCAGCATCTGTCATTCTCAACTGGTGATAAACAGTTCTTCCGGATAAGTGACATCTACCAGAAACAAGGCGTTGCCGGGGACGGATGTACCGGCTTTGCAACGGTCTTTCTGCTCGATGACTCGGCGGAAACCATCAATCGTGAGCTTACCACGACCTACTTCGAGCAGAGTGCCGACAACCGCGCGAACCATATTGCGCAGGAAACGGTCCGCCTGAATGGTAAATACCCAGGTTACATCGTCTACCTGAGTCCAGGCGGCATGCATAATGCGGCAATTGTTCGTTTTTACGTCCGTATGCAATTTACTGAAACTGGTGAAATCTGTATAATTAAACAAACTACGGGCTGCTTCGTTCATTCGTTCGAAATCGGGAGTCTGGAAAAGACGGCAACGGTATTGACGATTGAAGGGAGACTTTGCCGTAGTCACGTAGTATTTATACATGCGGGCCGTTGCATCAAAGCGGGCATGCGCATCGGGTTTCACTGCACGGAGGCGGTAAACAGAAATATCAGGCGGCAAAAGACGGTTCAGTTTGTCGGTAAAAAAAGCGGTATCAAGCGGTTCGTCACTATCAAAGTGGGCTACCATCAGGGAAGCATGCACCCCGGCATCAGTACGTCCGGCACCGATAACCTCTACTTCACGGCGCATCAATGTAGCAAGTGCACGCATCAGGCACTCTTGTATACTGTCACCGTTGGGTTGTATCTGCCACCCATGGTAGGCGGTTCCGTCGTAAGCTAAATAAATAAAATACCGTTGCATACTCTTTTGCTTTCATTTTTCGGCTGCAAAGATAGTGCAAACCAGAAAAATGACAAGCAGATAGAGAAGAACTCTCCGTTCTTTTTCATACTTTTGTACTCACATAAAAACAATTCCAAACAATATGCAACAAGTATACAATAAATTTCCGCTCCTATTCTTAGCAATTCTTCTCACCAGCACTTCCCTTGCCGGATGCAAAAAGAAAGATATGTCCCTTAAGTTGAACGAACCGAGAAACATCAAAGGGGTAATCAGCTACAGACGGACTTTCGGAGATTTAAATGAAGCGCATTTGAATATTGCACAAGCCATAGGCATCGTCCCCATCGCTTCGCGCAAGGATGCAGAAAACATGAAAGAGAAATTGCATCATATAGAAACAAATGATTTATATAAGGTGGATTCCCTCACGCACTCCATCCCTTATCTGATTCCGAATGCAGCGCAATTGCTCGATACCATCGGCAGCAACTTCCTCGATTCGCTCACGGCAAAGGGACTGAATCCGAATAAAGTCATCGTGACTTCCGTACTTCGCACCCAGGATGATGTGAAACGCCTGCGCCGCCGCAACGGAAATGCCTCCGCAAACTCTGCACACTTCTATGGTACAACGTTCGATGTAAGCTGGAAACGTTTCCAGAAAATAGAAGATGAAGACGGACGCCCCTTGCAGGATGTCAGTGCAGATACCCTGAAACTCGTTCTCTCGGAAGTGTTGCGCGACCTGCGAAAAGCTGAGAAATGTTATATCAAATACGAATTGAAACAAGGATGCTTCCACATTACGACGAGAGGAAAGGGATAAAGGATTAATAATATTTCCCAATTCCACCAAATCCCGCTATTATTTTATTTTCTTTCGTTTTATTGATAAAGTTGTTTAATCGCTTTTCAAATTCTTCCGGTCGTTTCCTTGCTGCTTCAATGTATGCAATTCGGATACGCTTATATGCGTCTGAGAAAAGTTGATAATTTTTCCATGTGATCTTATCCTCTTTCAATCTGTCCATTATATCATCGGGGAAAACAAAAGGAGCAGACAAAACATTTCGTATTTTATCTTCAAATTTAGGGTGTATCATTTTATTATCCAGCAGCCACTTAAGTCTTTCTTTATTGGCTTGCGAGTATGTACTTTTAGGGTTTCTGGGCGTAAAATGCTGAATTTTATGTTCTTTGTCAAGCGCCTTTATTGTACTGTCAATCCACTCGAAGCAAAGGGCTTCTTCAACAGCATCGTTGTAAGTAATACCTTTCTCGCCCGAAGATTTACCGGGAAATACAAACCAAATATCACTGGCAGTCTCAAAGTTGTCAGTCAACCACTTTCGCCAATCTTCTCTGTTTTCAAAATATCTTATCTCTGTTGACATAACACCTCCACTCATTCCTCCATCATCCTCCACGCCAGTGGCAAGTAATTTACAATGTCTCCTGCCGTCATTCCCATCATTCCCTGCTTCTTGCAGGCGATGTCTCCGGCAAGACCATGAACATACGTAGCCAGGCAAGCTGCATCCTGTGGCACATATCCCTGGGCTAATAACGCAAGCAGAACACCTGTCAGCACATCACCACTGCCCCCTGTTGCCATACCGGGATTGCCTGTCGTATTAAAATAACACTTCCCTTGCGGAGTGATAATAGCAGAATACGCACCTTTCAGCACAATATATAGCCCTGCCGTCCGTGCCAGTTCACGCGCTTTCGTCAGCCGTTCGTAGGAATCCTGACATTTACCTACCAAGCGTTCCAGTTCCTTTGGATGAGGCGTAAGTATGCTGCCTTTTGGCAAACGGTTGAAATAATTGCGGTGTCCCGCCAACACATTCAGTGCATCAGCATCCACCACCATAGGTGTCTGACAAGCATCTATCTGTTCCAGTACCGCCGCCTCGGTTTCTTCCGACTTTCCCAGTCCCGGTCCGATACCTACCGCCTGATAATCATCCGTATCCGTAGGACAGGCAAAACAAGTATCGCTGGGATCCATTTCCGTCATTGCTTCCGGAACAGAAGTCTGCACAATCATGTTGTTGCAATAAGGCACATGCACCGTCAGCAATCCTACTCCGGAACGCAGACAGGCCCTTGCGGCAAGTATGGAAGCTCCCGCCATTCCTTGCGAACCCGCAATTAGCAAAGCCCGTCCGAAGTCTCCCTTATGAGCAAACTTATTACGTGTCTTCAACAAATACTGCATATCTTCCCCTTCCAGCAAAAAATAATCCGTATCCGTTTCCTCTATTGCATCTTCACTCAGACCGATGTCCAGCAATTCCCATTCGCCCACAAACTCCTGATTTTCCGCAAAAAGAAAAGCCAACTTCGGCAATTGCAGACTTAGCGTCACATCCGCACGGACAACATTCGCCCGGATATTGAATGTATTCTCTTCTCCCATCAAGCCTGAAGGAACATCAATGGCCACCACCCGCGCCGGCGAAGCATTGATATACTTCACCACGGCAGCAAAACCACCGCTCAACGGCTTGTTCAGTCCGCTACCGAACAGTCCGTCAACCACCACATGGTCGTCCGTCAACACAGGCGGCACAAATTGTGAGGTCACTTCGTGGAAATCTACATTCTCCACATCCACAAGTCGTTCTTTATTCGTCTCGCAATCGGGAGAAAGCTCTCCCTTGGTATTAAACAAATAAACCGAGACTTTATAGCCTTTCTTTGCCAGCAAACGGGAAACGGCCAATGCATCTCCCCCGTTATTGCCCGGCCCGGCAAATACCGTAAAAGGTGTTTTTGCATCCCAACGTCCGGCAATAGCTTTTGCCAATGCCTGCGAGGCACGTTCCATCAGGTCGATGGAAGCAATCGGTTCGTTCTCTATGATGTAAGCATCCAACTCTTTGATGCTTTGGGTAGGAAATATTTTCATATCTAAATCTTCAAACTAATATTATTCATTAAATCCATTTTCTTCTTTTTCCGCCTCCTTGTCAGCCTGTTCCATTTTCTTCGTCAGCAGTTCCTTCGGGAAATAATACTTAAACGGAATCCGATGGCATCCCGCACGCTTCACCGCCAACGTCAACATACGGTCTGCCTTGAAATACACACGCGACAGGTTCACGGAATGCGGCAACACATCTTCCGGATGTTCAAACCCTTTGCTCGTGACCGCCGTCTGAAATGAGCCGATGCCGCGCAACGTTACAGAATGCCCGTCACTCAACTCCTCTTCGATGATTTCACCTGTCGCGGCCAGAACAGCTTCTACCACTCCCCGATGAAAACCAGTCCGTTGCGCCACCTGATGTGCCACGTCCCGCTCCGTTTTACCGCCTTTCTTCTGCAATTTCTTGCCAACGGCATACCACAATTCTTTTCTTTCTCCACTCGATACATCCGCCTTGCGACGGACAATATAAGGTATTGCCATATCTTTGTTTTACTAATAGTTATCACCTCTTTATAAGATAGTCCTCGCTTCATTAAAGAACAGTGTTACCAACACCCGGGTGTTAGAATATCCGACACCCTCATGTTGACACTACCAACATCCCCATGTAAGTATTCCCGACACCCGGGTGTTGGTAACAGGATTACTATAACAAAGGTAGACTATTTAATAGAGATAAACAAGAAAGAATTAAAAAGAATCAATAGTATTTTCCATGCAAATATTGCATGTCCCGAAACAAGCTGGCTAAAATTTACCATCAAGACTGATAGGGACAGATAATCTTAATTAATTTTAGGAAACCACCCGCCATACATGGATAACTCAATAGACATCACAACCTAAATTATTTCAAGCTCCAAATGCATTTTTTACATTTTAAGATTCTAAATAGCACATTAAACAATATAAATTAGTAGATTTGTTTTCTTAATAGGAAATAGCATATTAGTAGAAACCTGAAGAGATATAGATGTGATAAAGGCGACTATCTTATATGTGAAGTTTTAGCTGAGTATACTATGAAACATATTAGTAAAGTTATCTTAGTACTATTGTGTATTTTGCTGTCCTACCCATTTTATGGAATGGCACAAAACATAAAGTCTTTTGATTTTAAAGGAAACTTTTTCTATAATACAATTACTTCTATTGAACAAGATACGTTAGGCTTTATGTGGTTAGGTTTGGATAACGGCGTTTTTCTTTTTGATGGTTATTCTCTTCAGCCATTAATTCATTCAATGATAAGCGACCGTTATGTTAATTTCTTAAGCCACAGAAAAACAACATTGTATATAGGAACCAATGAAGGACTTTATGCCTACAACTATATAAATAACCAATGTGACCTTTGTTCTCCATTGTTGAAATCCAAAAATATTATAGCTTATCAGTGTAACAGCGATTATCAAGTTGTAGCTACAGACAGAGAGGTTTTCCTCTTTGACTATAACTGGAATTTCATCCACAAGATAACCATATATAAGGAATCACTGAATAATCATATTACCTCTATGGTGATTTATGGCAATCAAGAAGCCTTATTGGGTACAGAATCCGGTTTGGTGATCATTCATATTGAAAATGACGGTAAAACGAAGAGCAACACTTTATATAGTGGAGACAAAATTGTTCAATTATTTATTGATAGCCGCAATAAACTATGGATATGCCGTGGCGAAGAAGTATTATATAGTAACATAGATACTTTGGATTCTGTGGGAATATCGGGATTTAAGCATATTGCCTATAATCATGAAGTTATCTCTTTCTTCGAATACGCAAATCAAGTGTGGGTGGGAACCAGGGGATATGGTATTTCCATATACGAATATGACCATAGCGGAAAGGCAGTCTTGAAAAATAAATTATTAATAGATAAATCAGGAGATAGCGAACTGAAAAACACTATTAATAAAATTTATAAAGACAAGAAATCCAGAATTTGGATATGTACATTAGAGGGAGTATATTTATACAATGATGAGTCCTCCAACTTTCATGCCATCAAGCATAGTAAAAATGGAAAGAATGTTCCATCCAGCAATATTATTTCTTCCATATACTGTGACGATGATTATTTATGGTTGGCCACATCCAATGGAATTAATAAGATAAAGTGGAACAATAAAAATGACTATACTATTACGCAATATGTTGACCGGAGAAATACAAATGACATAATGGCTGGCAACAAAATACAGTGCATCACCAAATTCAAAGATCAAACCTTCTTGATCAGCACAAAAAACGCAATCAAATTTTTCGATTCGGGAAGATGCCTTTTTTATGACGATCAATCACTGAATGTTGCATTAGAGCAATATGGAATGCGATATGTACGTTCCATATTTAAGGACTATTACAATAATATCTGGTTGGCATTCTCCGAAGGTGGGGTTGGTAGCATCAATGCTTCAACCGGCAAATTCACCAGATTAGACTATCCGGAAAAGGTGAAAGGCAAACACAGAGCCATTTGTAGGGACAGCAATGGAAACATTTGGCTTTCATCAGACAATGATGGGTTATATCGCCTACAACTGGACGATGATTTGAAAGTTATAAGTACGAAATTATACCCTAGAAATATGTTTGGTGGATCGTGGATAACGGCAATATATATAGACCATCAAAAAAGAATATGGGCCGGAACAGCAAACGGATTATATAGATACAACATTGAGCAAGATAAGTTTACCAGATTAGAATTCCCATATTCAAGAAAGAGTTCCTATATTGGGGCTATTATACAGGATAATATGGAGAATATATGGGCGGTTAGTTTACACGGTATTTATAAGATTAATCTAGAAGATTTGATTGTCTATTATGAATTGAATGTAAATCAAGATATTGTAAAGACATGGTATATTTTGGGAACATGCGTCAACCGCAATGGAGAAATATTCATAGGAGGAGTAAATGGACTCAACTTTTTTAATCCTACTCAATTGACACCAGACACTTATCCGCATAATGTCTATATATCCGGCATAAAACTTCTGAATAAAGAGAATTTTTCCGATGAGAAGAAAAATCGCTTGCACGAGATCAATAATTCGGGCAAGTTAGTGCTATCGTATAAAGATACTCAATTTTCCTTGTCTTTCAGCTCTCTCTATTATAAAGATCCGCTAAAAATAGAGTATGCCTATATGTTAGAGGACTTTGATAAAGACTGGATTATTACAGACGCATCAAGAAATAACGCTTCTTATTCCAATTTAACTCCCGGCACATACACTTTTAAAGTAAAATCAACTAATGCTTCGGGTATCTGGATGGACAATATACGGACTATTGAGATTGTGGTAGAAAAGGCACCATGGAGAACTTGGTGGGCCTACTCCTTATATGTAAGCATAGTTGCAGGCATTTTACTATTAGTTGTCCGAAACTTTAATTTAGGTTCTAAATTGCGGCACAAGGATGCTTTATCTAAGTGGAAATTAGACTATTACACTCGTTTGTCATATGGTTTTAAGGTACCCTTAACTCTGATTTATGCGCCTCTGCAATATTTACTAAAAAATTATGACCAGTTGACAAATACAGATGTTAAGCGTATGCTACATACGATGTCAGGCAATGTATTCAAATTGTCGGAACAAGTATCGAAATTGATGGAGTTCAAAAAAGTATCCTTGGGAGAATATGATGTACAGTTATCAAAAGTAGATATTATTCCTGTTATCCAAGGAATTTGTAATTTATTTCTAGATGAGTTTGCCACCAAACATGTAACTTATTCAATAGAAGGAAACGTGACTTCTGTTACAACTATCATAGACATAACTAAGATAGAAGTAGCTCTATATAATATTATGGAAGATGCTATTTCCTATATAATAGATAATGGTAGGGTTGAGGTGAAATATATGCTTGACTCCCATGATTACAGGCTGAACGTAAGTATTATTGCATCCCGAAGTGGAGAAGGTGAGTCTAATGTACAAGAGTTAAACACTCGCTTTTTAATTGCATACGATTATCTAAAAGTGCATCATAGCGAACTATCCATACGTAATATCGAAGGAAACCGGATGAGGGAATATATTTTCGACTTGCTATTAGGCGACTCTCATTATAGTGCAAGAGAAATGAAAACATTGGATAAAGCACAATCTGTATCGCTGTTATTACCTGTAACTGTTCAAAAAGATAGAACTGTGGATGAATTGAATATTGATTCGGATAAAACTTTGCCAGTGATTTATCTGTATGAGGGAGACAAGGACATAGACCTCTTCATAAAGTCTGTTTTTCAAAATAAGTTTAACATATCACTAAACACAGCTGCTACCGACATAAAGCACATACTCGACAAAATACCTTCTCTAGTTATTTTTGATGTGGTGAAAGAAGACGACTATAAATTTGAGTTATGTCGCAAAATGAAGGAATACCAGATATTATCAGCAATACCCGTCATTTTCATTTCCTCACTTTCTTCTGAAATAACGGAGCAGAAGGCATATGAAGCAGGAGCTGATGTGTTTATTGCAAAACCATTCAATGTAGCTAGCCTGGATGCAAGAATAAGACAGCTGCTTGATGTACGTACGGCAATCAAAGAGAACATTCGGAAAGAGTTGATTATAGATCCTAAAGAAGTACTTATCACATCAGATGACGACAAATTCGTTGCTAATATCATCAACGTTATAGAAGATAACATAGCAGATGTTGAGTTTAATATTGATAAATTGGCTAGTTTATTAAACATAAGCCGTTCTACTTTATATCGAAGAGCTATGGAAATCACGAATTTGTCACCAAGTGATTTAATCAGAAAAAGGCGCATGCGACGGGCCGCAGAGCTGTTAAAACAAACTTCCCATCCTGTCTCAGAAATATGTTATATGGTGGGATATTCAGATCAACGCTATTTCGGACAAAGCTTTAAGAAAGAGTTTGGTATGACTCCGAAACAATATTCTATTCAGAAAAAGGTATAGAAACAGAGTTTGACATCCGCAGATATTCTTCAGATATAGTAATTATTTACTATTATAAATCTGTGTCATCTGCGAATGAAATATCATATAGATACTCTTTTATTTTCTTTTTTTACAAGAAAAACTCTTATTGTGGAAAGTCTTTTTCAAAATCAGAAAGATTAATCCAATCTGCCGGAACTCGCTCTCCGTTCCTTATCCTGTGCCAAAAGTCATGGGCTTCGCTGGTGTCCGGATATTTATCAAAGATATCCCCCTTATTATACATTCGCGGATCTTTTTGATCCAATAATCGTCTGGTCATTTCTTCTTCCATTCTATCTTTTATGCAAGCATATTCCTTCTTTTGAATCAAATTGACCATGCAATTAGGATCCTTTTTTATATTATATAATTCCTCCATTTCCCGTTTCCCAAAAGACAGTTGCCACAAATATTTTGTTTTGGGATTATGACGGGCTTTCAGAATCTCAGTTTTAGTAGGGCTACCGTCCACATTCATATAACCTGTTTCAGGATCACCTGCAGGCCAGCGTTCAGGTTTAAAGTTTTTAAGGTAAAGGAAGTCTCCTCTGATCAACCCACGGATAGGATATCCCTGATCATTGGGGCGACCTACATCATGCCGTTCTTTACCAATCATTACGTAATTACGGTCTATCCCTGTGTTTTCATCTTTCAGCAAGTCAACAAAGTCTCTTCCAGTGATAGCTTGCATCCCTGATTGCATTTCACTTATACCTGCTACCTTCAAAATAGTAGGTGCCAAATCTATGACACTGATGTATTCATTGATCTGTCTTCCCGGATGTCTTATCCCGTTCTTCCACATGACTGCCATTGGGATATGATTGGCGTTATAATACTCCTGTCCTTTACAACGTGGAAAAGGCATATTATGATCAGAAGTAACAATTATAACAGTATTGTCAAGTTCGCCTATTTCCTCTAAAGACTGAAGTATCAGACCTAAATGTTTATCAAAATGCTCTACTTCCACTGCATAATCCAGCATATCTCTTCTCACAACCTCATTGTCTGGCCAATAGGACGGTACAGAATCAATATCATTGATATTCTTCCCAAAGCGCTTAGAAGATTCATATTCATAGCCACGGTGCGGTTCAAGTGCTCCATACCAAAAACAAAATGGCTTAGACTTGTCCCAACTCTTTAGAAAATCGTTAAAATTGGCTGCATAATCACAATCAGAAATCCCCGTAGTTGGAGGCGTAAGTTTACGTTTGTTCCATACCTGCCCGGTGAGATTTCGGTTCTCACCTCTTGAATTGACAGCATATCCAGGTCCCCAACCCTTTCCCGTACAGCCTACATAATATCCATTATCAGCTAAAGCTTCCGGATAGGATTTAAATTTCTCAGGAAAGTTCGGCCAATGATTACAGGCTTCTTCCAACTGCCATGAATTTCTACCTGTAATCATAGCAGCACGTGAGGGTGCGGATTTGGCATTACATGTATACATATTATTAAATAAAAGTCCATTGCGAGCTACAGTATCAAATGCAGGTGTATTTATCCATGGAACCCCATAAGCACTCATATGACCTGCATCATCAGCTACACAAAACAAAATATTGACCCTAGGCGCAGTCTGTGCCGTCGCAATTGATACTTGTGCAATAGTTGCAACACTTAGTAAAGAAAGTATATGAATATTCATTGTCAGATATTTAAAAGTTAATGTTTTTATAGAATTCATTTATTACATACCATGCTTTTTTGCGATATCCTTGATCTGAAATTAACCCTTTTCGATTCCAACCATTTTGATTGAGCGGGTGAAAACGATAAGGAGAACGAAAATCAAACAAAATCCAAGGGGCTATACCTGTCAAATTAGGAATAGAGATAAACATTTCTAAATTGTCCTTATATAGCCGTTCCTGATATTCTTCACTCCAAGAACTCGCAACTGTAGCATCTCCAGACTGGCCGTATAATGCTTCTCCACCAAATTCGGAAATAAAAAGCGGTTTATCTGGACAGATATTCCAGCTAATCTCAGACGGCTTAATTGGCCACGGATGATACCACCCCATGTATTTATTAATAGATACAACGTCCAGATATTCTGTAAGTATATCCTCCAACTCAAATGTTTGGGTATCACCATTCCACTTCACCTTATCAAAAGCAGCAGTAAGCAAACGGGTGGTATCCATCTTTTGACAATTATTTATAATTTCTTTTAGAAAACTGTTACGCGACTTGGAGGGACTGGTTTCATTAGCAATTCCCCAAAATGTCAAAGCACATCTGTTTCTATCTCTCATTATCATTTCAGAATGCATAGTCAATGCTTTCTGCAGAGTTGCTTTACTAGTGAAATCTATATTTTGCCAAAGTGGTATTTCTTCCCACAGCATGAAACCCATTTTTTCAGCCAATCTTACGATGTACTCATTTTGAGGATAATGTGCCAGTCGTATCAAATTAGCTCCCAATGCCTTTGCTTCGGATAACAGAGCTACTGCGTCTTGTTGAGAGAAAGCTCTACCTTGTCTCTGAGCTATTTCTTCATGAAAACTGATACCCTTCATAAAAACAGGACTACCATTCAGATAAATTTGTTTCCCTTTGACATAAAGATTTCTAAATCCAAGTTCTTCTTTAATAGTATCGCTGCGAGTAGCCAGTTGAACCAGATATAGCTGAGGCGTTTGCGGTGACCACCGTTGTAACCGCTTAACTTTTATGGAAGTCTGCGCCATACCTGTACTATCTGTGCTCAACTGTCGAAGTACATTTAAAGCGGGAATAGTAATTCGGATATTTTCATTTACACGCTTTTCAGAAAGTTGTACTTTGACATGAACCAGATCCGGCTTATATTTGTCTAACTGTATAAAATAATGATCAATATATAGTTGGGGAGTTTTCACAATCATAACATTCCGAGTTATGCCACCATAGTTCCACCAGTCATAGAGTAAAGCAGGTATCGCATCTTTATTTCTATAGTTATTAACCTCCAATACAAGAAAATTGTCTCCAGAAACAATATAGTCTGTTATATTTATCTGAAATGGAGTAAATCCTCCTTCATGCTCCCCCACTTTGGTTCCATTCAGATATACAGTGCATTGGTAATTTACTGCCCCGAAATATAGAAATACATTTTCGTCAGAACTCCTTTTTATACTGAAATGCCTTGCGTACCATACTGTACCTTCATAATATTTTAATTCCGGATATTGAGAATTCCAGTCACCCGGTACATTAAGCCGTACTCCTCCTTCAAAAGCATATTCTTTGAAATCGGACTTACTTTTTAAAGGTTTATCCTTATAGATAGAGTCTTTATGCCCATGCAGATAAGGATCTATGATTACATCCCATTTCCCATTTAATAGTACATATTTCCGTCCATATACGTTTGTCATAGCAAATTGGGCGCGTGCAATCTGTACTTGATTGCAGCAGCCCCATAATAGTAAAAACAAATAAACCAATTTCTTTTTCATGGTAGTTGTTAAGTGTTGTTTATAAATAAAATGCAGGTTAGATTGTCTTAACCGTCCTAACCCGCATTCTTATATAATTGGCCGAAATACCTATTGCAACAGTTTCTTATATCTGAGTAACGCTTCTACATAATAATAATCGGCATACGTAAGTGGAGCATCAACTTCACTGTTTCGGGGTTTATTTCCCACTGAATGCTTAAGAATAAACCCACCATTTGTCTGGGGAGCCGCCAGGTACTTGTCTGACGAGAGTGTTCTCAGTTGTTGAGCGGCTACAGACTGATATTCTTTAGAAAGCTTATCATCATTGACGTATTGACCCAATTCTAACAGAGCGGATGCTATGATAGCTCCAGCAGAAGCATCCCGCGGTTCGTCCGGAATATTAGGTGCATCAAAATCCCAATAAGGTATCTTGTCTTCCGGAAGGTTTGGGTGGTGCAAGATAAACTTCGCAATGTTAATGGCTTGCTGAAGATATTTTTCGTTCTGGGTTTCTCTATACATCATTGTATAGCCATACAATCCCCACGCTTGTCCACGTGCCCATGCCGAAGTACTTGAATATCCTTGATGGGTATCCATTTTGAGCGCTTTATTAGTTATGGTATCATAATCTACAACATGGCATGAACTATAATCCGGGCGAAAATGATTTGTTATAGTTATCGTAGCATGGCTGTTTGCAATTTTATCAAACAATGAGTCCTGTGATAATTTATATGCATTTTCTAATAGTTCCAAATTCATTAAATTGTCAATAATTACAGGATACATCCATTTAGGCTTATTATCCCACGAACGAATAACTCCTATATTTTCGTTATAGCGTGTTGCTAATGACCGGGCACTTTGTAACAGGATTTTTTTATAATTTTCATTTCCTGTTATTCTGTAACCATTTCCAAAACTACAGTTCATCATAAAGCCTAAATCATGCGTATCTAAAGCATATTGCTCCTTTTCAATACGCATCGTATAGTTTTCTGCATATTTTTTCAGCGTTTCATTCCCAGTAGCTTCATAAAGCATCCATAAAGTTCCTGAAAAAAAACCACTACACCACCAATGCGTATCTGACGTAACAAGAGTTCCATCTTTCTCTGTAGTTTTTGGAAGCCTGTCAGGCTGATCCATCAGACTGGCAGCCATAAATTCAGACTGTTCAATGCTACGTTTTAATCCTTTTTCTATCACAGAACTCATCATATCATTACTATTATTACTGCATGATGGTAAGAGTAGTCCTATTACTAGGACTGCCAAAATCAATGTCTTTTTCTTCATATAAAATTTTTATTATTAGTTATTTTTCCAATCAGTTAACGGCATTATTTCTTTGTTGGAATCGAAATTACCTTCCGGTATGAGTTTAACTTGCAATACTTCTGTTGTATTGGGCCGCAGTTCAGCTTCAAACCCAACGAATGTCACACCCGGATTTTTGGCATCCCAACTGTTGGGTGATGTCGCACTCCAAGTTTTCATTCTGACCTTTGCCGGAGATTCCACCTCCAATAACAGTTTTTCTCCATTCTGGGATAGCTGTATTGTATGTTCTCCTATAATAGCAGGTTGAGCTTCCGTCACCATATTCCAGCGAATAACAGTGGGCTGTCCCAATGTCTTTACTTCATCCCTAACAACGGCGTAGTGAGAATCAACGATAGCTACTCCTCTTTTTACTTCCTTTGCTTGACCTTCGTATATCTTGGTAAGGTCTGCAATAGCATACATGTAGTTTTCATTATCCGAAAAGTCTGTAATCGTTGCATAACCATTCACATTTTGATATTTATTGTCAAAAGAAAGTGTATTATGAGCCAGGTTATTGTATCTAAACACTTTCCAACGATCAGATTCCTGACTCTTATTCCACAAATCAATGCCTTTGGATTCTAATGAGTTGTAATCCTGAGGACCTAAATCCGTACTCCAGCGAGTATCCTTACTGATAAAGATAAAAGAACCGGCATCCAAATGTGTGTGTCCTGATTGTGCTGTCCCTCCTTTGAGCGCAATGGATAATCCCTGTTGATAATCCCAAGTAGTCCGCATAAGGGCAACAGGAGTGGTTGTTTTACTCGATACCCACATTCTTTGAGTAGGTTTAGGCAGATTATCCATAGAAGTAGAAGCGCCCCATATCAGAGCCAGTACAGCATATCGATAGGACCTAATACTCTTTTTAGAAGACAGGCTAAACTGGTATTTCTCACTCCAAAGAATATCTTTATCGGCAGTCCTATTAGCAAACCAAAACATAGCAGGACTTACGCGAACAGATGAAGAACAATCTCCATAGTTGAAGGATTTGCCATCAGAAAGTAACATGTTCTGGATAAACTTTCCAGTATTCAAGAAACCTGGTTCCTGAGAAAGATTATAATCAGTTCCCATAACATTTTCCAAAGCATCAATTAAGAGGAGATTGTAAGTCGTCCCATATCCCCAATAGGAATAGCCTTCGGCATACGCACCATCAGGTGCATACACGGACATAGGTAGTTTAACAGACTGAACAGCTCGGTTAATCAACTCATCAGCAAGGGTTGGAATTTTATCATAAATAGCCAAGGCACCAAGTGTTATTCCCCCATTACATACCTGATTCCAATTATTATTTCGATAGAGCCAGCTATTATATTGGCTGTCTAATGATGGATTCAAACCTTTGGTTTCTATAGCTTTCTCTATTTTAAGCTTAGTCTGATCACTGATAAAATTGTAAAGCCAGTCATATCCGATAGCCATAGCTGTAGTCATTTCAGCTACATCCAGAAAGTGAGATGGATTCCAATCAACAAAGTCTGCGGCATTATCTAATTCACTTTCTGCCCGTTTGGCATATTTCACTTCACCAGTCATTCTGTAGGCATATCCTAAAAGTAACGTCCTGCGCAAACATTCACGCGACACTTCAAGCAATCTTCTGCCAAGAATAACTCTTTGGCAATTAGGCTTGCCAAGAATATTATCGGCCTCTTCTATCATGATGGCATGATATTCCTTCCACACTCCATCTGTTTGTATAGCAGAACGGATGACAGATTCATCTTCTGTTGTCATTATCAGATAGGGATGGACCCTGTCTTTAACCTTCTTACTATCTCCTTCTTGAGCCGATATGCAAGCAGAGTATAACACTGCTAAAAATATAAATAGTATATTCTTCATTTTCTTTTAGTTTTAAAACGATGCTCCAATAGGTCCTTGGGTTGTGGAAGCTGTTGCTGATTTGGAAGAGGTTGAATAATGAAATGTGAATGTCTTTCCTACTTCAATACCTTCTACTCCGTCTTCGTCAACATAAAATGGAAGATCTGCCCATTTGGACATATTACTTCCCATATTCTCAAAAAACTTGTCAATATATTCCATTGGCAAAACAGGCGGATAATCAAAAGTCAGTACTTCCGAGAAATTATCTTTAAAAGTCAGTTTGCCTTCCTCTATCAGTTGATAGCCATCGTCAGAGAGTGTGGTACGCTTCAAATTCTGCGGGTATTTGGCAAACATTCTTTCAAATTCCTCAGAGAAAAATAAGTTGTTATTGCAAACACTCATACTAATATCCTGAGCACGTTCATCTTTCTTTGGTATTGAAATTTGCCAAAACACATCACTCGCGGCACTTGATTTCCACCCTACATTAGCAAAAATATTGTTCTCAATTTCAACTTTGATAGCATAGTTTATTTGTATATGGTGCCCAACATTATAGAATGTACTGTGCTTAATTCCAAAATAGTTTGTGACTACATTATCAAATCGTACAATATGGGCAGTGTTATTATAAACATAGCAATTATTGATGACAATACTATCTTGCTCGTTTCCACGTGAATCTATCAATCTGCCATTGGCTGGATCACTTGTGAGAGCTAAATTACGAATGGTAGAGTTATTCAGATAAATTTTATTATTGACATTGTCAGTACGAATACAGAAGTTCCTGCAATGGTCAATAAAACAATTGTCAAATTTCAGCCTCACATTTGATTCGTCAATACGAAATAAACGCTGCATGAGATTACCAGTTGCCGCATCTTTACCTATGATATAGATATTCTCAAAAGTGGCGCTACCTTCCAAACGGATCATATCAGCATTTAAGGCTCCTTGCGCGTCACAAATAGGTTGTATGATAGGCATTTTGCCAGAACCATTTTCGGCCTTAATTACAACATTATGTTTGAAGACATTCTTGCCTTCCATATAGTAAACTCCATCACGACGCAATATATATGTTGCATCTCCATTTTCATTAATAGCTTTGGTTAAAGCGTTGACCGACGTAATACCATCGTCCGGTTCTACAATAACTACACTCTCAGGATTACTTGGAGAGATTTCCAAATCATTAATATCGAGTATATCTTCATTCTCGCAGCCCACACACAAGAGTGACAATGCGAAAAGTAATCCTATAGCTCTAGAATATATTTTATATAGTTTCATAACTTTAGTGTTTTAGTGGAATAATGTTTATTTAAAGATATCATATTTAAAGCCGATGTATGCAGCCGAACCATAGTATTCAACTCTGGACGGATAGTTCGTTATATCACGACGTTTACGATCGGAAGATTGTGTAAAGTTGGACAAAGTAGCATACAGAGAGAATTGTCTGGTCAAACTATATTTCAACTGCATATCCCATTTCACGAATGGACGCGTAGATTCCACATCAGCTGCATCTTGGCGGTGCTGTTCTGCAATCAATACTCCGTCTTGATAGTTGCAAGATATTCTGCCTGAGAATTTTTTGTAATCATATCCCAAAGAAACGTTGAATAGTAGGGAAGGTTGCTTTAACAACCGGTCTGTATATATAATGTCAGAGTTGGTCGGAAGGAATGGCTTCTCAGTACCTCCGGGAGTAAAATCCGGATTTTTAATTCTTGACTTCAATGTTTCAAAGTAGTTCATTTTAGAGTCCATAAGAGTAAGATTAGCACTGAATACCACACCTTTCATGAAGTTCCTCATTTTGCGGAACTGCAGTTGCAAATCAAATTCCAACCCCTTCAACGTTGCATTATATGGACTATTTAAAGGATAGGTAATGCTACCACCTGACAAACTCATAGGTAAGTCAAAATTAGCAGGATCCGTCACTGTACCATTCAACATATAGGCAGAGCGAGTATAAGTAAAGTTTTTAATATCCTTATAAAATCCACTAATAGTAAACAGTCCATAATCCGGTTGATAGAACGTCAATATAACATCATAATTTCGAGATAAAGCAGGCTTCAAATTAGTACGACTCCATGTTACTTCATTCACATTCGGTTTTATGATTGTTCGTGGAGCAAGCAGATTATAATCAGGTCTTGACAGTGTTTCAGTGTATGCCAGCCTGATGTCCATCCAGTTTGTTGGCTTTACACGCAAATGGATTTGTGGTAGCCAATATCCATATTTGTCGGAATCACTACTCTTTTCATATTCAAACTCATGTTCTTTTTCTTCATTGTCAGGAACATTAGAGCCACTGTATGCATTGTACTTCAGGTGAGAAAAATCATAGCGTACGCCTGGTATAAATGTAACGTACTTGCCAAAATTTATTTCACCCATAATATATCCTGCCCAAAGATTCTCATTCCCATCATAGTCTTTCAGAATTTTTGTAGTAAGGATCTTGCCATATATATCTTGGTTTATATTATAAAAGTTTCTCATGGCATTATGATCTAGTGCAAAATTAATGCATAAGTCCTTATACTTATTGTTTAAAAAATCGTGAGGCTTATAATCAGAATCTAAGAAATCAGTGATACCTATATAGGAATTTTTGAAAGATGATGGGGTTAAATCAGGCATATTCTCGAATACCGGATCAGCTCCTTCAGACAAATCCATACGTCTATACCTACGAGCAGTTTCAAGGCTTCTCTCTTTTTGACGGAACTTTCCACCGATTTTAATGTATCCATTGACCTTTTCGCCGAAACTAAAAGGTTTCTTTAAATCTAGCCATGCACTGTATTCTGTTTCTTTGGCAAACTCTGTATTAAAAATAGCTTCATACAGATAGTATTGTGTAAGATCATCTTCTTTGACGAATTTAGAATTAGCTATCAAATAGGGAGGTTGATAAGATAATGCATCGATATCAGCTGTAAAGGGGGCATTCAGCCGGAATTGCATTTGGTGATCGTATGGGGTTCTTGTGCGCGAACTACTACGTCCCACTCCGAGATTCAAGGTTGCTCCCAAAACATTGAACTCGCCTTGCAACATATTGGTAATATTGGTATTATGTGAATTACGGTCAGTTTGTTGAAATCTCAATCGGGTTCCTTCTAAATCATAACGTTTTTGACGAATATCACGATCTCTGTTCATTCTACTAAAGAGATTAGACATTTTGAGTTTAGACCCTTTTCCCAAGTCGAAATCCATATTCAGGTTTACGTTAAAACGTTGACGCTTTTCTAAATTTGATTCCAGACTAACCCCTGTAATCCATGGTTTCGTGTAATCAAACCCAGGAGTAGGCGTATTACCATTTACTTTATAAGCTGCATTAAATGTATCATTGCTCCGGT
Organism: Bacteroides sp. MSB163; assembly: GCF_036416795.1. Lineage (NCBI taxonomy): Bacteria > Pseudomonadati > Bacteroidota > Bacteroidia > Bacteroidales > Bacteroidaceae > Bacteroides > Bacteroides maternus. Next base: position 3,119,586 of record NZ_CP143867.1, on the reverse strand, counting down.
CTGTCTGGTCAGCGCTTGCGGTAAATATGACACCTAATCTTTCGCTAAAAAATCGATTGCTCGCCATGATACCACCTTTATACCGCCCCATTCCATTAATTTGTGAATGGTAACCTGTTTCTCCGGTTACATTAAGTTTGAAGTCTCTCGGGGCATCTTTCATTATTAGGTTTACTGTTCCTCCCAATCCATCGGCATCCTTGTCGGCCGTACTGGCTTTCAATACTTCAGCCCCAGCAATCATGTCCGGTGAAATCATATTCAAGTCAGTACTCCGATCGGTGCTACTTGTTGATGGCGCATTCATACCGTTAATAGCTACCGAGTTATACTTAGGATCCAAACCACGTATGATGATTTTTTGGCCCTCTCCTCCATCGCGTTGGATCATTAAACCAGGAAGACGGCCAATAGCATCAGCAACATTTACATCCGGAAGTTCATGCAACTTTTCTTCAGATACAGCATTCATAATACCAGTTGCATTTAACTGACTTTTAATCGCTGCTGTCTGCCCTTTGGCTTGAGCGCTGATCACGACTTCTTTCAACATATGATTATCCGGACGCATAACGAGGTTCAGTGTCTTCACTTCATTAGATTTAAGATCTACATCAAAATCTTGCGTCTGATATCCAATGAAAGAGAATTGGATTGTCTGCTTGCCTTTAGGTATAAATAAGGTATACTGCCCATTGGCATCTGTTATTGTTCCCTTATTCGAACCTTTTAGCATGACAGTTGCGCCAATTAAGAAGTCCTTAGTCTCACTATCTGTGACAACACCCGTAATTGTAGCATTTTGAGCTACTAGATTTCCTCCTACATATAGGAATAATAATAAGATAAGCAATCTTGTCTTCATAAGTGTATAAAATTTAATGGTTATATTGCAAATTTAATGGTTAATTAATTGAGAGATGTTGAAAATAAAAGCAATATATATCTATTACTGTACTTTTATTGGCAAAAACGACTAAAAACTGGTCAGAAAATGTAGAATATCTGGTCAAGAGTACATCTTAAAGCTTTCAAAACACCTTTTGCATATATATAATTTCGCAGCAAAGAACTTATGTATACACATAGAAAATACGTCTAAATTTATGATGAACAATGGTAGTTATAACCTACCTTTGCCACAAAAAAGAATATGATTAAACCGATAACCGTCTACGGCAACTCCGTATTAAGAAAAGAATGTGAAGACATAGAACAGAATTATCCCAATATCCAGGAAGTTATAGAAACCATGTGGCAGACGCTGAGAAATGCGGACGGATGCGGATTAGCCGCACCACAAATCAATCTTCCCATCAAGCTGTTCATAGTAAACAGCAAAGATACCTATACATATATGTCCGCTAAGGAAAGAGAACACTTCTTTGTGGAAGAGGATTGCGGAATAGAGGAAACATTCATCAATGCAAAAATAATAGCTTATAGCGAGAAAGTATGGACTGCAGGGGAAGGTTGCCTGAGTATTCCCGACCTTTACGAAGAAGTTACACGCCTCTGGTCGGTGACAATCAGGTATCAGGATAATGAGTTCAAAGAGCAAAACAGGACTTACTACGGCTATACCGCACGAATCATTCAGCATGAATTTGAGCACACACAAGGAAAATTGTACATCGATCGCTTGTCTCCGTTGAGAAAACAACTCATAAAGAATAAGTTAATGCGGATTATTAAGGGAAACAGAAAAAAGTAACAACATTTCTGTATCACAATAAAAAAATGCCTGATAAACAAGTTTATTTTGCCCTGTCTATATAGTTATTACGTTGATTAGTTGTTATCTTTGCAAAAGAGGTACAACAACTATATAGATGATTATTATTTAGGTGAACCAGCTCTAAGCTATTATTTAGAAGATGACAATGAGCATCTTATGTTTGATACCGGATATTCCGACTCATTCATCAATCCATGAGGTAGTTGTCGGACTAAAATAAAGATTGAATAACTACATATAAAAAGTCAGACCATGAAAACGTTCACTGTTTTATTAGTAATTACGTCTTTAACGTTAACTTCATTGGGAAGGAGTTTTGAACCATACCGCCCCAACGGCTGGTACTACATCACAAGCGGCGCACAAGACAGCCTTTCGGTAGAGCCCATCGTTACAACCAAAGATTTTGTTTCTATAAGGCTTGACTCTTTTATGAGTGAGCGAACAGGTAAAATGGCCTATCAGATTGTGGGTAGAGTGAACGACCAGTCCATTAAGATATGGGCAGACGCTACCGAACAGTCGATAGGTAAGCATATCGGTTTTGTATGCAACAACAAGGTAGTATGTAATCCTTTGGTGAACGCTCACATCGAAAGCGGTAATTTTGCGATTTCAGGTGAAGGGCCTGAGTTCAAAGCCATGTACAGGCAAATTCAAGAGGACATCAAAAACGAAGAGATTGCCGCGGAGCATAAGAAAGCATGGGAAGAGGCCCGCAAGTTACGGGCTTCCATCACCGACACCACTTTTTTGGAAACCAAGCGCCCAATGTCTGACGATGCAATCGGTCCCTACAACTACCACACGGGATTGAACGAAGACCGTGCATACAATCAAACGGTTTATTTAATTGCAGTAGACAGAGCCAAGAAATTCCTTTCCGTTGAAAACGACCAATTAGTATTGAACCTGAAATCGGGTGCGGAAATCAATATTGCGGAAGACCTGTTCCAGTATATCACCGGACTATTCGACGATTGGAACAAATGGGTAAAAGAGGGAAAATCCAAGATTATAAAAACAGAAGAGGGATACTACGATATAGAACCGACAACTCAGAAACGCAACAATCAATAACTTCTCTCTAAGCGCTTCAAGGCTGCGATAGAATCGGACACATACACATTATCCGGTTCTATTGACCGCCAATAGCAAAGAGTCCCGATCAACCGTTTCAGATAAGCCGGATCGTGAGAACCTATCCGGCGCTGGTGTTCTGCCAAACCTTTCGCCAAAATATAATGCACATTCTTGCGTATTTCCCTTTTTCGGGCTTTAGGAATAGTCAGCTTCACACCGGAACTGATGGAAACTCCTGTGATAATCTTCCGACTATATTCCTTCAGGAAACGGGTTTTCTTATGATTCAATTCAAACTTTTCTTCCCGGACAATCTGTTTGACCTGAGACAATATCTGTTCTCCCGGGAAAACATTCCCCGAAAAAGTAAGGTCATCGGCATACCGGGTATAAGTCAAACCATATTCGGCAGCCAGTGCAGACAACTTTTTATCCATCTCATAAGAGATAATATTGCTCAATGCCGGACTTGTAGATGCCCCCTGAGGCAAACAACGATGTAAACAGCATAAAGTTCCAAGCACCTTCGCAATGTCAGGCGGATACCCCATTGCCTCAAATGTATTCCTCACGCGAGGACTGCGTATGGAACTAAAAAAATCATGAATATCCGTTTTCAGCACATATTGCTTCCCCAAGTGTGGGCGAACATTATCGGCTATGGACATCCTGCACCGAAAGCCGGTAGCTGCCGGATGAACATTTACAAAGGATAAAATACGATGGTTAATAGCGTCCTGAACAGGCTTCAGTTCGTCATCCGGAGCTGAAATCATACGGTAACCTCCCCTCCGTTTACCTATCCAGAACTCCCGGTAGTGAGCGGAAACATCCTTCAATATTTCTTTTAACTTCATTTCTTCTACTCCCAACAAGTTTGCACACTGAGATATGGCTTCTTCTTTAAACCTTGGAGAGATTCGCGGAGCAGAAGTTTTAAAAAGCTGGCTGAACCATCCCTTACGGGTGGTTCCGGCATTGGCAGTATGCTCCGTATGGTCGCGGTTTCCTGCTTTCCACCTCTTGTATCCTTCCTGTTTACGACTCGCAGAAATAATCTTGTAAACCAGTAAGCAAGTGACAATAAGTACGGCTATCAGAATTCCATTCATCTTATCAATAGGTATGAAAAAAGAAGAGGATGAGTATTTACTAAAACAAATCGTGGTATTTATACCAGAGTATTTGTTTTCTAAGAAAGCTCTTGAGCTTACGAGGCGACTGCACCTCTTTCCTGCTAAATCTTTTTCTCATCCTCTTCGTATGCAAAAATATACTTTTTCCACTTATAGCGCAAAAGAGAGACAATTTATTTGAATACAGAAACGTTTTTTTAATCAGATTCTATAACTTTGCCTCCCATAAAGAAAATATCTATACTATAATGAGTACATCCAAACACCCGAAAGGTCTTTACCTCGTCTTTGCTACCAGCACGGCAGAACGTTTCAGCTACTACGGTATGCGTGCTATCTTCATCCTGTTTCTAACCCAGGCACTCTTGTTCGATAAGGAACATGCCGCCTCTATTTATGGCAGCTATACCGGACTGGTTTATCTCACCCCGCTTATCGGTGGATATATTGCTGATAAATACTGGGGCATCCGGCGTTCCGTTTTCTGGGGTGCCATGATGATGGCGGTAGGTCAGTTCCTGATGTTCTTCAGTGCGTCGATGCTGGATACTAAAGAGCTTTCCCACTGGTTGATGTATGGGGGACTCACCTTCTTGATTTTAGGAAACGGCTGCTTTAAGCCTACAGTTTCGTCATTGGTCGGACAACTTTATGAACCGGGAGACAGACGCTTAGACTCTGCTTATACTATATTTTATATGGGTGTAAATGTGGGTTCTTTCTTTGCCCCGCTGGTTTGCGGTTACTTCGGTGAAACGGGTGATCCCAATGATTTCAAATGGGGATTCCTGATTGCAGCAATCGTTACAGTATTCACGGTAATTCTGTTTGAAACGCAAAAAAGCAAGTATCTGATCGGTCCTGACGGAAAGCCGCTCGGCATTATTCCGGACGCTAAACGGGAGCAACCGAAAGAACATAAAACAGTTCAGCAAACAGCCATAGAGAAAGATAAGAAGATGCGCAACAATTTGCTTCTCGGAGCACTGACCATTGCCCTTGCCCTATTTTTCTACTGGTGTTTCGGCAACGATTGGGTCAGTATAGGGATATTCACAGCCTGTATCATCTTCCCCGTCAGCATTCTGTTGGATGGTTCTCTGACAAAGATAGAGCGTGACCGTATCTTCGTTATTTACATTATCGCTTTCTTCGTTATATTCTTCTGGGCAGCCTACGAACAAGCAGGTGCTTCACTCACCCTTTTTGCTGCCGAGCAAACCGACCGTACAATCCTCGGTTGGGAAATGCCCGCCTCCTGGATACAATCTTTCAATCCGTTCTTCGTAGTTATACTGGCAGCCATTATGCCCAGTGTATGGGGTACGTTGAACAAACGAGGCATGGAGCCGGCTTCCCCCACCAAACAAGCTATTGGTTTGTTGCTGCTCTCACTGGGATATTTAGTCATTTGTTTCGGCGTGAAAGATGTACAGCCCGGTGTAAAAGTCAGCCTTATCTGGCTAACCGGACTTTATTTCATCCATACTATGGGAGAAATAGCCCTCTCCCCTATTGGTTTATCCATGGTAAACAAACTCACCCCTGTCCGTTTTGCCTCTCTCATGATGGGAATCTGGTATCTTTCCACCTCTACAGCCAATAAATTTGCAGGTACTTTAGGCGGCCTTTATCCCGAAGACGGAAAGGTGAAAACCCTGCTCGGATTCCGCATTGAAACCATGTTCGACTTCTTTATGGTATTCGTTATCATGTCCGGTGTAGCCTCTCTTATCCTCTTCCTGCTCTCAAAGAAATTACAGAAGATGATGCATGGAGTAGAATAAAAATCGTATTTTTGTGCCAATTTTAAAAATCTATCCCTTATGGACACCATACAAATAAAAGACAAAAAGTTCACTGTTTCCATCAAGGAACAGGACATTCTGAAAGAAGTAACCCGCGTTGCAAATGAAATCAATCGCGATCTGGCTGGTAAAAATCCTCTGTTTCTCAGCGTCCTGAACGGCTCGTTTATGTTTACTGCTGATCTAATGAAAAACATTACTATTCCCTGCGAGATTTCTTTCGTGAAACTGGCTTCTTATCAGGGGGTGTCCTCTACCGGAGTTATCAAGGAAGTGATCGGTATTACCGAAGATCTGACAGATCGCACGGTAGTGATTGTGGAAGATATTGTAGATACTGGTCTGACTATGCAACGTCTGTTGGACACGCTGGGTACACGTAACCCAAAAGAAATCCACATCGCTTCGTTACTGGTGAAACCCGATAAGTTGAAAGTAGATTTGAATATAGAATACGTAGCCATGGAAATTCCAAATGACTTCATCGTAGGTTATGGATTGGATTATGACGGTTTCGGGCGTAATTATGCGGACATTTATACAGTGGTAGATTAAAAGGATCAGAACCATACCCGAGCCGTGTCTGGTCCGTACCCGGTCTGTACCTCCTTCGTATAAAAGTACCTTTATACGGAGAAGGTACGGAGCAAGTACGGAGAGGATACGGAACAGGCACGGGGTATGTACGGACATGGTACGAAGTAAGGCTACACGAATAAGGTCAAAGACATGATTTGTAGAAAAGAATTTTGAATTAGGTATAATATAAGTAACAGTTAAATTGTAAATCACAAATGTTGAACATTGTAATTTTCGGTGCTCCCGGTTCAGGCAAGGGAACACAAAGTGAGAAAATCGTAGAAAAGTACGGTATTAACCACATCTCAACCGGTGACGTGTTGCGTGCAGAAATCAAGAACGGCACAGAACTGGGCAAAACAGCTAAAAATTATATCGATCAAGGCCAGTTGATCCCTGACGAACTGATGATTGATATCCTTGCAAGTGTATTCGACAGCTTTGAAGACAGCAAAGGTGTAATCTTCGACGGTTTCCCCCGTACGATTGCACAGGCAGAAGCTCTGAAGAAAATGCTTGCTGAAAGAAATCAGGGAGTAAGCGTTATGCTTGACCTGGATGTACCTGAAGACGAACTGATGGTCCGCCTCATCAAACGTGGTAAGGATTCCGGTCGTGCCGATGACAACGAAGAGACTATCAAGAAACGCCTTCATGTTTATCATTCACAGACTTCTCCGCTGATTGACTGGTACAAGCAGGAAGGACAATACCAACACATCAAAGGACAAGGTGCATTGGAAGATATCTTTGCTGATGTTTGCGCTGCGATTGACGCTGCAAAGTAAAGCTACACAATCATAATTTAGAAGCGCGATATTATCATTTTCATGGTATTATTGCGCTTTGTTATTCTTTTGTATGCTCCGATAGCATAAGCTGTATGGAAAATTAAACATGCATACAACCTTCCCTATCATATTTTCAAAGGCTTTCAGCCTGACAGGGTTTAGACGAAACCAGAGTTAGCAAGCAAAAAGGAATAAAAAAGTTTGAGGTAGTCCTAGAGAATCGTTACTTTTGCATCGAAAAAGAAAATAAGTATTTTAAAATCAATCGTAAGGAAAGAAATGGCTGAATCAAACTTTGTTGACTACGTAAAAATATATTGCCGCTCCGGAAAGGGCGGACGAGGCTCTACGCACATGAGGCGTGAGAAATACATACCCAATGGCGGCCCCGACGGAGGTGACGGAGGACGAGGAGGTCACATCATCCTGCGCGGTAACCGTAACTACTGGACGCTGTTGCATTTGCGCTACGACCGCCATGCACTGGCCGGACATGGAGAATCCGGTTCCAAGAACCGCAGTTTTGGTAAGGATGGAGAAGATAAGATTATTGAAGTTCCCTGTGGCACAGTAGTATACAATGCCGAAACAGGTGAATATATCTGTGACGTCACCGAGCATGGACAGGAAGTAGTCCTGCTGAAAGGCGGACGCGGCGGACTGGGTAACTGGCACTTCAAGACAGCCACCCGTCAGGCACCTCGCTTTGCACAACCGGGCGAACCGATGCAGGAAATGACAGTAATCATGGAGCTGAAACTTCTGGCAGACGTAGGTCTGGTAGGCTTCCCGAATGCCGGAAAATCAACCTTGCTTGCTTCCGTATCTGCCGCTAAGCCCAAGATAGCCAACTATCCTTTCACCACATTGGAACCCAACCTGGGTATTGTTTCTTACCGTGACAGCAAGTCGTTTGTCATGGCGGACATCCCCGGTATCATTGAAGGAGCCAGTGCCGGAAAAGGGTTGGGATTGCGCTTTCTGCGGCACATCGAGCGTAACTCTCTGTTGCTCTTCATGGTGCCTGCCGATAGCGACGATATCCGGAAGGAATATGAAATCCTGTTGAATGAGCTGAGCACTTTCAATCCTGAAATGCTGGACAAACAACGGGTACTTGCCATCACCAAGAGCGATATGCTCGATCAGGAATTGATGGACGAAATAGAGCCTACACTCCCTGCAAACGTTCCGCATGTATTCATTTCTTCCATTACCGGCATGGGACTTTCCGTACTTAAAGACATTCTTTGGGAAGAATTGAATAAGGATAGCAATAAAATAGAAGCTATCGTTCACCGTCCGAAGGATGTAAACAAACTCCAGCAAGAGTTGAAAGACATGGGTGAGGATGAAGACCTCAGCTATGAATATGTGGAAGATGACGAGGATGTAGAAGAACTGGAAGACTTTGAGTATGAGGAAGAGGACTGGGAGGATGACAAGTAATGATTGCTCTGACAGAAGATAAACGAATGTTGGGATACGGGGTCATGACACCGTACTCCAACATTTTTTGTTTCGCAACTACCCGCCGGGGAGGTTTCAGCAAAGGAGATTATGCCTCTTTCAACTGTACGCCTTACACGGGGGATGATGCGGAATCTGTCCGTCGCAATCAGGAACTACTCTGTAACTCCATGCCTCAACACCCTAAAGAATTAGTCATTCCGTTCCAAACACATGGTACAAAGGTGGAGGTGATTGATGAAAAGTATCTCAATGCCACATCTGACGAGCGCACGGCCATGCTGAAAGGAGTGGATGCACTAATCACCAAGAAACGGGGTTGCTGCATTTGTATTTCTACGGCTGACTGTGTTCCTATCCTGTTGTATGATCGCAAGAACCAAGTGGTAGCCGCCGCCCATGCGGGTTGGCGGGGAACGGTGAATTACATAGCCGGACACACTCTCGACAGGATGCGGGCACTCTATGGAACCGATGGAAAAGATGTAATCGCTTGTATCGGCCCCGGCATATCCTTACCTTCTTTTGAAGTGGGCGAAGAAGTGTACGAAGCTTTCCGCATGAACGGTTTTGCAATGGATTATATATCAGAATGGAAACCGGAAACACATAAGCATCATATCGACCTGTGGGCTGCGAACCGGATGCAGTTGCTCGACTTCGGTGTACCCGGCGAGCAAATAGAAACATCAGGTATTTGCACCTATATGAGGCATGAAGAATTTTTCTCGGCAAGACGGCTGGGGATTAAATCAGGACGTATACTATCGGGAATTATGATAGTAGACACAAAACCATAACTTTTTTAATATGAAGAATATTTTGTCCAAAGGACAGCTATCGATTCTCATTGTACTGGGAATTTTGATTCTTGACCAAGTCATAAAGATCGAAGTTAAAACGAATATGTTTTATAATGAAAGCATTCATATCACGGATTGGTTTTATCTTCGCTTTATAGAAAATCCCGGTATGGCTTTCGGTATGCAGATAGTGCCTAAAGCCATTCAGACTATTGCCCGCACCATATTTGCCATCGCGATTGGATGGTATATCGTCATACTTATTAAAGCTAAATATAAGCGTGGTTATATTGCATGTGTTTCGTTGATACTGGCAGGAGCTATCGGGAATATCATCGACAGCATATTCTATGGCGTTATTTTCAGTAAGAGTACACCCGCCGAGATTTCTACTTTCGTACCTATAGGGGAAGGATATACCGGTTGGCTGCATGGGAAAGTGGTCGATATGTTCTACTTTCCTCTTTTTGAGTTTAACTGGCCAAGCTGGATGCCATTTATAGGAGGGGACAATTTTGTATTCTTCAGTCCGGTATTCAATTTAGCGGATGCTGCCATCAGTTGCGGAGTGATTATCTTATTTTTATTTTACATGAAGAGTTTAAATAGCAGTTTTAGTTTATGTACCAGATCACCGTATCAGAAGAAATAAAAAATGCCTGCCCCATCTTCAAAGGTGCAGCCGTCTATGCAGAAGTTACCAATACAGCCTTTTGCGAAGGGCTTTGGGAAGAAATCAACACTTTCACTCGGGAACTGACTTCCACTACCCAGCCGGAGGACATCAAACTGCAACCCGCCATTGCAGCTACCCGCGAGGCTTATAAACGTTGCGGTAAAGACCCCAGCCGTTACCGTCCTTCTGCCGAAGCCTTGCGCCGCCGTTTGATGCGCGGAATTGCCCTTTACCAAATAGATACATTGGTTGACCTGATTAATCTGGTATCCCTGCGCACCGGTTATTCCATCGGTGGTTTCGATGCGGACAAGATACAGGGCACTGACCTCAAACTGGGAGTTGGACGCGCCGAAGAACCATTCGAAGGTATCGGACGGGGTGTGCTGAACATCGAAGGACTTCCGGTCTATCGCGATGCCGTAGGCGGTATCGGTACTCCTACCAGCGACAACGAACGTACTAAAATGGATTTAGGCACCCAGCATATCCTTGCCATCGTCAATGGTTACAGTGGACAGGAAGGCCTGCGTGAAGCAGCCGAGATGATACAGGAGTTATTGAAAAAATATACTTCTTCGAATGGAGGAGAAATTATCTATTTTGAATAACAAGAAGAACCTTTAATCATGAACATATTCTTTCTGCTACTATCATTCGCACTGGCTTATACTCCGCCTGAAGAGAAACCAAGTTTCTCGCAAATGGAAATCAATCATATCCGGGTTACTACACCGGGACTTTTCGATAACGAAAACTTGTTAGAATTGCATCTGGAGCAAATACCTGATACCGCCTATTGCTTTCCGCTTCCCGGAGGGAAAGTGATTTCCCCTTACGGGCGAGGTGGCGGCCGTCACTCGGGTATTGATATCAAGACTTGCGCCAAAGACACGATACGCAGTGCTTTCGATGGCATTGTACGTATGTCTAAGCCTTACAGTGCTTACGGTAACGTAATCGTTGTGCGCCATTCTTCGGGATTGGAAACGATATACAGTCATAATTTTAAGAATCTTGTTCAGAGCGGTGACGTCGTAAAGGCCGGACAACCCATCGCACTGACCGGACGTACCGGACGGGCCAGTACCGAACACCTTCATTTTGAAACCCGCATCAACGGACAGCATTTCAACCCCAATCTCATTTTCGATTTCAAAGAAAGAACACTCCGCAAAGAGTGTATTCACTGCAACAAGAATGGAAAAGGTGTCATAGTGAAGCCTGCAACAAAAAAAACAGCCGGAACCAGCTAAGTATCCAAACGTTTCACTAAATTTGCAACTGTTTTACCTATAAAACGACATGAACTTATAAACAATTCAATGATAGAAAAACTGATTGTTCTTGAGGATATCGACCCGGTTATCTTTTACGGTGTGAATAACGCCAATATGCAGTTGATAAAAGCTTTGTACCCCAAACTGCGCATTGTTGCACGCGGCAATGTCATCAAAGTGTTGGGAGATGAAGAAGAGATGTGCGCATTCGAAGAAAACATTACCAAACTGGAAAAATACTGCGCCGAATACAACTCATTGAAAGAAGAGGTGATCATCGACATCATCAAAGGAAATGCACCGCAAGCAGAAAAGTCGGGTAACGTCATCGTATTCAGCGTGACAGGCAAACCGATCATCCCCCGCAGTGAAAATCAGCTTAAACTGGTAGAAGGTTTCGCCAAGAACGACATGGTATTTGCCATAGGTCCTGCCGGTTCGGGAAAGACGTATACTGCCATTGCCCTTGCCGTACGTGCCCTCAAAAATAAAGAGATCAAGAAAATCATCCTCAGTCGCCCCGCCGTGGAAGCCGGTGAGAAGCTTGGATTCCTGCCCGGTGACATGAAGGATAAGATAGACCCGTATCTGCAACCGTTGTATGATGCCTTGCAGGATATGATTCCGGCTGCCAAGCTGAAAGAATACATGGAACTGAACATCATTCAGATTGCTCCCCTCGCCTTTATGCGCGGAAGGACGTTGAATGATGCAGTCGTAATTCTGGATGAAGCGCAGAACACCACTACCCAGCAGATCAAGATGTTCCTCACCCGCATGGGTATGAACACCAAGATGATTGTAACGGGAGATATGACACAGATCGACCTGCCCTCTTCCCAGACTTCGGGACTGGTACAGGCACTCCGCATCCTGAAAGGTGTGAAAGGCATCAGCTTTGTGGAACTGAACAAGAAAGATATTGTGCGTCACCAGTTGGTAACCCGCATTGTAGATGCCTACGAGAAATTTGATAAGGAGACCAAGGCCGAACGTGAAAAAAGAAAACTCACCACGGGGTAACACAGAGTCTCACAGAGCAGAAAAGAATTCTGTGAGCCTCTGTGCCACTCTGTGGTGAAAACCATAGAAAATATCCAAATCATAAATATAACAATGATGAAAGCATTAACAAAAACTGATTTCAATTTTCCGGGACAGAAAAGTGTGTACCACGGAAAAGTACGCGATGTTTATAACATCAATGGTGAAAAGCTGGTTATGGTAGCAACCGACCGTATCTCCGCATTCGACGTTGTTTTGCCGAAAGGCATTCCTTTTAAAGGCCAAATGCTGAATCAGATTGCAGCCAAATTCCTGGATGCTACTACTGATATCTGTCCCAACTGGAAGACAGCTACACCCGACCCGATGGTAACGGTAGGTGTGATGTGCGAAGGTTTCCCCATCGAAATGATTGTACGCGGTTATCTTTGCGGTAGCGCATGGCGTGCTTACAAGAGCGGCGTACGCGAAATCTGTGGTGTGAAGTTGCCCGAAGGAATGAAGGAAAACCAGAAATTCCCCGAACCCATCATCACCCCGACTACAAAAGCTGAAATCGGTGAACACGACGCAGACATTTCAAAAGAAGAAATCCTTGCTAAAGGCCTGGCTACTCCCGAAGAATATGCCGTATTGGAGAAATACACCATGGCACTCTTCAAAAGAGGAACTGAGATCGCAGCAGAACGTGGTCTGATTCTGGTAGATACGAAGTATGAATTCGGTAAACACAACGGTACTATTTACCTGATGGACGAAATCCACACACCGGACTCCAGCCGCTACTTCTACTCTGAAGGTTATCAGGAACGCTTTGAAAAAGGCGAAGCCCAGAAACAACTTTCTAAAGAATTCGTTCGCGAATGGTTGATGGACAATGGTTTCCAAGGCAAGGAAGGACAACAAGTTCCGGAAATGACAGACGAAATCGTAGCATCCATCAGCGAGCGTTACATTGAACTGTACGAGCATATCACCGGAGAGCAATTCGTGAAGGAAGATACCAGTAACATTGCTTCACGCATTGAGAAAAACGTAACGGAATACTTAAATAAGTAATAAACGGTTAGTATGGATTATCCCCAGGAACATATCAAACCCTACGGTAAGGACGGAAAAAAGAGTGAACAGGTAGAAGAAATGTTCGACAACATTGCTCCTGCTTATGATAAGCTGAACCATACCCTTTCATTAGGCATCGACCGCAGTTGGCGCCGGAAAGCGATCAATTGGTTAAAGCCTTTCCAACCGAAGCGCATCATGGACGTGGCCACCGGTACAGGTGACTTTGCCATTCTTGCCTGCCGCGAGTTGCAGCCTGACGAACTGATAGGCACCGACATCTCAGAGGGAATGATGGACGTGGGACGTAATAAAGTAAAACAGGCGCACCTCTCGGACAAAATATCCTTTGCCCGGGAGGACTGCACCTCTCTCTCATTTGCCGATGACACGTTCGATGCTGTAACCGTAGCGTTCGGTATCCGCAACTTCGAAGGGTTGGACAAAGGGTTGGCGGAAATGTGCCGCGTGCTGAAAACCGGAGGACATCTCGTCATTCTGGAACTCTCCACACCGGACCGTTTTCCGATGAAACAACTTTTCACCATCTACTCCAAAGTAGTCATCCCCCTGCTTGGCAAATGCCTGTCAAAAGACAATAGTGCTTACACCTACCTGCCCCAAAGCATCCGTGCTTTCCCGCAAGGCGAAGTGATGCAGGAAGTTATTCGCAGAGCAGGTTTCAGTCAGGTTAATTTCCGCAGACTGACATTCGGTATATGCACTCTTTATACTGCGACTAAATGAAATGATTATTGACATAGCACACTAAGAGAATTATGCAGAAATACGGTTTAATAGGCTATCCGCTGAGACATTCGTTTTCCATCGGATATTTCAATGAAAAGTTCAAATCGGAGAATATCGACGCCGAATATGTAAACTTTGAAATACCCAACATCAATGACTTTATGGAAGTCATAGAGGAGAATTCCAACCTCTGCGGACTTAATGTGACCATCCCGTACAAGGAGCAGGTCATCCCCTTTCTTGACGAACTGGACAAAGATACCGCAAAGATCGGCGCAGTGAACGTCATCAAAATCATCCGCCAGCCGAAGGGAAAAGTAAAGCTTGTCGGCTATAACTCGGATATCATAGGTTTTACACAGTCCATTGAGCCTTTACTGCAAGCCCATCACAAGAAGGCGCTGATTCTGGGTACAGGCGGTGCATCCAAAGCCGTCTATCGCGGACTGGCCAATCTGGGCATCGAAAGCGTATTCGTATCGCGTACAAAAAAGGAATCGTCTTACCTCACTTATGACGAACTGACACCGGAGATCATGCAGGAATATACTATTATCGTAAACTGTACACCTGTAGGCATGTATCCTAAGGTGGATTTCTGTCCGGATATTCCTTATGATCAATTAACTCCCAACCATTTACTCTACGATTTGTTATATAATCCCAATGAAACCCTTTTCATGAAAAAGGGAGAGGCTCACGGCGCCGTTACTAAAAACGGACTGGAAATGCTGTTATTGCAAGCATTTGCCGCATGGGAAATATGGAACAAATAGAGTGAAAGGAAGGAAAGATGAAGAAAGGTATCAAGTACAGTCTGCTCGGACTGTTAACAGCTATCATTATTGCCCTCATAGGTGCGAGTTTCTACATGCTCGGCTACTCGCTGAGACCGGAGCACAACAAAGGGAAAGATATTCCCGGCTCCTACGAGTATATGCTCAGCGAGTATCCGCAAATCAAGCCTTGGATAGATAGTTTGCAAACTGTCGGTGCTTTACGGGATACCTTTATTATCAACCCTGACGGGGTGCAACTGCATGCCATTTACGCAGCCGCCCCCGAACCTACCCACAAAACAGCCGTCATCGTGCATGGTTATACGGACGATTGCATCCGTATGCTGATGATAGGTTACCTTTACAACAAAGATTTAAAGTATAACATTCTGCTGCCCGACCTGCAGAATCAGGGATTAAGCGGAGGCCCTGCCATTCAAATGGGTTGGAAAGACCGGCTGGACGTATTGCGCTGGATGGACATTGCCAACGATATTTACGGCGGAAATACCCAGATGGTAGTACATGGCATCTCTATGGGTGCCGCCACCACTATGATGGTATCCGGTGAGCCCCAACAACCTTTTGTGAAATGTTTTGTGGAAGATTGCGGTTATACCAGCGTATGGGATGAATTTTCCTACGAGTTGAAGGGACAGTTCGGACTGCCTCCGTTCCCGTTGATGTACACCACCAGCTGGCTGTGCAACGCGAAATACGGCTGGAACTTCAAGGAAGCTTCTTCGCTGAATCAGGTCAGGAAATGCAAACTGCCGATGTTCTTCATTCATGGCGATGCAGATACATACGTACCCACCTGGATGGTATATCCTCTCTACGAGGCAAAATCGGAACCTAAAGAATTGTGGCTTGCCCCCGGTGCCACACACGCCATGTCCTACAAGGATCACCCGGAGGAATACACCGAACGTGTGAAGAATTTTGTAGGTAAATACATCTATTGATGTGATTTTTCCTATATTCGTCCCACAAATATATTAGTATGAAAAGATTAATCTCCATAAGTTTATTCCTATGCCTGCTGTTATCCGTGCAGGCACAGAAGGTCTATACTACAGACAATATTCCCAAAGTACATCTTCAGAACAAAATGCGCTATGTCTGCAATCCGGACGGCATCCTCTCTCAGGCTGCCTGCGACAGCATCGACCGTATGTTGTATGCATTGGAACAACAAACCGGCATTGAGACAGTAGTTGCCGTGGTTCCGTCTATCGGCAATGATGATTGCTTTGACTTTGCGCACCGCCTGCTCAATGAATGGGGTGTAGGAAAGAAAGGAAAGAATAATGGTCTGGTCATTCTTCTGGTGACCGATCAGCGCTGCATCCAGTTCTATACAGGTTATGGACTGGAAGGAGATCTGCCCGATGCCATCTGTAAACGTATCCAGACACGCGACATGATTCCTTATCTGAAAGATGGTAACTGGGATGCAGGTATGGTTGCCGGTGTGCGTGCCGTATGCGGCAGACTGGACGGTAGCATGGTGAATGATACAGATGATGAAGAAGACATTTCCTTCTTCGGCATTCTGGCAGCAGTTATCGGATTCTTTGTTGTTGCCGGAGGAATCGGTTGGATGGCGGCACGTGCCGCAAGCAAATGCCCCAACTGCGGACAGCACAAATTGCAACGCACCAGCAGTAAAGTGGTTTCCCGGATCAACGGAGTAAAAACGGAAGATGTTACCTACACTTGCCGCAACTGCGGACACAAGATAGTACGCCGCAAACAGTCGTATGATGAAAACTATCGCGGAGGTGGCGGAGGAGGTCCGGTCATCTTTGGCGGTGGCGGAGGCTTCGGCGGCGGCGGAGGCGGTGGCTTCAGCGGAGGCAGCTTCGGTGGAGGTATGGGAGGTGGCGGAGGTGCCGGTTCCCGATTCTGAGAGTTGAAACTCTCAGAGTGACAAGATACGGGTTACAAGCTACAAGTGCCTTTCGGTATCATAGCGCAGCAACTCGTAGCTTGTAGCTCGTAACTTGCAGCTAATTAATAATAATCATTTAATAAAAGAAAAGTATGAAGAAATCAACTATTATCATTCTTGTTGTTTTAGCTCTCCTCGTCATTTGGGGTGTTACTGGTTATAACGGACTAGTAACTATGGATGAAAACGTAAGCGGACAATGGTCAAACGTTGAAACACAATATCAACGCCGTGCCGACTTGATTCCGAATCTGGTTAGTACGGTAAAAGGATACGCTTCTCATGAAAAAGAAACTCTGGAAGGTGTGGTAGAGGCTCGCAGCCAGGCTACTCAAATTAAAGTAGATGCTAATGATCTGACTCCGGAAAAGCTGGCTGAATACCAGAAAGCTCAAGGTGCGGTAACTTCTGCATTGGGTAAGTTGCTTGCCATTACTGAGAATTACCCCGACCTGAAAGCAAACCAGAATTTCCTGGAACTGCAAGCTCAATTGGAAGGTACTGAAAACCGTATCAACGTGGCACGTACCAACTTCAACAATGCAGCAAAGAACTTCAATACTGCCATCCGCCGCTTCCCGAAGAACATTCTTGCAAGTCTGTTCGGCTTCGAAAAACGTGCTTACTTTGAAGCTTCCGAAGGAGCTGAAACAGCACCGCAGGTACAGTTCTAAATAAGTATATTCCTACCGTAACAAACGGTTCTATAAAAAACAAGTCCCCCTTCCACCCATCGTAAACTCCGGTCTATTCGAGTTTCCAGGGCGGAAGGGGGACTTGCTTTTTTTAAGCTGACTACTGCAAATCCGTTATTGCCTCTTTCAATTCCTTTATCCCGCTCCATGCTTTGAGGAACAAACGAATTCCTATCAGCACCCCTACAACAAGCCCAGTCCAGGCACCTATCAATATATAACGATCCCCCATTTGGGACATATCCCATATCATACTTACCAGTAAAGGTACGGCACACAACACACTCACAGCTATCCCCACTTTGAAAGACATCCGGAAACGACTCTCCGCCAGACACACTTCACGCACAGTCATCTTCAGGCAATCAATCTTCCTTAACAGCAACATCCATGTGAATTGCCGGGCTACTATCACAGCTACAAACAGAAACAACAGCACCCACGTTGACAGGCTAAAATCACACATCTGATTATGAACAATATACCAGCAAAAGAAAGGTAAACAGATCACTACAATCGTAAATCGACGCAACACACGATCCTGTACCTGCTTTACTTTACTGACCACCTTATTATTCAGTTGCTGGCGATGCTCCATTTCCAGGCGTCCGAGCCTTTCTTCCATTATATTCCAATTTTGTTTTAATTCTTCCAGTTCCATAATCTGTTTTATTTTAGCTATTCGCTTGTTTTGTAAGTTTATCCTTAATTCGTTTCAATTTTGAAGCTACAGTATTGCGCGGCACACCGACAATTTCCGCAATCTCTTCGTAAGAATTTTCATCCAGCCACAGCAAGATGACGGCACGTTCAAACTTGTCCAGTCCGGCAATGAGGCGATACATCTCTTTCAAGCGTTTGGTCGTTTCACTATCTTCTGCTTCCAAACCGTAGAGGGAATCCAAGGAAGTATGTTCGCCCCGGCGTTGCTGCTGGCGGTAGAAGGAGATACAGGTATTCAATCCCACGCGGTAAATCCACGAAGAAGGTTTACCCTTTCCTTCATAACCCTCGAAGCCTTTCCAAAGGTTTATTACTACATCCTGGTAGAGATCTTTAAAATTATCTCCATCCGTTGCATACATGTAGCAGATTTTATAGATCACTCGCTTGTATTCCTCGATGAGGGAAGTGAACTGTTTTTCTTTCGTATTCTGTTCCATCTTAAGATAGTCTTTTATACATAAGACGCCCGGTTAGGGAATTAGTTGCAAGAGGGAAGAAAAAAGTAAGTTAAAGCTGTTTCACGCTCGAAGTACATCTGCCATCTTGCCACCACATTGGCAAAGTTGTGCCACCGCATTGGCAAAAGCTTGCCAGTACGATGGCAAAACATTGGCAATATAATAGCAACAATTACTTCACTTAGAGATCACTGTTCAGTGAGGTTAACTATAAAGATTTATAGTTCATTTTCATCTCACTCTATGCATACTTTTTCAAAAAAACTTGTATCTTTGTTGCGTATTTCTTTCGTTGGAAAAGAGATATATTTTGTGATTTGGAGATATCATTTTATTATTCGTAACTTCTAAAGTCTGGTAAATTTTTGCAAGAGCGAATAATAAGTGGAAGTCTCCACGTTTGGGTCGCATATAACTTTGTTATATACACTCTGGCGTGGGGCTATTGCTTATTGTTTTCTTGACGGGTTTACCAGAGCCTTGGAGTTGAATAATAATGCCAATAGTTCCCACGTCTTTTTTTTACATTAGAGAAGTAGGAACACACGACTAACCCTTTAAAACTTATAACACGATGGATGAACTTCTTACCTGCTCCTGCCAGATGAAAACCGACTTAGAAAACTCAGCCGACGTATTCGCCTTTTTCAAAGAAAACTATCCCTTATCCTGTATTACGAATAAGCTGAATACACTTTCAAAAGAAGAATTGCGTTGCGCTTGTTGCCTGATGGGGGTTGCTTTAATAAAAATGTCTCAAAAGAAAACGATTTGGGAGAGATTGAAAGTAAAACAGTAGAATGCAATCTATGATTTACGAGGATTACTTTCTGTTGAATATCAGATCAAACCCTTGATTTCTGTAGAATTCAAAGCGGGTATCGCTGGAGATGAGCGGTAAATGCTCGGTGATGGCATGGGCAATGATTACATGGTCGGAAGGGTCTTTGTGTCCCTGGGCTTCATTTATTTCCATTTTTGCGTAAGTTTTCATGTGCTCCTTCTTTAGTATCTATAAGGTATCTCATGCTTAAAGCAAAAATTTAGAATCGTTCACGATAAGACTACCCTTAAGTCTTCTTGCAGCTTCAAGCGTCTTGCTCACAGTTCTTCTCCTCTTCTTAGCCACACCTCAGTCGTAGCTTTTTCTTCTATTTGTTTTTCCTTCTTCTCTTCCATAAAGTTTATTATTAGTTTTTATTCTACAAAGATAGCGTATTTCTTTTAATTGACGGAACAATAACAGTTAAAGAATAAGCAGGTATCTGAAGAATAATCACTATCTTTGCGCCATCAATATTGAACAAACTTATTAATCTCATGAGTAACCAAAGATACATGATGCGCGGTGTCAGCGCTTCTAAAGAAGATGTGCACAATGCCATCAAGAACATCGACAAAGGTATTTTCCCGCAGGCTTTCTGCAAAATTATCCCTGACATTTTGGGCGGTGACCCGGAGTATTGCAATATTATGCACGCCGACGGTGCAGGCACGAAGTCCTCATTGGCTTATATGTACTGGAAAGAAACAGGTGATCTTTCTGTTTGGAAAGGCATTGCACAAGATGCACTGATTATGAATATCGACGACCTGCTCTGCGTAGGTGCAGTAGATAATATCCTGGTTTCTTCTACCATCGGACGCAACAAACTCCTTATTCCGGGAGAAGTAATCTCCGCCATCATCAACGGTACGGACGAATTGCTCGCTGAGCTCCGCGAAATGGGTGTAGGCGTATATGCTACAGGCGGTGAAACTGCCGATGTAGGCGATTTGGTACGTACCATCATCGTAGACAGTACCGTAACTTGTCGCATGAAGCGCAGCGATGTGATTGATAATGCCAATATCCGTCCGGGTGATGTAATTGTAGGCTTGGCTTCTTATGGACAGGCTACTTACGAAAAAGAATATAACGGTGGCATGGGCAGCAACGGACTAACCAGCGCCCGTCACGACGTATTCTCCAAATATCTGGCAGAGAAATATCCCGAAAGTTATGACAAGGCAGTGCCCGAAGAACTGGTTTACTCCGGTGGTCTGAAACTGACGGATGCCGTAGAAGACAGCCCGCTGGATGCTGGTAAATTGGTACTCTCCCCTACCCGCACGTATGCACCGGTAGTGAAGAAGTTGCTGGATGCACTCCGTCCTGAAATCCACGGTATGGTACACTGCTCGGGTGGCGCACAGACAAAAGTGCTGCACTTTATAGGTGATTATTGCCGCGTGATTAAGGATAATCTGTTCCCTGTTCCTCCTTTGTTCAAAACGATTAAAGAGCAGAGCAATACGGACTGGGCAGAGATGTACAAGGTATTCAATATGGGACACCGCCTTGAAGTATATCTGTCGCCCGAACATGCCGAGGAAGTAATTGCCATCAGCAAGAGCTTCGGTATCGATGCGCAGATTGTGGGACGCATTGAGGAAAGTGATAAGAAGGAGCTGATTATTAAGAGCGAGTTCGGAGAATTCAAATACTAATTCAATGGCAGACAACAATACCATATTAGAGAAACTCGAAGGGCTTGTTGCCCGCTTCGAAGAAGTATCGACGCTGATTACAGACCCGGCAGTGATTGCCGACCAAAAGCGTTACGTAAAACTCACCAAAGAGTACAAAGAACTGGGTGACCTGATGGATGCCCGCAAAGAATATATTCAGGTGCTGAACGGCATCGAGGAAGCCAAAGAGATCATCACTAACGAAGCCGATCCGGAAATGCGGGATATGGCACGCGAAGAACTGGATGCCTGTCAGGCACGCCAGCCGGAACTGGAAGAACATATCAAACTCCTCCTCGTGCCTGCCGACCCACAGGACAGCAAGAACGCCATCCTCGAAATCCGTGGCGGTACAGGTGGCGACGAAGCCGCAATCTTTGCCGGAGACCTCTTCCGCATGTACACCAAATTCTGCGAAACAAAAGGTTGGAAGATGGAAATATCCAGCGTCAACGAAGGCGCAGCAGGAGGATTCAAGGAAATCATTTGCAGCGTGACGGGCGATAATGTGTACGGAACGTTGAAGTATGAATCGGGTGTACACCGCGTGCAGCGCGTTCCGGCCACTGAAACTCAGGGGCGTGTGCACACTTCCGCCGCCAGCGTGGCAGTGCTTCCCGAAGCCGAAGAATTTGACGTAGTCATTAACGAAGGCGAAATCAAGTGGGATACCTTCCGAAGCGGCGGTGCCGGCGGACAGAATGTAAATAAGGTGGAATCCGGTGTGCGTCTGCGCTATGTCTGGAAGAACCCCAATACGGGTGTTTCTGAGGAAATCCTGATAGAATGTACCGAAACGCGCGACCAACCGAAGAATAAGGAACGCGCCCTCTCACGCCTGCGTACATTTATTTACGACAAAGAACACCAGAAATATCTGGACGATATTGCCTCCAAGCGTAAGACAATGGTATCCACCGGAGACCGTTCCGCTAAAATCCGTACCTACAACTATCCGCAAGGACGTATCACCGATCATCGTATCAACTATACCATTTATAACCTTGCCGCCTTCATGGATGGCGATATCCAGGACTGCATAGACCACCTGATTGTAGCGGAAAATGCAGAACGTCTGAAAGAAAGCGAACTGTAACCCTAAAAGAAAGACGTAGCCCCGGAAACTTCAACGGCAGAACAAGATGAAAGGACAGTTTTTTAATAAAGCATTTCATACTCTGACGGAAGCATTTCAGAATTGCCTGAAACGTTTTCCAACCACAGTATGCTTTGTCCTTGCACTTACCGCCTATCTGACTTATCTAGTATCTACCGAAATGGATAACGAAGAGAAGCTGACACTGGTTTTGGGTTATTACTTCTCTGTCGGTACTCTGCTCTCACTCACTCTCCATCTGTGGAGCGAAGAGATAAAGAACCGGATTAAAGGAATCAGCGTGCATATCGTGATGCATATACTGCTTATTGCCGACGCAGTGTATCTCTACAGCCTCTCTCCAGAGCGGTCGCTCACAGAAATAAGCATAGCTCACGGAGCGGCTATCCTCGCCTTGTGGCTTTCAGTCTTTTTCCTCTCATTCACCAAAGAGAAGAATGACATTCCGAGCTGGAACTTTGCTTCCTACACCGTAGGGGCTTTTGTCACGGCAAACGTGGTGGGACTGATTATGAGTGGCGGAATAAGCCTGCTCGTCTTTTCACTCCATCAACTTTTCGATGTGGATGTAAGCTGGAAATGTTACCTGTATATCCTTGTTGTATGCAGTGTATTGCTTCCGATGCTGCTCTTCCTCGGTATGTTACCCAAAGATGAGCTAAAGCACAACCAAGAACCGCAACCGTCGGAGTTCCTGAACGGAACGATACATTTCCTCTTTCTCCCGCTCATGGCAGGGTATCTGCTTGTACTCTATATCTATGCCACCCGCATCCTTATCAGTTGGGAACTACCTACAGGCTGGGTATCCTGGCTCGTAGTGGCGCTCATGGCGGGATGTATCGCCATTGAATTCGGACTGTATCCGGCACGGGTCAGTGAATCAAAGCGCATAAACGAACGGATTGCACGCTGGCTGCCTGCCCTGGTATTGCCGTTACTGATATTAATGACAGTCGGCATCATCCGCCGCTTCAACGATTATGGTGTCACAATCAACCGGCTTTATCTGATCACACTCAATATCTGGTGTTATATCGTTTGCTTCGGACTGGTCCTCACCCGGGCACGCCGCATCAGTTGGATTCCCATTTCATTTTCCATCATCTTCCTACTGACTTCCGTATTGCCGGTGAACTATGCAAGTATCACCCGGAACGTCATGCGCCGTAGCATAGAGAAGGAACTAGCACGCAGTGGTGAAACAAACTTGCCCCTCTCACGCAACCAGTACGACAACTGGCTGGATTCACTTCCGGCAAAGACCGCATTGCAAGTAAACGACCGACTCCGTTATCTGCACTACTGGTTCGGACGAAAAAGCATAGCCGACCTTGTGGACAAAGACGCATCATTCTATTATGCCCAAAACCGTTTCGGTCAGAACAGTGATGAAACGGCCGACAACGATAAAGCTACTGGCAATAACCGGGCTATATCATACAATGCTCAGGCATCCTCACTGACAAGCATCGAGATTCCTAAGGGATACAGCCGTTTCGTAATCATACCGGAATCAAGCAGGCAACTCAAAATTCCACGCAAGTATAAAGAAACAGGAATATTGCCCGCCTCTCTCGGTACCCGGACAGATAAAATGAACGATACGGTATACATTGACCTCAAAAACATTGAAGCACTTCAACGCTATAAATATGGTGAAATGCCTCCTGCACAATTCAAATGTAACTCCGATAAAAGCCTCTTCATACTGACAGGCTTCTCCTTAGATTATCAAGAGGAAGGAAACGAGGCTCTTTTACTGAATATAAACGGCTATTTATTCAGGAAATAATAAAGCGAATCATAAACAGACTAAATATATCCAATATGAACAAACAACAACTTTTTGAAAATATCAAGCGTAAGAAATCATTCCTCTGCGTAGGTCTGGATACAGACATCAAGAAAATCCCGGAACACTTATTGAAAGAAGAAGATCCGATCTTCGCCTTCAATAAAGCCATCATCGACGCAACGGCTGACCTTTGCATCGCCTACAAACCGAACCTCGCTTTCTATGAGAGCATGGGCGTGAAAGGCTGGATCGCTTTTGAAAAGACTGTGAAATATATCAAGGAAAACTATCCCGATCAATTCATCATTGCCGATGCAAAGCGTGGTGACATTGGAAACACCTCTGCCATGTACGCCCGCACCTTCTTCGACGAACTGGACATCGACTCTGTAACCGTAGCCCCTTACATGGGTGAGGACAGTGTTACTCCATTTCTGACTTACGAAGGCAAATGGGTAATCCTTCTGGCACTGACAAGCAACAAAGGTTCACACGACTTCCAGTTGACGGAAGATCCCAACGGAGAACGCCTTTTCGAAAAAGTACTGCGCAAGTCTCAGGAATGGGCCAACGACGGACAGATGATGTACGTGGTAGGTGCTACACAAGGCCGCGCTTTCGAAGATATCCGCAAGATTGTTCCCAACCACTTCCTGCTTGTACCGGGCATAGGTGCGCAGGGTGGCTCACTGGAAGAAGTTTGTAAGTACGGCATGAACTCCACTTGCGGACTGATTGTAAACTCCAGCCGTGGCATCATCTATGTGGATAAGACTGAAAAATTTGCAGAAGCCGCACGCAACGCCGCAAAGGAAGTGCAACAGCAGATGGCGGAACAGTTGAAGGGAGTGATTAACGCCTAATCACTTATCACTTACCCTTAATCACTAACAACGTGTTCGAACGAAAGATCATTAACGACCCGGTGTTCGGGTTCATCAATATCCCGAAGGGGTTGTTGTACGACATCGTGCGGCATCCCCTTTTGCAGCGTTTAAACCGCATCAAGCAACTGGGTTTGTCGTCTGTGGTTTATCCCGGTGCGCAGCACACTCGCTTTCAACATTCGTTGGGGGCTTTCCATTTGACGAGTGAAGCTGTCCAGCAGCTCGCCAGCAAGGGAAACTTCATTTTCGACAGTGAAGCCGAAGCAGTACAGGCAGCCATTCTGATGCATGACATCGGACACGGTCCTTTCTCTCATGTACTGGAAGACACCATCGTACAGGGCGTATCCCACGAGGATATCTCCCTCATGCTGATGGAACGTATCAACAAAGAAATGAACGGGCAACTCACACTTGCCATCCAGATATTCAAGGACGAATACCCCAAGAAGTTCCTGCACCAACTGGTCAGCGGACAACTCGACATGGACCGTATGGACTACCTTCGCCGCGACAGTTTCTATACCGGCGTAACGGAAGGTAACATCGGCTCGGCACGCATCATCAAGATGCTCGATGTGAAAGAAGACCATCTCGTGATAGAATCCAAAGGCATCTATTCCATTGAGAACTTCCTCACAGCCCGCCGCTTGATGTACTGGCAGGTATATCTGCACAAAACGTCCGTGGCATACGAGAAAATGCTCATCAGCGCCCTACTCCGTGCCAAAGAATTAGCAAGTAAAGGTGTAGAATTATTTGCTTCACCGGCATTGCGTTTTTTCCTTTACAATGACATCAACAAGGAAACTTTCTATAACAATCCGGAGTGTCTGGAGAACTTCATCCAACTGGACGACAATGATATATGGACCGCATTAAAGGTGTGGAGCACCCACAACGACAAGGTTTTGTCCACGCTGAGCCTCGGTATGATCAACCGTAATATCTTTAAAGTGGAAATTTCTACCGAACCAATATGTGAAGAAAGAAAAAAAGAGTTAACTTTGCAAATCAGTCAGCAACTGGACATACCCCTCTCTGAAGCGAGCTATTTCGTCTCTACCCCCAGCATCGAGAAGAATATGTACGACCCGGCAGACGATAGTATTGATATCCTTTATAAAGACGGAAGTATTAAGAATATTGCTGAAGCATCGGACATGCTCAATATTTCCCTATTGTCTAAGAAGGTAAAAAAATACTATCTTTGCTACCAACGTTTGCATAGGTAAGTATAAAATATTCACCCAAGGACAAGGAAATATAAAAAAAAAGTCCGTTATTTGTGATTTGAAACCATCTAACAAGAATAAGACAATGGAGTTCTCTGCTAAACAAATTGCAACATTTATCCAAGGAGAAATCGTTGGAGATGAGAATGCAACTGTACATACTTTTGCCAAGATAGAAGAAGGCATCCCCGGTGCTATATCGTTTCTGTCAAACCCCAAATATACATCTTATATCTACGAGACCCAAGCCAGTATTGTATTGGTAAACAAAGACTTTGTTCCTGAGCAGGAAATAAAAGCTACTTTAATAAAAGTAGATAACGCCTACGAAAGTTTGGCTAAACTGCTCAATCTTTACGAACAGAGTAAGCCCAAGCGCGTGGGTATCGATCCGTTGGCTTTCGTTGCTGAGACCGCAAAAATCGGCAAGGATGTTTACATTGCACCCTTCGCTTGCATTGGTGAATACGCGGAAGTAGGAGACAATACAATGATACATCCGCATGCTACTGTCGGCAGTGGCGCCAAAGTGGGCAGTAATTGTATCCTATATGCCAATACAACCATTTATCATGACTGCCGGATAGGCAATCATTGCATCCTGCATTCCGGCTGTGTGATCGGTGCGGACGGTTTTGGTTTCGCTCCAACTCCCGAAGGTTACGAAAAAATACCTCAAATCGGTATCGTAATATTGGAAGACAATGTAGAGATTGGTGCAAACACTTGCGTAGACCGTGCTACAATGGGCGCAACCATCGTACACAAAGGTGTGAAACTGGACAACCTGATACAAGTAGCCCACAATGACGAAATTGGTGCAAATACCGTTATGGCGGCACAAGTGGGTATTGCAGGATCTACCAAGGTAGGTGAATGGTGCATGTTCGGCGGTCAAGTAGGCATTGCAGGACATATTCATATCGGAAACAAAGTGAACCTCGGAGCACAGTCCGGTGTTCCCAGTAATATTAAGGATGGCAGCCAGTTAATCGGTACTCCTCCCATGGAGCTGAAACAATACTTCAAAGCCTCCGTTGCCCAACGGAACCTGCCGGATATGCTAACAGAACTCCGCCAGCTCCGTAAAGAACTGAATGAATTAAAACAACAAATAAATAAGTAACAAATGTTGAAACAAAAGACTCTGAAAGACAGTTTTTCCCTCAGTGGTAAAGGCCTTCATACGGGACTTGACCTGACCGTTACTTTCAATCCTGCTCCGGACAACCACGGATATAAGATCCAGCGTATCGACGTGGAGGGACAACCTACCATTGATGCGGTTGCGGACAACGTGACTGAAACCACTCGCGGCACCGTTCTTTCCAAGAATGGTGTGAAGGTTAGCACTGTAGAGCACGGCATGGCAGCCCTTTATGCCTTAGGCATAGACAACTGCCTGATACAAGTCAACGGTCCTGAGTTTCCCATTCTGGACGGTAGCGCCCAATATTATGCACAAGAAATAGAGCGCGTAGGTACAGAAGAACAAAATGCCGTTAAAGATTTCTATATCATCAAGTCAAAAATCGAGTTTCGCGATGAAAAGACCGGTTCTTCCATTATCGTGTTGCCCGACGAGAACTTTAGTCTGAATGTACTGGTATCTTACGACTCGACCATCATTCCCAATCAGTTTGCAACGCTGGAGGATATGTCGAAATTCCAAGATGAAGTAGCCGGCAGCCGTACATTCGTATTCGTACGCGAGATCGAACCACTGTTGCAGGCAGGTCTTATCAAAGGAGGCGATTTGGACAATGCCATCGTTATTTACGAACGGGAAATGTCTCAGGAAGACTTCGATAAGTTGGCCGACGTGATGGGAGTTCCCCACATGGATGCCAAGCAACTGGGTTACATCAATCACAAACCTTTGGTATGGGCCAATGAATGTGCCCGTCACAAATTGCTCGATGTAATTGGCGACTTAGCTTTGATAGGCAAGCCTATCAAGGGACGTATCATTGCTACACGTCCGGGACATACCATTAATAATAAGTTTGCCCGCCAGATGCGTAAGGAAATCCGTCTGCACGATATACAGGCTCCGACTTACGACTGCAACCGCGAACCCGTCATGGATGTAAACCGTATCCGCGAACTATTGCCACACCGTTACCCATTCCAATTGGTAGACAAGGTGATTGAAATAGGTGCCAATTATATTGTAGGCGTGAAGAATATCACTGCCAACGAGCCTTTCTTCCAGGGGCACTTCCCACAGGAACCGGTAATGCCGGGTGTGTTGCAGGTTGAAGCTATGGCACAGGTAGGCGGTCTGCTTGTATTGAACTCCGTAGACGAACCCGACCGCTACTCCACCTACTTCATGAAGATAGATGGTGTGAAGTTCCGTCAAAAGGTTGTGCCGGGTGACACCCTTATCTTCCGCGTAGAACTGCTTGCACCTATCCGCCGTGGCATTTCCACGATGAAAGGCTATGCGTTCGTAGGCGAGAAAGTGGTTTGCGAGGCAGAGTTTATGGCACAAATAGTTAAGAACAAGTGAATATAAATATTAGGTATTAAGTATTAATTATTAATTGGCTGCGCACTTATTGTTTAAGCGCTTTCATCCTGATAATTAATAATTAATATTTGATAATTAATAATTAAATAACATGATAAGTCCCTTAGCGTATATTCATCCCGAGGCAAAAATCGGGGAAAACGTAGAGATTGCTCCTTTTGTATTCATCGACAAGAATGTGGTAATCGGCGATAACAACAAGATTATGGCAAATGCCAACATTCTGTACGGTTCACGTATCGGCAATGGAAATACGATTTTTCCGGGAGCTGTTATCGGTGCCATCCCTCAGGACCTGAAATTTCAGGGAGAAGAGAGTACCGCTGAAGTCGGTAATAACAATACCATTCGTGAAAATGTTACCATCAATCGTGGTACGGCTGCCAAAGGTAGAACCATTATCGGTAACAATAACCTGTTGATGGAAGGTGTACACGTAGCTCATGACGCCCTTGTCGGTAATTACTGCATCATTGGTAACTCTACCAAAATGGCAGGTGAGATTGTGATAGACGATTTCTCCATTATCAGTGCCAATGTATTGATGCATCAATTCTGCCGTGTAGGCGGATATGGCATGATACAAGGCGGTTGCCGTTTCAGTAAGGATATTCCGCCATACATCATTGCAGGCCGGGAACCGATTGCTTACAGCGGTATCAACATTATCGGGTTGCGCCGTCGCGGATTCTCCAATGAAACCATTGAGAATATACACAACGCATACCGTATCATTTATCAAAGTGGATTGAACACTTCAGACGCATTAAAGAAAATAGAAGAAGAAATTCCGACGAGCCCGGAAATAGAATACATTGTCAGCTTCATCCGTGACTCCGAACGTGGTATTATTAGGTGATAAAACGATAAAGTAATTAGAATATGATATACAGATTTACACTTATCTCCGATGAAGTGGACGACTTCGTAAGAGAAATACAAATTGACCCGGAAGCTACATTCTACGACTTCCATGAGGCTATAGTGAAGTCAGTAGGCTATACTAACGACCAGATGACTTCTTTCTTCATCTGTGATGATGATTGGGAAAAAGAAAAGGAAATTACACTGGAAGAGATGGATGACAATCCGGAGATGGACAGTTGGGTAATGAAAGACACCACTATCAGCGAACTGATAGAAGATGAAAAGCAGAAGTTACTCTATGTGTTCGACTACATGACAGAACGCTGTTTCTTCATTGAACTCTCCGAGATCATTACCGGAAAAGAAATGAAAGGTGCCAAGTGTACCAAGAAGGAAGGTGATGCTCCGAAACAGACAATTGACTTCGAAGAAATGACAGCCAACAGCGGATCGCTTGATCTGGACGAAAACTTCTATGGAGATCAGGACTTTGATTTGGAAGAATTCGACCAGGAAGGTTTCGACATGGGCGGAGGCGAAGGTGGCGCAGCACCGTTCGAGGAAGAAAAGTTCTAATATTATTTTAAATTTTTCATCCGCAGATAACGCGGATAACACAGATTTGAAAGACTTAAGCCTAGAAGAGATCTGCGTTATCCGCGTTATCTGCGGATGGGAAATGATTCTCTAAATACCATTTCCTTATGAAAACCCTGATAGTGCTTATTGGACCGACCGGAGTCGGAAAGACCGAACTCAGCCTGCGGCTGGCAGAGCATTACCAAACTTGCATCGTTTCCGCAGACTCTCGGCAACTCTATGCCGACTTGAAAATAGGGACGGCAGCCCCTACCCCCGAGCAACTGCAACGTGTGAAACATTACCTTGTAGGAACCTTGCAACTCACCGATTATTACAGTGCCGCCCAATATGAAGCGGAGGTACTGAAACTTCTGGAAACCTTATTTACCGAACAGGATACAGTATTGCTTACCGGTGGCTCTATGATGTATGTGGATGCCGTTTGCAAAGGCATTGACGATATTCCGACCGTAGATGCTGAAACACGCCAGGTGATGCTACATAAGTATGAAACGGAAGGTCTGGAAAGACTGTGCGCAGAGCTAAAGTTGCTCGATCCGGAATACTATAAAATAGTAGACCTGAAGAATCCTAAACGCGTAATCCATGCACTGGAGATATGCTATATGACAGGGAAGACCTACACCTCATTTCGTACACAACAGAAAAAAGAACGCCCCTTCCGCATCATCAAAATAGGATTGACGCGCGACCGGGAAGAACTTTATGACCGCATTAACCGGCGGGTAGAGATTATGATAGAGGATGGCTTGGAAGAAGAAGCCAGAAAGGTATCTCCTTATCGGGCACTTAATTCATTGAATACGGTAGGCTATAAAGAAATGTTCAAATATCTCGACGGAGAATGGACCTTGCCTTTTGCCATAGAGAAAATCCAACAGAACTCCCGCATCTATTCGCGCAAGCAAATGACATGGTTCAAAAGAGATGAAGAAATCCGTTGGTTTCATCCGGAACAAGAAACGGAGATACTGGCATACCTCCGTTCGATTATGTAAATTCTATTCTGATTCCAGTAAACTCTGATAAATCATTCTGATGAATGATTCCAGTTCGTCATACAGCTTTGGTATTGCTTGTGTATCGAGGCTTCCTTTTTTATACCACTCTTCCAACAATGGCTTCGTCGTACGGAAGACTTCATCTTCTACCGCAGTAATCGCTATCATATAACCGTCACCTTTCTCAGGACTATACAATCTTTCCCAATTCAGATAACGTCCGGTACCCATTCCCTGCTTATAGCTGAAAACTCTGTCTGCCAAACGAAGTGACCAATCACTGAGCGGAGCTGCCTCATGTTCTTTGCCGAAACGTACCATTCCGGGAAGAAGTTTACCGGCATCTTTCACCCACAACGGAACAGCTATACCGGTAGGAGGATAACCTAACAGTGTCCACATGGTAGTCAGTTCGGCTTTCTCACCCGGTTTCACACCTTGTACCACTACCGAACACGATGTACTGCTACGCGGAATGAAATCCTGATCTACAAACCAACCCGACGCCTGAGGACGATTATATGCCCCGCTACGCAAATCAATATCCATCATACGGTTACGGAACGAACGCGATAAATCATTGAAAATAAACTGTGGGATAATACTACCCGTAGCCGAAGCTTTCATCAGCACCTGGTCTGCTTCCATATAGCGCACATAACCGGCACCCTCGTTCACCTTACCAGCAAAAGAAAAGTTGGTACGGGCAATATAACCATAAGGAGCGTCCTTCGGGTTATTGGCATCATACATCACATATTTATGATAATCTACCTCAAACATAGCTGCCCCGCCTTGTGCATCGATTACACCAAAATTAGCTTCGATATCGCTGGGCTTGGAAATGGTATCCAGAAAATGACAGAAGTCCTCTACCGTAGCACAAACTTCGAGTGCACGATAAATAACGCGCCCATTGGCTGTCCCCCGTTCTTCATCGCCTTTTACATCCACCAGATTATAGGATTGTGTATTCATCAAGGCAAATCCTGAGGAATTAGTTCCCATCCATGCCTCTTTCAGATATGCATTGGCGCTATTCACTACAGCAATAAAGTTATACATCTCACCTTTCACATAATCAATATGGTTTCGCATAAAGTCCGTATCACGGTTTTTCCAAAGCAGAGGGCGACCGTCGGGTGTTACTTTACCCGATACAACAGCAGAAGTACAGGCTTGCACCGGAGCAGTGAATAAGACGATTGCTACCGCACACAGGATTAATAAGGATATTTGTTTTAACATAAGTCATCAGGTATTTCCCATTCCGTAATCTTTGATCATTCCACTCTTGACAGTCACTTTTATTCATATTCTCCCCTTAGGAAAATCATTGGTTTAATATAAATTTCCAGTATTCCGTCTGCACCGGTCTTTACTTCCATTTGCTCAATACTCGTTTGATACGCAGTACTGGCCGGAACTTCTTTGCCGTCAATATAGTAACGCGCATTCCTCCTGTCCACTCCCTTTGGCTTGAGAAAATCATCTATTTTCTTAATGTTTTTTTCCTCCTTTACCTGTTGTGGAGTTTTCAACTTCAGAATAATGACCCCATTTATTCCACGTGTACCATAAATAGCAGTGGCTGAAGCATCTTTCAAAACTTCAAGACTTTCAATATGCGCGGGGTTCAATGCTGCAAAAATCTCATAGGGAAGTTCCATTCCATTTACAATAAATAAAGGCTCATCAGATGGAATCGGAATACGATCTCTAATAACTAATGTACCGCTTTTCTTCGGGGACTGCGGCACAATCGTGTCATTCTTCAAAGTATCTTTGAAAAGTACAAGCTCCTTTATAGAAAGGGCTTCAGCATGAATAGATATAGCGGCAGACATTACTAATAATAGAAATACTCCCCAAAAGAAGCTATATCCCTGGTGAATTTGTTTTCCTTGTCTCATAGCATTATCTTTTAAGTGATAGAATACTAAACCGTCTCAAACAAAAATACTTAAAAGTAATGATTTAAACAAAGAAATAAGAGACAAAGTTGATTATTCGGCTGATAATTCCTTTAGTCTATCAAGCAAATAGGCCCGTTTACTCTCGCTTGTACCTTCTTCCCAATAGCGGATAATACCTTTTTTATCTACCAACAATGTAGTCGGCGTGACCTGTACTTTAAACAAATTGAAGAAAAATAATTCATCGGCAATATGCGTAAAAAGGAAAGGACGGTTTTCCACAATCTTCTTTATCTGATCCGCCGTAGTCCAGGTAGTAGAGAAATAAGTCACATCCGGACAGATTTTCATCCATTCGTTCAGGTCCGGCATTTCTTTGATACATGGTCTGCAACCAGTATGCCAATAGTTCAGCACAAAAGGTTTTCCAAGAATATCCGCCGTTGTCCATACCCGCCCCGTCGTATCCTTTACCTTAAAGTCCGGGAATGGTTTTCCTACCCATTTATCAAGAGTTACTGTATTAGTCGCTGCAATCGCCATTGGCTTTTGCGCTCCCGAACGGGAAATCCGCAACAATTCCTCTCCTCCGGGTACTTTTTCTACGGGAACCCGATATTTCATTGCATAGTCCGGTAAGGTTTTTCCTTTATTCAGACGTATTTCCAATGCGGTATGTCCTTCCTCATCTGCCAGCATAATCATCTGGGCACCTTCATCAGTCCGAATTCCCGGAGGCATACCATTGAAAAAACATCCGTCAATGAGTACATACTTATCACTACTTGTTTGGGCGGAGCAAAGCCCCACCCAAACAAACATCATAGAGAGAAACAAAAAGAGAGAATTTATTTTCATACTAAAATATACTGATTATTCGTCTTTTAAAGTAACCGTTACCTTCGGTGCAACTTTCACCTTAGTAGCCTTCATATTCACATAAGAAACTACTAACTTGTCCCCCTTTGCAGCAGGTATGACAAAACGCCCATCCACATCGGTAACCGTTCCCATGTTTGTTCCTTCAAGCAGAACGATGGCACCAATAATAGGCTCTCCATCCTTATCCTGGACAATGCCTTCAACCTTCATTTCACCTTTGACAGAAGCTTTTTCACCACCTTTAACGGTAAAATAAACATTCTCCTTGCCTTCACTAGTAACCATAGTGTATTTTTCTTTGTTTTTCTTGGTAGTGATATAAATCGTCCCTTTACTTGCATCTTCTGCAGTTTTCGTAACATTGATACTCTCTATCTCGCTAGGGAATACAACTTCATCCAATGCTTTACCATTCAATTCGATTTTTTCGCCGTCAACAAATACATCCACATCTGCCCAATCCGCCCTTCTATTATTCAGATAAACCGCATTCACCCCGGGCACACTGACTACTGAACTCTTGTTTGATAGAGTAACAGGCTTTTTGTCACTCCCCTTCAAGGTAATCAGGATAACGCCATTCTTTCCTTTATCGCCATACAATTCAGTAGCTGATTTATCTTTTAGAACAGTCATACTCTCTATTTTATTAACATCCAGAGCGGACATTATCGAGGAGGTAACTTCTTTGCCATCTACAATATACAGAGGGGCATTTACACCCTGAACAGAGAAATCAGTTGACATTGAGTTCGCCACTATCGGAGAGTTCACTTTCTTCCCCCCTTCCAGTCTAAACAACACCGGTATTGTATATTTCACTGCTACCGCCTGTCCCTTTTGCATTCCCGGTTTCCACTTCGGCATCGACTTCACCAATCGGACAGCCTCAGCATCCAGTTCTTTATCTACCGGACGAATAACTTTAGGTTCCGTCACATTTCCTCCTTTATCAATAACGAACTGCACCGTAACACGACCTTGCGTACCATTTTTCTTTGCTGATTCAGGATATTGCATATTCTTCTGAATATACTCCAAAGCAGCAGGCATTCCGCCACCAGGGAATTCCGGCATCTGTTCAACCACCTCAAAGACCGGAGAACCTTTCAGTTTGTCACTCACCTCTACAGGTATATACTTCACCTCTACAGGTTTCGCTGTATCTTTCAATACTGTGCTCACCTGCACAGTTTCCCCGATAGTTTTTGCGGCTTTTGCTTCCACAATTGCTATCAAATCATTAACTTTGGCGGCAGAAATGTCATGCAAACGAGAGAAGAGCAAGCTTGCTTGTTCCATTCCGAGTGCATCCGACATTCTTGAAATCTCTTCTGCGGTTTCCGAGATTTCAGGACGGGCAAAAGCAGTTACTGCAATAGCTGCTACCGGAAGTATATATAAATACTTCAACCTTGCCCACGGATTCGATTTTTCTTTTAACATCATAGTGATACGTTTTTTAAGTTTACTGTGATTAAAGCTGTTGGCCATAGAGTAGAGCCTTGTGCCGACAGCTTTTTTAATTAATAATAATTGATATTGTTTCGCGTCAACGCCTTTTTCAATCACCGTCTCATCTGCCTCATATTCATGGATATTCTGCAATTCCTGTTTCAGCAGCCACGAAGCCGGATTAAACCACTGGAAAAAGATACAGATATCTGCTACCAGCAAATCCCACGAATGCCGATTCTGTATATGAGCCAACTCATGAATAAGTATTTCCCGCCCATTCTCATCCAAGTCTTTCTGTGAAATAACGATGTATTTCATCCAACTGAACGGAGCTATATCGCGGTCGTGCACTATCAAAGTTACTTTCTCTCTACCATCTGTATATTTACTCAAGTCTTCTTTTCTGCCTGATCTTAACAAATTGCCCAACTTCAGCAGCGAATACCCATTACGAAAAGCAAAAAGTAAAATACCAGCCAAATACACCAATAATGCAACCTGTATCCAAGTTACCGTCACTTCCTCTATCTGCAATTCCGCCACATTTGTAGTATTCATCATATCCGCCAGCATCAGCCACTGTTCCAGTGTCATCATAGTTTGATGAACCTCTGTCTGCTTCTCCACAGTAACTTCCACCAATGGCAAAAGACAAGATAGCAACAATATGCTCAACAACGCTACCCGGTTGAAACGGTGAAACGTCTCACGGCTCAGTAACAAGCGGTAAAACAGGTAAAATACCGCCAAACAAACCGAAGACTTCAGTATATAGACAAAGAAAATTCCCATATTAACGTACTATTTAATAATTTACAGCTACTATTCCCCAGCCTTCAGTAGTTCTTCTTTCATCACCTCCGCACCGGGAAATCCGGTAACTTTATATGAGAGCTTCCCTTCCCGGTCTATCACAAAATAAGTAGGTATTCCCGGATACTCATATAGTTTACCTAATGCAGAACTCTGCTCATTCGTGATCCGATAGTGTATTCCATGAATATCAGGTATGGTGATTTTCCACTTCCCTTCAGGTGAACTTTCATCTGCTATATAGATATACACTACATCTTTCAATTCTTCTTTCACCGGCTTCAGGCTATTCATAGCCCGCATACAAGGGCCACACCAAGTATTCCACATATCTATCAGAACCACCTTACCACGATAAGGACGGGTGACAACTGCCAATAGACTATCTGCAGTAACTGCCGTATCCAGCAGGCAAACTGTATAGCCGGTCTTATTCTTAACAGCCTCTAACCGAGCTTCAATATCCGCATTCTTCTTCAAAAACAATTGCCGGATTGCAGGTGTATGGATACTGTCCAATGTTAAACGTTCTTTAGGACTTAGCGGTAACTGCCGGCTTAAGTTAGAGGCAGCACGCATGCCCAGCATTATATCTACCCAAAGAGGATCTTGTACAAATCTGTCCCGAAGACTACTCGTTGCTGTTCTTACAAAGTCCGGATAATAATTGTAATATTTCAGCTCAGGTGAATGCAAAACATCCAGTTCCAGAATCTCTTTGAAGTAGGAAGTACTGTCTACAGTCATATCCGCTCGCTTCACCCCTTTTTTACCTGAAATCATCGGAGCATAACTAAGGTTACTTTTATAATTATAGATACAACTAAAAAGACTCATATCCAGATTTACCCCAGCATAAGTACGACTTGCCTGACTCAAATTCTTTTCTCCCTCCAATTGTTTCCTGAGAGTCTTATACTGCTTAAAAATATACTTCTTAAATGCCAATGGTGTCATCCCACAGATATCTGCACTGAAATTATCGTTACTACCAACTCTCATCATTCCTCCAATACGTAACAATTCTGTATTCAGCCCAGCATAATCGCCCTGATACCAAACCTGGGTCTCTTCATCCGTCCTCTGTTTTTCTCCAAACAAATGGCTTCGCGACCAAAAGATAGCGGGAAGATTCATCGTTATATCCAATTCACCACCTGGCACAATAAACAAATAAAACTGACATCCAGCGATCCATAGAGTACAACCACAAGGTAACAATACATCGGTTTCATAATTGAAAGTTCCATCTTCCGCTACTTCTATTTGTTTACCAAAAAAATCAAAAAAGAACCACGCCGAATTGTAGAACAACAGTTTCACACCGTATTCCGGTTTATACCCCAGTAATCTACCTTTTACAATAGCTTTATCGGCCTTCAGTTCAGGTATCGGTAAGGGTAGAGTATAATCCAACTGTTGGTGTAACACTTCTTCGGGCACATCTACCTGAGGTTTCTTACCGTCTAAACGTACACCATAGACATTCCAACCTTCATCGCTGCCCGGCATTTCAATAAAATCAAAGCTTTCCGTCTCTTGTGGAAGTGGAGCAAATTTCAACGTTGCCGCCATTTCACCAGAAGCAGGAAGACGCGTCCACTCTTCCTTCTGCGAAAAGCCCTCACTATTATAAAGAGCGTACTTTTTATCTGCCACACATAATACGGCAGTCGAGTCTATCCTCACCCCTTCGCCTGGCCTATTATAAATCTTCACTTCAAGCCAAGTAGTATCTTTTCCTAATGTCACCTTCTCTATTTCAAGGCTACGCGTATTCGTTGCCATGAAATAAGGAGCTTTCACAACCTTTTCCGCCTGCAAACCTACGCAAACAGCTATCAATACAAAACAAGTTATAGCTATGCTTTTCATAATTCTTGGCATTTTAAAGTTTCTATTTCGTTCCTCTCTCCACTTCTGCAATCAACTGCTTCAGGTCCTCCAACGAAATATCTTCTTCTTTTACCAACGATGATACTGCGCTGAGATATGAATTATTGAAGTACTTACTAATCACTTTCTTCAGCGTTCCCTTACTGAAGTCTTCCTTATTCACCACAGCATAATACTGGTACGTATTACCGTAAGTCTTATGTGCCAGGAAACCTTTATCTTCCAATCCCCTCACAATCGTGGACAGCGTATTGAAATGCGGCTTCGGTTCTTCATAGAAAGCCAGCATCTCCTTCACAAACAACGGACCTTTCTCCCAGAAAAATCCCATGATTTCCTCTTCTTTCGCAGTCAATCCTTTCATAACTCTTCATTTGTTTTTCGCAAAGAACTAAAATATTTAGTTTACAAACTAATTTTTCTCGTTAAATAAGACTAAACACAAAATACCTACATATAGCGATTGCAATTCCCGAGGGAAATCCGTTACTTTGCACACGAATAAATAAAGAAAGAAAGGATAATCTGCAATGAATGAACCGCATAAGTATTGCGCCACAGACAAAATGAGCGACCTTATCTGTGATAACTACTCCTTATTAATGGTTATGAGCCGTTTCGGCCTTTCCTTAGGATTCGGAGACAAGAGTGTAAAGGACGTTTGTGAAGCACAAGGCGTAGACTACCGCACCTTTCTCGCAGTAGCCAATTTCATCAGTGAAGAACAATATGCCTATACCTATAGTGAGGATGAAGACGCTTTTTCCATCCCTGCACTCATGAACTATCTGAAACAGGCACACACCTATTTTCTTGATTTCAAGTTACCGGTCATTCGCCATAAACTCATCGAGTCCATCGACTGCTCTGGCACTGACAACATTGCCTATCTCATTTTAAAATTCTTCGATGAATATGCCAAAGAAGTACGCCGCCATATGGAGTATGAAAACGAGGCAGTGTTTACCTATGTAGAAAAACTCCTGAAAGGCAAACTTGCCGAGAATTACGACATAGCAACCTTTGCCAGTAAACACAATCAGATAGAAACCAAATTGACAGAGCTGAAAAATATCATCATTAAATATTATCCGGAAAAAGAAAATAACAACAAGCTCAACGCCGTTCTTTTCGATATCTTCAACTGCGAACATGACCTTGCTTCACACTGCCAGGTAGAAGACTACATGTTTGTTCCTGCTGTGGCACAATTGGAAAGGAGATTGAAAAATGAACAATAATGCCTCTTCTATAAAAATAGCAGTTGCAGAGACTTCAGTCATCATCCGGAGTGGACTTACAACAGTACTAAAGCGTTTGCCCAACCTGAATGTACATCCAATAGAAATCTCTTCTCCGGAATCTCTACAGAGCTACATCCACTTGAACACACCGGATATCCTCATTGTCAATCCAACCTTCGGCGGTTGGTTTGACATTACAACGTTCAAAACAGAAAATGGGAAGGTAGAAACTAAATATCTGGCACTTGTATGCTCGGTCATCGACAATAATTCATTAAAAGAGTACGACGACCATCTCTCTATCTGCGATGATACAGAAATAATCTCCACTAAAATAAACCAATTGCTTTGCACCGACGAAGAAGAAGAGAAAGAAAACGAGCAGGAAACGCTCAGCCAGCGTGAAAAAGAAATAATAACCTGCGTTGTGAAAGGCATGACCAATAAAGCCATCGCCGACCAACTTTACCTTTCTATCCATACCGTTATCACCCACCGTCGGAACATCGCCCGTAAACTGCAAATACATTCTCCGGCAGGTCTCACCATTTACGCTATTGTGAATAAGCTGGTGGAATTGCAAGACATCAAGGATAATCTATAAAAAGTGCAGAAATTGAAGAAGTACATATTAAAGACCCGGAGTAAATAGCAATGGGAAATACATCATCGGAGCACTGAATAAGACACGAAAGTAGGAATACAACGGTGTAAAACCAGCAACAAAAATAGATATTGATTATCAACATGTTACAAGGAGTCAACTTCCTGTCAACAAGAAGTTAACTCCTTGTCGACAAACTCTTAACTTCTTGTCGACAGGGTATTGATACTTTGATATTACGACTGACTATACAACTTCTATATAGGCTTGTCTGTTTTATAAAATCGTCAATTCAATAGCAGAAAGAAAATATTTCTACCTATTTCGCTAAATTTTCCCCCTTTAATCAAACATTTTTCCGTTTTTTTGCAACATCTAAGTGATATATTCTTATAGCAAAAAACTATTTTTTTTGCTTAAGTGCTCATTGTATTATGAAACAAAATTTTAGAAGACAAGAAATAAACAATGTAAATTCAATAAATATCCTTACCAATGAAAAACAAATTCCTTACATCATGAAGAAACTTATACTCAACACATTAGTCCTTTGGGGACTATTTTTCAGCGCATCGGCAACTGATGTGTCCACGCTGAAATGGTCGCAGGTTTGCTCGGGAGCCATGGGAACCGAATGGTACAGCTCTGCACAGGCACAAGCCATAGCCGACGTATTGCTTGAAGTCCAAAAGACAAACGGCGGTTGGATGAAGAATTATGATTATCACAAACTCTCCTCCTCAGACCTAGCCGGCTTGAAGAATTCACGTCATGATCACTCATGCCTAGACAACGGTTCGACCACTATGGAGATGTGCTTCCTCGCCAAAGTATGGCAAGGCTGTAAAGTAGAGAAATATCGCGAAGCCTTTGATAAAGCCCTCAACATGATATTCGAGGCCGAAAAAAGCTGCGGGGGATGGTCGCAATACTGGCCTCTTGACAACAACGGAGGTTATAGGGACTACATAACCTTCAACGACGACCTAATCACCAACATCATGGAACTGTTGCGTAATATTCATGCTAACAAGGGAGACTTCGCCGACATTGTCGGCGAAGCCGAACGTGAACACTGTCAAACCTCCTTCGATAAAGGCATTGAAGTGATTCTTAATTGCCAAGTTGATGATAACGGAAAAAAAGCTGCATGGTGCGCTCAGCATGATCCGGCTGATCTACTCCCCGCCGTAGGCCGTCCCCACGAACTCCCTTCGATTAGCGGCAGCGAGTCGGCAACCCTCCTATCGTTCCTTATGACTATTGAAAACCCCTCCCCCAAATTACAAGAAGCCATCACGGCTGCTGTGACTTGGCTGGATGAACATAAAATTGAGGGTAAAGCCATTGAAGACTACGTTAATGCTGCCGGAGAACAAGACCGCCGCATTGTGGACAAACCCGGAAGTGCCATTTGGGGACGTTTCATCCAATTGGGTGGGAAAACAGGAAAGCAGGTCTACAACAAATTGTTCAATATGCTGGGAGAGCGTGGCAAGAGCCGCAGTTATACCTATCAAGGCAAGACCTACACCTATACGGAGGAGGAAATTGCAAGGACATCCTATCGCGAAGACAAAGCTTACCAACCCATCTTTGCCATTTATTCGGATGAGGTGGCACACCTCTATTACCGCTTCCTCTATAACTATGATGACACTGATCCCGTGGTTGACAGCAAGG
Source organism: Bacteroides sp. MSB163 (assembly GCF_036416795.1). Classification (NCBI taxonomy): domain Bacteria; kingdom Pseudomonadati; phylum Bacteroidota; class Bacteroidia; order Bacteroidales; family Bacteroidaceae; genus Bacteroides; species Bacteroides maternus. Next base: position 3,077,742 of record NZ_CP143867.1, on the reverse strand, counting down.
GATGTCCCATCGCTACCTCGCTTACTGCCAGCAACCGCCGCAGCTATCAATACCTCGGCAGCTGGTGCCAAAGGGTGATTAAGGATGAGTATCCCGCATGGAAACAAAAAATTGACGCCGGCAACGAGGCAGGAGACGCCACCTTGCACGAGTTGTCGGGTATCACCTATACCTCGAGTTCCGCCGATGGCCTTACCTACCATTTCCAGAATGGATTTACCATATCCAATGCCAAAGGAAAGCAATATGCCAATGGCCAGTCCAACACTTTGAAGTTCTCACAAGGCGTAGAGTACAATATCAGCATCCCCGAAGACCTGAAAGTAGTCAAGGTAGCTTTTTATGGTTATGACAACTATGACGTGGAAGCCTACCTCCGCAAGCTTAATGGCGTGGAATATTCTCCGACCGACTATGTGTTTCCCGCCAAGATGAACGGAGAAGTAACCTACGTGCAGCACACCATAGACCTTTCGGATAAGCCGGCTCAGCAGAACCTTGACTTCAGTTTCGAAGTAAAACAGTGTTGTGTCATAATTACCCTCTACTGTGTTGAGACCAAAGACCCCACCGGTATTCGAGAAGTCTCCGTTGAAGACTCCGATGTTCCTGTCAAGCAGATCAGAAACGGTCGCATCGTTATAATAAAAAGCGGTAAGATTTACAATACTATAGGACAGCAGATCGACAACTGATTTTTATAAAGGAGATTCAATAAAAGCTTTGCAAGTCTCAAGTGCACGATATCCTACGTTACTAAATGAAAAAATTCCCGTTCTTTCACGATATCACATCGAGGAAGACGGGAACCTTTTTTCCTTAATAAAAGTGGTTACGTAATTATGACTAACTAATTCATTAAATCTGATAATGCAAAAGTAAGGCATTTGCGAAGATGTCACAATCCCTAAAACAAGGTATAATGAAAGGTGGCAATAGTCATAACTAGGTATTAATGCTTGTAAATACCTCTATTTATACTTAAACGCCAATATATAATAGACTATAAGCGCCAATATCATCAAACCAACGACCGCGCTCGTAATCATATTACATAGACCTTGCGGAATACCATATCCCATCTCTACTTTATTAAAAACAAGAGTTAGGAAAAGCAAAGTAAGAAACACATTCAATATACGAGCAATACGGGCTGCCATAAAATATTGTACCGCGACATTGCGTTCTGTGATACGTACGGGAAAACGTATCCAACGAATAGGAAGATAAGCAGAAATACCAACTAAAAAGAGACAGAAAGTGCCTAATCCCGCAGCCATAAAGGAGAAATTAGCTGTAATCTTGTCCTCTATATGGATATACACCCAGATTGCACACACCCAAGCAGCAATTGCCAACAATATGGCAACACCTTCCAATATACGGTCTATTATAGTGGGATATACCCGGATATTAGGAAACTCTTTAGTTGAATATGGACCAAGATTTAACATAAACAATATATGAATTATAATTCAAACTACTAATCACTTATCACTAACAACTTATCACTAAACTACGATTCAGGTTCTTCAGGCGAAGGAGTATTCTTTGTTTTCTTCATCCGCCCGCTTTTCCGCAATGCCTCAGCTATAATCCACTGAAGCTGTCCGTTAGTGCTACGAAACTCATCGGCTGCCCACTTTTCAATGGCATCCATAGTTGCAGCATCTACACGCAGAACAAAGCTTTTGGTTGAAGTTTCTTTTTTAGCCACGATTCTCTTTACTATTTAACAATTTACAATTGAATTTGTATTATAACAGGTTTCCGTTGTGAATAAATGATGCAATATCGTCCATAACATATCCGACTACAGGCGACGCCTGGTTATACTCAAACGGAGTAGCCTTACCACTGCCTTCCTGTAATGCATGGTTGAGTTTAGGATAAGATTTAAAGAAAGCATTTTTATTACGCATCAGCCCGAAGCGCCATAAACCGAAATCCTGCATAGTCACCTGATAATCACGTTCGCCCTGCAATATAAGTATGGGAAGAGTCAGTTTAGATGCCACTTCTACCGGTTTATAGGCATTAGCAAATTCCCAGTAAGAACGAGGAAGATTCAACAACAAAGGAATCTTATCATCATATTCCGGCGTACCCAGTTTCTTTATATTATCCGCTTGTTTTTTTATTTCTGTAATCTGCTTTTTGGCATTAGCGGAAGAGTCAGTCAGAGAAGATATATAAGTCATTTGTTCAACAATCGCATCTTCAAATGGACGGGCTAAAGCAGCAACAAGAATAATTCCTGTCAACCCATCTGCCTGCTCTGCAATGCGAGGAGCAAGTGTGGCCCCTAAACTATGTCCCAGTACATAAACACTGTCCGCATCAACCTCCGGTAATTCCTTCGCCCAAGCAATAATAGCCACAGCATCATCTACACTTTCTGTATCATAATCGATATTCCGACCTTCCGGCACACACGCTGCACCATATACCTTCGTACGTTTATCATAACGAACCGTTGCAATACCACGTTCTGCCAATCCCCAAGCCAAATCACGGAAAGGCTTATTGGGACCGACAGTTTCATCACGATCCTGCGGACCGGAACCATGCACAAGGATTACGACAGGAGCCTTTTTCTTGCCTACAGGCAACGTCAGCGTTCCGGGCAATTTAAAGCCATCCGCTCCCACCGTTATATCTCGTTCCTGCATTTTCTCTTTATTATAAGCTACCGGCTTGGCTGTAGAAGCAGCAGGCACAGGCATCAGACGAATGGTATTCATGCTTCCGTCAGCATCGAAAGACAGCAAAAAACGGAGACTGTAACGTTCAAACTTCAGATCGCGATAATAAAGTGTTATGCCTTCAGCACTCTCTTGCTTCCACTCTCCTTTGGCTTGAAGTTTTCCAAACTGCTTTTCCGATTGCTTAAACATGTCCTTAAAAATTTCCGGTGATAATTTTTCCTGCAGATTTTTATTCAAGAGAGCATGAATACTGTCCCCCTGATCCGCCACAAACAATTCGTACACATGCTTCGCACGGTTCATATTTGTATCCTGAGCAAAAACCGCTACTACATGTCCCAGCAATAAACCAAGCACTAATGCCCACTTATATAAAAAAGAAAAGCTCATATTATCTTGATTAATGATTTAATGTACCTGCGTTAACAATCGGCTGTGCTGCCTCATCGGCACAAAGTACTACCAGCAAATTGCTGACCATAGCCGCCTTTTTTTCTTCGTCCAGTTCAACAATCTCTTCTTCAGAAAGTTTATGCAAAGCCATTTTTACCATGGAAACAGCTCCCTCAACAATCTTTTCACGGGCAGTAATGATAGCCGAAGCCTGTTGACGGCGGAGCATTACCGCAGCTATTTCAGGAGCATAAGCCAGATAGTTGATGCGTGCCTCCACTACTTCCATACCTGCCATGGCAAGACGTTCGTTCAACTTCTGTTCCAACTGTTCATTGATTTCTTCACCACCGGAGCGAAGTGTCAGTTCTTCAGTATCCGCTTCGTTATCATCATAAGCATATTGTCCAGCCACTTGGCGTAAAGCGGCATCACTTTGTATTTTCACAAAATTCTCAAAAGCGTTCATACGGCTGGCAACCGCATTACCTATATTAATCTGGTTGGCATTTCCCCCCGTATGGGCAGATGAAGCCATTGTCTGCGAATCAATCTCAAACATAGCTTTGTAGGTATCTTTAAGTTTCCAGACCAACACCAAACCTATCAGAATAGGATTACCGATCTTATCATTTACCTTGATAGGTTCCACATCCAGGTTACGCGCACGAAGAGAAAGTTTCTTCTTATCCAAAAATGGATTCACCCAAAAGAAACCAGTTTCCTTGAATGTACCTTTGTACTTACCAAAAAACACCATAGCCCGAGCCTCATTCGGTTCCAGTTGCATATAACCGGCAAACATTATCAGCCAGACAATACAGAGAATACCAGCCACAATTGCCGTTGGCACACACGTAATAAAGCCAAAGAAAATTAGTGCAGGCAGCACAATGAGATGAACAAACAATCCTAAAAAGCCATTCATCTTAAACCCTTTGAAATTCAATTCTTTTGTTTCCATAACTGATAGATTAAGTTGATATCATTTTGATATCACAAATATATTATTTCATTTAGTAAAAAAGACATTCACAACATCTATTTTAAAGAAGATTAAGAAATTCGCCATTTTTTTATATCTTTGTGTGTTTTATAAAATAATACCAAATGAAAAATATAGCACAACAGATTTTACGTTTATTGATCTACATGGTACTGTTAATTCCAACCATGCTTCTTGCACAACCAATTTGTCAAATCCAACACTTCTCTATATATAACGGGTTAGTGCAAAGAACCGTTTCAGACATTGTACAAGATTCCAAGGGATTCATCTGGTTCTCCACCTGGAATGGTTTGAACAGATATGACGGTTATACTTTCAAGAATTATAAAGCATATCCCGGAGATGGATGCACACTAACAAGTAACCGTATATTAAGAATTGTGCCTGATCAACAAAATAACATCTGGTGCCAGACTTATGATGCCCGGGTTTATTTATTCGACAGTCATCAGGAAAAATTCGTCGATATTCTCCAACCTTTTGAGCAAAAAAGCGGGGAAACTTATATAGTACGCAAGATCTATGCCCTATCTAAAGGAGTCAGTTGGATCGTATGCGATCACGGAGCTTTTCGGGTAGACGAACGGAAATTAGGAAATGAGGATGAGGACGCCATAACACCTTATACTCCAGAAATCGGCAACCTACCCGGTAGAAAGATTTCCAGAATCGAACAAGATGCTGACGGCGATGAATGGATTTTTACAGATAAAAGCGTTTGTATAGTTGGGCAAAAAACAATATCTGATAAAACCCATTTCACTAGTTTCTGTGAAAACAATGAGAAAATGTATCTGATATCAAGCAAACGTTTAGCAATCTATAATCAACAAAACGGACAAGTTCAATATGAAGAAATACCTCTGGACTATTCGCGACTAAACTGTATACTAAGTTTGGGAAAAGATACTATCGGAATAGGTACCAACAATGGCATCATGCTTTTCTTTGCCAAAAACAAACAATTTAGGAATGTAGAAATGCATTTTAACGTCATGAGAATATTTGAGGACAGCCATAATGAATTATGGATATTCTCAAAAGAACAGCGTGGAATTGTACGGTATAATCCGTTGACTAACGAGCAGCAGCACTATGAAACCCCTACACAAAATATGCCCAAGGCTGAACTTAAAAGCCGTGACGTTATATTCGAAGATAACCAGGGAACTTTATGGGTTGTACCTCACCTAGGTTGTCTAAGCTATTATGACCGGGAAGATAAAGAACTAAAGCCCTATTACACCGATTACAGTAAACCGGAATCTAAATTCACACCTGTTATCCTAAATTTCTATGTGGATAATCAAAAAAACTTCTGGTATGCCAATAATTTCTGGATGGACAAAATTTCATTTTTTCCTAATGCCAGCCAACTGACCACTTTTGATTCCGGACATGAAACCCGCGCAATCATGGTTGATAAGCAACAAAATCTCTGGGTTGCAAACAAAAAAGGAGTCATCCGGATTTTCAATCCGGACAAAACTCTTAAAGGCTACCTGACACCGGAAGGAACTATCAGCTCAAAAGCCATTTCGTTCTCCAGAAACATTTATTGTTTCACAGAAGACGAACAGGGAAACATATGGATGGGTAGTAAATGGGACGGAATCATCCGGTTAAGCCCTGAAAGAGATGGAAGCTTCCAGATAAGAAACTATGTACATAATGAAGAAGACCCCTATAGTTTAAGCAATAATAGTGTTTATTGCATATACCAAGATTCAAAAAAACGAATGTGGATAGCCACTCATGGCGGAGGCATTAACTTACTTCAGGAAACGGCAGATGGAAAAGTCCGCTTCCTGCATAACGGTAATCTACTGAAAGGCTATTCAAAAGACAAATTTAGCAAAGCGCGTGTTATCAAAGAAGTGAATAATACCCTCTTAGTCGGTACAACCGAAGGGTTGATTACCTTCTCCTGCAATTTTGAACGTCCGGAAGACATTAAGTTCTATACCAATGTACGCATACCGGATTTGGCATCCAGTCTTAGCAGCAACGATGTGATTTATATTTATACAGACAGCCATAAAAATTCGTATGCACTTACATTCACCGGCGGCATCAATCAGATTATTTCAGATAATTTGTTAACCGATCAGATCCAATTCAAGACCTACACCAAACGAAATGGTTTAGTGTCGGACCTGGTTCTATCCATGATTGAGGATCAACAGAAAAATCTATGGGTCATATCAGAAAATACACTGGCCAAATTTGATCCGGAAAACGGAACCTTCGAGCATTACAACGAAAAGCATCTGCAAAAAGAAATATATTTCAGTGAAGCCTCCCCCGCTATATTACAGAATCAGTTAATATTAGGTACAGATGCAGGGATTTTAAAGATAAATCCAGCTGCCTTCAGTAAAAGTTCCTATACTCCCCCTATTGTATTCACTAGTTTAAAAATACAGGGAGTTCAGCAACAACTGGATCTTGATGATCTGGAGGAATTAAAATTAGAACCTGACGAGCGAAACGTATCTTTCCAGTTTGCAGCATTAGACTATGTCAATCCGACTTCCATCAACTACGCTTACCGGTTAAAAGGGCTGGAAGAAAAATGGAATGAAGTGGAGAATAGCCGCACGGCCAGTTATATTAATCTTCCTCCGGGAAATTACGAATTACAAATACGCTCAACCAATAGTGACGGTGTATGGACAGATAATGTGCGAAAGCTTTCTGTCACTGTAATTCCCACATTCTGGGAAACATACTGGGCTGTATTACTCTATATTATCTTATTCATCTTATTTACAGCTACTATTGTATATATCATATTATATATCTATAAACTACGTCATCAGATTTATATGGAACAACAACTGTCAAATATAAAGTTACGGTTCTTCACGGATATTTCTCATGAATTACGCACACCGTTGACTCTGATTACCAGCCCTGTAGGTGAAGTTCTTGAGCATGAGCCTCTCACACCCAGTGCTCGCAAACTTCTGACAGTAGTCCACAATAATACAGAGCGCATGTTGCGACTGGTCAATCAGATACTCGATTTCCGTAAAATAGAAAACAAAAAGATGAAGCTATTGCTGGAGAAAACTGATATTGTAGAACTATTGCAAAAAGTGATGGATAATTTCCACCTCATTGCCAAAGAAAAAAATATCAATTTCCGTCTGCAAACAGATAAAGAGTCAATACATTGCTGGATAGATCAGGATAAAGTCGAAAAGATTATCTTTAATTTATTGTCTAATGCATTCAAATACACACCTGCCAATAAATCAATTACAGTGTATGCCCATACGACAAAAGATAAAGTCGTTATTTCCGTTGCCGATGAAGGTATTGGTATTGACCCTAAGAAGCAACAGACACTATTCCAGCGTTTTGAAACATTGGTAAATAACAATATTCTGCAACCATCTTCCGGCATTGGCCTGTCCTTAGTAAAAGAACTGATCGAATTACATCAGGGTAATATTCAAGTGAATACTGAAACAGGAACGGGTAGTGAGTTTATTGTGACATTGCCACTTGACCAGAAGGTTTATGAAGGAAAAGAAAACACGGAATTTATCCTGAGTGATGCTCCGTCCACTCATAATCAGAAACAAGACAAGCATAAAATCATTTCCAAAACATCAGAGAAAAATGTTATTCTACAGGAGAAGATGGAAGAAAAAGACACCGATAATAATACGGACAGGTATCCTATCTCCGTGTTAGTCGTAGAAGATAATGCAGAATTGAGAAACTTCCTGAACGATATCCTTTCCGGAACCTATAAAGTCATTGAGGCGACAAATGGGCAAGAAGGCCTGGAGCAGGCTCTGCAATATGTACCGGATTTTATCATCAGTGACGTGATGATGCCTGTTATGGATGGTCTGGATATGGTGAAAGCTATCAAAGCTCACCGAGATGTTTGTCATATTCCTATTATACTTCTTTCTGCCAAGTCTTCTTTGGATGACCGTATTTCTGGATTGGAACAAGGAATTGACGATTATATCACCAAACCATTCAGTTCTACCTATCTGAAAACACGCATTAAATCACTGTTGCATCAGCGCAAACAATTACAGGAACTTTATCTCGAACAATGGTCGGATCAGAAAAAAGAAAACCCTGTCCCTACTCTCCTTGTAGAAGTAGAACCGGAAAGGCCACAAATTGTTCCGTTTGACGAAGTATTCATGAAGCGGGTAATGGAAATAATGCACAATCAAATGGATAATTCGAAACTGACGATTGATGAATTTGCCCAAGAACTGGGTATGGGCCGTACGGTATTCTACCAAAAACTGAAAAGTATTGTCGGACTTTCACCTATTGATTTCGTCCGCGAGATGCGTATAAAACGTGCCAAGCAATTAATGGAAACAGGAGAATATAACGTCTCTACAATAGCCTATATGACAGGCTTTAATGATCCAAAATACTTTAGTAAGTGTTTCAAGAAAAAATATGGAGTAAGTCCCTCAGAGTTTACTCCTAAAGATAAATAAGAGAATACCAACTTCATTAGTTACTATATACATAAAGGGCGTTCCTCCGAATGGAACGCCCTTCCTGCAAAGAATGTCTAACAAAACCTCACGGCCTCATTAACGACACGTTATTATTATTGTCTCCAACGCGGATCACCAATTCCCAAACGATAGATAGCTGAATTGCGTACCTTATCGGTATTGTTATAATACAGGTTGTTGAGATCAATGCCGCGATGCATCAACTTATCCGGATCATGATGAGGTGGATTCGGATTCTTCATTAACTCTGTAGGAGAAATTCCTTCAGGGTCCTGCTCATCTCCCAAATGAACAGCCAGTTCCTCAGTACCACTAGCATTGAAATTATAACCAGCATTATTCTTCGAAGCATCAAAACCACTGGAAAAAATTGAACCTTTGGTCAGATAAGCATTAGTAGAATAATTATCCTTGAAATCGTAGATAATAACACCATCACCATTTACTGTACGAAGATCAATAGCCTGTGAATTCATTGTACGATTATCAGATGCATCCTTAGCCAAAATGAACAAATTCTTCTGGAAGATAATTTCCGTGCCACTTGGCACATTACGCATGTCAAAGATCTTAGAACCACCACGAGTTTCAAAGTTTATAAACGTATTGTTCTCAATAGTAAACTTATAACGAATGTTGGCTGGCCAATCAAAGTTATCCTTATTATTAGAAATAAAGGCACCATGCGGTGAATCATAAATAGTATTGTTGCGGAAAATAAAGTCATTAAATACATTACATTTTGCTAATGCACCATCACCAAAGAACCAACAATAGCCACCACCTTTGTTATCATAATATCCTGAATTATAGAAAATACAATTTTCGATTTGAATTTTCTCAAACGTCTTACGATTAGAGCCTTGCGTACGGAGGAAACCACGCACCTGTCCTTGGAAAGTACAATTATAAATTTCAAACGACTGGAATGAAACAGCCATACCCATAGAGTACATATTTATAAAGTAGTTACCGGTAGTATTACCATTGTAAAGCCCATAGTGAACAGCTTTCGGACAATCAAAGTCGAGATCTTTGAATATTACCGACTTCACATTGATACCACCCAACTCACCAGTTTGCGGATTACGCCCGAACATGAAGTTCATCGCATTACCACAAGCACCATTGTCATAAGTCCAAGTACCACCCATCAACACTTTAGCATTACCCTTAGAAACAGTTTCGGGATCGGTCTGTAGAGTAAAGCCTTTACAGATAGATACATTCTGAGCAAAATAGTAAGTTTTGCCACCTTCCAAGTAGAAAATCTGACCCTCAGCCAAGCTACCATCTGCAGTAAAGTTATCAATGATAGTATCAAGGCGGGACGCATTATAGTCGTAAGCACCACGAATGGTATCATTCGGGTCAGCAAAGTGCTTGATTAAAATAGGTTCACCCGCTACACCATCCATACGAATCACACAAGTATTATAAATAGCATCCCAATGTACAGCCACATTATCGTTCTGCACGTTTACCAAATATACACAGTTAGTCTCCAAACCATCAATATCTACATAACCACGCTCAAAATCTTCCTGAGTCAATTTGTAGTTCTTCCACTTGTCGGGACAAGCAGCATTAGGATTAGTAGGTGAAGGCTCCACTGTTAGAGTCTGCATTACAAAATTACCATCTGCGACTTCAAAGTAATTCAAGTATTTTTGCTGTTGATCATCACTACCCGAAGTTGCTAACTGTCGGTCTATATTTACCCGGAAAGTTGTTTCAGTCACATCGTTAACCACAATAACCTCCGGAGTGTCATAACGAGGTTCGGTAGTAAAACTACAATACTCAGACCACTGACGACCGCTACCATAGCCATACCACTTAGAGTGGTGCCCCTCACCTTTTTTAGAAAGAGTACGAATGGCAAAGTGATAGGGAGTAGAATATTGGAGATCCTTTACCAAATATTCCAATTCATCAGGCCCAAGAATTACTGAGCCTTCAATATTTTTGGGATTTTCCCAATCCTCGGCCAAACCGGAAGACACGTTACCTTGTAATCCCCATTTCAACTCATATCCGGCACAGCCATCCACACCATACCAACGAAGCTGCACATCGTTAATATTCACCACCTGACAACGATAGGGGTCGGTATCACCCTTATTTGAATTATCGTCTACACGAAACATGGTCATAAGTTCTCTATCAGCATCCAGTTCGCTCTTCCCGGGAATATAGTCATCATCACTACAAGCCACAAACGAGAATGAGCAGAGAGCCATCATGATATATAAGAATTTCTTTTTCATATTGTTGTTTCTTATTTATTGATTACTACTTTGTATAACCGTAATAGTTCTTATAGGCACCGGCAGAACGTTGAATAGCCGCATTCGGATAAGGTAAAATATATCGAACCGGCGGCAAACTGGCATTTGCACTCGGGGCATGAGTACTATATTTGCCATTAGTATTCAGATAAACCAAACCTGATATCTGATCGCAATAAATGTATCCATAAAATGAGTACAAACATTGTGCATTCACTACACCTGCATCAGAAGCCCAGGCGTAAGGATACTGAACTGTCAATGCTCTATATTCATCAGGAACTGTACTCACAACTACATCATCATATGGATTGTAAATATCAATAATACGCAATGATGTATTGGGAAATACACTCGGAGTTTGAGGATTTGCACCAATCATATAATATACGGTTGATGGCAATTTGTCTAAATATTCAGGCATTCCGTCATACTCTTCCACCATCTCTTGGTAAGCAGATTGTCCCGCACCGTTTTCACCGCAAACCAAATAGCGTAAGAAGTTATAATAAGTATTTTCTGCCAAAAGGTTATTACGAACCAAATCTTTCCAACGCATGTTTTCACCAGCAAACTCAAACTTACGTTCGTCAAGCACAGCCTTCAGAAAATCCTCCTTTGACCCACTCATACTTTCGATATACGAATCAATCTTTTCCGGGTTAGTGAATGCACGTTGGCGTACCTGACGAAGAGCGGCCTTAGCTGCATCTGTAGGGCCATCATTCAGTTCGTTGGCTGCCTCAGCATACATCAACAATACATCTGTATAGCGCATATAGGGAAAATTAATACCTGTATTACCTGCACTTTCCGGATTACCACTTGTTGACCACAGTTTGGACCACTTGTTATTGTACACCGTATAAGAAACACTGATTGTAGGTTCGCCATTATAAAGGTATCCCCACAAGCCATTGAGATAATCGCGACGAGCATCTTCTGGATCAAACATAAAGCGATAGAATGCACTCAATGCAGCGCTACTCTTAGCTTCACCCCAAATATTATCGCCACTCGTAGAACCTTCATAGAGTTCGCTTTTCGGTCCATGTACATAACCAACATTACCGGAAGTCTCTTTTGCAAAAGGAATTTCAAAGATAGGATCATCATTACTGTTCACCACATAGTTACATTCATTTACAAACACCCGATAATAAGGCAAAGACAATGTGTGGGTAGCTGAAGAAATTACTGAGTCACAGTATGCTAAAGCCGTTTTATAAAGATCTTTGTAGTTGGCAGGACGTTCCATTTTACCGAAATTAGCTGGATTATCAGTATCCGGACGCAAAGAGTAACCACCCGCATGCATTGCCATACGTGCAATCATAGACCAACAAAACTCCTTAGAGGCACGTTCTACACCATTCGACAAATTAGCAGCAAACTTCATGTAGGGAGCAATACTCTTCAAGTCCTCAATCAAAGTCTTGTAAACTTCATCACGGCTGACAATAGGCATTACATAATTCTCTACCACAGAAGCGGGTTCAAATGTGAAAGGAATATCACCAAAATAAGTCACCAAATCATGAAAGAACATGGCACGTATCACTTTAGCTTCACCCATCATCTGCATGATTTCTGCATCTTCTGTGCTATATAGCGGACTTCTCTCTAAATAATATACAAAATTATTAGCATACTCAACACCTGAATAGGCAGCATTCCAAAACTTCTCTACGTCACTGGCAGTACTGTTTCCATCGAAACGACGAAAACTGTTGTTTGTAGCCACATCACTGGTATTCGTCGTAAACTCCACATCGCTGTTAAAAACAAACTTAGTGAAATAAGCGTCACCGTAAAAATCACCACTCATCAGCTTTGCATATACCCCGTTAAGGGCGCGGTTAATCTCTGTCTTTTCGCCGAAAACCCCTTCACTATCATACTTCGATACAGAGTCAACATCCAAGAAGTCACTGCAAGCTGTGAAACCCAACGAAGCCAAAGCGGCGAAAAATAAATATTTTAATTTCATATTTCTCTAATTTTTAATGTTAGAATGTAATGTTGGTACCAAATACGAAGCTACGGCTACGTGGGTAACGATTGTAGTCCATAGAAGGAGTCAAACCTGATTGTACATCTACTTCGGGGTCGTAACCAGAATAACCAGTCAGGATAAAAAGATTGGAAGCACTGGCATAGAAACGAACCTTCGACATCCCCCACTTCTTAGTCAGGTTACTAGGCAATGTATAACCGATTGTTACGTCTTGCAAACGGAGGAATGAACCGTCTTCTACAAAGTAAGAGTGAGTTACCTTATCTTCCACATCTGCCGGATTCCACAAAGACTTACCGGCATTCATCGTAATATATTCGTTAACCGACCCATCAATGTTAGTATTTTTATACAGGCATTCACCATCCGCACGTACATAAGTCCAGCGATTTTTTTGTGTAAAGTCTGCCAATACGTTGTAGAAATTATTAGTATTACTGATAGATGAAGAAAGCATGTAATTAGTAGCATTATAAACATCAAAGTCAACCATGTAGTTAAAGTTGGCAGTAAAGTCAAAATTCTTCCATTGACCACTCAAACCGAAACCACCTTGGAACTTTGGAGTTGTGTTACCAATCACAGTACGGTCGTTTTCTGTTATCTGACCGTCCCCATCCAAATCTTTGAATTTAATCTTGCCCGGCAATGTTGCTGCACCCGAATTAGAATCCTGATAGATAGTGTTAATAACAGTACCTTCATTCGGAACAGCCAAGAAGTTCTGAGTAGGATCGAAATAGAATTCATCCGGACTATAGAGACCATCATAGACAAAACCGTAAATCAGACCAACTTGATCACCCACTCTCAAGCAATAGTTATCATAATCAGGTTTCCAACGGTCATCCAAAATCCAAAGTATATCATCGGTATCATTCAGTTTATCAATTTTCATTTTGTTCATACCGAATGTAAAGTTAGCGCTCAACACATAATCCTTACCACGAAGAATATCTCCATTAATACTTAATTCAATACCCTTATTCGTCACCTGGCCGATGTTCTGCATCTGCTTAGTGAATCCCATGGTCGACGGTATAACTGACTCATAAAGTAAATCTTTTGTAGTGTTCCAATAGAACTCCGGAGTAATGGTCAAACGATCACCAAAGAGGCTGATATCCAATGCCACGTTGCGAGTTAGGGTTGTTTCCCACTTGATTTTTGTATTGGGAAATTTTTTCCCATCGCTTACACTAAACCATTGTTCGCCATATTGAGTTGCTTCACCAAAGCCTGGACCACCAGTTGCATTTACCGAATACAAGAAACGCCATTGGTCATCGTCAATACGATTATTTCCAGCCAAACCAATAGCAGCACGCAGTTTCAAATTGCTGATTAGCGCATTATTTTCCAAAAAGCCTTCTCTGGAAAGTACCCAAGCGCCTGAAACAGAGGGGAAATACCCCCATTGATTACCCGGAGCAAACTTAGTAGAACCATCGGCACGCATTGTTGCGGCAATCAAGTATTTGTGGTCATAGTTGTAGTTTATCTGACCGAAAAAAGAAGCCGTACGGTTTGGAGTAGAAAGTGAAGAAGTTGATTCCCACGGTGTACCCAAAGCCATATTGTTCAAAGCACGATCAGCTTCAATATTTTGAGGGAAATAACGATTCTTCTGATAGTTCTCTTTGGTCTGAGTATGATGAATTTCCGACCCCAGCAATGCAGACCAGTTGTGAAGTTGTCCTGTTTTAAACGAGTAATTAGCAGTATTAATCCAAGTATAAGACTCTTTACGCTTGTCTTTAATTTCAGCAACCGGCATTTTCGAATTATCCTGACCTGTTTTGGTCAAGCGACCGAAAAAGTTATTTTCATCAGAAAATTGGATAGAATGAGCAGCTTCGGTACGAAGTGTTAAACCTTCGATAGGTTTCCAATCCAAAGAGAACTGATTAGTGTAACTGTAAGCATGCTTCAACTTTACATTCTGACCGATATCGCTCTTCGGATTAGTGTAAGCGAAGATTGCTTCATCGTCCGGATCAACTGTTGCCGGATCCCAGGTTGCAAATTCACGCAAACCATTTGAGGGGCGATAGCGTAATACATCAATAATACCACCGCTACCGACTTTATCGCCACCGGCTCCTGTGTCACGACGATATGTAAAACGAGGATTCATTGTTAATGTCAAGTTCTTGGTTAACTGAGCATTAATTTTAACGTTCAAGTTAGTACGACGAACACCGGACCCCAAAATAATACCTTTATCCTCCGATTGAGTCAAAGAAGTATTGAAACGGAACTTCTCGGAACCACCACCAACTGTTACATTAGTAGAATAGTTCAACGGAGTTTCTCCCATTACCTGATCTTGCCAGTCATGAGTAGGAGCATACTTATATAAATCCAAGTCGTTCGGATTACCAAAGTTAGCGCGAAAATATTTAGCTGGACCACTACGCATACCGCCATTTGAAGCTGCCCAGTCATATTGATACTGTACATAGTCGTAAGCATCCATCAAATCAAGTTTTTTAGAAAGCTTGCTTACTGACATTTGAGCATTCACACCTACAGTTATCTTACCCTGTTGAGCAGATTTCGTAGTCACAATTACAACACCATTACCACCCTTTGCACCGTAAATAGCAGTCAAAGAAGCATCCTTCAACACATCGATGGAAGCAATGTCCGTCGGTGGAATGTCATTAATATTGTCTACCTGAAAACCGTCTACGATATAAAGCGGGTCATTACTTTGCGTCACGGACGTACCTCCACGCACACGGATATTGATATCAGCTCCCGGAGCACCATCGACCGTGGTTACCTGTACACCAGCAATCTTACCTTGCAGAGCTACAGCAGCTGAAGTAACAGGAACAGCAGCCAATTTGGCACCTGAAACAGAACCGACGGAACCCGTCAAATCCTTTCTCGCCTTACTGCCATAGCCAATAACAACCACTTCATCAAGTGCTTGTGAATCATCCTTCAAGACAACTTTTAGTTCTTTACCGGCAACGGCATCCAGTTCCTGGGTTTCCATACCGATATAGGAAATCACCAGTTTTTTACCTTTAGCGACAGTTAACGTAAAGTGACCATCTAAATCAGTGGTAACACCATTGGAAGTATTACCTTTTTCCACTACAGTGGCACCGATAACCGTCTCCCCCTGTGAGTCTGTCACAGTACCTTTCACTGTAATGTTTTGAGCAAACACTCCGACAGGCACCATTAATAACAACGCCAATAATAGGAGTAATCTACTCTTCATCTTTCCATTTTTTTGTTTCATGATAGCATTACTTGGTTAAACAATATAATTAAATTATTCATAAACTCTCATTCAGAAATAAGCTGGTCCATAATCTCGATTATCTTCCGAAAAACGGCAATCATCAATACTTATATATCCGGTAATATTATACGTATAAATAGGTAACTGAATAGTGCAGCTATAATGCTGAGGATCATCTTCCGAATTATAAAGGGTGACATACCTATATGTATAATCTAAATAACACAACATATATCTCATATAAATACATTGCGCTTTACCCTCCCATCTATCGGGACCACCATTCAATATTATTTTAAAACTTAAATAATCAAATTTTTCTTCATTGGCAGGTACACGAATCTTATTAGCAGGATAAACAGGTAATTGTTCTTCAACGATCTGATCTTCGCCCCAATAAATTCCAGTGCCACCAAATTGAATTCTATATTTTCCATCCTTATAATATCTTCGAGTATATTGACCTTCTTCATTTAATGTCGGATATGCACTCACCACTCCTAATAATTCTGAACAATTAAACTTTACCATTGCGATAGACAGAAGTAAATCAGTACCATCTACTAGTTCATAATCACAGACAGGATCGATGATAGAAGAATCTCCTAAAGCCTCATCAACAGAGGTAATACTTCGGGTGGAAGATTCTGCCATTCTCTTCTCAACCAACTCTTCAGAGCATCCCAAAAATGCAAAAAGAACTAAAAATACAACGTAAATACACCCTCTACTTAAATTAAAAAGATTCATGTTCATTAGTATTTTCATTTAAAGTATAACATAATAGTATCTAAATTCATCACAGGTTGTAAAACAGCAACTTTCGGCAGCTACACTGAAGAGATTCAACAGAATATTTATCACCAACAAGACGATGAATATTGCCAACATAAAGAAGATGCATTGATTGAAAGTAACGCCTTTATTTCTGATCTCCTAACTTCAGTTTCAAGAAGGCAGGAAAAAATCATCACTATATTTTTCATTTCCATAGTTATAGTATTTAATTCTAAAAAATATCACTTAGATTTTCTGATACAAAAGTCCGAAAAGGTATTTAGTTAAAGGGGGAAAATTTATCGCAATAGGTGGAAACGAATGTTCACAATGTTTAAAAACAGCTTTCTGGGTAGCCACAAGCCCGATAATATACCTAAGGAAACAAATATTCCACATATGCTATATAATAATTCCACATCCATACTTCCTTTACCGAAGTGCTGAAAATCCACCCACATTTACTATTAGAATACATAGTAGTAAAACAGATAATTTATATCTTTGCAAAGCAGTTACAAATTAGTCAATACTATGAAAAAGTGCATTATATTTCAAGTCCATTATTTAATATTGATTTGTCTTTTTATCCCTTGTGTAGCCATCGCACAACCAATTTGTCAAATTCAACGTTTCTCCGCTTATAACGGATTGGCACAAAGGTCTGTCACCAACATCCTGCAAGATTCCAAAGGATTTATCTGGTTTTCCACTTGGAATGGCTTAAATAAATTCGACGGATACACTTTCAAAAACTATAAAGCATTTCCGGGAGACGGATGTACCTTAACCAGTAACCGCATAGCCAAAATCATACAGACACAAACCTGTGACATCTGGTGTCAGACTTATGACTCGCGAGTCTATCTATTCGATAGCCGCCGAGAGAAATTCATAGACATCTTACGTCCTTACGAAGCCCCCAAACAGCAGACCTACGCTGTGCAGAATGTCTATGCACTACCTAAAGGAGTAAGTTGGATCGTATGTGACCGTGGAGCATTCCGCATCGACGAACAAGCATACAAGGCTCAGGAAGGAAAAGGAATAACCTTATATAATATCGAAGAGAAGAATCTGAAAGGAGATCAAATAATCACCATTTTTCAAGATAGCGATGGTGACGAGTGGATATTAACCAACAAAGGAGTTTCTATCATTGGTAAAAAGAAAATAGAATCCGATATTCCATTCAAGAATATCAAAGAAGATAACGGCAATATATACCTGGTATCTGCCAACAACCAGTTAGTAATATATCTTCCCCAGACACAGCAACTTCAATTTCATGAAATGCCCTTTTCAACCTCCAATACTATCAATTCTATCAATAGACTGGGAAAAGACAGCATAGGACTTTGCACAGACAACGGACTCTATATTTACTTTGCAAAAGATCAAAGATACCGGTTAATAGATCCCCGTACTCCTACTAATCCCTCCATCGAAGTTTTGTCTGTATTCAAAGATAGCTTCGGAGAATTATGGCTATACTCCGATATGCCCGGAGTAGTGCGTTACAATTTAGAAACAGAAGAGAAGCAACATTATATTACTCCGAAAGAAGACCTGCCGAAAGCCGAACGCTTAAGCCGCGACCTGATATTTGAAGATAAGCAAGGAACACTGTGGATGGTCCCACATAGAGGTGGATTCTCTTATTATGACCGAAAAAACAAACAACTGAAATCTTATTATACTGATTATAATAATCCTGATACAAAATTCACCCCCGTTATTCTGAACTCTTTTTTAGATCGACAGGGCAATCTCTGGATATGCAATCACTGGGATGTTACAAAAATCTCATTTTCTACATACGCATGCTCTCTGCAAGCTATGGATACCGGTTTTGAGACACGCGCTTTCCTGATAGACGAAAAAAATGAGCTTTGGACAGCCAGCAAAAAAGGATATGTACGAATTTATCAGCCGGATGGAAGTTTGAAAGGATATCTGACCCCTGAAGGTACCATCAGTTCACAACCCATATCTTTCCAAAAGAACATCTATTGTTTTATGGAAGATGAAAATGGAATCATCTGGATGGGAAGTAAATTGGATGGTCTTTTCCGATTAACAAGAGACAGCAAAGATCATTTTCAGATACGTCAATTTACTCACCAGGAAGACGATCCGTATAGTTTGAGCTATAATAGTATTTACAGTATTTATCAAGATCACCAGAAACGAATCTGGATAGGTTGCTATGGTGGAGGGCTAAATTTATTAGAGGAAACAGCTGAAGGAGAAATTCGTTTCATACATAATGATAATCAGCTGAAGGAATACCCTAAAAACCATTTTACCAAAGTACGTTACATCACCGAAGTTAATAATGCCATTCTTGTCTGCACTACGGAGGGCTTGTTGACTTTCTCCAGTGAATTTAAGCAACCGGAAGATATCTGTTTCTATAGAAATCTACGCCATCCAGATGAAGTATCCAGCCTCAGCAGCAATGATGTTACCTATGTCTACACAGATAACAGGAAAGCAACTTACATTCTTACATTTACCGGAGGAATCAATAAAGTCCTTTCTGAAAATCTATTAAGTGAACACATCGAATTTAAACCTTATACGACAAAAGATGGTTTACCATCTGACCTCGTCCAGTCTATGATAGAAGATAAAGAAGGAAGCCTATGGGTAATTTCGGAAAATGCACTTACCCGTTTCAATCCGGAAAAGGAAACATTCGAATATTATGATAAAAAGTACATGCAACAAGAGCTTTACTTTACAGAGGCAGCTCCTGTGCTGGAAAATAATCAATTGCTATTAGGAACAGATATCGGAATACTCAAAATTAGTCCCGAACATCTTCAGAAAAGTAGTTATGCCCCTCCCATTGTATTCACCGGGTTTAAAATACAAGGAACCTCCCAGAATTTAGATATCAATGATCTGAAAGAACTACGGCTGAAACCATCCGAGCGCAATGTTACTTTCCAATTTGCAGCTTTGGATTATGTAGCGCCGGAATCAATCAGCTATGCTTACCGTCTGAAAGGATTGGAAGAAAAATGGAATGAAGTGGATAACAGCCGTTCAGCCAGCTATATCAACCTGCCTCCGGGAGAATATGAATTACAGATACGTTCCACCAACAGCGACGGAGTATGGATGGAAAAAGCACGTACCCTACCCATAACCGTACTTCCAACCTTTTGGGAGACATACTGGGCATGGATTCTGTATGTCGTATTATTCGTGTTATCCACAGCAACTATCGTCTATATCATTCTCTACATATATCGGTTGCGTCATCAGATAAATCTTGAACAACAACTGGCAAATATAAAATTGCGTTTTTTCACCGATATTTCGCATGAATTACGTACTCCGTTAACGCTCATAGCCAGTCCGGTTACTGAAGTTCTGGAACACGAAACTCTCACAGCCAATGCCCGTAAACATTTAACCTTGGTGCACAAGAATACGGAGCGTATGTTGCATTTAGTAAACCAGATATTGGACTTCCGGAAAATAGAGAATAAAAAAATGAAAGTGCTGCTGGAAAAGACAGACGTCCTCAGCCTATTACAAAAAGTAATGGATAACTTCCGCCTTATTGCCGAAGAAAAGAATATCAATTACCAATTGGAAACAAACCAGGAAGCTATAGAAACCTGGATCGATCAGGATAAGTTTGAAAAAATCATTTTTAATTTGCTATCCAATGCATTCAAGTACACTCCGGCCAATAAGTCTATCACCGTCATTGCCAATGTAGAAAGTAGCAGATTAATTGTTTCTATAAAAGACGAAGGCATTGGTATTGATCTTCAAAAACAGCAAACACTTTTCCAACGCTTTGAAACATTGGTAAAATTCAATATATTGCAGCCCTCGTCAGGCATAGGACTATCACTTGTTAAAGAACTGATAGAACTACATTGTGGCAACATTGAAGTAAAAAGTCAACCCGGTGTAGGTAGCGAGTTTACCGTTATATTACCAATGAATCAAAAAGTTTATGAGGGAAGAGAAAATACAGAATTTATATTGAATGACGGAAATTCAGTCCCCGCTGAAAAGAAAAATGAAATAAGATCCATGGTTGAAATAGCTTCAATGGCTGACATTACTCCTTCAGAGACAGCCAATGAACCGAATCAGATATCGAATGAAGAAGACCCCATATCCATCTTAATTGTCGAAGATAACGTAGAGCTAAGAAACTTCTTATCAGATATCTTGTCAGAAAGTTACCGGGTAATCACCGCCACCAATGGACAAGAAGGATTGGACCAAGCCCGGGAATATATTCCCGATCTGATTATCAGTGACATTATGATGCCTGCTATGGATGGCCTTGATATGGTAAAGAATATTAAGGAGAACAGAGAAATATGTCACATACCTATCATTCTGCTTTCTGCCAAATCATCACTGGATGATCGCATATCAGGACTGGAACAAGGGATAGACGATTATATCACCAAGCCCTTCAGTGCAACGTATCTAAAAATCCGTATCAAGTCTTTGCTTCACCAACGTAAAGAATTGCAGGAAATCTACTGGAAAGCATGGTCGGAAAAATTAAACAATACCCAGGAAACCACTCTGGAAGAGAAACTGACCCCCTCGCAACCTCAGATCATTTCATACGATGAGCAGTTCATGCAGCAAGTGATGCAAGTAATGGAAGAACAAATGGAAAACTCAGAACTTACAGTCGACGAATTTGCCCAGTTACTGAATTTAGGACGTTCTGTCTTCTATCAGAAGCTAAAATCCATTATCGGTCTGTCTCCCGTGGACTTCATACGCGAAATCAGGATTAAACGTGCCGTACAATTAATAGACAGCGGAGAATATAACTTTTCACAAGTGGCTTACATGACAGGCTTCAACGATCCTAAATATTTTGGAAAGTGTTTCAAAAGACAAATGGGAATGACACCTTCGGAATACAAAGAGAATAAAAGAGATGATAGTTGAATATTTCAGCTATCATCTCTCCATAATTTTACCGAATGGTAAATGCCCGTGATAATAAACTCTTCTCACAGGAAGTACCTCCTACCATAACAGTATAATTTCCCGGGCAAACTCTCATTGTATTGCTCTGTTCATCCCACCATTCCAACTGGGTATCATCCAAAGAAAATTTAACCTCAACCGTCTTTCCTGCCGGAATACGCACACGCTTAAAAGCACGCAACGTTTTAACCGGTCCCTCTGTATCATCCATTTTTTTAAGATAGACCTGTACCACTTCATCTCCATCCCGACTTCCTGTATTAGTTATAGGAATCACCACGTTCAGATTTTGACCGGCAGCAATTTTATCATCATTCATTTTTAACTTTCCATATTTGAATGTAGTATAACTAAGTCCATGACCAAATGGGAATAAAGGAGTCTCTTTCATGTACCTGTAGGTTCTTCCGGTCATATTATAATCCTCAAAATCCGGAATTTGCGCCAGATTGCGGTAGAATGTCAATGGCAATTTTCCAGCCGGATTATAATCACCGAACAAAACTTCGGCAATAGCCTGACCACCAGCTTGCCCAGGATACCATGCTTGCAGGATAGCCTCACAATTCTGACTTTCCGGCTCCAAAGCTATAGCTGCACCGGAGAAATTAACAAACACAATCCGTTTTCCAGCAGTTTTCAAAGCCTCAACAACACGTCGCTGTACAGCCGGCAACTCGATTTCGGTGCGATCTCCTCCCCTGAAACCAGCTGCATCAACAGGCATTTCTTCTCCTTCCAGTGCCGGAGAGATACCACCCGCAAAGATAACTACATCTACATCTTTGATACGCTCCAACAATCCTTTCACATCTATCTGAGCATTTACTCCCATATCAAAACTAAGATTTGCCGTTTTGTCAAAATGACGATACTTTAATAAAATATCATAAGACTTTCCTGATTCTGCCTTCAACATATAAATGGAAGTCATTTGTTTCACGGCTCCTTCGTCTTCCTTAACCAGTTTACCATTAATATAAAGTTCATAGGCGCCTCGCATCTGAATACGAAAAACAACGTCTTCTGTTTTTTCGGGATGAAATACAGAACGATATTCAGCAGAAAATCCTCTTAAAATAACTCCCGGTGCAAAAGGAGCAGCCCCATTGGTATTAAATAAGAATGGGGTGGATTGCTGCACTTCCGTAACAGCATCCCCTGTAAAGGTATTATTATTCCAATATGTTGAATGAAAACCGTTTCCTTCCGAAGTAGAACATTTGTTAAATAAGCTAATGAACAAAGTACTATCCGTGTGTCCGCAAACCGGTTCATAAATAAGATTAGAAGTTGGCAGATAACGCTGCATACCTTCAAGCAAAGTAATGGTATGCGAAGGTAGCCCATTATAATTTCCCCACTGCATAACCGAATCATTTGCATTAGGACCTATTAATGCTATTTTTGCCTGTTTACTCAATGGAAGTATATTATTATTATTTTGCAACAATGTCATGGTTTCACGTGCCATCTGCAATGCCAACTGGCGATGTTTGGGGGAGTCCAGAACATCCGAAGAAATCCCTGTCCAGACATTCTCATCCATTTCTCCCAACTCAAAACGAGCTTTCAACAAGCGTTTTACTGAAATATCTATTTGATTCTCAGTGATAAATCCAGCCTTTACTGCATCCGGTAAGGATTTATAGTTATTTCCGCACTCAACATCCGTGCCATTTAAGACAGCATCTGCCGAAGCACTGGCAGCATCAGGATGTGTCTCATGCTTTCTTTTTTGCCAGAAATCCGATACTGCCCCACAATCTGAAACAACGACTCCGTCGAAGCCCCATTCATCACGCAAAATCTGAGTTAGCAAACGATTACTTCCACAACATGGTTCACCTTCAAAACGGTTATAAGCACACATCACTTCTTTCACTTTAGCTTCCTGAACTAAGGTTTTAAAGGCGGGAAGATAAGTTTCCCACAAATCTCGTGGAGAAATATTCTCAGCATTAAAACTATGCCGATTCCACTCCGGTCCCGAGTGTACAGCATAATGTTTTGCACAAGCGTGAAGTTTATTGTATCGTGCTGTATCGGGTCCCTGCAAACCATTGACTACTGCAACTCCCAAACGGCTAGTCAAATAGGGATCTTCTCCATACGTCTCCTGTCCACGTCCCCAACGAGGATCAC
Source organism: Bacteroides sp. MSB163 (assembly GCF_036416795.1). Taxonomy (NCBI): domain Bacteria; kingdom Pseudomonadati; phylum Bacteroidota; class Bacteroidia; order Bacteroidales; family Bacteroidaceae; genus Bacteroides; species Bacteroides maternus. The sequence continues at coordinate 3,053,637 of NZ_CP143867.1, read as the reverse complement.
GAAAAATATTCACATTAGGAGTCCACACTGTAAGTGCCTGATAACGTGTCAGATTTCCTTTACTATCCAATCTCCGGCTCTTTGCTCTTGCTTCATCAGATACTGCCGTAAAGACTTCATACAACAAACTATCATCAAATGATGCTCCCATACCGATAGCCTGTGGAAATACTGTAGCCAATCCTGTACGTGCGAGACCATGAAGTGCTTCATTCCACCAACCATACGCTTTGATCGATAATCGGGGAATAGCCGGAGAACCGTTCATCATCAATGAAGCCTTTTCCTCCAAAGTCAATCTTTTGAGCAAATCATCCGCCCGTTCTTCTGCAGTTAAACTTGTATCCTGATAAGGAAACTTTTCGGATAATTTGTTTTGTGCCTGTACAGTCATACCGGAAGCTACGACCATACCAATCAAAATCCATCGTTTCATAGTCTGTTACTTTTATAGAGTTATAGTTAATCATTTTATGCAAATATACCCAGGAAAATTAGGTATTATGGGGGAAATTCAGGTACTATAAGTGCACTATCTCAAAATTCGAAAAGTTTCTCAGAGCAGATTAAACACAAAAGGAGGTTGTTCATATGAACAACCTCCCTCCATCATTAACAATCTTTCCTATATAGAATCTTACCTATTGTATCCACCATCTCGGGTCACCGGCTTTGCCTTCACCCTCAAATTTCAATTCCGGTTTGTAATGGAAATCCCCATTCATCGGATCTACGAATAATTCCAGAGATGTCATAGACAAAGACTTGGCATTCGTGAACGGTCTAGAGTCTACCTGAAAGTCAGAAGTCAAATAGCAACCAGAGAAATCGAGGAAGCCTGAATAGTCACTATTCCCGGAATTGATCTTGCTGCCACCATTCGTTCCGGTAAAGACAGTGCTTGTCACAGCAATAGACTTCGGTTGCTTATCCAAACGGAATACCTTCGGCATGCCAATTGTATAATTACAGAAGATACATTTATTCATTTTTATTTCATCAATAACAAAACGAACATCCATCAACTGATCACCAATCTCACAAAGCGTAGAGTTTTCAATAACGAGTTTCTTCAGGGATTTAGCTTTACCGAAATTGAACAGACCATAGCCGCTCAATGCTACATTCTTCACAATACAATTACTGATTGTAATACCACTTATTTCTACATCACCATTGTTCAAACGCACAAGGCTACGTGGAATTTCACTGATATGACATCCCTCAAAGGCTATAGTACTGAAGCAATTCGTATTTCCTATTTCAATGAAGAATTGAGATTGTCCGTCACTTATCAAATCGATATTCTGCCATTTCACAGTTCCCAGCGGAGCAGCAAATGTCATTTTGGTAGCCGTCAATTGAGGCAGCTGACCATCAATCACATTACCTGCCATATAAAGGGCCTTCACATTTGTCGGCACAGTGATCTCACCAAACGTATAGCTTTCTCCACCTTTGAAAGCCAGAGTTACCGGTCCTACCGGAGCAGAAGCTAACAAAGCATTAATGTCATCTCCTGATTGTACGTCTATTGTTTCTCCTACAGAAGATCCCAGTGTCAAAAATCTATATTTACCTCTAAGCACATCGCCATTCAGGATATATGCCAGATAATTAGTTCCTGCCTTCAAGTCTTTAATGGAATAAGTTCCTGCCTGTTTTTCAGTTGCAGTTAACTCGTGAGCGGGTTCTACCCATACTGTATCAATCAAAACAGTCTGTTCTTCCCCTTCTCCTTCCACCGTAAATTTCAATTCGGCATGGCGGATATGAGTAGCGGTCTTATCGGCTTTCCACTTCAGGACAGCACCGGAAGTAGAAGGAATAACCTCCGTAAATATCTGCTCATCCGGAGTTTCAAAGAAAAGTCCCACATAACCGGACTCTTTACCTGTTTTTCCATCTATTGCTTTTACACGTACTGAATAACGGCTGGTTCCATCCAAGTCTGTGAACAATGTACGATATTCCGTTTTAACCGCAGTAGTCTCCTGACGATACGGTGTCAAGGTGTCCGCCAGAATTTCTACAGTCTTCACTATATTTGTAAATTCCAGACTATCTCCTTTACTAAATTCAAAGATATACTTTGAAGCATCCGTTATACCTCTGTAACTTAACATTATCGAAGTAGGAGATGTATTATCAGTCACTTTAAATTCTGTAGTACGGAATAACCGGTCATGACCTGGTTCTATCCCCCAGTCATTGGCATCCTCCTGGCAAGCAACGGCAGAAAATGCCAGAACTCCCAATAAGATATAATATATATTTCTAAGTTTCATATATTCATTCTTTAATAAGTTAACTTTTTATTTTTGCTTATCATATCCATAAGAATTCTTCAAATACCCTTTTGACTTATAGATATCATCATAATAGATAGAATGGAAATGACGATAATTACAGATCTCATTACCTATATCTATCAGATTCAACTTAGCCTGAATCAACTCGCCATACTTCAAAGTACCCAGCAATTCCGTATAATCATAAGATTTACGCAGACCAGTGGCACAAGACAATATCTTTACTGAATTATCAACTAAAGAGTTTTCTTTGCCTTCGGCCAAATTCCAATAGGAACGGGGGAACCAATTCGCTTCCGAATAAACTTCCGTATCGGGATTATCAGCCAGGTTACGATAGAAATTGGCTGAAGACAAATCAATGAATTCACCTTCCTTATCATATCTATAGTACACTTTCACCGGGAAATCAGTTGGTTCATACGTTTTGTCGAAGATTTTTATGGTATGAGTACCGTCCAGCAAATAAAGCATCGCCTTTTTCATATCCTCTATTTTAGAATCGAGTAATCCCCAACGAACTAAATCCAATTTACGGATACCTTCACCACCCAGTTCCCAGGCACGTTCGTTAACAATAGCCTCAAAGAAATCAGCATCATATTTATTCACTTCTTCAGAACCGGCACCGAAAGCTCTCGTACGAACTTGTTCCAATGCGTTGCGGGCACTGATATTAGCTATTTCACTATTTGAATCTATTCCTTTACCCAACATATAACGAGCTTCAGCAAACATCAGTAAGACGTCTGAATAACGCATCACAATCCAGTTAATACCGGTCGGAGTACGAGCCGTAGCTGTTTGTGCTATAGAACGATATGCATTAGAAGTCCAGAAGAAGCCCCATTTGCCCAATTTCACGTTCATTATATCAGTCTGCATCACCTCACGATTTCTCTTCGCATCTGAATCTTTCTTATACTGAGGCCAGTAACAAGCATAATCACGACGAGTATCAGTCGGAGAGAATGAATAGAAATAATAAGCATTTGAACATACATAAGAACCACCGAAACCACGGCTGCCATACCCGATTCCACCGTCCATTGTACGTCCCATCAATGTACCGATGTCACCACTATACCCTACTCCATTAGCTACTTCAAAAAGATTCTCATTATATTCGTTATAATTCAAGCCACAAACTGTTTTCCAGATATGTCCATAATCAGGATCCAATTGATGAGGATTCTCCGGAGCACCAATAATTTCAGCACATTGCTGCTCGGCTATTTCATAATAATCACGCCAATTCTTAGGTCTACCAACATAATAACCTCCTACTTCCTCCATACCGGGATTTCCTTCAACATTAGGATAGTGTTCTACATTAGAATCATCAGGAAACTGATTACCGTCACGAACCGACCATCCTCCTGCAAAAAGAGCAATACGAGCCAATAATCCCTTAGCAAATCCTTTATTCACACGTTCGCAATTATAATCAGAATTTTCTCCTACCCAAGGCAAATAGTTAACTGCCTCCTGCATGTCACGAACAATACTTGAATAAATACTATCACGATTAATCTTTCCCATATATACATTGGAAAGATCCGAGTTAGACATACCTTCCTTAAAAGGAATATCTCCCCAACGCCTAACCAATTCAAAATAAGACAATGAACGCAATGTTAAAGCCTCACCCAAATAACGCTTCATCGCCGCATTTCCACTTTTATAAAGCGCTGAAGCACGAATGCCATCCACAGCCGTACTGGCCAATTCTGCCATTTTAAAAATGTATCCCCATTGCAGGGTCTTGTTGTACCAGTCACAATAATAATTGGCCGCCCCTGTATCACTTGTCAGATCTTTGGATGGGTCAGTAGCATAACCACTAGCCAATTCAATATCTGAAACGCCTTGCCAGTTAACCGACATTTTCTGTCCATAAACATACGTACCTGCTAATTCGGAGTAAACTCCCATAATAGCCGAACGCGTCATACCTTCATTCTCAAAAGTAACAGTACTACTTTGTACCGAGGGAGATTCCGTATCAAGAAAATCGCTGCAAGAGGTTAACAGCACACCTCCCACCGTCAATACATATACTATATTCTGTAATTTCATAAGTTTATTAGTTTAGAATGTAACATTTAATCCGAAAATATAGGATCTGGACTTCGGATAAGCCGAACGGTCATAACCAGGAGTCATATTGCTGGAACTTGTATTTACTTCCGGATCCTGACCGCTATATCCTGTCAGACAGAATAAATTATTTCCAGTAGCATAGACACGCAGGCTTTTCACACCGAACTTTTGAGTCCAATATTTCGGGAGAGTATATCCCAGCGTCAGAACACCTAAGCGTAAAAACGAACCGTCTTCTACCAACCAGTCTGTGGTAATCGTATTGTTCATTAACGGATGCCAGATGGAAGCATTGGAATTAATTTCCTGCAAACGTTCAGGGTTGGCATATTCACCATAATAGATATTAAGTCCTGTAACAGGATCTATTGTTGTAAAACGATTTGCCAATCTCATATCATTACTCAGATTCTGATAACGTTTAGAACCTGTATAAGAAGTGTAGTCCACTTTATTGATATTCAGAATATCATTACCATAAGACCAGTTGAACATCGCTGTAACATCGAAACCTTTCCAACCGGCATTAAAACTAAAACCACCGGTGTGTTTCGGCAACGCATGACCGATTACTTTACGGTCATTATCAGCATCAATAACTCCATCACCATTCAAGTCCTTCAATTTCATGTGACCAGGTCCGAAATAACCTCCTGCACGAGAAAGTACACCCGAACAATCTGTAACGATTGGTACACCATTTTCATCTTTAGTCGTCACAATATCCCACTTTTTAGTGGTAGGATTGAAAGTGAAATCATCAAAAGAATACATACCATCAGACACATAACCGTACATCAAACCAACTTCCTGGCCTACAAAAACACGATAGTTATCGCTACCAGTCTCTGTTCCACCACCAGAAAGAATCATCTCGTCGCCATTGGCACCATACAAGGCATCTACCTTATTCTTATTGAAAGCAATATTAAAATTAAAGTCAAGATAGAAATCTTTCGTCTGAACGAGATTTGCATTCAACGACAACTCTACACCGCGATTGGTGGTCTGACCAAGATTTTGGTATTGGCTACTATAACCTGCATTAGAGGGCAACTGCACTTCCATAATCAAGTCCTTAGTAACATCATTATAATAATCAAATGTCAGATTTATACGATTATTGAAGAAACCAAAGTCAAAACCTACGTTCGTTGAGAACTTAGACTCCCAAGTCAGATTTTCATTACGCAGACGTTTGGCAGGTTGCAAGCTACTCTGTCCAATTTCATTCTGATAATAAAGATTCTTAGTAGAAGTTACCGGACTATAAGTCTGACGCCAATAGGAACCGACACGAGCATTACCGGACTTACCGTAACTGGCACGCATCTTCAAAGTGGACAACCAGTCTTTAGACCATTCCATGAAACTTTCGTCCGAAATACGCCATGCAGCAGATGCAGCTGGGAAAATACCCCACTTATTTCCAGGTGCAAAAACGTTAGTACCGTCTGCACGCAACGTAAAAGTCAGATAATAACGATCATTCAGAATGTAATTGGCACGACCGAAATAGGACATGCTACGGTCAGGTTCATTAATGGTCGTATAAGTGGGTTCTGCAGTACCATTGTTCCACATAGCCAGAATGTCATTAGCCAGATAATCACCCGGATAATAATCCGAATTGACTTTCATATCATCCTTCTCAGAATTATTAGCTTCTATACCGCCCATAACGTCAAAACGATGCTTCTTCAACTTGAATTTATAAGTCAGCAAAGTACGGAATGTCCATTTTGAACCATTCCAATATTGGCGATAGGCAACAGGCTGTCCAGCCTTACCATTCGCTTCACCTGTATTCTTCAGATAAATATTATCAGTACGATCAAAAGTAAAGCCATAAGTGCCTTCTGCACGCCACTGTAATCCTTTAATAACGTCCCATATTAAAGCAACATTATAGGTATTATTGAACTTGGACTGCTTCTTATACTCGTTGGTAATATTGTAGAAGGGGTCGTTCAAGTTACTGATATTTTCAGGGATCAATTCATTATCACCAGCCAGATCGTCTTCCGTTAGGTCAGTAAGCGTACCAATAGGGGGATACTTCACGCAGTCACGTAGTTTGGAACCACTGGATACACTGGGGCCGTCAATAACATTATTACTCATTTTAGCATTAAGATCCAATCTCAACTTTTTATTAAAATTCTTGCTTAACTTCAAGTTCAGATTATCACGACGATATTTGGATGTTTGCATAATATAAGTTTCATCATCACGTGTGTAGCTTATACTATAAATCAAAGACTCACTACCACCGTTAATGTTTACGTTGTAGCTCTGCTTCAATCCGGTACGATCAAACAATTTACGTTGCCAGTTGAGCCCTTCTTTACCTTTATAAATATCGACATCTTCCCACTGTCCATAGCGGTCAAAAAAGCCTGCATTCTTAGCCGGGTCCAATTCACGCTGATAGTAAACATATTCATAGGGAGAAAGAACCTCAGTTTCATTATAGAAACGGTTCAAACCCAATGATGCATTGAATGTCACTTCTGTCTTACCGGCACGACCACCTTTTGTAGTAACCAAAATTACACCATTAGCTCCTTTAGCACCATAAATGGCAGTAGAAGAAGCATCCTTCAACACATCAATGCTTTCAATATCCGTCGGAGGAATATCATTAATATTACTCACCTGGAATCCATCTACAATGAACAGCGGCTCATTGCTCTGCGTGATAGAACCACCACCACGTACGCGAATATTAACGGCTGCATCAGGTGAACCTTCAGTTGTAACAACGCTTACACCCGCCAAACGTCCCGTAATGGCACTTGAAGCTGAAGTAGTTGGGATGTTTTTCAATGTTTTCTCACCTACGGAAGAAATAGCGCCAGTCAAATCTTTCTTGCGTGCGTTACCATAACCTACGGCAACTACTACTACTTCGTCCAGTGTTTGCGAATCATCCTTCAAGACAATCTTCAAAGTCTTTCCGGTTACCGCATCCACTTCTTCCGTTTTCATACCTATATAGGTAATAACAATCTTTTTTCCTTTACCTGACACATTCAGAGTAAAATTACCATCTAAGTCAGTGATGACCCCATTCTGGCTTTTACCTTTTTCCATAACAGTGGCACCGATAATAGGTTCTCCTTCCGAATCAGTCACATTACCTTTTACCGTAATGTTTTGAGCAAACACTCCAATAGGCACCATTAAAATGAATGCCAGCAGAAGCAACCTGCTCTTCATCTTTTCGATTTCTTGTTTCATGATAGTATTATTTAGTTAAACAATAAGTACAGTGTTTTTCGTAAAGCTTTTCATTTCTTAACTTAACCTGTGTTATTAATTCTTTTGCAAAATTCAGAATTAGAAGAGTATTCAAAGAGTAAAATCATCCAGAAAGGGAGTAATAATTCAGTTTGAGGCTATAACTGAGTAGTTTTAACAAAAAAATCCCAGACTTTCATAAGCCCGGGATTCCACATGCAAAAAATGTCAATATATTATAGCGCCATTACAATTCATTAACTAAAGGACACTCTCTGTTCCTAATGAACCATAACGATTGACAGCACATACTTTTAAATTTCCTTTTATTTCAGATGACAAATTATAGACCGGCTCTTTTGCAAAACCGACAACATGGTCATTATCAAAAATGACATATCCGGCGGCGGCAGGTACTGCTTTCCAACTAACTTTCAACCCCTTTTTCTTCAACTTTGCGGGAGACGGCAATTTTTCCATCATCACACGGGGATCCCATCCGTCATCTCCTGGAATTATACGTTCGTATACATAGCCATCCGCTTCTTCCTTCGTGATTGTTGCACGACAGGAACCTTTCGGTGGATTATTAGGACCACGTCCGTCATATTCAGTCTTACGTTGACTCAGGTCAAGTATATTACCTTCAGCATCGCGACTGTCATACTCTGCAAATAACCCCGGAATAGCACCCATGTTTGTCCACCCCTCGGGAGCAAGAGGAATGCGCATAGTGGTATGTATATAAACTGCACGAGGAGAATTATGCCACGGACGTCCCAACTTTTGTTTACCATTGGCAGCAGCGGCATTACCATCCACTATACAGTTGCGAAATACATATCCGAACCTCACATTTTTATGAGAGGGAGCAACTATTACAGAACCACTGCGTACATTATATAATGTACAGTTCTCAAGCAAAGCATCTCCACTGCCATAAAAGTAATCTACCGCTCCTTCAATCCAGCAATCCTTCGCATAAAGACGGTGGGAGTCAGTTCTGGAAGTCATCCAGGTATCCTGAAAAGAGCGAAAAATACAATTATTGTATGCCGCACAATCAGCTTGGCTACTCATAGCCAAAGCTTGAGGACCACTTTGGCTATCTACCCCCCAATCATTAAGATAAGAAATATTCTCTGTATAAAAATGGGCTCCCTTCACATAAACAACGCTGCCTTCTAATTTGTAAACTTCAGAGGAAGGATTATGAACAGAATGTTCCCAGAAAGCAGTCTTCTCAGGCGCAGTACCTTCTTCGGGTTTTCCGCCTACATTGAGACGGTGATGGATGATTGTCTTATCTTTATCCTGCCCAATGAGATGAATGTAAGTCTTGGTCTCAGGGATAATTACCTGTTCACGGTACGAACCGTTCTTTACGAAAATGAGCCATGGTTCCTGCCGATTCTCCGGCGCCGCATCTACGGCAGACTGAATAGTTGCATAGTCGCCGCTGCCATCTTGAGCCACTACAGCCTGAAATGGAGAGACTGCTTCCTTCTCCTGTGCACATCCTCCGGATAAGATTCCGACAAGTAGTGCAGTAAAAATAATCTTCTTCATACTTTTATGTTTGATAATTGTTTCTTGGTTCCTACGGTACGAGACTGTTCATATAGACTTCCAAATTGGTATAACCTTCCTTACTCAATGTGGTAGTAATGCCATCGGAAGCATCCTTCGGATTCAGTCCATGAGTTGTTTCCCATGTATCTGGAATACCATCGCCATCAGTATCTCTTAGCTCATCGGCTGTAACACCGCCATTCGTTAATTCCGGCCAGGCACTGGTGGTTCCCTCCGGTTTCACATCTGCCGGTAAGTCGATCAATCCGGGAGCATTTTCAGCACCTTTCGTCACGCTGCCAATGTAAGTAGCCGTACCGTTTTGGGTTTCTTCTATAATACGTATATCTATAATATCACGTTGTTTGGAACAGCCTGCATGGGCCAATACAAGATCATACGCCTGTTCGGCGGTATGTGTAGTGACAATGCCTGCATCCAGAGGTTTGACCAGACGCATCTCTTTCTTCACTTGTTTGGTGAAAGTATTATCGCAGGATGAGTTGTTTATTTGTTCGTAAATACCCTTTGTCCAGTTATCCTTGGTGACTTCCTTATTACCTTCGATTACGTTACCGTCCACATAGAATTTCCCCCATACATGTTCCATAGGTTTCCAAACATTAGGTTTACCATCCGCCTTGGTACAATATTTCGTAGTACGCACTCCAAGAGCGGCAATACGATAGCGTACAGGACTGTTTTTGGGAGTAGCCGGACCCGGTTTATAATAATTGTTCACGATGTTCACATGCATTCCCTCTCCACCATAGCAGCCATTTCCCGCCCAATTATAAAAAACGTTGTTCCGCATATCCACATGCTCACGTTCCTGAGTGAAAGGACGGGGACCAAGTCGGGGAAAACGACTTTCATGGTGTGCCAGCAGATTATGATGAAAAGACGCTTTCGCTCCTCCCCAGATGGCTCCATATCCGTGTTTACCTTTGGCATGACCGGCCGTCCGAAGGCTTTCGGAAACAAGGCACCACTGGACAGTCAGGTTTTCACCACCGTACACCGAACAACACTCGTCTACCGACCAACTGATAGAACAATGGTCTACAATAACATTCCTGCAATCGGTACTTCCAAGTCCGTCGGGTTCTCCACCGCCTTCATTGCCGACACGAAACCGTACATAACGAACAATGACATTGTTGGCGTTAATAGTTACCGGACGTCTGGCAATACAGATACCTTGCCCCGGCGCCGTTTGTCCGGCAATAGTCAAATCTCCGTTAGTGATTCTTAAAGGTCTGTTCAGGAAGATAGTCCCGGCTACATCAAAAACCACCGTACGTGCACCTGTTTGTGCAAGTGCATGACGTAAGGTTCCTGCCTGCATTCCATCTTCCAATGTAGTGACGTGATAAACTTTACCACCGCGACCACCGGTAGTATTCCGGCCAAAACCTTCAGCGCCGGGGAAAGCGATTAATTCTTCCGTACCGGATGCTGATCCATCATCAGAAATAGTAGTCGCTCCTGCCGGTATTCCACCTAATAAGAACAAGAAGAGCCATAAAAGGCATAAGTCCTTCATCTCTATTACTCGGTTTTTCATTTTGTTTTTCATATACTTCCTCTTATAGATTTGTTTGTTGGTATGCAAAAGTGAGCAATCATGAAGAAAGTAAGGGGTAAAAACTGGTAGAAAAGGAGGAATGATTCATATACTTTATGGAAATAAAGTGAACGGCCTGTCCGGTGAAACCTCTGTTTCACTCTGACAAGCCGTCCGTCTCCCGCCACGGGAGTGCTTTCAGCTAGGTAAAAACGATGAAAGCAATGTTTATAATCTGTTCTGAATATCTGAGTTACTATTACGCTGTCCCTTGCTGCGGATATCTCCACCAAACGTGTAGGAAACACCGATGCGGAAACCGGTAAAGGCAAACTGATTGTCCGTCGTCATCCGGACTCCATTGGAAACAGTTTCAAGCTTCGAATGGCTGATCAGAATATTGTTGACGTTCAGGCTAAGACTGAGCTTATTATCCAGCATGCGATAGAGCAAACCCGCACTGACGCCATAAGTAGGTTTTATCAGATATACTCCACTATACTGGCGTGAAGTAAACCAACCTGAAAGCGTTCCGATAAATGTCTTCTTCGGATTAAGGAAGAACGTATTGCGCAAACTGGCATTATAAGCCCATCCTTTCTCTTCGGCTGATGTGGAAGCGGCACTGGAAGTCGTACGGCTATAGTTTACACCGTGCTGAGCATAAGCTTGCATCCATTTTGTACGGAATGTATAGGAGTTATTCAGCCCGAAAGAGTGTGTCTCCATAAAGTTATCCCACAGGAAAGAACTGACATTAGTTTCCGGATCCAGACCTACAACCTGAAAGAATACATCGTCCGAATAAGAATAAAAGGCAGAGATATTGAGATTGTTCTTGAATGTATATCCCAATTCGGCATTGTACGTATAACTCGGCTTCAGGTCTTCCTTTCCGCGGGCATAGGTGTACTTGTTCTGATAGAACGGGAAAGGGTTCACCATATTCTGTGAAGGGCGGGAAATGCGATTGGACAAACTAAGGTTCAACGCATTCTGCTCATCAGGTGAATATAGGAAATAGAGTGTAGGGAACAGACGGGTATAATCGTGCTTGTCCGTCGTATTCTCCGACTCGGAGATACCGGTAGTACGGGTGTGTTCCATACGCAAACCCAGCTGCATAGAGAACTGCTTGCCAAACGCGCGGTTATAGTCAGCGTAAAGAGCATAGATTTGTTCTTTATAGTGGAAGTAGTCGTCCTGCACCAGTGTCGGGTCCGAAGTATCATAATTGATACGGTTACGGGTATTCGTGAAAGAAACCTTGGCACCTGCGGTCACCTTATACTTCTCAAACGGAAGTGTAAAGTCGAGTGCAGAAGAGAATACATCTACTTTGCGGTTTTGCAAATAACTGTAATCGAAATTGGTTCCGGGTATGGTTACACCATCAGGGGTCTGAGTGTCAGACAGGAATCCCATGTGGCCATCCCTCTTATCATACAGATAATCCACATCCCAGGTCATCTTTTTACCCTTATCACCCCAGGACTTATCGGTATGGAAATTCAAATTGATGCGGTCGGCTTTAGTTCCTTCTTCACTGTCAGAGAATAAGAGAGAGTCCAGACGGGCAGTAGCCACATCATAAACTTCCGTAATAGAAACTGCTTTGGAATCTTTAGGGTTGTTGTGATTGTAAACGGCTTGCAAACCTAACGTCCAGTTGCGTTCCAGAGCAAAGTCCACACCTGCCTGGCCATAATAACTCTGCATGTATTTCTTATAATCCGTACGTCCATCCCAAGTATTCAGGGCAAAATAGCGACGATTCGCCTCACGGTTCTCATAGTTGCCTTGCGTAGTGCCTGCATTGATAAAGGAAGATACACGACCTTTACTGATGTTCAGGTTTACACCACCATAACCGTAATTTTCCTTTTCGCCTGCATTATAAGAAGCAGATACCGTACCTCCCAGATAATCTTTAGGGCGTGACTTCAGGCGTATATTGATAATACCCGCGTTGCCAGCCGCATCATATTTGGAGGGCGGAGTAGTGATTACTTCCACTTTCTGTATCTGAGAGGCGTCATAAGAACGGAGATAGTCAATCAACTCGTCACCGGAAAGTTTCGTTTCACGATCATTGATATATATCTTCACGCCACCTTTACCTATGATGTCAATACTGTTCTGCCCAACGCGCAAACCGGGCACTTCACGCAAAAGGTCGAGTGCATTTCCCCCGGCAGTAGCAATGGCATTATGTGTATCAAAAACAACTCTGTCCACCAGGCGCTTGATTACCGGACGGGCTGCCGTAACGGTCACTTCATTTAAAAAGGTGGAAGAGGATTTCAGAGTGAGCATACCTACATTCTTATTTCCCTGTAAGGAGACGGGCAGATAGATGTCTTCACAGCCGATCAGAGTGATGTGCAGCAGATATTCCCCTTTAGGTTGAGCAAAGGTGAAGCAGCCTTGTGCATCCGTCAGCATACCGGTAAGATAGGTGCTGTCTTTGGCCTGTTTCAGCAGAATATTCGCTACTTCCACCGGCTGATTGTTTTCGTCCTGCACGCAACCGGAGAGTTGATAAGTTTGAGCAGAAATAGAAACTGCCACACACATGATAAGGATTAAGAATCCGAGTCTTTTCCCGATAGTCTTCATTGAATTTGCTTTCATCGTTCGATTGATTTAAATGTTTCACTTTTCGTTTTTACCTGATGCAAAGTTAGGGGTGAAACATGTCTCAAGCACTCTATATCGGGATATAAAAGTTCTATATTAGAGACGCATACATCACTAATTATCAACATATTAAGCTTAAGCTTCTCTATATTTGCCTTTTGAGAGTCTATATACTATTTATATGCATGCAATAGGCACGTTCATTTCCGCGAACCGGATACAGCTTCTATTTCATTTCCGCTATAAGAAGGAGCTAATTTCAACTACGGATTCACATTAATAAATTATTCCGCCTACCCCTTGGTGGTACAGAAATAAATACTTACATTCGCCACACCGTTGCCAAGCCAGCAGCCACCCACTTTCAAGGCGGATGAAATGACAAGTGAATATGGAAGAAAGGCTCCGGTGAAAGACAGAACCTTCTGCCAGTGCCGGAGCCTTTTCGCATACAAGACTTGCCTGTATAACCCGCCTGGAAGTATCTGTAGAGGGGGTGCGCAGAGGGGTGGTCATGACATGCGCTTGTCACCACCCATGACATCCGGCATGTCACCCCCCATGACATGCGCTTCTCATCAGCGGTGACATCCGCATGTCCTGACCGCCGACTTGCTGCCGGACTTTTCCGCCTCGTACGGACTCTTGAAAATGCCATCTGCCTCCCGCCGAAAGACACCGACACTTGACAAAAATGCACAATGATAATATCTGACAATAAAGTATGGAAAGGAATAAAAGTGATTAGGGTTTAGTGATAAGCGTATAGTAATGAACTATTCACCACAGAGTATCACGGAGTTCTATTCTTTTGATTTCAAATTGATTAAACTCTGTGTTGCTCTGTGGTGAATTAATTCATAACCCGTGCAAACACGAATACACATAAGAGTGTGCGAAAAGCAGGTAATATTTGTTATTTCTCCAGAATAAAACCGACGATATCCTCTTTCTCCCCCATTCCCAGCTTCTTCCGGATATTCGTCTTCCGCTGATAAATAGTCGGAATGCTTTGCTGCGTCACTACACTAATCTCTTTTGTAGAGAACTCTGCGCAAAGCAGACAACAGAGCTGCTGTTCTTTATCTATTAGTACAGAACCAAAACGTCTGTTCATTCGAGTATAAAAGCTATCGTATATACGATCGATCACGGGATACAAATCCTCCCATACCAAAAGACTTTCTACGGGCAACTCCCGGTTCGTAATGCCGGATATGCGGCGAAGTAGTTCTTGATTTTGTGATGTAGGCTGCGTAGCGACCAAACGAATAATACCCAACTGTTGCAAAAGTATTTTTCGGAAAAACTGTCCGTCTTCCACTTCCTGATTAACATTTCCGGTAGTCCCCGGTTCACTGTCCCCCTTCGTGGCATCTGCCAGCAAACGGTTCAGTGTTTCGATTCGCTCTTCCGCTTCAATCAGACGATGACGACGGGTCCGGATATAGAAAAAGGCGCCACCACCCGTAACAACCAGTAACAGCAAACAAGCTAACAGCGTCAGTTGCGCTTCCTGCCGCTCTACCGTCAACTGCAAATTGGCATTCGAAAGTGATTCCTTACTTTCATCCTTCCGCCGAATGGTACTTTGCAAGGCATAAAGGGCATTGTGGACAGAATCATTATAACGCATCACCTTCAAGAAATCAAATGTACGATGACGTGTATAATCTATCAGTCCCTGATAATAAGTCATCATATTTTCTGTAGTTAAAAACTTCTCCCGGTGGCCAAATAGTGCTCTGCCCTGATCGAGGTAGTATTGGGCAGAATCCAACTCTCCCATTTTCAGGAAACATTCCGTCAGCACCAAGTCAGTCATGGCAACCTGTCCTTCATCAGACGCTAAATTCCGCAGGCGTTTCGACACTTCTGCCGACCTTTTATAATCATTGTTTATATAGGACAATAACTGCGCGTAGTTTCGCAGATAATGTACCAAGCGCACCGTATCTTTCTTTTTCTCCACCAGTTCAATGCTCCGGTCCATATAGTAAGAAGCCGAATCATTTCCCTGTAATCCCATGGCAATACCCAAAGAATAGCACAGACCTTCATCTTCACGAATGGCAATCGCTCTGAGATGTGCTTCTATTGCCTTTTTATAATCCTTCTCAACGTACACATACCTGTTTGCTTTCTCAGAAAGCATATTAACCATCAGATAAGTATCTCTGCATGCCGTAGCCGCCGCAATACCGCTATCCAGTACAGCCATAGCCTCTTCATGCCTTTTCTGCCAATATAAATATTTGGATTTCAGCACGAATGAATTCAGCATCTTTACCGTGTCCGGACCAGCGACAAAATAATGAAATGCCGGCAAAATCAAAGAGTCTTCCGCCATGGAAACTCCCCGTACATTATGTGCAAATGCACGCAGCCAACCATACAACATTTTTTCCTCAAACGGCAACCGCTCCGGATTCTTGATTAACGACAGGAGTTTCATTGCACTATCCGCATTATCATAAACCACCGCATCCGCCTGGCGGAGCAAAGCAGTACTATCGGTATGCCTGCAAGCACACAGCAGAACGCCACTTACAATAAAAAGATATAAGAGTTTCTTCATGTAGTATAGACCTGTACGGCCAACAATAATAGATTCTTCTTTTTGATATTACTGCACAACAGCCTCACGCAATTGCTGCAAAGCCTGCTTCAGCACTGAACGGGGACAACCGATATTCAATCGCATAAAGCCCTCTCCCGGTTGACCAAACATAGTTCCGTCATTCAGAGCCAGATGTGCTTTCTCTGCAAAAAGTCGGGTTAATTCTTTCTGTGTCAGTCCCAAATCCCGACAATCCAGAAAAACAAGATAAGAAGCTTGCGGACGTATCATACCAATGCCCGGAATATGTGCTTTCAGATATTCTTCTGTAAAATCTATATTCTCTTTTATATAATCAAGCATTTGCTCCAACCATTCTGCACCATGCATGTAAGCGGCTGCCGCACCGATATAGACAAGCAAATGTCCTTCAGAAAACTCACCCGCCTCCATAAAGGTCTGAAAACGTTCACGAATATCCTTATCAACAATAATCGCATACGAACTACCCAGTCCGGGCATATTAAATGCTTTACTGGGAGCCATGAAGACAAGTGAGTTCGATGCTGCTGCTTCGGAAACCGTAGCAAACGGATAGTGTTTATAAGGAGGCAAAGTCAGATCGGCATGAATCTCGTCAGAAATCACAAATGTGCCGTTATTGTAACAGATAGCCGCTATTTCTTTCAACTCTTCTGCTGTCCATACACGTCCGCCCGGATTATGAGGATTACAGAGAATCAGAACTTTACACCCCTGCAAATCTTTACGGAAACGCTCAAAATTGATATGATATTGTCCATCCTGCAATTCTAATGGCGAATATACCACTTCACGCCCCATACGTTCGGTCACCAAGAAGAAAGGATGGTAAACAGGAGTCATCACCATTACCTTATCCCCCGGATTAGTGAAGCATTGCAGGGCAAAAGCCTGCCCGCGAACGATTCCCGGAACGAATGTCAGCATCTCTCGGGATATATCCCACTGATGACGGTCGTGAAGCCATGCACAAATAGAAGTATACCACTCTTCACAAGCAAAAGTATATCCCAACACCTCATGTTCCAGGCGGTTTCTTAAAGCATCCATCACGAAAGGCGGAGTACGGAAATCCATATCGGCCACCCACATAGGGAGCAAATCATCACGCCCCCAGATATTCTTTACACCGTCCCACTTCACCGAGTTAGTGCCACGACGTTCAATGATTTCATCAAAATTGTATTTCATTGCTGTTTGTTTTATATTCTATATTCCTGTAAATCAAGATTTCATTCTTCATCCGCAGATAGCGCGGATAACGCAGGTTTCTTTTACTTCAATTTATAAATCCGTGTAATCTGCGTCATCTGCGGATGAAAAATTACCGAAAAAGAGTCATATTAAATCGGAAACACAACAAATACCGCCACATCCCACACTGCATGCGACACAATCAATGCTCCCAATTTCTGCGGATACAATCTGTAAGCCAATCCCCAGATAGCACCAACCACCAACGCCGCCATCACCAGCATAAAGTTGAACGACCAGATATGTACCAATGCATAAACTAATGTTGTCACTATAAAACCAGCATTCGGGCTCCAGCGCTTCGAAAGTGCATTCTGCACATATCCCCGCCAGAAGATTTCTTCGGCAGGACCTATCAATATGAGTAGTAATATGGAGAGTAACCAAGGATTTTCACCGGTTTTCATTCCGTAAATCAGTTCCACCTGCGGACGGGCAAAGTCGAAAAGCCAGGCGGAAGCCTTATCTCCCAACCAGAATACTCCCCACAAAACAACAGCCAATCCCACCCCTCCGGCAATATTCTTCCAGTCGAACTTCACATCTTCTATCCACCACTGTGGACGAAGCGCAAAAGCCATATTCATCAGCACAATAGCCGAAAAACTCATGGCCGTCCAGAAGTTGAATATTCCGCTTGTCCAGGGAGAAAACATAAAGAACCATAAGAAAGCAGCTATCAATAAAGGAATAATAATTCGTTTCATCTATATCAGGAATGTAACAGTAAACAATAAACTGAACAAAAGTTGCAGTTTCGCCGTCTTCTCATCCAAATTGGATATGACACCAGTCCCTTCTTTCGGCAACCGCAACATAGTCCGTGCATTGGCTATTGCAGGCAGAATTCCTACTATCGTCAATAAAGACCACCACGGAAAATATCCCAACGCAACACAAGCCGCGATCCACAGAAACGGGAAAAGCACCTCGAACATATATAGATAAATATCTGTCTTCACCCCAAGCCTCATAGCAAGAGTACTAATCCGGGCCCTTACATCCGTACCTATATCACGCGTATTATTAGCATGCAGGATGGCTACTGTAATCAATCCCACCGGAACGATTATCAGCCATACATCAGGCAGGAATTTCCCCATAGTAATATAGGATATACCCAAAGTAGGAAGTATGGCATAAGCTACAAAAATAACGAAATCTCCGAAAGCCCGGTATTTCAGCCACGGATAGAGCAACGAACACAAAGCTCCACAAACACCTATCCACAACAAGGGAAGCCCCGTACGGACTACCAGCCAAAGACCGACCATCGCCGCTGGCACCATCAGGCCTATGGCCAGGTTGCGTATCTCCAATGGCATGAATTGTCCGCTTGTCAGGGTCTTCACGCCAAATGTATCCACCCTGTCCACTCCCCGTTCGAAGTCGAAATAATCACTCCACGCATTTCCCGAAGCGTGAAAAATAACAATACCGGCCAACGCTAACAGTCCGTTCGCCCATTCTATTACCCCGTATGCCCAATACAAATATGCCAGCGTGACAATCACCGGCATTGCTGATGCCGGAAACGACCAGGGGCGTACAGCGATCAGCCAATCTTTTAAGGAATGCTTCTTCATTTGCGATTTAACTGCGTTCTAAAACAGCTTTTATTATTTTATTAATGTATAATGACTATTTACGATTTCTTTAGGAGGCAAAAGTACAAAATATCCTCACTTTTGAGTACTTTTGCATCCAAGTAAAATAGAAATTATATGATTAAAGCCCTGTTTTTTGACATCGACGGCACTTTAGTGAGTTTTAACACCCATGCTATTCCCCAAACCACCATCGAAGCCATCGCCGCTGCCAAAGCCAAAGGCATTCGGATTTTTATCGCTACGGGACGCCCCGCAGTTATCATCAACAACCTTTCCGCCTTGCAGGACCGCGAATTAATAGACGGTTATATAACCATGAACGGAGGATATTGTTTCGTAGGTGAAGAAGTGATTTACAAGAGCGCGATTCCCGCTGCTGACGTACAGACATTGGCACGCATCTCCTCCGAACAAAATTTTCCTTGTATCTTTGTAGGCGAACATGATATCTGCGTCTGCCAGCCGGACAATATGGTGAAAAAGATATTCAACGACTTTCTGAAAGTAGATATCATTCCGGAAAAGACGCCCGAAGAAGCTATCGGACAGGAGATTTTCCAGATGACTCCGTTTATCACACTGGAACAAGAGCAAGTGATTCTTCCTCAATTGCCTGGTTGCGAAGCCGGACGCTGGTTTCCTGCTTTTGCCGACATCACTGCCAAAGGAAACACCAAACAGAAAGGCATTGACGAAATCATCAACCACTTTGGTATCCGCCTGGAAGAAACAATGGCATTCGGCGACGGCGGCAACGATGTAAGCATGCTCCGCCATGCCGCTATTGGTGTAGCCATGGGCAATGCCGTGGATGAGGTGAAAGAACATGCCAATTATATAACGACTTCGGTAGATGAAGACGGAGTAACCAATGCCCTCCGCCATTTCTCCATCATATAGTCTTCCTTTAATCTTTAATTATCAATCTTTAATTTTGTCGCAGTCAGTAGATACCAACAACAAAGAGTTCCAGGATGCTCTGAGTCTCATACAATATACCCGCCAGTCCGTGTTTCTGACCGGAAAGGCGGGTACGGGTAAATCTACCTTTCTGAGATATATCTGCGAGAATATAAAAAAGAAACATGTGGTATTGGCGCCTACCGGTATCGCCGCCATCAATGCTGGTGGCAGCACCCTGCATAGTTTTTTCAAACTACCGTTTCATCCTTTGCTTCCCGACGATCCGAATCTGAGTTTGCAGCGCGGACGCATTCACGAATTCTTCAGATACACCAAACCCCAACGAAAACTACTGGAAGAACTGGAACTCATTATTATCGATGAGATTTCCATGGTACGGGCAGATATTATTGACGCCGTAGACCGTATCCTGCGTGTCTACTCACGCAACCTGCGCGAACCTTTCGGTGGGAAACAACTCTTGTTAGTAGGCGATGTTTTCCAGCTCGAACCTGTAGTAAAAGGCGATGAGCGGGAAATCCTGAACCGCTTCTATCCTACTCCTTACTTTTTCTCTGCAAGGGTTTTCAACCAGATAGATCTTGTTTCCATTGAACTTGAAAAGGTCTATCGCCAAACAGACAAAGTCTTTGTCAGCGTTCTGGACCATATTCGCAGCAATACTGCCGGTGCCACTGACCTGCAACTACTCAATACCCGCTATGGAACCGACATCGAAGAAAATGAGGAAGATATGTATATCACCCTCGCTACGCGTCGCGATAACGTAGATTATATCAATGACCGGAAACTGGCAGAACTGCCCGGAGACGCTGTTACCTTCCGGGGAGAAGTCACTGGTGACTTTCCCGAAAGCAGTCTGCCCACTTCGCGTGAGCTTGTACTGAAACCGGGTGCACAGGTCATATTTATCAAGAATGATTTCGACCGCCGCTGGGTAAACGGCACTATCGGTGTAGTAAGTGGGTTCGATGAGATAGAAGAAACACTCTACGTCATCACTGATGATGGGAAAGAATGTGACGTCAAGCCGGAGCACTGGAAAAACATTCGCTATAAATACAACGAAAGGAAAAAAGAAATTGAAGAAGAAGTGTTGGGCACCTTCTCCCAGTTTCCCGTACGACTGGCGTGGGCTATCACCGTCCATAAAAGTCAGGGACTGACCTTCAGTCGTGTAGTCATCGATTTCACCGGCGGTGTATTTGCCGGTGGACAAGCGTACGTCGCCCTCAGCCGCTGCACCTCGCTGGAAGGTATTCAACTAAAGAAACCTGTGAATCGGTCTGATATCTTTGTACGCCCGGAAATAGTGAATTTTGCCGAACGCTTCAATAACCGGCAAGCCATAGACCGCGCCCTGAAACAGGCACAAGCCGACGTAGAATATGCCGCTGCAACCAAAGCATTCGATAAAGGAGATTTCGAAATCTTCCTCAACCATTTTTTTAAAGCTATACACTCCCGATACGACATAGAAAAGCCTGTTATTCAACGCCTCATCCGTCGCAAGTTAGGTGTTATCAACAAGCTACGAGACAACAACGATCAACTAAAATCCCAAATGGCAGAGCAACAGAAACGGTTGCAAGCCTATGCACGTGAGTATTATCTGATGGGTAATGAGTCCATTACTCTTGCCCATGACTCTCGTGCCGCCATAGCCAACTACGACAAAGCGCTGGAGCTTTATCCGGAATATACAGATGCATGGATACGTAAAGGCATCACCCTCTTCAATGACAGCAGATATCTTGAAGCGGAAGAATGCCTGACACGTGCCGTCAAACTACGTCCGGCTGAATTTAAAGCTGTTTATAACCGGGGAAAATTACGCCTGAAACAACAAGAAACCGAAGGCGCCATAGCCGATCTGGACAAAGCTACCACCCTGAAACCAGAACATGCCGGAGCACACGAGCTCTTCGGAGACGCCTTGATGCAGGCAGGAAAAGAAGCAGAGGCAGCATTGCAGTGGCGACTGGCAGAAGAACTTCGAAAAAAATCATCCAAGAAATAAGCCACACTTATTTGAGAATAAGAAACTTATTCCCTACTTTTGCGTTATTATATATAGACTAATTATCAGCTCTATGCTTCTGAAACTTTACGAAAAGAACAATAATCCACAAGACCTGCAACAGGTAGTGGATATTTTGAATGACGGTGGCCTCATCATCTACCCCACAGATACCATGTATGCCATTGGTTGCCATGGGCTGAAAGAACGTGCCATCGAACGTATCTGCCGTATCAAAGAGATAGATCCACGTAAGAATAACCTTTCCATTATTTGCTACGATTTAAGTAGCATCAGCGAATATGCAAAGGTAGATAACAACACGTTCAAACTGATGAAACGCAACCTGCCTGGTGCTTTCACTTTCATCCTGAACGGCACTACCCGCCTGCCAAAGATTTTCCGTAATCGAAAAGAAGTAGGTATCCGTATGCCTGACAATGCCATTATCCAGGAAATAGCCCGTATTCTGGACGCTCCCATCATGACTACCACTCTCCCGCACGAAGCGCACGAAGATATAGAATACTGCACTGATCCTGAATTAATTGATGAAAAATTCGGTGATCTTGTCGATCTGGTTATTGACGGTGGCATCGGTGGTACAGAATCTTCTACCATTGTAGACTGCACAAGTGGAGAAATTGAAGTTATCCGTCAGGGAAAAGGCTGGCTGAATGAAGGATAACCAACCAAATGCCCACTTTGTTTGTTTCTTATAGAAAACAGCAAAAAGGATATGAGTACAAAAGAACAATACTGGAAATATTCACTAATCACTATAATCATCGGGCTGGGTATAATCCTGTTCCTACAAATTACTCCCTTTCTGGGCGGTTTATTAGGTGCATTAACCATCTATATCCTGGTCAGAAGACAGATGATACATCTGACCGACAAACGGAAGATGAAACGAAGTGTGGCTGCAACCCTTATTACTACCGAAGCCATCCTCTTCTTTCTGGTTCCTTTGGCGCTGGCAGTCTGGTTATTAGTCAGCAAATTGCAGGATATCAATCTGGATCCGCAGAGCATCATTGCCCCGATTGAAAGTGCAGCAAATATCATCAAGGAAAAAACCGGTTATGACGTACTGGGCAAGGATACCACTTCCTTTATTATCTCCGCACTTCCTGCCATAGGGCAATTCGTCATGGGCAGTATCAGTAGTTTTGCGGTCAACCTTTTCGTTCTGGTATTCGTGCTCTACTTTATGCTGATAGGCGGACAGAGGATGGAGAAATACATCAGCGAAATACTTCCTTTCAGTGAAGCCAATACAGAACATGTAGTGCACGACATCAAGATGATTGTCCACTCCAACGCCGTCGGTATTCCTTTGCTGGCAATCATACAAGGTGGAGTAGCCATGATCGGTTACTGGTTCTTTGATGTACCGGACATTCTGCTTACAGGATTCCTCACCTGCCTCGCAACGATCATCCCCATGGTAGGTACAGCACTGGTATGGTTCCCGATTGCCGTTTATATGGCCTTATCCGGCGACCTTTTCAATGGTATCGGGTTAGCTATATTCGGAACACTAATCATCTCTCAGCTCGACAACCTGATACGTTTCATTCTGCAAAAGAAAATGGCCGATATACATCCGCTTATCACAATATTCGGAGTCGTCATCGGTCTTTCTCTATTCGGTTTTATGGGGGTCATCTTCGGACCACTGTTACTCTCGCTGTTCTTCCTTTTTGTGGATATGTTCAAGAGGGAATATCTGGATGGAAAGAAATAAGGCCATTAATTTCACAGGATACTCACAACATCTTTCAGTTTTATTGCCTGAAACGTAATATGAGCTACACTACTCTCATAAAGAATACCAATAGTTCCTTTATCGATCATGCTGAGACAAGTGTATCCCCAGTTACTGCCCTCATCCAACAAAAGCTGATGCTCCGGAAGCCAGGTGATGCCACCGTCCAGACTTATTTTTATAGTAATATCATGACGCCCCTTCGTTGTATTGGGGTTAGAGAAGATAAGCAAGTCCCGATTCAAGACATTATCTTTCGCTTTTACACTTATCAGACTTGCCATACAGACCGGTTCTTGCAATGCTTTACGTGAAGATTCATGTTCGGTCCATGACTTACCTAAATCTTTCGTAATTGCTACGGCACGACTACCGCCCCGGTTATCACGCATATTCAACATTAGTACACCCGGCTCAACCTCAGCAACCTGCGCCTCTGTAGTATTTGTACGGGCATAGTTATGCATTTTCCAGCTCTTTCCCCTATCCTTACTATACATGATACCTGCATTCGGCACACGGGTAGAATCAATGAACTGAGTAGGAAAAACGAGAGTACCGTCATCCATCGTTATGCCCCGTCCGGGACCTTGCAACAAAAAATACCAGGAAGGATCTTTCACTTGCTCTGTTATATTTATAGGCGCTGACCATGTTTTACCATCATCTGTACTTTTCGCCAAAACAAGCTGCGCAGTGTGGTTTATACCCATCCCCAGATGTGAACTCCACCAAGCACGCTGATTTCCCATGCCATGAGTCCAGGCAGCAACTACCCACACATTATTGTTTTTTGTATCTACCAATATGGCCGGGTCTCCCACCCCATTTTGAGCCGAAGGCAATCCGGCCGTTTCACCAAAAGCCAGAGGCAGGCGCATCTTTTCCCATGTTTTCCCACCATCTGTGCTGCGGCTTAACCCTATATCTATATGTTCCTGTAAATCGACACTGCTATTATAACGCACATCATATACACCCAATAAAGTTCCTTTGTTTGTAGTCACCAAGCCCGGAATACGATATGCCGCCGAATTGTCATCACCGGCATGGCGCACGCCCACTCCCATCCGATGTTCAATACCTTGCCGGGAAACAGTCTCCAAAAGTGCTTCCTTACCATCCAGAGTAGCGGAAGTCACAACTGCCATTACCTTAGTATCCAACGCTGTTTCCGGCTTCATTTGCAAACTAATCCAAAAGAAATTAATACCGGGGAATAGTTTCTGGTTAGCGACAAGGATAACACGATTCTGCGGATTAGCAACTTCCGCTTTTTGTATGGAATAAGAAGGGTTAGCCGCCAGAGTCTTCCCAGGTGTATGACTTGAAATGTATTCTACAGGGGCAAAACGTCCCTTCCTCTTATCCTGCAATGCTTCTGTACCACTATAATAAAGTTTCACAGACTGGATTGCGGACAGGTTCGTATCCTTTCCAAAATCTAAAACTATCTCATCCAACACTTTGCTCTCCTTTGCATCCAGACGCAAACAGAACAAAACATTATCCACCCTTTCTATCAGAATAGGAATCTGTGTCTCCCGAACAAAAATGGTATCAGCAGCCCGGACAACTGGAATTGAACACAGTAAACAGAATAATAAAAACAGGATTGCCGGTTTCTTCATAATATTAAATCAGGTTAATAGAGTATTATTGGTTACAAAGATAACATTCAATAATAAAAATCCCATATTTGCCGCCGTAAAGTATTCTTTTCATCTGCTTCTCCCCCCAACATCCCCTTTTCTTGAAGTTGATAAAGTCTTTCCAATAGGATCACGACTTGCTTTTCACAAATATGCATGTCACAGACTTCTTTAATCCAGTCCACTGTTTCCTCAAAAACAGCAACAGAAGAAAGACAGAGTATTTTTTGTTTTTCCGGCTTCCGAAGCATATCAGCCATAAATGACAAGATTTTGGAGACCATCTTTTTACTACGACCATGAAGACGGGATTTCGGATTCTTTAAGCGTAGCAGAAAATATTCTCCAACCCATAAGGAAGCAATAAATGCTTCCGGAGAAGGCTGCTTCAAACCTTTCCAAAATTTAATCAGGAAAGTATCCACCTCTTCCAGTATTCCATCCGTATCATCATTTATATAAAATCTGTGGGCAAGACATTCTATTACACATCCCAATTTAGCCGCACAAACCCCATTTCTGGTATCACTGACTACTTTTTCCGCTTCCCTTAAAAAGTTAAAAGCATTATCCTCTTCTATACGATCATCGTACAACCGAAATTGGCGGAACAACGAAAGGGAATGGCATAGCAGGTTGTCGTAAGAGCAATCTATATCATTCATAGAAAACGACTTATTGCGCAGCCCGCTTCACACTATTAGCGGAAACGAACTGCGCAAATTTCCTTTATACAAGCCGTATATTTACTTCAGCAAAGAAACCGGGTCCAAATGGTCAGCTTCTATATCCTTAAAATAGCGGTATGTGCCTACTTTCAGTTCAAAAGTGGCTGCATCATCAGCTACTATGATACCCTTCTCATGCATCTGCAAAGCACTGATAGTCCACATCTGATTGATAGAACCTTCTACTGCATGATAGAGCGCACGAGCTTTATTATGTCCGTTCACAATAATCATCACTTCCTTGGCAGAAAGCACTGTACCTACACCAACAGTCAATGCCGTTTTGGGCACTTTGTTCACATCATTGTCAAAGAAACGGGAATTGGCGATGATTGTATCAGTCGTCAAAGTCTTCTGACGTGTACGGGAAGACAGAGAAGAACCCGGTTCATTGAAGGCAATGTGTCCGTCAGGACCAATACCACCCATAAACAGGTCGATACCACCGTAAGACTTGATTTTCTCTTCGTAACGGGCACATTCAGCATCCAGGTCGGCAGCATTACCGTTCAGGATATTGGTATTCTCCGGTTTGATGTCGATATGGCTGAAGAAATTGTTCCACATGAAAGAGTAGTAGCTTTCCGGATGTTCTTTAGGCAGACCCACATACTCATCCATATTAAAAGTAACCACGTTCTGGAAGGAAATAATTCCTTTCTTATTCAGGTCTATTAATTCCTTGTACATGCCGAGCGGTGACGAACCGGTAGGGCAACCCAGTACAAACGGTTTTTCAGGCGTCGGATTAGCGGCCTTAATTTTAGCGGCTACGTAATGGGCAGCCCACTTGGATACGGATTGATAATCCGGTTGAATGATTAATCTCATTGTGATTGTTTTTTATCAGGTTAATAAATTAGGGGTATCTTATCAAGAATTACTATTCCCTGTCCTTCTTCAGGCGTTCAGCCATAGAACGTGCCAGGTGTTCGCATTGCTCGTAAGTGATGTCCTTCATCGCCTGTTTCATCTCTACAGGGTCGGCTATAATTTCCAATTTGCTCTTCTCGGCAAACTCAGCCATACGCTTCACCGCGGCACCCGCCCACGTGAACGATCCGAAGTAACCCAGATAGCGGCCTTTAACTTCGCGTATCAGTATTTTGGAAAGCAGGGACTCGATATCCGGATAAATCTGATTGCTGTAAGTGGGACTACCAATAATCAGACCGCGGTATTTGAAGATATCTGCAATGATATAGGAAGGATTGCTTTTGCTGACGTTGTGCATCACAATATTCTTGATGCCCTGAGCGGATAGTTCCGCTGCGATGGCTTCTGCCATTTGCTCTGTATTACCATACATGGAACCATAAGCTATCACCACTCCTTCATCGGCAACATAGCGACTTAGTTTATCGTAAATGCCTATTACTTTACTTATATATTCCGTCCAGACAGGTCCATGGGTAGAACAAATGGTCGTGATGTGCAATCCTCCCAATTTCTGCAAAGCCTTCTGTACCGGAGAGCCGTATTTACCGACAATATTGGAATAATAGCGCACCATCTCATCCCAATAACGATCCGTATTGATACGGGTATCAAGGAAACCACCGTCCAACGTACCGAAACAGCCGAAACCGTCGCCGGAGAACAGCACACCTTCCGTTTCGTCAAAAGTCATCATAGTTTCGGGCCAGTGTACCATCGGTGTCAGGTAGAAACGCAGTTTGTGGTGTCCCAACGCCAGAAAATCGTCATCTTTCACAACGTATTGTTCGCCTGTCACACCATAGTAACCTTCAATCATACCAAAGGTTTGCTTATTACCGACAATGACAATATCGGGATAATGTTGTTTAATGAGGCGGATCGAACCGGAATGGTCGGGCTCCATGTGGTTAATGATGAGATACTGGATAGGACGTTCGCCAATAATACTTTTTATTTTGCGAAGATATACTTCGAAATAACAAGCGTCTACCGTATCAATCAAAGCCACTGTTTCGTCATCTATCAGGTAAGAGTTATAAGACACTCCATAAGGTAATGGCCACAAGCCTTCAAACAGGTGCTTGTTACGGTCATTTACTCCTACATAATGTATTTTTCCTTTTATCGTCATCTTCTGGTTCATAAAACTTCTTTATTTAGATTGATTCTATATTCAAACAGCCGCAAAAATAAGTTTTTTTTCTCACATATCATATTTCTTTCCCTGATAAGCTCCGAGCTGACGCATTTTTTTTTGTATCCGATGATTAAATTCATAATTTTTCAGTCCCCAGTCGGGTGCTATTAACAATTCTTTAGGAGACTGTGAGACAAAGCGTTCTAAAACTAAATCGGGGCGCAGATGCTCTATATAGTCTATTACCAAATCAATATACTCTTCTACCCCGAAAAGGTGGAAATCTTCGGGATGTTGTTCATATTCATGTGCCATACGGGTACCGCGTATCAACTGCAATTGATGCATTTTGAGAGTTGTAATCGGAAGGCGCGACAGCGTAGCGGCCTGTGCAACCAAATCCTCATGCGTTTCACCGGGAAGTCCCAATATAACATGCCCACCGGTAAGAATGCCACAGGCAACAGTCCTTTCCACAGCATCTACCGTATCCTGAAAAATGTGTCCGCGATTGATTCGGCGGAGTGTGGCATCGTGGGTGCTTTCAATACCATATTCAACCAACAGGAAAGTGTTTTTATTCACTTCTTCCAGATAATGCAGCAAAGTATCCGGCATGCAATCCGGCCGGGTACCGATGACCAGACCGACCACATCGGGAACAGACAGCGCTTCCTCATATTTCCGCTTCAATGCTTCCAATTCACCGTAAGTATTGGTGTATGCCTGAAAGTAGGCAAGGTATTTCATTTCGGGGTACTTATGGGCGAAAAAGACTTTCCCCTCTTCCAGCTGCTGAGTTACGGATTTTTCCGTACGGCAGTATTCGGGATTGAAAGTCTGATTATTGCAATAGGTACAACCGCCATACCCTTTCACGCCATCCCGATTCGGGCAGGTGAAACCGGCATTCAGTGATATTTTCTGTACCTTATACGGAAAATAACGTTTCAGGAAAAGCGGAAACTCATTATATAATATAGGTGCTACATCCATAAAGCTGTTATTTGTTACAAAAATAAGGCTTTTCTTTGAGATAAAGCTTCGGTTAGGATACAAATGTGAGCCCGGAAAAAGGTGTCGCACATAAAAGTTGAATTCAGCGCGTTCTATGAAAAGTTGATTCAAGTTACCCTCACCGCTCTCACTTTCTGTGTGAATCGTTGATAGTTAAGATAATAAGTGTGAGGGTAGTAAAAAAATCCGGTGTGAGAGTAACTCCTTACTCTCACTTTCGCAGTCAAACCATACAGGACGAGGCATTCATTCATTTCATATCAGTCATTATTTTACTAAGAACCAGCCAAATACCCCATCAGCCTTAGGAATAATCAGGTGTCGACCTTGGTTGACAGGCTTATCAACCAAGGTTGACGGATCTGTTAACCAAGGTTGACAGGCCTGTTAACCAAGGTCAACACTCGGAAAAGCCTACTGTAAAAGTTCAAACAGACAGAGCCTAAACAAATAATCACCTGATATCAAATACGATTTCCGCATATCCGGTGCACAACTGAGCCGTATCTGAACCGTATTTGCTATAACTTACATATCCACCTAACAACTCCAGGCAAAAACGTTAACGAACATAAAATCATTTATTCTGCATTGCATTAAAAAATGTTTCATCCATTGATAGTAAGCAAGATATAGTACAAGCATCGCACATTAGGATGAATCCATTAAATATATTTTAGTGATCAGCAACCTATTTTATACACATTTCCTTCTATAAAGAAGCATGGAAAACGAAATTAATTCATAGCTTTGCCTAAAACCTTGATAGATCAACCTATAAATACTATAACACCATGGCTACCATTGCTCTCGACATAGGCGGTACCAAAATAGCAAGCGCTATTTTTCTCCCTGACGGAAGTATGTTGTTCAACAGAAAGCGTCTGCTGAAAGGAAGAACGGGACACGAAGTAGGCAAACTTGCCGCAGAAATCCTTGCTAAACTCCTGACTGTTGCCCGCAGAAGCCGTATTCAGATTGATGGTGTCGGTATATGTGTCCCCGGTATTGTCTATTCGCAGACGGGACGTGTATGGGCCCCGAACATCCCCGGCTGGGAGAACTACCCGCTACAAGAAGTACTCCGTACCGTAACGGCACCGGATATAGAAATCTACATCGACAGCGACCGTACTTGCTATATGTATGGAGAAATGTGGCAGGGAGCAGCCAAAGATTGCCATAGTGCAGTATTCATTGCCGTAGGAACCGGTATAGGCGCTGGAATCATCATCGACGGACATGTGTTGCACGGTGCAAGCGACATCATCGGCGCTACCGGCTGGATGGCACTGCAACCTCCCTATAAAGAAGAATACGATGCCTGCGGTTGTTTTGAATATTATGCCTCGGGAAATGGTATCGGAGCCAGAGTGCGGGATGCAGTCCGTGCAAATAAAGCTTATAAAGGACGTTTACGTCAAAAACCTATCTGCCGCATTTCCGCTTACGATGTATTCAGCGCATACAATGAGAAAGATCCGATTGCAGTTTCCGTACTGCACAAAGCCATAGAAATGTGGGGAATGGCTTCTGCCAACTTTGTCAGCCTGCTGAATCCGCAAAAGATAATCTGGGGTGGAGGTGTATTCGGCCCTGCCGGTATCTTCATAGATGATATCTACAAAGAAGCCTGCAAATGGGCACAACCGCTCAGTATCAAGCAGGTGGAATTTGTAGCCTCTCAATTGTCCGGTAATGCCGGACTGATAGGAGCTGCTTTTCTTGCTATTAAAAAGCAATTATATGAATGAAAGGAGTTACGAGGAGTTAGCAATATGAGTAGTTACAACAAGAATCTGGTTTTCACAGCTGCGTGCATCGGCATGTGCTTCTTTGGCATTTCGATGATCACCCTGGGCTCGGTATTACCGTCCCTCACCACCAAACTGGGTTTGGACAATCTCCAAGCTACAGCACTGGTGACGTTCCTGCCTCTCGGTTTATTGGGAGGCTCCCTGTTGTTCGGTCCTATTGTAGATCGCTTCGGACACAAAGCGTTACTGCTGCTCAGTTGTCTGGTCGTATTGCTCGGACTGGAAGGAATTGCTTTTTTTACAAGTATTCCATTGTTGCAACTTTCCATTATCGGCATCGGCCTGGGAGGAGGAATTCTGAACGGTGAAACAAACGCTTTAGTAGCTGATATTTCCGACGAAGCGGAGAAAGGTTCACGCCTTAGTCTGCTGGGTGCATTCTATGGTATCGGTGCGCTGGGGATTCCTGTATTACTCAGTTTCCTGTCCGGATATTATTCTTTTGAAATTATACTGCAAGGCACAGGCGTTGTAATGTTGGCAGGTATTCTGTTCTGTCTCGGCGTACGCTTCCCCGCCCCCAAACAGCCGCAAGGATTCCCAATCAAAGAAGGACTGGGGTTGTTAAAAGAGAGTAGCTTATTATTACTCAGCTTTATCCTCTTTTTCCAAAGCGGCATCGAAGGCGTATGCAACAACTGGACCACACTCTACCTGGGACAAACCACCAACATCCCCGAAAACCGGGCGCTCATGGCACTGACTTGCATGGTGGCCGGACTGACTGTTGCCCGTCTGTTGCTGGTAGTTCTCTTCAAAAAGATAAAACAGGAAACTGTTCTTCGCGCCAGCCTGATTACGGCCGCAATAGGTTTTGCACTGCTCACTTTTTCACCGGACTTTGCACGTGCTGCCATAGGCATGGTGCTTGTCGGTGCAGGACTGGCATCTACTTTCCCCGTCATACTCAGCATTGTCGGCAGCCGGTACGCTTCTCTGTCGGGAACGGTATTCAGTGTGGCCCTTGTTATAGCTCTGATCGGACAGACATTACTGAACAGTCTCACGGGAATTATCTCGCAAGGATACAGTATCGTTGTGTATCCTTATATGATGATTGCCTCCCTGCTCATCATGCTTCTATTGTTTAGACGCTCACTCAAATAAAAGAAATTATTTACCCCCTAAAAATCAAGAAAATTATGTTAGCACTTGAATGGTTAAAAAACGCGCATGGCATCATGGAAAAACTGGAAGCCACGCAATTGGAGAATATCAAAAAGGCAGCCACCGCTATGGCAGATTCCATCGAAGCCGGTCGTTGGGTACACACATTCGGATGCGGTCACGCAACAATCCCCGTTGAAGAAATGTATCCTCGCATCGGTAGTTTTGTAGGTTTTCACCCGTTGTGCGAACTTCCGCTGACATTCTTTACACAAATCATCGGCCAAATGGGTATCCATCAATTCCTGTTTCTGGAAAGAACAGAGGGTTACGGACAGGCAATCATGAAGAATTATGATTTCGATTCCAAAGATTGCATCTGGATTTTCTCCCACACAGGAATCAATGCAGTAAACATCGACATGGCACTGGAAGCTAAGAAGCGCGGTATGAAAGTAATCGTTTACGGCTCAGCCGGAGAAACTGGCGACAAAGCAAGCCGTCATTCCAGCGGTAAGAACCTGTTCCAACTTGCCGATATCATAGTGGACTCCTGCGTGCCTTTGGTAGATGCTTCCGTGCCTTTGAAGAATCACTTCGACAAGGTGGGACCATTGTCAACCCTGAGTTTCGTTACTATGGTATGGATGACCATCACTACCGTTGCCGAAATTCTGGCAGATCGCGACGTACATCTGTATATCCATCCGTCACATAACGTACCGGGCGATACAACTGCTCACGAACGCCTGGACGCAGCTATTGCCGAATATCAAAAGAAAGTAAAAATCCTCTAACCAAAAGAAGCCCCAATCATCATTTATGAGTGACGGTAGCCCGCCTCAGCTTTGCCCCCACAAAGCTGGACGGGCTTTTTACAATTAGGAAACATAATTTATCTACACTTTTTCAGTTTTTATCCCTATATTTGCCCTCTAAAGAAATCAAACAGGATTATGAAACAGATAAGTATTGCAATTCTTCTTTGCCTCTGCACATTGGCAGGCTTTGCACAAGGCGGTCAGCCTCTCGATTTAAAAGATATTGTATCAGGTAAATTCCGCGCTGAAAATATTTACGGAGTCATTCCCATTCCCGGAGACGGGGAACACTATTCGCAAATGAATGCGGAAGGAACGCAGATTATCAAATACTCTTTCAAGACAGGAAAACAGGTAGAAGTATTGTTCGATGCCGCTACCGCACGCGAATGCCCGTTTAAGACGTTTGACAGCTACAGTTTTTCACCTGACGGCAGCAAACTGCTTATTGCTACAGAACAGACTCCGATTTATCGCCGCTCTTATACAGCTATACATTATATATATAGTTTGAAGCGAAATATCAACGGAGAAATCAACAACATAGTAGAAAAGCTTTCAGACGGCGGACCGCAGCAAGCACCTGTATTTTCACCGGACGGAACAATGGTTGCATTTGTACGGGATAATAATATCTATCTTGTGAAGTTTCTCTACGGAAACAGCGAAAGCCAGGTTACGGAAGACGGCAAACGTAATGCCGTTCTGAACGGTATCCCTGACTGGGTATATGAAGAAGAATTCTCTTTCAACCGTGCTCTGGAGTTCAGTGCCGACAGTAAGATGCTGGCTTATATCCGCTTTGACGAGACGGAAGTGCCTTCTTACAGTTTCCCTGTTTTTGCTGGAAGTAATCCTCATATCACAGCTTTTGAGAAATATCCGGGAGATTATACCTATAAATACCCCAAAACAGGAGAAGCAAATTCAAAGGTCAGTGTACATACCTTCGATATCAAATCGAAAGTAACCCGTAAGATGCAGGTTCCCTTGGATGCTGACGGGTACATCCCGCGTATCCGCTTCACACAAGATCCTAACAAGTTGGCCATTATCACCTTAAACCGCCATCAGAACCGCCTCGACATGTATTTCGGTGATCCGCGTTCTACTGTTTGCAAACAGGTTCTGCGTGACGAAAGTGATGCTTATATCAAAGAAGGCGTATTCGATAATATCATTTTCTATCCGGAAAACTTCAGCTTTGTGAGCGAAAAGAGCGGCTACAACCATCTGTACTGGTACAGCATGGGTGGAAATCTGATTAAACAGGTTACCAGCGGAAACTATGAAGTAAAAGAATTCCTGGGCTGGGATGCTGATGATAACAGTTTCTATTATATCAGTAATGAGGAAAGCCCGCTGCGCCAAGCTGTATACCAAATTGACCGCAAGGGAAAGAAAACCAAACTTTCTTCTCAACCGGGTCTCAACAGTGCACAGTTCAGTACGAACATGAAATACTACATGAATCGTTATTCAAACCTGAATACTCCTACTGTCATTACTCTAAATGATAATACAGGTAAAGTATTGAGTACGCTTGTTACGAATGATAATCTGAAACAGACTTTGTCCAAATACAGTGTACCTCAGAAAGAGTTCTTTACTTTCAAGACCGGAGATGGTGTAAGTCTGAACGGTTGGATGATGAAGCCTGTGAACTTCTCCGCATCCAAGAAATACCCTGTACTTCTGTATCAATACAGCGGACCCGGTTCGCAACAAGTACTGGACACATGGAGCATCAGTTGGGAAACCTATATGGCCAGTCGTGGTTTTATTGTGGTTTGTGTAGACGGACGTGGAACCGGTGGACGTGGTGCAGACTTCGAAAAATGCACTTATCTGAATCTTGGCGTGAAAGAGGCGAAAGATCAGGTGGCAACAGCCCAATACATGGGTAGCCAGCCGTATGTAGACAAAAACCGTATCGGCATCTGGGGCTGGAGTTACGGCGGATACATGACCATCATGAGTATGAGTGAGGGAACGCCCGTATTCAAGGCCGGAGTTGCAGTAGCAGCCGTCACTGACTGGAATTACTACGACACGATTTATGGCGAACGCTTCATGCGCACTCCCAAAGAGAATGCTGAAGGATATAAAGGCTCTTCCGCTTTCACCCGGGCAGACAAATTGCATGGCAATTTATTGCTGGTACATGGAATGGCGGATGACAATGTTCATTTCCAAAACTGTGCAGAATATGCAGAACACCTGGTACAGTTGAACAAGCAATTCGATATGCAACTCTATACAAACCGTAACCACGGTATCTATGGCGGAAACACCCGTTATCACCTGTATACGAAGCTGACGAATTTCTTTGAAAAAAATCTTTAAGATCATAAAGTTCACCACAGATTACACGGATTAACACAGATTTCTTTATTTCTATCATGAAAGACAGAATACGCAAGCCCGAATGGCTCAAAATAAGTATCGGAGCCAACGAACGGTATACCGAAACCAAACGTATAGTTGAATCGCACTGCCTGCATACCATTTGCAGTAGCGGACGTTGCCCTAATATGGGAGAATGTTGGGGTAAAGGAACTGCCACCTTCATGATAGGCGGTGACATCTGTACCCGTTGCTGTAAATTCTGTAATACACAGACAGGCAAACCGCTTCCATTAGATATGGAAGAGCCCACCCATGTGGCGGAATCCATAGCCTTGATGAAGCTGTCCCACGCTGTTATCACTTCTGTAGACCGGGATGATCTACCGGACCTCGGCGCTGCACATTGGGCACGCACCATACACGAAATCAAACGCCTCAATCCGGAAACTACCATCGAGGTTCTGATCCCCGACTTTCAAGGAAGAAAAGAACTGGTATCCCAGGTTATTGAAGCACAACCGGAAATTATCTCCCACAATATGGAAACGGTGAAACGCATCACTCCACTGGTACGTAGTGCAGCCCGCTACGAAACAAGCCTGGAAGTAATACGCCAGATAGCCGACAGCGGAATCACTGCAAAATCAGGAATCATGGTAGGATTAGGCGAAACTCCAGAGGAAGTGGAAGCACTAATGGATGACTTGCGCCATACAGGGTGTCAAATCCTGACCATCGGCCAATACTTGCAACCTTCACATAAACATTACCCTGTGGCAGAATACGTTACTCCCGCACAATTCGCTTCTTACAAAGAAACCGGTCTGGCAAAAGGATTCGATCAGGTAGAAAGTGCGCCTTTGGTGCGTTCCTCCTATCATGCTGAAAAGCAGGTACGATTTTACAAAAAAGAAACGAAATAAAAACCAATTGCTCTACTTATTTGTTATTTATGAGATAACGACAAAATAAAGTTTGCAATGTTAAAAAAAGGAGTTCTATCATCTAAGTTTAATATGTCTTTGGGATTTATCCCGGTTATCGTATCTATTATATTGTGCGAATTTATAACCCAAGACATTTCCATCTACATTGGTGCAGGTGTAGGGGCTCTTTATAGTTTATATACCTTATGGGGAAAAGGAGCAAGAATCCCAAATTTCCTACTTTATTGCACTACCGGAATGCTCTTGCTTTTGAGTCTGACCACTTTAATCTTCGGTGATTGCAGTTCCCGAGAAATGTTTCCACTGACATTGGAAATCAGTACTCTCATACCCGTAGTTATTATCTTCCTGAACAGAAAAAGATTTCTCGCTCACCAGATTACCCAGTCACAAAAATGTTGCAAACAACTTTTTGCGCAAGGGGCTGAGTCTGCCATTGTAACAACACGGGTAGTTGTCATCATCGCCTTTCTTCATTTCCTGGGAGTCTTCATTACAATTCTGTTACCCGGTCCCTTAAGCGAGACTTCCAAGGATATTTTATTCCGGTATTGTCCGCCTGCTGTATTCATTCTGAGTATATTATTCAATCAGTTCGGAATCCTCTACTTCAATCAGGTGATGGAGCACACAGCTTTCGTACCCATTGTTAATACCAAAGGGGATGTGATCGGCAGAAGCCTGGCAGTGGATGCTATCAACAAGAAAAATGAATATATCAATCCGATAGTCCGTATCGCTGTATCTCATAATGGTATGTTGTATCTTCGTCCACGCCCCCAACGCTGTATTCTCGACCGGGGAAAGACTGATATTCCCATGGAATGTTATCTTTTATACGGAGAAACCTTGGAACAAGGCATCGTCCGGCTTGTGAGACAAGCTTTTCCACAAGCACCGATACAAGATTTACAGTTCAATATCATGTATCACTTTGAGAATAAAGTGACGAACCGGCTGATCTATCTTTTCATTCTTGAGGTAGAAGACGACGATCTTCTACGCGACAAGCAAGTAAAAGACGGAAAGCTTTGGACTTTCCAGCAAATAGAGCATAATTTAGGCAAGAACTTTTTCAGCTGCTGCTTTGAAAACGAATATGAGCACCTGAAGGATGTTATTTGTACAAGAGAAAAATACAAGGAATTTTAGAAAGATCGGGCACTTTTCCCTGCCACTCCTTCACTGTCTTGGTTTTGATATATTCTCCCTCACACGTAATGTTCGCAGCAATACAGAGTTTGGTTTGCGGACGGCAATTTTGCAAGATGTCTTCCACCATTTTATTATTGCGGTAAGGTGTTTCAATAAATAGTTGAGTCTGGTGTTCGGCATAAACCCGCTGCTCCAGAGTCCTTATTTTTTTGGCACGCTCGCCCGGCTCAATCGGAAGGTAACCGTGGAAAGCAAAACTTTGCCCGTTGAAGCCTGAACCCATGACAGAAAGAATAATTGAAGAAGGTCCCACCAAGGGCACTACTTTCAGATTCTTCCGTTGAGCAATCGCCACTACATCCGCTCCCGGGTCAGCGACTGCCGGACAACCGGCTTCGGAAATCACTCCCATAGACAATCCCGCCATCAACGGTTTCAGATATCCTGAAATATCTTCAGGTGATGTATGCTTGTTCAGCGGGTAAAAAGTCAGTGTATCAATATCTATTTCCCGGTCCACCTTCTTCAGAAAACGGCGTGCAGAACGCACATCCTCTACTATGAAGTGACTAATCCCAAGTATGATCTCCTTATTATAAGAAGGCAACACCGTTTCAATCGGTGTATCACCCAAAGTGACGGGCAAAAGATAAAGAGCTGTTTCCAATGTTTTGCGATAATTAAAGATGAAGAATTAGGAATGAAGAATTTCCATGCAACGCAACAGCACAGCCTGATTCTTCATTCCTAATTTTTCATTTAACCATATATAATGTTTCCATTCTCATCCATATATTCATCCAGTCCTTTTTCATAAGTAGCCATGGCACGCAAGCTCATACCCACGCTGGAGAAACCACCGTCATGGAATAAATTCTGCATGGTTACCTTACGGGTCAGGTCGGAAAACATTACGATGCAATAATCAGCACATTCGTCGGCTGAAGCATTGCCCAGCGGAGACATGCGGTTGGCAAAGTCAAACAGCTTATCCATACCCTTCACACCGGAACCGGCAGTAGTCATAGTCGGAGACTGTGAAATGGTATTGACACGTACATTATGTTCGCGGCCATAGATATAACCGAAGCTACGCGCAATGGATTCCAGCAAAGCTTTTGCATCTGCCATATCATTGTATCCATAGAATGTACGTTGCGCGGCCACATAACTCAATGCAAGGATTGAACCGTAATCGGCAATTGCATTCAGCTTTTTGGCAGCCTGTATCATCTTATGGAAAGACACTGCGGAAATATCGAGCGTCTTGCCCAGCATATCATAATCCAAATCATCATATGTACGTTTCTTGCGAACATTCGGAGACATACCAATGGAATGAAGCACAAAGTCAATCGGTCCGCCCAAAACTTCCATGGAGCGTTTGAATACATTTTCCAAATCTTCTACGCTGGTTGCGTCGGCGGGGATAACTTCACATTTCAATTTATCTGCCAGTGCGGAAACTTCGCCCATGCGAACTGCTACCGGAGTGTTTGATAAGGTGATCGTTGCACCTTCTTCTACTGCTTTTTCTGCTACTTTCCAGGCAATGGACTGCTCATTCAGAGCACCGAAAATAATGCCTCTTTTTCCTTTCAACAAATTGTAACTCATACCTATAATATTAAAGTTGACGGGTATCTAATAAACAAGTCAACAAGGAAATTGCTATTATTGTTCACTTCCTCATCAACTTGCATCTTACCACCACGTTTACTATTTTGAGGCTGCAAAGATAGCGCAAATTGAACGCATAGCAAAATAAGCTTGCTTATTTTTGCTTTGCTGAAATGCCGCCTATCTTATTTAAAGATATGAACTTTCTGCATAAAAAGCCCGAAAGTGTGCAAAGAAAAGGACAAAACCAC
Organism: Bacteroides sp. MSB163; assembly: GCF_036416795.1. Taxonomy (NCBI): domain Bacteria; kingdom Pseudomonadati; phylum Bacteroidota; class Bacteroidia; order Bacteroidales; family Bacteroidaceae; genus Bacteroides; species Bacteroides maternus. The sequence continues at coordinate 3,014,478 of NZ_CP143867.1, read as the reverse complement.
AAAAAATCCACCTAAACCAACAAATTGTGCACATGGTTTTAGCTAAAGCCCGATACATTTGCAACCGGTAATTAAGAGGTTTTTTCATAATATTTATTTAAGGTTAGAATTAGGTTAACATGAATCATTTATTATTTCTTTCGCAAGCCACTCGGGAGAGCCGCTTGCGGGAGAATGATAAAGTAATTGACAGTTGACAATTGACAGTTGACAATGAAGAGTTGGGAAAGACCTGTTAGTTAACAACGAATAACTGATAACTAATAACTTATAACTAAATATAGTATCACGGATGAACACATTTATCAAAAAACTATGGGTGCTTGTTGCACTGGCCCTTCCGTTGTTACCTGCACAAAGTACGGTAAATGCCCAAAACGGAAATTATATAGATGAAAGTATCTATGAGAATTTACCCTTCAATATGCCGAAAGTGGAACAACCCGCTTTTCCGGATTATACAGTCAATATTGTAGATTTTGGCGCTAAAGGAGATGGTATCGTACTGAATACCAAAGCTATCAACGACGCTATAAAGGCAGTAAATGCCAAAGGTGGCGGTAAAGTTGTTATTCCCGAAGGCTTGTGGCTGACCGGCCCTATCGAGTTACTGAGCAACGTCAATCTATATACTGAAATGAACGCCCTGGTGTTGTTCACAGATGATTTCGAGGCTTATCCTATTATTAAAACATCTTTTGAGGGTTTGGATACCCGCCGTTGCCAATCTCCTATTTCAGCATGGAATGCTAAGAATATAGCGATTACGGGACATGGTGTATTCGATGGTTCAGGTGATAGCTGGCGTCCGGTAAAAAAAGGCAAACTGACTGCGGCCCAATGGAGTAGCCTGGTAAGTTCAGGAGGTGTAGTCGATGCATCCGGTAGCATCTGGTATCCCACTGCCGGTGCACTGAAAGGCGCTATGGCTACTAAAGATTTCAATAACCCGGAAGGCATTAATACGGATGAGGAATGGAATGAAATCCGCCCGTGGCTGCGTCCCGTATTGCTGAATATCGTTAAGAGCAAAAAAGTATTATTGGAAGGTGTAACTTTCAAGAACTCTCCCAGCTGGTGTCTGCACCCGTTGTCATGCGAGCATATCACAATTCACAATGTGAAGGTTTTCAACCCCTGGTACTCCCAGAATGGTGATGCACTGGACTTGGAATCTTGCAAGAACGCGTTGATTGTCAACAATATCTTTGATGCCGGTGACGATGCTATCTGTATCAAATCGGGAAAAGATGAAGACGGTCGCAGACGCGGCGAACCTTGCCAAAATGTGATTGTAAAAAATAACACCGTATTGCACGGTCACGGTGGTTTCGTAGTAGGTAGCGAAATGTCGGGTGGCGTAAAAAACGTCTATGTAACTGACTGTACTTTCCTGGGTACGGATGTAGGTTTGCGCTTCAAGAGTACCCGTGGACGTGGCGGTGTAGTAGAAGGTATCTATATTCATAACATCAATATGATTGATATCCCGCACGAAGCCTTGCTGTTCGACTTGTTCTATGGCGGTAAAGGTGCCGGTGAAGAAACGGAAGATGACCTGGAAGGCAGAATGAAATCATCCGTTCCTCCTGTAACGGAAAAAACTCCCGCTTTCCGTGATATCCATATCACAAATGTTACTTGCAGAAGTGTAGGACGTGCTATGTTCTTCAATGGACTGCCTGAAATGCCTATCCGCAATGTACACGTAAAGGATGTAGTTATTACGGACGCCAAGCAAGGTATCGTTATCAGCCAGGCTGAGAATGTTTCTATAGAGAACGTGAAAATAGATACCAAAGGCGCAGCATTGCAGGTGAAGCAAGCCAAAGACCTGAAAGTAAACGGGAAGACTTATAATAATTCGGCAACCAAAGCTTTGAACATCGATTTATAAGGTATATAATACCGCTGGTGTATGAAGAAAAAAGTAATCATATTGATCGCTCTGTGTTGTCTGTTTATCCAAGCAGCACAGAGCGATACTCTTTCCATAACAGACCTTCGCACGGAACAACTGACTAATCCTTTAGGTCTGGATACCCCTCAACCGCGTTTCAGCTGGCGGCTCCAAAGCGGGCAACGCAATGTGATGCAGACAACTTACCGCCTGTTCGTTGCATCCTCCCCGGAACTTCTAAGCAAAAATCGGGTAGACGTGTGGGATTCAGGCGAGGTACGCTCTGACGCGTCCATTTGGATAAGCTACCAAGGTCCCTTTTTACAACCCAACAAGCGCTATTATTGGAAAGTGCAGGTAACAACCGGTACAGGTGAGAGCGCTTGGAGCGAACCTGCTTTCTGGGGAATGGGACTGATGGGAGAAACACGTTGGAAAGGACGTTGGATTGGTATGGACAGACCTATGCCCTGGGATAGTGAAACCATGTTTTCACGCCTGTCCGCCCGGTATGTACGCAAAGAATTCAACCTCAGCAAAGCAATAAAAGAGGCAACCCTGCACATCAGCGGACTGGGAGTTTACGAATGCCTCATCAACGGCAAACGGGTCGGTGACCTTGTACTGGCTCCCGCTCCTACCGACTACCGGAAAACCGTACTTTACAACAGCTATGATGTAACAAGTCTGCTTCGCTCACAGGCGAATAATGCCATAGGTATTACGCTCGGAAACGGACGATACCACTTCATGCGCCAGAACTATCGCACTTATAAAATCCATAACTTCGGCTATCCAAAAGTCCGGATGAACCTGATCGTAGAATATACGGACGGTAGCCGGGAAACGATTGCCACAGATACGAACTGGAAACTGACAGCCGACGGTCCCATCCGCAGTAACAATGAGTTTGACGGTGAGGAATACGACGCCCGAAAAGAATTAGGAAGTTGGTCGGAAACCGGCTATGACGACAGTACATGGTTGCAGGCGGAACGCGTTTCCATACCTTCGGGATATCTGCGCGGACAAACCATACCGGGTATCAAGGTAGTGGAGAAGATTAATCCCCAAACCATCCGGAAATCAGCCAATGGCTATATCCTCGACATGGGGCAGAACATGGTAGGCTGGCTGCGCATCCGGGTAAAAGGAAATGCAGGCGACTCAGTGCGCCTGCGCTTTGCAGAAACCCTGCAACCGGATGGAGAACTATACACCGCCAACTTACGGTCCGCCAAAGTAACCGACCTTTATATCCTGAAAGGAGAAGGCATTGAAGAGTGGACTCCCCGCTTTGTATATCATGGCTTCCGCTATGTAGAAGTCAGCGAATTTCCGGGTACTCCTACCCTTGCCAACTTTACAGGCGAAGTTGTAAACGACGACATGCCTCTCACCGGAACATTTGAATGTGATAATCCTATCCTGAACCAATTAGTGAAGAATGCCTTCTGGGGAATTCGTGGTAATTATAAGGGAATACCGCTCGATTGCCCCCAGCGTGATGAACGCCAGCCTTGGCTGGGCGACCATACCAACGGCGCACTGGGTGAAAGTTTCTTGATGGAAAACGGTCCGCTATATGCCAAGTGGATGGACGATATCCGCGATGCGCAACGGGAAGACGGATGCATACCCGATGTAGTGCCAGCCTATTATTACTACTATACAGACAACGTGACCTGGCCGTCAACCTTCATTTTCATCAGTAATATGCTGTATGAACAATATGGAAACCCGGGAGCCATCTGCAAGCATTATCCCGCCATGAAGCAATGGATGGAGCACATCCGCACAGAATTCATGAACCAATCGCATATCATCACCCGAGACCGTTACGGCGATTGGTGTCTTCCACCCGAATCTCCCGAATTAATACATTCGAAAGACCCGGCCCGCATTACCGATGGTAAACTGATAGCAACCGCCTATTACTACAAGCTGCTGCAATATATGATAAAGTTTGCACAGCTTCAGTTAGATATGCCCCATACTCCTGATATTACCGGACAGCTGCACCACCAGCAGTTAGCTGAGGACATTCAAGAATATCGGGAACTGGCAGAACACGTAAAAGAAGGTTTCAACAAGACCTTCTGGAATCAGGAAAAACAATATTACAGCAATAATACCGTAACAGCCAACCTTCTCCCACTGGCATTCGACATGGTACCGGATACGGAAAAAGAAACCGTCGCCCGACAAATCATTCATAAAACGGTAGACTATTACAATGCCACCATTCAATGCGGAGTCATTGGCGTACAATGGCTGATGCGCGAACTTGTAAGAATGGGACGCACAGATGTAGCATACGTTCTGGCTACCCATACCAAATATCCCGGATGGGGATACATGGCGGCCAATGGAGCTACCACCATCTGGGAGTTATGGAACGGGAACACAGCTGATCCGGCCATGAACAGCGGCAACCATGTCATGTTACTGGGCGATTTCCTCCCCTATTGTTATCAACATCTGGCAGGTATCCGGAATGCCGCTCCCGGTTTCAAGGAAATTCGGATGAAACCTGCCTTCGAACTGGAAGAAGTAGGATTTATTCGTGCTTCTCACATCACACCTTATGGCAAAGTAACGAGTAACTGGTCACAAACAGCTACCGGGTATTCCTGGGAAATCAGTATACCTGCCAATAGTACGGCTACTATATGGCTGCCCAATGCAGATACCTCCTCCCTCACCGAAAACGGAAAGCCATTGAAGCAATCCGAAGGTTTGCAAATACTCCGCCAGGAAGACGGATACACAGTTTGTAAGATAGGTTCGGGGAACTATAACTTCCAGATTAAAAAGAACATATCATACGGAAAAGGAAGAAAAGGTCTGCTGGAGGATGACTTTATCTGTCGGAAGCCTACCTTCCCGGAGAGCCATGCGGCTACTATTGTAGAAGGACGTCGCGGAATTGTGACAGCCTGGTTCGGGGGAACCAAAGAGAAGAATCCCGATTGTTGCATTTGGGTTAGCCGCAAGACAAAAACAGGCTGGACAGAACCACAAATGGTAGCGGACGGTGTATTGGACGGAACCAAATACGCCTGCTGGAATCCCGTACTGACCGAAACACCGAAAGGAGAATTACAACTTTATTATAAAATAGGTGTGAATGTAGCCGGATGGAGTGGTCATGTCATTACTTCGAAAGACGGTGGAAAAACATGGAGCAAATCCCGGGCACTTCCCGAAGGCTTCCTTGGCCCCATCAAAAACAAGCCCGTATGGATCGGCAAGCGAATGATCTGCCCCAGCAGCACGGAAGATGAGAACGGTTGGCGGATTCATTTCGAAATCAGCGATGATGAAGGAAAGACCTGGCGAAAGATTGGTCCTATAACTGCTTCCGAGATTGTGGAAACAGATCAGGTAAAGTTCAGTAATCAGAAGCATAAAACCATACAAGTGATACAGCCCACCATCCTGACACATAAAGACGGAAGGTTGCAAGCCTTATGCCGTACTCAGAACAACGGCTCTGTCGCTACCACCTGGAGTGAAGACAACGGAGAAAGCTGGAGTCCGGTAACATTCATTGATTTGCCCAACAATAATTCCGGCATTGATGGAATCACGCTGAAAGACGGACGGCACTTGCTGGTATACAACCACTATCGCTACATCAAAGGAAAACGGAAAGAACGTACCCCTATCAATGTAGCAACCAGTGACGACGGCATACATTGGAAAGCGGCCATGGTATTGGAGGATTCGCCGATCAACCAATATTCATACCCCTCAGTCATTCAGGGTAAAGACGGAAAGGTACACATTGTTTATACCTGGAGGAGACAGCGCATCAAGTATGCCTGCCTCGATCCCCAACAGGTGGAAGTCACCTCTTTTGAGGAAGCCGGTTGGAAGGAATAACTCACAAAGGCGATAGTATTTATATCAAAATGGAAAAGGAATTAGGGTAGGTTTGCACTACTTTTGTAGCAAATTAGTTATATATTTAAAATCATGAAGAAAAATATCTTTACAGTATTGCTATTATTGTGCGGTCTTTCTGTCACAGCAGAAGCACAAGAAACCCAAAAGAGTTTCAAGGTGGAAGTAAGTAACACCTGGAATAAAGCAAAAGCGGACGAACCGGTAGTAATCAAACTCAGTGAAATCAATCCACAGTTCCGGGTACGTTCGGCAGTAGTCATGAACGGAAGCGAAGAAATACCTTCGCAACTGGATGACCTGAATGGCGACCTCCGTCCGGATGAACTTGCATTTGTCATTGACCTGCCTGCCAAGAGCAAGAAAACAGTGACCGTCACTCTGTCTTCCGCCAAAAGCGACAAGACTTATCCCGCCCGTGTATATGCCGAGATGCTGGTAAGCGACAAGCGAGGCAAGCATGTCCCCGTACATTCGGTAACCATTCCGGGAACCAGTAACATCTACAATCAGATGCATCACCACGGTCCGGCTTTCGAATCTGAACTGGTGGCTTATCGCCTGTACTTTGACAAGAAGCAAACAGTCGACATCTACGGCAAATTCAATAAAGGCTTTGAAATCAAAGAATCACAATTCTATCCCACCGACGAGCAACTGGCACGTGGCTTCGGTGACGATGTCCTGTTGGTAGGCGGCAGCTGCGGTTTAGGTGCGCTGAAAGGCTGGGACGGCAAGAAATCCACTCATATCGAACCTGTATCCACGCTTACCGAGCGCATCATTGCCTATGGTCCGGTACGCACCATTGCCGAAATAGAAGTGACTGACTGGCAATATCAAGGTTCGGAATTACGCATGACGAACCGCTACACCCTCTACGGCGGACACCGCGATGTGTTTGTTGAAACCTTCTTTGAAGAACCGTTGAAAGACGAAATCTTCTGTACCGGTGTAATAGACATCAAAGGCTCTGTATCTTACTCCGACCACAAAGGCCTGATAGGCTGCTGGGGAACAGACTGGCCCGTAAACGACACCGTGAAGTACGCTAAAGAAACCGTAGGACTGGGCACATACATTCCGCAAAAGTACGTAAAAGCCGAAGTAAAAGACAAGGCCAATTATCTGTACACCATCGGTGCCAAAGGCAGCAAATATTTCACCCACAATATCACATTCACTTCCATGAAAGAAACCTTCGGTTACAAAACTCCCGAAGCATGGTTCGCCTATATCCGCGAATGGAAAGAAGAGCTGGAACATCCGGCAGTGGTGAAAATAACTAATCACTAATAACTAAAAACGTATCATGAAAGCAAGAAAGACCTTGATGAGTCTATGCCTGTTGCTCGCTCTTCCGCTGGCAGCACAGCAGAAAAATTATGTTTCCGAGGTATGGGTAGCCGACCAGGGAAACGGTAAGTACAAGAATCCGGTACTCTATGCAGACTATTCCGACCCGGATGCCTGCCGTGTAGGAGACGATTACTACATGACATCTTCCAGTTTCAACTGTTTGCCCGGATTGCAGATACTCCACTCCAAAGATTTGGTGAACTGGACTATCATTGGCGCTGCCGTACCTTACGCTCTGCCCCCAATAGCAACTCCCGAACGTCCTGAACATGGTAACCGCGTATGGGCACCTGCCATCCGTCATCACAACGGTGAGTTTTACATCTTCTGGGGAGATCCCGACCAAGGCGCTTTCATGGTAAAAGCCAAAGATCCGAAAGGGCCGTGGACAGAGCCTGTACTGGTGAAGCCGGGTAAAGGCATCATCGACACTTGTCCGTTTTGGGACGAGGACGGCAAAGTGTATATGGTACATGCCTACGCAGGTAGCCGTGCCGAACTGAAGAGCGTAATCACCATTTGCGAACTGAACGCTGAAGCCACCAAGGCCATCACTCCGTCACGTATCGTATTCGACGGACATGAGGCGCACCAGACCTGTGAAGGACCCAAATTCTACAAGCGTAACGGATATTACTACATCTTCCATCCGGCAGGTGGTGTACCTACAGGTTGGCAGGTAGTGCTCCGTTCGAAGAATGTATACGGACCATACGAATGGAAAACCGTGCTTGCACAAGGTAATAGCCCTGTGAATGGCCCTCACCAGGGTGCATGGGTAGATACCCCAACCGGAGAAGACTGGTTCTTCCACTTCCAGGATGTAGGCGCTTATGGCCGATTGGTACACCTGCAACCCATGAAATGGGTGAATGACTGGCCCGTAATCGGTATCGACAAAGACGGTGACGGTTGTGGTGAACCTGTAATGACTTACAAGAAACCGAATGTAGGTAAGACCTATCCCATCTGCACTCCGCAGGAAAGTGACGAGTTCAACGGCTATACTTTGTCTCCGCAATGGCAGTGGCATGCCAATATCAACGAGAAGTGGGCATACTATGCAGGAGACCAAAGCATCGTACGCCTGTATTCTTACCCGGTAGTGAAAGAATACAAGAATCTGTTCGATGTTGCCAATCTGCTGTTGCAGAAGGCTCCGGCACCCAACTTCACTGCTACCATGAAACTGACTTTCAAGCCGGTAGATAAATACAAAGGCGAACGTACCGGATTGGTAGTGATGGGTATGGACTATGCCGGACTGATCCTGGAGAATACGGACAAAGGACTGGTTCTTTCGCAAGTATCCTGTCTGAAGGCAGACAAAGGCACACCGGAACAAGTAAACGGTACGGTAGACCTGACAGACAACACCATCTATCTGAAAGTAAAATTCAGCAGCGATGCCAACAAGAAGATTTCAAAGAGTGAAGGCGGACATGATCTGCTGGTTATGTGTGACTTCAGCTATAGTCTTGATGGAAAGAAATACCAGCCTCTTGGCAAGTCATTCCAGGCAAAAGAAGGAAAATGGATCGGTGTCAAGGTAGGTACTTTCTGTACCCGTCCTGCAATTACTACCAATGACGGTGGTTGGGCAGATGTAGACTGGTTCCGCATTACGAAGAAATAAGATTTTTCTAAGCGTGCAAGTTACGCGATAATACAGAGCCTCCGGATGTATAAGTGTATGACATCCGGGGGCTTTTTTCTATATAGAAATGAATCAACCCATTACAGATAGTTTGAACGAAATGCCGTATATTTGCGTTCATAAAGAAAAGAAAGTAAGAAAAATGAAGAAACTCGTGATTTTTGATTTAGACGGTACCCTCCTGAACACCATTGCCGACCTGGCACAAAGTACCAATCATGCATTAGCCGCCTTAGGATATCCCACACATGAAGAACAAGAGTACAACTTCATGGTTGGAAACGGCATCAACAAACTTTTTGAGCGTGCTCTGCCCGAAGGAGAAAAGACAGAAGAAAATGTCCTGCGCATACGAAAAGAATTTGTACCCTATTATGACCAGCATAATGCAGACAAAAGCCGCCCCTACCCCGGCATCACGGAACTTCTGACCGAGCTACAGGCCAAGGGACTGCAACTCGCAGTCGCTTCCAACAAATATCAAGCAGCTACAGAGAAACTTATTGCCCACTATTTTCCTACAATTCGTTTCATCGCCGTCTTCGGCCAACGTGAAGGGGTAAATGTAAAACCCGATCCCACCGTCATATACGATATCCTGAAAATAGCAAAGACAGCCAAAGAAGATGTTCTCTATGTAGGAGACTCCGGTGTGGACATGCAGACAGCTATCCATGCAGATATAACCTCCTGCGGAGTTACCTGGGGATTCCGCCCACGCGCTGAACTGGAAACCTTCCATCCTGACTACATTGTGGATAAAGCTGAGGAGATTATCGAGAGCGTCTTGAGATACTGATTTCAGCCTCTATTGCCTGAATCCTGCCACCGTGTTGGCAATGTAGTGCCAGTTAATTGGCAATGTCGTGCCAGCTAATTGGCAATGTCGTGCCAGCTAATTGGCAATGTTGTGCCACCGTGTTGGCAATGTCGTGTCAATTAACTGGCAAAAGATTGCATTAATAATCCCGCTGTATGCATCATTTTTACTCCTTTTTAAATAGATATTACCCCTGAAAGTGCCGAAAACGACCTAACCTTGCAATTGAAATACAAAAAAATGAAAAACAATGATGAAGAAATGGTTATCGACATGCTTTGCTGCAATCTGCATAAGCAGTAGCTTGCAGGCACAGCAGGAAAATGAAACTCTCAAATTATGGTACGATGGACCCGCCACACAATGGGTAGAAGCTCTGCCACTGGGCAACGGACGTATAGGCGCCATGGTCTTTGGCGACCCTGTACACGAACAATTCCAATTGAACGAAGAAACCGTATGGGGAGGTTCTCCTTACAACAACACCAATCCCAAAGCCAAAGATGCTTTACCACGGATCCGCCAACTCATCTTTGAGGGCAAGAATAAAGAGGCACAAGAGCTTTGCGGCCCCACCATCTGTTCGCCATCCGCCAACGGGATGCCTTATCAGACCGTAGGTTCCCTGCATCTTGATTTTGATGGAATCAGCAATTACAACGATTATTATCGTGATCTGGATATTGCAAAGGCAATAGCTACCACCCGCTTCACCACCAACGGAGTAACCTATACCCGTGAAGCCTATACTTCTTTCCCCGATCAGGTTCTGGTAATCCGCCTGACAGCTTCACAAAAGAAGAGCATCTCATTCACTGCAAAATATACCACGCCTTATAAAAGTAATGTGGTACGCAGCATCTCCCCCCGCAAAGAATTACAGTTGAACGGAAAAGCTAACGACCACGAAGGTATCGAAGGCAAAGTGGAATTCACCGCCCTCACCCGCATAGAGAACAGTGGCGGCAGTCTGGAAGCAACATCAGACAGCACCCTGCAAGTCAAAAATGCCAATAGCGTTACATTATACGTATCCATCGGCACCAACTTCGTAAACTATAAGGATGTATCGGGCAATGCACTCAGCACTGCACAGAAATATCTGAAACAGGTCAACAAGAACTATGCGAAGAGTAAGGCCGCCCATATCAATGCATATCAGAAGTACTTCAACCGGGTATCTCTGAACCTGGGGCGCAATGCTCAAGCCGACAAGCCGACAGATGTACGCGTCAAAGAGTTCAGTACAAGCTTCGATCCGCAAATGGCTGCTTTATACTTCCAATTCGGACGCTACCTGCTGATATGCAGTTCGCAACCCGGCGGGCAAGCCGCCAATCTGCAAGGTATCTGGAACTACCAGCTCCGTGCTCCTTGGGATGGCAAATATACTACTGATATCAATGTAGAAATGAACTACTGGCCTGCCGAAAGTACCTCCCTGCCCGAAATGCACGAACCTTTCCTGCAATTAGTAAAAGAAGCAGCCATACAAGGACGCGAAAGTGCCGCCATGTACGGTTGTCGTGGCTGGACATTGCATCACAATACGGATATCTGGCGCAGCACTGGTGCCGTAGACGGACCGAGCTACGGCGTATGGCCCACTTGTAACGCTTGGTTCTGCCAGCATCTGTGGGATCGTTACCTCTTCTCCGGCGACAAAAACTATCTAGCCGAAGTATACCCCCTGATGCGTGGTGCCTGCGAATTCTACCTCGATTTCCTGGTACGTGAACCCGAGAATAACTGGCTGGTAGTAACCCCCTCCTATTCTCCTGAAAACAGTCCCGTAGTAAATGGCAAACGTACATTTGTTGTAGTTGCCGGAACCACGATGGACAATCAGATGGTTTACGATTTATTCTACAATACGATTGCCGCTGCCGGTTTAATGAACGAAAGCCCCGCTTTCACCGACAGTTTACAGACTGTAGTTAACAATTTAGCCCCTATGCAGGTAGGCCGTTGGGGACAGTTACAGGAGTGGATGCACGACTGGGATAATCCCAAAGACCGTCATCGCCATGTTTCTCATCTCTGGGGTTTGTATCCGGGGCGCCAAATCAGTGCCTACAACTCTCCCATCCTGTTTGAAGCTGCCAAGAAGTCTTTAATAGGTCGTGGCGATCACTCTACCGGTTGGTCAATGGGTTGGAAAGTGTGCCTGTGGGCACGTCTGCTCGATGGTAACCATGCCTATAAACTGATAACCGAACAGTTGCACCCCACTACCGATGAAAAGGGACAAAACGGTGGTACTTATCCGAACCTGTTCGATGCACACCCGCCTTTCCAAATTGACGGTAACTTTGGCTGTTCTGCCGGTATTGCCGAAATGTTCGTTCAGAGCCATGACGGAGCTATCCATCTTCTTCCGGCATTGCCCGACGTATGGAAACAGGGAACATTGAAAGGTATCCGTTGCCGTGGCGGATTTACAGTGAAAGAGATGAAGTGGGAAAACGGAGAATTACAAACAGCCGTTATCACTTCCAATATTGGCGGTACACTCCGCATACGGACCCAGACTCCTTTGTATCTGAATGGGGAAAAATTGACTCCAAGTGTCCAAGAGGTATCTGACAACCCGCTATTGCAATCACAGAGCATCCGCAAACCACTGATTGCTGCCAATGCATCGGTTTGCATACCAGAATATGCACAGACTTATGTGTATGATATCGAAACAAATGCAGGAAACGAATACATTCTGACCGCAAGAAATCAATAAGAATAAATAGTAATCCAAACCATAGGAATACCGGCTAAAGTCAGTCGTCACTATGTTAAAACGTCAAGAGGGGAGCAATAAATTCCCCTCTTTTCTGTTATATAACATCATTTAGGTAACTCACAAAAACATTATAGACAGTAAATAACAAAAAATACCACCCTAAAAACAGATATTACACATATATATTTTCACATCCCTATACATTTGCAACAACGAATTAACAGTGTGCCCGAACACACTAACGAAAAAAATCATACTTAATTAATAACATGCAAAGAATGTCTAACAAAATGAAAAACATGCGCGCCGCGCTACTATTCTGTTTAGTAGCCGTGATATCGCTTAGCGTATCAGCGCAAAATGTAACCGTAAAAGGTACAGTGATGGACAAGTTGGGAGAAACCGTTATCGGTGCTTCCGTAGTACAAAAAGGAAATGCCAGCAATGGTGTGATAACCGACATTGACGGTAACTTTTCTATTAATGTTCCAGCAAATGCAACTTTAATCATTTCATACGTAGGTATGAAAACACAGGAAATCCCTTTAAAAGGACAAAAAACTGTGAATTTGGTTTTAGAAGATGATGCACAAGCACTGGAAGAAGTAGTAGTAATTGGTTATGGTACTACAAAGAAAAAAGACCTAACAGGGTCTGTAGCATCTGTAGGTGGAGAGACTTTAGCTAAAGTTCCAGTAACAAGTGCCGCTGAAGCACTAACTGGTCGTTTGGCAGGCGTACAAATTACCACTACTGATGGTTCTCCTGATGCCGAAATGATTATCCGTGTACGTGGTGGTGGTTCTGTTACCGGAGATAATTCTCCACTTTATATCGTTGACGGTTTTCCTGTTTCAAATATCAATGACGTAGCTCCGTCCGACATTGAGACTATTGATGTATTAAAGGATGCTTCTTCTACTGCGATTTATGGTTCTCAAGGTGCTAATGGTGTTGTCATCATCACAACCAAGAGTTCCAAAGGGGGTAAGACAAAAGTATCTTATAATGGCTACATGCAAAGTAAAAAGTTAGCTAAACGTAAAGATGTATTAGACAACTATGAATACGTATTGGCCAACTATGAATTAGCTGCTTTGGAAGGTGCAACCGCATTAAAGAATTTCGAAAAAAAATTCGGAGTATTTGAGGACTTATATTTATATAATAGTATAGAAGCTACCGATTGGCAAGATGACATGTTCGGTGCAGATGTTGTATCTCAATCTCATAATGTAAGTTTACAAGGAGGCAATGAAAAAACCAAATTCAGTTTAAGCCTGACATATCAGAAAGATGGCGGTTTGATGGTAAACAATGACTATAGCCGTATTACCGGTAACTTCAAGCTAAGCCATGAAATAGCAAAAAATTTAAAATTTGATTTCAACGCACGCTTATCTGATGCCACCACCAATGGATCAGGAACATCAGGCGGTACTTACAAAGTACGTACTTCGCAAGCTATCACCTCCCGTCCGATAAAAGGTTTGGAAGGATTTACTGAAATTGATCCGAGCCAATTGACAGATGAAGAGTATGAACAATGGGTTCGTGACAACATGACGCTGACCGAACAACAGCAACAATATTGGAAGAAAAAATATCAAAAAAGCTATAACTTCAATGCCGGTCTTACTTGGGAAGTTATCAAAGGATTAAATTTCCATGTAGAAGCCGGTTATGGTTGGGGATTCAATGAAACACAAAGCTGGTGGGGACACACAACATCAAATGCCTCGTACGTAGGCGGTCTTCCATTGGCCGATTGGACGAAAGCGAATACCAAGAAGTTACGTGAAGCCGCAACACTGACTTACGATTTCAATCTTAACAAAGACCACAAGTTCAATATCATGGTGGGACAAGAAATCAACAGTTCAATGGGTGACCAGAATTATATGAAAGCCGACCATTTCAGTAAAGATCTAACAGCCGAACAGGTATTTGCCAATTTCGGATTAGCAGATGGTACTTTGACAACAACCAGTAAGGTTAATGCCGATGATAACCTGGCATCATTCTTCGGACGTTTCAACTATAACTATAAAGACCGTTATTTGGTAACGTTCACTATGCGTGCCGATGGTTCTTCAAAGTTTGCTCCGGGTAACCAATGGGGCTATTTTCCGGCTGGTGCTTTGGCATGGCGAATTAACGAAGAACCATTTATGGAAGATACCAAAGACTGGTTGTCAAATCTGAAACTTCGCCTTTCTTATGGTACCGTAGGTAATAACCGTATTGCCAGTACCTTGTATATGATGACCTATGCCATTAATTCTGCAAAAGCCTATGGAATAGGTGATAAAATAAATAACTATTATTCTGCGACAAATACCCAATTAGCCAACCCCAATTTAAAATGGGAGACAACGATCACGCGTAATATCGGTTTAGATTTCGGATTGTTTAACGAGAAGATTTCAGGTACTATCGAAGCTTATTGGAATTCTGCCAAAGATTTATTGATTGAACGTAGTATTGTCGCACCAGGCTATAAAACGACAATGGAGAACACAGCTGAAACATCCAACAAAGGTGTCGAATTGAGTTTGAATGCTTTCATTCTTGAAAAAAAGAACTATAGTTTATCCGCTAATTTCAATATCGGTTACAACAAATCAAATGTTGAGAAAATAGCCAATGGACTAAACCAAATGGAATTTGCCTCCGGCTGGGCAGGTACAGATTTGAAAGGTTATAATGATTTTCTTGTAGAAGTCGGTAAACCTTTAGGACAAATTGTAGGATGGGTAACCGATGGCTATTATACTACCAATGACTTCAGTTCATACGATGAAGCCAGTAAAAAATACATTTTGAAAGATGGAGTTCCGAATATAGGTATGCTTGGCGGTAGAGCCGGCGTACGTCCTGGTACCATCAAATTCAAAGATTTAAATGACGATGGCGTAATCGATGATAAAGATCGTACTATTATCGGTAACTCGACTCCAAAAGTAACTGGTGGATTTGGTATAAATGGTACATTTTATGGATTTGATGCTTCTGTAATGTTCAATTTTGTAACAGGTAACGACATTTATAATGCTGAAAAAATAGCCTCTACCCAACAATACAGAACTAGCAATCCTAACCTGCTCAACATCATGAAGAGCAGTAATCGATATACATACATTGATAATGCAGGTAATTTAGTTACAGACTTGGTATCTTTAGCAGCCATGAATGAAGGAGCTAATGCAAAGGAATACTGGACTCCTTGGTCATTCGGTAATGCAGTAGCAATCCCCCATTCTTGGGCCATTGAAGATGGTTCGTTCCTACGTTTACAAAACATCACAGTAGGATATACACTCCCTAAACAACTTACCAAAAAATTCGCATGCGAGCAATTTCGTGTTTACTGCACTCTAAACAATGTCTATGTTTGGACTAATTATTCAGGATACGATCCAGAAGTTAGCTCTTCTATTCGCGGAAACAAAGCCAGCGGTTTAACCTCAGGTGTCGACTACTCTTGTTATCCGAAAAGTTTCTCTTGGACATTAGGCGTAAATTTAACTTTCTAAATCTAAATAATTAACTAAGAATATGAAACTAAATAAATATATACTAGCAACATTGATTGGGACGACCACACTAATCTCTTGCAACGATTTCCTAGAAGTGGATTCTCCCTCACAATTTGATACGAATTATGTTTTCAACACAGAAAGCGATGCTTTAAAAGTGTTGTTGGGAGCCTATGTGGAATTTAATCAAGACCCTTTCTCTTCTCGTATGGCTAACGTATGGGCACAAAATACTGATGTTGAATGTATCGCTCCGGGAGACAAACCCGATGGTAGTCGTCGTGACGTATGGTCATTACAAGGCGGATTATTGGAAAACTTTGGTGATATCAAAAAAGCCTGGGATAGTAATTATTTAGCCATCGACCGTGCAAATCAAGTGATTGAAGGATTGACTGGTAAGACATCTACAGGTATGAAGGCATTGTTAGCTGAAGCTCATTGTTTGCGTGCGCATCGCTATTGGATGCTCTGTAATATGTGGGGAGATGTTCCATACTTTGCAGAATCCGCAAAAGCAGGTATGGAACTTGACTTACCGAAAACAGACAAAAATATCATCTTCAGTAGAGAAATCCAAGCATTGGTTAATAACGAAGAGAACATGCAGTTTTCTGACGTACACGAAGCCGGTGTAGAGCGTATGAATCGTGATTTTGCACTTGGACTGATTGCCCGCTTAGCATTATACCGTGCCGGATACGGAATGACTGCAGATGGTACAATGAAATGCGCAGAAGATTATTTGGACGTTACAAGTGAAGACCTGACTGTAACTTATACAATTAACGGTACAGAAAAAAAAGCAAGTACTTCTGCTGAATATTATGAATTAGCTAAAGATTACTGTCAAAAACTGATAAGTTTAAAAGACCGTGACTTAAATCCTAATTTCAAAGATGTTTTCCAAAAACAATGTGAGTTTGTTACTACGCCAGGTGGTGAGATTTTATATGAGGTTGCGCATGTTGAAGGCAACGGAGGAGATGTTGCATGGTGTATCGGTCAGGTAGTAACAGGTGGTTCCAAAGGTAAAACTACTATTCAAGTAAATCTTAGCCCTGCCTATTATTGCTCTTTTGACGACCAAGATCTTCGTCGAGATGTAACTTGTACATTTGTGAAATACACAAACGACAATTACCAAGAAGTAGATGCTATCACTTCCATTGCCGTAGGCAAATGGAGCCGTATGATGATGACTAGTAATCCAGGAGCTGATTCTTCCAAAGGTACTGGTGTAAACTGGCCGTTAATGCGTTATTCTGATGTACTACTCATGTTAGCAGAAGCGGAGAATGCTTTGAATGGCCCTACGGAACTTGCTAAAGCACAATTGAAAAAAGTTCGCGCACGTGCATTCGCCGCTGAAAATCATCCTCAAAAAGTCGAAAATTATGTGAATAGCCTTAATAGCAAAGAAGCATTCTTCAATGCTATCGTTGATGAACGTGCATGGGAACTTGGAGGTGAGGCTTTGCGCAAATACGATTTAGTACGTTGGAATATTTATGGTTCAAAAATTGTAAAAACCAAAGATATTTTGACCCAAATGGGACGTTCTTCCGTTGCTGAGTTTCAGGATGAACCGGGTGTTCAACCTTACTTGAATTTAGCAAGAAAACTTTATTATACAAGGACAAAGGGTATCATATCATTTTTGAATGACAAATATGCATTAGCACCGGAAGAAGAGCCTACAGAGACCGTAAAACCAGAAGATTTGGATAAGGAAGAAAATATAGGTAAATATGCAACCTCAGACTTTACATCTTCTCTAATCAAGGCTCTTACAGCAAAAGATCCAGTTACGGGTGAAGAAGTAAAAACCGGTGAATACGAACCTGCCGCTTACATTGTCAATTGTTATAGAGGATACACTGATCCAGCTGGTCAGGCAGCTGTTCCATATCTACTGCCAATAGGTGCAGAAACAGTTGCCAACAGTAATGTACTCAACAACGAAGGATATGGCCTCGTTAGAACTTCCAACTAATCAATTTTAATTAAGAAAATTATGAAACACATATTTAATATTAAGACTTTATTACTTTCGCTCATATTGGGTGTAGGTACACTCGTTACAAGTTGTAATGATGATGATGACGTAATGAAGGCAGATGCACTGTTCCGCCCTATTATTGGTGAAACCACAATAGGCGGTCAATGGATTGAACTGGAATGGGATCGTTATACAGGTGCGGAACGCTATATCTTAACCTTAGCAGGAAAGGCTGTAGGACAAACGGATAGTTTAAAGATGGAAGTGGAAACAGATACCACATTCTATCGTTTTGAAGGGCTAGAGTACGATACGGATTATTTGATAAAAATCAAGTCTGTCGGCAATGGTTTGGAATCTAAATATTATGTGGTTCCCACTATTACCACTACTGATTATCCAACGAAACTTAAAGGGGTACAAGCTATTGACAATAAAGCCTTAGTGAGTTGGGAAAATGCCGATTATACTACATTGAATCTTGTACAAGTAGTTATCCCCGAAGGAAGTACACAATCAGAAGAAGTTGAAATATCAAATCACACTCTAACTGATGAAGAACAAGTTAGCCGACAAGTCGTCTTTGACGATTTAGAGCCAAGTTGCAATTATATTGTACGTGCTTATACTAATGGCACATATCAAGGAAAAAAGGTTTTCAACACCGCTGATCCCGAAACTTTCGAAGGTGTAGTTGTTAATTTACGCGATATTCCGGAAGAAGAGGCCTATGGGACGTTAACCAGTAGCTTCTACGAAAACCTTGTTGCAGAAAATCCTGATCAAGATATCACGATTGTATTGGCTGGAGGGCAAAAATATGAAATGACAGGGCTAAAATTGCCAGCAACTAACGGAACTATCAAGTTGATAACCGGATTAAGTTTGAGAGGCAATGCTATTATGGAAGTTGCAGGTAACTATGATATTGCCGGTAATGTAGGTGGATTCATAGGTGAGAAAATATCATTCATCGATCATGCTAATGCACCTAAAACCGGCAGTAATTTTGGCGGAACTTATTTATTCAACCTTTCAGTATCAGATACCCAAATCGGTACTATGAAATTTGTTAATTGCGACATTAAGTATAAACGTGGTATTTGTCGAATCAAAACAGGTGCTGATATCGACAACTTCATTATCGAAAATTGTGTTATAGATTCAATAGGCGGATACGGCGTTACGAATCCTGACAATGGAGATGCAGACATCTTAAATATCAAAGTGACTAACTCCACATTCTCACACTGCGAGAAACTGTTTGTTTCAACCAAACCGTCTACCAAATTAATTAATTCATTCCATGCAGAGAACTGTACGTTCGCTTATAACATGAAAGCTGGTAACAATTACATGTTTGATTTTAACAAAATGAAGTTTAATAATGATCCTACATTAAAAAATTGTATTTTCGGCCCTGGAGGCCATAAGGGCGAGGCCGGTGCCATCAGTGGTTATAGAGGAGAAGGATCACTGATAGTAGACAATTGCTTTGCAACAAAGGATATAGCATGGTATATAGCAGAAGGATCAGATGTCCCAAGCGCTCCTATCGAAATGGATTCTACAGGTGCAGATACGAATGGTACATTTGAGAACGCTGCAAGCAGTAACTTCAAACTACTTATTAATGATTTAAAGAATGTAGTCGGTGACCCACGTTGGTGGTAATCATACAATCAGCTAGAGAATTGCTGTAAGCAATCAATCTAAAATTAAGAGAAGCTAAGCTCAAGTTCATCTTGATATAGCTTCTCTTTTTACACTCAATTATAGCAATTTCCATATCCTATTATTATATCCCCTCAAGTTTGATCTGCAAAACTGGGCTAAACGACGAGAATAGCTTAAATAATTAGATTTAGAAGATATGAAGAAAATATTATTCTATTTATCATTTATGTGCGTGTGCCTCCAGGCATTACCGCAACGCCAATATCTCCCTTGGGAGAATGGTCTACTGCAAGTTTCAGAGAACTCCCGCTACCTTCAGCATACGAATGGCTCTCCCTTCTTCTGGCTCGGAGATACCGGTTGGCTGCTTCCCGAAAGGTTGAACCGGGATGAAGCGGAATACTATCTTGAACAATGCAGACAAGCAGGCTTCAACGTAGTACAGGTACAAACTATCAACGGGGTACCTGCCATGAACTTTTATGGACAATCATCTATGCCGAATGGATTTGATTTCTCCAATATCAACCGACCGGGTATATATGGATATTGGGATCATATGGACTTTATCATCGATGCCGCCGCCCGCAGAGGGATTTATATCGGTATGGTCTGCATCTGGGGCGGGCTGGTAAAAAGTGGAAAAATGAATGTGGAAGAAGCCAAGGCTTATGGTACTTTTCTCGCCAACCGTTACAAAGATCGCCCCAACATCATCTGGATGATTGGCGGAGATATCTATGGAAACATCAAAACCGAAGTCTGGAATATGCTTACCAACACCATTAAATCCATTGATAAGAACCATCTCATGACTTTCCATCCTTTCGGAAGGACACTCTCGGCAGAATGGTTCAACGATGCCCCCTGGCTGGATTTCAATATGTTCCAAAGTGGACACCGCCGCTACGGACAAAGCAAAGATGACAAAAAAACACTGTTACCACAAGGCACAGAAGAAGACAACTGGCGATATGTGGAACATAGTCTTGCTCAAAAACCACTACGTCCGGTTATTGATGGAGAGCCGTCTTATGAGGCCATTCCCCAAGGACTTCACGACCCTAAGGAAGGTTTCTGGAAAGACAGCGATGTACGCAGATATGCTTACTGGTCGGTTTTTGCCGGTTCATTCGGCCATACGTACGGTCATAGCTCCATCATGCAATTCCTAAAGCCGGGAGTTAATCCAGCCTACGGTGCTACCAAATTATGGTATGAAGCCCTGAAAGATCCCGGATTCAACCAGATGCAATATTTGAAAAAACTGATACTTGCTTTTCCCTTCTTTGAAAGAGTAGCCGACCAGAGTTGCATAGCCGGCGATAACGGCACAAAGTATGAACGTCTCATTGCAACACGTGGCAACGACTATATGTTAGTGTACAACTATACCGGACGCCCCATGCAAATAAACCTCAGCAAGATTCATGGAAAGACTAAAAAGGCTTGGTGGTATTCACCACGCAATGCAGAGCTATCTTATATCGGTGAGTTTAGTTCAAAAGTAGAAACGTTCCAGCCTGAAGGCGGTCATTCAAACGGCAATGACTGGATACTCATCCTAACAGACGGAACTCGGAAGTATATAGAAGCATTGCAATAGATAGTTTTAATAAAAACAAGAGGATGTCCCTGGAGACATCCTCTTAACCCTAACCAGTCATAATTTCTTGAATTCAAGTAATTATCATCTTCTTAGCTTTACGACACGGGCAAAAGTATATAGAAAATACAAAATGTAACTCCATAAATCAGTATTTTCTGCATAATTTAGCAATCGACTGTTTATCAGACCTATATAAGTTTACAAAGATGTCCATTTTGATGAATTCATGTATTTTTTGACGAATTGATCTTATTCATTCCCTTATCCCGATACTCAGTCGGGGTCATTCCCATCTTCTGTTTGAAGCATTTGCTGAAATAACGGGGATCATTAATACCCACCATATAAGAGATCTGAGTCATGGAATATTCTCCGGTTTCAATGAATTGCACGGCACGCTTGATACGCATTTCCTTAATAAACTCAATAGGTGCCAACCCCGTCAGTGTCTTCAGTTTCTTAAAAAAGACTGAACGGCTGACTGCCAGTTCCTGCACCAAGTCGTCTACTACCAATTCTCCATTATCCATATTCTTCTCCATTAGTTCCACCAGTTTGTCCATAAACTTACGATCATTCGGAGACATTTCCGGTCCTTGCTCTTCTACTGTTTCTTCCGTTGAGTCAGCTGTTACATTTCCCGTCATTAGGTTATCCCGATAGATACCCTGTAACTTCCGGCGCTGTGTGAGCAGGTTCTTTACGCGTGCTTTCAGATAAGTGGCACTGAACGGCTTCGTGATGTAATCGTCCGCTCCATACTCCAACCCCTCCAATTTGCTTTCAATGGAAGTCTTGGCCGTCAACAATACAATGGGAATATGACTGGTGGTCATATCGGCACGTAGTTCACGCGTCATGGTGATGCCATCCTTTCCGGGCATCATTACATCACTAATAATGATATCCGGGAGGAATTTCAAAGCTTTACCCCAACCTTGCATACCATCCACCGCTTCTACGATTCTGTACTCGGAAGCAAAGATGCTGCGCAGGAACAGACGGAGTTCCGAATTATCTTCCACAAGCAACATAGTTCCCTGAGGGTTGGAATCCGGTATAACAATATCGGTCACCTGTTCTGCGACTTCCATACTCACTGTGGCATCATCCTGCAAGAATTCCACCGATTCATCATAATGTTCTTTACCTTTCAGGAAATCCACCTTAAAGCAACTCCCCTCTCCTAACTTACTATCAACGGTAATGGTCGCCTTATGCATTTCTACCAATTCCTTCACCAATGACAAACCAATGCCGGTGCTGGACTGATTGAACAGATTGCGGTCTACCAGATTCTCAAAACGGACAAACAACGACTTTTTCTTATTATCTGCAATACCTATTCCCTGATCTTCCACACTTACGGAAACAGATTTTTCATCTTCACGCACAAGCACCGTGATCATCTTTCCATTCGGAGTGTATTTAAAAGCATTGGAAAGCAGATTGAATACAATCTTCTCAAATTTATCCGCATCTACCCAAAGATACAGTTCTTCCTTCTCCGTTTCAAACAGGAAGTCTATCTGATGTTCTTCGGCAACGGACTCGAAGTTCGCCATGATCTTGCGAGTAAAAGCCACCACATCCATACGTTGAACCTGCATCTTCATTTTCCGGTTCTGTATCTTCCGGAAGTCCAGTATCTGGTTGATAAGCCTCAACATGCGGTTCGTATTCCGTTCTACCACCTGTAACTGTTCACGGGCATCATCCGGAAGTTTGGTATTCCCCAGTATATATTCCACAGGCCCTGAAATCAAAGTCAGCGGAGTGCGCAGTTCATGAGAGATATCGGTAAAGAAACGCAGTTTCATATCCGTCATTTGTTGCTCGACGGACACCTCATGCTTCAAGCGATAAATAGTGAACAAGATATACACCGCCGCTACAATAATCATGATGAAGAAAAGCACATACAGGAAATAAGCAAACGGAGTTTCCCAAAAGGAAGGTAGTATCTCAATGTCCAATGTACGCGTGTTTTCAGTCCATATACCGTCACTGTTGGTAGAACGGACTTTAAAGACATAATGTCCTTTTGGCAAGTTGGTATAAGTAGCCACACGCTGTTTACCTACATAGTTCCAAGCCTTTTCAAAACCTTCCAGGATATAAGCATACTGTATTTCGGAAGGTGCGGAATAGTCGAGTGCAGCAAACTGTATGGTGAAAATATTCTCCCGATGCGAGAGAACCAGCTTTCTGGTATCATCCAATCCCTGTTTCAGTACTGAACCCTGTCCCGGCACCACGTCTACATTCGCCACCAGCAACTTGGAGAAAACCATTGGCGGCACATAATTACTCTTCCCGATGGAATCGGGATTGAAATAGAAAATACCTGTACTCGCCCCGAAAAGTATATTACCCGAAGCTGTATATTCCGAAGCCGCTTCACTGAAACGTACCCGAAAAAAGATCTCCTTATCGGCATAGTTCTCAAATTTCTCCTCGGAAGGAATGAACTTACTGATGCCGTTTTCCGAACTGAGCCATAAATTACCGGCTTTATCCTCCTGTATGGAAAGCAACACATCCGAAGGCAGACCGTCCTGTACCGTATACGACTTGAAACAGGCATTATCGTTCTCATCCAGCGATACCAATTTATTCAGTCCACCGCCAAATGTGGCAATAAAGAGTTCCTTATCCCGGGTAGATACAATCCAATGTACATCATTATTGCTTAGGCTATACTCCTCGTCCGGAACACGCAGGAAATGACGGAACTTCACATCTTCGGGATTCTTGAAGTCCGCATCCACCATCAAGGCGCCCACGGTAGTTCCTATCCAGATATGCCCCTGATCATCACCTGTTATAAAACGGGCCTTGTAACAATAATCAATAGGATATCCTTTCAGGTTATTACGATGGTTCACGAAAATCTCCTTGCCACCCTGATTGTGCGCCATATAGTTGATGCCGCCTGCAAATGTAGCTATCCAGATGCGTCCATGCTTATCTTCGTATACACAATAAACATTGTCGTCACTCAAACTATAAATATCACCTTCCTGATGCTGATAACGGGTCAACTTATAGTGATAACCATCTTTCTGTTTTTCGGCTTTCACCAGACCATCCCCTTTTGTCGCAATCCAGAAATTTCGTTTACTGTCCTGCAAGATGAAGTAAACATTACCACGCAATGGAGTGCCGCTGTGCGACACAGTACCGTTTTCGGTCAGATAGCCCTTATTTACACGGTTCTTATCATATATCCGTAGTTTACCATCTTTCAAGCCTACCCATAAATTCTGGTCTGCATCCTCGCAAAGGGCGCGTACTTCGTTGCTCAATGACTCATAATCGTGTGGCACCGGCGTTACGATGCCAAACTGAGACGGACGGAAAGTAACCTTCTCCAATCCCTTAGAGTGAGTGCACATCCACAGATTCCCCTGATTGTCGGAGAAGGCGGTATGTATTTTATTGGAAAAGCGCCAATCATGCCCTGACAAATCATTATAGAACGGACGCAGACTATTACTCTCACGGTCAAAATATGAAAAACCACCGCCATACGGATGTACCCAAAGTACGCCATTGATATCTTCATGCGCATGGAAAGCCGGACGAGAACGGTCCGTACTGGTAGGTTCCACGGCTATTACTTCACGCTTTAAGACCTGTGTACGCGGATTAAAGTGTACCACTGTGCCCGGAATATGTTGCTCGAACCATACTTCCGATGCTTTATCCACATAAGTGCCATGAATCGGTGCGTCAGGAAAACGGGAGGCAGGGAAATGTACTGTCTTCTTTGTATCACATTTATAAGTAAAGAATCCGTCTTTTGAAGTGGTCAGTATGATCTCATTGCCATCTATATGATTGATTGACACAATATGGGATGAAACCGGCAGGCTCAGCAACAAGAACTGCCCGCTCTCCTTCTGATAGCGCCATACGCGCCCGTTATCCGTTCCGAAATAGATTTCGGGACCATGCTCCAAACAGGAATAAAAGGCTTGCCCGCCTTTCCTCTCCCGCTCTGCTGTCTCT
Source organism: Bacteroides sp. MSB163 (assembly GCF_036416795.1). Lineage (NCBI taxonomy): Bacteria > Pseudomonadati > Bacteroidota > Bacteroidia > Bacteroidales > Bacteroidaceae > Bacteroides > Bacteroides maternus. The sequence goes on along the minus strand of NZ_CP143867.1, from coordinate 2,989,255 downwards.
GCGAAATAAAAGACCGGTGATTTCTCTCCAGGTGCCAACATCCCTAATCCGTTATCAGACAATATCCATTCATTACCTGCCCGGTCCTCATATACCTGAAACACACGTGAGGCGGAAAACTGTCCCGATTGAGTGGAATAATATTGGGAGGTCAGGCTATAATCCTGCGGATCAGTTGCCACCCGGATCACCCCTTCAGTCTCCGTCAGCAGCCATACCGAACCACCCGGAAGGACTTTGATATCCGTTATATTGGCTGTGCCCCCCTCATCATCATCACCCGGAGCACGCTCAAACGTTTCCGTACGGGGATCGAAGCGATAGGCGTGATTGTCATAGGTTTGCAGCCAAAGGAAGCCGTACTTGTCTTCTAGTATATGGTCTATGCGGTTATGGCTCAGCACGATACGATTATCAAGCCGCGCCTTATACGTTTTAAATGAATAACCATTGAACTTATTGATGCCATCCCAGGTAGCAAGCCAGATATTTCCCTTGCGGTCTTGCAGGATGCTCATTACTGTATTTTGAGAAAGTCCGTCTTCAGACGAATAATGGGTGAAGAAACAATCCGGCTGTGCTTTTACTGACAACACACCTATCAACCCAAGGATCAGATATAAGATTTTTTTCATCATAACAGGCTTATTCTATGCGGTAAAGATACGTATTTCATAGAAAGATCATGTATCTTTGCTTAGATTTTAACAACCACTGACCATGAAACGCATTACAACCACTTTCCTGATTGTTCTCTCCGGACATCTCAGTATGATTGCTCAAACCGATACCACCGCATATGGTATTGTCAAAAACATGCCGGTCTTCTATGAGCAATTGAAACAGCAGCTCACTTATCCGGCAGCGTGGGGAAACTCCCCTATCCGCAAGTTTGATAAATGGCGTGCCCAAGCACGGGAAACCCTACTGGAGTGTATGCAGATTTTGCCTCCCGCCCCTACCGATTATGCCATGACGGTAATCGCTACCGAACAGCGCAACGGATACAAGGCTCAAAAAATACTATTTAACGTATCGGAGTGGTGTCGTGTTCCCGCCTACCTGTTGGTACCGGACGGTGACGGTCCCTTTCCGGCAGTCGTCATGCTGCACGATCATGGCGCGCACTTCTCTATCGGCAAGGAGAAAATGGTACGCCCGTTCGATGTAAGCGATGAAATCATAGCGGACGCCGACAATTGGGCAACAGGTTGCTACGACGGACAATATACAGGAGACTATTTTGCCGAACACGGTTATGTGGTACTTTCCATCGATGCCTTGTTCTGGGGTGAACGTGGCAGAAAGGAAGGGGTGAACTATGACGGACAACAAGCGTTAGCTTCCAACTTCCTGCAAATGGGAAGTTCGTGGGGAGCGTTTATCAATATGGATGATGCGCGAAGCGCGGAGTTCGTGGCCTCACTGCCGTTTGTGGATAAAGATAAAGTAGGATGCGTAGGTTTCTCCATGGGAGCCTACCGTTCCTGGATGCTCTCCGCCATCACCGACTGCATAAAAGTCTCCGCCTCCATTTGCTGGATGAACACCACCGAATACCTGATGACACTCACCAACAACCAAAACAAAGGCGGATCAGCTTATTCCATGCTGATACCGAACCTGCGCCGCTATCTGGATTATCCTCATACGGCAAGCATCGCCTGCCCGAAACCCACCCTGTTTTTCAATGGAAGTCGGGACAAGTTGTTTCCGGTAGAAGGTGTTAAAGATGCGTACAGCACCATGCAGGCTGTCTGGCAGAGTCAGAAGGCTGCCGACCGCCTCGTTACCAAGATATGGGAAGAGAAACACTTCTTCAATAAGGAAATGCAGAAAGAGACTTTGGAGTTTTTCAATAAATGGCTGAAATAAAGCGTAGCCGGTAATACACTAACCATGAGAAGAATCGGAATATTTCTAATCCTCTGCGTAATTGCCACCGACTTCTGCTTCGGACAATTACCACATACCTTTACACAATATACCTCAGAAGACGGACTCTCGCAGAATACAATCATGAGCATCCTGCAAGATGACAAAGGAGTGATGTGGTTCGCTACCTGGGACGGTCTCTACAAATTTGACGGATATACATTTAACAACTATAAAGCCCATCCGGGCGACAGCATCGGATTGAGCAACAACCGCCTGGACAATATTAAAGAAGACAGATACGGATATATCTGGGTACAAAGCTACAATCACCAGGTCTATCGTTTCAATCCGCGGCTTGAACGGTTCCAGGCTATCCCTTACGACAACTATCTGTCTCTGGACATGTATGTGCTTCCATGTGGAGACGTATGGATAATTACCGTACAAAATGAGTTACTTCATATCTCCACCCATCCGGAAACACATGAAATGAAAGTCACAGACTTCTTCAAGTCCCATCAAATTTCATACTCAGAACCTATCAAGTCTATCTTTCAGGATAGCCGGGAGAACCAATGGATTCTTACCGAGAACGGATTATACCGCCTGAGTCGTAACGGGAATGAAGAGAGACTGTCTTCTTACTTCGTCGCTCCTCCGGAAAAGGACAAACAGCCCTTTTACGATGCACTGGAGAATAACCATGCCATCTACTTCACTTCCAAACAAGGATGTGTATACGAATACAATCCGGATAACGGCCAGTTTGTAAGACAAGAGTTCCCTACCGATTCGTCTATCAAAACAATCCGCCAACTCAAAAAGGACAAGCTATTCATCGGCACAGCCAGCGACGGGTTCTTTGTATATGAACAAAGTTCCGGAAACCATCGTCACTATAATACCCGGAATTATCCTTCATTAAAGGACAATCAGATCAAAGCAGCCTATATCGATACCAACGGTGAAGCATGGATACGCCTCAACATCAAAGGAGTGACGCACTTCAATCCTGAAAACGAGCAGTTCGATCACTTCATTCTGCAAGACAAGTACGGCAAAGATATCGTCGATTCCCGGCCGGAAATGTATATATACGAGGATGTCAACGGTTCTTTATGGGTACATCCTTCGGGAGGAGGACTTGCCTGGTATGACCGTAAGAACAACCGGATACGTCCGTTTTACAATCCGGCCCTGCAATCGGGCTGGAGCGCTGACAATAAGGTGACCAATGTATTTACTGATAAACAGGGCAATTTATGGCTCGGTTCGTATGGAAACGGACTGGAGAAGATCTCTTTCAATACCAATCATTTCCATTTGCTTACCGCCGCCCCGGATGATACGGAATTCCCGGGAAGTAACGTCCGTGCCGTTTACCAGGACCGCAACGGATATATATGGACGGGCAATAAAGACAAAATAATACGTGTCTACGACAGCCAATGGCGCTATGTGGGCAACCTTACGTCTGCAGGGACTATTTCCCCCTACAGCACGGACCGGTTAGGAATAGGCTACTCCATCATACAAGATCATGAAGGCACCATCTGGATAGGCACCAAAGGCAACGGACTATTCGCCGCCAGGCCTCAGGAGAAGCCCCTGACTTATCATCTCGTTCAGTACAGTGCCGACGCAAACGATGTATACAGTCTGAGCGGCAATGAGATCTACAGTCTGCATGAAGACCGGCAGCAACGGATATGGATTGCCACATTCGAAGGTGGCATCAACTATCTGGAACGGGGAACAGACAAAGAAGCAGTCCGTTTCATCAACTACCGAAACCGGCTAAAGAATTATCCTATCAGTCAATGCTACCGTACGCGTTTCATCACCTCCGACACCAAAGGGAATATATGGATAGGCAGCGCCACAGGATTACTGATGTGCAAGGACTATTTCAAAGAACCGGAAGAGATAGAATTCCAACGTTACTGCCGTATTTCGGGGAATGCCAACAGCCTCAGCAACAACGACGTGCACAACATCTATTTCACCCGGAAAGGCGAAATGTACGTGGCCACCTTCGGAGGCGGACTCAATAAGTTGCTCTCACTGGAGGGCACTGAAGCCCGCTTTCAGGCCTACACCATGAGAGACGGACTTCCTTCGGATGTATTGCTGTCCATCGAAGAAGACCCGCACGGCAACTTGTGGTGCGCTACAGAGAAAGAGCTGTGCAAGTTTATTCCTTCCACGGATAAAATAATAAACTACCCTTCCAGAGCTTTCCCCCTACGAATCAGTTTCAATGAGGGGGCGGCCCTGCGAACAGAGTCCGATTATCTGATGTTCAACACCGTGAAAGGTGTCCTCTACTTCTTTCCGGATTCCATCCATACAAGTACATACGTTCCTCCTATCATCTTCACCCGCCTGCAACAGGCCGAGAAGACGGTGACTCCCGAAGAAGGCGGCATACTGACCACCCACATCGATGATACGCACCTCCTGACCCTGCCTCACGATAAGAATGGATTCAGCATCCAGTTTGCCGCCCTGGACATGAAGTATCCCGGCAACATCTCCTATTCCTACAAACTGGAAGGCTTTGAAAATAACTGGAACAATATCGGCAACCAGCGAACCGCCACTTACACCAACCTTCCGAAAGGGCATTACACCCTGAAAGTCCGCTCTACAAACAGCGACGGCATCTGGGTGGAGAACACGCGTACACTGGACATCAACATACTTCCCTCCTTCTGGGAGACACCGTGGGCATATTCCCTGTACGTGCTATTCATCTTATTGGTCATTTTTACAGCCACCTATATCCTCTTCACCATCTTCAGGCTGAAGCATAAGGTATCCGTCGAACAGGAGATTTCAGATATAAAGCTACGTTTCTTCACAAACATATCGCACGAACTGCGTACACCGCTGACGCTGATTGCCGGTCCCGTAGAGCAAGTCCTGCAACACGGCAAGCTGAATGATGAGGAACGGGAACAGTTGGTGCTGGTAGAGCGAAACACGAACAGGATGCTAAGGCTCGTCAATCAGATTCTGGACTTCCGCAAGATACAGAACAAGAAGATGAAGATGAGGGTGCAACAGATTGACCTGATCCCTTTCATCCGCCACATTATGGAAAGCTTCAACAGCCTTGCCGATGAACACCAGATTGATTTCAGTATGGATACGGAAGTCGCTAGCCTCAAGATATGGGCGGACTCTGACAAGTTGGAAAAGATATTGTTCAACCTGTTATCGAACGCTTTCAAATATACTCCCCAAGGGAAACAGATCAAAGTGATGGTGCAGGAAGAAGAAAAGGATGTGATTCTTGCCGTGGAAGACCAGGGAATAGGAATTGCGGAGAATAAGCAAAAGTCCCTCTTCGTCCGCTTCGAGAATTTAGTGGATAAGAACCTCTTCAACCAGGCCAGCACCGGTATCGGCCTTTCATTAGTGAAAGAATTGATCGATATGCATCACGGCAGCATCAGCATCCGGAGCAAACTTGGAGAAGGGAGTTGCTTCAGCATCAGATTGCAGAAAGGAAAGGAACACTTCGACGAAACCGTTGAATTCATCCTGTCCGACTACGTGGTAAGTGATACCTCACCGGCATACACCGGAAATCAGTTCTCTTCTCTCACCGGAAACGAAGAGGAGAACCTGAACAATGAAAAAGAAACTATCCTGATAGTGGAAGATAACCAGGAATTACGCTTCTTCATAAGGACCATCTTTGCCCAGTACTTCAATGTTATAGAAGCGGAAAATGGTAATACCGGACTGGAAAAGAGTAAGTTGTATATGCCAGATATCATCATCAGCGACGTTATGATGCCCGAAAAGGATGGTATAGAAATGGTGCGCGAACTGCGGGAAGAGATGACCACAAGCCATATTCCCATCGTTATGCTGACGGCCAAGTCGACCATCGAAAGCAAGATAGAAGGCATGAAGCTGGGAGCGGACGATTACATCACAAAGCCCTTCAGCGCCGCCTACCTGAAAGCACGCATTTTCAATCTGCTTGAACAGCGCAAGAAGTTACAGGCATTGTATTGCGCCAGTCTGTTGCCTGCATCCACCGAACACCCCCTGGCAGGGAAAGAGGAAACCACCACTCCGGCCCTTTCGCCCAACGACCAGAAGTTTATGGATAAAGTGATGGAAACCATAGAGAAGCATCTGGATAACGGTGACCTTACAGTGGAAGACATTGCCGGCGAAGTAAACATGAGCCGCTCCGTATTCTTCAAGAAACTGAAGACACTGACCGGTTTATCTCCCGTTGAGTTCCTGAGAGAAATACGCATGAAGCGGGCAGCTCAACTCATAGAGACAGAAGAGTATAATATGGCTCAGATAGCCTATATGGTGGGACTGAATGACTCGCATTACTTCAGCAAGTGCTTCAAGCAGCAATATGGAATGACACCGACTGAATACAAGGAAAGCCGAAAGCAAAACAATTAAGGTTTTCTTCCGGCTTTCCTCCATTAAGTCGAGGTTATTCCATCTTCTGAAGATTTCATTACCGGCAGGCTGATTGTTAATAATTCCGCCTGCCTCTTTTTCTCAACTTCTCTTCTTTAATCTCTATCTTCTGATCTTGATAACCGAATAGGATAAATTCAGCCGACCCATGCTACAGTGCATTGTAGAGGGGGTAGCACCTCCCATCTGAGGGGGGTGTTAACTCCCCAGCTGGGGAGTGCGATGTTCCCCAGTTAGAGAGTACGATGCTCCCCAGTTGGGGAATGCGTTACTCCCCAGTTGGGGAGTTAACGCCTATTTAACCGGGGAATTTTTATCTGCAAAGAGGTAATATTGAAATGCGGATATAGGTAAATGATTTTTATCACCATAAGTATATGGATGAGGTCATCATTGAGCTAAGTTCTTTTTCAGAAAAGACAGAATGGCATCTTGTACCTTTATTCCGCAATCATGAGGCATATCCCACAGTTCCGTAACCAATTTGTCGCCTGCGGAACGGCTTTCCCATACTTTTCGCATTTCTGCAAAGGCGGCATTCACTCCTACCGGAGGAAAGAGTTTGTCATGCTCCCCGTTCAGGAAAAACATCGGTTTGGGACAGGCGATGGACGCGATATGCGGATAATCCAGATAACGACGGATGCCCGGTAACATATTGGCAAAACCTCCCCTTTCTTTTCCATACTCCCATGAGAACTGGCAGTCCGTAGTCACCATCCAGCAGACGGCAACTCCGGCTTTCACCTTATCAGAAAGTGCCGAAAGCATCCAGGCACGGTAAGCTCCCATCGAAAAGCCCATGCAACCGATACGTTTGGAGTCGACTTCGGGCAATGTAGACAGAAAGTCGGTAGTATACATGTCTTCGTAGTTCATGAAAGCACTCCAACTGCGTCCCAGCATCATGAAGTTGCCTGCCACAGCCATGTGTTTGTCGCCGTCGATGCCTTCTTTCCGTCCGCGTTCTCCCCAGAATATAGCATCAATAGAGATGACCACATATCCGTGTGCAGCCAGATAATCGCCTACGTATTGTCCACCGTAGCATTGTTTGGCCCAGGCATCGGCATCAGCCAGGACTTCGGGAGACACTCCGAAGGGACGGATCATTTTCTCCTTACCAATCGTATAATGCCCTCCATGATCATGCAAAAGTACTACCGCCGGGAAGGGGCCTTCACCATCGGGCACCAGCATATAGGCGTTCACCCTAGAATAACCGGTCAGATTGAAACGTAACTTCCGGGCTTTATACCCATTCCGCTGCTCTTCGGCTACGACCTCGGTCCGGTAGTCGGTGGTGCGAGGCGGAGGGGCAAGCATGGCATCCAGCACGGCATTGCGTGCCTGTTTGCGCCACTTCTTAAAATTCTTAACCGGACTATTTCCCCAAGCCATGGGGTAAGTCAACTCTGCTTTCAATTGATCCAGAAAAACAGGCATCTCTCTTTCCAGTTCGTAACCGGATAAATGCTGAGATAGGGCGGCTACCGAAGTAGCCAACCCTAACATCATGCAAAGAATACATCTTCTTACCATATTACTGCTGCTCAAAACCATAACCGTTCGTAATCCCCGAATTCAGCAATACCTGATAGGTATTCGGCAATAAATGGATGGGCGGATTCTTTGCCGCATAATCGGCATCCGTATAACCGGCAAAGAGTTTCTTCGCATAAGAATCCTCATATTTCAACATATCAATAGCCCAGGGAGTCTGTACATATCCATCAGCTTCCAAAGCCAACGCTTCGGCAGAACCCGGTTCGATATACTTAAACAAACCTTTGATTGCAACGTTCGTCATCGTCACGCCTGCATAAGCTGGAACCAGACTTCCCCAATCATCATGCTGTCCGCGCCATCCTGGGAACAATACCGGATCATCTTGCTTATCAGCCGGAGTTTGTGATGTCAGTCTATATCCATACTTGGATTTAGCATCGACCATCTTCGTCCAGATATAGGCAGGTATCTGATTGCCATTCTTAAACGTGTAGTAACCATCCTGACGTATGCCCTCAATGATAGCCGACATTACCTTTCTGTTTTCAACGGCAACCTCCGGAAGAATACCGGTACGGATGATGTCAAAACGGCGTACACCTTCGCCACTGAATTCCAGGGCACGTTCTTTAAGCACTGCATTGTACACAGAGCCACAATCTGAGATATATTTCTCAAAGTTCGGGTCGTTATTACCGGGGAATGCCCGGTTGTGAACAATGGCAAGGTACGTCTTGGCACTGCCTTCATCGCCCAATGCCGCACACACTTCAGCCAACATCAGATAAGCATCGGAGATACGCATATAGGAGAAGTTGATGCCGGAATTACCGTATGTTTTTGTATCAGGAGCAGTCATCCGGTTCCAGTCCCACTTATTGGTACCCGGGCCACATCCTTTACCCCACGCACTGCGGTCGAATGACTGCATCAGCTCCTGACCACCACCTGTGCTGCCCGTTACGGCCACAGAAGCGTCACGACGCAGGTCGTTATTATCGAACCAACCGTAGTAGAAATGTGCCTGGATACGATCCTGTCCACATGCCACGCAAGGCGCCTGTCCGTCACCACCCGATGAGGGGCGACCGATATAAGCCGGACGGGAAGACCCGCCATTGTATTCGTGAGGGAGTTCGTAGATAGATTCATCAGCCAATGTTATATTATCGGCAGCATGCATTTGCTGGAACATATACTGGTAAGGATTATTATACTCCTGTCCGTTCTTACCTGTAGAACGGGGGTCCGTTGTGTGTAATACCACCGAACCGGGATTCATATAGATCGCCTGAAGATATTCTTTGGCTATGGCATACAAATCCTTCCAATCGCTGCGGCGTCCGTAAATGGCACCGTTCTTTTCCACACTCCAATCGTCGAAGGTAAGTACCTTTCCGTTACCATCCACATAGAAGTCTGCACCCAGGTCGGTACGGCGGGTTGCATAACCACCATTATACATACAAAGACGTCCTATAAGTCCCTGAACATACGTACGATTCATGACATCCGCCCGCGTACTACCTTCACCCGGACGATACATATGAGGCTCTACCTCCCTGAGTTTCCGGATATGATAGTCATAAATGGCATAACGGGAAGTCAGTCCTTTTGCCTGTTCACCGGCATTCAGTGCATGGGGCACATCGCCATACCAGCGACACAACTCCCAGTAGCACGTAGCACGCAGAGCCACAGCCTGCCCATAGATATCCGAAAGGTTATTAGGTTCTCCGGTCATGATCGACTGGAAATTATCAAGCGCCTCAAAGCTGGATATGAGGGAGTTGGCCACGGATATCGTTTCGTAAAGCTTGGTAAACACTTCCGTTCCTTCACCGGAGTTAATGTTATAGTTGCCCGTACCACCCGGATAATACCATTTTTCACAGATTCCGGCGCTACCTTCATCGTAGATGTCTTGAGAGTCTTCAATGTCCGATCCCCAAACCGGATGCCAGAAGAATCCGACATTATGTACACTCCGGTTTGCACGGAGGGTTTCATAACCATAATACAATGCACCACGTGCAGACTCTTCATTTGAGAAGACAAAATCACGGTCTACTACACTCGGAGAGGAAGTGTCGAGAAAGTCCTGGCAGCTGGTCATCGCACATGCGAAAGCTGCCGCGAGAGTTATATTCAATATCTTTTTCATATCTGTTTCTCTGTTATTTTACAATTACTATTTAGAAAGTTATGTTAGCGCCGAAAGTGAATGTACGCGCACGCGGATAAGTTCCGAAGTCCATGTTGAGCGTCGGGAAAATTCTCAGGTTACTGTAGAATCCGCTTTGTCCTGTAGGGTTAGCATTCACTTCAGGATCTATGCCCGAATAACCGGTAATGGTGAAGAGATTGGTTGCGGTGAGGTACAGGCGTATCTTATCTACATGCACTTTAGCCAACCAGTTCTTGGGCAAGGTATATCCGAGCGTCAGCGTCTGCAAACGGAGGTATGAACCATTCTCCAACCATTCTGATGAAGTAATGCCGCTCTGATGGTAGGGTAAATGATATTTGGCATTCGCATTCAATGCTCTCAACTCATCGGGATTGGTAACGGCATACAAGTCACCCGCAGCATTCACATTATAAACCTTGAAAGCATCGGCCACCCAGGATGCACGTTGCGCACCGATTCCGTCAAATTCCTGACCGGACGCATTGATCATAGCAGCCACGTTATATACCTTACCGCCTGCCGTCCAGTTGAAGTTAGTAGAAAGATCGAAGTTCTTATAGTTGAAATTCAGTTGGAAACTTCCCGTATGGCGAGGCATCACTTCGCCCAGGCAAGTAGCATCATCCAAGTCTACCGTACCGCTTTCATCCACATCACGGAATTTGGCGGCTCCGGGGAATGCAGTCTGTCCGGCAGGCAGATCGTAAGGGTGCATGTATGTAGCGGTCAAGGCTTTCGTAATATCGGGCACACCTTCTTTCAGAACATACTGGCCGTTGGTGTAATTGAAATCATCCACGGTATAATATCCTTCGCTGATAAAGCCACGTACCAGACCGATAGCTTTTCCTTCTACAAACATATAATCGTTGGTAGGAACCAGGGAAGAAGAACCCCAGTATGAAGAGTAGAGATACTGGTCGGCGTTAGGCAGTTCGTCCAGTTTATTGCGGTTGTAGTTATAGATGGCGCCTACGTTGAAACGGAAATCACCTTTGTTTATCACATCTACATTCACCGAAAGCTCAATACCACGATTGGATGTTTTACCGAAGTTCTGGAACTGGTAAGAGTATCCGGTAGTGTTATCCACAGGTACGGCCATCAACAAATCTTTCGTAGTATTCCAGTATACTTCCAGACTACCGTTCACACGGTTGTTCAGGAATCCGAAGTCAATACCGAAGTTGCGTGAAATGGTAGTTTCCCATTTCAGTTTAGAGTTGGCCAGCAAACCGTCCGGACGATAGAATGAACCAAGCTCACCGTTGATAGGAGTATGATTGCTGCCCGAACCAAGGCTCGACCAGGTTTCACGCCACAGATTGGAACTAATATTGTCGCTGCCCGAAGTGCCATAGGACAAACGAAGCTTCAGATTGGAAAGCCAATCCTTCGTACCGTTCATGAAAGGTTCTTCTGAAAGGCGCCATGCGAAAGCACCTGCGGGAAAGTATCCCCAACGATTATCCGGTGCAAATTTAGAAGAGCCGTCGGCACGGAACGTACCGGTGAACAGATAACGGTCCATGAAAGTATAGCTCAAACGTCCGAAAAAGGACACCGTACGGGCGGGCACGCTATAAGAATTGGTGGCAGAGAAAGAGGTGGTTGCCGTATGGATCAATCCCATCGTGGTGTCATAATCAAATGTAGAGGGATAACCACGGCCCGTGATTTGTGACGATTCGGAATCCGACTTCAGGACTTCATTACCCAGCAATGCCGAGAATACATTGTTCTTGCCGATATTGAAATTATAATTCAAGGTGCTCACCGAACGCAAACCATCTCCCATGCCCCGGTTAAGGGTGGCACGCTTATCTCCGTTTGTATATCCGTTCTCATAATAAGTACTCTTCGAAGAACTGCGTGTAAGTGACAGTTCACTGCGGGCCACAAGCCCTTTGGCGATCTCCCATGACAAAGCTGCCGATCCTCTCAATGAACGGGAATAGGATTTATTCGTGATATCATCGATCAGTTCTACCGGATTGTGCCTGTCATCGATATTAGCCACACCGAAACTGAAGCCTGACGCAACTTCCGAATAAGAGACACCCCCCAACGGATTGTCAATGGGACGATAGCGATAAGCTCCCGACACATTAGAGCCTTTACCGTTCGTTACATTCTCACGTCCATTCAGATTTGACTCCGTATAACGGAAATCAACATCCAGGTCCAGCGTCTTGGCAAGCTTCTGCCGAATCTTGAAAGAAGCGTTCAGACGGTTGTAATCCGAATTGATCTTGATTCCTTCATCGTTAACATAGCCGAGTGTGAATATCACTTTCGTTTTATCCGTACCACCCGAAACATTCACACTGTGGTTATGCGAGAGTGCAGTGCGCAGTACGTCATCCGTGTAATCATGAGCTTTCACATTGGCATAGTCGGCATAGTGGTTACCATACTTACTTCCCAGACCGAAGTATTTCTCAACAGCATCCTGGTTAGCCGTTCCTCTGGATGCGGCATAGCTCCAGTTATGAAGAATATATTCCTGAGCCGAAAGCGTTTCAAGTGTCTTCGATACATTCTTGACCTGTACGTAGCCATCGTAACTCACCTTGATCTGACCTTCCTTGGCACTCTTAGTAGTAACCAGGATTACACCGTTTGCACCGCGTGCACCATAAATAGCCGTAGATGACGCATCTTTCAACACATCGATAGATTCTATTTCCGAAGCCGGTATATCACCAATATTGCTTACCGGAAATCCATCGACTACATAGAGCGGATCGTTGGACTGGGTTATGGACCCTCCTCCGCGGACACGAACCGAGATCGTAGCTCCCGGACGACCATCCTGTGACACTACATTCACTCCCGGCAGACGTCCCTGCAAGGCCTGCGCAACGTTGGATACAGGATTAGCAGCAACCTCATCTCCTTTTACCGAGGCTATGGCTCCCGTCAGATCGCGACGTTTCACCGTACCGTAACCGATAACAACCACTTCATCCAACATTTCCGTATCTTCAAGCAACTGAATATTGAAAAGACTCTTACCCGCAACCGCTATATCCTGGTCTACATAACCTATATAAGAGATGTGTAATATCCCATTAGCAGCCACAGTCATAGAAAAGTTACCATCCATATCGGAAACGACACCGTTTGAAGTTCCCTTCTCCAGGATGGTAGCACCAATAATAGATTCACCGGCAGCGTCTCTGACCGAACCGGAAATTTTAATTGTCTTCTTGTCATTGGAAGCTTGCTGCACACCGGCTACTGAAGTATGATCCACTGTTAAGGAAGCAGCCTGAGAAAAAGTTCCCAAATTGAGGTAGGATAAAACCCCGAGCATTAACACGACCTTTTTCCTGTAATTCATAAGTAAATGATTTTATTGATTAAACAAATTCTGAGTTCACTACAAAGCATTCATGTCTGCCTTGCACTTGCAAAGTAGCGGATAATCTATCTCACTCAGGTGAAAAATATGCTTGAATCGGTGGAAAAATCGCTCGATACCACTCAAAACACAGCAGACAAAGGGATAGGGGGATTTTCTCACAGTAAAGTCACAAAAAATCCCCCCGGATTTACTCTTTTCATTGAAAAGAGATCCGGGGGGATAAGAAATAAGGTGGATTTTGTTTATTTCAGATGCTTCAATATCCACTGCAACTGCCCGTATTCCGTATCATTGGAAGTCCAGTGTTCATTAATCGGGGTGATCAATGCTTCCTTCGGACAATCCAGCGTATTATAAACGGCATAGCTGGTGGTCGGCGGACAAACATCGTCATTGTATCCCCAGGTAATATAAGTAGGAACCTTTATCAGACGGGCGAAGTTCACTACATCATAATATGCCATCGTTTTCAACTTCTCCGGCGTATCCATCCCTTCGGTACGGAAAAAGTGGGGATATCCTCCGGCACGCCCTGCTTTATACCCTGCCATATCACTCAAAGCGGGGTGATTGGCTACACAAGCTGTTACACGAGGATCCAAACCGGTCGTAATCAAAGCTAAAGCTCCTCCCTGGCTACCGCCCTGGACAATTACATTCTTACCATCCCATTCGGGCAAGGAAGTCAGAAGGTCGATGCTACGCACACAACCCAGATACACACGTTTCATATAATAGTTGTCACGGTTCTCAAGTCCATTATTCAGATAGCCGTTCTCTCTGCCGTTGAAAGCGTTGCTGATTTCCTTGAATTCTTCCGCTGTCATCGTCGGGTTCAGCCCGTGTATCTCGATCTCAAAACGGATACATCCCTCTTCTGCATAATATTTATGGCGCAAAGGCTCCTTGATTGTCTTAATTCCGGCACCCGGTGGGCAAAGCACTACCGGACAAGAGCCTTTTGTTGCATTCTTCGGATAGAACAAATAACCGTAAATGCTCTGTCCGCGACTATTCAACATCAGCTTAACAAGATAGCAATCCACCTTGTCGGTACAATATTCCTTTGCCAGTTCCTTCGTATAAGTCAACGGATATTTGGCAGCCTCCGCTTTGTTGTTTTCCCAGAATTCTTTAAAGTCCTTCGGCATCTGCGTATAAGGCTTAATCTTCTCCGGTGAGAAACCGACTTTTACGTGATGCTTATAGCTCTTTCCATCCACAATTGCCGTCATCCGGCAATCGCGAAATCCCGGTTCCTTCATGGTTCCGATGGGAATTACAGCCTTACCTTGCTTCAAGGTGACAGAGCCGGAAGTTTCGGCAGGCATCATATCTCCGCCTATCTCGTATGATACGGTCACTCCATCCTGCGGAATACCATATTTATAGAACTGAACTTCAACCGTAGCCTTTTCTCCGGTTTTATAAATCCAGTCAGCATGATTGGGTACGGTCACCCAAAGGACATCGCTCCGGTACGGATAATTCTCCGCGGATGCAAACGATAGCGACAATATCAGAGCGAGCAGTAATACAAATAAATTCTTTATCATCATTGTGTTCTAATAGTTATAAGTTTCTTTATCAAATCCAAATATCAATCAACGCTTTATACTTAGCAGTTCATCCCCATTTTTCACCGGATTCCACCCGTCATCTCCGGCAAGCACGGTTTCCATCTCATACCCTTTGAGGTTCTTCAACTGACGGGAATAAGGAACACGCGCTTTGGGGTTGGCACCCTCACCCGTGCTTTCATATTCTGCATAGAAAACGGTCTTTTCCGCTTCTTTATTTCCCCAGTTATTCCATCCGGCAGGAGAGATGTGTTTACCTAGATTGCAACGGATAAACACAGCCTGTGCATACGGACGCCAGGGACGTGAAAGAGATACATCCCGTACACCGTCATCCGCAGTCAGACGACAATCATAAAATACGTAGCCATATTTCTGTCCCTGATCCGTAGAAGGTGCAGTGACATAACCACCTCTTTTACTATGGATATGACAACGATTAAAGACAGCCGTAGACCAGCCGAATATGAAGTCTACCGTACCTTCTACGTAGCAATCTTCATAGTACTGACGGCAATTTTTCCCATACGTATAAAGGGTATCCTGAGAGCCAAGGAAACGGCAATTCTTGAAATAAGCGCGATCGGCACTTACAAAACAGGCTACCGCCTGTCCTACCGGACCGGAAGAGTTCTCAAACGTAATATTCTCAGCATAAAAATCAGGAGCATAAATATAACAGGAAGACGAACCGGAGGTTCCCTTTTCTTCGCCAAAGCAGTTTTTCTTCTGCGCATAATCATCATACGAAAGCACTGCCCCGTCCTGACCTATCAGGGAAATATTGATCTTACTTTCCGGTATCACAATCTTCTCTTTATACACACCTTTACGCACCAGTATCGTAGTACGGATATTCTTGCGGAAATCAGGAACAGCATCAATAGCCTCCTGCACGGTAAGGAAATCTCCGCTACCATCCTGCGCCACTACAAAATCATAGTGCCGAACATACTTAGCCAGTTCCGGCACTTCCTTAGCAATGGCATCCATAGCCAAACCGGCCACAACACGCCCGCCATAAACATTCAGATGAGTGTTATCTTCGCGCCCCTTCGGCAACGCGGCGACCTGATTGGCAGGTACCCACATAAATAATTTCCGGGAGTCTACCGGCCCCATGCCCTCTACAAGGTCATGCGTAATCTTATTCATATCCACAAAAGCCACACCCAATTCTTTCGCTACATTCCGCGGAGAATCCAGATAAGCACCGTGTGTATCAATTAGCTTGTCACCTTCAGTAGCAGCAGGCTGCTCCGAAGCCTCCCGCTTTGCATCCGGGTTCACTCCTTTCTGTATATCATCCTGACTAATAGCCTGAGCCACTGCATTCCCATTTGCCGTACCGAAGTTACGGCGTACAATGGAGTTAAACAAAACGGGAATACCGCCTTTGGCACGGGTTTCGTTTACAAAACGTTTCAGGTTCTCATCAAAAGTACTTCCCGGAGCCGTATACCGTTTCGGATCGGACTTCTCATCGTTATGTCCGAACTGAATAAATACATAGTCCCCTTTCTTCACCTGTGAGATTACCTTTTCCCACCGTCCCTCGTCAATAAAACTCTTGGAACTACGTCCATTCACAGCATGATTGTCTACACGGATTTCCTCGGAAAGATAGCCGGGCAACATCTGTCCCCAGCCGCGTTCGGGGTTTCCACCTGTCAATGGCTTATTCGCCATAGTGGAGTCTCCAATCATGAAAATCGTAATCAAAGGCTTGTCAGCCTTGAAAGCCGAGAGCAGGAAAAACAACCCCAGCAATAATGTCAACTTGTGTTTCATAATTCATCAAATATAAATAGTATTATTATTTTCCGGTGCAATATTACCCAAAAACAAAGGATCCGAAGTGTAAAAAAAGTCGCAATCAGTAGAAAAATTAATATTAATCGTATATTTGCCGGCAAAACAACTAATCTGCTAACAAAATGAAAAAGACAAGAAGTAACACTTTCATTCTTGAAAAAGAAATCGCATGGGAACCGGCAGGCGAAGGAGTAGTACGCCAAATAATGGGCTACGACGGGCAAGTGATGCTGGTTAAAGTAAAATTCGAGCAAGGTGCCATCGGTACACCACACACCCACTACCATACACAAACCACCTATGTGGCAAGCGGTAAATTTGAGTTTACCGTGAACGGTGAAAAACAAATTGTAGAAACCGGAGACGGCGTCTACATTGAACCGGATGCGGAACACGGGTGCGTATGCCTGGAAGCTGGTATCCTGATAGATTGTTTCAGCCCCATGAGAGCGGATTTTCTGAAGCGCTAATACCTTGTCTGCAAGGAGTTAACTTCTTGCTAACAAAAAGTTAACTTCCTGTCGACAAGGAGTTAACTCCTTGTAAGCAAGAAGTTGGCTCTTTGTAGACAGGAAGCTAAGTTATTAATTTTCAGGTTTCCAGTCGCTACACATCCGATAGATGTAATTCAGGTCATCGTATTGGGCAGCTTCTTTCTTGGTCAGCTGCTTCGCCCATTTTACCCGACCGGCTGCCGCAGCACCTTCTCCCATACTATTATATTCAGCATAGCGGGCTGTCTTCTCGTTTTCCGCTTTTCCCCAATTATGCCATCCTTCGGGACGAATATGTTTACCCATCTCACAATTGATGAATACGGTAGCGGCATACGGACGCCAGGGACGCCCCAGATAAACCTTATCCACACCCGGATTGGCCGTCAGTTTGCAATTCTTAAAGACATAACCCACTGCAATGTCTTCGGGTGTAGAAGCTGCCGTCACGTATGAATTTGTTTTGCTACGGATTTCGCAGTTCTCAAACAAAGCGGTAGAAGGACCGAAAATAAAGTCGGTAGTTCCTTCAATGTAGCAATCTACGAAATAAAGGCGTGTACCTGCAGCACCTGTATAAATGGTATCCTGATTTCCCAGCAAACGGCAGTTGATAAATACCAGTTTATCCCCTTCCGTGTGAAGGGCAACCGCTTGTCCCAGTCTGGCAGCATTGTTTTCTATGGTCAGGTTTTTGAAGGTAATATTGTTTCCCTGCACTTTTACAGTATAGGTACGGAAAGTACCCATCTTATTAATGTTGGCATGGTCATCATACGTGATAATCGTATTCTCCACACTTTCACCGATGAAATCTACATTCTGCACCCAAGAAGGAATTATCGCTTTTTCCTTATACGTTCCATTCTTTATCAGCACTGTAACCTTGTAATCCATAAAAGCACGAATGCCTTCCATAGCTTCCGTCAACGTGCGATAGTCTCCCGAACCATCACGGGCCACCACAATTGTATCTTTATATTGGGACTGTGCCGATAACGGCAACCGCAGACGCTCCCACTCCAAACTTGCCATGATAAACGGACCTACTGCCTTGGGATCGTTGCTGCGGATTGTCTCATTTATATAATAGGTGTAATCTCCCATACGGTAGTTTTTGCCACCCAGACCGGCAACCGCACATGCTCTGGTAATAGTCACCACACCGTCTTTATCTACTTCTATGAAGTTATCAAGAATGCCTTGGTATCCCTTGAGAGCCACTTTCAGATACGATTTATCAATATATCCTTTACGAACAGCTTTGAACAGGGCATAAACAAACATAGTAGAACAGGAAGACTCTACATAATTCCCTTTCTCACCACTCTTATCCAGCACCTGATACCATAATCCGGTCTTCGGATCTTGTATGCGCTTCACCTGTGCGGCAATATTATTAAGGATAACAAGCATGGAATCACGTCCTGCCTCATGTTTCGGAATAAAGTCCAGTGCATCTACAAATGCCATTGCATACCATCCCATAGCACGTCCCCAGCTATGTTGCGACTGTCCGGTAACGGGATCTGCCCAACGTTCCTTCCGACTTACATCACAGGCATGGCGATAAAGCCCGTTCTTCGGATCATACGTATGGCGTGCCACTGTAATAAACTGGTTCACAATATCTTTATAATCCTGCACACGATTATTGCGGAAAGCATATTCAGCATAGAAAGGCGCTCCCATATAAAGACCATCCAACCACATCTGATTCGGATATACTTTCTTATGCCAGAAACCGCCGTCCTCATTACGTGGATGAGTATCAAGCTGACTACGCAATAAGTCGATAGCTTTCTTATATTTTTCATCTTTCGTCTGTTCGTAGATGCGGAACAGGAATTTACCTGAATTCAAGCGGTCGATATTGTATTCATGCAGTTTATAGGTCTCGATACTTCCGTCCTTGTGTATCATAGTGTCCGCATAAGCCAGCGCATAGTCAAACATCTTCTGATCTCCATACGTATCATACACATCCAGCATGGCTTGCAATTCCAGCCCATGACAATAATCCCATTTCAGTTTCGGCTGGAAATCCAGTTGCCAGGATTCCGGGCAGCGGATCATCTCCGATTCTACCATACGTACCGACCACGGTTGCTTATCACTTACTTTCTGAGCAGACAACTGAGTGGAGCAAATCAGCGCTCCCATCACAAAAGTTTTACAAAGCAGATTGTTCATCATTCTGTTCTTGTTTTTAGGTATATAGATTATATTAAGTAATGTGACAAAGATAGCGGTTCTCACCTAAAACGTTGTGTACTTTTCGACTGAAAAGGTGCATTATTTATTTTCACCTCCTATAAACTTAGTTTTTCGTGTACGAGAACGAGCGTTTTCGTGCACGATAACGAGTTTTTTTGCCATTTATTTGCACTTGGAACAAAAATTGCAGGAAATTAGACGAAAAATGTATTGATTTACATCAAATAATGTGTATTTTTGGCCCCAGAAATAAGAATTAATAATTTTAAATCAACGTATCATGAGTTTAAATCAAAATGCAATGGGAAAGATGACCAACTACAGGTGGACCATCTGTGCCATGTTATTTTTTGCGACAACAGTAAACTACCTTGACCGCCAGGTGCTGTCATTGACGTGGGATGAATTTATCAAACCCGAATTCCATTGGGACGAATCACACTACGGAACAATCACCTCTGTTTTCTCTATTGTTTATGCTGTCTGTATGTTGTTTGCCGGTCGCTTTATCGACTGGATGGGTACAAAAAAAGGGTTCCTTTGGGCTATCGGCGTATGGTCGGCAGGTGCTTGCCTCCACGCTCTTTGTGGTATCGTAACCGAACATTTCGTAGGTCTGCATAGTGCAGCCGAGTTAATGGGTGCCACAGGTGATGTGGTAGTAACCATTGCTACTATTAGTATGTACTGCTTCCTGGCAGCCCGTTGTGTACTGGCACTTGGTGAGGCTGGTAACTTCCCTGCCGCTATCAAAGTAACTGCCGAGTATTTCCCTAAGAAAGACCGTGCGTATGCAACTTCAATCTTTAATGCCGGTGCTTCTATCGGTGCTCTGGTTGCTCCGTTGACAATTCCTTTGCTGGCTAAAGCATGGGGTTGGGAAATGGCTTTCATCGTAATTGGTGGTCTTGGATTTATTTGGATGGGCTTCTGGGTATTCATGTACTCTAAACCTTCTGAAAGCAAGCACGTAAATAAGGCTGAGCTTGATTACATTGAGCAAGACAAGCACGAAGAAGGTGCTGCTCCTGTAGTAGAAGAAAAAGACGAGAAGAAGATGAAATTCTGGCAATGCTTCAGCTACAAACAGACTTGGGCATTTGCTTTCGGTAAATTTATGACCGACGGTGTGTGGTGGTTCTTCCTGTTCTGGACTCCTTCTTATCTGAATACGCAATTCGGTATCAAGACTTCCGAAGGATTGGGTATCGCATTGATCTTTACTCTGTATGCCATCACGATGCTTTCTATTTATGGTGGTAAACTGCCTACTATCATTATCAACAGAACCGGTTTAAATCCGTATGCAGCACGTATGCGTGCCATGTTGATATTTGCATTCTTCCCGCTGGTAGTATTGCTGGCACAGCCTCTGGGTACTATCTCTCCGTGGTTACCGGTTATCATGATCGGTATCGGTGGTGCAGCTCACCAGTCTTGGTCTGCCAACATTTTCTCTACCGTAAGTGACATGTTCCCGAGAGCAGCCATTGCAAGTATCACTGGTATCGGTGGTATGGCTGGTGGTTTCGGTTCAATGATTCTTCAGAAAGTAGCAGGTAACTTGTTCGTATATTCATCAGGAAGTACAATGGTAGATGGAAAAGAAGTGGAAATGACTCATGATTTACTGGAACAAGGTGCACAGTTCGTACGCCCTGCCATGGAGTTTATGGGCTTCTCCGGTAAACCTGCAGGATACTTCATCATCTTCTGCGTATGCGCAGTAGCTTACCTGATTGGTTGGGTTGTAATGAAGGCTCTGGTTCCAAAGTATAAACCTATTGTATTGGAATAATACTGGAATAGTATATATAGATAATAAAAAAGGTGCTCTGTGATAGAGCACCTTTTTTGATATATATAAAAGATAGAAAAGTACCGGCACAAAAAAAGCCCCTTCTCACGAAGCGACTCTCTTCTGCACTCTCCCGTGAAAAACATGAACCTCAGTATACTTTAGCAAATTACCTTCAAACGGTCCATGAGAGATACAGGAGCGCAAAACTTTAAGATGAAAAAAAGGGAAGTCTCACGACTTCCACAATTCTTCTAACCTTAAATCTAAATCTCTATGAAAAAAACGTTCGGCAAAGATAAGGGTTTATTACATTCAGAAATACTAATAAAAGATATAAAGAAAAGAGGAACGTTTAAGATTTGCTAAATGAAACTCGGATTATCCTTCTGAAAGCCACAGTTCCTTCCATTTCAGAAAATACTATCCAACAAGTCCGCATAGATAGGATTTTGCCGTAGCAAATGGGGTACACCTGTCATAAACAATTGCTTACGGGCACGAGTGAGAGCCACGTTCAGTTTCCGGTCAATCCACACCCCACCTTCTTCCGTAAGATTGGCAAGGAATTTCAACTGATAAGTACGGTTCACACAGAAGGAATAAATAATCACATCGCGCTCACTCCCCTGGAAGCGTTCTACGGTATCTACCAGGATATCGTTTAAACACGGAATGCCCAAAGCTGCTATTTCACTTTTAATAAGAGCTATCTGACTACGATAGGGAGTGATAATCCCCAAAGTCAGGGCAGAACAAAAACCGGAACTACCGTCATATTGCCGATAGATAGCAGCTGCCAGTCTGGCTACGAGCTGCGCTTCGAAATGATTAATCTTTGCCGATTGCGAAGCGACCTCCGGCACTGAAGCAAGAAAAACCACACGACGCACCAGTATATCTGCAAATTCATCATTTTCCAATCCCGGAGCAAGTGTCAGTTCCCCTTGCTGGTGTTGCAAACCGATAGGTTCCAGTAGTCCGCCATAAAAGGCATGATTAGGAAAACGAGCCACTTCCACATTCATACGTCCCTGGCGACAAAGCATGTCGTAGGAGCGGTTAGTAATGAGTGATAAGTGGTGAGTGGTGTCGGCAGAATTCCGGTAGAGGCGCTCAAAAAGGGAATCTTTCAAATTATGCAAACCGATGCTGTGCAGGCAGTCCTCGCAGACTTCAGATTGGGATTCGGATTGAAGCACGACGGCAGGCAATTGTTTATGATCACCAATGAGGATAAACTTGCCAATAGCATTTCCACCCGCCACATTACGCGCACAAAGAAGCCCCAGCAGTTGTGGTTCCAGTATCTGAGTAGCCTCATCCACAATAGCCACATCGAAAGTTTTCAGACGGAACAATTCCGTTTTGGAGGAGAATGTGGAGACAGTGCCCACAAAAACACGGCAACGCTCTATGCGGGTATGTACCTCACGGCGTGAAGAGCAGGATTCCAGCACATTCTCTATCAGATGGGAACGGAAAGGTATATCGCAGGAAAGTTCACTCCCTATACGGATGAAATCAATCTCAGGCGTAATGGCAGAGAGGGTTTTGCAGATTTCATCCACTGCACGATTGGTGTACGAGAGCAATAATATCTGTTTTCCTTCATGATAGAAGGCTTCCACCATACCGCGTAGAGCACGGGAAGTCTTTCCGGTGCCCGGAGGACCTACCAAAAGAAAATAATCTTTAGCAGCCTGGGCTTTCAGGGTGATACGGGAGAAATCATCCGGAGCAACTGCAATGCGAGGATCGAAAGAAACGTCAAACTCCGGCTGTCGCTGGAATAGCAACAGGTCCCGGCGATCCTTGTTGGCAGAAAGAAAGGCAGAAAGTCCCAGGTACATACTGCGAAAAGAAGTATCCATATAATCATGCTCGATGGCATAACGACTGTCGGGAGGAAGCACGGAAGTATTTTGTTGCGAAGCACGAAGGCGGATACGGATATCCCGGTCAGTGATTCGCTCAATATTTCCTTTGAATACCATTTTATTGGTTACGTTGTCCGTATCATTATTACGTTGATAGAGAACGATGGAGTCTCCTTCACGGAAATTCGGCAATGTCTGCGCCGACTGCTGGTTGACCCGTGCTAACACAAGGTATGCTTTATGCAGATCCGCCGCATGATTCTCCGTGATTGTCAGATCGTATAATATCTCTCCCGCCTCACACTTTTCTTCAAGCGTAGAAAGCCACAAAGCGGCAGCACCTGTACGCCCCTCATAATCAATATCTCCCGATTTTGAAGTGTACAGTTCCTTCGTAATAAAATTATAGAGTGTATAGAAATAACATTGTTCCAACGGTGTAAGCGCCCGAAGGCGCTGCGTCACGGCATCAATGGCAGGGTAAAGATAGCGTTTCCACAATGTATTGTTCAGATGGCGCTCATTCAGTGTATCCGGATGAACATCCTTCAGCCGCTCTGCCGTATAGTGCGGACTATTACGCAATTGCATACCGTATTCATTAGCCACAATCCGGTTGCGCACATCCATTACACGGCGCACCATCGCCCACGACGGACGAGCGGGATATAACAACGGATAGCGGGTATAGAGCAGATAAGCTTTGACCTTGCGGTGATCCATCCCCATAGAGTATTCCAATACCGCCTGATACAACAACATCTGTACCTTGTTATTCTCCTTCGGCTCCACCTTGCCCCGGATGGAATACTCGTCAGCCTTGCCCGACTTCATTTCTATGAAGGAAGACATGTCTCGCTGCATATAGTCCAGGCGGCCTTGTAATCCCAGGGCTTCACAAATATAGGTAGGTTCCAGTACGGCATCCGTCTTATCCAGTTCATAACCGGGAGCACGGAAAGTCTCCGTCACCGTTTGCCGGATATGGTCGAAATGCCGTTTACAATCAGCGAAGAATTCCTTTTCCTTTTCTTTATCCAACAAATCGGCACACGCGGCCAAATCAATGGAATAGGTACGGAACGCTTTCTTCATACAAGTCAGATAGTCCGGTTCCTCCTTGGCATAGATCCACTCATCCAAAAAAAGATTGGCGATGTTTCCAAGTAACAGCGGGCGTGTATTGTCAGGGGATTGCAGGCGTGCCAGCAAATAATTGGCAGGATGATGCCCGTAATCTTTAAAGCACTCTGCCAATGAGCTGATATCCAACAGATAGTCCGGTTCCAGTATAATAAAGGAAGGCGTCAGTATGCCAGCCTCATCTACAGCTACATCCAGCAGGTTGACCTGCGCATGACGCCACAGCTGTTTGCAGGTCTCGGCAAACTCCTCATTCACCTGAGATACATTGTAGCGTACCCTCAGCGGTTCATCGGCAACGGTATCTACAGGCAATACATATAGAAAAGTGTCGTCAGCATACTGGAAACAGACACGCATCCGGCGTACCCGCTCTTTTGCGGGCGGAGCAACAATATACGCGGCATCCGCACGGGGAAGCTGATGATATAGTTCAGCAGGGATATTCTCACCCGTCAACCGTTTCACAAAGAAGGTCAATGTCTTGATGTCACGCAACAGATTCTCGCGTGAAGGTTCGGATTGTCGATTCAGTACGGCATTGGAAGTCAGTCGGAAGGTGTGCAGGCGGTTTTGTTCCACTACGGAAAGTCCCACTTTTGAGGCCACAAAACTGATGCGTGCGGAAAGGTCCGTCATTTGCAGATTACCGTCCGGCATCTGCGTGCGGCAAAGACGTTCCAGAAATTCACGAAGCTGACGGTAAGCCGTCACCAGCGGAATATCTTCATCCCGGCAGACAGTGAGCAAGAAATGATAGTATTCCCGCGCTTCTTCTTTCATTATTCCTCCTTCTCTTCATCAGTCTCGTCCGCATCGGTCTTTTTATCCTTAATCATCAGGATACTCAACTCATAGAGCAGATAAAGCGGAACGGAAACCACAGTCAGGGTGAAGGGGTCGCCAGTCGGTGTAATGATAGCTGAAATAATCACGATAAGCACCAGGGCATGACGGCGGTATTTGCGCAGGAAAGATTTATGTACCAGCCCCAAGAGCGAAAGCAGCCACGTCACTAACGGCAATTCGAAAGCCAGCCCCATGCAGAGCACCAGCATCATGAAGTTGTCTATGTAGGAATTCAAAGAAATCTGGTTCTCAATAGCCGCGCTCAGTTGATAGGTGGAAAGGAAACGCAGCGTCAGCGGATAGACCATAAAATAACCCAGAAGCACACCGAGGAAGAACATCACCGTACCAATACACAGTGCTTTCTTCACGCCACGCCGCTCATTAGCATAGAGCGCAGGACTGATAAACCGCCAGATTTCGAAAAAGATATAAGGCGTAGCCGTCACCACCGACATCCAGAATGCAGTGGACATGTGAATAAAGAACGGGGCAGCCAGATTAATATTGATTAGTTTGACGTGGAACTCCTGTGTGAAGAAATCATCATGGAGATCGAAAACCTTTCCCACATAGCGCAACACGTCGTAGAAGACAAAGTCATTGTGGCAGGGAGCTAACACTACGTTATCAAACAGCCACGGCATCGCAATAAAATAACCTACAGCCAACACAAACCATACACCGAGTACCCGAAACAATACACGGCGCAGTTCGTCCAAATGATCCCAAAAGGTTAATTCCTTATCTGCCATAGTAGTAAGTAGCTACGAGTTACGAACTACAAGCTACGAGTACCGTGCGGCATAATCGCGCAGCCACTTGTAGCTTGTAGCTTTGCAGCTCGTAGCTTATGTAACTCATTTATTTTTTTGAAGCCGGCTCTTCTATATCATCCTTTGCCTTGTTTATTTCTTCTTTTGCTTCATTCACACCATCTTTGAAGCTCTTCACACCTTTACCGAGTCCTTTCATCAGTTCGGGGATTTTCTTGCCACCAAACAACAACAGTATTAACAGGGCGATGATAACCCATTCGGAACCGCTGGGCAGAAAGCCTAATAAAAGTAAATTTGTCATATCCGTAGTCTTTTAAATTTGTTGCAAATATAATAGTTTCACCACAGATTACACAGATTTACACAGATTAAAACGAAAACTTTCTGCGTCAAGCCGAATAATCGGGAAGCATATACAACTCACTAACAAACGGTTAATCCTGATAATAGATTCTTTTCACCCGCGTAGAAACACTTGTCAGCACTTCGTAAGGAATGGTTTCAAGAATATCGGAAAGTACCGTAATGGGGAGATGATCACCGAAAATCTCCACAGTATCCCCTTCCTTGCAGTCAATGTCCGTAACGTCAATCATGCAAACGTCCATACAGATGTTACCCACATAGGGCGCACGCCGGCCATTCACCAGGCAATAGGCGTGCCCGTTGCCAAGATGACGGTTCAATCCGTCGGCATATCCGATAGGTAATGCGGCAATTCGTGAATTACGCGTCAGGTGTCCCTTGCGGCTATAGCCTACCGTGTCTTCCTGGGGTACATCACGTATTTGCAGGATGGTGGTTTTCAGTGTACTCACATTATTGATAATGCTGTTATCAATGGGACTGATGCCATACAAACCGATACCCAAGCGTACCATATCGAACTGTGCACCCGGGAAACGCTCGATACCGGCCGAATTGCAGATGTGCCGGAGTATCTTATGCGGAAATGCTTCCTGCAACTGCATGGATGCCGCCTCAAACGTTTCAATCTGTCCACGTGTAAACGCATCGAACTGTGCCGCATCACTACCCACAAAGTGCGAGAATACCGAACGGGCAATCACTGCATTCTGTCCTTTCAGCCGTTCAATCAATCGCGGCATATCTTCGGCGGCAAAGCCCAGGCGATGCATGCCCGTATCCAGTTTTATATGAATCGGGAAGTTAGTGATTCCTTCCTTCTCCGCCTCTTTAATCAGTGCATCCAGCAGGTGGAAGCTATACACTTCCGGCTCCAGCTTATAGTCGAACATGGTCTTGAACGCGGTCATCTCCGGGTTCATAATGATGATGCTTGCCGTGATACCCGCTTTGCGGAGTTCGGAACCTTCATCAGCTACAGCCACAGCCAGGAAATCAACATGATGTTCCTGCAAGGTCTTGGCAATCTCATACGAACCGGCCCCATAGGCTGATGCTTTCACCATACACACCATCTTCGTATCCGGACGCAGCTGACTGCGATAATAGTTCAGATTGGCTATCATGGCTCCAAGATTCACCTCAAGAATGGTTTCGTGTACCTTTTTCTCCAATTCTTCCGTCAAGGCATCAAAGCCGAACTGACGGGCACCTTTTATCAATATAATTTCATTCTCCAACCGCAGTTCCCCACGGGAAATGGCACGCAACAGGGCCTCTGTATTAGGATAGAAAGCCTTCTCGATGTCAAAGCGCGCGGCACACGAAGAGATCTCACTGCCCACTCCGATGATACGCTCAATGCCGCGGCTACCGGCAAGCTGCGATACTTTCCGGTAAAGTGTCGGCGCATTCTGTCCGGTTTCCAGTATATCCGAGAGGATGAGAGTCCGCTTCAGTCCGTTACTCTGCGAACGACGGTAAAGGAAATCAAGTGCAATGTCCAGTGAAGCAAGATCACTGTTATAACTATCATTGATCAACAGGCAACCATTTTTGCCTTCCTTCACTTCCAGGCGCATAGCTACCGGTTCCAGCGCCGCCATACGTTCCGTAATTTTCCCGGCAGGAAGCATCAGATAAAGACAGGCAGCCAGGCAGTTCAGCGAGTTCTCGATAGAAGCATCGTCAATGAAAGGCAATATAAAGGTGTTGTCCATCTCCAGATAACGATAAGAGATCACGGTACAATCCTCCTTTTTCTCCACCTTACTTATAAACAGGGGACGCTCCATATCTTTCCGGCTCCACGCGATTTCGCGGGCACTGAGCATGGACTTCGCCACACAATTGCTGATAAACTCATCATCGCCATTATAGATCACCACATCGCAGTTCTTGAAGAGCGACAGTTTTTCCATGGTCTTCTCTTGCAAAGAGAAAAAGTTCTCCTGATGAGCTCCGCCAATGTTGGTCAGTATGCCGATGGTAGGTTTGATAATATTCTGCAAGGCACGCATCTCTCCCATCTCCGAAATTCCGGCTTCGAAAATAGCGAGTTCGGACTGCCCGTTCATCTGCCAGACGGACAAAGGTACGCCGATCTGTGAATTATAGCTGCGCGGCGAACGGACAATCACCCGCTCAGGACTGAGCAATTGATGCAGCCATTCCTTTACAATCGTCTTTCCGTTACTGCCTGTTATGCCGATAACCGGTATCTGAAACTGTTCACGGTGTTGTTCCGCCAACTTCTGCAAAGCTTTCAAAGGATTGGCGACCACCAGGAAATTGACAGTTGACAATTGACAATTGACAATGGGCTGTGCACCATCACGCTGCGCAGAATTGTCCATTGTCAATTGTCCATTGTCAATTGCTTTAAAGGTTTCTTTGCTGACCACAAAATTGCGAACACCGCGTGAATACAAGTCAGGTATATAGCGTGCGCCATCATTACGCTTGGTAGTTAAGGCAAAAAACAAGGTTTCTTCGGGGAAACTCAAGGAACGGCTATCGGTAAGTAACCAATCTATGGTTGCCGGCGTGTCCCCCACACGTCGTGCACCGATGCGTTCGGCTATTGTTTCAATCGTATACGGCATATATCTTTCTCTTTTTTGAAATCTAAGTACGGGTATTTTTTGTTAAGTCGGTCGATTTTTAACACAATTTGTCCTAAAAAACGCTTATACTCGTCTGACTCAGGATGAAAAGGCTTATGGGATAGCGCTTTATTGATATTTTCACTTTCCTGCATAATCTCTAACGCATCCTCAGAGAGACAGGTCTGCACAAACTTCTCCCATACATAACGCACCGCCAGGGGGGATGGATGCACCATGTCGTCAGCGTAAAAACGATAGTCACGTAGCTCGTCGAGTAAGAGCTCATAAGCCGGAAAATAAAAGACATGTTCGGGAAATGAAGCCTGTAACTGATCGATAGCAAGCAAAAGTGTAGCTTTACTCAATTGGTTAGCGTGCATTCCGTCACGTACATGACGGATGGGGCTGACCGTAAGAATCACTTTCAACTTTGGGTTCCGGGCAATCAGACCGGAGAAGAGAGAGGTATAATCCGATACAATCTCCTGCACGCTGAGCCGGCGACGGGTAAAAACAGACTCCGGCTGTTTATGGCAATTGGCAACCACATGTCCCGTGGATTTCTGTTCGTACACCCACGCTGTACCAAAAGTCAGCATCAGGCAGTTCAAGTGGTGGATACGTTCGCGCGCCGTTTGCAGACGGGTATTGATGCGCTGCAACACTTCTTCTGCCAAGGGAGAAGAAAAATCGCCATGATGCATCGGACTATGCCAGCACTCACGGAAGAAGAACAAGGCTTCGTCCGTATAAATCCTGCCCGCCACCACTTCGCGCAAAGCTGCCGAAATCGACAACGGATTATAAAGAACCCCGAAAGGATTCATATCCGAACGAAACTTGGCATCTGCCAGCAACGCGCCGATATGAACGGCAAAGCAAGAACCCATCAGCAGAAACTCGTCCGACTGAGTGAAACGTGGCATACCGGAAGGCAACTCAACGGAAGTAAAAAAGTTCATAAGTGAATAATTAAGAATTATGAAAGTGAAAAAACAGCTTTCGTTGCCGCTACAAAACTAATCAATCCACCCTAAAGATACAAAAGAAAAGAAGGATAACCGGCCAGACGATAGGAGTAAGCGGTATTCCCACTACGACTGAGGTACTCTCCCATTACGACTGAAGTACCCTCTCACTACGACTGAAATACCCTCCCACCGGGACTGAACGAGTGTCCCACTACTGTCAAGTCGTGTGGGACCCCAACCCTTCTGTCAGACAAGAAGTTAGAGCGTGGTTCTCGCTTTCGGTACATGACATTCATCCCAATCATACTCTTCAAGATAACTGTCGAACACGGGAGTTTCCGTGATACCCGCCCGCAGGAAAAGTCCGGCAATCCGCTCCTGTTCTGCCGGCGAGAGCCCGCGTTCCGCATGCAAGATACGGTAATAAGTGGTTTGGGGATAGATATCGCGAACCATCCTTTTCAGCATCAAGGCTTTCTTATAAGGAATGTTATCGAAAAGGGTACTGATGCCCCAGGCATAGCGACGTTTCACGGTGCTCCGAAAGTAGGGGCAATTTCCGGCATCCGCCGGATAGTTGGACGGGTTTACCGCCACAACGCTCTTCAAATTCTGCGGCACATGCAACGCGACAAGGTGGCGCAAACAACTTTCGCCTCGCGTACAGGCGGAATTGAGGCAATGAATATAATTCAAAGGCACCATATCATAATTAAAGTAAGCTTTCATATTATTCTGTTTTGCAGGTGCAAATGTAGCGAATCTATTCAGATGGAACAATTTAAAAGGGAATAGTTATCGAATCATGAGATAAAAGGCTGAAGAACCAAGGTGAAAGAAGCAGTAACACGCATTTTTTCCAAAAAAAGGGAATGCCTTCCGTTTTCTTTTACTAATTTTGCAATTTGTAATCCTCAGAACAGAGATGAAGACAGAACCAACAACATATAACTTGCTAAATTCTATTTCTGATCCCGAAGATCTGCGTAAACTAAGCGTTGATCAGCTTCCGGAGATTTGCAAAGAATTGCGGCAGGACATTATTAAAGAAGTTTCGCGCAACCCGGGACACTTTGCAGCCAGTTTGGGGACGGTAGAACTGACCGTCGCCCTGCATTACGTGTTCAATACTCCTTACGACCGCATCGTGTGGGACGTAGGCCATCAGGCGTATGGCCATAAGATACTGACCGGACGTCGGGAAACATTCTCCACAAACCGGAAATTCAAGGGTATCCGCCCTTTCCCCTCTCCCGATGAAAGCGATTATGACACTTTCACTTGCGGACATGCTTCGAACTCCATTTCGGCGGCTCTCGGCATGGCGGTAGCGGCAGAAGAAAAAGGAGAAAAAGACCGCCATGTGGTTGCCGTAATTGGCGATGGCAGCATGAGCGGTGGACTGGCATTCGAAGGATTGAACAATGCCTCAGCAAGTTCCAACAACCTGCTTATCATTCTGAACGATAACGAGATGGCCATAGACCGCAGTGTAGGCGGCATGAAGCAATATCTCTTCAACCTGACCACCTCAAACCGATACAACCAGCTCCGCTTCAAAGTATCCAAGATGCTGTTCAAAGTGGGCATCCTCAACGAAGATCGTCGTAAGGCTCTTATACGTTTTGGCAATAGCCTGAAATCGATAGCCGCCCAACAACAGAATATCTTCGAAGGAATGAATATCCGCTACTTCGGTCCCGTCAACGGACACGATGTGAAGAACATCGCACGTATCCTGCGGGACATCAAAGATATGAAGGGACCGAAAATCCTGCACCTGCACACCATTAAAGGGAAAGGCTTCGAACCTGCCGAGAAGGCTCCGGGCATCTGGCATGCACCGGGAAAGTTTGATCCAGAAACGGGTGAACGCTTTACAACAGATACACACAACCTGCCACCACTGTATCAGGACGTTTTCGGAGAAACCCTGGTGGAACTTGCCGAAAAGAATCCACGCATCGTCGGCGTCACTCCCGCCATGCCTACAGGGTGTTCCATGAATATGCTGATGCAGGCAATGCCCGACCGTGCTTTTGACGTAGGTATTGCCGAAGGACATGCAGCCACCTTCTCGGGCGGTATGGCCAAAGAAGGGATGCAACCTTTTTGCAACATCTATTCGTCATTCATGCAACGTGCTTACGACAATGTCATTCATGATATCGCCATACTCAAACTTCCCGTTGTGCTCTGCCTGGAT
Organism: Bacteroides sp. MSB163; assembly: GCF_036416795.1. Taxonomy (NCBI): domain Bacteria; kingdom Pseudomonadati; phylum Bacteroidota; class Bacteroidia; order Bacteroidales; family Bacteroidaceae; genus Bacteroides; species Bacteroides maternus. Next base: position 2,957,136 of record NZ_CP143867.1, on the reverse strand, counting down.
CGTGCCGGGCTGGTAGGTGAAGACGGACCGACCCACCACGGCGTGTTCGACCTGGCCTACTTCCGCCCCATCCCCAACCTGACGATTTCCTCGCCTATGAACGAGCACGAACTACGCCACCTCATGTACACGGCACAGCTGCCGGACAAAGGTCCGTTCGTTATCCGCTACCCCCGTGGGCGCGGCGTGCTGAAGGACTGGAAATGCCCGTTAGAAGAAATTCCGGTTGGCAAAGGACGCAAGCTGAAGGACGGTAAAGATATGGCAGTCGTTACCCTCGGCCCGATAGGGAACATTGCCGCAAAGGCCATCGAACGGGCGGAAAAAGAAAAAAACATCTCAATAGCACATTATGACCTGCGTTTCCTCAAGCCACTGGACGAGGAGATGCTACACGAAATAGGACGTTCATTTTCCCGCATCATCACCATTGAAGACGGCATACGGAAAGGTGGCATGGGGACTGCCATCCTGGAATTTATGGCCGACAACGAATATACGCCGCACGTACACCGCATAGGCGTGCCGGATACGTTTATAGAACACGGCACGATACAGGAGCTGTATCATCTGTGTGGCATGGATGAGGAAGGAATAATGAATACGATAGAACAAATATAATATTATGACAAAGAAAGAAGCCATCAAGGTGTTTGAGGAAAAGAAAGTACGCACGGTCTGGGATGACGAGACGGAAGAGTGGTACTTTTCAGTGATTGACGTGATAGAAATTCTAACAGACAGTTCCAATCCAAGAAGATATTGGAGCGACTTAAAATCAAAGTTGGCAAAGGAGGGCAGTCAACTGTACGCTAAAATCGTACAGTTAAAAATGCTGTCATCCGATGGCAAAATGAGATTGACAGACGTGATGACGACAGAACAAATGTTCCGCCTCATCCAATCCATTCCTTCTCCCAAAGCCGAACCTTTCAAGCTTTGGATGGCCCAAACCGCCAAAGAGCGGTTGGATGAAATGCAGGATCCTGAACTTACAATTCAGCGTTCCATGATGGAGTACAAAGCATTGGGATATTCGGACAACTGGATAAACCAGCGATTGAAAAGTATCGAGATACGCAAAGAACTAACTGACGAATGGAAACGTTGTGGACTGGAGGAAGGCACGCAGTTTGCTACATTGACAGATATCCTTTATCAGACCTGGGCTGATAAAACCACCAAAGAGTACAAACGCTTCAAGGGACTGAAGAAAGAGAACCTACGGGATAACATGACTAATAAAGAATTAGTATTAAACATGTTGGCAGAACTTTCAACCAAAGAAATCTCTGAAGTCAGTAACCCGGAGAATTTTGATGAGCATAAAGATATTGCCCGCCGTGGCGGAAGCATCGCCCGTGAAGCCCGAATAAGACTGGAAGAAGAGACTGGACAGGCTGTCATCTCTCCTCTGAACGCGAAGACTGTTCTGGGATTGGAACAACAAAACGATAAGAGTAATAAAGAGCAATGAAAATTATTATTGCCGGTGCCGGCGCAGTAGGCACACACTTGGCAAAATTGTTGTCTCGCGAGAAGCAGGACATCATATTGATGGACGACAATGAAGAGAGGTTGAGCACGCTTAGTTCCAACTTCGATTTAATGACGGTCACGGCATCGCCTACTTCCATTCAGGGATTGAAAGAAGTGGGGACTAGAGATGCTGACCTGTTTATAGCTGTCACTCCCGATGAAAGCCGTAACATGACTGCATGTATGCTGGCCACCAACCTCGGTGCCAAAAAGACCGTTGCCCGTATTGACAATTACGAGTATCTCCTGCCTAAGAACAAGGAATTCTTCAAGAAACTGGGTGTTGACTCATTGATTTACCCTGAAATGCTTGCCGCTAAAGAAATCGTATCTTCCATACGTATGAGTTGGGTGCGCCAATGGTGGGAATTCTGTGGCGGATCGCTGATACTTATCGGTACCAAGATGCGTGAAAAAGCGGAAATACTGAATATTCCTCTGCACCAGCTTGCCGAAACAGACAAACCCTATCACGTGGTAGCCATCAAACGTTGCAACGAAACACTGATTCCGCGCGGTGACGATGTAATCAAACTGCATGACATCGTTTACTTCACCACTACCCGCAAGTATGTACCTTATATACGTAAAATAGCCGGAAAGGAAGATTATGCCGATGTACGCAACGTAATGATCATGGGTGGAAGCCGCATTGCCGTGCGAACCGCCCAATATGTACCCAACTATATGCAGGTGAAGATCATAGACAACGACTTGAACCGTTGCAACCGCCTGACAGAACTTCTTGATGATAAGGTTATGATTATCAACGGAGACGGACGCGATATGGACCTGCTTATCGAAGAAGGTCTGAAGAACACGGAAGCCTTCGTAGCCCTTACTGGAAATTCGGAAACAAACATTCTTTCCTGCCTTGCCGCCAAACGTATGGGCGTCAGCAAGACGGTGGCGGAAGTAGAAAATATAGATTATATAGGTATGGCGGAGAGCCTCGACATCGGTACGGTAATCAATAAGAAGATGATTACCGCCAGTCACATCTATCAGATGATGCTGGATGCCGACGTCAGCAACGTAAAATGCCTGACCTTTGCCAATGCCGACGTTGCAGAGTTCACCGTGAAAGCCGACTCTAAAATTACCAAACACCAGGTTAAGGACCTCGGGCTGCCGAAGGGAACCACTATCGGCGGATTGATCCGACAGGGCGAAGGAGTCGTAGTAACGGGTAATACGCAGATATTACCCGGTGACCACGTAGTAGTCTTCTGTTTGAGCATGATGATTAAGAAGATTGAGAAATACTTTAATTAAATGAAGAACAAAGAAATGAAGAACTAAAAATGAAGAATGAAGAATTGGCCTGCGGTATGACGACGTATTCTTCATTCCCCCATTCTTCATTCTTCATTAATATATGATATGATTAATTTCAAGACGGTTATACGGATTATCGGTATCCTCCTATTGCTGGAGACGGTGATGCTATTGCTTTGCTCGGGCGTTTCATTCTATTACCAGGATGAAGCGTTGGTAGATTTCTGGGTATCAGCAGGTATTACGGCAGGTGCCGGACTACTCCTGGCAGCCATGGGCAAAGGCGGTGACCGCCAACTGACACGCAGGGACGGATATGTACTCGTCAGCTTTGCCTGGGTAGCCTTCTCGCTTTTCGGCATGTTACCGTTCTACATCAGTGGATATATACCCAGCATTACCAACGCCTTCTTTGAAACGATGTCCGGCTTCAGCAGCACGGGTGCTACAATATTGGATGACATCGAAGCACTCCCCCACGGTCTGCTCTTTTGGCGCAGCATGACACAATGGATAGGCGGCTTGGGTATTATAATGTTCACCATCGCCATCCTTCCGATATTCGGTGTCAGCGGTTTGCAAGTGTTTGCCGCCGAAGCCAGCGGACCTACACATGACAAAGTGCACCCGCGCATCGGCATCACAGCCAAATGGATCTGGAGCATTTATGCAGGTATCACCTGTATCCTTACCGCCCTGCTGATGCTGGGGGGAATGGACTGGTTCGACAGTGTCTGCCATGCCTTTGCCACTACAGGCACAGGTGGATTCTCCACCAAACAAGCCAGTGTAGCTTACTACCAATCACCCTATATTGAATATGTAATATCCATCTTCATGTTCATATCCGGTATCAACTTCACGTTACTGCTGTTCTTTTTCAACCGAAAGTTCAAGAAAGTTATCCACGATGCTGAGTTAAAGTGGTATTTCTGGTCGGTAGTACTATTTACCGGCCTGATTGCAGTGATACTTTATTATTCCAACCCCATAGGTATGGAAGATGCATTCCGCAAGTCACTGTTCCAGGTTATTTCACTGCACACTTCCACCGGATTCGCCACGGACGACTATATGTTATGGCCCGCCGTGACGTGGGGTTTGCTAACCATCGTCATGCTGATGGGTGCCTGTGCGGGAAGCACAACGGGTGGTCTTAAATGTATCCGTATGGTAATCCTCGGCAAAGTGGCCCGCAATGAATTCAAACATATCCTCCACCCTAACGCAATACTTCCGGTACGTATCAACAAGCAGGTGATTTCCCCCTCCATACAATCTACAGTACTGGCTTTCTGCTTTATATATGCAGTAATCATTATCATCAGCGTATTGATTATGATGGGAATGGGCATTGGTTTTGTAGAATCTGTGGGGTGCGTGATATCCAGTATCGGCAACATGGGACCCGGGTTAGGAGAAACCGGTCCCGCCTTCTCATGGAATGCACTGCCCGATGTGGCGAAGTGGTTAATGGCTTTCCTTATGTTACTGGGACGTCTGGAATTATTTACCGTATTATTACTTTTCACTCCGGAATTCTGGAGAAGAAGTTGATATAAGGCAAAAAAGTGCTAAAAAGAGACTTATTTGCCATCTCTATATAACAAAATAGCCAATATTTGTTATACATTTGCAGCCGAATGAAAAAGTAGTTGAATGAAACAGTGCATAAAATACTTTATGATTATCCTACTCGGCGTATTATTATACGACGGTGCAGCTCAGGCGGCGGGTATATCGTGCACTTTGATAAGCAACGGCAGCGAACGCTGTTTCCTTTCTCAGGCTCCTACCTCACATCAGCAAAACATTCGTAATATATACAATCATTTCTCGTCCATGCCCTTATATATGGACAATGTGGACAGCACACAGGTGCCCGGCAACAAGAGTTTTTTCATTTTGCTGAATTACTTCCGGATGTACTGGCTGGCTGATTCGCCGACTAGCAATCCGTTGTTGCATTCCGCTTTCTATCCTGTGCCCGATCCACTCTCCTATTATGTATTCGGGCTGAGAAAGATAATCATTTGATAAACTAAGTCAGGCAAGTTCTACAGACTTGCCAAGGTCCGTCGAAGGCAATTCAGAGGTATTGCTACCTTCGACTAACTATCCTATTATACATCTAAAAGTTAATTAGATTTATGAACTTTACTTTGTTAGTAGTCGTCTTGCTGACGGCAATTGCTTTCGTGGGTATTGTTATCGCGTTGTCCAAGGCGATATCCCCCCGTTCGTACAATCCACAGAAGATGGAAGCGTACGAGTGCGGTATTCCTACCCGTGGTAAATCATGGATGCAGTTCCGGGTGGGTTACTATCTGTTTGCCATCCTGTTTCTGATGTTCGACGTGGAGACGGTATTTCTGTTTCCATGGGCAGTCATTGCCCGCGACCTGGGAATAGCGGGATTGCTTAGTATCTTATTTTTCTTACTTATCCTGGTATTAGGACTTGCCTACGCATGGCGGAAAGGAGCATTGGAATGGAAAGAATAAAAAAGCCCAAAATAAAGTCTATCCCGTATGAAGAATTTACGGATAATGAAACGTTGGAGAAACTCGTTCGCGAACTTAATGCCGGAGGTGCCAATGTCGCCCTCGGCGTACTGGACGATTTCATCAACTGGGGACGCAGCAATTCGCTGTGGCCGCTTACGTTTGCAACAAGCTGTTGCGGTATCGAGTTCATGGCACTGGGTGCCGCGCGCTATGACATGGCGCGTTTCGGATTTGAAGTAGCCCGTGCCAGTCCGCGCCAGGCAGATATGATTATGGTGTGCGGAACTATCACAAATAAGATGGCGCCTGTCCTGAAACGCCTATACGATCAGATGCCGGACCCGAAATACGTGGTTGCCGTGGGTGGATGCGCCGTTAGCGGCGGACCGTTCAAGAAATCCTATCACGTAGTGAATGGAGTAGATAAGATTCTACCGGTGGATGTGTACATCCCGGGATGTCCCCCCCGTCCGGAAGCGTTCTACTACGGCATGATGCAGTTGCAACGCAAAGTGAAGATAGAGAAATTCTTCGGCGGAGTGAACCGGAAGGAACCGAAACCGGATAGTGACGAGTGATGAGCTACAATAACGAAACATAATCAAAATATGGATAATATACGATTTATAGAACCTGCGGACTTGCATGCCGAAATGCTCCGCCTGCGCCAAGAACAGCAGATGGACTTTCTGGAATGCCTGACCGGTATGGACTGGGGAGAAACAACCGACAAAGACACGCCGGACACGCCGCGTGGTTTAGGAGTGGTTTATCATCTGGAATCTACCACTACCGGAGAACGTTTAGTCGTACGCACCGCTACCTTGGACCGCGAGAATGCCGAGTTACCCAGTGTCAGTGACATCTGGAAAGCAGCTGATTTCCTGGAGCGTGAAGTATACGATTTCTACGGCATCGTCTTCATTGGACATCCCGACATGCGCCGCCTCTACCTGCGTAACGACTGGGTAGGATACCCTATGCGTAAGGACAATGATCCGGAAAAGGACAATCCGCTACGTATGGACAATGAAGAAACCATTGATACCACTACCGAACTGGAACTTAACCCGGATGGTACAATAAAGAATAAAGAACTGATACTCTTCGGAGACGAAGAATATGTTGTGAACATCGGTCCGCAACACCCTGCCACGCACGGCGTAATGCGTTTCCGTGTATCACTGGAAGGTGAAACCATCGAGAAGATAGACGCCAACTGCGGCTACATCCACCGGGGTATCGAGAAGATGTGCGAAAGCCTCACCTACCCGCAGACATTGGCACTGACCGACCGTCTGGATTATCTGGGCGCACATCAGAACCGCCACGCCCTTTGCGCATGCATCGAGCAGGCTATGGGCATTGAAGTGAGCGACCGCGTGAAGTATATCCGTACCATCATGGACGAATTGCAGCGTATAGACTCTCACTTGCTGTTCTACTCCTGCCTGGCAATGGACCTTGGTGCCCTGACCGCGTTCTTCTATGGCTTCCGCGACCGTGAGAAGATACTCGACATCTTCGAGGAAACCTGTGGCGGACGCCTTATTATGAACTACAACACCATCGGTGGCGTGCAGGCCGACCTGCACCCCAACTTCCAGCGCCGAGTGAAAGAGTTTATCCCCTACCTGCGTGGCATCATCCACGAATATCATGAGGTGTTCACCGGCAACGTCATCGCCCGGCAACGTCTGAAAGGCGTAGGAGTACTGAGCCGTGAAGATGCCATCGCTTTCGGAGCTACAGGTGGCACAGGACGTGCCAGCGGCTGGGCTTGCGATGTCCGTAAACGCCATCCCTACGGAGTATACGACAAAGTGGACTTCAAAGAAATCGTTTATACCGAAGGCGACTCCTGGGCACGCTACATGGTTCGTATGGACGAAATCATGGAAAGCATGAATATCCTTGAGCAGCTCATTGATAACATCCCCGAAGGCCCGTATCAGGAAAAGATGAAACCCATCATCCGTGTACCCGAAGGTCAGTATTATACTGCCGTAGAAGGTAGCCGCGGCGAGTTCGGCGTCTTCCTGGAAAGCCACGGCGACAAGACTCCGTACCGTCTGCATTTCCGTTCCACGGGATTACCGCTGGTAAGCACCGTAGATACCATTTGCCGCGGAGCAAAGATTGCCGACCTGATTGCAATCGGGGGAACGCTGGATTACGTAGTGCCAGATATTGATAGGTAGTGTAAATGAAGAATGATGAATTAAGAATGAAGAATTAAAGAGTGCAACAGTACAGCATAATATTCTTCCTCTTAATTCGTAAGCCTGATAAATAATTAAATCAAAGAATGAATACACCATCACCCGCATGGTAATTCTTCATTCTTCATTATTAATTCTTAATTTAAATAACGTGTTTGACTTTAGTATAGTAACCAATTGGATACACCAGACGCTGACTTCCCTGATGCCGGAAGGTCTGGCGATATTCCTCGAATGTGTAGTGATAGGCGTGTGCATCATTCTGATGTATGCCGTACTCGCCATCATTCTGATTTACATGGAGCGCAAGATATGCGCTTTCTTCCAGTGCCGTCTCGGTCCGAACCGTGTGGGTAAATGGGGTAGCATTCAGGTCATCTGCGACGTGTTGAAAATGCTGACCAAAGAAATCTTCACTCCGAAAGCTGCCGACCGTTTCCTATACAACCTGGCACCGTTCATGGTGATCATAGCTTCATTCCTGACATTTGCCTGCCTCCCTATTAATAAAGGTATGGAAGTGCTGAATTTCAATGTAGGTGTATTCTTCCTGCTGGCAGCATCCAGTATAGGTGTATTAGGTATTCTGCTGGCCGGCTGGGGATCCAATAATAAGTTTTCATTGATCGGAGCCATGCGAAGCGGAGCACAGATCATCTCGTACGAGTTGTCTGTAGGACTGAGTATATTGACTATGGTAGTGCTGATGGGTACGATGCAGTTCTCTGAAATTGTAGAAGGACAGGCTGACGGATGGTTCATCTTCAAAGGACACATTCCGGCAGTGATCGCTTTCGTTATCTACCTGATAGCCGGAAACGCGGAGTGTAACCGTGGTCCGTTCGACTTGCCGGAAGCTGAAAGTGAACTGACGGCAGGATACCACACCGAATATAGCGGTATGCACTTTGGTTTCTTCTATCTGGCCGAATATCTGAACCTGTTTATCGTAGCCGGCGTGGCTGCCACCATCTTCCTGGGCGGCTGGATGCCGTTTCATATTGTAGGGCTGGATGGCTTCAACGCCATAATGGATTATATTCCGGGCTTCATCTGGTTCTTCGGCAAGGCATTCTTCGTAGTATTCCTGCTGATGTGGATTAAATGGACATTCCCCCGCTTGCGTATCGACCAGATCCTGGCATTGGAATGGAAGTATCTGGTACCCATCTCGATGGTAAACCTCATTCTGATGGTACTGATTGTTGTATTTAAACTGCACTTTTAGCCGGCGTAGCGCCAGAACAGGGTTTCCCTTCGGACCGGCATAGCGCCGGAGCAGGGTTTCCCTTCGGATAAATATTAAATATAAAGAGATAATGAAAGATAAGAACGAAACATACAGTTATTTGGGCGGACTTGTGCATGGCATCGGCTCCTTGCTGACGGGTATGAAGACTACCATGGCCGTCTTCTGCCGCCGGAAAGTGACAGAGCAATACCCGGAGAACCGTGCGACGCTGGAGATGTTCGACCGTTTCCGCGGTACGCTGACCATGCCGCACAATGACCGGAACGAACACCATTGCGTAGCATGCGGGCTGTGCCAGATAGCATGTCCCAACGATACCATCAAAGTAACAAGTGAAATGATAGAGACTGAGGACGGCAAGAAAAAGAAGATATTGGTAAAGTATGAATACGACCTCGGTTCGTGCATGTTCTGCCAACTTTGTGTCACTGCTTGTCCGCACGATGCGATTACGTTTACTACAGACTTTGAGCATGCGGTGTTCGACCGTACAAAGCTGGTGAAGACGCTGAACCATCCGGGCAGTCATGTAGAAGAGAAAAAGAAACCGGAGTAATTCAATTCCCACCCCCTCCGACTCCCCCGTTATCGGGGGAGAGCAACCTCCCGGGAGGAGGAGAATAAAGATAGAATCAAGAATAATAAAGTAAAAAGAATATGGAAATAACCCTTGAAACCGTAGTATTCTACTTTCTGGCAGTGTTCATCAGCGTGTGTTCCATTCTCACTGTGACTACACGCCACATGGTACGCTCGGCAACGTATCTGCTGTTCACGCTTTTCGGCACGGCAGGTATCTACTTCCTGCTGGGCTACACATTTCTAGGTTCGGTACAAATCATGGTTTATGCCGGCGGTATTGTTGTGCTCTACGTCTTCTCCATCCTGCTGACCAGTGGCGAAGGAGACCGTACTACCGACAAGTTGAAACGTAGCAAACTGTTGGCCGGTCTGGGCGCAACCGTAGGTGGCGCCATCATCGTGGTGTTCATTACGCTAAAACATAAATTCCTCGCTACTACCGATCTTGTACCGTTGGAAATTAACATCAAGACTATCGGGCACTCTATGCTGAGTAGTGACAAATTCGGTTATCTGCTTCCCTTCGAGGCAGTCAGCATCCTGTTGCTGGCATGTATCGTAGGTGGGTTGGTGATTGCACGTAAACGCTAAAAACAATTGATTATGATTCACATGGAATATTATCTGATAGTTTCGGCTATCATGTTTTTCGCCGGTATCTATGGGTTCTTCACCCGCCGCAACACACTGGCGATACTTATCAGCATCGAGTTGATACTGAATGCCACGGATATCAACTTCGCAGTGTTCAACCGTTTCCTTTTCCCCGACGGAATGGAGGGGTACTTCTTCGCCCTGTTCTCCATCGCCATCTCGGCCGCCGAAACGGCAGTAGCTATCGCGATTATGATCAACATCTACCGCAATATACGAAGCATTCAGGTAGGCAAGCTGGACGAGTTGAAATGGTAGCCTTACTGCACAAGCATCTTTTGCAGTACTGTGCAAGCACCCTTTGCAGTACGCTTGATATAGATAATGAAAATAATAACTGATAAAATGAAGTATATATGGAATATACAATTCTAATCCTGCTCCTCCCCTTGCTCTCCTTCCTCACGTTGGGGATTGGCGGCAAATGGATGACGCACCGGACGGCAGGCATCATCGGTACCACGGTACTGGCTGTGGTAGCCCTGCTGAGCTACGCCACTGCCTGGCAGTATTTCTCCGCTCCGCGTCTGGCGGACGGCACTTTCGCCACACTGATGCCTTATAATGTGACGTGGTTGCCCTTTACCGAGACGCTGAGCATTGACCTGGGTATCCTGCTCGACCCTATTTCCGTGATGATGCTTATCGTCATCTCCACCGTGTCGCTGATGGTACATGTGTACTCTTTCGGCTACATGAAAGGTGAGCGCGGATTCCAACGTTATTATGCATTTCTCAGCCTCTTTACCATGTCCATGTTGGGACTGGTGGTGGCTACCAATATCTTCCAGATGTACCTGTTCTGGGAGTTGGTGGGTGTTTCGTCTTACTTGCTCATCGGTTTCTACTATACCCGGCCGGCGGCTGTCGCTGCAAGCAAGAAAGCGTTCATCGTTACCCGTTTTGCCGACCTGGGTTTCCTGATCGGTATCCTCGTTTATGGTTATTATGCCGGAACTTACACCTTCCAGCCCAGTGAAATGGCATTGCTGAAAGGTGGCGCGGTAATGATACCCCTGGCTCTCGGACTGATGTTCATCGGCGGTGCTGGAAAGAGCGCCATGTTCCCGTTGCACATCTGGCTGCCGGATGCGATGGAAGGCCCGACACCGGTCAGCGCATTGATTCATGCAGCGACCATGGTGGTAGCCGGAGTTTACCTTGTGGCGCGAATGTTCCCGCTGTTCATCGGTTATGCACCCGACGTGCTGCACCTGGTAGCTTACGTCGGAGCGTTCACTGCATTCTATGCCGCTTCGGTAGCTTGTGTACAGAGTGACATCAAACGTGTGCTGGCATTCTCCACGATCTCACAGATTGGCTTTATGATGGTGGCACTGGGAGTTTGCACTTCCGCTGATCCGCATCATGGCGGTCTGGGTTATATGGCCGGCATGTTCCACCTGTTCACGCACGCTATGTTCAAGGCATTGCTCTTCCTCGGCGCAGGTAGCATTATCCATGCGGTACACAGCAATGAGATGTCCGCTATGGGTGGACTGCGCAAGTACATGCCTGTGACGCATATTACGTTCCTGATTGCTTGTCTTGCCATCGCAGGTATTCCTCCGTTCTCCGGTTTCTTCTCTAAAGATGAGATATTGACAGCATGCTTCCAGTTCAGTCCCGCAATGGGCTGGATTATGACAGTGATTGCTGCAATGACGGCATTTTATATGTTCCGCCTTTACTATGGTATCTTCTGGGGCAAAGAGAATAAAGAGCTTCATGCTGAACATACTCCCCACGAAAGTCCGTTAACTATGACTATCCCGCTGATGTTCCTTGCCGTTGTTACTATCGGAGCCGGTTTCATCCCCTTCGGTAAATTCATCTCTTCCAACGGTACGGCTTACGAGATTCATCTCGACTGGGCGGTAGCGGGTACCAGCATTGCTATAGCCGTTATCTCCATCGCGATTGCCACAGCCATGTACGCACGGGCAAAGCAACCCGTTGCCAATGCCCTTGCTCGTCGTTTCCGCGGATTATGGACAGCTGCCTATCATCGCTTCTATATCGATGAAGTGTACCAGTTCGTGACTCACAAGATAATCTTCGGTTGCATCTCCCGCCCCATCGCCTGGTTCGACCGCCACGTAGTAGACGGTTTCTTCAACTTCCTTGCCTGGAGTGCCAATGCCACCAGTGATGAGATACGCGGTCTGCAAAGTGGACAAATTCAACAGTACACTTACGTATTCCTATTGGGTACGCTGGCGTTGATATTGTTATTGCTGCTATAGTAGAGAAATGTAATTCGTAAATAGTAAATAGTAATTATAAAAATGAACATATTAAGTATTTTTGTTCTCATCCCCCTGTTGATGTTACTTGGTCTCTGGCTGAGTCGCAACATCAGGCAGATACGCACGGTGATGGTGACAGGTGCATCGGCATTAGTATTGGCCGCTGTAGGCCTGACCATTGCTTATCTGCAAGCGCGTGCCGCCGGAGACACAGCCGAAATGCTCTTCCGCGCGGATGTACCTTGGTATCCGGCACTCAACATACACTACTCCGTGGGAGTAGACGGCATTTCAGTAGCCATGCTGTTGCTCTCTGCCATCATCGTTTTCACCGGTACTTTCGCCTCCTGGCGCCTGCAACCGTTGACGAAAGAATATTTCCTTTGGTTCACCCTGCTCTCTCTGGGGGTGTTCGGCTTCTTCATTTCTACGGACCTGTTCACCATGTTCATGTTCTATGAAGTAGCGCTGATTCCGATGTACCTGCTTATCGGTGTATGGGGATCGGGACGTAAGGAATACTCTGCCATGAAACTGACACTGATGTTGATGGGTGGTTCCGCATTCCTGCTTATCGGAATTCTGGGTATCTATTTTGGTTCCGGTGCCACCAGTATGAACCTGCTGGAAATTGCCCAATTGCATAATATTCCTATCGAACAGCAACGCATCTGGTTCCCGCTTACCTTCCTCGGTTTCGGTGTACTCGGTGCATTGTTCCCGTTCCACACATGGAGCCCCGACGGTCACGCTTCGGCGCCTACTGCCGTAAGTATGCTCCATGCAGGTGTACTGATGAAACTTGGTGGTTACGGTTGTTTCCGCATCGCCATGTATCTGATGCCTGAAGCTGCTCAGGAACTCGGCTGGATATTCCTGATACTGACGGGTATCTCCGTTGTCTACGGTGCCTTCTCGGCCTGTGTACAGACAGATTTGAAGTATATTAACGCCTACTCTTCCGTATCTCACTGCGGTCTCGTGCTCTTCGCCATCCTGATGATGAACCAAACGGCTTGTACCGGTGCTGTCCTGCAAATGCTCAGCCACGGATTGATGACTGCCCTGTTCTTTGCCCTCATCGGTATGATATACGGTCGTACCCACACACGTGACGTGCGTGAGCTTTCGGGATTGATGAAAATCATGCCTTTCCTTGCTGTCTGTTACGTCATTGCCGGACTTGCCAATCTCGGACTTCCGGGACTCAGCGGTTTCGTTGCCGAGATGACCATCTTCAACGGTGCTTTCCAGCATGCGGATGTTTTCCACCGTACGTGGACTATCATTGCCTGCACCAGTATCGTGATTACCGCAGTCTATATCCTCCGGCTGGTTAGCAAGATATTGTATGGTACTTGCACCAACAAGCACCATCTGGCACTGACTGACGCCACCTGGGATGAGCGCACTGCCGTGATTATTCTCATCGTCTGCGTTGCAGGTCTCGGTCTTGCTCCGTTATGGATCAGCAATATGATCGGAGACAGTGTGCTACCGGTAGTCAGCGCATTTTAATGAAGAACTAATAATGAAGAATGAAGAATTATCGCACGGCATCATAGCACAGCCAAATTCTTCATTCTTAATTCTTAATTATTAATTTAATAGATATGGATTATTCCCAATTCCTTATTCTCAAAGAAGAGCTTTCGCTGATAGCTGTCATCGTGATTCTCTTCGTGGCCGACCTCTTCATGAGCCCTGACGCTCATAAGAAGGACGGTAACCCACGGCTCAATACCATGCTGCCCGTCGTGTTGCTCACGATACACACGTTAATTACCATCATCCCCGGTCCGGCTGCCGATGCCTTCGGTGGCATGTACCATAACGCCCCGATACAAAGCATCGTGAAGTCCATCCTCAGCGTAGGTACGCTGATTGTTTTCCTGATGGCACACGAGTGGCTGAAGCTGCCGGACACCATCATCAAACAAGGTGAATTCTATATGCTGACACTCTGCACGTTGCTGGGTATGTATTTCATGATTTCCGCAGGACACTTCCTGATGTTCTTCATCGGACTGGAAACAGCAAGTATCCCGATGGCTGCATTGGTTGCTTTCGACAAGTACCGCCATCACTCTGCCGAAGCCGGTGCCAAATACATCCTCACCGCACTTTTCTCCAGCGGACTGTTGCTTTATGGCATCTCTCTTATTTACGGAACGGTAGGCACTCTCTATTTCGATGATATCCCGGCCCACCTGGACGGCAACGCCCTGCAAATAATGGCATTTGTCTTTTTCTTCTCCGGCATGGGATTCAAGCTTTCCCTTGTTCCTTTCCACCTCTGGACGGCAGACGTGTACGAAGGTGCCCCGAGCGTAGTAACCGCTTATTTGAGTGTTATTTCCAAAGGATCGGCAGCTTTCGTATTAATGACTATCCTTATCAAGACATTCGCCCCGATGGTGGATCAATGGCAGGAAGTTCTTTATTGGGTTATCATAGCTTCTATCACCCTTGCCAACCTTTTCGCCCTACGCCAGGAAAACCTGAAACGATTGATGGCATTTTCCAGTATCTCGCAGGCAGGATACATCATGTTGGGTGTGATTGCCGGAACCGGGCAGGGTATGGCATCATTGGTGTATTATGTACTTATTTACATGTTCGCCAATCTCTCTGTATTTGCAGTGATTACGATTATCGCCCTGCGCGCCCATCGCTTCACTCTTGAAGAGTATAACGGACTGTACAGTACCAATCCGAAACTGGCATTCCTCATGACGCTTGCCTTGTTTTCATTGGCAGGTATTCCTCCGTTCGCAGGCTTCTTCTCGAAGTTCTTTATCTTCGCGGCAGCTTTCCAGGGCGGTTTCCATCTGTTGGTGTTCATCGCATTGGCAAATACGATTATTTCACTCTATTACTATCTGAAGATTGTGAAGTCCATGTATATCAACAAGAGTGATGAGCCTATCGCCACTTTCCGCAGCGATAACTACACGCGTGCCAGCCTTGTCATCTGTACGCTCGGCATTATTGTATTGAGCCTTGCGAGCGTGGTTTATCAGAACATCGACAAGTTCTCGTTCGGACTGAATTAGTTAAAGCTACGAGCTACAAAAGCTACAAGCTACGAGTGCCTTGCGGTGTGATAGCGCAGCCACTCGTAGCTTGTAGCTTTGTAGCTTGTAGCTGAATTATTCCAGCGGCAAGATAAACCAGAATGTTGAGCCTTTGCCCAGCTCACTATCCACGCCAATCTTACCTCCCAATTGCTCGATGATGCTCTTGCTGATGGAAAGTCCCAGTCCTGTGCCCTGTACAAACGAGTTCAGCTTAATGAAACGGTCGAATATCTTATGACAGGCTTCGGGAGCAATACCAATGCCCGTATCCGCCACATACACCCGCAGGTGTTTTTCATCCGGTTTGTCAAATCCTATCCGGATGCTACCCGTAGTGGTGAACTTAATGGCATTATTTATAAAGTTGGAAACTACCTGATTCAAGCGGTTAGGATCGCTGACAATGACACATTGCGGCAAGGTCGGCTCAAAAATAAGTTCCACTCCCGGTTTCACTCTCAACTGCATGGAGCGTGCAAGATCTCCGCACAAAGTATTGATGTCGAAATCCCTGAACTTAAAGTCAAAAGTTCCCGCCTCTATCTTCGACAGATCCAGAATATCTGAAATCAGCTGCAGCAGAAGTTCATTATTCTCTTCCACCATCTTTGAGTATTCCTGTTTTTCTCCCTGATCTTCCGTCTCCACCAGTAAACTTGAAAAGCCTACGATGGCGTTCAGCGGTGTACGTATCTCGTGGCTCATATTTGCCAGGAAAGCACTCTTCAGGCGGTCTGCCTCTTCGGCTTTCTCTTTGGCTTCAATCAGCTTTCGTTCCGTTTCCTTCAACTCGGTGATATCATAATTGACGCCGATTAGCTCGATCAGACCGTTCTCTGGATCATACCGATTGAGCACTACATTCATACGTACCCAATTCCATTGATTCAATGTTCCGGGTTTGAGCACGCGCATCTCACTCTTGAAACTCGTAGCTTCCCCTCGTTTGGCCTTCTCAAAGAAAGCCAGTACACGTGCCCTGTCTTGTGGGTACATTTTATTATAAATTCCTACCACTTCTGCCAATGGCGTATCTTCATCTTCACCCATATTCTTATACCATTGCTTGATGGCATATCCATCACGGGTAAGCAGGTTCAGCTTGGCATAGCCTACCTTGGCATATTCTGAAATCAGCAGGAAGAAGTTCTCAAAATCATGTATCCGGTTGATGGAATTGATACGTTCCGTATTGTCTATATTGATAAGTACAAAACCATTATTATCCCCCTGGTTATCGTATATCTTACTTACTTTCGTATAAAGTTCTATTCCGCCTTTCTTCTCCGATTCATAATAATCGCTCACATTGGAGAATTCATAGTCCTGCGAAAAGTCAAGTTCATCTTCCACTTTCACCCTTTCACGGATATCGGGCGGCACATTCGGATTCTCATAGAAGTTCACTCCAAGCGTACTTGATTTGTCCTTAATCCCAAATATCTCCATATCCTTGTTATTAAGATCTATCAGTATCCCATCCTTATTATAAATCTCCACACCGACAGGGATGTTGGAAAAGAGATTTCGCAATAGTTTCTCGCTGTGATCCAAAGCCATATACGTACGGCGCATCTCGGTGACATCCATATAGAGACAAACCAACTCATCCGGTTCGGGAGAATAAATAATGCAATGACAAGTCTTCTTTGACTCTTCGAAATATTCATCCAGTTCCCTGTACAGGCCATGCTTATGTATATCTGTAAGAATCCGAAGCTTGATTGACAGTTTGTCCGGGGAATAGATTTCTGAAGCAAAACGCCCTTTATATCTTTCTAAAGGCGAACCGCACAAATCAGCACTGAACTGATTGGCATCTGTGATAAGATAGTCATAAGGTTCACCTTCTTCATCGCAAAGAATGGAAAGGCGTACATAGCCCATGGGCATATACTTATAGAGATTGCTCAGAAAATTACGTTCACGGTCGGCCTCATCTCTGGCAAGACGCAAGCTGATACAAATATTAATGATATCGGCTAAAGAGGAGAACCATTGATAGTCTTCATTCGTCCATTTATAGTACCTGTCTACCAAGTCAATACCGATATATCCCCACACCCGTTCGGTATTCCGGAGAGGAACCACCATGAGTGACTTTATATTCTGCATAGCAAGTATCTCAGACTCCTGACGTGCTACCCGTGGCAAATCCGATAGAGTATTCAATAGGATAGGTTTACCTGCCAACATTTGTTTAAGCCACCACTCCATGCCATTGGTCGGAATCTTTTGCAGCATATCTATTTCAGGACTAACCCCGTCAGCCACTACCTCGTAAGTACAACTTTGAATACGATAGCCGGTATCGTATTCCACTATATAGACACGTCCGCCATGAAAGAGTTCGAGGACATCTTTCAATACTCCCGAAATAACTTCACTCAGGCTCTTATCCTTCAGAAAACTACGTAAGGACTGGGACACAGAATGCTGTCGGAACAACAATTCATTAAACTGTTTCAGTATATCACCGGATTGCGCGTCCGTAGGAATATCGACCAGTTGAAGGATACCAAATGCCTTTGGATGCCCATCTTCTGTCAGCCACTTTTCGCCCAGACGGGAACGAACCCACACAATGCCTTGTGAAGAGTAGACAGGAAAAGTTTGCTCATATACCTCGATTTCCTCTATCGAAAGGAATTCACGTGTGATGCGGCAACGGTAATCTTCACGAATCAGTTGGCCGAACTGGCGAAAAGTCAAAGTGTCTCCCTCCAAGCCTAACAAATTACAAACATATTCGGAACAAAGATATTCCCCCGTAGCGAAGTCTGCTTCCCACCAGCCTATTTGTCCAACAGATGAAAGGAGCTGAAAACGTTTTGCCTCATGGGATTGGTTGCCACTCATACTATTTGTGCTTTTAATATTCGTAAATAACGCAAAGATAATGCTTACTTATTAATTTCCGCTCTATTCACACCAACAAAAAAAGAAAATTTGGAACGGGCGGCAGTAATGAGTTAAAATAATCATTGGGTTCATTATTATAGGGTTATGAAGCAAATATCAGTACACAACATAGTGCCTCCATCATCAGTCCACGATGTCACTTAATTGTAACCTAATTGAGAATCAATTGTATGACATGTGTATTACGGTTGTAATTCCGTTGCCGCATCTTTGCACCGGAAACAAGAAACGATAAAAGATGAGCATGAAACTGGATTTTGGAAAAGTATTTTTCTTCATTTTATTACTGGTGCTTTCCACCATGACCGCCCTGGCTGGAAACATCAAAGGAACCGTCCTCGACAAGCAGACGAAAGAGCCACTGACCGGAGCTACCATACAGATAACCGGGACAACCCAAGGTGTAGTAGCCGATATCGACGGCAACTATACACTAAATGTAAATGACGGCACATACACCATAACCGTGAGATATATAGGATACAAAGACATCCTGCTCAATAGCATAAAAGTCAAGGCCGAAACTTTGCTGAACTTTGAAATGGAGAGTGATGCACAAGCGTTAGGCGAAGTCTCCGTAGTGGCCAGAAAGAATCTGGAAGGTGAACGAGCCCTGCAGATGGAACGGCAGAAAGCCACCCTTGCAATCGAAAACCTCGGTGCCAAAGAAATGAGTATCAAAGGAATCAGCAATGTGGAAGAAGGTGTAAAAAAGATAACCGGTATCTCCATCGCCAGTGCCGGACAGTTGATTGTGCGCGGTCTGGGCGACCGGTACAGCACCACCACTCTGAACGGACTTCCCATCGCCTCTCCTAATCCGGACAATAAACTGATTCCTCTGGATATCTTCCCTGCATCTACCGTACAGAATATTACCGTGAGCAAAGTATATGACGCCAGTGCATTCGCCGACTACTCGGGAGCACATATCGACATCAGTACCAAAGAGAATGTAGGTAGTGATTTTCTGTCCATCAGCTTCAATGCAGGTGGCAAGTTCAATACGCTAGGCAAAGATTTCTACCGGATGAACCGCGACGGCTCTTTGTTCAAGACTCCTTCTCTGGACCAGGAACTGATAGACATGTCATTAACAGACTTTGAAGAGTATGCACGCCACAACCGCCTCTTCAACACCAGTTTTCAGGTTAGTAAAAAGACTGCCCTACCTGAATTTGGCGGAAATATCGGCTTCGGCAAACGTTTCACCCTGAGTGGAAATGAAGTCAGCGTTCTGGGCTCCATAGGAGTAAGCAACGACCTGCAAACCATGAACAATGCCTCCATACGCACCTTAGAAGCTACAGGAAATACCCTGAATGAATTCAACTACGACAGCTACAGCAACGAGTTAAAGATTGCCGCACTGGGTAATCTCGGCTACAGTTTCCGCACTTCCGACCACATCGGATATACCTTCTTCTACGCTCGCAATGCCATCGACACTTATATGAGGCGCGAAGGTGTGGACTACGAAGACCACCATCTGATAGGCAGCAACAACGTGACACACATCTACAGTCTGCAAAACCATCAAGTAAACGGCAAGCACCACTTCGGCAAACAGTGGGACCTCAACTGGAGCGGCTCGTACAGCAAGACCTCCAGCGACGAACCCGACCGCCGCCAAGTAATGTTCATCCGTGAAGATGACCAGATAAAACTCTTCAAACTGAACCGCCAAGAAACCATGCGTTACTTCGGCTCACTGAATGAAGATGAATGGGTGGGCGACCTCACCGCCAGTTACCGCTTTGGCGACAACAACAAGTTGCAGGCCGGTTTCACCTATAAAGACAAGAATCGTGACTATATGGGTACACGCTTCTACTACAACCTGAACAAACTGAACCCTACCATCACTGACATCTACGATACCGACTCCTTCCTCAACATGGAAAATGTAGAAAACGGTTCCATCACCATAGACCGGAAGAAACAGCCCAAAGACAGCTATACAGCCGGTAACAGCATTTATGCAGGATACATTGCCACTGAATACTATCCCATAGCCCCGTTATTGGTGAACCTGGGAGTACGCTACGAAATCAGCAAGCAATGGGTAGACTACTATACCGATGGCGGAAAAGCCGAACGCAGTGAACTGAACAAAAACGACCTTTTCCCCTCACTGAACATGAAATACCAGATGAACAAAAAGAACAGTCTGCGCTTGGCCTTCTCACGCACAGTAACGCGTCCTTCATTTATCGAAATGGCCCCCTTCCTCTATCAGGAATCCTACGGTTCGGCACAGATACGCGGTAACGCTGATTTGCAAAACGGCTACAACTATAACATCGATCTGCGCTACGAACTCTTTGAAAAGAATGGGGATATGCTCTCCATCACCGCCTACTACAAGCACCTGAAAGCACCGATAGAGCGTGTACAGACTCTGTCAGGCGGTTCCGCCGTGCATTCTTTCCGCAATGCGGACAACGGTATGGCAACGGGGGTGGAGATAGAATTCCGCAAAGAGATAGTGAAAGACCTGCGTTTCGGTGTGAACGGATCGTATATGTACACTAACGTGAAACTGCCCGAAGGCGGCGCCTACACCAACAGCCAGCGTGCCTTGCAGGGAGCATCACCCTACCTGGCAAATGCAGATCTCACCTATTCACCCGCTTTCAGCAACGACCGCCAACTCAGCGTTGCCCTGCTCTACAATCTGCAAGGTCCCCGCATCCACTCCGTAGGCATCTCCGGCCTGGGAGACATCAAGCAACAGCCGGTACACACGCTGAACTTTACAGGCAGTTACCGCTTCAACCAGCGTTTCGCGGTGAAGTTGCAAGTCAACGACCTGTTGAACCAAGATATCCTCTTCAAGCAAGAAGTGCCCACCACCGGAGATAAAGTAGAAGTGGAACGCTTCAGAAAGGGTACAGGCTTTGAAGTTGACTTCAGCTATGACCTGTAAGAGAAAAGAAAAATTTTGAGAGAGACAAACAATAGAAACTCATTTTATCAACTAAACGATTATTAGTATGAAAACATCAAATTGGAAATTCATGACTATGGCCCTCGCGGCAAGTATGACCTTATTCACTGCATGTACCGACAACAACGAACCCGGAAACGGGGACGGCGGTGAAGACGACAAGTATGAACTGACGAAAGACATCGAAAGCGACACGGAACTGGAAGCCGGAAAGACTTACACGCTAAGTGGCGGCATACACGTAAAGAACGGTGCCACACTGAAGATTCCCGCAGGCGTCACAATTATTGCCAAACATGACGATGTGGTAGACTACATCCTCATAGAACAAGGAGCCAAGATAGATGCACAAGGCACTGCCAGCAACCCTATCGTAATGACTTCCGAAAAGAAAGAACCGGGCGCATGGGGCGGTATCCACATCTGCGGATACGCACACACCAATGCCGAAGGCGGAACGGGTAGTTCGGAAATAGGCGGCGCATCCTATGGTGGTAATAATGACGCCGACAATTCCGGTACATTGCGGTATGTTCGTGTAGAGTACACCGGATTTGCCTTCGACGAAGAGCACGAAGCCAACGGTATCACCTTCTACGGTGTAGGAAACGGAACAACGGTAGAGTATTGCCAGGCATACATGGGTTCCGACGATGGTTTCGAATGGTTCGGCGGTTCCGTCAATGTGAAGTATCTGGTATCTACCGACTGTAGCGACGACTCTTTCGACTGGACCGAAGGCTGGAACGGCAAAGCACAGTTCCTCGTAGCATACCAAAGCCCCAAAGACGAACTGGGATACGACTGCGACTGCCTGATGGAGTGCGACAACAATGGCAAGAGCTTCGGTGCCACTCCCGTTGCCCACCCCATCCTCGCCAACCTCACACTGATTGGCAACGGTGGCAGCAAACAGGGCGTACGCCTGCGTGCCGGAACACAAGTGGAACTTTACAATACGCTCATCAC
Organism: Bacteroides sp. MSB163; assembly: GCF_036416795.1. Classification (NCBI taxonomy): domain Bacteria; kingdom Pseudomonadati; phylum Bacteroidota; class Bacteroidia; order Bacteroidales; family Bacteroidaceae; genus Bacteroides; species Bacteroides maternus. The sequence goes on along the minus strand of NZ_CP143867.1, from coordinate 2,934,932 downwards.
CGGCAAAGGTCAACCTCTGACCGTAGAAACCACAGAAACTGAAACAGCCCTGAAAGAGGGTGTGTCTAAACTGGAGTATGTAGCTATCAGCAAAACATTGTCTTCTAAAGAAAGCATTTACACCAACGATATGTTCGCAGCAGCAACGGGCAACCTCACTGCACAGAACTTCACTTGGGAGAATCTCTACGAAGGCACCATCGATGGCGGCAAAGACCTCAGTGCCGACAGTTTCTTCACCAAAGCCGAATATAAGGGAGCCGTAAAGACAGGCGACAACTGGACAAGCGGCAACTGGATCAAACAATAAAACGAGAAACACACATAATTCACGAAGCAATAGCTTCTACAAAGGCAACGCCGGACAAGTTCAGAGGAACTGTCCGGCGTTTGCTTATGTTGATCTGTTCCCATCCTATAGAAAGCTTTTTCTTATCAAAGAGAGAAAAGATTCTCATAGGGATGAAAATTTCGAGAACCAGTGCCGACTATCTCAATTAAGCCTTTCGCGGAAATCTTCACCGGATGGTGACTGGAATACGTGAAGATCGAACTCAGAAATAATAGCCAACAGATGGTCGAAGACATCAGACTGCAAGTCTTCATAAGGTATCCAGGATGTGGTTGCAGAAAAGAAATACAGTTCCAATGGTATACCGTGATCGGTAGGCTGAAGCTGACGCACCATACAAGTCATATCATGATTTACACCCGGATGGCTCTTCAGGTAACAATTCAGATAAGCACGGAAGACACCGAGATTCGTCTGGCGGCGACCGTTCACAAGGATGGAGTTATCAATATGATGCTCTTCATTATACTCCTTAATCACTTGTTCCGTCTGTTCAACATAGTTTGCCAAGAGCTGTATCTTGCGATACTTCGCCAACATTTCAGGCGTACAGAATCGCACACTGTTCATATCGATATTGATAGAACGTTTGATACGGCGTCCGCCACTCTCCTGCATACCACGCCAGTTCTGGAAAGAGTCGCTTACGAGCAAATAAGGCGGAATGGTAGTGATGGTTTTGTCGAAATTACGAACCTTCACTGTATTCAATGACACTTCTATTACATCACCGTCCGCTCCATACTTAGGCATGGTAATCCAGTCGCCTACTTTCAGCATATTGTTGGCAGAAAGTTGCACACCGGAAACAAAGCCCATGATACTGTCTTTGAATACTAACATCAGCACGGCAGCCGAAGCTCCCAGACCGGTAAGTAATACACCGGGTGAACGGTCAATCAATATGCTGACAACAATGATACCACCGACAAAATAAAGGATAACCTGCACTGTCTGCAAGAGTCCCTTCAAAGGGCGGTCACGGAACTGTTCCTTCTCGCTATAGACGGTGTAAACCGCTGAAAGCAAAGCGCTGATAAAGCTAAGAAACATAACAATGATAAAGATGAGGCAGAAGCGCAGGATAAGTGCCAACGTTGCCGAGCCCGCATCGGAAAATGCCAGAGGAAGCAGGATATAAATAAGAATAGGTGCCACCATACGGCTGAGATGTACCATCACTTTTCGGTCGAAAACAATGTCATCCCAGGTAGCTTTTGTTTGTTTTACCAAACGCGAAACGACTTTCAGCAAGATCTTCCGGCAAACAGTATCCGCCAGATAAGCTACCAGGAGAACTCCCAGGAATGCTATAAATTGATCTAACTGGCCAGCCAATGACTGGCTGAAACCTAAAGCCTGAAGTCCTTCGTTAATTTGTTGTACAATGCTCATGATACTAAGAATTAATTTTGGTGTTAATGGTTAGTAATTATCGCTCCCTGTTCAGGAAGTCTCCTATATCTTCTTTTAACCACTGATACAAGTAAAGGTTCTTGTATCCGCTGTTCTTTTTCAACATCAAGCTGACGTTGGTCTGGCTATTCTCATAGCTGGTCAGTTCGTTATGGAATTGCTCGTTGTGGGCCGCCAGACGCTTGATTTCCTGTTCGCGCTCGCGACGCAACACGGTGCATACGGGGATAAGAAGTTTCATCACAACACCATCCATGAGGTGATGCCCCTGTATGTAGAGATAAGTAGTATCAGGATTCAGTCCCAGCTTTTCCAGTTCCACACCCAAAGCCTCCACCGACTTGATATTTCGCGGAAAACGTCTGCGCATCTCGGAAAGTTTCTTGGCAACGGCACGCTGCACGGGCTCCAGTGTTCGTTCGGGATGATGTACATTGACTTCCTGCAAGCGGGTGCATGCATTGAAGTCATACATCGGAAAAGTATAAGTATCTCGTTGGCGATAGAACCAGACGTTCCAAAGAAAGAGGGGATAGACAATTTGCGAATAGCGTTTCAAGAAAGCAGGAAAGTCTATCAGCATACGGTCGTTCAACGTAGCCTGCACGCAAACTTCATGCAAACTTTCAGCATAACAATGGAAATTTTCGATGGCATATGCGTACGTCTGGAATATGTAGGGACTACTGTTTATCTTATGTGAAACGCTCGTTTTGCCTTGTAACAGAAAGTCGTAGTCACTGTCCACACAGGCTATCAGGCTCTTGCCCAATTCAGTAGTGTTCAGCGTATTCATCAGCACCATCTTCTTACCCTTGGCAAGAGAGGTAGCCGAAGGCAGCATCACCTGGAAATAATATTCATCTGTCTCGAACTCAGCCAACAACGTGCGCCAAAAAGCTACATCATCGTAACTTTCCACATACGCCACAATGCGACGCCGCGCCTTCTTGGGATAAAGCTTGTTGGCGGCATTGAAATAGGCAGAAGTAAGATTATGTTTTAAAGAAGTAGCCATGGGGAGATAATTATTAATTCCTAATTTCCACCGATATATCGCTCACTTCCGTCACCGCATCCAGCCAGCCTTCCATGATGACGGCGGGAGAATGGGTGGTAAGTATCAGTTGCACATTGGGATTCAATTCACGTATCATACCGATAAGTTTTTGCTGCCACTCGATGTGAAGAGAGGCTTCGGGTTCATCCATAAAAAGGACACAATGGGCATTGTCGCGCACCAGCACGGTGAGCAGGATAATCAGCATCTGTTTTTCACCGGAAGATAGTTTATAGGGCAACAGGCGTTCACCGTCCTGATAGAAGATGATTTCATTGCTGCGGCGATCTATAGTTTTGCGGGTATAGCTGAATAACTGATCCATCAGATCCTGGAACTTCCGCTTGGGAAGGGATAAGGAAGCGGCTTGTGAACGCTGTTCCTCATCACCGGAAAGGAGTTCGATCATCTTGTTGCCAATATTCACCTGGTAATCGAGGTATCGGCGTTGCAAGAGATAAAGTTGCCAGTCTAGTTCGGATTTGACGTTCGGATCGGCCATGCGGGCGGTAAAGTCGCCCATAATCAAGGGGCGGTCGTAACTACGAATTACGTCGTAAGGGATATACGTGGCATCCGGACGGTCGAAGGTAACACGTACGCCTTCTATCTCGCCGTTCTTTATCTCCCCCGAAAGTTCTTCCAGATAGTGGACGGAACGATTGAGGATCGTGGTTTTCCCCACTCCGTTGATACCGGAAAGAATATTCACGTCAGGACGTAAGTCCCAAGCTATGTCAAAGCGATCCCACAACCTGTGTATCTCTATACGTTTGATGTAATTGGCTTGTTCTTCCATAGTTTCTGCTTTTAATTAAAGCAAATATACGTGATTATCTTTTATTTCCACGCCCGGAAATAGAAAAATCACTTCTCATACGGCAAATCAATACAGAAACATGCGCCATCCCGATAAGATGTATCGAGATAAATGGAACCACCCAGACGAGTGACAATGAGGCGACAGGAATAAAGCCCCAATCCGGTGCCGGGCATAAATTCATCCAATTTAGTAAAACGGTCGAATATATATTCGGCCTTATCAGCCGGAACCCCGATTCCCGTATCGCTCACCATAATACGTACTTTTCCTTCGGCATGCACCAAGCTCATACGAATAGTACCGGCAACCGTGAACTTTGCAGCATTGTTCAGGAGGTGTTCCACAACACGTTGCAGATATTGGGCATTCGTTTTTACAAGACATTCGTCCGATCCCGATTCAAATAACCAGGTGATTTCGGGATTTCCTGCTCTTCTCTTACATATATCCAGAAGCCCGGCACAAATCGACAATATATCCACCTGTTCCATAGGAAGCAACTCTAACGAACTGCTTAAGTCCGATACTTGCAGGATGTCCTCGAACAATTCAGTCAATTGATTGGAGTTCTTTTCAATGATAACCGGAAAATCTTTTTTATCTTCCTGGGACAAATCTTCATTCAGCAACAGGGTACTGAAACCACAGATAGCATTGAGTGGAGTACGTATCTCATGACACATGGACTGTAGGAATTCCGTCTTCATACGGTCGCTTGCTTTGGCTCGTTCGCTTTCCTTAGCAACTTTCTCATTCGACAGAATCAGTGCCCGCTTCGTTGCTTTCAGCCGTTTCGTCAACAAGTACTGATAAAGTCCCCAGATAAAGAAAACCAGAAGCAGGACTATGAGCACAGCAAGAGCGATACGATGATAACGTGCCTGAAGTTCGGCCTGTTCTATCTTTAGTTTGTCCACTTCAAACAATGACCTCATCTCAGCCAACTGTTCATTCGTCTCCTCCACATGATTATCTTCCATCAAGCTGGTATATTCCCAAAAGGCGTCAAATCCTTCTTTGTAATGCTGTTTCCATTGGGTAACCAGGTTAATCTTCTTCGCCAGCAACTCAGTCCGCTCATTTGTGTCGGTGGAATCTGTCCGTTCCAGCAAGTCATCCACCGTCCGCATGGCAAGATCGTATTGTGCTGTATAAAGATAATAGCGGAAAGCGGCAGCCAAGAACGATCTTTCATCTGTCTCTGAAGTCTTATCCTGATAGTACGCTTTCATCCGGGAATAAATTTCATCAGCTCTTTTCCTGCCTATAGCATCTACGAAATAAAGCATTTCGCTATAAACACCCATACGTAAGGCTTCACGACTACGGGTACGGATATAAGCACGCCTCTTGTAGAAAGGCAGTTCAAACTGGCTATCGTATAGTTGCTCCATTTGTTCCAAAGCCTCAACAGCCTTCGCTGCTTCTTCAGCTTTTCCTTCAGCACGATAAATGAACTCGATACGAGTCAGATAATACCAATTGAACTTATAACTTACCTCAAAAGGTAAATCTCTGACCAACTGTTGAATATTCTTCAAATGAACGATGCGGTCTCCCAAATTCGTAACAGACGGTGAAAAGTAATTGATGCACTCCATTGCCGAACAAAGAATCATCTCCCATTGCACTTCCTGCGATTTATCGGAGAGATTTACCTTGTGGCGTTTATACCGTGAAATTTCTTCATTGGCTTCATCAGGTTTCTCCGCCTCATCCATCTTGCAAACAGAAGGAAAAGCTTTGAGCCATGCCATATAAAAGTTCTTATAAGCCCCTTCCAGACACTCTTCTCCTATCTGCTGATAGTAGTGCAAAGAGTCCGGTTCATCTTTATAACTGCGACAAAGAATATCCAGTGTCTCAAAAATATATATCTGATTTTTCAACTGAATAGCCAGTTGCAGCGATTCGTTAATATAGGTACGTTTGCTTGTCACATCGTCGGACAAGTCGTACAAGTCAATATACAGCTCCATCCTCTGCTGTTTGTCGACGGAATTGTCTTGTAGTGTTTGCAGCAGGTGTTTTCTGGTCTGATTAATATCAATCTCCTGAGCAACACTAACTTGCAGACAAAAGGATATGAACCAGAGGGTCGTTATAATTTTTATCAAGTAGTTTATCATATTCGGACAATTTGAAGAACTTGTCACTTAAGTTGCAAATATAGAATAAATTGAAGGTTAGAGCAAATTTATTCGTATTTAACTGTAATAAGAAGTCTTTCTATGATTTCACTACAAGTAGGCGTTGGCGGAATTGATATCTATATTAGTGACAATCAGCATTGTTGTATATACTTATCCAAACTATCCGTAGCTGATAATGCCAACTTATTTTTAATGCGCTGTTTTGCTTTCAATACAGACCGGGGAACTATATTAAACAGAAGCGCGATTGTCCTATTATCCAAGTGAGCACGTAACAGATAACACAACCTCAACTCCTGGGCACTTAAACGAAATGGCACTAATTCTTCTGACAGGCACCCACCATAAAACAAGTCTATGACGATAAACAGATCCCTCCATTCAGCCTCATCCTTGACTATACCATAAGCAGGTTTTTGATGAAGACACAGCAACTGCCCCATTGCCACTATCAAAGAAGAAGAACATCCGGCTAATGCCGAAGCCTTCTGATAATCCTTCAATTGTTTTGTCAACTGTTTATTGCGGTACAGCAGACAAGCATTCCAACTATCCTTATACGTATCCATATCCACCATGTTATATCATATTAACCTATTCAATCTTCGTATTACACCAGTCGTTCCCTATCTTTTCCACTTCGCCCCTCATTTCCCTGATAGCGGTGGAATGCACTTTCGGCTCTTTAGTCAATACAATCCGTTGCATCTTCTCAAACTTCTCCCTATTCCGATAGCCCGGTTCCGCATAAAGTTTTGCCAGCAGGTAGTAGGGATAAATCCGCCCCGGCAACCGGCGGACCGATGCCAGGTAATAAGTTTCAGCCTTTTCATAGTATTGCATTTCCTGATAATTCTTACCTATAATATTCAATACCATTGGATCAGCACTATATAAGACAGCCTGTTCCAGAAGCAAATTAGATTGATCATAACGACCGGACTTATGCAAACTATGCCCATATTCAAATAAGAATTCCCCCCTTTCTTCCAACTGCGGGTAGAGCTTACGGTAAGCCTCATCGGCAGCAGTATAATTTCCCTGATGATAAATCATCCTCGCATACACCCAACCCCGGCATGCATCTTCCTCCCGTTGCCATTTACCGTTAAGCCCCACTACCCATATCAGTGCACAAGCGCTGCAAATAAGAATTTTTCCGCCCACATCACCGGCTCCACAAGCAAACAGCAGACATATACCGGTTACCACGAAAACCGGAAAATACATGGGATAAGAAGAAAAAGAGAAAACAAGCAAGGATATGAGTGCTCCGCAAATTTCATAACGCCCCCATTTTGTCCCTAACCACAGAACTATCCCAATAGTCAAGAGGAACATGACACAAATTATAACTCCGGCTGTTAACGCCAGTTCCAGATATTCATTGAAAGCATATTCCGGACTTCCGGCCACGCGCTCTTCCCAAACAGCATAGTCTCCGCTACCAAAATATTTTTCCTGCGCTTCGCCATAGGCATAGGCAAATCCTTCATAACATCCCCAAGGATGTTCTACGATAGCTTTACAAGTAATTTTCCACATAAACAGACGTCCCATGGCAGAGTCAGGCTTCAAAAAGAAAATACCAGCACCTCCCAATATCAGAACAAAAAGCCCGACCACTCCCCATGTAAGGTAACGTTTCTTATATCTCCGCCACAATACGCCCCACTTACGTCTGTCACGATGCATATACGCCACCCATGCACAGCTTATTGCAGCAGCAATCCAGGCAGAACGGCTCATTGTAGCCGGTAGTACACATAAGATGAGAATGCCGGCAAGCCCTGCCGTCACTTTTTCTATTTTATGAAGAACATCTGTGCTTTTCCACTCACAAACACGTAAATACAAATGCAGGCAAACAGGTAATATCATCGCTAAATATCCCCCATACGGACCGGGATTGAAGAAAGAGCCTGTCAGTGCATACCGTGAATGCCCGGAAACAGAAAATCCATATAATTGCCGCAAGCCCCAAACGACTTCAATAGTCCCCAATAATACCAAACTCCAAGCCACATGAACAAAGAAATTCCGGAAAAACAAAATATCTGTCCAGGAAGCTTTTCCTAGAAGTTGTAGCAAACAAGAAGCAGTGATACAACCGGTCGAAACCAATACAGCTTTTCCAAACCACACCCATTGGCCGATGGTTTCGCCTGCAGGCAGTTCAGGAGTTGTCGCACATACCATACTCAACAAGGAGCAAACAGCTACAAACTGTAGCAAAACAACTGTAGCCTCTCTTATTTTATGTGTCCATCCTATCATTATTCTATCTTTTTGAATATCCTATTCCACCGCACTCTATCCGTCCTCTTATCCACTGATTTCCATATCCTGACAGCCTTTCCAACAATATATTCTTCTGGCAACAGCCCCCAATAACGGGAATCTTTTGAGTTTTCAGCTCTATCTCCAGCCATGAAATAATAGTTTTTTAAAAAACGATATTCAGCAATAAGGCTATCGCCCAAATACACATTCCCCGCTTCATGACGGAGGTTTCCTTGCCGCTCCCACTCCACTATATTCCCATAAAGTTTAACAGTGCGTCCATCCATCGGGATGGCGTCACCTGATTTGGGAATATACAGAGGCCCAAACTCTTTCACCGTCCATCTTATCAAAGAATCTTCGGGATATGCCCTCACACCGATTGCATCATCAGCAAGCGCCTGTTCATTTATCAGTGCCATGAACCTGTCCTGCGCATCCACGTACCCCAGTGTTCCGGCATAGCCATCCACCTTATAGCGTCCGTTTACAATGCGGAACGTATCTCCCGGCAACGCAACACACCGTTTCACATAATACTGCATCACATCCATTTCAATCCGCTTCCACTGTTTAGGACAAGGATAGTTAAAGACTACTATATCATTCCTCCTCATTCCACCCATTCCCAGCAAGCGTTTTATCTCCACTTGCTTTCCTGCAACGGCATCCATCACATTGAAGAGCCTTGCCCCATACGTTAGTTTATCCACCAATATCACATCACCAGCCAATAGTGCCGGCTCCATCGAATCACTTGGAATATGGAACGAGGTCACACAAAAGACTTGCGCCAACAGCCACAATACCACAATGCCACAGAACCAAAGGAAAAGATCAATTCCCTTATTTACGATTTTCTTCAAAGATGCACTTCTCTTCATCCCTCCATGAAATTAAAATCAAAACTATAGTTCCCGGTATTCATCTCACATAACTCAAATTACTGATAAATACTTGTTTCCCATCTTTTATGTGAAATACCTGTTCTTCTTCACCACGTGTCAAGCAACGCAAATGGAACAGTGCTCCACGAGGCATATTATCATAGACCAGTTCCGGCGCTGAAGCCGTTTTGCGTCCTAACGAAACCCATCCGTCCTTGCCGTCATGGTAATATAACTCGTAGGTGTCGCCAATGCGGATAAAATTGTCGTCGTTACGAGGGATAAAGATAAAACGATCCATTTCCACCTGCTTTCCAAAATCCATCAGCAAGGTGGCTCCCGGCAATCGCGTACTATAATAAGTCAACGGATCATCATCAAACATCCGCTCCTGCACATTCACCGGATTTTCCGCAGGTGCTCCTTTAACGGTTTCAGGATAATACCTTGTCTCCCCTCCCCAGAACAGCAACTCGCCTATGTTTGTGTTCTTCCATTCCATAGCCTGATATCGCACGTATCTACATTTCAACTGTTGCGGAAGCACCACTTCATTGTAACAGATTCTTGGGGTGTCCGGAACCTGATAAGTATACTTTATATGCCTAAAATCCTCCGTATCGGAAAAATCGAAGCGACCACCGCAGATCTCATCCAAATAAATGCCTATCCAGCCCATCAGGGGATGTTTGCGGTACAAAGTGACCTTCTCTTCGCGTTCCTTGTCGGGAATGTAGAAATGGAGATTCTTCCCGTCAAAATAAAACGGATAGTCCACTGTGGCGAAACTGCCGTCCTCCTTTTTCTCCAATACCGCATAAATGGCATCAGACTCCACATGCGGAAAAACCGCCTCGCCACGACGTACCTCCGCGACATCGGCAACCACCCATCTCCCCTTAGGATGAAAGATGCCCAGAAACAGATAATCCGGACTTCTATCCGGTACCCTCACCCTCAGCGTATCGGGAAAGTAGTCGGCAGAGGCATCCATATAACGGGGCGTACCGAAACGCTTGCGAAAGATCTTGCCCGATTTCCGGCCGTCACGGTACACCTGTCCGCGTTTCCACTCCTTGGCTGTCACCCACATGCCCCAGAAGGCTCCCGTGGTGTCGCGCACGGAGTTCCACGTATGTCCCTTCCGTGTTTCCGAGCTATATACATAATAATCCACGGCTACCGGAATGCCTAGAGAACGCATGGTATACAGGGTGAGGTCGCATGCATCCACGCAGGTTCCCGCGCGGTGATCCATCAGAAAAGAGGCCCCCAGGTGCGGCAACCCGAACTCCCAGTTATACTCAAACCCTTCCGTTTTCAGGCATCTTCCCACCGCGGCGGCGGCTTCCACTACATCCGTTCCTTTGTAGACGGAATCAAGCAGAAAAGCATACCGCTTCCCGTAAAGTCCGCGCCACTCTTCCAGTGGCTCATCGTCTATCCTATAAGGCAAAATAAACTCACAAAAATCATCAAAAGGCAGGTACTTATTCCAAGGGCGCCGCTTCCATAAGTCGAACGCATGGTCTATGTTGCGTATCAGGAAATCAGCCGTAATCACTTGTGCATCATAAACCTTCTCCAATGCCTGCATATCGGGATGTCCCCAGCGTTGCACAAGTTCCGGAAGTACCATTCCCGTCGAGTCCACCGTTGCCAACGCTGCCTTTCCCGAATCTACAGGTATCCCCCGCCGCTCATAATATTGCGGCATGTTCTCTATCAAAAAACGGGCTGCGTCATATTTCTGCCCGCTGTCCTTATAATACACAAGCACTTTTTCCAGTTCACCCCGATTGCCTCCGGCAAACTGCAATGCATATTCCAACCGGCCGTCTCCCCTACCGCAAGCTGTAAGTAACATTATAACCAGCAATACACATGCGAGCAAATATCTTTTTATTAATCTACAAACCATCTTACTATGTTTATTTCTGATCCGTTATTTGAAACATCTACCCTATTGGGCTGTGCCGATTATTCGCAAAACAATAGGAGAAAATGCTGTATTACAATATACAGTTATGGTTTTATCAAAATGTTCCGGATGCTCCGCTTTATACGTAACGCATAACTCTAAACTATCATTAGGCCTGACAGGCTTTTTAAAATACCGTGAACTTCTTTGCCTCCTCAGGCCTGAGTACAATTTCCAATACCCAGCCAAACGCTTTCTTCACATTCCCAATTAATTCATCTCTATATCCTCCATCAGCCACAATCTTCCTAAGTTTGGAACATCTTCCTTTCAGATTACCTATTACATCAATGGCTCCTTTACTATCATGAATAAATGAAAAGAGCCGCAAGCGCGCTTAATGGAATCCAGCACTTTATCTGGGTACATGGTACCTTTTCCATGAAGTTCAAAAAGCTTTAGGTAATCATTTAGAGCTTCACCTTCATAGCTATAGTGAAAAGGCAGGTTTTCGATAAGAAAAACAGCAGCCCTATACTTCAAGGAATCATCTCGGTATTTGTCAAGAACAACCTGCAATTTGGGATTGGCTGATAGAATATCTTCTAAGGAAGGACCAACCTTATTTTTAGTACAGGAAGCCAATATCAAAAAGAAACAGACTATTAATAGGATACCATGTTTCTTCATAAGTATTTCATTTATGTTATCTTATTCTGCATCGCCGGTTATTCTCAAAACAACAGGAGAAGATTCTGCATTGCAATATACTGTTATAGTTTTATCAAAATGTTCGGGATGATCTGCCTTATACGTCACATTCAGTGATATAGAATTTCCCGGACGAATGGGTTCTTTGGAATAATCAACGGAAGTACAGCCGCAGGATGTTGAAACTGCATCAATGACTAATAGTTTATTACCTGTATTTTTCAATGTAAAAACTGCTTTTTGCTCTTTTTCCCAGTCAAAATTACCCAAGGATAAGGATGTATAGTCAATACTGGCTTCTGTCATCAGACCTGTATCTTCATTCATCTGCGTAAATTCTTTTCCCTGAATAATCTTCAAATATAAATCTTTAACTTTTGAATTATAAATAGGATTTCCAATTGCTATAATCTTATTATCTCTATCTAACAAAAAAGTCTGATACTCCATTTCAGAAGGAAACTTATTCAATATATTCAACGAATCTTTTTCATCAATGCAAACAGGATAAACAAACTTTTCAGTTCTTAACACACTATATACCTCCTGATTCTTTTTGGGCGCAAAATAATACAAGAACTTAACCGAATCCTCTTTTATAGAATCAACCACATTCATAAATTTCTTCCAGTCCGACAACCGTAATTTACAACTGGTACATCCTATAGTATCAATATACGTCACAATCTTGTAATCACCACTCATATAAAAATCCACTGTATCTCTCCCCTGTATTGTAAAAATGGAAGTTATAGGAAATTTAACTTCATAATCCATCCATTTCTCTAACAGATTCTCAAGCTTATTTTGTCTAACATCTATGCAAGACAATACAGACAGGGTTAATAACAAAACTGCAAAATATTTCATCATTATTTTCTAATATTAGTTCTTCATTTTAGTCTATAAGTCCATCTAAATTTAAATAAGCAAATTGTATTTCATTGTCTAATACCATTATTAATCTATTCAGCTTCTGATCATAACAAAAGTTACAAATTTTACGACCTATATCCAACGTTTTAATATAATTCCCATTAAAATCATAGACTTGAAAACAATTAGGAAATCCCTCGTCACTCCAATTGCGTCCTCCTGCATATGCTGCAACAATCTTATCTTTACAAATCACCACAGCATCATAATAAACCATATCATTACTCGTCTTGTCATCCCAATAAGGACCATAAATATTGTATTTCAAATTACCATCAAGATCATGAATCGTCATTAGGTCATGATGAGCATAGCAATCAACTATCAGATTATGTTCCAATGATACCGCAAACTGGCTTCGCTTTCGTTCTATCTTAGGATGCCCTTCAACCAATAATTCCATTTCTCCGGTCAACATATTCCACCGCACCAAAGATTGTTGAAAATATTTGCTTTCTCCGACCATTATGGAACGTGCAATACAGAAAGTGTCATTCACATAAACAAATCTATCCGGAAATTGCAATTCTTTCATATCTCCTTTTACTTCAGGTCGATAAAAAGGATTTTTTAAGATACTATCCACACTATAACTCAAAACTTTCAATTTTCCATAATCAGGTACAAAAAATCGATGGTGCACTTCATCAGGCACAATTACCCCCATATTCGTAATTTCATTAGGTCCTTCCCCTGCATCTCCAATTCCCATCAAATAGGAGAAATTATCCTTATCAAAGATAGAGATTAATTTTTCTTCGGATTGAGAATCACTTATCAATAAATAATCATTTATAATAAAAGGTCGTGCCCAGCCTCCTATCAAAGGAGTGTCTATAACAATTTCTTTTACAAATTCCTTTACATCAATGATATTAGTAGAATGATTTTGAGATTTTTCCACATCAGAATTTCTAAAGCAACTACTCGCAAAGAAAACAAACAAAATAAAATAGACGATACGTTTCATCAAAAAATATTATTTGTATTATTTAAAACATCAATAGGGGAAAAATCAGCCTATATAGGCTGATTCTCCCTTATCATATTGACTATAGCAAACAACAAAAATGCCTAGTTGGAACATTCTAAACATATTTTAGTAGCTGTAAATATCAACTCCATTTCACTTCTCTTTTATCTAGCATAAATAACTCCATTTTGCCCACACTTAGCATCATTCGTTATTTGACTGTGTTACCTTATTGAAAGCTCTGATTTACCTATAGCATACTCTCCATCCTTGCCTATCATCAGCACATACATGGCAGAATCGTCATACGAAACACAAATATTGCGGACGGTAGGATTCACTTTGTACACACAATCCAATATACCATTGGCAGTAAAACGAATGACATAACGAAACTCTATCTTGTGAGTATGCCCTAAATCACTTCCATCATACAACATATAAAAATAATTTTCAGAACTACAAGCATCCATACAATTCCTTATATCGTCCTTAAAAAGTTCAAAGCCGGAACTCTCCGAAATTCTATCCTCAAATCCTCCTGTTCCCAAACAGAAAGAATCTTTCTTCACCCAACTGCCATCATCTTGTTCCGCATAAAAACCAATTTCGGAAGCATAAGATGGAGCAAACATCAGATACCTTGTCCGTTCGTTAAAAGCCAAACGCCCCTGAAACAGTCTATATTTGGCAGATATATCCTTTATGTCAAATCTAGAATAAAGGTCAATACATTCACTTTCTTTTCCTTTTGCATCAAAAAATGACAATATGCCTTGTTCAAACATCCCTAAACAAGCATATCCGTCATGCATTTGAGCTACCCTATCCGCTCCTTCCAAACTTGCCTCCTGAAAATCAAAAATTGAATCATTAAACAATCTATCAACCCGATATCTTCGGCAGATTCCACTTTGTCTTTGAAGCACGCTTATCGTATGATCCCTATCAGACACGTCAATAGCAAGAGGAGCAAGCACTTCACCGGGTCCCTGTCCTATGTTTAAAACTCGAACCCAAGAAGAGTCCGACAAATTATACAGAAACAATGCCTTTCCTTCAATATTATCCCCAATTATCAATATGCTGTCCACAATCTCTATCTGAAAAGGCCTGCCGAGAATTGTTTCCAACGATATTTCCTGAAAAAACAATTCGGAAGTTGCCAAATCTTCCATCGCCTTTCTTCCTTTTCTTCGATTGTCCTCAGAACAAGCCGACAACCCGGCCAATAAGACCACAAGAAACAAACATCGCAAATAACACATATACTATATATTTAAAATCGGATTGCTTAATCCCTAATTAAGCAATCCGAAAAATCATTATTTATAAAACATTTTATATCCCTTTCCTGAACCATCCGCAGGATAGAAAGTTCCACAAAAATCGCCATTACAATCACTACTGTTACAGCAATCTACAGTTCCACTATTTTCTGAATTATTTGCTAATGCTTCTACATTCGCCAACATCAAATCGGACATAGCATCTGTTTTCTGATTTGTGTAAACACCATAACCTGCAATTGCCGCAAATGCCGCAACAAAAGTTATTTTCATAAACTTCTTCATTTCTATATTGTTTCAAAGTAAAAATCTATTCAATTACCAATATCAAGTACACATATATTGTACAGTCGAGAAGTAAGATACAGAGTATCTCATTAGAGCATATTTCACACTGCACTATCGTAACAGCGGAAATCAATTTCCGTTTTGCTTAAAAATTTGTATCTTTGCCAGGCTTCTAAATTTTAGGGGTTACGGAGCATTCGGTATTCTATTGCAGCGAAACAAGTCGTTTACCGTCTGCTCCTTTTAATAAATTAATTAACTCTACATACCATTTATATGGTATTCTACTATCGGCTCATCCTCATTCACATCCGTAGCATAAATAAGTCCACGCTGCTCATCTACCGATATGCCACAAATGTAATGATCCAGTACATATTTCTTTAACGGTTTTCCCGTCAAGCTGAACACATAGATAAATTGCCCGCCATCCGGATGATCAATACCATTCCGGGCATCCCGTGCTATATCTTTGAACGAGCGCCCATGAAAGACTGCATAAATGGCCCGACCCGTCACCTGCACATCACTAAATCCCATGATACCCGTAGGAATACCATATCCCCCGGACACCTGAAACTCCGGCTCACCATGCGGTCCCATGCACACAACATGCGTACTGTCTTTCAGATTATAGATTTCGAACACTTCACCCAACTGAGTGGCAACAGCAAGTATCCCGTTTCGGGGATTATAGTCTATAAAACTACGCCACGCCTGCGCCAAAGCCGGACGGGCATTCTGCAAGGCATCCTCGTTGACAGTAGGAATAGCACCAAACTTATACATCAATTTTCCACTCTTGCTTACTTTGCAAAAGCGACTGTCACCCGAATAATCGGGAATGATAAAGGCAGAATCCTCACACATTACAAAATCCAATGCCCGGAGAATATCCTTATCCAGATTCACCGCTTCCTGACGAAGCAGTGAATCACCGGATAAAGCAAACCCAAACCTTGTTAATTCTGACTTATTGGAATCTAATGTCCACAAAAAAGCCCCATTCCATCGGAAATTTTCGGCAGAAAGCATATCCTGCGGTGCATCTCCACGCCTCCCGAAAGAAGACAGGTAACGAAAATCAGGATAGCTGAATGTATGAAAGAAATAGTCTGTTCCATGCAAATCAAGTACCACAGCTTTCCCGTCCCTGATATGCAGACGAGAAGGATAGCGGAATAAAGCTGTATCCAGCCGTATCGTCTTTGCCTTCAATTTTTGCTCCTGTGGGAAATCAGTATATGACGTTTTACCGGAAGCAACCGGATTCGAAGTACAAGAAATGAATAGCAGGACAGATATAACGCTAATAATATAAGCTATACGGAGCATAATAAGTATATACTTTATCGTGATTAAGCGGACAATCAACCAACCCTTTTCCAAAGCAAAGAACACCATCTGTTTCTGAATCTGCCAACGCTTCTATATTCTCCAACATTAAAGAAGACATCTTGACAGATGACTGTTTACTGTAAACATATCCTCCTATAGCAATAGCTACAACTCCCATAAATACCAGAATCTTTTTCATCTTGTTCTTCATTTTATTAGTATGTTTTTCATCAATAATTGTTATGCCGGCAAATGTAAATAATAAATAGATTCAAAATGCATTTACGGGAGTAAAAAAGGGGAGTAAAAAATTTATTACTCCCCCTTTCTATACTAATAATAAGGCACTTATCATTTTTCAACAAGCATATAAAAGCCCTGTTCTTTTTGCTCGTTTTGACCGGATTCTATCTTCACATGAGACTTCTCGGCGTCAAGTAACTTCCTGAGAAGGCTTACTGTTACTCTTCTGTTTTGATTAATATTGATATTTTCTAAACTCCAACCACAAACTTCAACAATCCGGTTATTCGATAAGAAATGATTTTCCGCATGGACAAATGCAGAAAGTAGTTTATAAGACTGCATAGGACATTTCACCACACTTCGATCTTCAAAAGTAAGCGTACACGCCTCTTCATCAAACAGGACTCCGCCTATTTGATATTTATTTTCGGAGATGCGCGTTACGCAATCATCCGGATCAACCGCTTCATCGTCGTTGTCCTTCTTTCGATTATGCCAAAAGAGAAGGACAAATATGCACAAGCAAAGGATAACTATAATGGAAGAAGAAACAATACCGGTCTTTCCCCAATCGGCACACAACCATGGGGAAGGAAGTGAAAGATAAGCCGTCAATTCAAGAAAATACATATCATCCAGATAGTAGGTTCCTAATTTGAACTTATCAGTCATCAGCGTTGAGTCTCCGGCCATAAACTTTTTTCCTTTCCTGTCACCCGGCAATTCCGATTGCAGCATAAGAGCACCGGAACAATAAGTGTGTCTATCATTCAAATCTTCTTGCCATAATTCATTCAAAAGGCTGAAAGCCGCTTTGTCCACCAAAAACAGGAAGCGAACCTTTGCACTTAGGTTATGTGAAGCAATCAACCGCTTTTCTTCCTTTATCGAATCGACCGCTACCACCGTCTCTCCTTCCGCCAGCACTATACGACGCTGCTTGCTTTCCTCTTTCGGTTCGCCTCCTCCAACAGAATAGGGAATTCCAAGTTTATCAAATTCCCTGTTTGCCCAAAGTTCCGTAACGGATTTCAGTGAAGCCTCCGCCTTTCGCTTACATATTCCGCGCCCTTCCACTCCGTTTTCATATACCTGAAAAGCAAGCATTCCCACTGCAAAGAGCAGGATTCCCCCTAATACGTATGATATTTTCCTATAATGTTTCACAATACAAACAAGGCATTTATTCAATAATATAAGTACATACACATTTTTAAAGACAAAACACAAGAAGTTTCACCTCTACAAGCAGAGGATGTTAAGTCACTTGTTTTTACAGAATACAAAAATAGCTCAAAAAAATAAGAAAAAGTCTTTCTACATGATTTAAAAGAAGATGAAGACGGTTGTTTCATGCCCGAGCGGTTATGAATCAGTTATAATGCACATACATCACTATTACCTTTCCTCCGTAAAAAGCTTGCATATCTACTGAAGCGTGACTACCTTTACTGCTCAAGATGGCATCTTGTGCTGTTCAAGATAGTATGTTACACCACACAAGATGCCATCTTGTGCAGCAAAACAAAGGGAGTTTCGGTTCTCAAGGTAATAAGTTTCAAGTGTCATGTCCCTATGCTACTGACATTGAGAAGCATAGTTTCCTTTCCGAGTGAATATGAATAAATGTGCTAATATGATTAATGCTTCCAACAGACCACAAGTATATAAAAAGAGAAAAGACTTTTTAGTTTCAGAAAATAGTTGTTCTTTTGCAGCCTCAAACGAAAAAAGAGTATGAATAAGAATGTACAAGGGCACATATTCGCCCTGACTGCCAATATTTTATGGGGACTGATGGCTCCCATCGGCAAATCCGCACTTATGGAGTTTTCAGCCTTATCGGTAACTACGTTCCGCATGGTAGGTGCAGCCGCCTGTTTCTGGCTACTGTCTGCATTCTGTAAGCACGAACACGTGGATCACCGCGATATGCTGAAGATTTTCTTTGCTTCACTTTTCGCACTGGTGTTCAATCAAGGGGTGTATATCTTCGGGCTTTCAATGACTTCACCCATCGATGCCTCCATCGTGACAACCACACTTCCTATCGTAACCATGATTATCGCCGCCATTTATCTGAAGGAACCTATCACGAACCTGAAAGTACTGGGTATTTTTGTAGGGGCCATGGGAGCACTGACGCTTATATTAAGCAGTCAGGCCACAAGCAACGGCAACAGCAGTATTATCGGGGACTTGCTTTGTCTGGTAGCACAAATCAGCTTCTCTATTTATCTGACTGTGTTCAAGAGCTTATCGCAGAAATATTCTCCCATCACATTGAATAAGTGGATGTTTATCTATGCGTCCATGTGCTATATTCCATTCTCATACCATGATGTAGCAGGCATTCAATGGGCGGAAATTTCTACTGCGGCATACGCACAAGTGGGCTACGTGGTAATAGGTGGCAGCTTCCTTGCCTATATCTTCATTATGACCGCACAAAGGTTGCTGCGTCCCACAGTGGTGAGTATGTACAACTATATGCAACCCATCGTAGCTTCTATTGTTGCTATTATCATGGGCCTGGGTGTATTCGGTTGGGAAAAAGGTGTAGCTATCGCTCTGGTATTCCTTGGCGTATATATCGTAACGAAGAGTAAATCGAAGGCGGACTTTGAGAAGGAAGGGAAAAAAGCGTGAATTAGTTACGAGCTACAAAGCTACAAGTGCCTTGCGGCATGATAGCGCAGCTACTTGTAGCTTGTAGCTCGTAGCTTTGTAACTAACTCTTCCTCATTTCTCCGAAATAGGTATCGAGCAAGCTCTTTGCCGCAACAAAGGAAGTGAGTTTGCCTTGAAGTACCTGCTGTTCTTTATCACTTAACATGGCTTCTATGGCCGGATTGTGGTAGAAACTATCGCGCAGACGCTCATTGATGCTTTCGTACATCCAGTATTTGCTTTGCTCGTTACGTCGATATTCAAAGTAACCGTTATCTTTCACAAAAGCAATATAGTCGTAAATCATCTTCCAGATTTCTTTCACACCCAGGTTATAGAAACCGGAATAAGTCATCACCTGTGGCGTCCATCCTGACTCGGGAGCAGGAAACAGATGCAGAGCATTGCGGAATTGCGATGCGGCCAGTTTAGCACGCTCCAGGTTATCACCATCTGCCTTATTGATAACAATACCGTCCGCCATTTCCATGATACCACGTTTGATGCCTTGCAGTTCGTCACCTGTTCCGGCCAACTGGATAAGCAGGAAGAAGTCGACCATAGAGTGTACAGCTGTCTCACTTTGTCCCACACCTACCGTCTCTACAAAGATTTTATCGAAACCGGCAGCTTCACAAAGAATAATCGTTTCACGCGTCTTACGCGCTACTCCACCCAAAGAACCTGCCGACGGACTGGGGCGGATGAAGGATTTTGGATGAACGGAGAGTTGCTCCATACGCGTCTTATCACCCAAGATACTGCCCTTACTGCGCTCGCTACTGGGGTCGATGGCAAGCACTGCCAGCTTACCTTCGTATTTTTCCAACACATGCAAGCCGAAGACATCAATCGAGGTACTTTTTCCGGCTCCAGGCACGCCACTGATCCCCACACGGATAGAGTTCCCTGAGTAAGGCAGGCATCTCTCAATAACTTCCTGTGCTAATGCCTGGTGTTCAGGCTTCACACTTTCCACTAAAGTAACTGCCTGACTCAGCACAGTGACGTCTCCTTTCACAATACCTTCTACAAACTCCGCTACGGAACGCTGACGCTTTTTAGGTTTCGGACGGCGATAGGGATTGACAGACGAAGGTTGCTCAATGCCTGCATTGACAACCAATCCTTTATAGGATTCATCGTTTTCAGGATGTTCCATGATAAGATTTATGATTTCTAATTTATGATTTATGATAAGATTTATGATTTATGAAATCATAAATCTTTAACTCGCTTTGATATTCATCTCAACCTTAGGCTGCATCGGATCATTCGTAATCATCAGAATGCGCAGGTGGCGTTTCTTCTTGGCGATATTCCTCTTATCTATCGTCACACGTAAGCGGGTGGTTTCGCCCGGCTGCAATACGCTCTTCTTCAGACTTACTCCTAAAGCTGGATTGAATACCTGCAATTTACTGATTTGCAACGGAGAGCCTCCGGTATTGGTGATCTGTATATCATGTTTCACCTTATTCTTCTTAGCCAGTTGTGCGCTCAAGTCTATATCTGTCTCCGAAAGACGGATTACCGGAGCATTCGCCTTGTCCATATCGGTCATACCGGAGAAATCAGGCAGGAGAATGGCAGAAAGAGGTATCTCGTTTTCATCACTCACCTTGTCACCTGTAAAGCGTGACAGGTAAACTGATGCCTGTGTCAGTCCCAGGTCTGTCAGTTTCTCTGTGTTGAGAGTTAATGTGATAAGCCCTTTCTCACCTTTCTGAAGTACGTTCGGTTCCACTTTCATATCCAGATAGGAAGGCAGATGCATCAATACCGGTTCATACGAACGATCCGACAGATTCACTACGCCAATCCGTATGACAGGCTTTTCGCCACGGTGAGTATCAGGGAAATCAATCTCATTTTTGTCAATGCGTATCTGTCCGATAAGATAAGGATAGGTTTTCGTAAAGTCTTTTATCTCGCGCACCACCTCACCTGTAAAGTGCAGGTAAGCCAGATTGGGCTGCGCATTGGAATAAACAGCTATGGACTTATCAAAATGTCCCAATGCCTTAGCATCAAAATCGACAACGATCTTCC
The DNA here is from genome assembly GCF_036416795.1 of Bacteroides sp. MSB163. Classification (NCBI taxonomy): domain Bacteria; kingdom Pseudomonadati; phylum Bacteroidota; class Bacteroidia; order Bacteroidales; family Bacteroidaceae; genus Bacteroides; species Bacteroides maternus. The sequence goes on along the minus strand of NZ_CP143867.1, from coordinate 2,913,534 downwards.
CCTTCTCACCGGGAGCAATGGGAGTTTGTGTCCACTGGGCTACGGAACAGGCACAGGAAGGGTCTACATCTGTAAGCACCAGAGGTTTATCACCCGTATTGGTAATGACATACTGCACGCTAACGGGGTGCTTCCATTCGATCTGTCCGAAGTTGTGAGTTTCTTTATTGGATGAAAAACGCGGTTGCGCCGTAGCGGTAAGTGCTACGGCGGCAAGCGCATATATACATATCAAGGTTCGTTTCATTCGTTTTCATTTTAGGATGCACAAAAGTAGGTGTTTTAAATGAGAGTTCCTAAAAGCAAGTTTTAAAATTTCTACTCCACCTCGACCTTCACTGACGCTGAATGAGCTGCATACTCGGGAGCGTAGGCACATTGAATGGTTGCCAGCCCGGCTTCGTACTGCCCGCTACGGGCAATGCGATAACTGTATTCCAACACATACACACCTTTGTTCAGACTATCGAAGAAGAAATTAGTGGAAGCATCTTCTATCTCCACATAATAACCTATTCCACCGTTCCAGCGATAACCGGAAAGTGAATTCATCGGCTCAAAGCAGGCACCACGCTGATCTTTCAGTTGAACGAAATCCATGGCACGGTCCAGACGTATCGTCAGACGGGAAACCACTTTATCACCTACCGCCAGTTGCGTGGAAGCGGTGATGGGTTGCAATTCTTTCTTTCCACCTGTCAAAGTACGCTCTACATAGAGTTTCTTTTCTACAGCCAGCTCACCACCTTGCTGTTTTACATCGGAAACAGGTGACAGATATTGTGCATAGACTGCCCCCCAGGCAATGCCCGCATCCCTCTTTTCCACAGTAATGGACTTGGCGCGCAATTCAGGACTACCTGCTGCAAAGCTTTCCTTGATATATCCCAATCCGGGAACTGTGGTCTTGGCAGGTGAGAATGTTTCCAGCACTTTATTACCAAGAACAATGCGTACATCACCACGTGATGCCAACAAGTCACTCCCCTGGCAAAGCAATGCATAAATAGCGTCTGCCGTTGCAACAGGTGAGTTCCAGCTTGTAGTTTGTTTCTGCTTCAGTAACCAGAGTTTCATTTCTTCCACCAATGCATCATTGCCTCCTGCCATCCTCAGGGCTTCCATTACCTCCACATGAACGGAAATAGGTTGTGCTCCCCAAAGGAAAGGTCTTTCATAGAAAGCAAAGTATGCACCCCGTTCATCAGTTTGCACCAGATGCTCTTTAATGGAAGCGATAAATTCGTCAGCCTCAGCCGTGCGACCCGCCTTTTGCAGAATGATAGCTGACTGCGCCTTAACTCCCATTGCATTCGAACTTAGATTCTTGCCGACCATGGAGAGGAAGTAGTGATAAGCGTCTTCATTGACCGAAGGCACCTTCTCACCGGAGATAGCTATCAGATAGAGATACGTCATTGCCGGATATGAAAGATTATTGATCTTCGTCCCGTTTTTCTCCGCTTTACGGATATTCTGATATTCCTGCAATGCCTGGCTATGCAAATAGTTGAAAGCCCTTCGCTGCATGGAAAGGGCATCAGCGGAGTTCTTTTGTCCGGTAAGCAACGGCAAGCGGACAAGAAGTTCGGTGATGTATCCCGTCATACTGCGACTACCCGGCATACCTTTGTACCAACTCCAGGCACCATCGGCATTTTGCAATTCCTGTAGTTTAATAAGGGTGGTCATATTATTGTTCGACAGATTATTGAGATCGAACAAAGTAGCGATACGCGCTTGCTGTTCGGCTTCTGTAGTAGCTTCCAGCAACCACGGGCTCTCTTCGAGAAGGATATTCTTCACCTCCTGATTCTTCTGTAACTGGCTGAGGAAGTTTTCTTTCTTACCGCCTTGCATGCGCCAACTGTCGAACACGGCTTTAATGCGCGGCTGGCTGTTGGCAATGTAAGAAGCAAGGAAATTGGCATAATAAGCGGCTGCCCATGCTGTAGCATTATCTGTACGGGGCTGACTCAATACGGGCAATGCCTGTACGGCATACCAGGCAGGATTACCTGTAAATTCTACTGTCAGTCGGCGGTCGGTGGCCGTGCGACTGTTGTAATTGAACAGGCTGTCCAAAGAGAAAGTACGGGTTTCTTCACCACGTATCGGCATGGCAAGGGTCTCGGTAATGTATTCCTTATTGCTCAATACGGGCAACAAGTGTTGTTCTCCATCACTGAATGTGCCACCGTCAGCAATCATACGTACACCCAACATATCCTGTTTATCCGTCACTGTGAAACGGAAGCTTACAGGAACTGTCTTCCCGGCTTCTACCGTGAAAGCTTGGCGCCCGGTAGAAATCACTTTATCCGTCATCGGGTCAAAGAGAATAAATTTCGCAGTTCCCTTCAAAGATTTACCTGTCAGGTTGGTAATGGTTGCAGCAATGCTGGTCTTATCCCCTACCCGTACAAAACGCGGCATATTGGGAGACAGCATGAAGTCCTTCGCCGTAACAGCAGAAGCATCCAACTGACCGGTCAACATTCCCTTTGTATGGGAATATCCGCGGAAATTCCAACGCGTCAGACTTTGCGGCATCGTAAAGGAGAAGGAAATCTCACCCTGTTCATTGGTGCGCAGTTGCGGATAGAAGAACGCCGTTTCAGCGAAGTTTGTACGGAGTTCGGAGGTATTACCAAGTTCCGCATCGTCAGCTGTCTGTCCGGTTTCCTGCGACATTTCTTCTTCAAACGCCAGACCAGCCGCTTTTCCGGCCAGCATATTTGTCTGATCAGCAGAAGCATTATCTGCCATAGCCATCGATTTAGTTCGCGGACTTGCCATTCCCCGTATCTGTACGCTTCCTACCACATCCGCTTTCTTTACAGCATGATATCCGACTATCATTGCTTCATTTATCCCTTCTTCCGAATAAAAGGTATCGTAAATAAATACCGGGACTTTCCATTCCTTCATTGGGAAATGACAAGAATAGAAGGCTCCACCTACATATCCATAAGACCAATATATCTGAGAATTAAAACGGGGATAGTTCACATTAAAATTCTGACGATTGGGATACAGCTTATCCAAAGAAGCATCATACATGGTAGCAAGCATCTCAGCATCAGCCGGTGTACCTTGTGGTGTCTTTATCGTCAGACGCCACTCTTCTTCTTGTCCGGGACGCAACTTATCACGGAACACATCCCACTTCATCGTCAATGTTTTATCCGGTATACGCTTTTGTAAGTCGACCTTTTCAGAATAGAATTCACCCCCCTTGACAAAAGCAAACAGGTACTCTATCCCGTCTCCATACTCCTCTTTATAAGGAACATCAAAACGAACAATAGAGTCGGATAATTGAAGCACCGTACTACTCAAACGCTTTTTACCGCTGAATACATCCAGCATGACATAAGCATCCTTATAAGAAGTCCCCAAACAGAATTGGGCAGGGTGTCCGGCACCAAACTCCGTATTGCGTGCATAGAACCAGACAGGCGATTCTACAGGAGGGCGATTGTCATCATAAGAAAAGAGTACAATATTTTGCTTGTAATCAACATCCCTACCCTGATCGTCCTTCGCAGCTAATTGTAGTTCGTAAGCACCTGAAGGTAAATTCTTCCATTCCGGCAACAATACTTCCACATTCGAGGTAAAGTGTCCGCTGAAACGGACTTCCGGTTTTCCATCTACAGTTTGTACCAGACGATAATCACCCTTCACTGCAACAGGTTGCATATTCAGGTTTCGCGCCACGAATGTCAGACGAATACTATCATCCTTACAAATACGCTCTTCCGTTTCGACAGACAAAACAAGCGAACGGTTGCCTGCTGACAGCGTAGTCACACTGCTTTGTGTTTCACCGGCCTGATTGGTTACAGAGGCTTCTATCTGATAGGTATAAAAACCGGCATTCTCCCCTTTCACACCTTGCAGGCGGACAGGAATAGAAAACATTCCGTCATCCCCTATCGTCACAGTGCCGGAAGCCAGTGAAGTGGAACTCTGCCCATAAGATCTCCACCACGAAAACAGACTACGGGTTACGGTATAGCTCAGCTCCAATCCTTGCAAAGGCACACCATTAAAGGAACTCGCCGTACCTTTCACCTGTACGCTGTCTCCCACTTGATAGGAATCCTTCTGAGGATCAAAAACTATATCGAATGTAGGACGCTTGTATTCTTCCACTTGTACAAATGCCCGGCCATCAGTTTCCTCAACTTCAATCGTGTAAGATCCATTCAGGCAGGCAGCAGGCAGTATAAACTCTGTAGTAAACGAACCAAATTCATTGGTACGGACTTTTTTCTCTCCAATATCATTGCCATTCACATCCGACAGTTCCACCGTATAAGTTGCATTGGGAAGAACCTTGGCGGTATCTCCCTCTTGGGCATAAGCTATACCTTTTATATAGATAGTCTGTCCCGGACGATATATAGAACGGTCCGTCAAAATCTTCACTTCATCAAACTCTTCATTTGTGTTATTCCAGACTCCATTAGAGCTATTATAAATACGCTGCAATAGCATTGCCGTATCAGTACCTTTCGCAACACTCAATGCACGGAATTGCTTATTCCACGGCATTACCACCTTGCCCGAAGCATCTGTAGTTTTCCGCTCCAGCACCTCATTGTTCTTTGTTCCGTAACTGGAATAGAAAGTAATCTGAGCATCTGCAATAGGCTTTCCAGTCTCAGCATCCAAAGCCACAATCTCAAAATCTTTATTCGATAAAGGCAAAGTCAACACCTTGAAGCGAGTAAGATAGAGATAGTTTTCAGAAGTTTTGCCTTTCTTGTCATCAGGTACAATCTGCATAACATAAACACCTGGTTCGCCGGGCATCTGCATACTATACGTACTATCTGCCGACTGGTAATTATCCGGACGCAACAAAGAGAAGTGTTCAGTCTTCACTTTACGGGCATATTTTTTATAAAAAGAGGAATTGATCTGTGGCATATCTGTTTCCTCTTTCAATAAAGTAGTATGAAACAGGTTCACTGTAAATCCATCCAGATTACGATGGGTCACTCTCAACTTTAAAGAGTCACCGGGGTAAGTAGCCTTGCTTGCAGACATATTCAATTGCGGTTGCAATATGCTTTCTTTCAGTTCACGCAATGCGGATATGCGTTTGTAGTCAGGGTAAAGAGTAATAGCCTCATCACAGGCTTGCAATGCTTCCGGATATTTACGCATATTGCGGTAATAACGAGCTTTAGCCAGATATGCTTCTGCGCATACATCACGTTTACTATAGTCTTTAATGATACGGTCTAATGCACGTAGATATTGGTTCGGCGCTTCGCTCTCAGCTTCTTTTACTGCACGAGGACGAAGCAAAGCATCTCCTTCACGGTTACGCCAGGCCATATAATCCAGCATAGTCAGTACGGCAGCATCTTCCCGATCAGGCATCTTCCGATAGGTATTTATCATCTGCCCATAAATACCCATAATGTCTTTCTTCACCAAAGAATCCGTATCAAACCACGAGACTTTCTGTAAAGCATCAATAGCACGTGATGCCAGCAAATGATACATTTCATGATGGTAGTATTCACTTGCATCTCCTAAAATCACAAAAGGAATATAAGTACGCGAAGATGTCTTCAATAACTCGGTAGAATCTTTCAGGGCTTCACCGGTATATTTCATTACCTGGTTCACAAACAAATTGGCACTCCACTCGCGAATATCCGCCGGTAGAGCCGTCTCTCCCAGATTAAGCGAAGTGCGTTGTTGCAATTCCCACCGGTTATTATCGGCATAATCGGCATAGATACTCGCCACCAGTGAATTCAGCACTGCACGGCTGACCGGATTCTGCTCACGCAACGCCCATTGTTCCAATCCTTTCAGATTGACATAGAAACTATCGGGCGTCAGTATATTCTGATATGTATTCCGGCACATATAGGCTTTAAGCATCTGCGGGGTATTCTTTTCGCGTTCCCCCTTCCGGAATATCTCATCCGTCAGTTTAATCACAGTTTGCGGCAAACTCTTTTCTTGTGCTTGCTCCACTTGCTTCCACAACTTATCAAACGACTGCGCATGCAGCACAGGCACACAGCCCCAAAACGCTGCCAGCAGCACCAAACTACAAATTCTTTGAATTCTTTCCATGGATACTATTCTGTTAGTCTTTGTACTAACAACAAAGAAAGGGAATAAAGTTTAAACAAAAGCTGTTTTTTATATAAAAAAGCTTTCAAAGGGATATAAAAAAAGCGAGAAATACGTTTTCAGGACGTACTTCTCGCTTCATAAAGTCTAGTTCAAATGCTTTTTTACTTCTTCAGGGTATAACCCATCATCAACATCTCATTCCGACCTACTTCGGCGAGAATGTTTCTCCATGTTTTAAAAATCTTTTTTTTCATAACCTTAAAAATTAAACTAATACCTAAAAATCAAATACACACTCATAAAAAGGGGTTTAATAAATTGTAGAGTAACCCCAAACGTGCTTATCAGCTTCGCTGATGTGCTTAAAAATTTTCTTTAACATTTTCATTTTGTTATCCTCCTTAAAAATCTTGTTATCCTATTAAAATCATGTTTTATAACACAAAAATAATACCTTTGTTCGAAACTTCGAGCGATATATTATAGAAAAGCATGTTTTATAACACATTTCTTGATCTACATCAAAAATAAGAAGATTAGACAAGTAGAAAACAAGTAAGAATGGCAGGAAATGAAACGAATGACAAGGCAGGAGACAAGATGGCAGAAAAAGAGTGAGGCCGTTTCCCACTGGAAACAGCCTCACACAACAACATTTTACTTTTCACGATGGTGAAAAAAAGGACTAGTCTTCACAGAGTAGTTGTATCAATTAACAGGTTTATTAATTCTTTCCTTTAATCGTAACAGGAATCTTGCATTCTACAACAGAAACATTATCAAATGTAACTGTAGCTTTTACAGACAATTTATAAGTCTTTTGCAACTCAGCACCCTTATTATTCCAAGAAACCTGACCTGTAGTATGATCAATCGTCAAATCTCCATAAGGATCCAATGCCGTCCAAGCAGCGTCTTTTACGAAGTCATAAACAATAGTCGGCTCTGCTACTTTTAATGCTTTACCAGCCTCAGTGAATTCTAATTTCTTAGTAGTAGCATTCCAACAATAAGCTTTCTGAGCAGTACCAACAATAGTCTTAACACATACTGATGGAGCAGTTTCACCTGTAACACCACCAATCTTATTACCATCCATTGTTACCGTTGCAGCATCACCCGGTTCAAACGGATTTTCGAATATGATCCAATAGTTATAATTACACCACTCACCGTTGACTAACTGCGTCTTATAAGTCATGTTATATGCTTCATAAGTCTTTGTCAATTCATGATCTAATGCCACAGTCTCATCTGTAGAGAATGAATACAAAGGAGTTACACCTTTAGTATTAGCTGCAAATTTAAATTCAAGACTCGCAATATTACCCTTCGTCTTATAATAATCAAAGATATTATCTTTATTCGACATGATTTCAAAATGTTCACTTACAGCTAATGCCAATTGCCAGTTACCATTAATCAGCTGTCCTTTCGTTACGATACAATCCTTCAAGTTAGGATTATTATCGTAGTTTTGAACATAATATGGTTCTGCATACTTAAAGATTGCACAATCTTCTTTCACATAAACTTTTTGCGTAAGGACGATATCGCCTCTTGTCTTGATGTCATCAGACTTGATAGTAAGAGTAACAATATATTCGGCACCCCAACCATTTACATCCATATAGTGATTTTCTGTATTGATTCCATTGTTTACACCAATCTTGATGTTAGAAGTTTGCGTATCACCTTGATTCAACAGAACTTGGAAATCAAAACCTGCCCCGCTATAAGCATACACATCACCCATCAGACCATTGCCGGTAATAACAACAATCTCACGACCAGAATTCTGCTCTTTCGTCGTCACTTTCACCTCATACGCATTAGTGTTACCACCATAGTAGTTCCAGAAAGTTTGTGAAGTCAAGCCAGTTTTACCATAAAGAACATTATTAACAGCTCTCCAATCCATTTCTCCAGCTGTAGTACTCATAGTACCAGATTTCAGAGCATGATATTCATACTGCTTAGTAGAACTGATATCTGCTGTAATAGGATCCGCATCTTCACCCGGTCCAGGATTATTCGCTGTAATAGACAGCTTAATATAAGAAGAAGCAACCATTTTTTTAGTACCTGCATTAGATGTCATGTAAGCATCCACACGTACGACCGGAGTTTTTCCGATAGCCGGTGTCAAACCATTTTCCAAGTTTGTTGCATTAACTTTAACAACGCCATCATTCAACTCAACGTACCACTGTTGATTTGTCTTCTGCGTATCATTTGATTTATATTCGGTAGGAAGGCTGAATTCATAGCTCATGCCATAGAAACCAAGTTCAGCCAAGAATTTCTTTTTGTCTGAAGAGTAAAGACCTACATAGTCTTTCAAATCAATATCACCATCATATTTGAATGAAAGATTAGCATCTGCACTCAGAGCAACGAATTCCTTAACAAAAGCATCATTTTCCGTAGCACCCTTGGTAGTCTTATTACGAGGATAAAATTCTGTCAGAGTTCCACCTTTCGTAGCCATACTGTCTACCAACAATGCATTGATAGCAGTTGATTTTACATGAATATAGTCAGAAGTCACAGCATTCTGTCCTACCCATACCTGCATAGCTGCAATATCTTTTTTGCTGCTGCTTTGCTTTGATGCATTAATAGTAGCATTCATTGCAGCAACTCCATTAGCAAATGTCGGTTCACCAGTTATATTCAGCAAATTAGTCAAATCACCAGCAACCGCACGTGTAGAAACGCCACGATTTACAAAACCGGCAATCGCACCTTTTACGTAAGCATCATCAGGATTCAAACGATAAAGCATAGCTACAACATTAGATTTATCCCAGTTGGTTTGAGCCACCAGTACCTTTGTAGTTGCATTATATTTAGTCTCATCCAAGTAAGTAGTCAAATGATAGAACGGATTAGTTGTAGTAGGATAAGCAACTTCTGAACTCATTACTTCAGGAATGAATGCTACAGATCCTAATTGTTTTCCTACATAGATAACGACTGTTTGTGCATCACCATCTACTCCAGATAAAGTCAGTGTATTACCACTCAATATGGCACTAACTCCGGCAGCTTTCCAGCTAATTTTAGTAGCTTCAACCAATTTACCATCCTGGTAAATATCAAAGCATCCGGTTTCTATGTTAGGATAATAGTATTTACCGTCTTTGCCGTTAATACCATCTTTACCATCTTCGCCATCCTTACCGTCTTCACCATCAACGCCATCTTTGCCGTCTTCACCGTCAACGCCGTCTTTACCATCTTCGCCATCTTTACCGTTTACACCGTCAACGCCGATAGCTTTATATTCTGTTTTTACGCCATCTTCGTACCAATAACCATCAGCACCAATAGTCCATGCCACAGCATTCTTACCGTCAACACCGTCTTTACCATCTGTTCCATTTGCGCCATCTTTACCATTGGTCAATTTGTAAGACTTTCCATCACTCAACACAATAGTAATTCCATCATTCGTGCTGTTTACAGATGTAATAACGGATCCCGACTTTATCAACGCTTGCAATTCGCCTAATGTCACATTGGTTGCATCAATCTGCTTCTGCAAACCGTCAATGTCATCATCGTAATCCTTACAAGACGTAAATGTCCCCGCAGAGCCAACCATTAAAGCCCCGAACAGGATTGCACTTAGAAATTTTTTGTTCATAATAAAAAACTTTAAATTTATAAATTTAAAAAAATAAAGAATAATAATAGTCTAATCAATAATCCTCATCTCATTATATACCGTTACTTTATAGGTAACGGCATTGTTGAATAAAAAGAAAAAAGCATGAAAAGACTCCAGGAAAAGTCTTTTATTAGTCAAATAATATGTCGAAACATGGGAGAGATTACCTATCAAACTAATTTGTAAGAAAAGAGTACATAGAATAGAGTGAGAAAGAGGAACATTTGATAAAACCCACTAAAGAAAAACACGATATTTCACTGATAGGCAACAGCATACACGCAATGCATAAGCTATAAGAAAGGAAATAGGAAAAACAACCGGAGAAAATATCCCAGGAAATTAGCTGATTATTTGTATTTCTAGAACAGTCAAATATCAGCGTTTTATAATGAAACTCTATAAAATCCGCCCCAATCTTTAGAAGACAGCAGCATACCCTTTCACAAAAGAGATAACTTCTTGATTGGCTTGATCTATCCTTTGATTTTGAAAAGGCTTCAAATAAGTTTCCGTAACCTTGATAGATGAATGTCCCATCGCTTCTGATATGATGCCCGGATGTATTTCACAATGATAAGCCATTGTCGCCCACGTATGGCGAATAGTATACGTACTTAGATGAGCATGACTTCCCATCCATTTCTTCAACACAGACAATTTATAATTGAAAGCCCTCAATGCCGATTGATATTCATGATAGGCCGTTTCTGTGCCTTCAGGACTGGATAGGAAAGAGAATAGGTAAGGAGAATTCTTATCTGTATTAGCTACCATTCGAATCAATCTCATAGCCTCAGGGGTCAACGCCACCGTCAATGATCGACCGGTTTTCCGACGACGGTATTTCAGAATATTATCCTGGATATCCGCTTTACGCAAATACACCAGATCAACAAATGGGATTCCCCGCAGCAAAAACATAAGCGCAAATAGTATCTTTGTTTTTTGCACGTCTAAAGGTAAAGTACCATTAATAGGAACTTTCTCTGTTTCATAAAGTAAATTTCCAATATCAGTAGCATCTAAAGATCTTCTCTGATCAGCACATACACTTGTATGTACGTGCCTGAAAAGCCTTGGTATGTACAAGGCATAACCATTATCTACTGCACGGTTATAAACCGCCCGGAGCACCTTCATATAAGTAGATACCGTATTCCAACTACATCTTCGCTGGCGCAAATAAATTTCGAAACGTTTCAATAGGTTCGGATTCAATTTGCAGAACGGTATATCCTTATTATTATTAAATGCAGAGAAAGAATTCCGTGCGCTCCGGTATACATGTGCAGTGCCCCACTGACCATTGGCACGAAGTTCCAGAATAGTAGAGGATAGCATCTCCAATAATAATTTTTGTTTCATAATTGAATGTTTTTTGAATACAATTACTCTTTTTTTTAAGAATTATAGAAAAAAGAACAGCTTTATTTGCACATTTATGGAAAAACACTTATGTTTGCACCATATTTTGTGCCGTTACCTATAAAGTAACGGCATTTTTTTTAATAAAAATATCAAATAAAAAAAGCGGGGAGAATGTTCTAAAAAACATTCTCCCCGCTTTTAAAATCTATAGATATTTCTCTACTTTTCAGGTGTTTGTTCCAGCGTTGCTACCAGAAAATCGTAGAATTTAGAAACTGTAGGTATTAATGCACGTTCATCCGGTGAATGCGGAGAACGCAGTGTAGGTCCGAAAGAAATCATATCCAATCCCGGACAATTAGCACCAATAATACCACATTCCAAACCTGCATGGATTACTTTTACAGCAGGTTCTACTCCAAACTGTTGTTTATACGACAGCTTCATAGCATGCAAAATCGGAGAATCCACATTAGGCTGCCAGCCGGAATATCCTCCACTTAGTTCTACCTTCATACCTGCCATGGCAAAACAAGCCGTCAAACTGTCTGCCAGGAATTCTTTCATCGTATCGCAAGAACTGCGTGCCAGAATACGTACTTCCGCCTTACCACCACCAATGATAACAATTGCCAGATTAGATGAAGTTTCCACGGTATCGGGCACTGTAGGAATCATGCGCATCACGCCATCCTGACAAGCCATCAGCACATTAATCATATTATCCTGAATTTCAGCCGGTACAATAGCTGCAGGAAGTTCAACCGGCTCTATCGTCAAAGTAATGCCACTTTCAATTGGAGCATATTCCGCATTGATTTGCGCCTCATATTCTTTAATATAGTCTTCCAGCCCTTCCGTATCTTCCGGATTGAACACCAATACAGCACACGCTTCACGAGGAATGGCATTACGCATATTTCCACCTTCGAAACTTGCCAGCTGAGAATCAAATTCAATCAGCACATCGTGTGCCACGCGAGCCAAAAGTTTATTGGCATTACCACGCCCCTGATTTATTTCCAGACCGGAATGTCCGCCACGCAAACCTTTCAAGGTAATCTTACGGGCCACAGAATCAGCAGCGGGCGCTTCTTCCTTATATTCCAGTGTAGCCGTCAGGTCAATACCTCCGGCACAACCGATATAAAGTTCACCTTCATCTTCCGAGTCAAGATTCAGCAAAATTTCCCCCTTCAGTGTCCCCGGTTTCAAACCGAAAGCACCATACATACCTGTTTCTTCATCCTTCGTAATCAAAGCCTCCAGCGGACCGTGCTTCAAGCTATTATCTTCCAGCACTGCCATGATAGCAGCAACACCCAGACCATTATCAGCCCCCAGCGTTGTACCTTTAGCTTTTACCCAATCGCCATCGACATAGGTTTCAATAGGATCTTTTGTAAAATCGTGAACAGTATCATTGTTCTTCTGAGGCACCATGTCCATGTGTGCCTGAAGAATGACGCCTTTGCGGTTTTCCATACCCGGAGTAGCTGCCTTACGAATGATAACATTGCCTATTTCATCAACAAATGATTCTAAGCCCAAGCCTTTTCCAAAGTTTACAAGGAACTCTGTTATTTTCTCCATGTGTCCGGACGGACGGGGAATTTGAGTCAGCGAATAAAAATGCTTCCACACATTCTGTGGAGCTAATTGCAAAATTGTACTCATAACGTTTAAAAGTTAGTTTTCGCAAATATACATTTTTATTCTTAAACCATGCAATAAATACTGTACGAATTAAATCTATCAAACACGGCTTTTTCATTTAAGAAATATTGTTCATCACTTGTTGTTGTAGTAAAAATCCTTATATTCGTGCGCAGCGATGCGGAGGCACCGCCTTGGGTGTTTCTTCTTATCGTTCATTTTTATTTTTTATAGGCGGAATTCAATAAGATATGATGTTGATATTGTCTTCCGCCTTTGTTTTTGCTATCGCAAAAACACGATTGATTTCTCTAATATACATTTTTTTTGCGCATAATTCCGCTAAAAAAGAAACACCTTGTCTGTCTTCGTGGCAGCATTATGACTCATTTGAGAAAATTTGTATCCTCAGTCCCTGAATCCCGCAGAACAAGCAGGGGAAACTTCAAACACAAACTTGAAGACATACTCATGTGTCATATTGGGGAGGCTCAGCAAGTGTATTACCGAAACTGAAATACTTCAATTTGGCAAACGTCACTTGAAACGCCTGCAGGCGAAAGGGCTATTTCCGTATGGTTTACCGTCAAAAGCTACGCTTTGCCGTGTGTTTCAAAGCATAGACGATGAAAATATGGCTGATCGAATATCTGCTTTTGCAGACGTTTTCCGCAAGGAAATATCCTCTTGGGCAACTGACATTATTGGTATTGATGGCAAGGCCATGCGAGGTACCTTGTACGACAACGGACGTAACCCTGATATCGTCTCTTCATCCTCACTTGGTTCGGGCTTTACTTTGGCTATTGATATTTGCAAGGAGAAAAGTAATGAAATCAAATCCGTGCCCGGTTATTGGACAAACTAGACGTGTCAGGATGTATAGTCACCGCAGATGCCATGTCATTCCAAAAGGTAATAATAGATAAGATTAGAGATAAAGAAGCAGACTTCGTGATCGAACTCAAGGCGAATCAAAGATCTTTGCGCTATGGGCTTGAAGCCTCTATAAAGTCCGCCACCCCGACTGATGTCTACAAGGAAGGTCCATACTTGGAACACGGCAGGATTAAGTCAAGGATATGCCGTATATACCGTGGGAAAGAACTTATTGTCGACAAGGAAAATGGAATGGCAATTTGACAGTTATAGAAAAACTCACATCTACGCAGAAAAAGTTTAATGGCAGGACTACATCTGAACAGCGACTGTACATTTCAAGCCTGGATAGCCGTGCGGAGCGGCTTAGTTAGATAACCAGACAGCATTGGGCTATTGAAAGCATGCATTGGGATCTTGACCACAACCTCCGGCAGGACAGCATAAAGCGTAAGGCTGAACGGGCAGCTAGGAACCTGGACACAATCCAAAGGATGGTGTTGGCACTGATTGCCGTTTGGAAGAACAGAAGGAAAAAAAGATCAGATAAGCGAAAGGGTACGGCTGAGATAACAAGGGAGCTACCGGTAAGCTTCACTAATGTGTTACATTTTCTGGCTCAAAAATGAGGAAAATTTAGATTTGATATATTCGTAAATTATTGATCATCAATAATAGAATTAGCACCCATGCCGCATTGGCATGGATAGGGAGATTGTATCCCTAAATCAAAGTTTAAATGAAAAAGCCGTGTCGAAGCGAGGTTTTATTTCAATGTAAATAGCTATATATCATAGTCATTTCATTTTGCAAGTAAACCAAGAAATAACTGACCACATTCTGTTAGTCGGAACTTCTGAGCAGGATGGTTAAGCTTCTCAGGGATAATTCTTTCAATCAGGTTGTTAGCAATCAGCTTTTGAATAATTTTATTTAATTGTCCCGATACTTTCTTTTGTCCCAATGCAAGGGATATATCTTGCCTTGATAAAGCATTACTTACTATACAACGCAATACTTCCGAATACAATGTCGTCTTTTGCAACTCTTGCTGTACATCCTTTATCCGCTCTGCGTTCAGCATATAATCCAGCCTCACAAACTGTACCTGAAACGACAAGCCCACCTCTCTCCAACGAAGTTCGATGTTTAGGTATTCCTTCATTTCATCGGCAATCAACTTCAAGCCGTTGCCCCATTGGTCGATGATACCAAGACGTTTGAAAACAGGGGCTATTACTTTGTTGCGTACATCGCTCTGACGGCTTTCCATAAGACCCGGACGAGATAAAAGCAATATTAAAACTGTCAGATTACGGACGTTTGGGAAATGAAGTCTGGAAAATAATACATAACACCAAGTGGAGTATGGTAAACAACAATGGGAAATACGTTATTGGAGCGCTGAACAAAACACGAAAACAAGGGTAAAAGCCCGGAAATCAAGTGCGAAAAGCAAGCACTGATTATCAGCCTCTTACAAGAAGTTAACTTCCTGTCGACAAGGAGTTAACTTCTTGTTGACAAACTCCTAACTTTTTGTCGACAAGGCATTGCATCCTTGTAATTTAATTCAATTTATCCCAACTTTCACCACCGGAAGACCACACTGTGCAAAACGTTCAGGATAATTTTTAAGGTCAATCTGCCGCATGGCGACACCAGCACTCTCGTCAAGTTTCAACCCTACAACATAGAGAGTCGCTAAAGTATGCATCACTATATCCACATAACCGCAGGAAGTATGTACTTCCATATCACTGCGAGATAAAGCAAGGGAGTAATGAATCTAATAATTGAGACATGGGGAGGAAATTTCAAAAAAAAAATCATTCCAATATGCCAAAGTACGAAAGCTAGTTTAACATGTTGGAATGATTAAAATAGGGGGCGATGCTTAACTTTTAAGCATCAATGTGCAATATGTGTGATATTACAAGAGTTCTATTTCTTTTATAGACAATCCGGTACACTGAGAAATTAGATCGAAAGAAACACCTTGTTTTTTCATATTAAGGGCTATGAGATGTCGCTCTTTTGTCATCCCTTCCGCTAATCCTTCAGCCTTCCCTTCAGCCTTCCCTGCGGCCATTCCTGCAGCCATTCCTGCAGCTATTCCTCTGCGTTCCGCACTATTATACAGCGTTTTTTCCACACTGATAATATCCCAGAATTTTTCATAACCGGCCAATTGCGCATCTGTAAAAGCTGATACTTCCAAGGCATCAACAGCTTTTTTTACTTCGGGATTGGCCATTAGTTCTTCCGGCACTTCACGGGTCTCATCATTGATTTCAGTCAGGTATCGTAACCAAAGCACCTGCATCCTCTTTTCAGAATACGAATGCGGGGTGAATTTGGGTAGCTCTACAAAAATCAGTTGGAGGCCATCAATCACTTTATCAGAGTTTTCCACATGAATCATTTGATAATGATGATAATACCCTTCCAGTTCCGGTTCAAATATCTCATTTACCAGATTCAATGAATACACGGGTTGTAGCAACTCATACTCTTCGCCAACACTCATCTGGCGGACATAGACCTTAGAAGCATTGAACAACACACGTTGTTTAAACTCCGGTGACCAAATCATCTGCATTCCCACAATGAACTGTCTGCCCTGCTTGTCCTTGCAACGGACGTCAACAATACTGTTCTTACGTAACGGATTTTCGGGAACCATCTCCGAAGGGAGATATTCAATATCAGCTATTTCCTGATCGGCAGTCAGTGGCAGCAAGGCGTTCAGGAGACTCATCACCAAATCGGGATGTTCGCCAAAGACCCGCTTAAAGGTCAAGTCTGCTTTAGGATTCAAATATTTCATAATTCATCTAATTTTAAATGCAAATATATACTTTATACATTATAATATCCCTATAATGAGGACTTTTAATGCCTAACAAAGATACGCATTTATCATCAAGAATACCAGCAAAGTATTATAAAAATCGTTCCAACATGTCAAAAAACGAAAGCTTTGCAAATCCGCCGGGACAGATGCTTTTCGTGCAGAATTTGCAGGTAAAGAAGAAGCATTATCTTTGTTTTCAAGTTACTTTGAAAATAAGCCAAAGAAAACTGTAGCAATAAGTTCATAAATTCTGCCTCGTACGGTTCATCAGCGAAAGATGCAGCCATCCATAAAGTCCCAGCACAATAACCAACAATGTCTGTATGCCATGTACTATCAGGGCAAAAACTCCCGTATCGGTAGCATTGACACCGTATAGCATCATCATTGTAATGACAGCGAAATGCCACGATCCCGCCCCATTAGGAGTGGGGACAATCACAGCAAAAGTTCCGCCCACAAACATCACCAGACCTGCCAGAAAACTGAGATGTTCAGTAAAAGCGAAGCAATAAAAAGTTATATAAAAGTGATAAAAGTAACATATCCATATCAACACCGTGTAAAGGAGGAAAAGCGGTATATTCTTCACACTCTTCAATGACATCACACCTTCCCATACATTCAGCACCACTCCTTTCACTTTCTCGAAGAAAGAAAGCATACGCAGAAGAAAATAGAGTAATACTAATACACCAATGATACTAAAAAGAACAACATAAAACCAGGGAGATGTCACCAGATGCACCAGCGAGGGGACTTTCGTACCTGTCTCTTCAAAAAAACGAAGGAAGACAGGCATCTGCATCAGAAAAGTAATCCCGGTAATCAAAAGAATAGTCAATGTATCTATCAAGCGTTCCGTTACCACTGTTCCAAGCGATTTGGCAAAAGAAATATCGTCATATTTGGCAAGCACACCGCAACGGGAAACTTCGCCTACACGGGGTAAAACAAGATTAGCGGCATAAGAAACAAAGATAGCATCCACACAATCGCTCGTCTTTGGATAAGCTCCGAGCGGAGCAAGCGTCTGTTTCCAACGCCAACCACGGAAAACATGGCTCATCACACCAAAAAACAACGAAAACAGCATCCATCCCCAATTCGTTCCATGCAGAAGTACCTCCTTGGCGCATGCAAAATCAAAATCTCGATACACCCAATAAAGAATAAAACCGCCCAAAGCGACCGGTAAAAGGATCTTCAGTGTCTTTTTTAATAGTTTATTCATGCAGAATTCGTTATTCTTCGTCGAAAAGGATTACCTTTGTGGGCTGCAAATACAGCACTTTCCCAAAAGGAGGGTCTCCGTTTGCGGTGCAAAAGTAACGATTTAGTTGATAAATGAAATTAGTAAAGCCTAAAAAGTTTCTTGGCCAGCATTTTCTGAAAGATCTGAAAGTGGCACAGGATATAGCCGATACGGTAGACGCATGTCCCGGCCTCCCCATTCTGGAAGTAGGTCCGGGTATGGGTGTATTGACCCAGTTTTTGGTGAAAAAAGAACGTCCGGTGAAAGTGGTGGAACTGGATTATGAGTCCGTAGCCTATCTGCGTGAAGAATATCCGTCACTGGAAGACAACATCATTGAAGACGACTTCCTGAAAATGAATCTCCAACGTCTGTTCGACGGGCAACCTTTTGTGCTGACAGGAAACTATCCTTATAATATATCCAGCCAGATATTCTTCAAGATGTTGGATAACAAAGAACTGATACCTTGTTGTACCGGTATGATACAGAAAGAAGTGGCCGAACGTATTGCCGCCGGACCGGGCAGTAAGACGTATGGCATCCTGAGCATATTGATACAGGCATGGTATCGTGTAGAATATCTTTTCACCGTACACGAACATGTATTCAATCCGCCACCCAAAGTGAAAAGTGCAGTTATTCGCATGACACGAAACGAAACGAAAGAGTTGGGTTGCGATGAGAAGCTGTTCAAACAAGTAGTGAAAACGACTTTTAATCAACGCCGCAAAACCCTGAGAAATTCGATAAAGCCGATACTCGGCAAAGATTGTCCGCTGACGGAAGACGTTTTGTTTAACAAACGACCAGAACAACTATCGGTACAGGAATTTATCAGTCTGACCAACCGGGTTGAACAGGCCTTGAAAGAAATGAAGTAGCCACGAGTGACAAGCTACGAGCTACGAGTGAGCGACTAATATGAGTATAAGTTATATTGCTATGGGTTACGAACCTGCTGCACAGTCCTTGTAGCTCGTAGCTTGTAGCAAAAAACTAATAGATTATGGACGAAGAATACATTGACAATGTCAAAAACCTCATAGAACAAAAGGACGCCGAGAACGTCAAAGCGCTCCTTATAGACCTGCATCCTGCGGATATTGCTGAACTGTGCAATGACCTGAGTCCCGAGGAAGCACGTTTCGTATACCGCTTACTGGATAACGAAACGGCGGCAGACGTGTTGATGGAAATGGATGAGGACGTCCGTAAAGAATTCCTGGAAATACTCCCGTCGGAAACCATTGCCAAACGCTTTGTGGACTACATGGATACGGATGATGCCGTAGACCTGATGCGTGAGCTGGATGAAGAGAAACAGGAAGAAATTCTTTCTCACATTGAAGACATCGAACAGGCAGGAGACATCGTAGACTTGTTGAAGTACGATGAAGACACTGCTGGTGGTTTGATGGGTACGGAAATGGTGGTCGTGAACGAGAATTGGAGTATGCCGGAATGTCTGAAAGAGATGCGCCAGCAAGCTGAACAGTTGGACGAAATCTACTACGTCTATGTCATCGATGACGAGAACCGTCTGCAAGGTGTGTTTCCACTGAAAAAGATGATTACCTCCCCTTCTGTATCCAAGGTTAAACACGTGATGCGGAAAGACCCGATTTCCGTACATGTGGATACGTCCGTGGACGACGTGGTACAGATCATTGAAAAATACGACTTGGTAGCTGTTCCTGTTATCGACAGCATCGGACGGCTTGTGGGACAAATCACCGTAGACGATGTCATGGATGAAGTTCGTGAGCAATCGGAACGTGATTACCAGTTGGCATCCGGTCTTTCCCAAGATGTGGAAACGGATGATAATGTAATGCGCCAGACCAGCGCCCGCTTGCCATGGCTTATTATCGGTATGCTGGGTGGTATCGGCAATTCCATGATTTTAGGTAATTTCGATGCTACTTTCGCAGCCCATCCCGAGATGGCACTCTATATCCCGCTGATCGGCGGTACCGGTGGAAACGTGGGAACACAATCTTCGGCCATCATCGTACAGGGTCTTGCCAACAACTCGCTCGATGCGAAAGATACCTTCAAGCAAATTACTAAAGAATCCGTAGTGGCTCTTATCAACGCCACTATTATTTCTTTATTAGTATATATATATAATTTTGTCCGGTTCGGCGCAACTGCCACCGTCACCTATTCCGTTTCTATCAGCCTGTTTGCGGTAGTGATGTTTGCATCTATCTTTGGCACGCTGGTACCTATGACACTGGAAAAGTTGAAGGTAGATCCAGCCATCGCTACCGGTCCGTTTATTGCGATTACCAATGATATTATAGGCA
The DNA here is from genome assembly GCF_036416795.1 of Bacteroides sp. MSB163. Classification (NCBI taxonomy): domain Bacteria; kingdom Pseudomonadati; phylum Bacteroidota; class Bacteroidia; order Bacteroidales; family Bacteroidaceae; genus Bacteroides; species Bacteroides maternus. Next base: position 2,893,414 of record NZ_CP143867.1, on the reverse strand, counting down.
TGATGTTATATATGGGAATTACCGTACTTCTATCCTAAAACAAGAAAAATGAAAAAAAACTAAGGAAAAAAGTATGAAGTAATTGTTTTATTTCATTAATTTGTGACCTAATGTAACCCGAACGGGTAAAACCGTTTTTTAAAATGTATGTACAATGATGGACACTCATGACACTAATCTCCCCGAAAAGGCGGTAGAATTAGAAGAAGAAAAGAAAGCAGCTGAGGTTTCAGAACCGGCTCTGACGGAAACTCCGGCTGAAGAAGCAACGCAGGAAGAGCAGCCGGTAGAAGCCGCACAAAAGCTAAGTAAGGAAGAAATCCTGGCTAAATTGAAAGAGATTTCCGCAGATGTGGAAAACGCCGGCAAACAGGAAATAGATAGTCTGAAACAGGCTTTCTATAAGATTCATAATGCCGAACAAGAAGCGACAAAGAAGCTGTTTATCGAAAACGGGGGAGTAGCAGAGAATTTCATTCCGACAACGGATGCTGTTGAAGAGGAATTCAAAAATATCATGTCCGTCATTAAAGAAAAGAGAAGTGCATTGTCAGCTGAACAGGAACAACAAAAAGAGCTGAACCTGCAAATCAAACTTTCCATTATCGAGGAACTGAAAGAACTGGTAGAATCACCCGACGATGCCAACAAATCCTACTCAGAATTCAAGAAGTTACAGCAACAGTGGAATGAAGTGAAACTTATTCCGCAAGCCAAAGTCAACGAACTGTGGAAGAGTTATCAACTCTATGTGGAGAAGTTCTACGATCTGTTGAAGCTGAATAATGAATTCCGCGAATATGACTTCAAGAAAAACCTGGAAATAAAAACACATCTATGTGAAGCTGCCGAAAAGCTGGCTGATGAAGCTGATGTAGTGTCAGCTTTCCACCAGTTACAAAAGCTACATCAGGAATTCCGTGACACGGGTCCGGTTGCAAAGGAACTACGTGACGAGGTATGGAATCGATTTAAAGCTGCTTCCACAGCCGTAAATCGCCGTCATCAACAACACTTCGAATCATTGAAGGAAGTAGAGCAGCATAATCTTGACCAGAAAACAGTGATTTGTGAAATCATTGAAGCAATAGACTACAACGAATTGACCAACTTTGCTGCGTGGGACAATAAAACACAGGAGATCATTGCCCTGCAAAACAAGTGGAAGACCATCGGTTTTGCACCGCAAAAGATGAATGTGAAGATATTCGAACGTTTCCGTAAAGCGTGTGATGAATTCTTCCGTAAGAAAGGTGAATTCTTTAAAGCCCTGAAAGAGGGCATGAATGCAAACTTGGATAAGAAACGTGCTCTTTGTGAGAAAGCTGAAGCTCTGAAAGACAGCACCGACTGGAAAGCAACCGCTGACGAACTAACCAAACTGCAAAAAGAATGGAAGACTATCGGTCCGGTAGCAAAGAAATATTCTGATGCAATATGGAAACGGTTTATTTCCGCTTGCGACTACTTCTTCGAACAAAAGAACAAGGCCACTTCCTCCCAACGTTCCGTTGAGATAGACAACCTGAATAAGAAGAAGGAAATCATCGAGAAGTTGGGTGCCATTGATGAGAATATGGATACAGATGAAGCTACTCAGTTGGTACGCGAATTAATGAAGGAATGGAACAACATCGGTCATGTACCTTTCAAGGAAAAAGACCGTTTGTACAAGCAATACCACGGACAAGTGGATAAATTGTTCGACCACTTCAACATCAGCGCTGCCAATAAGAAGTTGAGTAATTTCAAATCCAACATCAGCAGTATTCAGGAAGGCAGCCCGCAGGCACTCTATCGCGAACGCGAGAAACTGGTACGTGCAGCAGATGCCATGAAGAACGAATTGCAGACTTATGAAAATAATCTTGGCTTCCTGACAGCTTCTTCAAAGAAAGGCAACAGCCTGCTGACAGAACTAAACCGCAAAGTAGAAAAGCTGAAGGCAGATATTGAATTGGTAAAACAAAAGATTAAGGTTATCGATGATTCCATTCGTAGCGCCGAATAATTTTAAGCCTATATATACAAAGAGGGTGTCTCAACATTTTTGAGACACCCTCTTTGTTATTTATATCTTAATGATGGAACAGACGAATACCTGTAAATGCCATAGCGATACCGTATTTATCGCAGGTTTCAATAACATGATCATCACGTACTGAACCTCCCGCCTGGGCAATGTATTCCACACCAGTCTTGTGAGCACGCTCTATATTATCTCCAAACGGGAAGAAAGCATCTGAACCAAGAGCTACTCCTTTCAGAGTATTCAGCCATTCGCGCTTTTCCTCACGCGTCAGTACTTCCGGTTTTTCTGTAAAGAACTGCTGCCAAATACCGTCAGCCAACACATCATCATAGTCATCGCTAATGTAAATATCAATCGTATTATCACGGTCGGCACGGCGGATTTTCTCTATCCAAGGTAAGTTCAATACTTTTGGATGCTGGCGAAGATACCAGATATCAGCTTTATTTCCAGCTAAACGGGTACAGTGGATACGGCTTTGCTGTCCTGCTCCGATACCAATCGCTTGTCCGTCTTTCACATAACATACAGAATTGGACTGCGTATATTTCAAAGTAATAAGCGCTATCATTAAATCACGCTTTGCAGCATCCGGAAAAGTCTTATTCCGCGTAGGAATATTAGCGAACAATTCGCTGCCATTCAGCTGAATCTCATTATGTCCCTGTTCAAAAGTTATTCCAAACACATCCTTACGCTCAATCGGTGCAGGTTTATACGAAGGATTAATCTTAATCACATTATAAGTACCCTTACGCTTGTTCTTCAGAATTTTGAGTGCCTCGTCCGTATATCCCGGAGCAATGACACCATCAGATACTTCCCGGTTAATGAAACGGGCAGTCGCCTCATCACAGACATCACTCAAAGCTATAAAATCTCCATAAGATGACATACGGTCCGCACCACGGGCACGCACATATGCACTAGCCAGAGGAGAAAGCGGCAGGTTATCAACAAAATAAATCTGCTTCATTGTCTCATCCAATTCCAGACCAATAGCAGCACCTGCAGGGCTAACATGCTTGAATGAAGTCGCAGCCGGCATTCCGGTAGCCGCTTTCAATTCTTTCACCAACTGCCAACCGTTCAGTGCATCCATAAAATTGATGTATCCCGGGCGTCCATTCAGGACTTCGATAGGTAACTCCCCCTCCTGCATAAAAATGCGGGCCGGCTTCTGATTAGGGTTACAGCCGTACTTGAGTTCTAACTCTTTTGCCATAGTTTTAATTATTTTGAATAGAATTGCTACCAAAATACGAATGGGATAAAACACAAAAAGCTACGAACTTATTACATTCGCAGCTTTTTTTAGTTGGGCTACCTGCCCTATATCATTCGGCCATATTTGGCTTTAAAATCAGCCTCATAAGTCGTAGTGTTTATTCACATGCCACCGAATTAGCCACCGAATTTAACTACATACCCCAAAATCACTCTTTCAATTGCTTTACATATTAGCAAGACAAAGGTAGAAATTAATTTCGAACAAAGAGACAAAAACGGATAAAAATCGTATTTAATTTTACTACCTTTGCAAAGACATCAGTCACTAATTAACTCAAAAAAACATGAATCATCAAACAAACAGCTACGGAACGAACCGCGACAATAAACGAAACATCTCTTATGTTACCCTTGGAATCTTGACCGTGTGTTTACTAATTATCTCCGCTTGTACGCCAGTGCTTCCCACCAGTGAGGAAGAAGAACAGGGATTTTACGGCAAAATTGAAGACTGGCCAGAGAGTGGCGACGTCAGCGCACCTTCCGATAGTATTCGTCCCGCCACACATCAAGACAGTATACGCCTCGGCATCATCCCACCTGACGCATAAGGTTGATAGCAAAACTTTGTCCGGGAATGAACCCGGCTGCCGGATATTGATAGCAATATCTTGCTCAGCTTCGTTGATCGAGTCAGGATCTCCCAGCTGTAGCGATAGCATTTTTACTTCCGGAAGATCTTGCCGGCGGAAGGAATTGCTATCAGTTCTGCGGATAGTACCGAAAGTGTTTCCCTGCGGCATGGGTGGCAGTGTCTTTATCACCACGCCACTTCCCCAATGCACCCGCCGCCTGCGCCTCCGTGAACTGCAGCGCAAGCGGCGACCGCAAAGGGCAAGCCGCGTTACGGGCGGCTGTTTCTGTCCCGAGGCAGCTATAAGGCTTCTGCGGTCATCAGGCTTCCGGCTCTTGCGCCCATGCCGCCTGCCCCTTTGGGTTTGTAACCATTTGGCGGGTCATGCCGCATTTACTGTGTGAGTTTAAGGAACGGGCTTAGAGGGTACTCCCTGCGGAGTGGTGGCGAAGTTACTACTGCATCCGTAGAAAGATTACTCCGCCTGTCAGGCAACAGGAAGGACAGTTTTGCCGCGCCTGCATCCGTTTCTCCGGAAGGATAGTGTTGCCGCGGTTAGAGTATCGTCGGGCCCGTCGCCCGTCGATGTTGCAGATACCCTTCCCCTTCAGTGGTATTTCCCTTTTATCCCTGCACAAATGCGGATAAAAGAGAGATGAGCTTAGTATTAAACATAATCGAAAAGATCGATATTGTGCAGGCGGAAATACCGCTATTCTGCACAATATCCCGATTATATTTAATACCGCAATTATCTACAGCCCCGCAGCTACCCGCTGCCAACGGGGCTGACCGTTCGGCATGGGTGCCCCGCCTGATGGGTGTCCGGCAGTCCGCTGTGCCGCCGTGCTTCGGGGTGCTGCATTGTGCGATTGTGCAGGGCTTCGGCTTAACTCTCGCACCCCGGTCGTGGCGGCAAGGCGGGGGAGCGGGCGTTTACTCAGGAAGTTTTCCGGTGTGGGCTTCCGCTGACAGTCCCGAGTTTCCTAAAGCTACTCCGCCTTGTGCCCAAAGTTACTCCAGCCTTACGCCGCCTGCCGTCCGGCCAAGCCCAGGGCGTGCCCGCTGAAGACGGGCACAACTCCCCCAGGCGGCAAAGCCGCCGTCTCTCTCCGCCTGCGGCGGGCGGACGGGAACGGGCACCGGAGGTGGACATACGAATATACTGATATAGACACGCTATCTTACCCATATGGACACGGGTACCTTATGGAATATACATACAGCATACCCACACACGCATTATCCTTTCCGATATGGACATATAGAATTATCGACATAGACAGGCCACCTCGCCGACATGGACAGGCCTTATCGACAGATACCCCGCCTGATTACGGCCTATTTTCTATTTCTTTTCTTCACAAAGAAAGATATTAGGTGTTGATACATCAAGGAACGCTACGCTATTTTTCAAAAAAAAATCCTGAGCGACCCTTTAGGTCGTGCGGTTTTTTTTTGAAAAATTCCTTGCTGCATCAGCACCTAATATCAAGGGATTGTTTAGAAAAAAAAGAGAAAAAATGGAGGTGCTGCGCTGTGATGACGAAGATATCTGCGGATGGTTGATAGCGATTCCGCCGTTTGCCCTGGCTCGATCTGCGAAAAAGTGATAGCAAACCCGCGAACCCGGAACGATTGGCCAATCAAAAGCTGATAGCAATTATCATCGAAACCGCGCTCATGAAGCCAAGCCCCCGAAGAAGAATTGCTATCACTGCCTCTTTGCCAGCCACTCCGCCGCCGAATGCAACGACTCGATTAACTTCTTCCTGTCTACAGATACATCTTCCAGCCGTAACCGCCAGCGGGGCTTCCGATAACGGCACAGAAACAACTCGCTGCCATCTTCCGACAGTTCAAAACCGTAACAGGGTTGCTTATTCAACAGGGTACTTTTATTCGGATTATCCATCACAGAAAACAGTTTTTACCGGGGTGTCTCCCCTTCCTGCGACAAATGTAATCATCTTCCCCCGAAAATCCAATCAAAAGAGACACAAACACAAGCGGCTACCGCCGCTTGTGTTCTTCATCTTAAAAGGGCGATTAGCAACATTCAGCTACTTCTTCCTCAAAACTCGGCAGCGGAATACCCGCCTCCTGGCTGAGCACTATTTCCAAACGCCGCAAAGTGTTACTAATTTCCGCATAAGCGGCCAAACGGCCTGCACCTTGAAAAAAATCAGGTTCGGGCATGTCCGGTTTCGTTTGCTGAAAAACCTTAGTAGTAGCTTCACTTACATCAGCCATCAATGACCGGACGAGCGACAAAGCTAAATCATAACGGAGAGTGTCCGCCTCCTGATGCACCTGGTGCACTTCATGTTTACATACGATTGTTTCCATATCACAGATTACAGTTTTTATCGGGGTGTCTCCCCTTCTAAAGTCCTACTAAGGTACAAAAAAAACACGTAAATTCCTAATAATCAGCTCGCCATTTTACACAAAAAATACCTGAAAAACAGCCGCTTACATAGCCTGTAATCGCACATCTCCCCATCCGCCTCCATCACGTAGCCCACCGCCCACACTGCGCAGCCCGCCCAATTTTTTCTCTTTTTTTCTAAACAATCCCTTAATATTAGGTACTGATGCAGCAAGGAATTTCTCAGAAAAAAACCGCACGCCTGAAGGGCGCTCAGGATTTTTTTCTGAGAAATAGCGTAGCGTTCCTTGATGTATCAATACCTAATATCTTTCTTTGTGAAGAAAAAGAAGAGTAAATACGCCGTAATCCATCCTGAGGAAACAGCATATCCTCCCATCGGCTGAGGCATCCGTTTACAGCACTTTAGATTAAGATAACTATCATTTTCATCCTCCGGAAAATCATCTGCAGACAGCAAAAAAATACCTCCCTACATATACTTACATGCAGTTGACCGCCTCACCGGCACACTCCGGACATTTCCCGCCAGTACTCGTGACTTTTCCCGGCAGAGAAAAAAAAATTCCCCCGACGATTTTTCATTTCGTCGGGGGAATTTAGAACGTTCAGAAGTTCGTTGGAGACTTAACCCAGTGGGTTTTCGTCCAAACCACCTTCACCACCTTCATTACCGCCACCTTCATTACCTGAGGATTTAGTGGCAACTCCGGTCTTTTTGAAGCTCAATGTCTTCATCAGCGACTTCAATTCAGGGCAGGGAGTAAAGACGATACGAGCTTTCGTAATCAACGTAGAGTTGAATTTGTCTTCAGATACGGCACCTTTCGAGCCGATAACAACACGGAAACTTCCGAGGTCCTGCAGACGGACAATCTCACCGTTGGCGAGCTTCTCCTGCATGGTAGTCATCAGACTATCCAGCACAGCCTTTGCATCGGATGCAGTCACCGTACAACGGTCGGCGGCAGCGCGGGTTAATGTTTTGAAATCAGCCTCGCCACTGGCTTTCGTTTGGGCGTAGAATTTCGGAGCCTCGTTTGGCTTAGCGGGGTTCTTGCGAGCGGATACAGAATAAGATACAGCCATTTTTTTAAAGGGTTTTAATGGGTTTATATTTAGGAATATGTTCCTGATGCCAGGAATACGATAACAAATGTACGCACGTACGCGCGAGGCGTGGCGGGGTTTGTGCGGATGAATACGGATTTGTGCGGTTATATGCATCGGACGTGTTTTTTTACCCCCGTAAAGTACCGGAGGCTTACGGGGTAAAATTCTGTTTACTCCCCGTAAAAAAAGAAGGTTTACCCCGTAAGATTTTCTTTACGGGGGGTAAGAAAATTCTCACAGGGACACTTTGAGGGGTAAGAAAATTCTTACGGCTGATTGTTACCATTGTTACCGGTGCTGTGACCGAATTGTGACGCAGCTATTACCAGCTGTTACCGGATTGTGACCGTAGCACCGTTCAGAACGCCTGTGGCGGGTATTGCTGTTACCTATTTGTTACCGCCCTGTGACTCTGCCGTGACTGCCTGTGACTGAATATTACACTTCTGTTACACTTTTCCTTCCGAATTGTTACCGCCTGTTACCACCGGACAAAAAAAAGCCGCTCCTCATGGGGCGGCTTTCTTTCGGTTGAACTCTTCACCAGTTACTACTTCCTATCAGACTTTCGGTCGCCCGATTTACCCAACAGGGAGGCGATGAGGTCGATAACTTTCTCGTTCGTAAACACGAATTTCAGGGCGCGGAACGCCCACTTCAGTACAGTTTTCATAGCAATATCAGTTGTTAATTGTTCGACGGCGAAGGTACGAAGCCAGGGCGTAGTGGCGGACAGTGCGTCAGGTTGGCGGCAGATGGCGGCAGTTATGTGCGGTTATCGGAACAGACGCCGCCGGAAGGCCTTGAGACAGAACGGGGCATATTCCTGAACCGCATCAAAACAGGGACATTGCTTTATCCACTCGCATGGCTCAATAGTACCGTTTCCGTTCAGGTCGGGGCTGAGGTCACGATGGCCGCAAACCGTGCTTTCCGGATAGATATCAAGCAACATGCGAATGAGGAAGCGCAACGACTGACACTGATCGGGCGTACGGGTATCGGCAGCGATGCCCTCGGGCGTTAACCCGCCTTCGTAGGCAATGCCGATGGAACGGGCGTTGAAGCCGCGAACATGAGCACCGACGCGGTCGAGCGGCCGCATCGGAAAGATGATGCCTTCGCGGGAGATGAAGAAGTGATAACCACAACCCTTGAAGTTGCGGCGGCGGTGTTCCGCCTCCAGGTCATCGGGGGTAAGACGGCGGTCGCAGCGGGAGGCGGTGCAATGTACTACAATCAGGTTGATACTGCGGATACAGTCCAGACGTAGCGTTGGCATGCTGTCGGCAGGCATTGCGCTGACGGCAACGGGAACAGGCTGACGGATGATGATTGGCTTCATGAGTTGAGAGTTAAAGGATTAGGTCAGAAGGGTGAGCCGAAGGCGTTTTCAATCATTCCAGCCTGACGAGGAGTTAGTACACGCGCCGTGAGGTGGTAGTTCGTACCGGCAAGGATTTGTAACAGTTCCGGACTATCTTTTATCCAAGCCTTCAGGCGGATGCTGGCACTGGCGGGGGCAATGTTGGGGAAATACAAGACGGCCAGTTCCTTGAAGCCGTAGGAACGGTTTTCGAGGTGTGCCGACACACCAGCCGGCACACTGCCGGAGGCGGTGCGTAAATGGGTGGTTACACCGCCTGTAGTGGCGGCGATATTGCGGGGTTTGGGGAGAAATGCGTCAGAGGTCATAATAATAATTGTTTGATTTACAACTGTAAATGTACGCTTTTTATACGGAAATGGCGTACAGATAGGCACGGAGGCTATATATAAGTATAGTTAGGAGTGTGCAAAACAGTGTGCAGGGTGTGACGGGGTGTGACGGAAGTGTGACTGAGACATGGCCGTAGTGTGCCGGAAAGTGTGCAAAGTGTGACAGAAGTGTGACAGGAGTGTGCAAAACAGTGTGCAATATCTTCCATGACAAGTGCCCGAAAAGTGCCCGATGTTCGTTCGGTAAGTGGTGGTAAGTATCCCGGTAAGTGTCGGTAAGTGACAGGCAGGTGCCCGATAAGTACCCGGTAAGTGTTGGTAAGTGCCCGAAAAGTGCCCGATATTCATTCGGTAAGTGCTGGTAAGGCCTCCGGTAAGTATTGGTAAGTGACAGGTAAGCGTTAGTAAGTGACAAGTTCAGTACGCAGACTGTACGCAAATGGGATGAAAACTTGTCCACTATACGACTAAAATTCTTGTCCACTTCCGACACTCTGTCCTGTCCGCCCACCGCAGGCGGAGGGAGACGGCGGCTTTGCCGCCTGGGGGAGTTGTGCCCGTCTTCAGCGGGCACGCCCTGGGCTTGGCCGGACGGCAGGCGGCGTAAGGCTGGAGTAACTTCGGGCACAAGGCGGAGTGACTCAGGGCATCAGGCGGAGTAACTTCGGAAACCTCCGGACTAAAGCCGGAAGCCCACACCAGAAAACTTCCTGAGTAAATGCCCGCTCCCCCGCCTTGCCGCCACGACCGGGGCGCGAGAGTGAGCCGGAACCTTGCTAAACCGCACAATGCAGCGCCCCGAAGCACGGCGGCACAGCGGACTGCCGGACACCCATCAGGCGGGGCACCCATGCCGCACGGTCAGCCCCGTTGGCAGCGGGTAGCTGCGGGGCTGTAGAAACCGGTATTAAATATAATCGGAATATCGGCTGGAATAGCGGTATTTCCGCCCAGCCGATATTATCTCGCCGATTATGTTTAATACTAAGCTCATCTCTCTTTTATCCGCATTCGTGCAGGGATAAAAGGGAAATACCACTGAAGGGGAAGGGCATCTGCAACATCGGCGGGCGACGGGCCCGACGATACTCTGACCGCGGCAACACTATCCTTCCGGAGAAACGGATGCAGGCGCGGCAAAACTGTCCTTCCGGACTATTGGCAGGCGGAGTAACTTTTCTACGCTGGCGGAGTAATCTTTCTACAGATGCGGAGTAACCTTGCTCCGGATGCAGTAGTAACTTCGCCACCATTCCGCAGGGAGTGCCCCCTAAGCCCGTTCCTTAAACGCACACAGTAAATGCGGCATGACCCGCCAAATGGTTACAAACCCAAAGGGGCAGGCGGCATGGGCGCAAGAGCCGGAAGCCTGATGACCGCAGAAGCCTTATAGCTGCCTCGGGACAGAAACAGCCGCCCGTAACGCGGCTTGCCCTTTGCGGTCGCCGCTGGCGCTGCAGTTTACGGAGGCGCGGGCGGCGGGTGCATTGGGGAAGTGGCGTGGTGAAAGAGATACTGCCACCCATTCCGCAGGGAAATACCCGCACCGCCATCCGCAGAACTAATAGCAATTCTCCGAGCCGGCAAGATCTTCCGGAAGCAATATTGCTATCGCTACAATCAGGAGATCTTGGCTTCATCAACGAAGCTGAGCAAGATATTGCTATCAATATCCGGCAGCCGGCAACTCTTCCTGAAAAGAAAATGCTATCAGTCACACCTGGTACCAAGGCGATATCTCCGGAAAGGTTGCTATCACCCCTCCCCTTCAGGTCCACTACTCCCGAAGTGCCACCGCCTGAAGCCGTTGCAACGCCTCCACATAACCGCACACCGCCCGGCGCATCTCCGCCGCATCCCGCTGCGCTTGCTGTTGCTTCGCAACGTCCTGTTTGTAGTGTTCTACAAACCGCGGATACTCCCGCATCACGTACTTCAACGCTTCGCTGCCCGTCGCCTTGTTCGTCAGCGTCTTCAACGCCTCCAGCTGAGCGGCTTCTTCCGCCGTCAGCCTGATGGTGAGTGTAGATACCTTCTCGCTACTCATGGCCGCACCCCCTTCCTGACGTCAGAAAAATGCTCTCCAGTACCTTCCGAAGCGGTTTCAGCCGTTGAACGTTCTGTCCCCTCAGGCGTTGCCGCTTCTTTCCGGTTCATCCGGTCCGCCCTGTCGAAGGCCTCCGCATACGTGGCGCAATTCACACCGAAACGCTCGATAGCCACTCCGCACACACTTACACGATGCGCCACACACCAGCCCCGCCGCATCTTACGGGGGTAATACCTGCCGCCCAGGTCGGCAGTTGTTTTCACTTGATTCTGTTCCATAATTCCTCCATTTCTGCACACGAAAGCCCTGTTCATGTGCGGTTATACACTGTTTTTGCTCGCCTCATTCGTGAGGTGAACAGACCAATCCTCCGGATTCTTCCCGTCACGAAGCTTCCGCAGGCGTCACCTTCCTGAGCTGCGCCATCAGGTACTTGCCGGGCATTGTTATCTTGCCTTTGCTCCGCCGCACCTCCGCAATCGCCTCCCGCAACACGGGTTCAAGCCCCGCCGCCGCTTTCAGCACCTTCTCGATGTCGTAGCTCGGCACTTTCACCTCCTGCAGCAACCGCCGCAGCTCTGCCGCCGTGTCCACCGTCTGAGGCCTTATCCGCAACCTTCCCGCCGCCACCAGCGAGCGAAGCGAGGGCATCACGTAGCCGCCGAACGTGTGCCGTCCGCCGCTCGCCTTCAGCTCTTCCACCAACTGCCACACCGGAGACGCCTCCGCCTCTACACCCTCTACCGTGCATATCCACCGCCAGTCCTGATCGATGCAGCCTACCGACTGCAGCAACAGGCGAAGCCGTTTTCTGTTCCTGGAGAGCGAAGCCTTGTCCGCCTCCTCACGGGGGGAGTCAGAGGAGGGTTTAGTTTCACTTGTATAGCTTTTAATAGATTTGTCGGATTCTTCCGGAGTTTTTCCGGAAGTTTCCGGAAACTTCTGGAAACCTTCCGAAACCTCCCGCACCTCCGCCGCCTCCAGTTCCTCCAAAACAGCGGTACCAATACCTTGAGGCGTTATTTTTTCGGCAACCGCAACCGCCGCCCGCCGTGGCGTTTCTTCGCGTGGTGACGGTGAAGCCGGAAGCGGTGCCACAGCCGGACACGACGGCGAAGCCGGAGAGGCGGCTGGAAGTGATGCCGCTACCTCACTTCCGCCTGTCGCTTCCGTGGCTATTCTTCCGGGAACAATCCGCATTGTTGGAAACTCTTCTCCCGGGAAGAGAGAAGGCAGTGGAGGCGGTGCTGGAGCCGCTTGTTCCGCAGGTACCAGCCGGAAGCCTTCCTCAATTATCGCCGTCTTCTTGCACACCTTGCAGATGTCGATGTAGCGTGCCTGTATGCTTCGCCCGGTCAACACCCCTTTTTCCTGCCACAGCTGAGCGGAGAACAGCCCGATTTCGGCACAGTAGCCGATGATTTCCGTCACCAGTTCCTCATCAATATCCCAGTACTCCGACACATCGAACAGATGGTCTTCGGTGAACTGCAGGAAGTAACCGCGCACCCGGTATATCTCATTCAGCACATACTGATACACGGCGTAGCCGGTACAGTGGTAGCGTTTCTTCAACCGCTTGATCTTGATGTCCTGAAAGCGGTCGGTCTCCGCCTTGTAATAGCTAAAGCCTTGTTTCGCCATCTTCCGCCCCCTCTCTCTTTATGTCGTTACAAAGCAATACGTTATTCAGCATCTCAGCCGCGTAGAACAAGCCACTCTCTTCGCCGCTATACACGCCTTCCAGATACACACAGCCTTTTTCCTCGTATCTTTTCCGCTTCTCTTCGCTCTCCTGTTGCATCGTTCTCAGCCTCTGCAGCAATCGGTTCAAGTTCTCCTGCAGTTTTTTTCCATCTTCCATGATTACCCCCTCTCCGCTATGATTTTTACGAGGCATGCCTCTATTTCCTCTCTTTTATAGAGGTACGTCTTCCCGAATCGGTAACAGGGCAGCGCACCACTGGCCCGCATCAGCTTCAGCGTGGAGTTGCTGATACTGAATATCCGTGTTACATCCGCACTGCGCAGATACTCCCTGTCTGTCATTTCCGTCAATCGTTCAGCTGCATCCAGCGCATTCTGTTCAATGAGTTTCTTCTTCATATTAATAATGTATAGTTATTGATTACTTGCTTTCTTCAGAGCCTCTTTCCTGGCATACGCTTCCTTCAGAGCCGACATATCATCCATGATTTTCTTATCCAGTACCTTGGCATAGATTTGCGTGGTTGTGAGGCTGGCATGCCCCAACATCTTCGAGACGGTTTCTATCGGTATCCCCTGTTGCAGGGTGATGGTAGTGGCGAAGGTGTGTCGGGCAAGGTGGAAAGTAACGACCTTGTTCACCCCTGCCACCTTGGCAATCTCTTTCAGATAGCGGTTTGTAGCCTGATTGGTAAGCATGGGGAAAATTTTCCGGCGCCCCTCCCCTTCCGGCCTGTAACATTCAAAGTGATCCAGTATCTCTTCTGCCGGAGGCAGCAAGGGCAACGACACCCGGAACCCGGTTTTCTGACGGTTAAAGTGTATCCATCGTGTCCGGTCGATACCGATCGTGATATTTTCCGGTGTCATGTTCACCATATCTATATAAGATACGCCCGTGTAGACGGCAAAAAGGAACATATCCCGCAATACAGCATGCGAAGGTGGCAGCACAGCCCTCTTTATCTTCTCTATCTCTTCCACCTCAAGATATCCCCGGTCCACCTTATTACGTTTCACGTGCAGCGTACAGACCGGATTCGATGCTATCCAGTCGTTCTGCAGAGCCAGGTTCATAACCCTCTTGAAACGTTGCATGTGTTTCATAGCCCCGTTCACGGTGCATACACGGGTTGCCCCTTCCCTCTTGAAACCTTGAAGGAAGGCATAGAACTCCATGACGAATGCTTTATCAATGGCATCCACCATGTAATCAGACAGCCTGTAACGGGTTTTAACGAAGCGCAGCAACAGCCGTTCCGTCACTTCATACAGTAAGTTTGTGGAAGGTTCAAGATTCTTTCCGTCGATGATTCGGTGGTACTCAAAGAGAGCCGACAGGGTTGAATACTCGTTCTTGTCATCTTCGAAGGTAAGCCGGAAGTTCCTCACATTGATTTCCGCCGCCTTCTTACGTAGTTTGTTCAGCGTATCTTCGATTTTGATACGCATGTCGTTTATGATGCGGTTAGCATCCTTTTCCTCTGCGGAGCGTCCGGTGAAGCGTTGTGCCTTGGCATCCCAGCCCTTCAACGGTGCGCAGAAGTTCGCATTAATTTCGTATCTTTGTCCGCAGATTGTAACCCTGCAAAACAAAGGTGATACGTTTCCTTGTGTTCTCGTGCGACGCATCCAAAACCTCACCGAGAACGTGTTCTTCTTCTCATCCATTGTCTTTAGTTTTATTTAACGTTCAGACAACTGAAAAGAGCGGCTATTCAGGGAAACTTGCCACCGATTCGACCACCGAATATATGCACCGAAATTTTCGGACAGGTCGGAAAAGCAACAAAAAAACCCACTAAAACTTGCGATTTTAGTGGGTTTTTGACTTAAATAAGCCGTTGGATAGTTGGGCTACCTGGATTCGAACCAGGAATGACAGGACCAGAATCTGTAGTGTTACCATTACACCATAGCCCAATAACAGGTCGTTCCTGTTTTGCGGTTGCAAAGATACAAAGAATTTGATAATCCAAAACAATTTCTCGTGTTTTTTTCTCTAAAATCTGCTAAGATGCCGTATGCCAAAGAAATATATACCTAAAAAAAATCAAAAATTGAAAGACTTTTTCCCTTTTAGGTGTTTGATACAAGAATTCAGCGTATATTTGTCAACTGTTTAATTTTAATAATAAGTAATGAACGAATCAAAGAAACTCATTCAACAAATAACCGAAGGTATACAAGATAAAAAAGGAAAAAATATTGTAATAGCAGATCTTTCTAAAATTGGCGATACTATCTGCAACTATCTCGTCATTTGTCAGGGAAACTCCCCAAGCCAGGTGACCGCCATTGTAGAGTCCGTAAAGGAATTCACCCGTAAAGGCGCTAACAGCAAACCTTTTGCAATAGACGGATTGCGCAATGCCGAATGGGTAGCAATGGATTACTCCGACATACTGGTCCATGTGTTTCTACCCGAAACGAGAGACTTCTACAATCTGGAAAATCTCTGGGCCGACGCCAAATTAACCCAAATACCTGACATTGATTAATAAGCCCTATGGACAACAATAATAATAACGCTAACAAAAAGCCCAATAAGGTAAATATGCCCAAGTTCAACCTGAACTGGCTGTATATGATCATAGCTATGATGCTTCTGGGCTTGTACATCACCAATGAAAACAGTACCGGAATCAAAAGTGTCTCTTATGACGAATTCCAGCAATACGTACGTGACGGCTATATGAGTAAAATCATCGGTTATGATGATAACTCTGTAGAAGCATATATCAAGCCACAATACGTTAAAAACGTATTTCAGGCAGACTCTAGTAAAGTAGGTAAAAATCCTATGATTACGACTGAAGCACCGTCTCGTGAAAGCTTGGGAAACTTCCTGCAAAAGGAAAAAGATGAACTGCACTTTGACGGTTCTATCAACTACGAAAAGAAACGCAATTATTTCGGGGTCGTACTGTGGCAGATTCTGCCTATTGCCTTCCTGATAGGTTTCTGGATATTCATGTCACGCCGTCTGAGCGGTGGTGGAGGTGCAGGCGGTGGCGGCATTTTCAATGTCGGTAAATCGCGTGCCCAACTGTTTGAAAAGGGGACTCCCGTGAAAGTGACATTCAAAGATGTAGCCGGACTTGCCGAGGCCAAACAGGAAGTAGAGGAAATTGTGGAATTCCTGAAAGAACCGCAAAAATATACAGACCTGG
This sequence comes from Bacteroides sp. MSB163, assembly GCF_036416795.1. Classification (NCBI taxonomy): domain Bacteria; kingdom Pseudomonadati; phylum Bacteroidota; class Bacteroidia; order Bacteroidales; family Bacteroidaceae; genus Bacteroides; species Bacteroides maternus. Next base: position 2,877,364 of record NZ_CP143867.1, on the reverse strand, counting down.
GAGGTAAGATACCCAAGGGCGCATTGCTGGTAGGCCCTCCGGGAACCGGTAAGACCCTACTTGCCAAAGCTGTGGCAGGCGAGGCCAACGTACCGTTCTTCTCACTGGCTGGTTCCGACTTTGTGGAAATGTTTGTCGGTGTAGGTGCATCACGTGTACGTGACTTGTTCCGCCAAGCCAAAGAAAAAGCCCCCTGTATCGTGTTCATTGATGAAATTGACGCCGTAGGTCGTGCCCGCGCCAAAGCTGCCGCAATGGGTGGAAATGATGAACGTGAAAACACATTGAACCAGTTATTGACAGAAATGGACGGTTTCGGTTCCAACAGCGGTGTAATCATCCTGGCGGCTACCAACCGTGTAGACGTTTTGGATAAAGCCTTGTTGCGTGCCGGACGTTTTGACCGTCAGATTCATGTAGACCTTCCCGACCTCAACGAACGTAAGGAAGTATTCGGCGTACACTTACGCCCCATCAAAATAGATAATACAGTAGACGTAGACCTGTTGGCGCGCCAAACCCCGGGCTTTTCCGGTGCTGATATCGCCAATGTCTGCAATGAGGCTGCACTGATCGCTGCCCGCCACGGCAAAAAGTTCGTAGGCAAACAAGATTTCCTCGATGCTGTAGACCGTATTGTTGGTGGTTTGGAAAAAAAGACGAAAATCACCACGGAAGCGGAACGTCGTTCCATCGCTATCCATGAGGCAGGACATGCTTCCATCTCCTGGTTGCTGGAATATGCCAATCCGCTGATTAAAGTAACGATTGTTCCACGCGGACGTGCCTTGGGCGCTGCCTGGTATTTGCCCGAAGAACGCCAGATTACCACCAAAGAACAAATGCTTGATGAGATGTGCGCCACATTGGGTGGACGCGCTGCCGAAGATTTGTTCCTGGGACGTATTTCGACCGGTGCCATGAATGACCTGGAACGTGTTACGAAGCAGGCTTTCGGCATGATTGCCTACCTAGGAATGAGCGAAAAGTTGCCCAACCTTTGTTATTACAGCAACGATGAATATTCTTTCAATCGCCCGTACAGCGAAAAAACAGCTGAACTGATTGACGAAGAAGTGAAGAATATGGTGAACGAACAGTACGAACGTGCTAAGAAAATACTTTCCGAACATAAGGATGGACACGCCAAACTGTCACAGTTGCTGATAGATAAAGAAGTTATCTTTGCAGAAGATGTGGAAGAAATCTTCGGAAAACGTCCTTGGGCTTCCCGTTCTGAAGAAATCAGCGCAAACAAGATTTCGGAAGACCTTAAGAAAGCTGAAGAAGCAGCTGCCAAAGAAGCAGTGGAGAGCGAAAAAGAAGTAAAAGCGGAAGAAGAAAACAATGTTGAAGGCGGAACAGAGACCGGCAAAACAAAGGTTTCAGCAGAAGGTACCAAAGTTTCTGTAGAACGACCCGCAAAAGAATAAAGAACTAAAAACGGAATTACCGTGAAAAGCAATTTCTTAAAACGCGCCATCACAGGTGTGTTATTCGTAGTAGTATTGGTGGGCTGTATCCTATACAGCCCCCTTTCATTCGGTATCCTGTTCACCATTATCGGTGCACTGAGCGTACACGAATTTGCCCACTTGATAAACCAAAACGGTGAAGTACAAATCAATAAAACAATTACCGCTTTGGGAGGCGCTTATCTCTTCTTGGCTGTAATGGGCTTTTGTCAATCCACTATCGGAGCCCAGGTATTTCTGCCTTATCTGGCATTACTGCTTTACCTGATAATTACAGAACTGTATCTGAAAAAGAAGAATCCCATTGGCAACTGGGCCTTTTCCATGTTAAGCCAGCTGTATGTAGCATTGCCGTTTGCATTGCTCAACGTATTGGCTTTCCAATATAACCCGACAGAAAGCAGCGTGATCTACAATCCCATCCTACCACTTTCCATCTTTATATTTATATGGCTGAGTGACACTGGCGCATATTGTGTAGGCTCGTTAATCGGCAAGCATCGTTTGTTCGAACGTATTTCCCCCAAGAAGTCATGGGAAGGAAGCATCGGTGGTGGTGTGTTCTCTATCGCTTCTTCATTCGTATTCGCCCACTACTTCTCATTCCTGTCTGTTTGGGAATGGGCCGGACTGGCACTGGTTGTTGTCATCTTTGGTACTTGGGGGGATCTGACGGAGTCGTTAATGAAGCGCCAGTTAGGTATCAAAGATTCGGGTCACATCCTACCCGGCCACGGTGGAATGCTCGACCGTTTCGACAGTGCTTTACTAGCAATCCCCGCAGCAGTGGTTTACCTCTACGTTTTAATGTTGATGAAATAAAAAAGGCCGGAGGAATTCACATTCACCCGGCCCCACACAAAACACTTTACTTTACTTCAATTGCATCTTTGAGAAATCTAAGTTAGAAGCTTTTGCGGAATTATCCGATTGTTTTTCAAAGGTAATTTCGACTTCATTGTTTACTTCTGAATTCAGCTTCAACTTGATACCTTTCGTTTCAGAAGTTATATTCAATTCTTTCAGATTGAACGACACTAATCCGGGAGCACGAACTCCACTCAGGTCATCATAATCATTGTATCGAAGTTCCAGATAGATATATCCGTCATCATTACCTTCTTCCGCTAAAGGCGCCTCGGCATCTTCAGCACGTTGTACCAGACTGATACGATGTTTCGTACCCGAATTCTTGGGCAGATTCTGCATAAAGATAACGTTCATATATCCCCCACTGATAGTGATATCCCCTTTATAAATAAATACCGGGTCATTACCATATTCCTCGTCATTCTCCGATGTCAGCGATTCCACACTTTTCGTCAGGGCATGCCAGATCTTCTCAATCTTCACGGCATGATCATATCCTTCATAATTATCATAGATGGGATTAAAGATTGTTATTATGCGCTGTCCGTCTACAGGCTGATACCAACCCATATTCGTATTAATAGGCCAAAGTGTTCCCCAAGTGTCACTTTCCAGATAGAAAGTATTCCCCTTCACGCGTACGGTGCTCCAATTCGGATAAGAAAAATCACCGATAGAGTATCCGTCATCTAAATCATCACATAGTTGCAAGGCAGGTAGTACTGCCAGACACATCATAAAAAATAGCCAATGTAATCTCTTCATAATCAAAGTCCTTTTGCTTGTTTTCGTAAAAATTGTTAGTTCATAATCTTTCGTGTATTCTGACTATAAAATACGAAAGCCGGGCATTTACTGCACCGGCTTTATCTCTTTTAACTATTTTATATCCTTTTGAAGCAAAAAGACTTTCATTATGTAACTCCTCTACTCCTTTAACTCCCACTACAATAATGCAGGTGTAACAGGCGTATCATTTCTTGCGCAGCATGCTTCGGAGCACCGGCATCTCCCAAACGCGATGCCATGTACTCATAGTCTTCAAGCATTCGTTGCCGATATTCCTTATTATATAAGATACGTTCCAGTTCAGCACGGGCCTGCTCTACTGTCATCGTATCAGCCACGAGTTCTTTCACCACCTCACGATTTGCAATAAGATTCACCAATGAAATATACTTTACCGTCAGTATATGACGGCGCAGGAACGAAATTACCTTCCCTATCGGCGTATGATAGCAAACAGCCTGCGGCACCCGGAACAAAGCCGTTTCCAGCGTAGCAGTTCCCGAAGTTACCAATGCAGCTTCAGCCTGTTGCAGCAAACGATAGGTTTGTCCGAAAAGGATCTTTACTTTCGCACCGCCTATATATTCATAATAATAGTCAGGAGAAATACCAGGTGCGCCCGCCAAAACCAATTGGTACTCAGGAAAAGCTGAAGCTGCACGAAGCATATCGGGCAAGTTATCTTTTATCTCCTGCTTCCGGCTACCCGCCAGTAAAGCGATTATCGGCTTAGACTCCAATCCGGTCTCACGAATAAAATCATCGTACATTTCAGGATGTTCCGCACGGAAAGCGGTCACTTCATCTACCGTAGGATTGCCTACATAATGTATCGGATAATGATGCTTGCCTTCGAAAAACTCCACCTCGAACGGCAGAATGGAGAACAATTCATCCACATCCCGCTTGATATTCTTGATACGGTATTCTTTCCACGCCCATATCTTCGGAGAGATATAATAATAGACCGGGATTTGCGTCTTAGCTCGCAGGAACTTGGCAATATTCAGGTTAAAACCGGGATAATCCACCAGTATCACTACATCCGGCTGCCATGCCACAATATCCTCTTTACATCGTTTCATGTTAGCAAAGATTGTACGCAAATGCAGTAACACCGGGATAAAACCCATATAAGCCAATTCCTTATAGTGCTTCACCATCGTTCCACCCACTGCTGCCATCAGGTCGCCCCCGAAAAAACGGAATTCCGCCTGCGGGTCTTCAACCTTCAAAGCTGCCATCAGGTGAGATGCGTGTAAGTCACCGGAAGCTTCACCGACAATCAAGTAATACTTCATATCAATTGACAATTAACAATTGACAATTGACAATTCATTGTTAACAATTGGCTATAGCTTCAATCTGCATAGTAATTGTCAACTTTCAATTGTCAATTGTCAATTGAATTAGAACCAACTCTGCAGCTCATCTATAAGTTCGTAAGCCGTAACATCCACCTTGGTCGGAGTAATAGCTACATACCCGTTATCAAGTGCCCAATGATCATTCTTTTCATTATCGGGATCAGTATTCTGGAACTCACCGGTCAGCCAGTAGTAATGGGTATCACCGCGATGCGCGAAATTCTCCCATTCATTGGTCCACTGTCCTTTGGACTGTTCGCAGACTTTAACTCCCTTGAGTTCCGGCACATTGGGGAAGTTTACATTGAGACAAGTCAACGGAGGCAACCCCTTTTCCAAAACCTGACGGGCTATCTCACGGATATAAGGACCGGAAGGCTCAAAATCAGGATTCGGATCATGACAGCAAAGAGAGAAACCAATGGAAGGCACACCTTTCAGGCAGCCTTCAATTACCACTCCCATCGTACCGGAATAATGCACATTCACGGCCGAGTTATCGCCATGATTGATGCCACCGACTATCAGATCGGGTTTGCGGTCGAGCACCGTATGTAAAGCAAGTTTTATGCAGTCTACCGGAGTACCGGAACATTTATAAACTGTCAGTCCTACATCCTTACGAACCAACTGATAATGAATGGGTTCCGTTACAGTCAGCGCACTTGCGCTACCCGAACGCGGCGTATCCGGCGCCATCACAACTATTTCTCCCAGCGGACGAAGAAACTTAACCAACTCACTAATGCCTTTTGCAATGACACCATCGTCATTGGAAACCAATATCAAAGGTCTCTGATTTTCCATATTCATCTTTATTTTCTATGCAAAAGTAGGCAAAAATAAAGAAAGCACCTAATACAATACTTTGCTTTTGTTGTCCCAAAGTTTGCGTTTCATTCGATATATCGAATAAAACCAGCGTAAACCGTTATTCTTCGTGATGTCCGTCATCTCCTCCCGTCGCACTCAACACGATATTGCGTGCGACATGTGCCTCATTTCCGGCAGCATCCGTACAGTAAACCATCAGGTGGTAATCTCCCGGAGTGGCATTAGCAGGTATCACGATATCATGATGATGGATATGAGCCGTCCTTTGTTCCGAAACATCGTAAGACTTATTAAAGGTGAAATCAATAGTCGTCTCAGCAGTGCGGGTATCATGCGAATGATGGTCGAAGTTATTGTGAATCTCTATCTTGTACGATTTCAACATGACATCATCCGATAAGTCCATCTCAAAATGTACTCCGTGTTCACTGCCTATTGCCAGTACTCCGCCTTCGGCAGGCGATTTAAGGTCAATCACCGGTTTTGTAGTATCACTAAGCGGATTGTCGCTGTCTCCGCAAGCAGTAAGTAATGAGACACTTATCACTAAAAGGGAAATAATCATCGGGAAATAAAATCTTGTTTTCATTTGAATAATTTTTTAAATGGTACTTTAATTAATAATTGAAAGTTTCGCCCCGGTTCGGGAATCTCCACTTTCCGATAAAAACTGAGATGATTGTAATACCGCGTATTGAATAAATTACGGACAGTCAGAGTGATCTCCACCTCCGTTCCGGCAACGGGTAAATCAAGAGAGCCAGCTATATGAAAGAGGTTTGCACCGGGCGTGCGGTCTTCGTTGCGATCCACACGATTTTGCTTGGCTATGCTCTGCCATTCGGCATAAAGCATATACCGCTTCCTTTGCCAGGTGAGCGTGTTGCGCAACGTGGCAGGCGGAGAAAAACTCAAAGGAATACGTTCATCACAATTGTAGGTATAGACATACTCACCGGATATACGGTAGTTGAGAGTGGGCAAAATAGTCAGTTCCACACTCGCCTCCGCTCCGGCAAACAAGGCTTCCGTCTGCGTATAACGGTAAATCTGTCCCGTATGGGGTAAAACAGACCATTCCCCCGTAGACCTCAGAAAGATATAATTACTAAACCAATTGACGAAAGGAGAAACATATACGGACCATCTCCCGTACTTCAACTGATAAGAAGCATCCATCTGCCAACCCTGTTCGGACGAAAGCGCGGCATCTCCCTGTTCATGACGGAATGTGCCGTGATGCACACCATTCGAAGCCAGTTCATTAGCTCCCGGAAGACGAAAACTCCGCCCGACATTTACCTTCAACTGATGCCGCGTCGAGGGCGTCCATACCACACCCAATGATAAAGAATAGTCGCCAAAGCTCCTGTTTACCCGACGACTGTTCCACCGGTAGAACTCCACCTGCTCTTCATCATACCCCTGTTCCTGCAAATAAGTAGCCAGGTAAGGATCATCATGGGCAAAGACACGCATGCGACCATAGTCATACCGTACACCTCCACTGACGGATAATGTATTATCCGGACGATACGTCGTAAGCCAGGATATACCGGTAGTAAAACGATCATATTCCGGCAACAAGAAAGAATAACCGGAAATCGTATTTCGCTGGAATTGGGAGTCCCACCCCATCCGATGTTCCCAAGGAGAAGAACCGATCCACCGTCCTTTTGCCGAAAAGCTGAAAGTATTCAGATTAAAGGCCAGTTCTTTGTCAGGATCAGTTTCCGGCAGCGGTTGTGCTCCGTAATGGGTATGAAACGCACTCCATTCCTCACGATGATTGTTCTGATAACCGATATCACCCGACAGGATAAACTTCTCCCAGGCATACTGCTGATGAGTGGTCACTTTCAGGTGATTTACCTTACTGTAAGGAAGATCGATGTTCCGGCTGTCACCGTCGTCTTCCAAACGTGACAAGTCAGACACTCCATGTGCTCCGGGGAAGAACCCCGTCTTCTGAAAAACATTGGACACGGCGAGATTCGACTTATATCCTTTCTTCTGATATTGAGTAAAGAAATTGACGTTACGTTCCCATCCCGCCGTGTTCTTCAGTCGTCGACCGTAAACAGGCATCTTCTGAGTCAGATAAACAATCGTATCTGCCGGGATACTGTAATCTCCAAAGCGCTGTTCCGAGTAACGCAACCGCATATACCAAGCATTTCTTTTGATACCCAGCATCAGTGAAGCGCCTATGGTTTCGTTCACAGACTTACCCAACAGCGTCACGTCACCGAGCAACATATTCTCTGCCGGCACCTGCACCGGAGCAATGTCAATCACTCCGCCCATAGCGTCACTGCCGTAAAGCAGCGAAGCAGGGCCTTTCATTACATTCACGGCATCTACATTGAAAGCATCCAGTTCCAGACCGTGGTCTGCACCCCACTGCTGCCCTTCCTGTTTGATGCCATTCTCCAATACAGCCACCCGATTAAAGCCCATGCCACGAATCATCGGCTTGGAGAATCCCGAACCGATATCCATAGCCTGCACGCCGGGGATATTTTCCATAGCCTGCATGAAGTTACCCGTGAAATGTTTCCGCAAGAAATCCCTGTCAGCCACTTCGAGCGTAAGTGCAGTCTTTTTGTCCTGAAGCTGTTGATAGGTTTCCGCTATCACGACTTCAGGCAAAGCTACATTACGGACTGAATCGGATTCCTGCGCATGGACGGAAAGGGTTGTACACAACATCCCCATCACGCCCGGAATAATTCCTATACGCATTGATTACAATCTTAATTTAGAATAAAACAATGAGAGGCAAGCTACAGAAAGCCCGTCTCCACATGAATGTAAATTATGTAATCAAGCTATGGGAGGTGCGCGTAGATAATGTGAATAAGACAGTGTATAAACAATCTTATCCTGATGAACAACCTGCTCAAATGTGATGGGCGTTAAGATGCAACGGAAGTCAACAGACTGCGCTTCCGTGAAAAGAGAAAGAGAAAAGTGACAGATAGCACAATCATCGGACGAATGGCGCGGATGATCTGCATGGGAACAGGAAGCAGCATGCTCGTCCTCGTGATGGTGAAAAGCCTTCACCACGAAGAACGGCAGAAGTGCCATCATCAGCACCCATGCTATAACTACTCTCTTCTTTCCGCTGTTATTCACTTTCTTAATCGACAAGTATTTGAATAGTCTGCGAAGATATGTATCTCTAACTAAAAACGCAAACTCTGGTACTTAATATGTGTTACCGCTCCGGCTTTTACCAATATATAGGTAAAGAATAGCAAACAAGATATTCAATGCTCATTATAAATTTTAAAGGAAACAATAGAAATATAAGCAAAACAACCTATAGCAGAAATCCTACAAATACTTTGTATTGGCCAATACAAATCAAAACCCTTTTAATAAAAGTATCTTGATCCTTCCCCAAAAGAATAAAACCAAGATACTCTACCATCTTTCATCCACTTTTTAACAGAGCGAACTTATATTTTCTTCACACTATATATCCAAACTAAATATATCACATTATCTTTAGTAACAAAGTACTTAAATATTATCGACAAACAGCTCTGATCGTATAATATGGATTATAGTGATCTGAAGGCCCGTCAATTCCTCCTAGTTGAAGTTTTCTATCATCGTTAAATCCCCACACATATGCCCCCATAATTTTATTGTAGTTCACTCCTATCGTAAAAGACCAATACGATCCCGTTCGTCCTTGCAAGTAATGTATCCTACCATTAACAAACTCCCCTGTGGCCGGCAAAAATATCTTATTTTTATTAGGACCAATCACTAATAGCCCATTTATTCCCTTATATGAAATCCAAACACCCTCACATTTTGTAACAAGTTCTTCTATTTCCTCTTTTGTTGGAATTCGCAATCCACCGACTAAGTATGAATCACATACTTGGGTCATATCTTTTTTGAATGGAAAATATTCCCCATATTCCTCTGGATTTTGTGCACCCAAATTACATGAGGCCCATTTTACACTTAACCCTAAATCCACGACTCTACCAGGTGTTGGAATGTACTTATTCTCATCCTCTTTAGTCGTGAAACTCCTTGTCTCTCCTTCATAATACTTCCCTTTATACAAAATATAGGCTTTATAAGAATAAGCAGTTTCCGAAGCCAGCTCTTTTAACTCAAAAGTATAATCTCCAGAACTACCATCAATAGAAGCCGGTAATGAACAAGAATTAGTGTTTGAAGTAATCTTCACACCATATTCAGCAGTAGTCGGCACATTGGCATAAGAACAAACAATTTTTGCTGAATTAGAAGTAATATCACTACTATTCCCAGTAATGGCTGCCGGCTCTTTGCCAAAGAACTTTGTCTGCTTCAATTTACTTCCATCCGAATTATAAAGTATAGCATACAACGTATCCGCTGCTGAATCCGGAATCCAATCAACACTCACTTTCCCTTTAGATGTTATACCATATTTAGAAGAAAGATTACCATTTCCTTCAAACTTTACTATTTGCGGAAGTGGAGTAAGTAATTTCCTATAGAATAGTGAATCTACATCATAAACCTCAAAATAAACAGAGTTATTGATACCTGCCTCTACCTTTTCCGAGGAAGAAGAAACAATATTAATATCATAAGGAGAACGATATAAAGTTTTATCTATTACATTAATACTGGGAGTAGTATAATTATCTATCTCATGACCTAAAAATGCAAAACTTAATCCTGCAGCCACATCCAAACCTGTGAAATTACGTAACGACCATGCACAGAAATCATTAGATGAATTAAGAAGCTTCTCTTTAAAACCTCCATCAACATGTGTTCCCAAATAAGGTTTTATATCAAACGAAGGGCCGATAATTCCATAAAGCCATAATCGAATCCTTGGATAAAACCAGGCTTTGGCATTGATCTCTCCCTGTCCCTCTATCGTAGGATAAATAAGATTAAAGTCATTCTTGAACTCTGATACGGATTTGTAGCCTGTTTCTTGTTGCCAAGAGATCCCTAAACGCCCTGTCGCAGTGTCTGTATATCCCATATAAGCTGACATTTTCCCTTCCACATCAAATGATGCACCTCTATAGAGATCTGCGTTCAATCTTATATAAACAGGCACATAGCCTATTCTAAATTTGATATCTATAGGTTTAAACATATTGCGTTTCCACAATTCATCCTGTTGATTCAAATTATGATATTCTCCCCAAACATCAAATTGCAGCGTTTGTTCTGTCGATGCAGTACCTATGATAGAAGCACTAACTTTTAAAGCCTTACTTTGATATTGAACGAATGCTTCCGCTGTACTAGTTGATAGAGTCCGTTGTCCAAAACTTAAAGTTAAGTTCAAGTCAACGCCTACTTTAAAAGAAGCCTTTTTTAAGTAGAGCTTATAATTATCCCCGCTAAATAATTCTCCTCCACTAAAGTCTTTCCCCCAACTCCATAAGTTCTCTGTTAATGAAACACCCGAACGAGTAGTAGCTATATCCATAGACTTTAATTCGCCGTCGCTATCCCGGTATATTATACTTTCCGGATAATACACTTTATCATTTACACGAGTAACCACTTGTTCTGATGAAGCAAGTGTGAACTCCGTATTTGCAAAAATATCACAAAGAGTACCTGGCTTTGTTTTTATCCTCACAACATCTCCATCACGAGTTATTTGCTTTACAATTACAATATATCCAGTTGTATCTGCATCTATCGTGAGTACAGACCCTGCACGTAAACTTGCAGTTGAAGCAGAAGACCGAAAAGAATATACGCCTTCGTCCGGCTTACACTCTAAAAGTCGGGTAATCTCCCAATCTATTGGCACATAATCAGGATTAACCACTTCAGATTCATACTCCTCTTTCGTCGGCAAAGAGTTAGATTCATCCTCTTTTTTACTACAAGAAGCGAAGTAAAGCAATAAAAGTAAAAGCGGCAATAAATAATTAATTTTCTTCAAACTCATACATATTTCATCTATTATATGACATTTTTCATTCCTGATATAATTTCATGAAGGTGTGTCAGCGTTTTGACACACCCTCTAGTTAATGCATCTTAGCATTGAACAAACTTTAGAATATCCAACCGATGCGGAAAGAATGATATTTCAACTTCCGGTCAACGCTTATGGTTTGTTTATTGACCTTGACCTCGCTTGTTCCCAAGTCCTGATGATTGTAGGCATAGCCTGCATACAAGTGTTTGGTGATATTGATACCTGCTCCTATTTCAAAAGCCAGCCCCTGTCCGCGGGCATCTGCATTACCCGACATGATGCCACCGTATCCGGCGCGTCCCGTCACATAAACTTTCATCCCCGATAGTTCCGGAGAAAGCAGACGTACGCCAGTCATAAGTTGAGGCATGAGCATTTCAGACAATTCCTCCGTAGGAGCAACGACATTCAGAGCAAGCACATCCCAGGCCACATAAGGATGGAGATTGCGTTGCCACCGGAACCCCAAATTTACGGTAGTTGCTCCATTACCACCAATACCGACTTCCATGGCCCACTGGTTCTTTTTTCCATCGTTTTGAGCGCTGGCAGACACAGCACAAACAACCGATACAAAAAGCAATAATACTCTCATTTGATTTTTTGAAAATGTTCTCATAAGTATTTCTTTCATGCCCCCCTGTCCCCCGTTCGGCATTACATTATACATAAAAGCGTGGGACTTATTGAATATTACCACCATGAGGCTCTCGACTGCCCTGCACTTAGTAATAAACAATAGCCCACGCCTATGAGTATAGTACATTCCTGAAAGAATGGCATATAACAAAGACGTGAGCGTTCTTGTTTATTATCCCAAGTGCGTGAAATTGTCGAGATTTCATGGTGGGATAATATTTCAAACGCTTTTTATTAAAAAAGATTATTCCAATATCATACTGACACTTCAGCAATCAGAATGGTGACAAAAATAAGCAAAAATATTAAAACACAGCAAAATTACTTGAAAAAAGTGGAGCAAACTGTTCTAAAATCTTGGCTTATATCTTTGTCCATATATCAAACCTTCTGATGCAGAAAGCAAAAGAAGTACCAGAAAAAGAGAAAGTAGATGTTTTTCCGCTCATTGGTATTTTTTAAGAGAAAAGATACGTAATCCCGCTCTATTCCGGAGATCACTTACATAAACCATAATTCCACAAATATAAATATAATAACTTTCACTTTATCTCCTTCCCCAACGCTACAATCTTTTCCAATGCCCTCACCACCTCCGTTGAAGGGAACAGCTACCTCTTGTTCATGACCATTATAGCCTGCATTATTCATGACAGATTAGATTTCAGATAAACTCCCTTTGTACATTCACCGTAGCTCCACCGTACTTTCCCCATAAAAATTGCATATCTACTGAAGCATACCTGTTGGAGGAATCAAGGTAGAACCCATGTATGAGAATACATGGAACAATAAGAGTGAACAAGAGAACGAAAAGTGCCGGAACAGGTCAAAATGAAATAAAAACGGAAGTGTGGCATCCCCCTGTCCATGACGGAATGTGCCGTGATGCACACCATTAGAGACCAGTTCATTAGTTCCCGGAAAGCGCAAACTCCGGTACTTAAAATGTGTTAACGTTCCGGCTTTTACCAATCTGAATAAGCCATTTCCAGATAGGCAACACCTCTATTGAAAGCCCATCCTTTTCTATTACCCGTTCATCATTACGAGTCACAATCTGAAGTCTTTCCGCATTCAGGAACTTAGCCGCCTTCACAATTCCATTGACTTCACGCTCAAAAGTCTGCACATCCGAAATATTATATGAAACCTGAATCAACCAACTTTCCTCCGGTATATAAAAGTCAACTTCTATATGTTGATTGTAGAAATAAACCTTTTCTCCAAACTGACGATGCAAGGTTATCGCAACAAGATTCTCCAACAATAAAGTTTCCGGCCGGAAAATAAACAAATTCAAGATTCCATTATCAATAAAGTAATATTTACGGTTACTCTCACGCTCTGCGAACCTCGCAGCATAGTTTTCCAAACTGAATATAAGCCAAGTCTCTTGCAGATAGCCCACATAATCAATAATGGTACGCACCCCCACACTTTCTCCCGCTGAAGAAACTATATTCTTCAAACGATTATAAGAAGAAGGTTGCATCACACTCTCCGCCAATTTTTTCACCAACAACCGCATTGAATCCGAATTACGCAAAGAATAACGGGCAACTAAATCGCCGAAAAATATCTTCTGATACAATCCGCTCAACCATGAACGCTTGTCTTCAAAAGAAAGTAGTTCCGGAAAACCGCCATTATAGAAATAAGTATCAAAACTACGCACCACCCCATTTCTAATACCCGGTGTATAAAGCCAATTTGATTTCAATTCAAATCCTTCGAAATTTAAAAATTCCCTAAAGGAGAATGGATATACATTCTGTATCAGGAAACGCCCGCCTAAGGTCGTAGCAATCTCAGAACTCAGCATTTTAGCATTGCTTCCCGTAACAAATACCCGATAGTTCTTATCTGCCAGTCGACGAACAAATTTTTCCCAGCCTGGCACAATCTGTATCTCATCCAGAAAGAAAATTGGACGAAAAGAAAATGTTTCTTCATACACCCGCTTTATCTCATCCAAATCTTCCGACTTCAGTCCTATGAAACGTTCGTCTTCAAAATTAAGATAGAGAATTTCTTCTATATCAACTCCCCTTTTCATCAGCTCATGAATCCGTTGAAACATAAGATAAGACTTTCCGGCACGGCGAATGCCTAAAAAGACATAGTTCCCGTTGTCTTCAAACTTGAAAGGACGTTGCAGCAACTTCACATTCTGAACAAACTCCTGATTTTCACCTATAATCTGTTTTATCAGTTCTTGATCCATCTTCTTTATTTGTTTTATATACGCAACACAAATATAGGATTTTTGTTTCATATACGACACAAAATCCCTATATTTTTATTTCATATACAATACAACCTAACGAAAGAAACTTCCCACCGCATAAAGAGGCACGTTCACAAAAATCAGGAGGAGTTTACTCCACTCAATCACATTTTCAAGAGGAGTTTCCCGCTTTAAGCGGCTAAAAGGAGGAGAAGTTTCGGTTATTTAACGTCCGCGCTGCAGCCTCCCCTTCCCCATCACGCACATCTCCCTTACCTTTCCCCCGCAAAAAGCTTGCATATCTACTGAAGCATGATTACCTTTGCCGCTCAAGATGGCATCTTGTGTTGTTCAAGATAGCATCTCATACTACACAAGATGCCATCTTGAGCGGCTAAACAAAGGGAGCTACAGTCCATAGGGATATGAGTTCCAAGCATTAGGATACTATGCTGCTGACATTGAGAAGCATAGACCTCATCAGCAACATCAATCAACAAGAACAAAGATATGGGAATGATTTATTTAGTAAGGAAGAAACTCTTCCGCTCCAAGGAAGGAATGAAACAACTATACTACGCTGTGCAACGTACCCTGCAACCACGCGGCGGAGTAACTACCGAAAAGCTGGCGCAACGCATGGCACGCCGCAAAGGCATGGGCGAAGGAGACGTGCAAAGCGTACTGGTGGACCTGCCCAAATACATAGAGGAAGCGCTCAGAGAGGGCGAGTCCGTCACCATCAGAGGACTCGGCTCTTTCAACCTCGCCATAACGAGCGAAGGCTTCGAACATCCCGATGACGTGATGCCGGGCAAGGTGCGGGTTTCACGCATCTACTTCAAACCGGATCGCACGTTGGTGGGAAGGCTACGCCAGGACATGGATTTCTTCCGTTACCCGCTGAGCAAGTACTTCCCCCACGAAATGCTACGTCCCGAAACGCTGGAACGCGAACGGGTACAGACCAAAAATAAGCCGGAAGACGAAGCAAAGGATATTGATACGGTAACAGGCTGAAAGCACTGAAAGCCGTCCCCGACCGGAAATTTCAGTCTAAACGCCTTACACACAACGGTCTAAAGCCGCTGAAAGAGATGAAAGCGCAGAACGCATGATTATTCGCACAAACCACGCCCAAAATGCGGACAGGCACTTAAAACAAATCTTAATCTTCTGCAAGCGAGACAAAAAAGATATTTCATTTCAAGATAATTACGTATATTTGCAAGCTGAACAAGAGAACGAAAAGTGCCGGAACAGGTCGAAATGGAATAAAACGGCTTTGAGTTATTAACAAAAAAGGCGACTTATCAACAGATTTTGCAATCTTTCTCTTTTTTAGTAGGCGCAATACGGAATTATCACTTATTTCGCTGCCAATAAACACTAAGATTATGGGAAAAATTATTGCTTTGGCAAATCAAAAAGGTGGTGTAGGAAAAACAACGACTACGATTAACCTCGCAGCCTCACTCGCCACCCTGGAAAAGAAAGTGCTCGTTGTGGACGCAGACCCGCAGGCAAACGCCTCTTCCGGTTTGGGTGTCGACATCAAGCAGTCGGAATGCACTATTTACGAATGCATTATCGACCGGGCTGATGTTCGCGAAGCTATCCATGACACCGAGATTGATACACTGAAAGTGATATCCTCACACATAAACTTGGTGGGCGCCGAGATAGAGATGCTCAATCTGAAAAACAGGGAAAAGATATTGAAAGAAGTACTTGCCCCGCTGAAGGAAGAGTTTGATTATATCTTGATAGACTGCTCGCCCTCACTGGGACTGATTACCATCAACGCACTGACCGCAGCCGACTCTGTGATTATCCCCGTACAAGCGGAATACTTCGCATTGGAAGGCATCAGTAAGTTGCTGAATACAATTAAAATCATCAAGTCGAAACTGAACCCGGCACTCGAAATCGAAGGATTCCTGCTGACCATGTACGACTCACGCCTGCGCCAGGCCAACCAGATTTACGACGAAGT
This sequence comes from Bacteroides sp. MSB163, assembly GCF_036416795.1. Lineage (NCBI taxonomy): Bacteria > Pseudomonadati > Bacteroidota > Bacteroidia > Bacteroidales > Bacteroidaceae > Bacteroides > Bacteroides maternus. The sequence continues at coordinate 2,861,184 of NZ_CP143867.1, read as the reverse complement.
GAAACGCCACTTCCAGGAACTGGTGTTCAAAACCGTGGTGCAACGCAACGTCAAACTGAGTGAAGCTCCCAGCTATGGTCTTCCTACCATCTTGTATGATGCAGACTCCACAGGAGCCAAAAATCACATGGCACTTGCCAAAGAACTGATTAGTCGTAACAATTAACTTAAAAACGAAGAACCATGGCACAAAAAAGAAATGCATTAGGACGCGGACTTGACGCTCTGCTCTCAATGGACGAAGTGCAGACCGAAGGCTCTTCTTCCATCAACGAAATAGAGTTGTCGAAGATTGTCGTCAACCCGAATCAGCCACGTCATGAATTTGACGAAACGGCACTTCAGGAACTTGCCGACTCAATCTCTGAAATAGGTATCATTCAGCCTATCACCTTGCGTAAGCTTTCGGACGATGAATATCAGATCATTGCCGGAGAACGCCGCTTCCGCGCCTCGCAACTTGCCGGACTGACAAGCATCCCCGCCTATATCCGCACCGCCGACGACGAAAACGTCATGGAAATGGCGCTTATCGAGAACATACAGCGCGAAGACCTGAATTCTGTGGAAATCGCCCTTGCCTACCAGCACCTGCTGGAACAATACGGCCTGACACAGGAACGCCTCAGCGAACGTGTAGGTAAAAAGCGCACTACCATCGCAAACTACCTGCGCCTGTTGAAACTGCCTGCACCCATTCAGATGGCCATACAGAACAAGCAGATTGACATGGGGCATGCCCGTGCGCTCGTAACCTTGGCCGATCCGAAGCTGCAAGTGAAGATATTTGAAGAAATCATCGAGCACGGATACTCCGTACGCAAAGTGGAAGAAATAGTAAAATCCCTGAGCGAAGGCGAAACCGTAAAAAGCGGCGGACGCAAAATAGCTCCCAAACGAGCCAAACTGCCCGAAGAATTCAATATGCTGAAACAACAGTTATCAGGCTTCTTCAGCACCAAAGTGCAGCTGACCTGTTCGGAGAAAGGAAAAGGTAAAATCAGTATCCCGTTCAATAACGAAGAGGACTTAGAACGTATTATCGGCATACTCGATACTCTAAAAAAATAAATGACGAAAGGAACTAAAACATATCAATGGTGTATCGCCCTGCTGCTTTGCCTCGTGCAGACGGCAGGGATTGCTATGTATGGGCAGGACCGTCCGCGTGCCGCTGCCAAACGACAGCAAAAAGAGCTTGCGGACACATTGCGGAAGATACCGCAAATGGTACCGGATAGCCTGGATGCACTAAGCGATCCTATTCTGCAACGGGTTTCAACCGCTGATAGCCTCGCAGTAGCCGACAGCATTGCTGCCGAAAACAAAAAGCGTTTATTGGAGATGACCTCCGCCCCTGCCCCGCAAGTGCCCGATACACCGGCGGACAGTCTGAACAAGGAACTCAATAAAAAAGTTTTTATTCCCAATCCAACCAAAGCGACATGGCTCGCCCTGGTAATTCCGGGTGGAGGACAAATCTATAACCGAAAATACTGGAAACTACCTATTATATATGGAGGCTTTGCCGGATGCGCGTATGCGCTGACCTGGAACGGGAAAATGTATAAAGACTACATGCAGGCGTACAAGGACGCTTCCAAAGGCAACTGGGATGCCAGCAGTATCAACGACCTGCTCCCTCCGGGATATATCGACAGGGTTTCACAGACACAAATAGTGGAGACCCTCCGGAAGCGAAAGGATACATACCGTCGATATCGCGACCTGAGTATCTTCGCTTTTATCGGCGTTTATCTGATATCGGTTATCGATGCGTATGTAGATGCGGAATTATCTAATTTCGATATAACGCCCGACCTTAGTATGAGAATAGAACCGGCTGTTATCAACAACCAATATAGCACCGGTGCCTCCAATAAATCCGTCGGACTGCAATGCAGTTTCCGTTTTTAATGAGAATAAAGCCATACAAAAGAATAATCACACATGAAGAATAAATCTGTAAATATGAAGAAGCTTATTGCCACTCCGTTCCTGTTTTGTCTGTCACTCTTCACCTTCCAGGTGCAAGCGCAAGAAAGCGTGGATATACTCATCCACGACAACGGAACGGAAAGAAAGGAAAGCATCGAACTTCCTCCAAGTATGACCTATCCGCTGGACAGCCTGCTCAACGACTGGAAAGCCAAGAATTATATTGATTTAGGCAAAGATTGCAGTACCTCTACCGAGAATCCGTTTTTCAGTGATTCCGTCTATATCGACCGTCTCAGCCGTATCCCTGCCGTGATGGAAATGCCATACAATGAAATTGTACGTAAATTCATAGATATGTACACAGGACGTTTACGCAATAACGTATCGTTCATGTTGAGTGCCTGCAATTTCTACATGCCTATCTTTGAAGAAGCACTCGACACCTACGGACTGCCGCTCGAACTCAGATATCTGCCCATTATCGAATCGGCCCTTAATCCTTCCGCCCGCTCTCGTGCAGGAGCTTGCGGACTGTGGCAGTTCATGCTGGCTACCGGAAAAATGTATGGTCTGGAAAGCAACAGTCTTGTTGACGAACGCTGCGACCCAATCAAGGCTACTTGGGCTGCAGCCCGCTATCTGAAGGATCTGTATGCCATTTACCAAGACTGGAATCTGGTGATTGCCGCCTATAATTGCGGTCCGGGCACCATCAACAAGGCCATCCGCCGTGCCGGAGGGAAAACGGATTATTGGGAAATCTATAACTTCCTGCCAAAAGAAACCCGTGGATATGTGCCCGCGTTTATCGCCGCCAACTATGTGATGACCTACTACTGTAAGCACAACATCTGCCCCATGGAAACCAACATTCCCGATGCGACAGATACAGTACAGGTAACAAAAAACTTACATTTCGAACAGCTTGCCGATATCTGTAGCGTAAGCATGGAAGAAATCAAAAGTCTTAATCCCCAGTATAAAAAGAATATAATTCCCGGTGAGAGCAAGGCGCAAACCCTCCGCCTGCCGATGAATTACATCAGCACATTTATCGACAGCCAGGACACCATCTACGCCCACCGTTCTAATGAATTATTCAAAAACCGCCGTACTGTAGCCATCCCTGAAACCCGTTCTACAGCAAGACGCGCTACAACCGGCAACGGGAAGCTGACTTACCACAAGATACGGAGTGGCGAAACACTGGGTGGCATCGCAGGTCGCTATGGCGTCACCGTCAAACAACTTCAGAGTTGGAATGGATTGCGCAATACCAACATTTCTGCCGGAAAGCAATTGAAGATATATAAATAAAGGCACAAATGCTTGCGTGATGTTGAAAATTGCTTATTTTTGCAGCAACTGAAGAAAGGAGAACAGGATATGGAAGAGAATGTGGGCCAGAAAGATAAAGAAAAAGTCGAAGAAGAAATGATTGAACAGGCTTTCCAGCAACTGTTAAACGACTACTTGGCAACCAAACACCGCAAGCGTATTGAAATCATAACAAAGGCATTCAACTTTGCCAATCAGGCGCATAAGGGCATCAAACGCCGTTCGGGCGAACCCTACATTATGCATCCCCTCGCCGTGGCACAAATTGTATGCAACGAAATAGGTCTTGGTTCTACATCCATTTGTGCCGCCTTGCTGCACGATGTGGTAGAAGATACGGACTATACCGTAGAAGACATAGAAAACATATTCGGTCCGAAGATCGCCCAGATTGTAGACGGGCTGACCAAAATATCCGGTGGTATTTTCGGTGACCGCGCTTCGGCACAGGCAGAGAACTTCAAGAAATTGCTGCTGACAATGTCCGATGATATACGCGTAATCCTGATCAAGATAGCCGACCGGCTGCACAATATGCGCACGTTAGGTTCGATGCTTCCCAACAAGCAATTCAAAATTGCAGGCGAGACATTGTATATCTATGCTCCCCTCGCCAATCGCCTGGGACTGTACAAGATAAAGACAGAGCTGGAGAATCTGAGTTTCAAGTACGAACATCCCGAAGAGTATCAGGAAATCGAAGAAAAGCTGGCAGCCACAGCAACCGAACGTGATAAAGTATTCAATGACTTCACTGCTCCGATACGTGCCCAGCTGGACAAAATGGGGCTGAAATTCCGTATTCTCGCGCGTGTTAAATCCATCTATTCCATCTGGAACAAGATGCAGACCAAGCATGTACCGTTTGAAGAAATCTATGACTTACTTGCCGTACGTATTATCTTTGAACCACGAAATGCGGACGAAGAACTGAACGATTGTTTTGATATCTATGTCTCCATCTCTAAAATATACAAACCCCACCCCGACCGTCTGCGCGACTGGGTGAGTCATCCCAAAGCCAACGGTTACCAAGCCTTGCACGTCACCCTTATGGGAAACAACGGGCAATGGATTGAAGTACAAATCCGCAGTGAACGGATGAATGACGTAGCCGAACAAGGTTTCGCCGCCCATTGGAAATATAAAGATGGCGGAGGCAGCGAAGATGAAGGCGAATTGGATAAATGGCTACGCACCATCAAAGAAATACTTGATGACCCGCAACCGGATGCCATTGACTTCCTCGATACCATCAAGCTGAACTTGTTTGCATCGGAAATATTTGTGTTTACTCCCAAAGGCGAAATCAAGACTATGCCGCAGAACTCTACGGCACTGGATTTTGCATTCTCCCTGCACACTGACATCGGTAGCCACTGTATCGGCGCAAAAGTAAACCATAAGCTTGTCCCTCTGAGCCACAAGCTTCAAAGTGGTGACCAGGTGGAAGTTCTGACTTCCAAATCACAACGCGTACAGCCGGAATGGGAAGTATTTGCCACTACTGCCCGCGCCCGTGCCAAAATAGCCGCCATCCTGCGCAAAGAGCAAAGGAACAGCCAGAAAGAAGGCGAAACCCTTCTGAACGAATTCTTCAAAAAAGAAGAGCTGCGATTGGACGACCTGTTGATAGACAAGTTGGTAAAAGCCCATAATATGAAGAACCGGGACGAGTTTCTGATAGCTATCGGCAATAAAAAGATCGTATTGGGCGACCTGGATAAAAATGCCCTGAAAGAGAAACAAGGAACCAACTGGAAGAAGTTTCTCACCTTCTCGTTCGGCGGTAACAAGGACAACAAAGAACCGATTGAAGAAAAACCACTGCAAGAAAAGGAGAAAATCAATACGAAGCAAATCCTGAAACTGACGGAAGAGAATATCCAGAAGAATTATATCATGGCAGAATGTTGCCATCCCATTCCGGGGGACGATGTACTGGGATATATGGACGAAAACGACCGTATCATTATCCACAAACGCCAGTGTCCCGTCGCCGCACGTTTGAAGAGCAGTTACGGAAACCGTATTCTGGCTACAGAGTGGGATACCCATAAGGAACTCTCCTTCCTGGTGAATATATATATAAAAGGTATAGATGCCATGGGATTGCTAAACGAAGTAACGCAGGTTATTTCCCGTCAGCTGAATGTAAATATCCGTAAGTTGTCCATCGAAACAACAGACGGTATTTTTGAAGGAAACATCCAATTGTACGTGCATGATGTGGATGATGTGAAAACCATCTGCAATAATCTGAAACAGATACAAAACATTAAGCAAGTAACCCGCGTAGAAGGATAAGAAACCATAAAAGCATACTAACATGTTTAACTCAAAAAAAGGAATAGATGACAAGGTAAGCAATAAATTAACCACGCTTTCCAGTCAAAGTTTAATTAAAGGTGATTGTTCCATCGATGGAGATATGCGTATCGACGGAACTGTAGAAGGAAATATCCGGTGTACCGGAAAAATAGTCATCGGTCCGGAAGGAAAAATACACGGCAACCTGTCTTGTACACACGCTTGCCTTCACGGAACTATCATCGGTGATGCATACGTAAAGGAAGAACTCACCCTGAAAGCCAACTGTGTGATGCAGGGCAATATCTATACCACCAAATTGGAAATAGAATCACAGGCTAAATTCAATGGAAGCTGTAATACGAATGATACCAGTCATGAGATAAAATTGTTGGAAGCTGTTACTGAATAACATTATTTACAATATATTCAAGTCCGGCAAAAACCACCTTGCAGAAAAAAGTTTTATTTTGCATAGACATCTATTATTGATATAAAATAGCTATTTTTGCAGTCTATATCAATGAAGTATACTATGATAGTCGGCAAATATATAAATTTGGGAACGCTCCAGAAGCTACTGTTTGATGATGAAAAAGTAATTATTTCCGATGAATGTATTCAAGAAGTAGATAAGAGTTTTCGTTTCTTGAAGGATTTCTCCAGTGATAAAATTATTTACGGAATTAATACAGGGTTCGGTCCTATGGCTCAATATAGGATTGAAGATAAATCATTAACGGAATTACAATACAACATCATCAGGAGCCACTCTACCGGAGCGGGAAAACCATTGCCTCCTCTTTATGTGAAAGCAGCAATGATTGCCAGATTATTCACTTTTCTTCAAGGGAAATCAGGTATACATACAGAGCTGGTCGAACTACTCGTCAAGTTCATTAACCTGGATATTTTTCCGTATATACCGGAGCATGGCAGTGTAGGTGCCAGTGGCGATTTAGTGCAATTGGCGCATATAGCGTTGACGCTGATCGGCGAAGGAGAAGTGTTCTATCAAGGGCAGCTACAACCTACTGCCCGGGTACTTGAAAAGAATCATCTCAAACCTTTCTCCATACATATCCGTGAGGGGCTTTCAGTAACAAACGGCACTTCTGTTATGACAGGTATTGGCATTGTTAACTTGATTTATGCCCGCCAATTGCTCAACTGGTCCGTATGCGCCTCGGTAATGATGAATGAAATTGCCGCATCGTATGATGATTTTGTTTCCCAACCACTAAATGATGCCAAACTTCATAAAGGGCAGCAAAAGATAGCTGAAATGATGAGAGTCTGGATGTCCGACAGTAAATGTACTCTTAAAAGAGAGAATGAATTGTACGGACAGAAACATGAAGAAAAGATTTTTGAACATAAAGTGCAGCCTTATTACTCGTTAAGATGTACTCCACAGATATTGGGACCGGTTTATGACACTCTTATAAATACAGAAGAAGTATTGATAAACGAAATCAACTCAGCTTGCGACAATCCGATTGTTGATCCGGAAACCCAAAATGTATATCATGGCGGAAACTTTCATGGTGATTACATCTCTTTTGAGATGGATAAACTGAAAATAACCATAACGAAACTGACAATGCTAAGTGAACGCCAGTTGAATTATCTGTTCCATGATCGCATCAACGGAATACTTCCTCCATTTGTCAATCTGGGAGTATTAGGATTGAATTATGGGTTACAAGCCTCACAATTTACAGCTACTTCCACAACAGCCGAGTGTCAGACACTATCTAATCCCATGTATATACACAGTATCCCAAACAACAATGATAATCAGGACATTGTAAGCATGGGAACTAATTCTGCGTTAATAGCCAAAACAGTCATAGAGAATTCTTTCCAGGTTATGAGCATCCTATTTATGGGTATCGTACAGGCTGTAGATTACTTAAAGATACAGGAAAAGCTCAGTACGGAATCGCGTTGCGTATACAATGAGATCCGGGCATTTTTCCCTGTATTTACCCAGGACACTCCCAAGTACAAGGAAATAGAGGCTATGAGTGAATACTTGAAAAATAAGAAATTCAATTTATAAATGAAATACGCATTAATAACAGGCGGAAGCCGAGGTATAGGACGTTCTGTCAGCATCAAGTTGGCAGCAATGGGATATACCGTGCTGATTAATTATCAAAGTAACGATAAGGAAGCGGCAAACACACTGCAATTAGTTCGTGAAAACGGAGGCGCCGGAGAATTATTGAAGTTCGATGTCACTGATCCAAAGGCAGTATCCGAAGCTTTAAATAACTGGAGCGAACAACACCCGGATGAATATATCGAGGTGCTGATAAATAATGCAGGCATCCGCAAAGACAATCTGATGCTTTGGATGACCGAAGCAGAATGGAGCGGGGTACTGAACACCAGCCTGAACGGCTTCTTTTATGTCACCCAGGCATTGCTTAAGAACATGCTTGTCAAACGTTTCGGACGCATTGTCAACATCGTTTCATTATCAGGAATCAAGGGCATGCCAGGACAAACCAATTATTCTGCCGCCAAAGGAGGTGTCATTGCTGCTACCAAAGCATTAGCTCAGGAAGTGGCGAAGAAGCACGTGACCGTCAATGCGGTGGCTCCCGGATTCATCCGCACGGAAATGACCGAAGATATCAACGAGAACGAATGGAAAAAACATATCCCTGCCGGACGCTTCGGCGAACCGGAAGAAGTAGCTGATCTCGTAAGTTTCTTAGTATCTCCCAATGCATCTTATATTACAGGTGAGGTTATTTCAATCAATGGAGGACTGCATACATGAGAAGAGTTGTCATTACAGGAATGGGGATTTACTCATGCATAGGCAAAAACCTGAGCGAAGTAACAGACTCATTATATAACGGTAAATCGGGCATCGGCATTGATCCTCAACGGAAAGAGATGGGATATCTGTCTGCACTGACCGGCTTGTTGGAGCGTCCTGATCTCAAAAAGATGCTGGACAGACGAAAACGTCTCTGCCTGCCTGAACAAGGAGAATATGCCTATCTGGCAAGTGTGGAAGCCTTCAAAAATGCAGGTATTGATGAAGCATTCCTGGAAGCGAACGAAGTAGGAGTGCTCTATGGAAATGATAGTAGCACTGCACCGATTATTAATGCTGTGGATATTATCCGGAAAAAGAAGAATACCGTTCTGGTAGGTTCCGGTTCTATCTTCCAGTCGATGAATTCAACTGTGTCGATGAACCTGTCGGTCATCTTTAAACTCAGAGGAGTAAACTTCACAATCTCCGGTGCTTGTGCAAGCGGTTCCCACGCTATTGGCATGGGATATCTGCTTATCAAATCGGGATTGCAGGACTGCATTCTTTGTGGTGGCGCACAGGAAGTAAATCCATTCTCAGTGGGTAGTTTCGATGGGTTAAGCGCATTTTCCAACCGTGAAGCTGAACCCCAGAAAGCATCCAGACCTTTTGATAAAAGCAGGGACGGGCTTGTACCCAGTGGAGGTGGCGCCAGCCTGGTACTGGAAAGTTATGAATCAGCTGTCAGGCGAGGAGCCCCCATACTGGCAGAAATTATCGGCTACGGTTTTTCATCCAACGGAGATCACATATCTGTTCCTAATATAGACGGGCCAAAGCGTTCATTGGAAATGGCCACCCGGAATGCCGGAATCGCATTGGATGAAATTAAATACATCAATGCGCACGCCACTTCTACACCAATAGGTGATTTGAATGAAGCAAAAGCCATAGCGGAAGTATTTGAAGGACATCGCCCATACGTGACGTCCACCAAGTCTATGACCGGTCACGAAATGTGGATGGCAGGTGCCAGTGAAGTAATCTATTCTACTTTAATGATGCAAAATAACTTCATTGCTCCCAATCTGAATTTCGAAGAGCCGGATGAAGCATCTGCCCAACTTAATATCCCCGCCCAACGAGTAAATATGGAATTTGATACATTCCTCTCAAACTCATTCGGATTCGGAGGAACCAATTCTACATTAATTATTAAAAAAGTAAAGTAATATAAGTATGACCCACGAAGAAATCATTGAAAAGATAAGAGAAACCTTATCCGAGGAATTTGAAGTAGATATCGATCTTATCCAGCCTGATGCTCCACTCATGCAAACCCTTGAGTTAGACAGTCTGGACTTGGTAGATATGGTAGTGTTGATTGAAAAGAACTTCGGTTTTAATGTAACCGGGCAAGATTTTGTCGGAATCAAAACGTTCCAGGACTTCTATAATCTCGTTATCATACGTATGGCCGAAAACAAAAACGAATAAACAAGATGTGGAAAGGTAAAACCCGTGGCGGTGTATCCGGATACCTGTTTTTCATTTACCTGATCAGGTATTGTGGTGTAAAAGCCGCTTATGGTTTTCTGTCTCTGATTGTTCTTTATTTTATTCCGTTCGCTCCGAAAGCAACAAAGAGTATCTGGCAATATGCCCGTCGTATCTTAAAACGGAACCGCATACAGTCGGTGGGACTATTGCTGAACAACTATTATCGTTTGGGACAGATACTTATAGACAAGGTAGCCATTGGAAATGGAATGATCGACAAGTATCATTTCAAATTCAACCACTATCAGGAGTTTCTAAATGTATTGGATGGAGATCAGGGAGTAATCATGATCGGTGCACATGTTGGTAATTGGGAAATCGGAACTCCCTTTTTCAATGACTACAGCAAGAAAATGAATGTGGTGATGTACGATGCCGAACATCAAAAAATTAAAGAAATACTGAAAAAGAACGGGCAGCAGCAACCTTACAAGATTATACCAGTCAACGAAGATAATCTGGCACATATATTTAAAATTACAGAGGCACTGGATCATAAAGAATATGTCTGTTTTCAAGGAGACCGCTATCTGAATGCAGATAAACTGCTGACTTGCAAGTTCATGGGACACGAAGCACGTTTTCCAATCGGTCCTTTCCTATTGGCATCGCGGATGAAAGTTCCGGTAGTCTTCTATTTTGCCATGCGGGAGGCTAAACAAACCTATCATTTCCATTTTATACTCGCAGAGCAAGTGTCCGGTTCGAAAGAGAAAAGAGCAGAACAATTATTATTGGAACAATATGTGAATGCTCTGGAAAAAATAATCGGCCAATATCCCGAACAATGGTTTAACTATTATTCTTTCTGGAACCCGTCTGAATAAACAAAAATCAACAGAATGAAACTATTCCCTTCATTACAAAAAAGATATGCCAAAGAGCGATTCACCGCTGTGCAAGCACAGCGATTGGCCCAGGAAATCGCTTTTGGCCCCGTCGTATTTCAGGTTTCACGCCTGATGCTGAAATTCGGTATTTTCCGCCTGCTATCCGATAATCGGGAAGGTCTGTCACTGGAACAGATCAGCCAGAAAACCGAATTATCCAGATATGCAGCACAAGTTCTACTGGAAGCCTCCCTCACCATAGGTACTGTATTGGTAAAAGACGATCAATATATACTGGCAAAGGCCGGATGGTTTCTGTTGAACGATGAGATGGCACAAGTGAACATGAATTTTAATCAGGACGTCAATTACAAAGGTCTGTTCCACCTGGAAGAAGCTTTGGTAAATGGCCGCCCCGAAGGTTTGAAAGAACTGGGAAACTGGCCTACTATTTACGAGGGATTATCCGACTTACCCGGGCAGGTACAGAAAAGCTGGTTCGGCTTCGACCATTTTTATTCGGACAATTCTTTCGACCAAGCACTCGAAATCGTATTCAGCCACTCTCCCCGAACTCTGCTCGATGTAGGAGGCAATACAGGTAGATGGGCTACCAAATGTGTACAATACAACGAGAAAGTAGAAGTTACCATTATGGATTTACCCCAACAACTGGAAATGATGAAGCAAAAGACGGAAAAAATTTCCGGCCACGAGCGTATTCATGGACATGGTGTAAATCTTCTCGATGAAAATGTACCTTTCCCGAAAGGTTTTGATGCGATCTGGATGAGTCAGTTTCTGGATTGTTTTTCCGAGAAAGAAGTTATCAGTATACTCTCACGAGCTGCTCAGTCCATGTCTACAGAAGGGCGACTCTACATTATGGAAACATTCTGGGACCGACAGAAGTTCGAAACTGCTGCTTACTGCCTGACACAGATCAGTATATACTTTACCGCCATGGCAAATGGTAACAGCAAAATGTATCACTCCGACGATATGGCACGGTGCATTCAAGAATCAGGGTTGGAAATAGAGGAAATATATGATAACCTGGGATTGGGACACAGTATTGTAAAATGTAAGCTGAAATGAAAAGAACTCCTATCATATCCGGTGAAGGAATCCTGAACCTGATACCACAACGACCGCCAACCATTATGGTAGATTCATTCTGTGGCATTGAAGATAATTGTTCCTATTCAGGTCTCACAGTCACTGACGATAATATCTTCTGCCAGGAAGGTAAATTGCAGGAAGCAGGTATTATTGAACATATAGCCCAATCGGCAGCGGCACGGATCGGATATATCTATTTACAAAAAAATGAACCGGTACCCTTAGGCTTTATCGGTTCGGTAGATAAATTAACCCTTCATCGTTTACCGGAGACAGGACAGGAATTATCCACTGAAATTACGGTTATTCAGGAGGTATTCGACATTACTTTGGTATCTGCTTGTGTAAGTACTACGGAAGAAGTGATTGCAGAATGCCGGATGAAAATATTTTTAGATAAGAAATGAGGCAAAAAACAAATCTGCATACACCTGCACTCATTGACCGCACCACAATAAAGGTACGTTTCAGTGAAATAGACTCCATGCAAATTGTATGGCATGGTGAATATGTACGTTATTTTGAGGATGGAAGAGAGTCTTTCGGGAAGCATTATAGTTTAGGATATATGGATATCTACAGTGAAGGATATATGGTACCCATCGTTGAATTAAATTGCCAATTTAAGCAATCCTTATCCTTCGGTGAAGAAGTTATCATTGAAACTCGATACATTTCTTGTGAAGCTGCCAAGATTAAATTCGAATATGTACTATACCGGGCTACAGACAACAATATCGTCGCCACCGGAAGTACGACTCAGGTTTTTCTAAATACTAACAGGGAGCTGGAGTTAGCAACTCCGGCTTTTTATCAGGAGTGGAAAAGGAAATGGAACATTCTATAACTGTATATATCACAGCAGATACTCTGATCAGTTCTTTAGGTGCAAATACCCGGGAAAATATAAAAGCAATCCGGGAATATCAGAGCGGAATCACCAGACATGAAGCAGGAATCATATCTGATACTTCTATATTAGCTGCCACGATTCAACCGGAACAATGGGAAAGAGCAAAGAAATTGGGTACGTACACACGCTTGGAGCAACTATTCATACTTGCCATTCAGGATATTCTGTCCCATTCCGAAATGAATCTGGCGGATGAAGACTGCGGCCTCATCCTATCCACTACTAAAGGTAATATCGACCTGTTGCCCAATCATCCCGACGACCTTGATATCAGAGTTCATCTATGGGAAATGGGGAAAAGAATAAGCGAATATTTTCAGGCCGGCAACCGGGTAGAAGTTATTTCTAATGCCTGCATATCAGGAGTATCCGCTTTGATTGTAGCAAAGCGGTGGATCGAATCCGGCAGATACAAAAAAGTCATAGTAGCGGGAGGTGATATCCTCTCCCACTTCATTACCAGCGGATTTCTATCTTTCAGATCCATCAGTTCCGAAAGATGCTGCCCTTATGATGCCCGGAGAGACGGACTCAATTTAGGAGAGGCTTGTGGTGCTATCCTGCTGAGTTCGGAAGGAAACGATACAGATATCATCCTGTCCGGAGGAGCCATTAGTAACGATGCCAATCATATTTCAGGTCCGTCACGTACAGGAGACGGACTTTACTTCGCCATACGGCAGGCCATGGAAGAAGCCGCAGTCCTTGCCGAAGACATTAGTTTCATGAATACACATGGAACGGCTACTGTCTATAACGATGAAATGGAATCGAAAGCTATTCATTTAGCCGGATTGGAAACCGTTCCGGTTCATAGTTTGAAATCTTATTTCGGTCATACTTTAGGGGCATCGGGAGTGATTGAATCTATTATCTGTATTCACGAACTAAAGGAAAACGTACTATTCGGCACGTTAGGCTATGAAAAGCCCGGTGTCAGCATGCCTATTCTGGTGCAAGCTGACCATCAGGAAATACCCATGAAGCATTGTATCAAAACAGCATCCGGTTTCGGAGGTTGTAATGCTGCTATCGTATTGACACTTCCCGCATATCAGAAACAGCCCTCAAGAGTACAATCACCGGTGACAGTTCATACAACCGCAACTGTTTCCATTGAGAATAGCTGTTTAAGTATGAATGGAGAGACCGTTTTTTCATCATCTGCCCCAAACTTTGCGCAGTTTATCCGCGAAGCATATAAAAATACAGGTGGAAGTAACATGAAATTCTACAAAATGGACGACCTTTGCAAACTGGGATATACTGCTGTTGAATATCTGTTAAAGGAGAAAAACTTTCAGCCGGAAGAAATAGGTATATTGCTGGTTAATGCTGCCGCCTCACTGAATACGGATATTCGTCATCAGATGATTATCAATCAGGAAGGTGACCATGCAGCCAGTCCGACGGTATTTGTATACACTCTGCCTAACGTTGTAGCTGGTGAGATATGTATCCGTCATAAAATACAAGGAGAAAATACTTTCTTCATAGAAAAAGAATTCGATGCAGACAAATTGGAAGAATATGCACGAATTGTAATGAAGAAAGGTAATTTAAAAGCTTGCATCACCGGATGGTGCAACCTTTTAATGGAAAAGTATAAAGCTGATTTTAAACTAATAGAAGTACAACATTGATATGGAAGAATTAATAGAAAAACTAAAAAGAGAATTAATAGAAGAACTGAATCTTGAAGAAGTCACACCCGAAGAGATTGATCCCAATGAGCCTCTGTTTGGTGACGGTGGTTTAGGACTTGATTCTATTGACGCACTTGAAATTATTCTTATTTTAGAGCGTAACTATGGAATCAAAATAAAGAATCCTGCAGAAGGGAAACAGATTTTCTACTCAATACGTACATTAGCTAACTATATCTCTGAAAATCAGAAATAATGAAGATATATGTAACCGGTTTAGGTGTTGTTTCAGGTATTGGTCTGGGTGTTGCAGAAAATATAGCTTCACTCAGGAAACATCAGCATGGCATGGGGAAAGTAACCCTTTTCCCAACGGAACTGAATGTACCCGTATCAGAAGTAAAATACAGTAATGAAGAACTAAAACAGTTACTCTCTTTAGATATACAAAAAACGTTTTCCCGGACAGCCTTATTAGGCATGTTAGCTGCCCGGGAAGCAATCGATGACGCCCGGTTAGATTTGAATACTTTGCGTGTAGGTTTCATTTCTTCCACCTCTGTAGGCGGTATGGATTTGAGTGAACATTTCTACAATGCCTTTAAAAAGGACAATAGAAAAGGAAGATTACGGGAAGTCATCTCTCATGACTGCGGTGCAAGTACTGAAATGATAGCGGATTATCTGAAAGTAAATGACTTTATAACCACTATCAGTACAGCTTGTTCATCAGCAGCTAATGCTATCATGTTAGGAGCCCGCATGATCAGGAACGGTCAACTGGATGCCGCCATTGTAGGAGGTACGGATGCCTTGTGCAAGTTTACCCTCAACGGTTTCAATTCACTTATGATTTTGGATAAGGAACACTGCCGTCCTTTTGATGCATCCCGTGCAGGCCTCAATTTAGGAGAAGGAGCCGGATATATTGTCCTTCAATCAGAGAAATTACTCCGGAAAGAGCCTTATTGCTTATTAAGCGGATATTCGAATGTGAATGAAGCTTTTCATCAGACCGGCAGTTCACCCGAAGGAAACGGACCATTCTGGTCTATGACAGAAGCCATAGCTAAGAGTGAAATTCTTCCCGAAGAGATTGATTATATCAATGTACATGGCACAGGAACTCCAAGTAATGATCTTTCAGAAGGACTTGCTATCCGGCGGATTTTTGGTGATAAAATACCTCCGTTCAGTTCTGTCAAAGCGTTTATTGGTCATACATTAGGGGCTTCGGAAGGAATTGAAGCGGTTTATTCTGTTCTCTCCGTATACCATGGTTGCATCTTTCCCAATCTGAACTTCAAAGAACCTATAGCAGAAAACAAGTTGATGCCCGAAACCTCATTCCGCGAGGGACTACTCATTCGTAATGTACTATCGAATTCTTTTGGATTCGGTGGAAATGATTCTTCGATCCTGTTTTCCACATTAAAAGAGAAATGATGCTACCTGTCTATATCAATCATATTGCTTCTATTCACGCGGATACTGCTTCCGGAGAATCCCCTTATTTATCCGCCAACGAACCGGACTACAAGAGTATTATCACAAATGCCACACTACGGAGGCGTATGAGCCGGATCATCAAAATGGGAGTTGCCTGCGGACTGGAATGTATCAGTACCCTACCTTCCGAAAAAGTACATGCGATCATCACCGCAACCGGACTCGGATGCCTGGCAGATACAGAGAAGTTCCTGAATACAATCATTGAGAATGAAGAACAACTACTGAATCCGACACCCTTTATCCAGTCAACCTTCAACACCATCGGAGCCCAAATAGCATTACTCCGCCAGATACACGCTTACAACATGACGTATGTGCATCGGGGATTAAGTTTCGAAAGTGCACTATTGGACGGCATGATGAGAATCTGGGAAGGTAACGAAAACGTTCTCGTAGGAGCTATTGATGAGATTACCCCTAACAGTCACACTATACAACAACGTCTGGGACTGCTAAGGGGCATACAAGCAGGCGAAGGTGCTCAGTTCTTCCTGCTGGGACGAGAAGCCACCGAATCCACATTAGCTGAACTTGCCGGTATATCAACTTTTATTCATGTGAACAGTACACAGGAAGTAGCTGAAAAGATTCATCGCTTTTTGCAAAGCAACCGATTAACAGCCGGACAAGTCGACTGGTTTGTTACCGGTAAAAATGGAAACCCGAAAGAAGATACCCTGTATACTGATTTAGAAAACAGCCTGTTTCCCACAGCAGCATATACCACCTTTAAGAATGAATGTGGTGAATATCCTACAGCATCTTCCTTTGCTTTATGGAAAGTAGCTAAAACTTTTGAAGAGAATCTAAATCCGGGACAGACAGCTCTGATATATAATCATTATCACTCCATTAACCATTCACTTATTTTAATCCGGAAAAGACAATGATAGTGGAAATCCTGATCACATTACTGATTATCTTTCTAGTCTATGCATCTTGCAACATCCGTTCTAACATCTATCTCAAGGTATTTTGCAAGAAACAGACTGAAGAGAAAATTGTAGCTATCACCTTTGATGATGGACCGGACCCGATACAAACTCCCAAAGTATTGCAAGTACTCAAAGAACAACAAACACCGGCTTGTTTTTTCTGCATCGGTCACAAAGTGCAGGAGAATGAAGAGTTGATCCGACAAATCATCTACGAAGGACATCTGATTGGTAATCATTCTTTTACTCACACCAATCATTTTCCCTTGTACAACCTGTCGCGGATGAAAAAAGACTTGCAAGCTTGCCAGTTTGCATTAGAACGAGTAACTTCGCAGAAAATCAAGTTATTCCGCCCACCGTTTGGAGTCACGAATCCTACTATAGCAAAAGCTGTCCGTATATTGGGATACACTCCTGTTGGTTGGGATATCAGAACACTCGATACACTGCAACCTTCCAAAGAGAAAGTTTTGAAGCGTATCCAGAGAAGGTTACGCCCCGGTTCTATCATCCTTCTACACGATCGGATGCCGGACAGTGACCTGCTATTAAAAAAGATACTTAACTTAATTAAAGAACAGGGATATACAGTTGTCCGTCTGGACAGCATGTTATAAAAGCATTATGAGAACCATACTAATAATATTATCAATCATATTGGGTATTTCCTATACCCATGCCCAGACAATGAAGAAGCTAATCCATACCCAGGATTTTGAAAACCGTCTGGCAAAGGAAGCACAAGCCATGCAGTCCATTGAAAGTGACTTTACACAAGTGAAGTACCTGGATATTCTGGATGAGAAGGTAACCTCCAAAGGAAAATTCTACTATCAAAAGAGTGGCAAAATACGTATGGAATACGCCCAACCCGTCAACTACCTAATAGTGATAAACGACTCCCGGCTTAAAATTGTATCGGACGGTAAAAAGAGCGTTATGAGCCTAACTGCCAATAAGATGATGAATCAAATGCAAGATATGCTCACAGCTTGCATGATAGGCGATCTCTCAAAAATGTCTTCCGATTACAAACTGGAATATTTTGAAAATGATTCCTATTATATAGTGAAGATTAAGCCGGTCAATAAAGCCATACAAGCCTATATTTCGGAAATTGAGATATATCTGGATAAGAAAGATATGTCGGTTTACAAATTACGTCTTTCCGAAACAGCCACCAATTGTACGGAATATGAGTTCTACAACAAGAGATTTAATGCTTTGAAAGATGAAACAAAGTTTTCTATTCACTAATCTGATCTTTATTCTGTATCTATTCACTTCCTGCGGCTCCTCAAAAACAATAGCAGGAGATGCCACATCTTATGTGACACCTATCATTTGCGCTGAAGAATATTCGCAAAAATACAATATGCAGTTAGACTTCATGAAGCATCACTTCAGCGGTTTATTAATTGTACGGAAATTGCCGGATAATGAAATAAGAATATTGGCATCTACTTACTTCGGCCTCAGTCTTTTTGATTTTTCACTCCGGGAAAATGAATTTCACGTCAACAGCTGCATAGAGCCCATGAAGAAAAAGAAAATGCTACAATTACTGGAAACAGACTTCAAGAATCTATTTTTAAGTGGAAAGAATATCCGTATCAAAAAGAAAAGTGGTACCTTTGAAAAAAGAGTCACAGGCAGAGGATTCGGAAAATCAGTATTCTATCTATCGGAGTTCGCATCAGGACATCCCGAACAGATAAAAATCAAACATCCCTGGTTGCGACTAAGTATACAGTTGGACAAATTAAAAGAAAACCCAAACTAATATGGCTGAACTTCTTCCCAATTTCTATAAAGTCACGCACTCTGAGCATATCAATGAAACAGACTGGGTAGTGCAAGTCATGCTCAACCCACAACATGCTATTTATAACGGACACTTTCCACAACAACCTGTAGTTCCGGGCGTTTGTATGCTGCAAATAATAAAGGAGTGCATAGAGAAAATACAGCAAGCTCCCCTGCAATACAAGCAGATAGCCTCATGCAAGTTTCTTTCTGTTATTAATCCGAATGAAACACCGGAATTAAAGCTCACATTGACTATCAAGAATAACGAAACGGGTACATTCCAGATTCTGGCTGAAGGAGCATCCTCAAAAGATATCTGTATCAAATTAAAAGCACAACTAATCGGCAAATAAATATGGAAGAACGTAGCGAGGAACTATGGCATGAGAAAGCCAGGCAACTTGGTATTGTAGTTATTATACCTACCTACAATAATGAAAAGACGCTGACTACCGTAATTGAAGATGTACTCTTCTATGTAGAAGATATCATCGTTGTCAATGACGGCTCTACCGATAGTACCCCTACTCTTCTGGAAAACTATCCTAACCTGCATATCATCACTCATCCTAGCAATAAAGGAAAAGGAACTGCCTTAAAGAACGGATTGAAGCAGGCCAAAGCAGCCGACTACCGATACGCCATCACTATAGATTCTGATGGACAGCATTTTGCTTCGGACATTCCTATTTTCATGGAAGAAATAGAAAAAGATCCGGACACGTTGCTGGTAGGTGCCCGTAATCTGACTTCGGACAATATGCCGGGCAAGAATACTTTTGCCAATAAATTCTCCAATTTCTGGTTTAAACTTGAAACCGGAGTAAAGCTTCAAGATACCCAATCGGGTTACCGGCTCTATCCATTACATAAAATCAATGTGCAGAGATTCTACTATACCGCTAAATATGAATTTGAGCTTGAAGTACTGGTCTTTGCAGTATGGGGAGGAACTACAGTCCGCAATATACCCATACATGTCTATTATCCGCCCCAGGAAGAACGTGTCTCCCATTTCCGTCCTTTCCGGGATTTCACTCGCATCAGCATATTGAATACCTTCTTAGTGTTCATTACTTTCCTCTGGATTTATCCGCGTAACTTCTTCCGGAAACTAACCTGGAGTAATTGCCGGAAATTCTTCCGGACTCACATTACACAGTCCGAAGAATCGAATCTAAAGATTACCTATGCCATTATGTTAGGTGTATTTATGGGAATAGTCCCGATTTGGGGATACCAGATGCTTGCCACTTTGTTTTTGGCTCATGTGCTTAAACTCAACAAAGTAATAGCCATTGTAGCAGCTAATATCAGTATTCCTCCTATGATTCCTTTCCTGTTATATGGCAGTTACCTGACAGGATGTAAAGTCCTGAACAGGCCGGTTGAACTCCATCTTACCAATATTTCATATGAAAATGTGAAATCGGTTTTAGAGCAATATTTAATTGGAAGTGTTATCTTTGCAACCGCTTGTAGTATACTGGCAGGTATTATAACGATCAGCCTGCTTACTATATACAGAAGGCCGAAAACAACATGACTCAGTTCTTTATCAGACTATATAATTATTTTCAAAGACACAAAGTTCTCTTCTACTTGTCACTCTGTGTTTGTGTCCTTTTTATGGGGTACTTCGCCTGGCAAGTCAGGTTTGAAGAGAATGTGACCCGTTTCTTTCCTGATAAGAAAAACAGCCAGAACATCACCAAAGTATTTGATAACCTAAAAATAAAGGATAAGATTATCATCTTAATCTCTCCTGCCGACTCTTCAGTAACTCTGGATTTAATGATAGAGGCCGGAGACCAACTGAAACAAAACTTATTAGAAGAGTCTAACCAAACCTGGATTAAAGATATCTTTTCGGAAGTAGATGAAACAACCATTGAAAAAGCAACAGATTTTGTTTATGAAAATCTTCCGCTGTTCCTGACGGAAAAAGACTATCAGCACTTCGACTCACTCTTAACGCAGGAAGGCATAGAAGCCATGATGCGAAAGAACTATACCAACCTTCTTTCTCCCGCAGGTATAGCATTGAGAAGTTATATACAAAGAGACCCGTTAGGACTTGGAAATAACGTATTAAAGCATCTGCAGGATTTTCAGTTGGAAACCAATTATGAAATCAACAACGGACACATCTTTTCGAAGGATGGAAATACATTGCTGATGTTTATGACTCCGGTATTCGGAACAGGAAGTACCGGTGAGAATGAAAATCTGATCCGGATACTTGAAAATGAACTTCAACAGATTCAGAAAGAGTATCCTTCCATTCGCGCATCTTACTTTGGAGGTCCCTCGGTCAGCGTCTATAATGCGCGACAGATTAAAAAGGATACCATTATTACTTCTTCGATCGCACTGCTGATTATCATTGTTTTCATCTCGCTGGTGTTTAAGCACAAGAAATCAATCCCTCTCATTGTCACTCCCGTTTTATTCGGGGGATTGTTCGCTTTATGCCTGATCTACTTTATTCAGGGATATATTTCTGCAATTGCCGTAGGTGCCGGATCGGCTATTCTGGGTATTGCGCTGAGTTACTCCATACACATGCTGGCTCATCAGAATCATGTTTCTACTGTCCAGCAATTGATTAAAGAAATAACTTATCCGCTTACAGTAGGCAGTTTCACTACAATAGGCGCATTCTTCGGACTTACTTTTACCACTTCCGAACTACTGCGTGATTTCGGTTTGTTTGCTTCTCTGGCACTTATCGGTACAACTCTTTTCTGTCTTATTTACCTTCCACATTTTCTGAAAGGACAAGCTGATGTGAAGCAAGGCAGGGTCTTACGCTTTATTGAAAAAATCAATGCCTATCCTTATGAAAAGAACAAATGGTTAGTAGGTGGTATCGTTATTATTACCCTCATCGGCTTATTTACTTCACAGAAAGTCAAGTTTAACGAAGACATGATGAGCCTCAACTATGAACCTCAGCACTTAAAACAGGCAGAGGCAAAACTGGAACAGCTTTTCAATGTCCAAGAGAAAACCGTACTTTTTGTCAGCGTAGGTAAGAACATGACGGAAGCACTCAAGAGTTATATAAATACCAATCAGCACTTATCCGCTTTTAAAGAGCGGGGACTTATTAAAGCGTATGCATCTGCCGAGCAATTCTTGATTTCACCGGAAGAACAGCAAAAGCGTCTGGAACAATGGAACCAGTATTGGGGAGAGTCGGGAAAGATACCAACTATTCGCAAATACATAGAAGACGCCGCCCATACCTATCACTTCCGGGAAGGTAGTTTCAATGCATTTTACCAATGGTTAGAACATCCATTCCAGCCCTATAATTATCAGGACGACACAAATAGCATTGCCACTACCCTACTGAACGAATGGCAAACAAGTGCTGACTCCATCACGATGCTCGTTACCCAGGTACGCATCACTGATGATAACAAGGAAGAAGTCTATCAACAATTCAAGGATAATACGGATGTTGTAGTCTTCGACCGAAGTTATTTCACTAATCAATGGGTCTCTGCTATCAATAACGACTTTTACCTGATACTTTATATTTCTTCGTTCCTTATATTCCTGGCCCTATTGATTTCGTACGGGCGTATAGAATTAACCCTGATCAGTTTCCTGCCCATGCTCATCAGCTGGACCATTATTTTGGGTCTGATGGGGATTCTGGGTATCGAATTCAACATTATCAATATTATCCTCTCTACTTTCATTTTCGGTATCGGAGACGACTTCAGTATCTTCATCATGGATGGACTCCAAAACAAATACCGGACAGGAAAAACGATCCTGAATTCTCATAAGACGGCTATTTTCTTCTCTGCATTCACAGCCGTTGTGGGAATGGGAACTTTAGTATTTGCCAAACATCCCGCCCTGCAATCCATTTCACTGATTTCCATCCTTGGAATGGCTGCGGTAGTATTAATAGCCTATACCATACAACCTATTATTTTCCAGTTCTTTATTGCTAAACCGGCTTCTAAGGGATTACCCCCGTATACTTTGATAGGCTTACTCCGCACAATCATCCTTTTCATGCTCTTCGTTACAGGATGTATAATTCTGAGAATTTTCATTTTCTTATTATACCTCATTCCGGTACGCCGCGGTTATAAGCAGCAGCTTGTTTGCCGGATTATCAACATTACTTGCAAAGGTATATTGGTAGTGGCAACATTCGTACGTAAAGAACACATCAACATAACCAATGAGACATTCAAAAAACCGGCTATCATAATAGCTAACCATCAGTCTTTCATTGATATCCTGGAGTTATTATCTTTTTCCCCGAAGATTATCATGATAACCAATCACTGGGTATGGAACTCTCCGGTATTTGGAAAAATTATTCAATATGCAGGTTTCTTCCATGTAGACGAAGGATATGAACTTTGTGTGGAACGGATGCGGGAAAAAGTAAGAGAAGGATACTCCATCGCCATCTTCCCCGAAGGTACCCGGACCTATGACGGCAAGATGAAACGTTTCCATAAAGGTGCTTTCTATTTATCAGAAACTCTGCAATTGGATATTATTCCTATTCTGCTATACGGCAATGGAGAGATTATAGCCAAGGCACAACCCTTCTATGTCCGCAAAGGCATTATTTACTCTAAAATATTGCCTCGCATACTTTATAACGATGATTCATTCGGAACTACCTATCAGGAACGTACCAAGCGCATCTCTTCCTACATGAAAGAAGAATATGCACGTATTTGTCTGGAAAAGAATACACCGGCAAATCCGGCATTTTATGAGGCATTGGTACTGAACTATATCTATAAAAGTCCTGTCATCGAGTGGTACATCCGCATCAAAGTAAAGATGGAACACAATTACCAGTTATTCAATCAACTGATTCCGATGAATGGACAGATTACGGATATCGGTTGTGGTCTGGGTCCTCTGTGTTATATGCTGTCTATGATATCCAAAGAAAGGCAAATAGTAGGAATCGATTATGACGAAGATAAAATAGCTATAGCTCAACACGGCTGGCTTCGTGGCGAAAACCTTCGCTTTGAACATGCTGACGCATCGGTTTATGAGTTCCCGGAAAGTGATGTCTTCATCCTGAATGACGTATTGCATTACATGAATTATGAACATCAACATGACTTGTTAGTGAAATGCGCCAATCTTCTTCGGCCTGAAGGAATGATTATCGTACGTGATGGAAATTCCGCTGAGATCCATAAACATCGGCTAACCCGCCTCACGGAAGTTCTCTCTACCCAAGTTGTCAAGTTCAATCGCACTACGGATGAGCTCTGCTTCACTTCCGAAGCTCAAATTCAAAGCATAGCCCGGGAGTGTGGAATGAAAGTAAAGACTATCCGAAACGATAAATATACATCAAATACCATCTATATACTTAAAAAGCAATTGCCATGAGTAAGTATGACATCATCATCATCGGAAGTGGGTTAGGCGGCCTTGAATGTGGAGCCATACTTAGTAAAGAAGGGTATAACGTATGTGTGCTCGAAAAGAACGAACTGTTTGGAGGATGCTTTCAGACCTATCGCCGGAAAGGACATTTGTTGGATACAGGAATTCATTACATAGGTAGTCTGGACGAAGGACAAGTCATGAATCAGTTTTTCCGGTATGTAGGAATCATGGGGCACCTCAAAGTCCGGAAACTGGATGAAAATGCTTTTGATAAGATTTTCTATAAGAATCGCGTATATGATTACGCAATGGGATACGAACGCTTTACCGATACCCTTTGCCAATCATTTCCTCACGAAAAAGAAAATCTCCGGCAATATACAATGTTACTGAAAGAAGTAGGCAACCTGATCAGTGTGGACAATCTGAAGAAAGGTATTATTTCTACTGAAGGAATGAAGTTCTTCAATACCTCAGCAGCAGGAATGATAGATAAGATTACCACCAATCCTGATTTGCAATCGGTATTAGCCGGCTCGGCACTTCTGTATGGTGGTTTAAGAGAACATTCCAACTTCTATGAACACGCCATGATTAACAACTCCTACATACAAGGAGCCTATCGGTTCATTGACGGAAGTATGCAAGTGGCCTCTGAAATGATAAATGTAATACGCACTCATGGCGGAACAGTTTTGAACAACAGTGAAGTCACCCGTATCATTGTAGAGAACAATCAGGTAGCAGGGGTAGAGATAAACCATGCAGAGCGGATAGAAAGCAAGTACATCATCTCTAACGTACACCCCAAACAAACATTAACCTTGCTGGACAAAACCCGCTGTATCAAAAATGCCTATATCTCCCGTATCAATTCTTTAGAAAACACATACGGCATTTTCACTCTTTATCTGATTATGAAAGAGAAAAGTTACCCGTATCAGAATCAGAACCTCTATCTGCATGGAGACAACGATGTATGGTATGATAAGAAAGTCAATATGGGATATACCACCAATTGCATGATCTCCACACAAGCATCTTCCCGCAACAGTGATTATGCAGATGTCATTTCCATTCTGACTCCCATGTATATAGATGAACTGTCCGCCTGGCAGGATACACTTCCCGAACAACGAGGTGAAGACTATAAAGCCTTCAAAATAGAAAAAGCCAGGCAATTGTTGGAGTTCATCAAAAGCCACGGGATCGATTTTACCGATCACATCGAGACTATGTATACCACTACTCCACTTAGCTACAGAGACTTTACGGGTACTTGCGACGGTTCCGCCTATGGAATTATCAAAGATTACAAATGTCCGCAAATCGGCTTTGTTTCCACCCGAACCAAACTGGGAAACTTATTTCTCACAGGACAAAACCTGAACGTCCACGGTGCTTTAGGAGTAACATTAACCTCCATCATCACTTGTGGCGAATTACTCGGACATGAATATTTAGCTAAACGAATAGGCCATGCATAAGATAGTAAAGAAAACAATTAAATATACGGCATGTGGCATAGGGGTGCTTCTCCTTACCATTATCCTCTTTGTTAGCATACTCTATTTCTCTGCGGATATGCTGACTCCCGACTACTCCCCAAAAGCCAACGGAGAATTGGTACAGACAGATAGTCTTCGGGAGTATGCAGGCAATTATCTGCGGCAAAGCAACAGTGGTCTGTGGGAATTGAAGGTGAGTGGCGATGCATTCCAGCGCGGTGAGGCCATAGGCAAACTTTCTTCTGATTTGCTATACTATCAGGAAAAAGTCTTCGTTGACCAGATACGCGAAATCGTACCTTCTGACAACTATCTTAAATTCCTCCGCTTCTTCATCGTACTTTTCAACCGTAATTTAGGAAAGAATGTCCCGGAAGAGTTCAGAGATGAAATTTATGGCATTTCGCTCTCCTGTACCCATGAGTACGACTTTATCGGTACTCCCTACGAACGCCAGCTCAATTATCATTCGGCTCACGATCTGGGACATGCCATGCAAGATTACATGTTGGTAGGTTGCAGTTCCTTTGCCACCTGGGAAGAAAACAGTGCCGACTCTTCCCTCATCATAGGACGCAATTTTGATTTTTACATGGGGGATAAGTTTGCACACAACAAACTGGTATCTTTTTATCAGCCCGAGCAAGGCTATAAATTTGCATCTGTGGGTTGGCCGGGCATGATTGGAGTACTTTCGGGTATGAATGAAACCGGACTCACGGTGACTATCAATGCTGCAAAATCGGACATGCCGACTGCTTCCGCCACTCCTATCTCTATCCTGACCAGAGAGATACTGCAATATGCCTCAACAATTGATGAAGCTTATGCCATCGCCTTGAAGCGGAAAACATTTGTTTCCGAATCCATACTGATCGGTTCTGCGCGGGATGGCAGAGCCGCTATCATTGAAAAGTCACCGGAGAAAACGGCACTCCTTACGAGTGGCGGTAATCAGATTATTTGTACAAACCATTATCAATCAGAGACCTTCCGCAACGATGAACGCAATCAGGAAAACATTGCTACTTCCGATAGTCCCTATCGTTTTGCCCGTCTGCAAGAACTGTTGAAAGAGAATAATTCTATCGACCCGATGAAAGCTGTTTCCATACTCCGCAACCAAAAAGGATTGGACAATATTGATTTGGGCATGGGTAATGAAATGGCTATCAATCAACTCATAGCCCATCACTCTGTTATTTTCCTGCCAGAGAAGCAGATCATGTATGTATCCACTTCTCCCTGGCAATGCGGCAAGTATATGGCATACGATCTGAACAAAATATTCAGCGATACCATAGATTTCCATCACGAAATCGCCACTTTGAATCTGACTATTCCCGAAGACAACTTTATCAGGCAAGCAAGCTACAAACAGTTCATGGCTTATAAACAGCTAACGAAGCTCATCCGGGAAAAGACCCAACGGAAAGAAACAATAGAAACAAAAGTCCTGAATCTTTATGAAGCATCCAATCCTTCATTCTATTACGTTTACGAAGTATTGGGAGATTATTATGCTGCAATACAACAAACAGATACAGCTATAACCTATTGGCAGAAAGCATTAACAATGCCCATACCCAAACAAGCAGAAAAAGTACGAATCCAACAAAAAATCAACAAAAACCAATAATATGGAAAAGAATCCAAACATACAGTTTCGTTCTCCCGAAGAGATTAAATTGTATCAGGAAGCCAGACTCACTGAAACCTTGGCTTACTTGCAGGCACATTCCCGCTTCTATCAGCAAATGTTCAAAGAACATTCCATAGACATCACCCGAATCAAGAAGATAGAAGACCTCCAACAAATTCCCGTTACCACCAAAACAGACCTGCAACTACATAATAGTGAATTCATCTGTGTAGACCCGGATGATATTATCGACTATGTCACCACTTCCGGAACTTTAGGAGATCCGGTTACTTTTGTACTGACCTCCAAAGATCTGGACCGTCTGGCATACAACGAGTATTTGTCTTTCAATACTGCCGGATGCAGCCGACACGATATACTGCAACTGATGACTACCATAGACCGCCGCTTCATGGCAGGGCTGGCGTACTACTTGGGAGCCAGAGAGCTCGGTATGGGAGTAGCCCGTGTAGGCAACGGTATACCGGAACTGCAATGGGATACCATTCACCGTATTCACCCTACCTGCGGCATGGTCGTTCCTTCATTCCTTATTAAATTGATAGAGTTTGCCGAAAGAAATCAAATTGATCATAACACCTGTTCTATGAAGAAGTGTGTATGTATCGGCGAAGCACTGCGCAACCCTGACTTTACATTGAACACCCTTGGACAGCGTATCAGCGAAAAGTGGCCGTCACTCCAACTCTATTCCACTTATGCCTCTACGGAAATGCAATCGTCCTTCACCGAATGTTCCGAATTCCATGGCGGACACCTGCAACCCGAGCTTATCATTGTAGAATTTCTGGATGACAAGAACCTTCCGGTGAAAGAAGGAGAACCGGGAGAAGTAACCATTACCACCTTAGGGGTGGAAGGCATGCCTTTACTTCGTTTCAAAACCGGAGATATCTGTTACCAATATACGGAACCTTGTGCATGTGGCAGAAACACCATCCGGTTAAGTTCCGTGCTGGGACGAAAAGGACAAATGATAAAATACAAAGGAACAACTCTGTATCCACCTGCATTATTCGACATATTGGATGATATTCCCCGGGTAAAGAACTATGTTGTTGAGGTGTACACCAACAAGTTAGGTACAGACGAGATACTGATTCGGATTGGCAGTGACGAGAACAGCGAAAGCTTTGCCAAAGAAATTAAAGATTTATTCCGCTCTAAAATACGGGTAGCTCCTACTATCCGGTTTGAACCGGCAGAATATATCTCCCAGATACAAATGCCTCCGATGAGTAGAAAAAGCATCAAATTCTTTGATTTACGATAACTAATTTCTAATTTTGACAGAATAATAAACTGAGTACTGATTCTAAATTATTAATTGTATGAAAAAGTTATTCACCCTTCTGTTCCTTGCAACAAGCATGATTTGTTTCGGACAAAACAAGAACTTCCTTAAAGAAGTTGAAAGTATCAATTTCTATGGAGTGGACTATTCAGCGGCTAAAGTATTTGGCGCAGCAGAAACCCCGGCACAATTTAAAGTGGCATTTGATGGAATTAACCAATTGTTCATTACCGAAGCCAAGAAATATGACGTAAGTAAGAAGCTGAAAGTAAGAGTTAATGAAATCTCACTCGATGCTGTCAATCAGGTCAATGAAGCTATCGATCCACAAGAATTGATGACGACCAATGCAAGCTATGTGCTGAGTGAAGATCAGATTAAGCAAATTGTAAACGCACTTCCCACGCAAAAGAAACCGGGTATTGGCTTGGTTATCATTGCCAAATTACTGAACAAAGCAGAAGCATACGGTTCTTATCAAGTAGTATTCTTCAATACGGAAACGAAAGAAATAATACAGGACTGGGCAACCGGTGGTAAAGCAAGAGGTTTCGGGCTGCGTAATTATTGGGCAGGCTCCATCCATAAGGTTATCAACAACCTCTAACACCAATAAATATACTAAAAACAAAATACAATGAAAAAATTACTATTATTATTCACTTTACTAGTAGGTATCAGCCTTCACTGCGCAGCACAAAACTATACCGAAGTTGTTTATTTGAAAAATGGAAGTATTATTCGCGGCATTATTGTCGAACAAATACCCAACAGTTCACTGAAAATACAAACTGCTGATGGAAGCATATTTGCCTATCCAATGAATGAAGTTGAGAAAATCACGAAAGAAGTAGGTACTTCAAAGAATAAATACCAGAATTTCGGGAAAAAGAGTAGTACTTTGAGAGGGTATAAGGGCTTTGTTGAAACCGGTTACATTTTTGATTTGAGTGATTCTAATGCTAACAGATTTACCTTATCAACTACACATGGTTATCAGTTTAACAATTATCTATTTGTCGGAGGTGGTTTGGGAATAAATTACTATACGGACGCAGATTTATACTCTGTTCCCATATTTGCCAGCTTCAGAGCAAATTTTACCAAAAACAAGATTACTCCGTTTGCTGATATTAAAAGCGGTTATGCCGCTGGTGATGTAGAGGGGGCCTTTGTTACATTGGGTATAGGTGTACGCTTCGCCCTTGCCAAAAAAATGGCACTGAATCTTAAACTGGAATATGCATATCAAGAATATGATTACGAATACTACTATAACAGCTACTATTACTATGATAATGAGTCAATAAATGGTATCGGAATCAAGTTCGGTTTCGAATTCTAAGTAAAGCAGTTTCTATAACATAAAAGCGGATTGAAGTCTACATCGTGTAGTTCTCAATCCGCTTTTCATTTATTGTGATTCTCTTATCCCTGCTGAATATCTTTTTTCAGTTCCTCCACCTGTTCATAAGTAAATCCGTCAAGGGCTCTCTTCATATTGAGCAGTTCTTCACGAATAGCTTTCAGGCGATCTACAATTTCAAAGTTACGAAGAGTCGTCTCTTTATTATCCTTCATTCGCTGGCGGGCACCGGGTAATGTCATTCCCCGTTCCTTCACCAGATGATAGATCAGCTTCACAGTTTCAATATCCTCTTTGCGATATTGCCGCACCCCACGACTCCCCTTCTTCGGAGAAAGTTGTGGAAACTCTTTCTCCCAGAAACGAAGCAAGGACTCGTTCACATCGAACATCTGGGCTACCTCACTGATGGAATAATATAATTTCAGATCTTTATCCATAGCTGTTAATCGAGGACTTTACCATGGTTGGCAGCAATCTGTATCATCCGGTCGTAATCCTCAGCACTCAAATCCATAAAATAATAGTTGACAGGGTTGACTACCTGACCTTTTACATGAACTTCATAATGCAAGTGAGGGCCTGTACTCTTTCCCGTACTGCCTACCCCGCCAATGACTTCACCGCGCACCACCTTCTTTCCTACTTTAGTACGGAAATCACGCAAATGCGCGTATACGGTCTGATAACCAAATCCATGATCTACCACAATCCGGTTACCATATCCGGTTTGCCACCCCATCTGTATCACCGTACCATCTCCTGTGGCATAAACATCCGTACCCAAAGGTGCCGAGAAGTCCATACCTGCATGGAATTTTGTAGTTCCGTAAATAGGGTCGATACGCGTTCCGTAACCGGAAGCTGTTTTGCGAAGGTCTTTATTGGAAACAGGCTGGATAGCCGGGATACAACGCAACATTTCATCATGGCTCTTACACATATCCACCACATCATCGAAGGAACGTGACTGGATATAGAGTTGCTTGCTGAGCATATCCATCTTCTGAGTTGTATTCACTACCAGATCGGAGTTCGCCATATCCATCAGGTGTTCATAACGGTTAGTGCCGCCATACCCTGCCTGACGAATAGCCGAAGGTACAGGGTCAGCCGCAAATATAACCCGATACAGGTTATCATCACGCTGCTGCACATCCTGCAACACCCCCATTGCCTCGTCCAGACGACGGGAAAGCACATTGTATTGCGCTAAAAGTTGGCTATTTTCCTTCCTCAACTCTTTCTCGGAAGGTGAACCGAAGATAATCAGCAGAATAATGAAACTACCTGCCCCTAAGCCCATGCCGATAAACAAACGGCGCAGGAGACTCACCATCCGTTGCCGGACAGTAGGGTAAATACGGTCATAAGTCTGCGTCTGTGGATTATAAATGTAGTAAACTTTGCGCATCTTTTGGAAATATTTCGCTCATTAATACGGCAAAAGTAATAAAAACAAGCTATCTTTGCACAGTTTTTTCAAGAATATTAATACTAAGTAGCAAGTAGTTAGTAGATAATAGCGAACAGAAGATAGTAACAGATTAAGATAAATAGAAGAGTATGTTGACTGCAAATGAAATCCGGAACTCATTCAAGAGTTTCTTCGAGAGCAAAGGCCATCAGATAGTGCCCTCGGCTCCAATGGTAATTAAAGATGACCCGACACTGATGTTTACTAATGCGGGGATGAACCAGTTTAAAGATATTATTTTGGGTAACCACCCGGCAAAATATAAAAGAGTCGCGGACTCGCAGAAATGCCTGCGCGTTAGCGGAAAACATAATGACCTAGAAGAAGTAGGACACGATACGTACCACCATACCATGTTCGAGATGCTGGGTAACTGGTCGTTCGGTGACTACTTTAAGAAAGAGGCTATCAACTGGGCATGGGAATATCTGGTGGATGTACTGAAGATAGACCCTAAGAATCTGTATGCCACCGTATTCGAAGGTAGCTCCGAAGAAGGATTGGAACGGGACAATGAAGCTGCTGCCTTTTGGGAACAGCACCTTCCGAAAGACCATATCCTCAACGGTAACAAGCATGATAACTTCTGGGAAATGGGCGATACAGGCCCGTGTGGTCCGTGTTCCGAGATACATATAGACTCACGTTCGGAAGAAGAAAAAGCCAAAGTTCCGGGCAGCCAATTGGTGAACAAGGATCACCCGCAGGTTATTGAAATCTGGAACCTTGTGTTCATGCAATTCAACCGTAAAGCTGATGGGAGTCTGGAAGGACTTCCCGCCAAAGTTATCGACACGGGTATGGGCTTTGAGCGCTTGGTACGCACGTTACAAGGCAAGACTTCAAACTATGATACGGACGTGTTCCAGCCGATATTGAAAGCCATCGCTGATATGGCAGGCACTACCTATGGCAAAGACAACCAACAAGACATCGCCATGCGTGTGATTGCCGACCACATCCGTACAATCGCTTTCTCTATTACAGACGGACAATTGCCTTCGAATGCAAAGGCAGGTTATGTAATCCGCCGTATTCTGCGCCGCGCAGTTCGTTACGGTTATACATTCCTGGGGCAGAGACAGGCATTCATGTATAAATTACTGCCGGTTCTGATTGAGAATATGGGTGAGGCTTATCCTGAACTGGAAGCACAGAAAGAACTGATCAGCAAGGTTATTAAAGAAGAAGAAGACTCTTTCCTCCGCACACTGGAAACTGGTATCCGCTTGCTGGATAAGACAATGGCTGACGCCAAAGCCGCCGGAAAGACAGAAATCAGTGGTAAGGATGCCTTTACCTTATATGATACTTTCGGTTTCCCGCTCGACCTGACGGAACTGATTCTCCGTGAAAACGGTATGACTGCCGACATCAAGGAGTTCGATGCCGAGATGCAACAGCAGAAACAACGTGCCCGCAATGCCGCTGCCATAGAAACCGGCGACTGGATCACACTGAAAGAAGGAACTACTGAATTTGTAGGCTACGACTATACGGAATATGAAACAAGCATCCTCCGCTACCGTCAGGTGAAACAGAAAAACCAGACATTGTATCAGATCGTACTGGACTATACCCCGTTCTATGCCGAAAGTGGTGGTCAGGTAGGTGATACAGGTGTATTGGTCAGCGAATTCGAAACGATTGAAGTAATTGATACAAAGAAGGAAAATAACCTTCCGATACATATCACCAAGAAATTGCCCGCACATCCGGAAGCTCCGATGATGGCTTGTGTAGATACCGACAAACGTGCTGCCTGTGCAGCCAATCACTCGGCTACCCACTTGCTGGACTCTGCACTCCGCGAAGTACTGGGCGAGCATGTAGAGCAAAAGGGTTCTTTAGTAACCCCCGACTCACTGCGTTTCGACTTCTCTCACTTCCAGAAAGTGACGGACGAAGAAATCCGTCAGGTAGAACATCTGGTGAATGCTAAAATCCGTGCTAACATACCTTTGAAGGAATACCGCAATATTCCTATTGAAGATGCCAAAGAACTGGGTGCTATCGCCTTGTTCGGTGAAAAGTACGGCGACCATGTGCGTGTTATTCAGTTCGGTTCATCCGTTGAGTTCTGTGGAGGTACACACGTTGCCGCTACCGGAAACATCGGTATGATAAAGATTGTATCTGAAAGCTCCGTTGCTGCCGGCGTACGCCGTATCGAAGCTTACACCGGTGCACGCGTAGAGGAATTGATGGACACCATCGAAGATACCCTGAAAGATCTGAAAGCGCTCTTCAATAATGCACCCGACTTGGCCGGAACCATCCGCAAGTACATTGAAGAGAATGCCGGATTGAAGAAACAGATGGAAGACTTCATGAGGGAGAAAGAGGCACAGATAAAGGAAAGATTGCTGAAAAACATGCAGGAAATCCACGGTATAAAAGTAATTAAGATTTGTGCTCCGATACCTGCAGAGAGTATTAAGAACATTGCATTCCAACTGCGTGGCGAGATTACAGAAAACTTGTGTTTCGTTGCCGGAACGATCAATGAAGGAAAACCGATGCTGACAGTAATGTTGAGTGATAACCTCGTAGCAGGCGGATTGAAAGCCGGAAACCTGGTGAAAGAAGCTGCCAAACTGATTCAAGGTGGTGGCGGCGGCCAACCTCACTTTGCAACAGCAGGTGGAAAGAACATTGACGGGCTGAATGCAGCAATAGAAAAGGTACTGGAACTTGCCGGAATTTAATAATTTGAAGGCAGACGGATTATTATTCGCCTGTGCAAGTAAATAACTGGCAAAAGACTTGACTTTGACATCCTAATGTCGTATCTTTGTCAATGTAATCCTGATTTAGTTTCGGGAAGATATATAGTAAAGAGGAGAAGCGAATGTTTCTCCTCTTTTTTTGTATCTATAGAAATGAAATAAGTTAAGATAGTATGTTTTATATGACAACATACTATCTTATGGAATAAAACAAACGATGTAATCACCCCAAACAAACCATCTGTTTGAGTAAAATACATCATCTGTTTCAAGTTAACACATCATCTGTTTGCAGAAAATAGAAACGGGAAAGCCGAAGCCCTCCCATTCCGTTAAACATACATAAATTCTCTCTTGACAAAAAAGGTTAGATCAGTATATCTTTTTCAATTATTTATACTCTGACTGTATGGGCTCAAGCGTTCCACATGGTAAACCCTGCATCCTGCCGGAACTTCTACCGGACAGGCTTCGGTAACGTCTTCCCAAAAGTCCATATATTCCATTACAGACATTCTGGTAAGACCAGGACCATTGAAAGTGTAGAAATGCTCTTCATTATTATACTTAAACAGCAGGCCTAAACGTTCCACTTCACCGTCAACAACCGGCACTCTTTCGTACCGCCCTATCATAGGAGCAATAGCAGAATCATCCGGACGAACACGTAAAGTTCCTTTTTCCCACATCTCAGATTCGTTATCCGGTATCATCTCATAGCATCCTCCCACTTTTACGGTAAAGAAGTCGGCGAATGCATCCGCTATATTCTTCTTTTGCTCTTCCGTTGCCTCCCCGGTAAGCACAATGCCGTCCTTCGCCTTATACAAAACAAATTTCACACACTCATCTACTTTCACTCGCAGCATTGCCGAAGAACCACTACCATCTCTTACCGTTATCGCAGTCTCACCTTGTGCTTTAGGAGTAACCAATATGCGCTGATAACCATTTTCATTTTTCACAAAAGCAGCGGTTACCACAGCATCGTCGCCGTTTATTATGGCATAGTTGCCATCACCTCCATCCACACCGACAATAATACCTTCCGGTTTACTCAAATAGAGATTCACGGAACCGATCAGGTTATCACAAGTCCCAATCTGGTAAATAGGCGCCTCTCCCGTAAAAAATACCATATCACGATAATCATCCTCGCATGCAGTACCCACAAACAAGAGTGAAATCAACATTAGAATAGAATAGATGTGTTTCATTGTTTTAGTCTTTTTATATCGGATTCGTATAATGAAAATGCAGTAAATAGTTAATTACTGCATGCGAACAGATATTTTTTTTAATCCCAGCTATTTATACGATTTGTTCTTTCGGGTAATTCACCAGATACAAAGTACCTGTAGCACGGGTAAAAGCCGTATATAACCAGCGGAAATAATCCGGTGTCAGATATTCATCCGTCATATACCCCTGGTCAAGAAATACATTCTTCCATTGCCCACCCTGCGCTTTATGGCAAGTAACGGCATAAGCATACTTCACTTGCAAAGCATTATAATGCGGATCAGCCTTCATCTTTTTCATCCGTTCGCGCTTTACAGGAATGTCAGCATAATCTTCGAGCACAGCATAAAACAGCCTGTCATTGTCCGCTTTAGGCAAAGCCGGCGCATCACTATGCAAAGTATCTAACAATAGATTAACTTCCAGTTCAAAATCCCCGTAATCAGGAAAAGTGAGCAGAACTTCCGCAAAACGAAAACCATACAACTCACGTGTACGACGCACCCGGTGAAGAACAGCTATCTCACCATTGGCAATGAAATCCATCTCTTTGCTTTTCTCCGTCCAGTAGTAATTATTCTTTGCTACCATCAGCAAGTCCCCCGTGTTCAATTCATCTTCCCGCCAAAGGATTTGCGCGCGTATACCATTATTATAGATATTCGCACGCTTATTGGAACGGCATACGACAATGGTCTCATCCATCCCGTCACGGTCGTAACAAGTACTCAGCGTATCTATCAGTTCATCGCCCGGAACAACCTTTATATCAGCGAACCCCGATACCTTTATCTTTGGCAGACTCTCGCAGGCATCTTCAGCTATAAGTTGGCGCAACCGAGTAGCATTCCATAATATACCGGAGTCCTGCACCTGACGTACTACCTGTGTCAAATCTACCTCTATCACCTCCAGCCCATAACCTTTCAGTGCCTCGGCAAACAAAGCAGGACTCTGTTCTTCACCCACCGGAGGAAGCTGCGCCGTATCCCCCATCAATATCAATCGACATCCTGTACCGGAATAAACAAACTGTATCAGATCGTCCAACAAACGCCCTGTACCGAACACAGCACCGGATAATCCCTCGTTCGAAATCATCGAAGCCTCATCCACTATATATAAGGTATGAGTAGTCAAATTATCGTTTACAGAAAAGTTACTTACCTCATTGGAGAAAGACTGCTGACGGTAAATCTTTTTGTGAATAGTAAACGCCGGATGCCCCGCATAAGCCGAAAAGACTTTCGCCGCCCGCCCCGTAGGAGCTAACAGAATTGACTTCTGTTGCAACTTATCCAACGTCCGTACCAGCGCTCCGACCAGCGACGTTTTTCCTGTACCAGCGTATCCGCGCAGCACAAAAACCGCATCATTACGGGGAGATAACAAGAAGGCAGCTAATGATTTTAGTACTATTTCTTGCTCAAAAGTTGGTTCATAAGGAAAAATTTCCTTAATTTGCGTTTCTAAATAGTTATTTATCATTTTTGTAATAGAAAAAAGTTACAGGAACTATCGCCATTAGAATTATTTATTTTATTTTTGCGGTACGAATATAACAACTAAAAAACATATTTATCATGAAAACAGTATTTAATATCGTTTTAGGCTTGTGTGCAGTGGTACTGATCTACATCTGCTATACCAGCATTATGGGTCCTATAAATTTCGAAAAGGCTAGAAAGCACAGAGAGAAGGCAGTTATTGCCCGTTTAATGGACATCCGTAAAGCACAGCAGGAGTATCGTAACTTGAACCACCAACAGTACACGGCAAGTTTCGACACTTTGATCAACTTTGTTAAAAACCAGAAGTTGCCTTTCATCTACAAAGAAGGTGAATTGAATGACAAGCAGTTGGAAGACGGTATGACAGAAAAAAAAGCTATTGCTATCATCAACAGAGCCAAGAAAACAGGTAAATACGATGAAGTAAAGAAAGCAGGTTTGGAAAACTTCAAGCGCGACACCTTGTGGGTTGCCGTACTGGATACTGTATTCCCCAAAGGCTTCAATCCTGATTCTATGAGATATGTTCCTTACGGTGGCGGTGCACAATTCGAAATGGCTATCAAGAACGATACAGCTAAATCCGGTGCTCCTTTCTGTCTGCTCGAAGTTAAGACTCCGTATGAAACTTACCTGGGTGGTCTGGACAAGCAAGAAATTGCTAACATGAAAGACGTACAAACTAAGTTGGGTAAATACTGCGGTCTGATGATCGGTAGCTTGGAAACTGCTAACAATAACGCAGGTAACTGGGAATAATTCCCTATCCTCAACACTGTATGATAGAAACGATTGACTTTAGTAAATCGGAACAATATACGTTATCCATCCGCCTCAGTGCGGATGGATTTTCTTTTTCTGTATTCAGCCCTCTGGGTGAAGGCGGGCTCTCTTTCTTTGACTGGAAAGTAGAAGAATCACTCTCCCTCACAGCCAATCTAAAACAGACTTTCCGTGAAGTGGAATGGCTTAAACACCCTTACCGCCGGGTAAATATACTCATGGCGGACAAGCGCTTTACCCTCGTACCGCTGGAGTTCTTTGAAGACGAACAGACGGAAACACTTTTTTATCATAACCACCCGAAGCGGGAAAACGAAATTGTGCAATACAACATTCTGCGAAAGAATAATGTCGTAGTATTGTTCAGTATGGACAAAAGTGCTCGTTCTTTCCTGTGCGAACAATATCCCGATGTAAGATTTTATTCGCAGGCAAGTTCGTTCATCGAACATTTCTCCAGCAAAAGCCGCTTGGGCAACAGCCGGAAAATGTACGTGCATCTGCGGAAAGATGCCGCCGACCTGTATTGCTACGACCGCAATCACCTGTTGCTTGCCAACTCTTTTGAATGTAAACAGACAGCGGACCGCATCTATTACCTATTATATATATGGAAGCAACTCGGCTTTGAACAGGAACGTGACGAAATGCACCTCACCGGTGAATTGTCCGACAAAGAAGCTCTGCTCAGTGAACTACGTAAATTTATCCGACAGGTATTCATCATGAACCCTGCCACTAACCTCGACCTACAAGCAATAACCACATGCGAGTAATCAGCGGAATATATAAAAGAAGAAGATTTGATGTGCCCCGTACTTTCAAGGCACGTCCCACAACAGATTTTGCCAAAGAGAATCTGTTCAATGTACTTGCCAATTATCTGGATTTTGAGGACGGAGTATCCGCACTCGATCTCTTTGCAGGAACCGGCAGCATCAGCATCGAACTGGTATCACGGGGGTGCGACCGCGTAATCAGCGTTGAAAAAGACCGGGACCACTATGCTTTCATCTGCAAGATAATGCAAGAGGTAAAGACCGATAAATGTATCCCTATCCGTGGCGATGTATTCAAATTCATCAAAGGAGGACGTGAACAGTTCGATTTTATCTTTGCCGATCCTCCGTACGAATTGCAGGGATTGGAAACCATTCCTAATCTTATCTTCGAAAACAATCTCTTGAAAGAGGAAGGCTTGCTTGTATTGGAACATGGAAAGAAAGATAACTTCGAAGATCATCCGAACTTTGTAGAGAGACGGGTATATGGCAGTGTGAACTTCTCGATATTTAAATGAAGAATGAAGAATTAGCTGCGCAATGATGCCGCATGGTAATTCTTCATTTTTTATTCTTCATTATAAAAGCGGTGCCATCAGTCGCACCACACTCTCGGCAGCTTTCCGCCACCAGGGACGCTTCACCCAGTTTTTAAGAAAGACCTGTACACACTCGCGTTGATCCTGAAGAAAGATTTCACGCATTTGCAGTGCAGTTTCAGTATCATAAATAAAAGCGTTCACCTCAAAATTATGCTCGAAGCTGCGGAAGTCTACATTGGTAGAGCCAACAGTAGTAAGCTCATCATCCGACACCATCAGTTTGGAGTGCAGAAAACCTACCTTATAAAAATAAACTTTCACACCAGCCTGCAATACATCTGCCAGATAGGAACAAGAACCTAAATGCGTAAGACGATTATCCGCACGCAAAGGCAGCATCAGTCGAACATCAACTCCTGCCAATGCGGCCGTTTGCATGGCAGCCAGTATCTGTTCCGTAGGCAAGAAGTAAGGGGTCTGTATATAGAAATATTTCTTCGCACCGGAAATTGCCATACTCAATCCTTGCATAATTTCTTTCCAGGGACCGATAGGATCACTTGTCACAATCTGTACTAACGAATTACCCGATGCCTCCATCTTCGGAAAATAACGGGAGGCACTGATCAAAGTACGGTCTACAAAATACCAGTCGAGCAAGAAAGCGGTCTGCAAGCCATGCACGGCTTTGCCTTCCAATAAAAGATGCGTATCGCGCCAAATGCCCCATGAGAACCCACGCATATAGCGTTCTGCCAGATTCATCCCACCCACAAAACCGATTCGCCCGTCAATCACAACAATCTTACGGTGGTTGCGATAGTTCACTTTGCTGGTGAACAGAGGGAAACGTACTTTCAGAAAGCTGCGTACCTCGATACCTGCCGAACGCATTTCATCATAGAAACGGTTGGGCACATGCCAGCATCCTACATCATCATAGATGACACGCACTTCAACGCCCTCCCGTGCTTTCTCTATCAGTACATCCCGCACCATTCGCCCGATGGCATCATCCTCAAAAATATAAAATTCAATATGGATATGTTGCCGGGCTTTAGCCAGTTCCCGCAACAGGGATTGCAACATGGAAACACCGCTGGTATAAGTCTCTACACAGTTGCCGTCAAAAGGAAACGCCTGGGTTGTATTGCGAAATAAAGAAATGAGCCGGCTATAAGCTATAGGCAAGGTAGTGGCATCCTGCGCCAAGTATTCCACCATTGGTTTATTCAACAGACGGTTATAAATCTTCTGCTCTATTATTCGCTCGCGCCTCCGGCTACGCCCGAAAAAGAAGTAAAAGACCAGTCCCACAACAGGCAGAAACATCAATACCAATATCCACGCCAGTGTCTTCACCGGATTACGATTGTCGAGAATGATGACAACAATTGTTCCGATGATAGCGCCAAAGTAAATAATATCAAAGGCGACGGTAGCTACTTGGTTTAGTATATAGTTCCAGTCAATCACAAAAGCAAATATAGAAAAAATAAAAGAATTCCTGTTTTTTTAATGGAAAAAAGAAAAAACAGAATCCCCTTCCATCTCTTTCAGCGAAAGCGAATGGAAGGGGAAACTTATAATAATAACTGGTCAGTTTACTTTAAAAACGGCGTCCGCCAAATCCACCGGGACGTCCACCAGGTCCGCCTGGACCACCGGGGCCACCAAATCCACCTCTACCCATCTTCTCACGGGCAGCCTTGTTACCAAAGATATTCAGGCGATAGATAAAGTGCACCATACAGTAGCTGTTAACACCATTGTACTCCGAAACCGAACGACCATCTGCCGTCAATGAACGGCTAATGTTACTTTGCTGCTTCAGAATATCGTACATTTCAAAACTTATCGTTGCCGCACCTTTCAGGAAAGTCTGCGAGAGTTGCGCATTCCAGATCAGCTCATTACGGTTCATACTTGAATCCGTATAACCACGACGGCTCTGATTGGCGATATTGGTAGTGAAAGTCATGTTCCACGGAGCCATCAACTGAGTATTGGCACCATAAGAGAAAGTATAAGGTTCCTGGTTATTGTCCGGACGCAGTTTATTACGTTCAGCAGTGTAAGAAATAGAACCGTTCAAACCGAATTCGAACCAATCATTACGGTAAGCGCCATTCAGACGTTCACTCAGTGTCAAGCCCGTTGTCGTATTCTTATCATCAACTTTAGTTTCCTGATTGTACAGATACGCCACATTATTCTGATAATTGATATTAGAGAATGAATTGATGGTATACTTCTTATTCTTCAGTGCCGTATTGAATCCGAACATACCGAATGCGCTCCAGTTACCATTGATATTCTTCGGCGTTGTGGTTCGTCCACCGGTCTGTTCATTGTATTCGGTACTGTTACTGATGCTGTTCTGCGTAGCCGAGAAACTGGCATGCGTCATGATACCTCGTTGAAGTTCTGCATTATACGTATTGTAGAACAAACGCATAGAGTGCGTGAAAGAAGGCTTCAAACCTGGGTTACCAACACGGATATTCAACGGATTGGAGTTATCCACAATCGGCAACAAGTTTTCCATGCTCGGCTGACCGGTACGTCCGCGATAGTTAAAGCGCAACTGGCTTACCTTAGAGAAACGATAACGGAAATCGACATTCGGAGCAAAGTTGAATACAGAACGCGTTGTATCAATCATATAATCCCCTCTCTTATAAGAAAGCTTGGAACTCTGTGGTTGGAAAGACATACCTGCACTCAACTGATACTTTTCACGAATGAAACGCAGCGATACGGATGCATCATGATTATAGTATCTATATTCGGCATATTTACCTAAGCTATCCACTGCATGATTCTCGTAACCGGCAGGTAACGGTTCGCCAATTCCCCACTCCGGATTAATCTGATACAAATCATAAGTCGTCTTGTCACTCTCGCTGTATTTATACTGGAACTGATAGCTGAATTGTAGGAAAGTGGCCCGTGCAATCGGTTCGCTATACGTAATTTGCGCACTATAATTATAGTTATTGGTCGGAGTAGTGATATACTGATTACGAATCAAAGTAGAGTCCGGATTCGTAGGAATCTGATAGTAACGTGTCATAGATTCCGTGTACTGATTATTGTCATTATCGCCATAACCGAAGCGTCCGCGGAATGTAATGTTACGTCCTCTATCATTCAGCTTACGGTTAATCTGCAAAGTTGCATCTGTCGAAATGCTTTTGCTGTCGGAAAGCGTACCGCTGTTCGTAGCATTCACGCGGATATCCTTCAATGGGTCTTCGGTGGTTATTTTATCAAAATCAAGATAATCATTCGGGTTAGCAACCAGACTGAACGGGTCTGCATCGAAGGTTCCCGACAATGAGCTCGAAGCATTATCCGTCTTACCATAAGAGAAGTTCGGGCGGAAAATGATATTCGTCATTGAATCTGGCTTCCACTCCATACGGAAATCAGCTCTGAATGTAGAATTCTTGTTCCGGTTGACTGAGTTGGAGTTGGAATATGAATTACCATTCTGCAAGAAGCGTTCGGACGAGTTGATATTAGCGATATCAGCATCATTATAATTATATTGGGCACTTCCTCCCAGTTCTATCTTCTTATTCTCTGTGGCAAAACTGATACCCAATTCTTTAGGCGCGTTCAAACCATTGTTACGACGCCAGCGGGGACCACCTCCACCACCTGAAAAGCCCTGGTTGTTCACGTTATTGGTAGAACCAATAACGGTTACCTGTGTCTTATCCACAAAATGATTTACATTTAAACGGGCTGCGTAGCGGTCTTCAGTACCCACGGCCGCATCTGCATTACCAAACCATCCACGGTTCATACCTTTCTTCACCGTCAAGTCAAGTACGGTTTCTTCCTCGCCGTCATCAATACCTGTGATACGTGCCAAGTCCGACTGCTTGTCATACGTCTTCAGCTTATCGATCATCTCCACCGGCAGATTCTTCAAGCCCGTTTTCACGTCTCCACCAAAGAATTCCTTTCCATCTACCATGATCTTTTTCAACTCCTTACCATTGATTTTCACGTTACCGTCATCATCAATTTCGGCACCGGGGAGTTTCTTCACCAGCTCTTCCAGCATGGCCCCTTCCGGTGTGCGGTAAGCACTGGAATTGTACATCAAGGTATCTTCGCTAACAGTGACCTGCGGAGCTTCTGCGGTAATCACCGCTTCGGCCAGCATCACGGCATCTGTCTTCAGAGCTAGCGTACCTACATTCTTATTGAGATTTTGAGCCGACAGTTGCAAAGGAAGTACTGTAGGTTGGAAACCAATATAGGAAACTTTCAATACATATTTCCCGGCCTTCACTTTGGGTAGAGTGAAATATCCCTGTGCTGTAGTGGCGATACCCGCCGCAAATGCACTGTCCGGTAACGAAAGTAACTGTACTGTGGCTTGTACTGC
Source organism: Bacteroides sp. MSB163 (assembly GCF_036416795.1). Classification (NCBI taxonomy): domain Bacteria; kingdom Pseudomonadati; phylum Bacteroidota; class Bacteroidia; order Bacteroidales; family Bacteroidaceae; genus Bacteroides; species Bacteroides maternus. The sequence goes on along the minus strand of NZ_CP143867.1, from coordinate 2,817,784 downwards.
GGGCTCTTTCGTGTCATCCTCGATGACACGCCCCGCTACGGTAATGTTCTTAGTCTGTGAGAAAGCGGAAAGTGCGGTTGTCAGCAATAACACTGTTCCGATGATTACTTTTTTCATGCGCCTGTTTTTTATGAAACAAAATGTCTGTTTTTATACTGTTTCATTTGACAAGCTTTCAATGGAAAAGTTTAATGAGGTTTAAATAAAATATTCTAATTATCGACGATCTCGCTTAAACAATCTATCAACTGCCGCTTTCTTTATACCAAATTCCAGGCAAAGAACATTCAGTATCAGAAAGATCAGAAAAGAAGAAGTATCTACGCTCATGATGTCTCCTTTCGCCAGGCGATAGAGCATCCCCCCAAAGATGAATAATACGGTCAGGAACATGGCATTACGTGTAGCTGTATTACGAACCTGCTCAGTTTCCTTATTCTCGTTCTTGGTGTAGGCAAACAGAATCATCAATGCGCCAAGCATCATCAGCAGCTTAGAACATTCTTTATAAAACAAGAGGTTGGAATCCGTCATTTTCCCCAGCATCAACATCAGAAACGGAAGAAACAGTGCCAAAGCTATCACAAAATATCCTAATAGACGACAATAAACCGGTAGTAGTGCTCTCATTTTAAAATTACGAATTACTAATTATAAATTATAGATTGTGGGGGCAGATGGCAGAAACATCATGTCAGCCCATCGATTTTCAACAGGCAAAGATAACGTTTTATTGCCAAAAGAGCTATCTTTGTACCACAATTAACAAAGAAGGTATCCATCTCTTTCATAATTTAGAATCCACAATCAGTAATTTATAATTCGTAATTTGTAATTAATCAGATGAGTAAACAAGAAGTAATCCTTTGCGAGAAACTGGAAAGCAGCCTGGCAAACGCCATCGGGAATTGTCCCCATGACAAGCTCTTCATATTGACCGACGAGCATACCCACCGCCTCTGTCTGCCGCAACTCTATGACATTCCGGCACTGAAAGAGGCTACCGAAATCGTTATTGGTGCCGAAGATGTGCACAAGAATCTGGAAACCCTGGCTTCCGTTTGGCAAGCTCTGAGCGAACAGGGAGCTACACGCCATTCATTACTGATTAACCTGGGTGGCGGCATGGTGACCGATCTGGGTGGCTTCGCCGCTTCTACCTTCAAGCGGGGCATTGCCTATATCAATATCCCCACCACCCTGCTGGCCATGGTGGATGCTTCCGTAGGAGGTAAAACAGGTATCAACTTCAACGGGTTAAAGAACGAAATCGGTGTTTTCGCACCTGCCGCCAGTGTACTTCTTGAAACGGAGTTCCTGCGTAGCCTCGATGCCCACAACTTCTTCTCCGGTTATGCGGAGATGTTGAAGCACGGTCTTATCAGTACCCCGGAGCACCTTGCTGAATTATTGGCTTTCGATACGGACAAGATAGATTACGTTGCACTGAAATCAATGGTGGGCCGTTCCGTACAAGTAAAAGAGGATATCGTGGAACAAGATCCGCTGGAACACGGCATCCGCAAGGCGCTGAATTTGGGACATACCGTAGGTCATGCCTTCGAAAGTCTGGCTCTTGCCGAAGACCGCCCCGTATTACATGGTTATGCTGTTGCTTGGGGAATTGTCTGCGAGCTATACCTTTCTTATATAAAGGTAGGTTTTCCGAAAGAGAAAATGCGCCAGACCATTCAGTTCATCAAAGAGAACTACGGTGGCTTTGCCTTCAATTGCAAACAGTACGACCAACTTTATGAGCTGATGAAGCATGACAAGAAGAACACTGCCAGCATCATCAACTTCACTCTATTGAAGGAAGTCGGAGACATTTGCCTCAACCAGACTGCCGACAAAGATACCATTTGCGAAATGTTCGATTTTTATCGGGAATGCATGGGGGTATAACCTCACTGTGCACCTGTACTATTTCCCCTTCCACACTTCTACAACCCTTTATTCATAGGGGGGAGGGTAGAGTGTGGAAAGGGGATTCTTTAGGGGTTCTCAGTTATCTTTTCTTCCGGAAATTCTCCTTGCAGTTCCGCCTTCTTTTCCGCTTCCACAACTTTCTTGCTTAACATACTTGCCGGGAAGTATTTGCTCAGCGGATAGCGGAAAAATCTCATTTCCCTGCTTAATTCCCTGGTCAATCCGCGGTCAGCGGTGAAGTAAACGCGCGAAATGCGCACGGTTCCCGGCATCACGTCTTCGGGGTGTTCAAAGCCCTCGCTGGTTATCGCAATATGGAAAGAGCCCAGTCCTTTGATGGATACCGACTCCCCATTCTTCAAGGCCTCTTCTATGAAGTGAGGCAGGTCGGTCAATATTCCTTTTACATCACCTTCGCTCCTGCCCGTCCGGTGAGCGATTCGTTTTGCCAGTATGTCTTCGGTCACCCCACCTCTGGGTTGCAGTGTACGTTGCACGGCATAATACAGTTGTTTTGCACCTTCCTTAGTCTGGAAGAGCTTCTTTCTTACCAAGTAAATCATTCCCATAGTCTTTACGTGTTTTTAATTACTACCTTTGATATCTTTCTCTTATTCCTTCCATGTAAAAGATGGCATCTTTTGTAGCAAAAGGTGGCATCTTATAACACAAAAGATGGCATCTTTTACAGCAAAAGATGCCACCTTTTGTAAGAGAGACAGCAAAGATACGGAAAGTATCTTTAAATGAAGTATCCGAAAGGGCTTAATGCTCTAGCTATTTAGCAAAAAGTCTTTTATTCCCATTCGATAGTAGCGTTAGGCTTCGGAGACATATCGTAGCAAACACGATTCACATGTTTTACTTCTTTCAGGATACGATCCGTAATTTTCATCAGGACAGGCCATTCTACCTGTTCGATGGTAGCGGTCATCGCGTCAATCGTATTGACGGCACGAATGATAACCGGCCATTCGAAAGAACGGGCATTGTCGCGCACACCAACTGACTTGAAGTCGGGTACCACGGTGAAATATTGCCACACTTTCTTATCCAGTCCGGCAAGTTGGAACTCTTCACGCAGGATAGCATCGGACTCGCGCACAGCTTCCAAACGATCGCGTGTGATAGCACCCAGACAACGCACACCCAGACCGGGACCGGGGAAGGGTTGACGATAAACCATTTCATAAGGCAAGCCCAGTTCAAGACCACATGCACGTACTTCGTCTTTGAAAAGCTGACGCAACGGTTCCACAAGTTCGAACTGAAGATCTTCCGGCAGACCGCCTACGTTGTGGTGAGACTTCACCATCTTGGCTGTTTTCGTTCCGCTTTCCACAATATCAGGGTAGATAGTTCCCTGGCCTAAGAAGTCGATACCGTCCAGTTTACGCGCTTCTTCTTCGAATACGCGGATAAACTCTCCGCCGATAATCTTACGTTTTTGTTCAGGATCTTCCACACCTTCCAGTTTAGTAAGGAAGCGGTCGGTAACATCTACATAGATCAAATTCGCCTTCAACTGATTACCGAACATTTCTACTACATCTTCGGATTCGCCTTTACGCATCAGACCGTGATTTACATGCACGCATACCAGATTGTCGCCAATTGCTTTCAGCAACAGAGCTGCCACTACGGAACTGTCAACACCACCGGAAAGGGCCAGCAATACTTTTCTGTCACCCACCTGGCGACGTACCAATTCAATCTGGTCATTCACGAAGTTGGTCATGTTCCAATTAGCTTCGGCCTTGCAAGTTTCGAAAACGAAAGGCTTAACAGCTGCTTTGATAGCTTCAATATCATCAGTAAACTGTGGCAGTTTCACCGCACAAGTCGCTTTGTCATGACCGGCAGCCATCACTGGAATTCCCGCCTCGTAGATAGAAGGATTCACATCGATGGCAACGCCATCTACTATGTTACACGGTCCACCATTGATAATAATGCCCTTTACATTGGACAACTTTTTCAGTTCTTCAACGGTTATATCATGAGGATAGATCTCACTATATACACCTAACGCACGGATGGCGCGAGCCAATACCGTATTCTCATGACTACCCAAGTCAAGGATAACAATCATATCCTGCTTCATTTGATTCTGGTTGTTTTAAGTTATTGTATCAATTATTATTCACTTCTGTTTTCAAACTGTCCGCAAAGATAAAGATTTTCAGAGAGACTATAATACATTGATTCTCTAAAGTTTCAGAACAGAGTAGCGTTTTTTGGGGGAGTCATACCTTTCCGAAGATCAATTTTATTCATCGATCCTTTATTCCGGCATTGTTAATGGAAATCAGGAATCGAATTCAACTCATTATCGGAGCGGTTATGAGCTAAATGATAAATAATCTTTTAGACACGGATGACGCGGATCTTTTTTTTATCCACGTTTATAGCGCAGCCTTTTAAATCCGCGTTATCCGTGTCATCCGCGTCTAAATAATAATATACCGAATGGCGCTAATCACTTATCACCAAACACTAATCACTTTTATTCTTTTCTTTTCCATTATGAATGAATTTCAACTTCTGATTCGCATTATTAATAAAGTTAATCGGAGAACAAATGAATTTTCCTCCCCGATTTACATTGCTACTTTATTTTTTATTGTACCTTTGTGATGTCGAATATTTTTTTACCACACAGCAGGGAAACCTGCCAAGAAACCGTGACGGGCATTTTTATGTCCGTCGCCTCACTCCTATATGGCGGTCCCTGTACCCCCATGGGGAGTGTTAATGCACCTCCAAATACTAGCTGTGTGGTTTAGTGTTCGACAATGGGACAGGCAGGGATTGCTTTTTCAAATCCTTCTCCTCTCCCATGAATCGAATTATTTACCTTTTAAAACTTAACGATTTATGGAAAACAACACTCAGCCGGTAACCGCTCAGGAATTACCCAACGCAGCAATGCACCCACGCACGGGCTTCCCGTCAGAAGAAGCCATGAAAGCGTACTATCTACAACTGATTGGCATTATGAACATAACGTATGCCGAAGAGCCTTCGGAATATATAAGCTTGCAATGCCTAAAGCGCAAATTAAGACAATTCATCCATGTTCTACAATTGATAGGCACACACGAATGGGGAAATGGCATTGCAGAAATACAAGATGCCAGCGGATTCTATATGCTGCAAAGTACACTCCCGCACAAGACGCTGCTGCAAGCCAACCGGGAAATCGGTCTGCATCTGCAATTCATTACGCAACTGGCAAGCAATGTAGGTTTTCTGAAACAATTGGAAGGTATCTTATATTACCACTCTCAAAACGTAGAAAACTTGCTGAAGAAGGTGAAAGAAGAATCGACAGATACTTTCTAAAATAATAAAAGACACTTTATGAGATAATACAAGAGCGAGACGTAAAGCCATACAGCTTTCCCCCGCTCTTCTACCCGCAAACAATCTATCTTAAAAGACAGCAGCTATTTTCTTTGTATTATTTATTTCCTCAAGCAAAGGGCTATTTCTACGTGCTACTTGCATATTATACCTTGATTAGTCCTAAAATAGAATAAACTTTCCATCATAACAAATTAAAAATAAGAGAGATGTGTTATCTAACAAGATAATAGCAAAACAAAAATCAACAGAAATATTTGCTATTTCAAAATAAAGCACTACTTTTGCATCCGCAATTCGGGATGTAGCTCAGCCCGGTAGAGTACGCGTCTGGGGGGCGTGTGGTCGCAAGTTCGAATCTTGTCATCCCGACTACCGATAAAGCATTGATAATCGAAAGATTATCGATGCTTTTTGCTTTTTTACGAGTTTTCACCTAATGGTGTGGTTGACGCTGTGGTTGACGCGAAAAGTCAACCAAGAAGTCAACCGTAATTTTATGAAATTCCCCATTGATGTAAACCGCTGTATCCTAATCACTGAGCATTCCTATCCATAATTATAGCTTTCTGATCATTTCAAACTGCCTCCCTCTCACCTCTATATTCTTCGCTTTCAGAAAGCCGGTAATCGAAGTACACGAAATATCCGTATTTATAACTTTAACAGATTCACATCTATTTGACTCCAGCATCCGTTGAAGCAACAAGGAAGCAACTCCTTTTCTTCTATACCGTTTATCAACCGCTAATTGGGCAATATCACCTGATGCCGGTTCAAACACACAATATCCGACGAGACTATCATCAGCAAATACTCCCAAACTGATAAAATCTTCGGGTGACCTCGCAATGGATTCAAGACTATTCTGCCAGGAAGGTTTGAAGTCCCAGAAACCGGAGATTGAATCATATTGCCGTACATCAACAGGTTGAACGGAGTAAGGACGGTTAATGATTTTCAAATCATTCCTTATCTCTACATTCTCCTGCCTGAAGTAATTGAACTCGCGAGTAACTTCAAAGCCAAGTTTCCGGTAAACAGAAACTGCTCCTGTATTATGCTGTAACACTTCCAGCAAATACTGGCAAATACCCGCCGCTTTCAGGTATGGAATAGCATGCTCAAAAATACGGGTAACCAGCCCTTGTCCTCTGTAATCCTTAAGCGTCCCCGTTCCCGTATCATAAGCCGTCGGCATTCCAAAGAAATTCCCGATCCCATTGCAAGTGAAAGATACAATCTCATCTCCCTCGAAAGCGGCAAAGGAAAGAGATGGAGCAAAACCACGACGCTTCAACAGAGCATTGAACTGCACTTTGTTTTGTTGCACTTCATAATCGGCAAAAGCCTGATCAAAAGCTCTAAATAGTGCGTCGAAATTCGTTTTACCAAGAGAGTTGATTTCCATGTCGTTTCTTTATTAAACAAGGAGTAAATACAGAATATTATATTCGCAAATATAACAAAACAAGGAAAAAATATGAATATCAGACCATGCTTTTTCATATTTACAGACTAATTACCTATATTTGCATAAAAACGCATTAAATATACTTATGAAGAAAATTCTTGCTTACATTGCCTTTAGTTTCACGGCAATAACCAGCTATGCGACAACTCCTCTTTGGACGCGTGATGTACAAATTTCACCTAACGGAACAGAAATTATATTTTGCTATAAAGGGGACATCTACAAAATACCAGCCACGGGCGGAACAGCTACACAGCTTACTACACAAGACTCTTACGAATGTACCCCGGTATGGTCACCGGATGGCAAACAGATAGCCTTTGCCAGCGACAGGAATGGAAATTTCGACATTTTTGTAATGTCGGCAAATGGTGGAACAGCCCGGCGGCTGACTACTCATTCAACCAATGAAATCCCCTCCACTTTTACTCCGGACGGCAAATATGTCCTATTCGCGGCATCCATTCAGGACCCCGCAAGTAGCGCCCTCTTTCCCGCCGCCTCAATGACTGAGCTCTACAAAGTTCCCTCAACAGGTGGACGCACGGAACAAATTCTGGGCACCCCTGCCGAAGCTGTATGCTTCGATAAATCCGGTAAACGTTTTTTCTATCAGGACCGTAAAGGAGGTGAAAACGAATGGAGAAAGCATCATACTTCTTCCATCACCCGCGACGTATGGATGTACGATGCCAAAACAGGTTCACACACCAATCTTACCCAGCATGCAGGCGAAGACCGCAATCCGGTGTTGTCACCGGATGGACAAACCGTCTACTTCCTGAGCGAACGTAATGGCGGCTCATTCAACGTATATTCTTTCCCGATTTCGCAACCCCAATCGATAAAAACAATAACCAGCTTTAAAACCCATCCCGTGCGTTTCCTTTCAATGAGTAACAACGGCACCTTGTGCTATGGATACGATGGTGAGATTTATACCCAACAGGAAGGCTCGAATCCCCGGAAGATAAATATAGAAATCATTCGTGACGACCAGCCGCAAATAGCCTATCTGAAATATCCGGATAAAGCAACTTCTGCTACAGTTTCACCGGACGGCAAACAGATTGCTTTCACTGTACGTGGTGAAGTATTCGTCACATCTGCGGACTATGCCACGACCAAACAGATCACACATACGGCAGCAGAAGAAGATGGTCTCTCGTTTGCTCCGGACAACCGGACGCTGGCCTACGCCAGTGAACGCAGTGGCAACTGGCAGATTTACCTGGCTAGGATAGTTCGGGAAGAAGATCCGAATTTTCCGAACGCAACTTTAATAAAGGAAGAGGTGCTATTACCCTCTACCACCGTAGAACGTTCACATCCGCAATTCTCACCCGACGGTAAGGAGTTAGCTTTCATTGAAGACCGTAACCGTCTGATGGTGCTCAACCTGGAAACCAAGAAAGTACGCCGGATCACCGATGGCTCTACTTGGTACAGCACAGGCGGAGGATTTGACTATGCATGGTCTCCGGACGGCAAATGGTTTACATTGGAATTTATCGGAAACAAGCACGATCCATACTCGGATATAGGTCTGGTCAGTGCACAAGGCAATGGCGAAATTGTCAATCTGACTAATAGCGGATACACAAGCGGTTCACCCAGCTTCGTGCTCGACGGCAATGCCATTCTTTTCATTACCGAACGCTACGGTATGCGTGCACATGCTTCATGGGGTTCTCTGGATGATGCCATGCTGGTATTCCTGAATCAGGATGCATACGATAAATTCCGTCTGAGCAAAGAGGATTACGAACTATATAAAGAAGCAAACGCCGACCGGAAAAAAATAGCGGAAAAAGATAGCAGTAAGGTAAAAGATATCGTGGTAGAGTTGAAAAACATAGAAGACCGCATCGTGCGTCTCACTCCAAACTCATCCAATATGGGAAGTACCCTCATCTCCAAAGATGGCAAAACCCTCTATTACCTGGCAAGTACCGAAGGTGGACGTAACTTATGGAAGATGGATCTGCGCAAGAAGGAAACCAAGCTACTCCACAAAGTAGATGCCGGATGGACTTCTCTGGAAATGGATAAAGAAGGAAAAACTCTCTTCATTCTGAACGGTAAGAATATGCAGAAGATGAACATGGCTTCCGATGACCTGAAGCCCATTAAATATCTTGCTCAGGTAAAACTGGATCTGGCGGCCGAACGCGAATATATGTTTGACCATGTATACAAGCAACAGCAAAAGCGTTTCTACAATACCAATATGCACGGAGTCAATTGGGATGCCATGACGGCAGCCTATCGTAAGTTTCTGCCGCACATCAATAACAATTATGACTTCTCCGAGCTTTTAAGTGAATGGCTGGGCGAATTGAATGTCTCTCATACCGGAGGCCGTTTCTATCCGGACGGTCAAAGCGAGCCTACAGCCAGCCTGGGGCTACTTTTCGACTGGAACTATCAGGATAAAGGAATGCTCATTGCCGAAGTGATAGAAAAAGGTCCGTTCGACAAGGCTACCACAAAGGTGAAAGCCGGCGTTGTCATTGAAAAGATTGACGGCAAAGAAATTACTCCCGAAACCGATTATTACGTGCTTCTCAATGACAAGGTTAAAAAGAAAACTCTTGTTTCACTCTATAATCCTAAAACGAAAGAGCGTTGGGAAGAAGTAGTAATCCCCATCAAGGACAGTGAACTCAGCGCATTGCTCTACGAGCGCTGGGTAAAACAACGTGCGGCAGATGTTGAAAAATGGTCGAACGGCAAACTGGGCTACGTGCACATCAAGTCTATGGGTGATGACAGTTTCCGCTCCATCTACTCGGACATTTTGGGAAAATACAATAACTGCGAAGGTATTGTCATCGACACACGTTTCAACGGAGGCGGTCGTCTGCACGAAGATATAGAAATACTGTTCAGTGGTAAGAAATATTTCACACAAGTGGTTCGCGGTCGTGAAGCCTGCGATATGCCCAGCCGCCGCTGGAACAAGCCATCCATCATGTTGACGTGCGAAGCCAACTATTCCAATGCACACGGCACACCGTGGGTATACAGTCATCAGAAACTGGGCAAGCTGGTAGGTATGCCTGTCCCGGGCACTATGACCAGTGTATCATGGGAACGCCTGCAAGATCCTACCTTGGTATTCGGTATTCCTGTGATTGGTTACCGCCTGCCTGATGGCAGTTATCTGGAGAATACTCAGTTGGAACCGGATATCAAAATAGCCAACTCACCCGAAACAATTATAAAGGGCGAAGATACTCAGCTGAAAGTAGCGGTAGAGGAATTATTGAAACAACTACATTAGATAGTGATTATTAAGGAGCCAGACTATGAATTTGGCTCCTTTTTCCGTACCTTTGCGGCAAAATCAACAAATAATCTAAATTCATGTTTGCTGACCTACTTAATTCCTCCTATTTCGCCCTCTTCCTCATTGTCGCATTGGGTTTCATGCTGGGAAAAATCAAAATCAAAGGTTTATCACTGGATGTTTCCGCAGTTATTTTCATTGCTCTTCTCTTCGGACACTTCGGTGTAGTCATTCCTAAAGAATTAGGAAACTTCGGATTGGTACTTTTCATCTTTACTATCGGTATCCAGGCCGGTCCCGGTTTCTTCGACTCGTTCCGAAGCAAAGGAAAGACCCTGATCATCATTACCATGCTGATTATCTGCTCGGCTTCTCTTACAGCTGTCGGGCTCAAATACCTATTCGACATCGATACGCCTAGTGTGGTAGGTTTAATAGCCGGTGCGCTGACCAGTACACCGGGACTTGCCGTAGCCATCGACAGTACAAATTCTCCGTTGGCATCCATTTCCTATGGTATCGCTTATCCGTTTGGAGTTATTGGTGTCATCCTGTTTGTAAAACTGCTCCCCCGTATCATGCGTATCGATCTGGACAAGGAGGCCCGCCGACTGGAAAAAGAACGTCGCGGCCAATTTCCCGAACTGACAACCTGTATCTATCGTGTTACAAATCCTGCCGTATTCAACCGCAGCCTGATGCAAATCAACGCACGGGCCATGACAGGAGCTGTTATTTCACGCCATAAACATGATGAAATCATTTCCATCCCCACAGCACAAACGGTGCTCCATGAAAATGATTATATACAGGCAGTGGGCAGTGAAGAAGCTCTGAACCAGCTTTCAGTTTTAGTCGGAGAACGCGAAGAGGGCGAATTGCCTTTAGTAGACACGCAAGAGATCGAATCCTTATTGCTGACCAAAAAGGATATGATCAATAAACAATTGGGGGATCTGAACCTGATGAAGAACTTCGGATGTACTGTCACACGTGTTCGCCGAAGCGGTATCGACCTGTCTCCATCGCCGGATCTGACTTTAAAATTCGGTGATAAACTAATGGTGGTAGGTGAAAAAGAAGGACTCAAAGGATTGGCTCGCTTGCTGGGAAACAATGCTAAAAAGTTATCAGACACAGACTTCTTCCCTATCGCAATGGGTATTGTTTTAGGGGTATTGTTCGGTAAGCTGAATATAACTTTCCCCGGTGGTTTATCTTTCTCCCCGGGATTGACGGGCGGTATTCTGATTGTGGCTTTGTTTTTAAGTGCAATTGGTAAGACAGGTCCTATTCTATGGTCTATGTCCGGACCTGCTAATCAGTTATTACGCCAGTTAGGCTTGTTGTTATTCCTAGCCGAAGTCGGCACCTCGGCAGGCACCAATCTTGTAGCGACTTTCCAGGAAAGCGGCTGGTTGCTATTCGGAGTAGGTGCTGCTATTACGCTGGTACCTATGTTAGTAGCGATGTTCGTCGGACTGTTTGTTTTCAAAATCAACATACTCGACTTGTTGGGAACCATCACCGGTGGTATGACTAGTACTCCGGGACTTGCAGCGGCTGATTCTATGACTGACAGCAACATTCCGAGTGTGGCTTATGCTACGGTTTATCCTATTGCAATGGTATTCCTCATACTGTTTATTCAGATTATTGCAACTATGGTTTAAATGACGGAAGGTTACTTTTTAATAAGTACTTGCTATTTTCAGCAAAAATCCCCTAAATTTGCATACACTATAAATAGCAGCTAAATATGAAAACATTAAAAGCCCAAATCATCATTAGCCTGATAACCTATTTCTTCCTGGTTCTGGCAGTCACCATCTGCAAGGGAAACAAGTTTGGGAACATTCTTTCTGAAAACGAAAATACAACAGAAAGCCAAACAGGAACTTCCGGGATACTACGACATACAGATGACGGAGTACAGATAATATCTACCCGGCAACTAACAAAAGATATTAACGGCTATGGTGGAAATATACCTCTGGAAATCTATATAAAAGATAACCGTATTCTAAAAGTAGTAGCTCTGGAAAACTCCGAAACACCCAGCTACTTTGCCAAAGTACGGAACAGCGGTCTGTTACAACAGTGGAACAATCTTTCACCGGAGGAAGCAATCCATAAAGAAGTGGATGGAATATCCGGAGCCACAGAGTCTTCCGTAGCTATTATCCAGTCCGTACATAAGGCCATGGAGTATGCAAAGGAGCATTCGGCAGACAAACCGGCAAGTGCTTTCAGTTTCGACTGGATACTTTTCCTGGGATTACTGGCAGGTATCGCATTATGTACCCTAATCATCTCATATCTTTCTAAAAGGCCCAAAGAGCAAACAATGCACTATGCGCTGAACACTTTCAATCTAGCTTTGGTTATAGTAGTAACTGCATTATCTATCCAACCAAAACCCAATCAACTTAATAAGATGGAGGAACCTACCGTGAAACAGGATAATAAACTTTCGGTTCTTGACAACATACATGCAAGAACCAGTATTCGCTCTTATCAGCCTAAAGAAGTAGAAGATGAAAAAATAGAGCAATTGTTAAGGGCTGCCATGGCAGCTCCTACAGCAACCAACAGGCAACCTTGGGCTTTCATTGTCATCAGAAACAAAGAAACGATGAATGAACTGGGTTCTACTCTTCCTTACGCCAAGATGGTAAAAGACGCTCCGTTGGCTATTGCCGTATGCGGAGATTTAACCAAAGCTATCAGTGGTGCGGGTATGGAGTACTGGGTACAGGATGCCTCCGCCGCCAGTGAGAACTTGTTGCTGGCTGCACAAGCTTTAGGATTAGGAGCTGTCTGGACAGGCGTTTATCCCATAGACGAACGGGTAAAAGAAGTACAGAAAATACTCCAATTACCCGAACAGATTGTTCCTCTGAATGTAATCCCTATCGGTTATCCGGCAGAGAACCCACTTCCGAAAGATAAATGGAAACCGGAGAATATACATTATGACCGTTGGACGGAACCTGATAAGAAGTAATTTTTAAGTTCGGTACGTAAATACATCAAAATGACTCAGTCCCATAGATCTTAGCAAATCTATGCTATGCGTAGTATCCTCCTCCTTATTATATTGCGGAATAAGGGGGATACGGACTGTGATCTGTTCAGCTTTTCCGTACTCTATAAGCCAACGCAGGTTTCCGAGCACCTGATGATTGCTTCTGCCTGTGTAGTTTTGATAGATCTCATCATTCGTATCCTTGATATCTACGATATAGTCATCTACCACAGGCAATAGAATCTCCAGATGCTTCCGGGGTACATTTAAAGACGTTTCTACTGTAATCCTCCACTCCTTCCCACAAAGTTCCCGGAAACGGCTGATAAATTCACTTCGCAGACAAGGTTCACCACCACCAAAGGTAATACCACCACGAGTTGCAAGAAAGTAAAGTTCATCTACTTTCACCCTCTCATACAGTTGTTCGCAGGAATAAAGCGGGAAATCAAAATCATCAGATAGAGACTGAGGGTTCAGACAATACTTGCAACGCAAAGGACAACCATGAAAAGCCACCAATGTAGTCACTCCCTCACCGTCAATCAGCAGGCGGTGCCTGTTCACTCCTAATATGGGGACAAGATTACTCATTCTATCCGGTTATTCATTCATATCATTCAGATGTATCTCTAAAGCCTTCACCGAAATATAAATCTCGTACACAGAGATAGCCAGAGAGATAATCAGCAACACCATTGCCAGTCCAAAGATATAGATGGATACAAGATAAAGTTGTATATAAATAAAGAACATGCTTACGACACACAACAATAAGCTGCCTGTCCCTGTCACCTGCATAGCACGCGTCAGATACAGACGTTTACGAAGATTGGCAATCTGTGCCGCAGTTACCGACGAATGATTTTCCCGGTATTGTTCCTTCAAAGTACGTACCAACTGGGCATACGACATAAAACGGTTGGTATAAGCCAACATAATCAATGAAATTGCCGAAAACAACAGAGCCGGAGTCGTTAAATCTATTTCCATATTTCCTATTTCTTTAATATTATAACCTCAATCGTATAAGTAACGAGCTACAAGTGACAAGTGACTTTCGACGTGATAGCCGGTCGAATTATTATTCGCTCATGAGTACAGCGCAGTAACTCGTTACTGGTAGCTCGTAACTCGTAACTTAAATATTAGAGTTATGCATTATGCAAAGTTACAATAAAAAACAGAAGAGTCCCATAGTATACAAATTTCTTTATCTTCCGGAGGTGAAGGTAGGAGAACTCCATTACTTCTTATCATAAACCCCATTAGAGAACTTCCCGTAAGCCATTACCTGATCTGTATCGGGAAAATGTACAATCTCCGGAAGATTATTCGTATCGAAGTCAATATAAACCAGCTTTTCCGTATCCGAACCGTTACGAATGACATGCGCACCTTCAGGACCTGTAGGGAAAGTTATTGCATCACCAGCCTTCACCGTCACATCCCCATTCGCTGTGCGAACAATTCCTGTACCACTGATGATATAGAACACCTCTTCGTCCGTTTCATGATAATGATATCCATAGGCAAAATTACCCGGTTCTACTTCTACAAAGTTCACACGGCATTGGTCCACATCCGCTTGCTCAACAATCGGTTTCACTGTAAATTCATTACCACCCTGGTTGATTTTCTGACCTTCTGCGGTCTTGTAATTCTTTACTGCAAGTACTTTCATTGTTTTTTTGCTTTTAATTTGTTTATAAAATAGTTGCATTCATCAGTTTTTTCACTAACTTCGCAAATGCAGTCAGTAACTTTCCGACGATGCAAAGCTATATACTATTTTACTTATAAACAAGAAGTTACGAATCGGTAAGATAGTTACCTAAAGGTTACTTTTGCTGAAAAGCAAGAGTTTAAAAATGAAGAAAAGAAGAAAAAACTAATTATGACCTAATCACAAAAGTATGAAAACAAGAATTACCTCTAATCGTATCACAGAACTACACCCGGACGAGATATTCGTTTTTGGCAGCAACCTGGAAGGCGCGCATGGTGGCGGAGCCGCTTATCTGGCATGGAAAAAATGGGGAGCCATCTGGGGACAAGGAACCGGATTACAAGGACAGACCTATGGCATTCCGACCATGCATGGTGGGCCGGAAGCCATCAGACCTTATGTAGATGAGTTTATCCGCTTTGCCAAAGAGCATTCACAATATACTTTCCTCGTTACAGAGATAGGGTGCGGCATTGCCGGATTCGCCCCGAAAGAGATTGCTCCTTTATTTAAAGAGGCTGCGGTTGTGCCTAACATTTACCTGCCTCAACGCTTCTGGGATGTACTGAATGCGAAGTAAAGCTTCGTACGCCTTCTGCCTAAAGCCAACAAAATACAGGAAAGGGAACAGAGAGAGCAGATAACAAATATACCCCCTGTAGAAACCAGGATATTTCCAATGCCTACCAGGGGAGAGACAATGCCGCCGAACGAAAAGCAAACAGCACCCAACAGTGCTGAAGCTGTTCCGGCATTCGCAATGCAATCATCGGAAATTTCACCTCTCTATCTGTACGCCAAGATGTAGACGCACTATGGGAAAACTATTTAATCAGCGAGCGAATGAAGCAATCTTATAATCGTAACCAAGCCAAAGAATTTTAGTAATAAACAAAAAGAACTATCAGGAATTTGTGTTATAACCACCGTTCAATCGGATTTGTAATCCTAATATTCGGAGTGTAAGGAAACTGAAAAAAATACTATTTTCCCATTTACAGGAAGTTAAGAGTTTGTCGACAGGAAGTTGGGAGTTTGTCAACAGAAAATTAACTTTTTGTCGACTAGAAATTAATACTTTGTAAGTTTCTGATAATCTGAGAGAAAGCTTCCTTACGCAAAAGTGATATTCGTATACATATATTACTTGCGCTCTACACACCTCTTAAATAACTCGTTGGCGGAATTCGTTTCAGAGCGACTCCATGCCATCTCCGTATCTGTGCACAGTTTGGATAGAAGTCATGTAACTCAAGTTTCTTTATTCAGATATTTATCGTACTTTTGTAGCCTGTAAACCAGCTATTACGTTTAAGAAGGAATACAACTATGCGCTATAAACTTTCGGCACCAGCCACTTTGCATACCACTATCCAGCTCCCGGCTTCCAAAAGTATCAGTAACCGGGCTTTGATATTACACGCTTTAGCCCAAGGGCATATCGCGCCAAGTAATTTGAGCGATTGCGATGACACCCGTGTCATGATAAAAGCACTGGACGGGAATCCCGGACATATTGACATTCTTGCCGCCGGAACCGCCATGCGTTTTCTCACGGCTTACCTCAGTGTAACACCGGATACACGCATCATTACCGGTACCGAACGGATGCAACAACGCCCCATACGTATTCTGGTGGATGCCTTACGTGAACTGGGTGCACAGATAGAGTATGCCGGAAAAGAAGGCTTCCCTCCTTTGCGCATCACAGGTACAGAATTAACAGGCGAAGAAATCAGCCTTGCCGGAAATGTCAGTTCGCAATATATATCTGCTTTACTGATGATCGGTCCTATCCTGAAAAACGGATTGAGGCTGAATCTTACAGGAGAAATCATTTCCCGCCCTTACATTAATTTAACGCTGCAACTGATGAAAGAATTCGGTGCAGACGCTGCCTGGAGTTCTGAAAGTAGTATCACCGTCCGTCCGGGAAAGTACAGAGACATACCTTTCACAGTAGAAAGTGACTGGAGCGGTGCTTCTTACTGGTATCAGATGGTTGCCTTAATTCAGGATAATGAAAAAAAGGAATCTACAAAAACGGAAATAAAATTACCCGGACTTCTCCCACGCAGTTATCAGGGTGACAGCCGGGGAGCTGAAATATTTGCCAAACTCGGTGTACACACCACATATACCGACCAAGGAGTGGTACTAACTAAGATGGGAACTCCCGTTGCCTGTTTAAAGGAAGATTTAGTGGATATACCCGACTTGGCACAAACTTTCGTTGTGACTTGTTGTTTAATGAACATACCTTTCCGATTTACCGGATTGCAGAGTTTGAAGATAAAGGAAACCGACCGCATTCAGGCTCTTATCACGGAATTGCATAAACTGGGATATGTGGTAAAATCGGAACAGGACAGTGTATTAATCTGGAACGGTGAGCGCTGCGAACCGGAATCCAATCCCGTTATTGCGACTTATGAAGATCACCGGATGGCAATGGCATTTGCACCCGCCATCCTGCGGATGCTATCCATACAGATTGCTGACCCACAAGTGGTTTCCAAGTCTTATCCGGGATATTGGGAGGATTTGAAACAGGCAGGGTTCGGAATTGAGATAATTAAATGAAGAACAATTTAAATGAAAAATAAAGAATGAAGAATTTGGCTGCGCTACGTAAGCATACCACCAAGTAATTCTTCATTCTTAATTCTTCATTCTTAATTAAAAAACTATGTGGATATTAATTATAAGTCTTATTGTACTTGTCTGTATCGCCCTTTTGGCAGGATACATCCGTAACCTACGCTTGCAAAAGAAAATAGAACGCGGAGAACTGGATGCCATGCCCGAAGTGAAAGAGGTCGATGC
Source organism: Bacteroides sp. MSB163 (assembly GCF_036416795.1). NCBI lineage: Bacteria > Pseudomonadati > Bacteroidota > Bacteroidia > Bacteroidales > Bacteroidaceae > Bacteroides > Bacteroides maternus. The sequence continues at coordinate 2,800,140 of NZ_CP143867.1, read as the reverse complement.
AGAATGCTGCGGACAGCACGAAATATGCGAACGGGACAGTCTGTTAGCTGCCGTCAGCAAAAAGATAGAGTACTACGATGATGAAGAACTGGACAAATACATCGGCACTGCCCCCGAAGATTACACTCCTGAACAGGAAGATGAATTCAGAGACATATTCTATACGATGCAGGACACCGATGTTGCCGGATGGGTACGCAGTTTGCAACTACGTGGAATAGCTCTGCCGAACAATATCAAAGATGAAGTATTCCTGATCATAGGAGAGAGGAGACTTTAAAGTGGATCTACTACAATATACCTTCTTCCAACATGCCCTCATCGGCAGTTTACTGGCAAGCATTGTTTGCGGACTTATCGGTACGTATATCGTAACGAGGCGACTGGTGTTCATTAGTGGCGGACTGACACATGCCTCTTTCGGAGGAATCGGTCTGGGATTATATACAGGAATTTCTCCCATTTTGGCAGCCGGAGTGTTTGCGGTACTGTCGGCTTTTGGTGTGGAGTGGCTTAGCAAACGCAATGATATGCGTGAGGACTCAGCTATCGCGGTATTCTGGACGCTGGGGATGGCATTGGGTATCATGTTCACCTTCCTTTCACCCGGGTTCGCACCCGATTTGTCGGCTTATCTGTTCGGTAATATACTGACGATTACATTCGGAGACATCGCCTTGCTTGCAGGACTTGCAGTGATACTGGCTATTTTCTTTATCCTATACCTGCGTCCGATTATTTATGTTGCTTTCGACCGGGAATTTGCACGTTCACAAGGCATTCCCGTACAAATATTCGAATATGTGCTGATGATGTTCATTGCACTGACCATTGTAGCATGTCTGCGCATGGTGGGGATTGTGCTGGTTATCTCCCTGCTTACAATCCCGCAAATGACTGCGAATTTGTTCACGCATCGTTTCCACCGCATTATCTGGCTATCCATCGGCATCGGTTATCTCAGTTGCCTAGGCGGATTGATGATATCCTATTATCTCAACGTTCCTTCAGGCGCGGCTATCATCTTCTTTTCCATCATTATATACGTAGTATGTAAGCTGGGAAAGAGTTTTTATTTATCTTTACGGCAGAAAACGCAGAACCCGTAAAACTTACTGGCATAGTTGAAACGCAAAGCAATCCTCCTCACTGGCATCTTAGTCACTTTGATGCTCGTTGCCGGATGTTCTACTCGAAAGAATACAGCCGGCACACGCTTCTATCATGCCCTAACCACCCGTTACAACGTCTACTTCAACGGAAACGAAGCTTATAAAGCCGGATTGCAAGCACAGCAACAAGGGAATAAGGATAACTACATGGAAATGCTCCCCCTCTATCCCATCGGCAACAAAGAAACTACAGGTATCGGTACTTCCGACTATGAGCGAGCCATTGAAAAAGCGCAAAAAGCCATTCGCCAGCATTCTATCAAGCGACGCCCCATACGTAAACCAGGACGGGCATACACGGACGAATACAAAAAATGGCTGGCGCGTCGGGAATTCAATCCTTTCATACATCGTGCATGGCTGCTATTGGGAAAAGCACAATATCAGAAAGGAGATTTTCCGGAAGCTGCCTCAACCTTTTCTTATATCGTGCGCCTCTATGACGGACAGACGAGCATCACTTCCGAAGCTCTGATCTGGCTATCCCGCTGCTACTCAGCTCTGGGCTGGCAATACGATGCGGAAGACGCTCTGAACCGGGTAAATAATGATAGTCTGCCGTTATCACTGGCAGTCCCTTATGCTTCGGCAACAGGAAACTACCTGTTGGGCAGTCAGCGATACAAAGAAGCCATCCCCCATCTGGAAAAGACAGCCAAAAACGAGAAGAACAAGCAGCAAAAAGCGCGATGCTATTATCTCCTGGGGCAGACTTACCAGCTATTGCAACAACCGGAACAAGCTTATCAATCATACAGCAAAGTAATTCGTCTCAACCCTCCGTACGAACTGGCATTGAGTGCCCGTATCCGCCAGACGGAAGTGATGCCCACCGCCAATAGCCGTAAGATAACAGGAAAGCTACTGCGGCTGAGCAAAGACGAGAAAAACGAAGAATATCTGGATCAGATTTACTATGCATTGGGTAATGTTTACCTGGTCGGGAAAGACACGGCGCAGGCTCTTTCCGCATATCACAAAGGAATAGAAAAGAGCACCCGTAATGGTGTGGAAAAAGGAATTCTTCAACTGACATTGGGAAACTTGTACTGGCAGCAGGCACGCTATGCCGAAGCACAGAAAGCATACGCAGAGGCAATAGGGTTGATAGATAAGACACACCGGGAATATGCCGACATTACCACCCGTTCGGAAATACTGGACGAACTGGTACCTCATACCAATACCATACAGTTACAGGATAGTTTGCAGCACCTTGCCGGGATGCCGGAGGCGGAACGAATGGCCGTCATAGAAAACATCATTGCACAGGTCATCGCCCGGGAAGAAGCAGAACGTAAGGCGGCCGAAGAAGCAGAGCGGGAAACAAACCGTCTGCAGATGCGGGAAGAAGCGGAAAGTCAGTTACCTGCAACTTCGATTATCAGCAAACCAGGGCAAGGGAATACCACTACTCCACAAACCACCCAGCCGGCAATAGGCGGAAAACTGGATTGGTATTTTTATAATCCGCAATTAGTGGAACAGGGAAAAGCAGAGTTCCAACGTTTGTGGGGACGCAGAAAACTGGAAGACAACTGGCGAAGGAAAAACAAAACCGTGGTTGCACTCGACGATTTTGAAGAGATAGATTACAGTGAACCGGAAGATATTGCCCAGAAAGACAGTATCCGGAACAGTCAAGAAGATGAAACCGCAGAAAGTTCCGTCTCCCCCAAAGAAGGTCCTAAAGAGGGAACTGCCGACAGTATCGCCAATGACACGCATCGTCCGGAATACTATCTGGCACAGATACCATTGACAGAAGAGGCCATGCAGGCATCCAACGCATTGCTATCGGAAGCCTTATACGGTGCCGGAATAGTTTTCAAGGATCGTATGCACGATTTCCGACGGGCAGAAGCCATGTTCGAAAGGCTCATCCGGCAGTTCCCGGACTTCGCGCAAGCTGATGAAGCCTATTATCAGTTATTCCTGACGAAATTGGCTATAGAATATTATGAGAAAAAAGGCAGTTCCGCCGAAAAATATAAAGCCGAACTTATCGCCCGGTTCCCCAAAAGCCGTTATGCCAAGACACTGGCTGACCCGGATTTCGCAGAGAATGCCGTACATGGTAAGCAACGTGAAGATTCACTCTATGTCCGCGCTTATGAGCATTTCCAGATGGGCGACACAGCCACTGTGCGGGCTGCCGAACATCTTTCTTCCGAAATATATCCATTAGGGCAACACCGCCCGAAGTTTATGTTCCTCGAAGCCGTCACCCGACTGCAGGGAGGAGAAACAGAAAGGTTCCTCGCCACTCTGAAAGAACTTGTACAGCAATATCCGCAGAACGAAATCACTGATCTGGCCGCCCATATACTGAAAGGCGTACAAGAAGGGCGTCTGCTGGCCCGTGACAGCCATACATTCGGTTCTATCTGGCAACGCCGAAATGCCGAACTGGCCGAAGCAGGCAATCTGCTGGGCGACAGTTTGAGCAGTGCCGCTATTCTTCCACCAGACAGTGCTTTCAGCACAGAGCGCAATGTACCGTTCCTCTTTATCCTTGCTTATGAAGAAGGAAAAGTAAACGAGAATATGCTTCTGTTTGAAGTGGCACGCTATAATTTCTCCACTTTCCTGGTTAAGAACTTCGACCTTGCATTTGCTCACGAACGGGGTATCGGTATGTTGCAAATTCGTCCGTTCAACAATTACGATGAAACACAGCAATATTTCCGTCGACTTTATGCAAATCCCGAAATGGCGGCACGGCTCAGTGGCATGCGCGCCATACTCATCTCGGAGGCCAACTATGCGCAATTAATCAAACAATATAGCTTCGATGATTATGATGCCTTCTACCATACACACTTCTCTTCCATACCGGAACCGGAACTAAAAGGCTATACACTGGATGAACCTCTGCTGAACCTGCCGACAGAGGAAGAAGAACGGCAGAGAGAAGAAAATCTGCCTACGGAAGAGGACGACCCGGAAAATGGTGTTATCTTTGGGGATTGAAATAACTAACAGATATGAAGAAAGACAGATTACTTTGGGTGGACGATGAAATCAGTTTGTTGCGACCGCACATCCTGTTTCTGGAAGGCAAAGGCTACGAAGTAGATACCGTAACCAACGGACAGGATGCACTTGACCGCTGCCGCACTACAACCTACGACCTCATCTTTCTGGACGAAAACATGCCCGGACTGAGCGGTCTGCAAACTCTGGCATTAATAAAAGAAATCTGCCCAACTGTCCCCGTCGTCATGATCACCAAGAGTGAAGAAGAAAACATCATGGACATGGCTATCGGACAAAAGATTGCGGATTACCTGATCAAGCCCGTCAATCCTAACCAAATATTGTTATCGCTAAAGAAGAATCTGCATCGTCGGAATATAGTCAACGAAGCCGCACAAACCGGTTATCAACAAGATTTCGGTAAGATAGGCATGCAAATAAATGACTCGCTGACGGCAACCGACTGGATGGAATTGTATCGTCGCCTAGTATATTGGGAACTGGAATTGGAAGCTACAGACAGCCCTATGAACGAGATGCTTGCCATGCAGAAAGCAGAGGCCAATTCTGCCTTTGCCAAATTCATAAAGAAAAACTATGCCAACTGGGTATCAGACGAAAAAGGGGCAACTAACACACGCAAGCCCTCTTCGGAAAACACCGACCGCCCTCTGATGAGCCCGGATCTTTTCAAACGCATCCTTTTCCCTCTGCTGGACAAAGGTGAAAAAATTTTCTTTATTGTACTTGATAATTTCCGGTACGACCAATGGCGCGTTCTTGCCAATGAGCTATCTGGCTTATTCAACATTGAAGAACAACTCTATTTCAGCATTCTGCCCACCGCCACGCAATATGCCCGCAATGCCATCTTTTCCGGACTGATGCCTGACCAGATAGTCAAGCTTTTTCCCGAATTATGGATAGATGAGGACGAAGAAGAAAACAAAAACCTGAATGAAGCCCCACTGATACGTACCATTATAGAGCGCTATCGCCGCAGTGACACCTTCTCTTACCATAAAATTAATGATGCTTCCGGCGCGGAACGTCTGCTGGCACAACTTCCCGCCCTGGCGCAGAATGACCTCAATGTTGCCGTATTCAATTTTATCGACATGTTGAGCCACAGCCGAACGGAAAGCAAAATGATACGTGAACTCGCCTCTACCGAGGCAGCCTACCGTAGTATCACCCTTTCCTGGTTTCGCCATTCACCGCTGAGCGACTTGCTGAAAGCGCTTGCCAGTCGTCAGTACCGGGTTATCATCACCACCGATCACGGCAGCATTCGCGTAGATAACCCGATAAAAGTGCAAAGCAACAGTAAAGAAATCAATGCCAACCTGCGATACAAACTGTCACGCAACATGGCATACAACCCCAAACAGGTGTTTGAAATCACCCGTCCTGCTGAAATACACCTCCCCTCACCCAACGTGAGTACACGCTATATCTTCGCTACAGGCCGGGATTTCTTTGCCTATCCCAATAATTACAACCATTACGTCAGCTATTACACCGATACCTTCCAGCATGGAGGCATTTCGATGGAAGAGATGATTATCCCACTTATCACATTAAGTGGACGAAACTGAAAGTAAAATCATAATTAAATATAGTATGGAAATTAAAATTCAATCTCTGGACCATATCCATGAAGCCGCCCGCGAGTTCATCGCCGCTATGGGTGACAATACCGTTTTCGCTCTCTATGGAAAAATGGGAGCTGGTAAAACTACTTTTATCAAGGCACTTTGCCAGGAGTTGGGCGTTGAAGATGTCGTTACATCACCTACCTTTGCCGTTATCAATGAGTATCGTTCGGACATAGCAGGAGAATTGATCTATCATTTCGACTTCTACCGGATCAAGAAGCTGGAAGAAGTATATGATATGGGATACGAAGATTACTTCTACAGTGGTGCACTCTGTTTCATCGAATGGCCGGAACTGGTGGAGGAACTGCTACCGGGCAATACCATTAAAGTGACTATTGAGGAACAGGAAGACGGTTCGCGCAGGTTGACAATGGGAAATCTGGATTAATATCTTATGAGCCAATACATCGTACAAGGTATATTCGTAGTAGCCGGCATCCTCTCATTACTGGCGGCTGTGTTTGACTGGGAGTGGTTCTTCACTGCCCGCAACACACAGTTCGCCGTAAAGAGTGTAGGAAGAAAACGTGCCCGGTTATTCTATGGCGTACTGGGAATCATTCTTATCGGGATGTCTGTATTCTTCTTCCTGAATACACCGGAGGTTTAACCCTTCTACTGCCATCCCCCACCGAGTGCTTTATACAGTCGCACCAGTGTGATCTGCTTATCCCGTATCGCATTGCTCAATCCGATCTGGGCATCGAAATATCCACGTTGTGCATCCAGCACGTCCAGATATCCGATTACGCCATTGATATACTGTAACTGGGCCAGCTCCACATTGGTTTGCGCGGCTTGTTCCAGTTGCAGGCGCGACTCATAAATATCTTTTATCTTATTGAAATCTACAATTGCATTCCGCGCATCCTTGAAAGCCGTCAGCACTGATTTCTCGTAAGAGTAAACCTCCTGTTCGTACGCAGCTTTCTTAGCTTTCAGCATCGCCCGGTTCTTACCCATCGCAAACAACGGCGTCAGCAAGGAACCGCTCAGGAAATGATAGGGTGATTTCAGGAAATCAGAGAATTCCGCACTCTCCAAACCATAATGTGCCGTCAGAGCCAGACGAGGAAACATATTAGTATACGCAAGGCCTACTGTCGCATTTGCCGCAATCAATTTCTGTTCCGCCTGGCGTACATCCGGACGGCGTTCCAGCAATGTAGACGGAAGTCCTACAGGAAGATTTTCCGGCAATTTCACCTCTTCGGGCAATACCGAACGTTCTATCTTCCGCGGATATTCACCTGCCAGAAAAGCAATGTCATTCTCTTTAATGGAAATCTTTCGCTCCAGATCCGGAACCAGCGTTGCAGTACGTGCAAATTCCACCTGTGCCTGTTGATAAGAGGTTTCCGAGGTAAGTCCACCTTCAAAACGAAGCTTTGCCAACCGCACGCCTTCTTTACGGGCATTCAGTGTCTGACGGACAATAGCCAATTCATTATCCAAAGCCACCAGTTCAAAGTATGCCTGAGCCACTTCCGCCACCAGGCTCATTTTCAGTGCCCGTTGCGCCTCTATCGAACCCAGAAAATCCGCCATACTCTTATCTTTCGCCCAACGCAAGTTTCCCCAAAGGTCCACTTCCCATGAAACGATTGCCTTTGCTTCATAGCTACGGTCCGAATCATAATTGTCTCCGCCATAGTTCTCCGCTTCCTTGTCCGCATACAACTTACCACTAACCTGCGGGAAAAGATTAGCAAAATCTATGCGTTTCATTGCCGCCAGCTCCTTCACCCTCGCAGCGGCTATCTTCATATCCTTATTATATTCGAGTGTCCGCTCTATGAGCGCTTGCAACGTAGTATCGGTGTAGAGTTCCCACCATTGCCGGTCAGCAATAGAGAGCGTGTCCTGTTCCGTTGAGTCAAGTTGTTGCGGCAGATTCAATTCCGGACGTACATAATGTTTGCCCAACTGGCATGAACTGAACAATAGCACCAACGCCATCATGTAATATATTGTATATTTTCTTTTCATAACTTATCGTTTAAATCGCTTCGTAACTTTCTTAATATTCGTACTCTTCGCTTTTGCCTTCGCCTTATAAATCAGTACAAAGAAGAACGGTACCAAAAGAATGCCTAATGTCACAGCCAGAATCATTCCAAAGAATACACCGGTACCAATGGCCTGACGGCTTGCCGAACCCGGTCCGCTGGCAATAACCATCGGCAACATACCGAGAATAAATGCCAATGACGTCATCAGGATAGGACGGAAACGCAACTGCGATGCATGTAAGGCCGCCTTAACCACATTCGCTCCACGGTCTACTTGTTCTTTGGCGAATTCTACAATCAGAATCGCGTTCTTCGCCGCCAGACCGACCAGCATTACCAATCCGATCTGGAAATAGACATCGTTCTCCAATCCACACAACCACACTCCGAGGTAGGCTCCCAACGCGGCAATAGGCAATGAAAGCAACACCGCAATGGGCACTGTCCAGCTTTCGTAAAGTGCTGCCAGGAAGAGGAATACGAACAGGAATACCAATGCCAATACCATTGCTGTCTGTCCTCCGGCCTGTTTCTCCTGATAAGAAAGTCCACTCCATTCCACACCTATATTTTCCGGCAAGTGTTCGCGGGCTATCTGCTCAATGATTTCCATGGCCTGACCGGAACTGTAACCATCCGCTGCTCCGCCACGAATTACGGCACTGTTGAACATATTGAAACGTTTGATGCTACCCGGTCCCGTGGTATATGAAGTGGTTCCGAGAGAAGTCAACGGTATCATTACATTATCCGCCCCACGTACAAAAAACAGGTTGATATTTTCTTTGTGTTCCCGATAAGGCGCTTCAGCCTGAATGTATACACGATAGATACGATTGAACATATTGAAGTCGTTCACATATACCGAACCGGTATAAGCCTTCATGGTCGAAAAGACATCTGCCAACGGCACTCCCGCCAGTTTTACCTTATCCCGATCTACATCGAAATAGAGTTGCGGAATATCCGCCTGTAAAGATGATGACAGTCCGGATAGTTCCTTACGCTGCGATGCATAATACATCAGTGTATCCGTAGCTTGCACCAGATTATCGAATGTGGCATCTCCACGTGCTTCAAGCTGCATTTCGAAACCACCCGAACTTCCCAATCCCGGAATAACCGGTGGCGTGGAAAGATAGACTTTACACTCGGGATATTCCTGCAAATCCTTTTTCACTTGCGCCATCACCTCGTCAATGGTTTGTCCGTCACGCGCGCCCCACGGCTTCATAATAACCGTCAGTTCGCTACGTGCCTGGCTGCTGCCTACACGAGGGCTGCTACCCACTACGCTCTGCACATACTCTACAGCCGGGTTCAACATCAGATACTCCACTGCACGCTCTGACACGGTACGTGTACGCTCCAGTGTCGCACCTTCGGGCAATTCCAGTTCCACTTTGAAGTAACCCTGATCTTCCACGGGCAAGAAACTGGTCGGTATCAGGCGGTTTATCAGTAAGATGGCTACCAGTACCACACCAAATGCAGCCAGTACTCTGCGAGGATTCCCTATCACACGTGAAATCTGGCGGACATATTTACGATTGCCCATATTCAGCGCATAGTTGATATAACGGAATACGATATTCTTTCGCTTATGCGACTCCGGTTTCAATATCAACGAACACATCACCGGGCTCAAAGTCAATGCAACCACCGTAGAAAGTAATACGGAAACCACAATTGTCACCGTGAATTGACGATAAAGCTGCCCTGTGATACCACCCAGGAAACTAACCGGTACAAACACAGCCGCCAATACCAGAGACGTCGCAATAATCGCTCCCGTCAATCCCTCCATCGCTTTTTTCGTAGCTTCGTAAGGTGGCAATTTCTCTTCGTGCATAATGCGCTCTACATTCTCCACAACCACAATAGCATCGTCCACCACAATACCGATGGCAAGTACCAATCCAAGCAATGTAAGGATATTGAGCGAAAAACCGAATATCAGCATGAAACCGAACGTACCAATCAGGGAGATAGGTACTGCCACAATCGGAATAAGTGTAGCACGCCAGCTTTGCAGTGACAGAAATACCACAATAATTACCAGTATCAACGCTTCAAACAAAGTCTTATATACTTCGTGAATAGACTCCGAAATGTATGTCGTCATATCAAACGGAATCTCGTAGCTCAATCCGTCAGGAAAATTACTACTGATTTCATTCATTGCCTTCTTCACATTCTCCGCCACTTCCATGGCATTGGCGCCCGGAAGCATATAAATGCCCAGCACCGCTGCATTTTCACCGTTGATGCTACTCTCCGTATTGTATGAAGATGCCTCCAGCGAGATGCGTGCCACGTCGCGCAAACGGACAATGGAACCATCCGCATTCGCACGAACCACGATTTCTTCAAACTGCCCTACAGTAGAAAGACGCCCCTGAGTCGTAATGGGAATGGTAATATCCAATCCTTGTACCGGCTGTTGGCCCAACACACCGGCTGCGGATTCGCGGTTCTGATCTTTCAAAGCATTCTGCAAATCGGCTACAGTCAATCCGAAATTTGCCAGTTTGTCCGGTTGCACCCAAATCTGCATGGCATAGTAACGGCTACCGATATTGGAAACACGTCCTACACCTGGAATACGACGAAGCAAATCGAGTACGTTCAGTGTAGCGAAGTTACTCAGATAGATTTCATCAAACTTCGGGTCGGAAGACATCAGACAGATAGTCATTAACTGGCTGGCTGCCTGTTTTTCTACGGATATACCGTTCTGTACCACTTCTGCCGGAAGACGGGACTCGGCCAGTTTCAAACGGTTCTGTATTTCTACTGCCGCCAAATCGGGGTCGGCAGAAATATCAAATGTCACTGTAGCGGAAAAACCACCGGAATTGGAACTGTTGGACTCCATGTAGAGCATTCCCGGTGTTCCATTCAATTCTTGTTCGATAGGTGTAGCTACCGCCTGTGATACTGTCAGTGCGCTGGCACCGGGATACGAAGCGCTAATCTTCACCACCGGTGGCGTAATCTGCGGATATTGGTCAATGGGGAGCATCGTCAATCCGATGATACCTACAATGACAATCAGTATGGAGATGACAGCCGAGAATACCGGTCTGTCTATAAAGAAACTTACTTTCATATGCGTCTGTTTTATGTTCGTCAATTACTTTTCAGTCTTAGCCGAATCCGGTGTCTGACTTTGATCTTCGTCTTCTTTCTTCAACAGGGCATTATTAACCTTAACTTTTATACCCGGGCTTAGTTTGTGGTATCCTTCCACTACTATTGTCTCACCCGGCACCAGTCCTCTCTCCACTACCACCTGGTTCTGGAATTCCGGTCCCAGTTCAATAAAGCGCCGTTCTACAGTGGAGTCGCGACGCATCACAAACACGAAAGCGCCACCCTTTTCGATGATTACCGATTTCAGGGGAACTACTGTCGCATTCTCTCGTACATCCAGCAAGAGCTTCACTTTAGTGAACTGTCCCGGAAGTAATACATGTTTCGGATTGGGCATTTCGGCACGAACAGAGAAAGTACCGGTACGCGGGTCAACCTGCGGCTCGGCAAAGTCAACCAACCCTTTGAAAGGATAAACAGTGTTATCTGCCAGTGTTATAGAAATATTCGGCTGCCAGGAACGGGTAGAATCTTTCTGCCCCAGATTCACATTGCGCTCTTTGGTTTTCAGGTAATCCAATGCCGTCATACTGAAGTCTACCAGTACTGTATCACTCTTCACAATGGTAGCAAGCAATGACTTACCACCCGTACCTACCAGTGTACCAAGGTCTACATATCGTTCACTGATATGCCCTGCAAGAGGTGAGCGGACAATGGTATATCCTAATTCCAACTCGGCCTGATCCAGATCAGCTTGGCTCATAGCAACACTTGCTTCAGCCGTTTCATAGGCAGCCACTGCATTATCCAAATCCAACCTACTGGCAGCATTCTGCTCATATAAAGGACGGATACGCTCCAGGTCGTTCTGCGCCTTGCGTACCTGCGCCTCATCCTTTTTTAATTGTGCACGCGCCTTGTCTGCCTTCGCGGCATACTGGTCACGGTTGATTACAAACAATACCTGATTCTTCGTCACATAGGTACCCTCTTCAAAAAGCATATTTTCCAGATACCCTTCTACACGGGCGCGGACTTCTACGAACTGCTGGGCACGGACACGTCCTACATATTCACCATAAATTTCCACGTCATCCTGTATCACCGGTTCCACAGCTACCACCGGAAGATCCGGTACAGGTGCCGGCCGGTGGGTAACGAACCAATAAATTGCTGCCAACACCACTATAGCTATTGCGGCAATCACTGCCTGTCTTTTCGTTATTCTGATTTCTCTCTTCTTAAAAAACGATTTCATAAGCTCTCTGTTTATGTTAATGTTAAAAACCCTATAAATAAAAAACACAACTGGCGTGCCAAAGTTCGATGGGCGTACCTTTATAATTCATAGCCAACGCATTAAACGGCTAGACAAGAATAATGAAAAGTGTGGAACCTACTCTACAAGTGTGGAATTATTCCACAAAAAAAGTCCGAACAAACTGTCCGGACTCCTTTTTTACTTAACTGAACCTTTCTATTCTTCATCATCATCCAATGACTCCGTATATTCCAGTTCACCTTGAACCACGAACAGGATTTCTTCCGGATCATAGTCACCCATCTCGTCTTTGTGGGCTTCCTTGATAATGTAATCCACGATTTGCCCCAGATCCACTTCGACACATCCTTCTTCGTCCGGCTCTACATCCAGAATGCCGCTTTCAGAATAATACTCGTCAATCAAATCGAGGAAATAATAGAATTCGTCATCAGAGAACTTCTCTTTTAACTCTTGCGGCAAATAATTCTTGATGTATTCGATGGTTTTTTCGTCATCGAGATCATCCTTAAAGAAATCGTCTTCCAGTCCCATAATAGTTAGTTTTTTAAGGGTTAATACCTTATTTATATTATGCTCCTTAGAGGAGCATTTTTTTTATCTTATCATCAAAAGCTGATTTGGAAGCAGAACCTACCTGTTTGTCAACCAACTCACCGTTTTTGAAGAATAGTACAGTAGGGATGTTACGAATACCGTATTCAGCAGCTACATCGCCATTTTCGTCTACATCGCACTTACCGATGAGAACCTGTCCTTCGTACGTTTCTGCCAATTCTTCAATGATAGGACCTACCATTTTACAAGGACCACACCACGGAGCCCAAAAGTCAATCACTACAGGTTTACCCTCTGCAAGGATCTCCTTATAGTTGCTGTCTGTAATTTCTAAAGCCATTTCTTTAAATATTAAGTATTAATTATTAAGTATCAAGCCGGCATCATTTTGCGGTATCCCGTTGACGGGTCAAAGATACTAATTTATCCGGAATTCCAGTTCCGGGCGGTCATTTAAATAAGAGATTAACTCACGTCCTACGGAAAGTTTCACCGGACGTGAAATCATATCCACCACTGTCTTAGTATCAGGATCGCTCACTTTGAAATAAAGTTCCGTCGTTCCGGGATTCCCTTTCATTAGCGCTGCAAGCTCTGTAACCAAAGCCTGGTTCAACACGGAAAGCGGTATCAGAATGGTGATTTTGGAAATCAACTTCTCCTTTACATCCGGCAACAATTCCATAGAGGTAATTTTTACTTCTAATTCATCCTGCCGCCACTGTTTAGGCTGGCAACGCGCTTTTATAAAGAGGAAAGTACGTTCACCCAGATACCCCTGATAGGTCACCCAGTCATTACCAAAGAAAGGAAGTTCCGCCGAACCGGAATAGTCTTCAATCTTGGCTATGCCGTAAGGATTACCATTCTTACTGATACCCCGGCGTACAGAAGTTACAATTCCTCCCATCGTTATTTCACGTCCGGCAAGTGCCGCTTTGTCTTCCAGTTCAGCCATACGCGTATTGCAAACATGTTGCAACACAACCGAATATTCATCCAGCGGATGAGCGGAAAGATAGATACCCACCAGATCACGTTCCCTGTTCAGACGATCCAGATCACTCCAACGTTCAGCTTCAGGAATTTCGGGAGTAGCTATGTCAACTACATTCTCACCACCGAACAAGGAATTGGCGGCAGCCGCCTGATCTGCCTGATAACGGTTACCATAACGTACCAAAGTTTCCAAGAAAACTTCATTCTTAGAGTTCACGGCAAAATATTGCTCGCGTTTCAACTCCGGAAATTCATCGAAACCTCCTGCCAAAGCAAGACATTCCAGATTCTTCTTATTACAAGCTGTCAGATTGACGCGTTGCACAAAGTCGAATATACCTTTGAAAGGACCATTCTTCTCACGTTCTTCCATGATATTCAGCACGGCACCTTCGCCCACGCCTTTCACTGCACCAAGACCAAAACGGATATTTCCTTCCGGGTTAACAGTGAACTTCAGATTACTCTCATTCACATCCGGACCAAGAACTTTGATGCCCATAGCCTTACATTCGTCCATCAGCTTAGTGATATCGGTAATGTTCGACAAACTTCGGCTCATTACGGCTGCCATATACTCGGCGGGGTAATTTGCTTTCAGATAAGCCGTCTGATAAGCTACCCATGAATAGCAAGTAGCATGAGACTTGTTAAAAGCATAGGATGCAAACTTTTCCCAGTCTCCCCAAATCTTTTCAAGTACTTTCGGATCATGTCCGTTCTTGCGTCCGCCTTCAACGAACTTAGGTTTCATGTGATCCAGTTTGTCACGTAGCTTTTTACCCATTGCTTTACGCAGGGCATCGGACTCACCACGAGTGAAGTCAGCCAACAGACGGGACAAAAGCATCACCTGTTCCTGATATACCGTAATACCATACGTATCCTTCAGGTATTTCTCCATAACAGGAATATCGTACTCAATCGGTTTCCGTCCATGCTTACGGTCAATAAAATCCGGGATATAATCCATAGGTCCCGGACGATAGAGAGCATTCATTGCAATCAAGTCTTCAAAAGTAGAAGGTTGCAACTCACGCAGATATTTCTGCATACCGGCAGATTCAAACTGGAACGTACCAATAGTACGCCCATCACTATATAGCTTGTAGGTGGCGGGATCGTCAATAGGCACTCTGTCTATATTCAACCTTAAACCGCGGTGCAAACGCACATTCTCAACCGCTTCCTTGATGATCGACAATGTTTTCAATCCCAGGAAGTCCATCTTGATCAAACCCGTATCTTCAATTACCGAACCTTCATATTGGGTAACAAGCATCTTTTCGCCCGTTTCTTTATCATCGGCTGTACTTACAGGTACCCAATCGGTAATGTCGTCACGACAAATAATTGTACCACAGGCATGCACACCAGTACCGCGTACATTACCTTCCAGCATTTTGGCATATTTCAGCGTATCACGCACCAAAGGATCGGGAGAAGCCTCAGCCGCCTGCAATTCAGGAACATAATCAATGGCGTTCCTCAGGTTCAGCTTTTTATCAGGTATCTTATCGGGAACCAGTTTGGCCAGACGGTCAGACTCCGACAGGGGAAGTTTCTGCACACGGGCCACGTCCTTGATAGCAAGTTTGGTAGCCATCGTACCATACGTAATGATATGCGCCACTTTTTCCTGACCATACTTTTGTGTCACCCAGCGAAGCACTTCACCACGTCCGTCATCATCAAAATCGATATCGATATCAGGCAAGGAGATACGGTCGGGATTCAGGAAACGCTCAAACAGCAAATCATATTTAATGGGGTCAATCTTCGTAATCTGCAAGCAATACGCCACTGCCGAACCGGCCGCTGATCCACGTCCCGGACCTATCGAAACACCCATATTACGCCCTGCGGCAATAAAGTCCTGTACAATAAGGAAGTATCCCGGGAAACCCATTGTCTTCATAATGTGAAGTTCAAACTTCAATCGCTCCATTACTTCTTCAGACAAAGGGTCACCATAAAAGACTTTAGCACCGTCAAAAGTTAGTTTGGCAAGATAGTCCGCCTCTAGTTTAATACGATATAATTTTTCATATCCGCCTAAACGTTTGATTTTCGCCTTAGCATCCTCCTCACTTAATACCACATTGCCATTTTCATCCTGAGTGAACTCATCAAACAAATCCTTCTCAGTATATTTTTGCCGATACCCTTCTTCTGTTCCGAAATCTTCAGGAATAGCAAAAGTTGGCATGATAGGCGCATGATCGATTGAATAATATTCTACCTTATTCAGGATTTCCAGCGTATTGGACAAAGCCTCGGGAATGTCTGCAAATAATTCATTCATTTCAGCTTTTGTCTTCATCCACTCCTGTTTGGTATAAAGCATGCGTTTAGGGTCATCCAGATCTTTACCCGTACTCAGACAAATCAAACGATCGTGTGCCTCAGCATGTTCCTCGTTTACAAAATGAACGTCGTTGGAGCAAATAAGTTTAATATTGTATTTTTGGGCAAACTCTATCAGCTTGGCATTCGCCCTCTGTTGTAGCGGATAAGCTTCGTGATTGGCACGGGGCACGGTTGCCTTGTGGCGTTGCAACTCCAGATAATAATCTTCACCGAAAAGATTCTTGTACCAACGCACAGCTTCTTCCGCATCTTCCAATTGGTCGTTGAGTATCTTTTTAGGTACTTCACCGCCGATACAGGCCGAACAGACAATCAAGCCTTCATGATACTTTTCCAATTCGTTACGGTCAGTACGCGGACGCATATAATATCCATTTGTCCAGGCTCTGGATACCAGTTTTATCAGATTATGGTATCCTTTCTCATTCTTAGCCAACACAATCAAGTGCCAACCGCTCTGGTCGGGTTTACCTTCTTTCTTATCCATGGTGCGGCGCGCCACATACATCTCACAACCGATTATCGGCTTGAACAATTTATTTTCCGCCTCCGCAAGCTTTGCGCGACAATCAGCAAGTTCCGCGTCTTTGTCTTCGCAAGCTATCTCACCACTTTCAATACCGGCTATCCGTTTTTTGAGGTCCTTAATCTCTCCTTTCGGCCCGCTATTCTTTTTATTAACGTAATTAGTGAACTCCTTAATGCCGAACATATTGCCGTGGTCAGTCACGGCTATCCCTTTCATTCCATCCTTCATAGCCTTGTCCACCAACGCGCTTACGCTGGCCTGACCATCGAGAAGGGAGTACTGGGTATGAACGTGCAAATGAACAAAATCCTGCATAAATATCTCCTTTCAATTGAGAGCATAAAAGTACAACGTATATAAGAGCTAACAAAAATATTTCCCTAAAAGTTATCAACATCTGCATTTCTCGCCCCAAATGCTTGTTAGATTTTCAAAATAAGCCTATTTTTGCCGATAATTTCTATTCAAAGAATAAAACAACTTACATGAGTCGACTAAAAAAACTAAAAAAGATACGAATTCACCGTGAGGGGACACATACACTGGCCGGCAGTTTATTGTTGCTACTGGTTGTTAATTCCGCTCTCTACTTTGGATTAGAATGCAAATTGCCATTCTATGTCGTAGCTGTGGTAAGTATTGTCCTGTATGGAATGCTGGTGAATTTTTTCCGATGCCCTATCCGCCTGTTTGGTCAGGAAGACACCGAGAAGATTGTGGTGGCACCTGCCGATGGTAAAATAGTAGTCATAGAAGAAGTGGATGAAAATGAATACTTCCACGATCGTCGGCTTATGATTTCCATCTTTATGAGTGTTATCAATGTACACGCTAACTGGTATCCGGTAGACGGAACCGTGAAGAAAGTAGCCCATCACAACGGAAAGTTCATGAAAGCCTGGTTACCGAAAGCCAGTACGGACAACGAACGTTCCACAGTGGTAATTGAAACTCCCGAAGGTGTAGAAGTAATGGCACGTCAGATTGCCGGAGCGATGGCACGGCGCATCGTCACCTATGCCGAACCCGGTGAAGACTGTTATATAGATGAACACATGGGCTTTATCAAGTTCGGCTCCCGTGTAGATGTATATCTCCCGTTGGGTACAGAAGTATTCGTAAAGATGGGACAAACTACTACAGGAAACCAGACTGTGATAGCCAAACTAAAATAACTAAACAATGCCTAACTGTATTACCCGCCATATCCCCAATACATTAACATGCCTGAATCTGTTCTCGGGCTGTATTGCATGTGTTATGGCTTTTGAGTTCAAGTATGAATGGGCTCTCACTTTCATTATTATCAGTGCTGTCTTTGATTTCCTTGACGGAATGTCAGCGCGGTTGTTGAATGCCCCTTCTCCTATCGGAAAAGAATTGGACTCTCTGGCAGATGACGTCAGTTTCGGAGTAGTACCCTCAGTAATTGTATTCTCTTTATTACGCGAAACTACTTATCCCGACTGGATGAGCTGTTTTCAGGAATATGTTCCCTATTTTGCTTTCCTCATTGCTGTTTTTTCAGCATTGCGCTTGGCTAAATTTAACATTGACGAACGTCAGACCAGCTCATTCATCGGCCTGAATACTCCTGCCAATACCTTGTTTTGGGCAGCAGCAGCGGCTCAATATCATGATTGGCTGATACAAGGTGGAGTAATCTTGTATGGTTTATTGATTTGTATCGTATTATTCTCTCTGTTACTGGTATCTGAATTCCCAATGTTCGCCTTCAAACTGAAGAATTTCTCTTGGGAAGAAAATAAAATCCGTTATTTGTTTTTGATAGTCAGCATTCCTTTGCTTATCTTCGTAGGACTTGCAGCTGTTATTGGCTGGTACATCATTTTGTGCTGGTTTGTAAGAAAGAAGCTCTAAACAAATCTTCTGGCACAGTTGTTGTACTATCGTTCGTAAGACGAACAATATATAAAAACGATTAGCCCATGTTTCACATCTTAGGATTTTTATTTATCATTATAGTCGTTATTCTGGTCATTGGACTCAGCATCATCGGCACCGTTCTCCGAACTGTTTTCGGATTGGGAAAGCGTCGTAGCTCTTCAGGTACTTACCAGAATGGCGGAGGTAGTTATCAATCCGGTGGAGGTTATTCTTTCTCGGGTAATCAGCAGCAGAACGCTTCTTCGCAGTTCAACGGAGAAACAACTTCCTCTGAAAATGATATACATAGAAAAC
This sequence comes from Bacteroides sp. MSB163, assembly GCF_036416795.1. Lineage (NCBI taxonomy): Bacteria > Pseudomonadati > Bacteroidota > Bacteroidia > Bacteroidales > Bacteroidaceae > Bacteroides > Bacteroides maternus. The sequence goes on along the minus strand of NZ_CP143867.1, from coordinate 2,781,277 downwards.
ATAAGAAACTGTTCTCTAAAGATGAAGGAGAATATGTGGATTTTGAAGAAATTAAGGAGTAATCAGATTTTTGCCATGCCGGTGAGAATATATTTGCCTTTCAGATTATGCTCCTTCATATAAATCTGAACTTCCAGCCGGCAAGCTGACATTAAGGCATATCCCACTAACCTATCATTCATAGCTTTAATAAATGAATACTCGGTATCATTGTGAATAAAAGATATACGATGATATTCCATTACATAATGTATTTAAAGTTCTGTTGAATAGTCAAATGTACGGATAAAATACGTAATACGGATCAAAAAGAGGAACTATATTAGAATTCAACGACGTTTTGCTGCAAAAAAATCCTTCATCAGTATTGCACACTCTTCAGCGAGAATGCCCTGTGAAACTGCCGTTTTCGGGTGCAAGGCCTGAGATGCATAACGCTGATATCCACGTTTCTCATCTCCGGCACCAAATACAAGCCTTCCCATCTGAGCCCAGGCAATTGCACCTGCACACATGACACAAGGCTCTACTGTAACATAGAGAGTGCATTCATTCAGATATTTTCCGCCAAGAGTAGAGGCTGCAGCAGTAATAGCCTGCATTTCAGCGTGAGCAGTCACATCAGTCAAAGTTTCTGTTAAGTTATGGGCGCGAGCTATAATACGGTCTTTGCATACAACGACTGCGCCAACGGGCACTTCTCCTCTTTCGGAAGCCTTACGTGCTTCAATCAACGCCTGTTTCATATAATAGATATCGTCCATCCACTTCAATTTAATTTAGAATTAAAGAATTCTCTTTATCGTCTCATATCATGCTCACCGAAAAGGGTCGGATAATCTTCTTCCATATTCTTATGGATAAACATGAGAATAGTCTCCCGCAGCCACCGCGATTTATTCGTTATCTTGTATTTTTCCAGATAACGGTCTACAATCCGCAGCTCTTCCTCGCTCATCAGGCAAACAATGCGCTGTTCGCGTTTGGGCTCTTCAGGTGTTGCTTTCACACACGTTTTATCTCTCTTTCTCATATTTCCTGCAAAATTAGTTTTACTTCTGTAAATACAAAGCAGAAAAAACGTATTTTTGCATAGAAACAGCTAAAAATAAAGACGAATACAGGTATGGCAGCACACAATGCTCTCGGAAAGGCCGGAGAAGACACCGCAGTGGCGTATCTGGAATGTAACGGATACACCATCTGTCACCGTAATTGGCGAAAAAATCGTCTTGAGCTGGACATTGTGGCAGTCAAGGATGGACAATTAATCGTGGTGGAGGTAAAAACCCGCAGCAATACAGAATACATCGAACCGCAAGATGCCGTTAACTGGCAGAAAGTACGCCATATTGTAGTAGCCGCTGATGCTTACATCAAACATTTCAGTATTGATGCCCCTGTCCGCTTTGATATCATTACCGTTGTCGGTGAAGCTAATGCTTTTAAAATAGAACATATCAAAGATGCATTTTATCCACCAATGTTCTGAATCAAACGTGAAAAGTGCTTTTACACAGCATTTTCGTAATTCTTCTTGTCCGTTTCGGGAAAACTCTCTATCTTCGTTCAGAAATATTCTAAAAAACTCTATTATGAATCTGGCAAATTCCACCAAGCTGATCCCTTACGGGATGACAGACTTTCCAGCAATTATCCGTAATAACTATTATTATGTCGATAAGACGGAATATATCAGACAGATAGAACAGACTGCCCGTTTCTTCTTTTTCGTCCGCCCCCGCCGTTTCGGAAAGAGTCTTTTCCTCAATATGCTGGAATGCTATTATGATTGTAAGACAGAAAAACAGTTTGATGAACTGTTTGGCAACTTATACGTGGGAAAACATCCTACCCCAGACCGCAACAAGTATCTTGTGCTGAAGATGAGCTTCTCCTGTATCGTCTCCGACCCGGAAAAAATGGAAGCCTCATTCAACAGTAACTGCGACATGATATTTACGGACTTTTGTCTGAAATATGCAGATTTACTGCCACCGGACACCCTTGAAATGGTACAACAAAAGGAAGTGGCTTCCGAGAAGCTGACCGCAATATGCCTGTCATTGCGGAGACAAGGCCTGAAGATGTACCTCATCCTCGACGAATACGACAATTTTGCCAACAACGTACTGGTCAACTACGGTAATACCCGTTATTCCGCCCTCACCCATGGCGACGGTTTTCTGCGGAACTTTCTCAAAACCGTCAAAGACTATACTGACAGGGTTGTGGAACGTATGTACATCACCGGTGTCAGCCCTGTAACGATGGACGATCTTACAAGTGGCTTCAATATCGCCAGCAATCAAAGCACCAACCCGGTATTCAACAACATGATCGGGTTCACTGAAGCCGAAGTACGGGAATTGCTGGAATACTACCGGCAGCAAGGAAAAATCATTCATCCCGTCGATGAGTTGATCAGCATGATGAAACCGTGGTATGATAATTACTGTTTTTCAGGTCGTTCACTAAAGGAACTGCCAATGTATAATTCAGATATGGTTCTCTACTTTGTGAACAGTTATTTAAGCACGCAACTGCCACCCGAAAACATGCTCGACACCAACTGCCGCACTGACTATAACAAACTGCGCCACCTCATCCTTATAGACAAAAACTTCGGCAAAAATGCCAGTATCATTCAAGAAATCATCACACAGGGTGAAACGGTTGGCAGGATAAAAGAGTCCTTCCCCGCCGTGGAGATAGCGCAAACGGATAATTTCAAGAGTCTGCTCTTCTATTACGGAATGCTGACAATAGCGGGTACACGCGGACCGATGCTGCAACTAATAATCCCCAACCAAGTGGTGCGCGAACAACTATACGGCTATCTGGCAGACGCATACCGCACCGCCGGACACATGGACCTGGATGTTGACGAACTAAATCAACTGATGTACGGCATGGCTTATTCCCGTGAATGGGAAAGCTACTTTCAATATATCGCCACCCGGCTAAAGGAACAAAGTTCCATCCGCAAATTCATGGAAGGTGAAGCGCACGTCAAGGGCTTTCTCCTCAGCTATATGGGCATGAACAGTTACTACATAACAATGCCCGAATACGAAATGAACAAAGGCTTCTCCGACTTCTACCTGATACCCAACCTTCCGCAACTGCCCGATATGCCGTACAGCTATGCCATTGAAGTGAAGTATTGCCCCCGCGACACCAAAGATGCAGAAATGGAGAAGTTGCTGGAAGATGCAGGAATGCAGTTGGCGCAATATGTAGCCTGTCCGAAAGTACAGGCAAAAAAAGGCACTACGGAAATTATCGCAATCGCCCTGGTATTCCGCGGATGGGATTTGGTGAAATTCAAGCAAATTTCGTAACCGGACACCCGCAAATTAATAGAAATTAAAAACAGAAAGTATGGATATAGAAACCGCCCGCGAATACTGTCTCGCCAAGAAAGCCGTAACGGAATGTCTTCCGTTCGACGAGTATTCACTTGTGATGAAAGTGATGGATAAGATGTTTGTACTGATTGACTTGGAAGGCTCTAACAAAATCTGTATGAAGTGTGATCCTGAGTATGCAATAGAATTGCGTGAGTATTACTCAGCTATTGAGGGCGCCTACCACTTTAACAAGAAATACTGGAACCAGATCTTCCTTGACGGAGATGTGGACGATAAACTGATAAAGAACCTCATCGACCATGCTTATGAGGAAGTACTAAAGAAGTTCACCAAGAAAATGCGTACCGAATATGATGCCCTGCCCTGATATGAAGAAAGAACCGAATTTGATGATTACTCCCGCAGAGTTTCCTGTCCCACTGATCATATTGCCGGAAACAGACTCTACGAATAACTATTTAACTCAACTTTGCAACGAACAGCAATCCGCTGTCCGAGAGTTCACGACGGTCATAGCCGAGCGCCAGACTGCCGGCAAAGGGCAGCGTGGCAACAGTTGGGAGTCCGAAGATTGCCGGAACATCACATTCAGCTTCGTGCTTTACCCCACTTTCATTGAAGCCCGTCGCCAGTTCATCCTTTCTCAAATCGTCTCCCTTTCCATTAAAGAAGAGTTGGATGAATGGACAAAAGGCATTTCCATCAAATGGCCGAATGACATCTACTGGAACGAAAAGAAGATTTGCGGCATACTGATAGAAAACGACCTCTCCGGACATCACATCGGACGCAGCATTTCCGGCATTGGTGTCAACATAAACCAGGAAACCTTTCAGAGCAATGCTCCCAACCCGGTATCTCTAAAGCAGATCACAGGACAAGAACATGAACGTTATCTGATACTCGCCAACATCATGAGGCGACTCAAAGAATACTATATCTTTCTGCAAACAGACTCTTCGGACGATGCCGTCAACTGTATTACCGAACGATATGCCCGCTCTCTTTTCCGTCGGGAAGGTTTCCACCGCTATGCCGATGCAGACGGTGAATTCCTTGCACGCCTGTTATGCGTAGAACCGGACGGGCGATTTATTCTTGAAGATCAGGCAGGAAAGGTACGCGGATATCTGTTTAAGGAAGTACAATACATTCTTTGACAAACTCAAAAAACAGGTGCCGCATTTAAAAGTTGAATTCAGCCTCTACCCAGAGTTTATGCACACTTTTACCTACACGCTTACACCCATGCTCTGTATCTCCCTATTCATCGGCAATGAGCGATGGTGTAGGCAAATTTTAAAAAGGTGTAGGTAAAATTGCCTACACCAACGTAAAACAGAGTTATACCGCTAATAATAGGCTTATTACACTTCTTTTTGCAGATAAATCGACTGTTTCAACATCCTCATTTTTCGTTTTTTTCTTCATCACAAAGACGTCGAATGTGCCAAGTAGCAGTAGTTTGCGCCATCCCGGTGGGAGAATCCCCGCCTTACAGTGATGCTCAGAACAGTGTTTGTTTACGTTGACTGCCTATGTTTTTTTTCGGTTAGCTACCTATATTATTACATTATAAACCAACGATTTAATATTACCCACAATTATCAATCACGTGCTTCACAATCGTCGTCCTGCTGCTTCACAATAATGAAGTACGTGCTCCACTAATGTGGTCGAATGGAATAAAGCACTGTTTTGCAAAACAACCTACATACTTTTAGCAATAAACATACATTGCTTTGAGAAAGAACAATAAGGCTAAAACACAGTGTAACGTAGCATATTTCCCACCTGTTTGATATCATATTTTACTCATATCAAGACAATTATAATACGTAGCCAACTCGTTTGCCAGGCGGATAACGCTATAATTGCATTGTACCACATACTTTTACATATTCAAATGCTTTGATAAGATTTTATTTTTCCGTTACTTTGCAAATCAGAAGCATTAAATAAATGGAAAAGTATATATATGACTATCTCGTTGTGGGTTCCGGTTTATTCGGTTCTGTTTTTGCTCAAATTATGAATGAAAACGGAAAGAAATGTCTGATTATTGACAAGCGTAACCACACTGGAGGAAATATTTACACTAAAGAAGAAAATGATATAAAAATACATTGGTATGGAGCACATATATTCCATACGGACAATGAAGAAGTCTGGCGTTACATAAACAGATTCGCAAAATTCAACAATTACGTTAACTCCCCTCTGGCATACAGCGAAGGAAGGCTTTACAATCTTCCTTTTAATATGAATACATTCAATAAGTTATGGAACGTAAATACTCCGGAAGAAGCAAAACATAAGATTCAGGAACAATGCTCTAAGTATAAAGACATATCCCAGCCTGCCAATCTGGAAGAGCAAGCACTGAAACTTTGCGGAGACGACATATATTACACTTTTATTAAGGAATATACAGAAAAGCAATGGGGACGCCCCGCCAACCAACTGCCGGCTTCCATCATCAAAAGAATACCTTTCCGCCTTACTTATAACAATAACTACTTCAACGATCCCTATCAAGGCATCCCTAAAGATGGATACACAGCACTCACCAATAATCTGTTAAAGGATATCGATGTTCAAACCGATACGAACTATTTTGATAACATACCCTATTTTCAGAGTATAGCAGAAAAGATACTTTTCACAGGTTGCATCGACGAGTATTTTGAATATAAGTTTGGCAGACTGGATTACAGAAGCCTGAAATTTGAACATATCCATCTGGATACTGACAATTATCAAGGTAATGCCGTAATCAACTACAATGAAGCTAAATACCCGTTTACACGAATCATCGAACATAAACATTTTGAATTCGGGAAACAGCCTTCAACCATCATAACCAAGGAGTATCCTCAGGAATACACACCTTCCGACGAACCTTACTATCCCATCAATGATGAAAAGAATTTAAAATGCTTCAATAAGTATAAGGCATTGGCAGAAAAAGATTCCCGTGTCATTTTCGGAGGACGTTTGGGACAATATGCATATTTCGATATGGATGATACTATTGCATCCGCCATATTGCTCACTAAAAAGGAGTTATCAATCTAAAAGAACAAAATAATGACCCGATATTATCTATCCAAAAACTATAATGGTCTGAACAATGCAGGTAATAAGGCAAAAACAGATATAGAAGAAATTCTCTCTAAACTGGGATATAAAAATGCCGGACTACCGCAAACCACTTATTCCAACAAGATAGCAGGCTTTTTAATAACCCTTGCCGGAGTACTAAAAGTTTTGTTTACAGTTTCTGCCAATGACGTGGTAGTCGTCCAGTATCCTTTCAAGAAGTATTACTCTTTCGTATGTAATATCATACACTTGAAACGGGGAAAGGTTATCACGATTATCCATGACCTGGGAACTTTCAGAAGAAAGAAGTTGACAGCTGAACAGGAAATCAAACGCCTCAACCATTCGGATGTACTGATCGTACACAACGATAAGATGAAGAAATGGCTGGAAGAACAAAGATATACCAAACCTATGGTATGCCTGGAGATTTTCGATTATTTATCTCCTTCCGTAAACAACAATACACAGGAACCTAATCAGAAACCAATTAAGGTGATCTATGCAGGAGCGCTGACTTACAAGAAAAACAGATACCTGTACTCTTTGAATGATGTGATGTCAAAATGGCAATTTGAACTTTACGGCGGAGGATTCGAGGAAGACAAAATAGAAGATAAGACATTGTTCAAATTTAAAGGTTTTGTGCCTTCTGATCAGTTAATAGAACAAGTCAGCGCACACTTTGGCTTAATATGGGAAGGAGACTCTATCCATACCTGCTCGGGAGATTTCGGAATATACCTGAGGATAAACAATCCGCACAAGGTATCCTTATACATACGCTGCAATCTTCCCATAATTATATGGAAAGAAGCAGCATTGGCCTCATTTGTAGCTAAGAACAAAATAGGCGTGTGTATTGATTCACTGGAAGAGTTAGACTCCATATTATCATCCATCTCTACAGAATCCTATGACGAAATGGTCAGGAATGTAAAAGAGATCAACAAAAAGATTGCATCGGGCTATTATTGCAAAAGAGCAGTAGAAAATGCGGAAAGTTTTTTTATAGTTTTATAAACTTCTTTCGGCATTCGCCAAATCTGACAACATAAAGACCTTTCGGCAAATGTGCAACATCGATGATTGCGGTTTGTAAAGACTCACAATTGTAGGATTCCACCATATGGCCTGACAAATTTGTTATTGTCAGATATCCTGTCTTTTCAGAAAATAAAATATCTATATGCAACACATCTTTCACTGGATTTGGATAAATCCGCAGAGACGGTGTACCTACATCGTTGACACCGGTGCCTACCTGCGTTGTAAAATCGCCAATCGCAATTGTGAGCGCATGATTTCCCGCATCGTAAGACGTCAGCGAATAATAATACTGCGTTTCGGTAATCAAATCGGATATATCGCACGAAAGATTCTGTTGCGGAGAACGCATTGCTGCGCTTGGCTGTATCTTTCCTTTAGCATCCAATTGAAAAATGGCGATTGTATCCGTGCGGTTTTCATCGCTGTAAATTGCCAAAATGTAATTCATAGCGTCCATTACCGCTGTCCACGAAATTGAAGCTGAACACTCCCGAGTTTGAATGGCAATATTTTCATCATCATTTTCAATAGGTGTAAATATAGCGTAAACAGTCCGTGGTGAAGTTGACATAATATTCAATGGATTGAAATAGCCAAGCGAATTATTGTTTTCAACCCAGCCGGCAAAAGCATAACCGGTATTGGCAATGGCTGTGAGCGTAACGTTGTCGATATCTGTACCTGATGATGGAATTTCACCTCCGTAACGCGGAACAGCCAGTGCAGTAATAAGCGGAGCACCTTCCACTATATTATAAAATTCTTTCCAGCCGTCTGCAACAGAATAATATTGTCGGCTTTTTACTGGCACGCAAACTGTACAGGCAAATTTGTTGACACCTTGAAATGTACTGCTATTATACGCACTAGGCGGATATGCCCAATGCGAATAAATCTTTGTCAAGCCGCTGCAACCGTAAAGCGCATTTTCGCCAAGTCCTTGTACGGAACTAGCCAACGTCAATTCTTCTAAACTTGCATAACCCGACAATGCATTGTTGGCTATCTGAATATTGGAAACACAACGGGAAATACTAAGTTTTTTCAATGTCGTTTTACTTACACCTAGTGTATTCAAAGTAGTGGGCGTAGTGGGCGATGTACCGATAAAGGGCAAAGAGAGCTCCTGCAATGTGATAGCGCTTTTCAAACAGCCGCTATTTAATGATGTACAAGCGGAAGTTATAGTCAGTCTTTCCAAGCTTGGACTTATAAATGACTGCAAAACCGTTGGTGTTGTAACATCTTTGAAACCACCGCAAAGTAAAAAATCATCTTCCCCTACAATAACAGAATTAGAAATGGTTAGTTTTTTTATGGTTTGTTTATTAAAAAATGGAGATCGATCATTGCCTTTGGAATAATTATTATATGTAAGACTCCTGCCCAAATACAACGTATCTAAAGGACAGTCAATAAATATGTCATTAGGATATAAGGGAGCATTGCCACTGTTGTAATTGAAAGCGATCGGCGTGTCACCATCTTCAATTACAAGTTTTGTCAAATCGGTGCAACCGAGGAAAGCATCACTACTAATCCCAGTAACAGAATTAGGAATTGTTATCGAAGTTAAGCCACAACAGTCGGAAAAAACATATTGATTAATATAGGTAACTAAATTAGGAATTGTTACTGAGGCTAAGACGCTACAACCAGAAAAAGCATAATCGCCAATGAAAGTAACCGAATGAGGAATTATAACCGAAGTCAAGACATTGCAATCGTAAAAAGCATATCTACCAATGTCCGTAACTGATTCAGGAATTATTACTAAAGTCAAACCACTACGACTGGAAAAAGCATAATCCGGGATTCGAGTAACCATATTGGGAATCGTTACCGAACCCAATATAGCATTAGGTACCTGCACGATAGATATTTGCGCCTTGCCATATTCATCATGTATATCATATAATATGCCGTCAACAGAACCATAATGCTGATTTTCGGCATCAACGTTAATTAAACTCAAGCTACTGCAACCAGAAAAAGCAGAAACACCAATGGAAGCAACCGATTTAGGAATAAGTATCGAAGTCAAAACGCTGCAACCGGAAAAAGCATAAAAGGCAATAGAGGTGACCGAATTAGGAATAGTATAAGTTCCGGGGGTCTTCGCCGGGCATTGAATTAAATACGTTTTATTTTTATTGAATAAAACGCCGTTATCAGAACAATAATTGGGATTATTACTTGCAACAGTAAATGTAGTCAAACCACTGCAACCATGAAAAGTCCAACTGCCAATAGAAGCAACCGAATTAGGAATCGTTACTACAGCCAAATCGCTGTAATAGTAAAATGCATAATCTCCAATAGTTGTAACTCCTTCATCAATAACGACAGTATTCACAAAACTCCTATAAGCCTCCCAAGGAGGAGCTATGGTTATCCAGTAATCCTCCATCTTACCTCTTCCACTGATAGTCAGCGTACCCATGGAACAGTCAAGTTTCCACGTCACATCATTGCCTTCTCCTTCTGCACTACAGTTTCCACTTTGCGAAAAGAGGTTCATTACATTCAACCACGCCGCAACTGTAAAAAACAAAAATAGTTTCCCTATCATAAACTTCTGTTTCATTACTTGTAACTTTAAAATATCCAACCAATACGGAAAGAATGATATTTCGACTCACGGTCAACACTTATGGTTTGCTTGTTGATCTTGAACTCACTTGTCCCCAAATCCTGATGATTGTAGGCGTAGCCTACATACAAGTGTCTGGTAATGTTAATACCCGCACCTATTTCAAAAGAAACACCCTGCCCGCGAGCATCGGCATTACCCGACATGATGCCTCCATAACCGGCGCGACCCGTCACATAAACTTTCATTCCTAACAGTTTAGGAGAAAACAGATGTACACCAGTCATAAGTTGTGGCATGAGCATTTCTGACAATTCCCCCGTAGGAGCAACAACATTTAGAGCAAGTACGTCCCAAGCTACATAAGGGTGATAGTTGTGTTGCCACCTAACCCCAAAATTTACGGTAGCTACACCATTGCCGCCGATGCCGGCTTCCACAGCCCACAGGTTCTTTTTCTCGTCGTTTTGAGCACCTGCAGGTACGGTACAAATAATGGATGCAAGAAAGAATAATACTTTCATTTGTTTCTTAGAAAATATCTTCATAAGTATTTCTTTTGCGCCCCCTGTTCCCGCCGGAAGCTGTTATAAATATACAAGGAGGGCGTGGGAACTATCATTTATTACTACCATGGGGCTCTCGACTGCCCGTTCCAAAGTAATAAACAATAGCCCACGCCCATATATATAATACGCTCCTTAATGGAGAGTGCTATACAACAAAGACGTGAGCGTTCTTGTTTATTATCCCTCGGAACTGAAACTGTCGAGATTTCATGGTGGGATAATATCTTAAACGCTCTTCGTAAACAAAAAAAATCCAGTGTCATATACTGTCGCATCAGCAACTGGAACTGCTGCAAAAATAAGCAAAAATATTAAAATACGGTGAAATGAGTAAAAAAAATAAAGCAAGCAACTCAAAAATCTTATTTAATATCTTTATCCATAATATTCAAAAACAAATATGTACTTCCGATGTAGGCAACAAAAGGAGTACAAGGAGAAAGCACATGTTTTCCTTTCGCCTACATTTTCTAATAAAGAACTCATAATTCCATTAGTCTCCGAAAATCACTGATGCAAACTATATTTTCAAAATATGAATTTAATAACTTTCACTTTATCTCCTTCTCCAACGCTACTATCTTCTCTAACGTCTTTCCCGCCTCTGTAGAAGGGAAGAGTCGCAACACACGCTGCAAATAGTCCTTTGCTTTGGAGTAACCGTTAGAGTAGACATCAGAAAGTCCGTTACGATAGCGGGCGTATTGCATCCGTGTAGGAGAAGTTATTTTCTTATAATCATCCTCCAGTTTCTTCTTTTCGCGTTCTGCCTGTAGGTAGTAATAACTCCCCAGGAAAATATTGGCTTGCAGATTATTAGTATCCAGCATCAAAACCTTTTCATAAGTTTTGACGGCATCTTTTTCCTTACCTCTCATCATCTCCATTTCGGCACACGACACAAGTGCAGGAACATCTTCAGAATGATACTGCAAGAATTCTCTGTAAAAAAGATAAGCTTTGTCATAATTCCGCTTACGCTTGTAATAGGTTGCCAACTCATTGACCAGGCGGGGAGCCACGGCACTGTTTTTTTCTATTTGAGTCCAGTAATACATTTCAGTCTTATCTGCTCCGGCAGCTATCGCCTGGCGAAACAGACTCACAACATAATCATCCTGCCCTTCAGACAAGGCGACAGACACCTTCTGTAGGAGTTCTCCCGCCGTTTGCGCAGAGAGCGCAAAGGGGAAAGTAACCATTAATGAAAATAGCAAAGTTAAGGTTCTCATCTCTTATTAAATATTACGCAGTTTCTGTTACCGCAAAGATACTCATTTTTAAAACATTATGTATTATAAAAATTGTTATTGTCAGGTGTCTTTTTACCGTTTACGACAAAAAGAGTACCTTTGTCGGTAAATAGAACAAATCGGTATCTTAAAATGATTGCTCAAACTCCGAATATTTACAATAAAAGAATACTTCAGATAGCTGTACCCTCGATTATATCAAACATAACAGTTCCCCTTCTGGGACTGATTGATGTAACAATCGTAGGGCATCTGGGAGCCGCTGCCTATATCGGAGCCATTGCCGTGGGCGGAATGTTATTCAATATTATCTACTGGATCTTCGGATTTTTGAGAATGGGGACCAGTGGAATGACCTCACAGGCATACGGCAAACATGATCTGGATGAAGTAGCACGACTTTTATTACGGTCTGTCGGAGTAGGATTGCTTATCGCCATTATCTTAGTGGCCTTGCAATATCCCATCCGGAAACTAGCATTCGCTTTCATACAGACTACAGAGGAAGTAGAACAATTGGCCACCCTCTATTTCCGGATATGTATTTGGGGAGCTCCTGCTATGCTGGGACTCTATGGATTCGCAGGGTGGTTCATCGGTATGCAGAATTCACGTTTCCCGATGTATATTGCTATCACACAAAATATCGTGAATATTGCCGCAAGCCTTTGTTTCGTTTATCTGTTCCACATGAAAGTTGCCGGAGTGGCCTGGGGAACGCTTACAGCCCAATATGCCGGTTTCCTGATGGCATTGTCATTGTGGATACGGTATTATGGAGGACTTAAAAAACACATCGCTTGGCATGAAGTGCTGAAAAGGGAAGCCATGCTGCGCTTTTTTCAGGTAAACCGGGATATCTTTCTACGAACCCTCTGTCTGGTCGTTGTCACTCTATTCTTCACTTCTGCCGGAGCGGCACAAGGAGAAATTGTATTGGCCGTCAATACTTTGTTAATGCAATTATTCACTCTGTTTTCTTATATCATGGATGGTTTTGCTTATTCAGGAGAAGCGTTGGTGGGTAAATATGTTGGTGCCAATAATCGACTGGCATTATATCGTACAGTTCGCCAGCTCTTCATTTGGGGTGTCGGTCTTTCCACAGGCTTCACCTTGCTTTATTTCTTTGGAGGCAAGTCATTCCTAGGACTGCTGACTAATGAAACCTCCGTCATCCGGGAAGCCGGAAATTACTTTTATTGGGTATTGGCAATCCCACTTACAGGTTTTGCCGCTTTCCTGTGGGATGGCATTTTTATAGGAGCCACTGCCACCCGGCAAATGTTTTACTCCATGCTGGTAGCTTCCGGCAGCTTCTTCCTTGTTTATTACTCTTTACACACATGGATGGGAAATCATGCCCTCTGGCTCGCTTTCATCGTCTATTTATCCCTCCGTGGCATCATGCAGGCAGTTTTAAGTAGAAAAATTCTGTACCAAAGTTAATCTTTACAGACAGAAAGCGTATATTTGCAGAAACTAAATGTAATATCATATGGCAAAGTATAAAAGAATCCTGTTAAAGCTCAGCGGCGAAAGCCTGATGGGCGAAAAACAATATGGCATTGACGAGAAGCGCCTCGCCGAATATGCAGCACAGATCAAGGAAATCCATGAACTGGGCGTTCAGATAGGTATCGTCATCGGCGGTGGAAATATTTTCCGTGGATTGAGTGGTGCAAACAAAGGTTTCGACCGCGTAAAAGGCGACCAAATGGGCATGCTCGCAACTGTAATCAACAGTCTGGCACTAAGCTCTGCCCTAGTAGCCACCGGCGTAAAGGCACGTGTACTTACAGCCGTACGCATGGAACCTATCGGAGAATTTTATAATAAATGGAAAGCCATCGAAAGCATGGAAGCAGGCGAAGTCGTTATTATGTCTGCCGGAACGGGAAATCCGTTCTTCACTACAGACACGGGCTCTTCTCTACGCGGTATCGAGATTGAAGCCGATGTCATGCTAAAAGGTACACGTGTGGATGGTATCTATACCGCAGACCCGGAAAAAGACCCGACTGCTACAAAATTCGACGATATCACTTATGACGAAGTTCTGAAACGTGGACTGAAAGTAATGGATCTTACTGCAACCTGCATGTGTAAGGAAAATAATCTCCCCATTGTTGTCTTTGACATGGATACAATAGGAAACTTGAAAAAGGTAATGCTGGGAGAAGAAATAGGTACATTAGTGCATAACTGATAAAAAACAATCAAATAGTAAGAAACTCCGGTATGCAGATGTTTACCGGAGCTTTTATTATTTGCTTGATTCCTGTTAGCTAATATTTTGCAAATAGACAAAATTATACTACTTTTGTTCAATCAAAAATTCTAAAAGCACAATTCAAAACTAAGAAATATGAGAGAAGTAAAAGAGATCTTAGATGAAGCGCAAGAAAAAATGGATATGGCCGTCATGTATCTGGAAGAAGCATTGGCCCACATCCGCGCCGGAAAAGCAGATGTTCGTTTGCTGGACGGTATCCGTGTGGATTCTTACGGAAGCATGGTTCCCATCAATAACGTAGCTGCCGTAAATACTCCGGATGCCCGCAGTATTGTCATCAAGCCGTGGGACAAAAGCATGTTCAAGGTGATTGAGAAAGCTATCATTGACTCCAGCCTTGGCATCATGCCGGAAAATAACGGTGAAATTATCCGTATCGGTATCCCGCCGCTGACTGAAGAACGTCGTAAACAACTTGCCAAACAATGTAAAGGTGAAGGCGAAACTGCCAAAGTGAGCGTACGCAATGCCCGCCGTGATGCAATCGATGGCCTAAAGAAGTCTGTTAAAGACGGCTTGGCAGAAGATGCACAAAAAGGAGGTGAGGAGAAATTGCAGAAGATTCACGATAAATACATCAAGCAAATTGATGATATGCTGGCTGCAAAGGACAAAGAAATCATGACCGTATAAAAACCAATTGACAATTGACAATTGAGAATTGACAATTACTGGGAAAGAACTGTAACCAAGGTATGTCGTCAAGGAATAATTGTCAATTGTCAATTATCAATTGTCAATTAATTTGAGGGGACTGGTAATAAAAAATACAGGTAGTTGGTATTTGGTAAAAACCGATGAAGGTAAATGTGTAGAGTGCAAAATCAAGGGTAACTTCCGGTTAAAAGGCATTCGCAGTACCAACCCGGTAGCTGTGGGAGACTATGTGCAAATCATTCTGAATCCGGAAGGAACCGCTCTCATCAGTGAAATAGAAGACCGGAGAAATTACATTATCCGTCGTGCTTCCAATCTCTCCAAGCAATCGCATATTCTCGCCGCAAACCTTGACCAAAGCATGCTTATCGTAACGGTCAACTATCCGGAAACATCCACTACCTTTATCGACCGTTTTCTGGCTTCTGCCGAAGCATACCGTGTTCCGGTAAAGATCATCTTCAATAAAATAGACGCATACAATGAAGAGGAACTTCATTATATGAACAGCCTCATCAATCTCTATACCACTATCGGTTATCCCTGCTTCAAAGTCTCCGGCAAAACCGGTGAAGACATTGAACTCATTCAGGAAGAACTTAAAGGGCGGGTAACACTTTTCTCCGGTCACTCCGGTGTAGGAAAATCAACGCTCATCAACGCAATATTGCCTGAACAGGACGTAAAAACGGGTGAGATTTCCGCCTACCACAACAAAGGAATGCATACCACTACGTTCTCTGAGATGTTTCCCGTTCCGGGAGATGGATATATCATTGACACACCGGGTATCAAAGGTTTCGGAACATTCGATATGGAAGAGGAGGAAATAGGACACTATTTCCCGGAGATATTTAAGTTCTCTGCCAATTGCCGTTACGGTAACTGTACGCATCGCCACGAACCGGGATGTGCCGTACGAAAAGCCGTGGAGGAGCACTACATCAGCGAATCACGTTATGCCTCCTACCTTAACATGCTAGAAGACAAAGAGGAAGGTAAATACAGAGCAGCATATTAAAAGAAGAGTGATAGAGTGGTAGAGTGATAAGGTGATAAAGCATTTACCCATCACCTTATCACTTTAGCATTTTATCACCTTATCACCCTTTTTCATATCACTTTATCACCTTTTTTAACGCTTCTTGCATTAAACCTTTCTATTCCTAATATGTCCAAATTAGTGCTACATAATCTAACTTAATATCTGATATAATACTAATACTGATACATGAATAAAAAAGTTAAATGGGGCATTATCATTTTCATTGGTGCCGGACTGATAGGTTGGGGTATTTATTCCCAGCTTCCTAAAGAGAATAAAGAATTGGCAGCTGCCGACAAAGTTATGAGCAGTAACCGCAATAGCAAAAAAGCATTAAATGTAAACGCAAAGATCATAAAGCCACAGCTGCTCAAAGATGAAATCAAAATCAGCGGTAGCCTGTTACCTGATGAAGAAGTGGATCTTTCTTTTGAAACCTCAGGTAAAATCATAGAAATCAATTTTGAGGAAGGCAGCCAGGTTAAAAAAGGACAACTGCTGGCTAAAGTGAACGACCGGCCTTTACAGGCACAGTTACAGCGTCTTGTTGCCCAATTGAAATTGGCAGAAGACCGCGTATTTCGCCAGAATGCATTGTTGGAGCGGGATGCAGTCAGTAAGGAAGCCTACGAGCAGGTAAAAACTGAACTGGCAACCCTGAATGCAGATATAGACCTGATAGAAGCTAACATTGCACAAACCGAGCTTCGTGCCCCGTTCGACGGTGTAATCGGTCTGCGTCAAGTCAGTGTCGGAACCTATGCTTCCCCCACTACTATCGTTGCCAAACTCACAAAAATATCTCCGCTGAAAGTAGAATTCTCCGTTCCCGAACGTTATGCCAATGACGTTAAAATCGGTGCAGGAGTAAACTTCGGACTTGAGGGTAAACTTGAAACGTTCCATGCCAAAGTGTACGCACGTGAGTCGAGAATGGATCAAAACACCCATACATTGACATTGCGTGCCCTCTACCCCAATACCAACGGTAATGTAATGCCGGGACGCTATGCGGATATCCGTTTAAGTAAAAATGAAATCCATGATGCCCTTGCCGTTCCATCCGAAGCTATCGTTCCGGAAATGGGTAAGGACAAGATTTTCCTTTATAAATCGGGAAAAGCCCAACCTGTAGAAATACAAACTGGCATACGTACAGAAGCTGAAACCCAAGTATTGCAGGGTTTGCAGACCGGAGATACAATTATAATTTCCGGTACATTACAGCTCCGCACAGGATTACCCGTAACATTGGATAATATCTATTAAACCAGACGCCTTATGAACATATCCGAACTCAGCATACGGCGCCCGGTACTCTCCACAGTACTTACCCTTATCATCCTGCTTTTTGGACTTATCGGGTACAGCTATCTCGGCGTCCGCGAATATCCGTCAGTGGACAATCCCATCATTTCGGTATCCTGCTCCTACCCGGGTGCAAATGCCGATGTCATCGAAAACCAGATTACCGAGCCATTGGAGCAAAATATCAATGGTATTCCGGGAATCCGTTCTTTGTCCAGCGTCAGCCAGCAAGGTTCATCCCGTATTACGGTAGAATTTGAACTCTCCGTAGATCTGGAAACGGCTGCAAACGACGTGCGTGATAAAGTTTCACGCGCCCAACGTTATTTGCCTCGCGACTGTGACCCTCCTACCGTATCAAAAGCAGATGCGGACGCCATGCCTATACTGATGGTAGCATTGCAAAGCGACAAACGTTCCTTGCTGGAATTGAGCGAGATCGCAGACCTCACCGTCAAAGAGCAATTGCAGACTATTGCAGACGTAAGTGGTGTCAGTATCTGGGGAGAAAAGCGTTATTCCATGCGCCTTTGGCTCGATCCTATCAAAATGTCGGGTTACGGCATTACCCCCATAGACGTAAAGAATGCGGTAGATAAAGAAAATGTGGAACTCCCGTCCGGAAGTATCGAAGGTAATACGGTGGAACTTACCATCCGTACACTGGGATTAATGCACACGGCAGAAGAATTCAATAACCTTATCCTGCGGGAAGACAACAACCGCATTGTCCGTTTCAGTGATATCGGACGGGCGGAACTGGGTCCTGCGGACATCAAGAGCTACATGAAAATGAATGGCGTACCAATGGTAGGTATTGTTGTGGTACCTCAACCGGGCGCCAACCACATCAAGATTGCCGATGCCGTTTACGAACGCATGGAACAGATGAAGAAAGACCTTCCGGATGATGTGCGATACTCTTATGGTTTTGACAATACCAAGTTTATCCGCGCCTCTATCAATGAGGTAAAGGAAACGGTATACGTGGCATTCATTCTCGTCATCATCATCATCTTCCTCTTCCTGCGCGACTGGCGTGTAACGCTGGTGCCCTGTATCGTAATTCCCGTTTCACTTATCGGAGCATTCTTTGTGATGTATCTGGCAGGATTCTCTATCAATGTGCTTTCCATGCTGGCGGTAGTGCTGGCAGTAGGCTTGGTAGTAGATGATGCCATTGTAATGACGGAAAACATCTATGTCCGCATTGAACGCGGAATGCCGCCAAAAGAGGCCGGCATCGAGGGCGCCAAGGAAATTTTCTTTGCTGTAATCTCTACCACCATCACGCTGGTAGCCGTATTCTTCCCTATCGTCTTTATGGACGGTATGACGGGACGGCTTTTCCGCGAATTCAGCATCGTGGTATCCGGTTCGGTGATCATTTCCTCCTTTGCCGCATTGACCTTTACTCCGATGCTTGCCACCAAGTTGTTAGTGAAACAAGAAAAGAAAAACTGGTTCTATATAAAAACCGAACCATTCTTTGAAGGAATGAACCGCATCTACAGCCGGTCATTGGAAATTTTTCTCCGTAAACGCTGGCTGGCCATGCCACTTGTATTAGGAACATTAATCATTATCGTATATCTGTGGAATGCCATCCCTGCCGAAATGGCACCATTGGAAGATCGCTCGCAAATCAGTATCAACGTGCGTGGTGCAGAGGGTGTGACTTACGAATATATACGGGATTATACGGAAGACATCAACCAGTTGGTAGATTCCATTCTGCCGGATGCAGAATCGGTAACGGCACGCGTGTCAAGTGGTAGCGGTAACGTGCGTATCACATTGAAAGACATGAAAGAGCGTGACTACACACAGATGGAAGTAGCCGAAAAGATTTCGCAGGCTGTACAGAAAAAGACCAAGGCGCGTTCGTTCGTACAGCAATCGTCCTCTTTCGGTGGACGACGCGGTGGTATGCCGGTTCAATATGTATTGCAGGCTACCAACATTGAGAAATTACAAGAGGTGTTACCAATATTTATGGCGAAGGTTTATGAAAATCCGGTTTTCCAGATGGCCGACGTGAACCTGAAATTCAGCAAGCCGGAAGCCCGCATCAATATCAATCGCGACAAGGCAAGTATCATGAGAGTAAGCACACGTAATATCGCGCAAACGCTTCAATACGGATTGAGCGGTCAGCGTATGGGTTATTTCTATATGAACGGAAAGCAATACGAGATATTGGGTGAAATCAACCGCCAGCAACGCAACAAGCCTTCCGACCTGAAAGGCATCTATATTCGTAGTGATAAAGGTGAAATGGTGCAGTTGGACAACCTGATTGAACTGACCGGCGGTATCGCCCCTCCGCAATTGTACCGTTACAACCGTTTCGTTTCCGCCACTATTTCTGCCGGACTTGCTGATGGGAAAACCATCGGACAAGGATTGGACGAGATGGATAAGATTGCCAAAGAAACATTGGATGAGACATTCCGTACCGCACTGACGGGAGACTCCAAAGAGTACAGGGAAAGTTCTTCCAGTCTGATGTTTGCCTTTGTATTGGCAATTCTGCTGATCTACCTGATTCTGGCAGCGCAGTTCGAGAGTTTCAAAGATCCGTTGATTATCATGCTTACCGTGCCTTTGGCTATTGCCGGAGCCTTGGTATTCATGTACTTCAACGATATTACGATGAATATATTCAGTCAGATTGGCATCATCATGCTGATTGGTCTGGTGGCAAAGAACGGTATCCTTATTGTAGAGTTTGCCAACCAGAAACAGGAAGCCGGAGAAGATAAAATGGAAGCCATCAAGGATGCATCCCTGCAACGTCTACGCCCCATCCTAATGACGAGTGCTTCTACCATTCTCGGACTAATACCGTTGGCATTCGCTTCGGGTGAAGGTTGTAACCAGCGCATTGCCATGGGTACAGCCGTAGTGGGCGGTATGTTGGTATCCACATTCCTCACTATGTATATCGTACCTGCCATATATAGTTATGTATCCACTAACAGAAGTAAGTTAAAGAAATCATGAAACGTACGATTTTATCCCTCATAGCCATTTGTAGCGCCTCGCTTGCATCGCAGGCGCAGATGCCGCAATCTTATACATTAAAGTCCTGCTTGGAATACGGGCTTCAAAATAACTACTCGCTGCGCATTACCCGCAACGAGGAGCAAGTCAGCAAGAACAACGCCACGCTGGGAAACGCCGGTTATCTGCCGACACTTGACCTCTCTGCAAGTTATAAAGGAACCGTAGACAATACAGACAGTAAAGTGCGGGCTACCGGAGAACATGTTAAAGAGAATGGTGTATTCGATCAGACCATGAACGTGGGGCTTAATCTGAACTGGACTATCTTCGACGGCTTCAACATCACCGCCAACTACCAACGTCTGAAAGAGTTGGAAAGACAAGGTGAAACCAATACCCGTATTGCCGTGGAAGACCTGATAGCCAACATCGCTGCCGAATATTACAACTATCTGCAACATAAGATCCGTCTGAATAATTTCCGCTATGCCGTATCTTTGTCCAAAGAGCGTTTGCGTATCGTGGAAGAGCGTTATCACATCGGTAACTTCTCCCGTCTGGATTACCAACAGGCAAAGGTAGACTTCAATGCAGACAGTGCCCAGTATATGAAACAGCAAGAGTTGCTGCATACCTCCCGTATCCAACTGAACGAACTGATGGCAAACGAAGATGTAGACCAGCCCATCATCGTTCAGGACAGTCTGATCAACGTAGACGGTGGACTAAACTTTGAAGAGCTTTGGAACATGACTCTGCAAACCAACGCTTCTCTGTTGAAAGCCTACCAAAACAACACGCTTGCCCAGCTGGATTACAAAAAGGTTTGTTCCCGCGACTATCCTTATCTGAAGATGAACGGCGGTTATGGCTATACCTTCAACAAATACGATATCGCCACTAACATCCAACGCGGTAATCTTGGTGCCAACTTCGGCCTGACTATCGGCTTCAACCTGTTCGATGGAAACCGTCGCCGGGAACGCAACAATGCACGTATTGCCATTCAGAATGCCCGCCTGGAACGCGAACAACTGGAACAAGCCTTACGTGCAGACCTGAGCAACTTATGGCAAGCTTACCAGAACAATCTGCAAATGCTGAACCTGGAACGCCAGAACCTTGTAGCTGCTAAAGAAAACCATGAGATTGCCATGGAGCGTTACATGCTGGGAAACCTTTCGGGTATCGAAATGCGTGAAGCACAGAAGAGTCTTTTAGATGCAGAAGAAAGAATTCTTTCAGCGGAGTACAACACTAAATTATGCGAGATTTCTTTGTTGCAAATCAGTGGAAAAGTAACAAAATACCTGGAATAAAACAAATATTCCCCATCAGGCGAGTTTTTTTCCTCTACTTTTGCCATCATAGAACTATAAAAAACAACGACCATGAAAAAAATTTGCCTGTGTTGTCTGGTTTTGTTATGCCTGACAAATGTATTTGCACAAGAGAGCATAAACTACAAAGAGAAGAAGCCCTATAAAACCTGGGTGAAAATGGCTCCTAAATTGGACGATGAATTCTTTAAAACAACTGAGGCCATCCGCATTGGCGACAATGTATTGCTTTATCAACAAACCACCGGCGGTTGGCCCAAAAACATCTATATGCCTGCCGAACTGACAGAGCAAGAACGTGAAGACGTACTCGCCTCCAAGGATGATGTAAACGAAAGTACGATAGACAACGATGCAACCAGTACAGAAATCGAATATCTCTCCCGCCTGTATCTGGCTACTCATATTGAGAAATACAGAGACAGTGCGCTGGACGGCATCCGTTATATCCTCAAAGCACAATATCCCAGTGGAGGCTGGCCTCAGTTCTGGCCTCGTCCCAAAGGTTACTACACACATATCACCTACAATGACAATGCGATGGTAAATGTAATGGAGCTTCTGCGCGAGGTATACGAAAAGAAAAAACCTTATGAATATGTCCCCGACAGCATCTGCAACCGTGCTCGCGCGGCATTCAACAAAGGTGTGGAGTGTATCCTCAAAACGCAAGTTGTCTTAAATGGTAAACCAACCGTCTGGTGTGCACAACACGACGAACACACTCTTGCTCCCGCCAAAGCACGCGCTTACGAACTTCCCTCACTGAGTGGAGCCGAATCGGACAACATCGTCATCCTGCTAATGTCTCTGCCTAATCCTTCAAAAGAGGTTATCGCATGTATAGAGAACGCAATCGAATGGTTCAAAGCATCAAAGATTGAAGGGATGAAAAAAGAATTCTTCACGAATGATGAAGGCAAGAAAGACTACCGCATGATACCATGTACAGATTGTCCTCCTTTGTGGGCACGCTTCTATACACTGGAAGATAACCGTCCTTTCTTCAGTGACCGCGATGGAGTGAAGAAGTTTAATATCTCAGAGATAGGACACGAACGCCGTAATGGATATAGTTGGTATAATAGCGACGGACTGAAAGTGCTGAAGAAGTACGAACAGTGGAAGAAAAAGAATAAGATACAATAATTCACCCTCCGGGGACTATCCCATCACCCATTTCGCTTTCTTTCCAAAGCAACGGTATGTCATTGCCACCAGGAACCAGGAAATGGCAAATGCAACCACTGCGGCGACAGGTATCTGCAAACACAACGGAACACCTGCCGCCCGCATCAGTACCACTGACGGACCGGTGAAGAAGTAGTGTATCATATAAACCCCAAAGCCGCAAAGTGTCAGATTGGACAATGCTTTTATCATCCGCTCCGAACGAATGTTCACTCTCTTTGCCCACATAAATACAGGAATGGTCATCATCACCACATTCAATGAACAGTAGGTGAAGAATAATTCCAGCATTTCATCCGTAAAGTCCGGTAATGCTGTCATGTGGCGGAAACCGAAGAAAGTAACCGCATAGCCCACCACAAACATAGGAACGCCTATCAGTACGGATTGTCGTCCAGTCCAGTCATGCTTGCGTAGATAATGCCCCAGAAGCAGGTATCCATTAAAACCGGCAAAATAATAAAGCATGCCGAATGAGTTCCACGAACAAGTTCCCCACAAGTATTGCGCTACAAACTCATTATAATAAGGTATAAGCAATGTCACTCCCCATACTGCCAAGAACCAGAGTTTGGCTTTCTCCGAAGCTTTCTCCACCCAGGCGGAGAATATCGGCAAGTACAGATAGAGTCCTATCAGCAAATAAATGTACCACATGTGTACATCGAGGATAGAAAAATTAAAAGGAAGTTCTGCAATATATCCCATACTGACAGCTAAAGACTGGCGCATCACTTCTTCGCCCGAGTACGGGAAGAAGTCAAGAATTACCCACGGTTCCACTCCCAGCAATCCTGTAATCCAAGGGAAAAGATTATAAATCACCGACCAGATAAGAAACGGAAAAAACACACGTGGAATACGTTTCTTATAGAATACGGATGTATCCCCACGCACAGGAAGCAACAAAGCTCCCGTTATCATCGCAAAAAGAGGTACGCACGGACGCAGCACCGCCCCATAGACAGCCCCCCAGAACTTGATATCTTCAATATTCGGAACCGTTCCCGGATAAAAGTTGAAAGGGTCTGTGCAATGGCAACAAACCACGGTAAACATAGCTATCAATCGCACGACATCCAGCCAAACAACACGGGAGTCCGCCTTCGGAGAAATGTGGGGAGTAGTTTCCATAACTGCCAATAAGATTAATCTGATTTTGAAGGCGTAAAGATAAAAATTAGTATCGGCATACAAAGATATTTTATTATTTTTCTGTATATAGATTCCACAATAGAATACTTAGGAGCAGTAAGAAAGAAGGGAAGAAAGTCGTATGAAACCAAGAAAGCTGTCCCAAGGAGTTAATCAACTTCTTCGGGACAGCTTTCACTTAATCTATAGAAAGATTCCTCTTATTTACTACAATTCCAAGGTTTCAATTGTTTAAAGAAATCATTGCCTTTGTCATCTACCAAAATGAATGCAGGGAAGTCTTCCACTTCAATCTTCCAGATAGCTTCCATACCGAGTTCGGGATATTCTACACATTCGATACTCTTGATGTTGTTCTGTGCCAGGATAGCGGCAGGACCACCGATAGAACCGAGATAGAAACCACCGTACTTCTTGCAAGCGTCCGTCACCTGCTGGCTACGGTTACCCTTAGCAAGCATAACCATGCTGCCACCATGACTTTGGAACAACTCTACATACGAGTCCATACGTCCCGCAGTAGTGGGACCCATAGAGCCACAAGCCATACCAGCCGGAGTCTTGGCAGGGCCGGCATAGTAAATCGGATGATCCTTGATATACTGTGGCAAATCTTCACCACGGTCCAGACGTTCTTTCAGCTTAGCATGTGCAATGTCACGGCCTACGATAATCGTACCATTCAATGACAGACGTGTAGCCACCGGATATTTAGTCAGTTCCTTCAAGATATCTGCCATCGGCTGGTTCAGGTTTATCTTAACCACGGCACCTTCGCCTGCATGACGCATTTCTTCCGGAATGAGTTCACCCGGATTACTGTCCAGTTTTTCAATCCAGATACCTTCTTTGTTGATCTTACACTTGATGTTACGGTCGGCAGAGCAAGAAACGCCCAGACCTACCGGACAAGATGCACCGTGGCGAGGCAGGCGGATGATACGGATATCATGAGCCAGATATTTACCGCCGAACTGTGCACCGAGGCCAATCCTATGAGCTTCTTCTAACACTTCTTTCTCAAGTTCTACATCACGGAAGGCACGTCCGTACTCGTTACCCGTAGTGGGCAACTCATCATAATAATGAGTAGAAGCCAGCTTCACCGTCAACAGGTTCTTCTCAGCAGAAGTACCGCCAATGACGAAAGCGATGTGGTAAGGAGGACAAGCTGCTGTACCCAGCGTCTTCATTTTCTCAACGAGGAAAGGAACCAGAGTGCCGGGATTCAGGATTGCTTTTGTTTCCTGATATAGGTAAGTCTTATTGGCCGAACCGCCACCTTTGGTCACGCAAAGGAACTTATATTCCATACCTTCGGTAGCTTCGATATCTATTTGTGCAGGTAGGTTACACTTCGTGTTCACCTCGTCGTACATATTCAACGGAGCATTCTGAGAGTAACGCAGGTTTTCTTCAGTATATGTTTTGTAGACACCCAACGAAAGAGCTTCTTCATCACAATAACCAGTCCATACCTGCTGTCCCTTTTCACCATGAACGATAGCCGTACCGGTATCCTGACAGAAAGGAAGCACACCTTTTGAAGCAACTTCTGCATTGCGCAGGAAGGTCAATGCTACATATTTATCATTATCACTTGCTTCGGGGTCGCGCAAAATCTTAGCAACTTGCTCATTGTGCGAACGGCGCAACATAAATGACACATCGCGGAAAGCTGTGTTAGCCATTGCCGTAAGACCTTCTTTTTCAATCTTCAGAATGGGCTTTCCTTCAAACTCGCTTACAGATACATAATCTTTTGTAAGCAGATAATACTCAGTCTTATCTTCCCCATGCTCAAACATAGGTTGATACTTGAACGGAGGTGTTGTTGCCATAATTACTCGTAAATTAAATTAATGAATCGTGTAGCAAAGGTAAGAACTATTATTGAAATATTTCTTTAATTAGAGTGAAAATGATGACACTCTCTGCATACGGCCTATCAATTCGTCACCCAACGCTGTCTTATCTTCAATATGTTTCAGCACAGCGGTGACAAACGGATTACTTTCAAAGTCGCCGCGTACCTGCTCAAAGTCCATTTCTTTCTCTGCGCGCGAACCGTCGGCACCGAAGCCCGTCATGGAGGCAAGTGAGAATTCTTTCTTGGCATCATCATACACCATACGGTCCAACCCGACTACCGCTTCTTTCCACTTCTCTACAATGCGGATGATGTCTGTAGCCGTTATATTGTCCGGTTTGATTCCGTAGTATTCCTCCAACTTTTCATAAGCCCAGGTCCACTCATAAGTGTAGTAGTTCTGATGCATCTTCTCAAATTCAGCATTGATGTACTTCAGACGGTCTACTTTGCCACACTCGATATCATTGATCAGGGCATCTATCTCGCTCTTCGGAGCTATCAGGCCGGAAATGTCCACCCACTCACCGCTACCCACTGTGGTGTCGGGCTTCAGGCGGGCACGTATTTCTTCATTACTTTTGAATTCAATACCTTCCAGACGTTTGATGACAGAGTTTCCAAGGAATTTATGGATGGCGATCTCATAAAATTTGATACCTTTCACCAATGCCGAGTTACGGATCTTCGCACTATGGAAAGAATAGATATCGGAAAGTTCGCCCGAAGCATGGCGCAGGTTCTGCAAAGTTTCCCGTCCCTTGAACATCTTCTGCACGGTATAGGGACTGAGTAAGTTGTAATTGATGAAATCCAGTTTGTTAGAATCCGTACGTCCATCACGCTTCGGCCACTTCTGTGCATCACGGATGGTTCCTACACTTCGCAGGTTGACACCCGGTACAAGATAAGTAGTATTGTTCTGCTCTATCAGATAGGAGAAAGGCAAGTTAGAAGTATCGGAATGATTCACATGGCGGCCCATTACCAATGAAAAAGCGCCTACACGGGCGGGCCAAAGAATATAGGAATCGGAAGTAGTTTTAGCACCACGTTCCAATGTTCCCTGATGGATAGGGCCTAACTTATACATGTGATTACTCTGATTGGAACCCGAACCGGCATTCATGAATGAAAACATACCGGCAATCAGTAAAGTGGACTTATGATGCGTCACCGTGAACGGTCCGGCAAAGATAGCACATGCCTCGCCATTCTCTCCCTGGCAATTGCTGAAGAAAAGCGATTCGGACGCTGAATAATTATGTCCCAAACGACAGGCCTGGCCTATAAAGCAACGGCTCAGCATAGCTCCATCGTCTATATGTGAACCGGAGGAGATGATAAAATCATCACAAATAACTCCATGGCCGAGATGTACCGGTGCTTCCGCATTACTATTAATGCTACCATTATAAAGACGACAAGTTCCGCAAATGTGGCAATAGTCTCCGATACGTACATTCTTGATAGAACCAGTATTGAGTATCATCACATGATTGCCGATAGTACCTACCGAGGAGGCATGCTTATTGGAATAAAAATCAGTAATAGCCTTCATCCGGCAAATCAGTTCAGGACGGTGGCGGTAAAGCGCCAGAATATAAGCCTGATGCGCAGAAAGTTTATCATTGATAAGTACTTCACGCCCACCAGTTTCATTCAGTACGGATACTTCCACCCCATTACCGAATTTACTCAATCCGTCCACCAGGATGATGTCTACATTCTCAATGAATGTGTCATGCCCAATCTCATAATTAGCAATGTAGTTCTGGATGTTCTCAATGCAACAGTTATCCCCCACCGTGACATTGTGGAGCGTTACATGACGCAAACCGGAATGTTTTTTAATTCCACCCGGCAATGTGAACTCTGATTGAAACACGCCTAAACGCACATCTCCCGAGAACCGGGTGTGATGTACAAACTCGGTAACAAAGTCTTCTGCTACCATTACTTTCCCCCAATCATCCGCCAGACACGACTGGCTTTTCAACCGGAGTACTTCGTCTTCGGTTAAATGTCTGTAATTCATAACAATTAAATTAAGAATGATGAATGAAGAATGAAGAATTACCATGCAGCACAATAGTGTGCAGCCTGATTCTTCATTCATCATTCTTCATTCATCATTGATTACTCTTCTTCGTAGGTCTGATAAAGAAAATCGTTATAAGGGTATTTCTGTACATGCAGTTCTTTCACG
Source organism: Bacteroides sp. MSB163 (assembly GCF_036416795.1). NCBI lineage: Bacteria > Pseudomonadati > Bacteroidota > Bacteroidia > Bacteroidales > Bacteroidaceae > Bacteroides > Bacteroides maternus. The sequence continues at coordinate 2,753,253 of NZ_CP143867.1, read as the reverse complement.
CGTGCATAAACCACACTCTTCAGTTCCTCCAAATTGATCTTCTCACGGGCAGAGATAAAGAGGCAATTATCCGCCATCTTTGCCATCCAAGTCTTCATCAGTTCCTCGAGTGTTAAGTTTTCCTTTGTTCTGGGGGTAAGGTCGTCAGCCGCTTTCTCCACATAGGTGTAAGCGTCTATTTTATTGAATACAAGTATGATTGGCTTACCGGATGCACCGATATCCGCCAATGTTTTATTGACTACTTCTATCTGTTCTTCAAAATCCGGATGTGAAATATCCACAATGTGCAACAGCAGATCCGCCTCGCGCACTTCGTCCAGCGTCGACTTGAAAGAGTCCACCAGGTCAGTAGGCAACTTACGGATGAAACCAACCGTATCTGAAAGCAGGAACGGCAGATTATCAATAATCACCTTGCGCACTGTAGTATCCAGTGTTGCAAACAGTTTATTTTCTGCAAATACTTCGCTCTTGGCAAGCAGGTTCATCAACGTGGATTTGCCCACATTGGTATATCCCACTAATGCCGCACGGATCATACGTCCACGATTCTTACGCTGGGTTGACTTCTGCTTATCGATCTCTGCCAGACGTTCTTTCAGTAATGACATACGGTTCAGGATGATACGGCGGTCCATTTCCAACTGCGTTTCACCCGGACCACGAAGTCCCACTGAACCTTTACCGCCACCGGCACCAGAACCGCCACCCTGGCGTTCCAAGTGGGTCCACAAACGTTGCAGACGGGGAAGCATGTATTTATACTGTGCCAATTCCACCTGCGTCTTTGCATTGGCTGTCTGTGCACGCATGGCAAAAATATCGAGAATAAGCGAGGTGCGATCCAATATCTTGATCTTCAACTCAGCTTCAATGTTACGTATCTGTTTCGCGGAGAGTTCATCGTCAAAAATCACCATACCGATTTCCCGTTCGGCTTCCTCTTCGTTCCGGATATATTCTTTAATTTCTTCCAGTTTACCTTTGCCGACGTAGGTCACAGAATGTGCCTGATCCAGCTTCTGGGTAAATCGTTTCACTACTTCCGCCCCGGCTGTCTCAGCCAAGAATTCCAGCTCATCGAGATATTCGTTTGTCTTACGCTCATCCTGTGTTTTCGTAATGAGACCAACCAATACCGCCGTTTCTGCCTGTACTTCGGAGATTACAAATTCTTTCATTTACTATACCTATTTATTATATATTGGGCGACAAATATAATTATTTTTGCAGAAATCCTTCTGCTATTTTCTCATTTAATTCTATAACAATATCTTTATAATCAGCACGGCGACCGCATGCACGAATTTCCAGTAAAGGATACTTATCAAGAATATGTAACATCAGATCGGTCATGGAAGGTGCTGTGGGCAACTGGCTATACTCTTCATACGTATAGGTAAGAAAAGCCACATTAGGACCTATTCCCTTATTATCCAGCAAGTATCCCTTATTCAAAAGAGTAGGCAGACGTAACCCATCCCCCATTTTCAAATCCCCGGGCGCAGGATAGGACAAAATGCGGGTACGAGCCTCATCCATTATCACCGGTACCTGGTGTGAATAATCAGCCTTGGTTTTATAGATATAAACCACCGGAGAAGTGGAGGCCGGATTACCACCTGTCAACTGTGGAGTAATTGCTCCAGAATTCATTTCTATCTTTTGCATATCAGATATGACCATTGTTTCTTTTTTCGCAGAACGACAACCCGCCAATAGTACAAGTAAGGTTGCTATTACAATATTAATTTCCTTTTTCATTTTAAAAACTTACATTGATGAATTCCCTTGTCCGTTACAGACTGCAAGATATATACTCCCGTAGGATATTCCCGGCAAGAGAAAGTTATAGTTTCTTTTCCTTCAGACAATATTTGTTTCAATAGACGCCCGTTTACATCATATAGATTCAACCTGCGGGAATTCTCCGGCAAATGAACAACAACAGTTTCCTGTTGCTTATCACAGAAAGCAGTAAATCGTATTTCTTGCTTCGTCTCTATAATTGAAGTAGGATCAGCCTTAACAATAATCTCATTCGTGGTATCAGGACCACCATGAACCACTTTCCATTCTGCATCATTCGTTCCTTTGTAGACTGCAACAATACGATCACCGGGTTGTGGAGTCAATGAGATTCTACAGGAAGGAGCAAAGGACACTGTATAATATGTCTGCATACTTGGAATATCCGAGATTCCTGATATAAATTCCCTTATATTCAAATTCTTATCAACCATAGCCAAAGCTACTTTTCCCGAGAACGAGTCTAATCCCAAATTCCAGAGGAAGCCGCACTTCACAATAAAGGAAGAGTTTACATTAAATTGAGTTTCAGAGGTTTCCAAACCGGAATAATAAGTTCCATCCTGAGATTTCCCAGCAAGCATGGCCAATAATGTTTGATAGCTTGAATTTCCCTCCGCCGGCTTTAGCCCGAACAAAGCGTCTTGATTCGCGACAAAGCCACCGCCAGCACTACCACCTGCTCCCTGATTATTCGGATTCAAAGCTGAAATCAGGAAATAACCATTACTATAGCCACTCCACCCCCAATTTACTCTAAAATAATCCTTCGTTGTATATCCATCCAATATAAATTGATGTCCTTCATTACTAAGAGTAGCTCCACCGTAAAGCACAGGGCCTACTGTCATTATTTCATTTTCCAGCATTTGTATCCACTCTGCCTCCGAATACCATTCACGACGAAGACACAACATGCTTTTATTGTAATTCATATACTCTGCCAATCCATGAATAGCTGTCAATGTAGCGGCACCGGTTCCACCGGCAGAAGCAATATTAAACTGTGATTGAGCCATAACACCGCAATCGTACATCAAAGTTGCAACTTCATTTTTAGAAATCTCGGATGAATTCCGATCATATTGAAGTGGCATATCGCTCCAAGCATAAGTATGTCCCAAAGTTCTCCCCGATACATTTTGATGAATTTTAGCTCCACTAACCAGCGCATCATAACTATAAGCAGGAAGAGTACCCGTTCCTGCATTCGGCCATTGATGATATCGCATCAATATGGATATAGCAGTTGCCACACACCCTGTAACAGTCTGTGTGCCTTCAATTTTAGGACAAAGCGTATTATAAGGACTCTCTTGATCCCACTCCGCTGTTTTATATTGCTTTACCACATCTCCGGTTGTCATATCCGACACCCCTCTCCACGCTTCAGATACAACATCAGAAGTATTCAGTCCCGTCTCTCTTACCTCATTGATCTGTTCTTTCAGCCCATTCATCCAACTTTTCAGATTAGAAGGCATCCCATCTACCACAAAGCTGTTTGTGAAAGAATAACCTAGTACAGGCATAACCACATCATCTCCGGCAATAATAACAAAACCTTTTCGGTCGGTACTATTAAAGACATAGAAAGCCGGAAGATTCCCTACACTACGGGTATTCGCATCTTCTCCATCCCAAACTAATTGCAACTGTGGTGACGCGGCAGTACTACGGGTTTGAACATTCGTTTTAAAGAAATCGGTAGCTAAAGCATGAGCTTGCTCTGCTGTGACATTATCAGCAAGAAGCCGATTTGTAAGAAGAATAAATAGAAAGAGTAGTGTACACCTCATATAGTTAGGGGTTAGTTGTTTTAGTAGCACCTCAACGAATGACACAAATCACTATCTTGTTGTTCATTAGAAAAGACAAAATTACTGAAATATATGGTTCGGCAAATGATTTTAAATACTTTTTTAAAAACAAGGCCATCCTAAGTTAATAGAATAGCCTCGTTCCACATATTATAAATATATAATCTAACGTTTCATAAATTTGCTCCGGTATATCTTACCATCAGTTGATTGCAATACTACAATATAGCAGCCTGCATCCAATCCTCCTACCGGAATAGAATACTCTTTCTTATCCCCGGACTCTTTTTGCTGTATTATTTGCTGTCCGGACAAGTTATAGACAGAAATCACTCGGGCGGCATGAGAAGTACGGATATTAAGAATATCTTCCACTGGCTGCTGATAGATAACTAATCCATCCTTATCGGCTATTTCATCCTCAATACCGGTGGCCGGTCCTACAGAAAAATAGAGAGTGCTAATTGTCACAAGGTCTCCATCAGTACCTGATTTATACAAACGAACAGCATGCCTTCCCTCACCCAGACTCAGAGGAATTTCCATTACAAGGTTTTCCGTTTGGTCTGCCTCCACAAATACATTTTGATAGTGTACACTGTATGGATAACCTTGGGCATTCTCATAAACAGCTGCTGCCAATGTTCCAGTATATACATTTCCATCACCAGACAATGACAGATCAGCCAGAAAATTCAGACTCTCACCTACTTGAAGTTGTACCTTCTCCAGACGTGGTTGGCTGACCTTTAAATCGGCAGTTCCATACGCCTCCTTTATGGTGACCGGAGTTAATTCACCGATGCCATACGTACCTCCTCCCCAATCTATACAGGGGCAAATATAATACTCTCCAGCAGGAATATTGGTAGTCACAGAGTTCTTAGTAACAGTCAGGTTTCCGGATACAGCCAGTTCTCTATTAATCGTACCCGGTTTTATTTCGACCTGTACATCTCCAACTATCGCTACAAAGTCCGCGTTTTTATCAAAAAGTGCAACACCCACTAAACCATAATACTCGTCCGATGTGCTTTTGTTAGAAACCAACATTTTGTAATCTCCTTTGAGACCACTATATAAGCTATGGGCTAATTTCACACTAACTTCTATGTCTTCTTCAAGACTTAGATTACCACTGAACGGAGTCAAAGTACATTTATTACCGCTTACAATAAGAATGAGTTGTGCTTCAGAACCCACGTAACCACGCACACGGCTCCATGTTGCTTCGCGCTCATCTTTGGTAGCTACATATACGGAATAAGTTCCATCAGCAAAATCATTGGGTATTTTCAGATTAGAAAAAGCAAGAGGATCATATCCTTCATACGTATTTATCAGCGTAGCCAAAGCCATCTGCCCTAATATTGACTGTTGGCCATCTTTTTCTGCTATTACTGCCAACTTACTATTCTTGCATGCCACACTCATATTAAATATCTCAGTAATCGTCAGTTTGAACACATCTCCCTTAGCGACTTCCTCTTTATTTGCTTCCAACTTCGTCATAAAAAAATGGGAAGTAAAGTTTGAAGAAGTAGTAGGTGGCTGTATCCCCAGATACATTCCCTGACCTCTTGTAAATCCTCCGCCTAGATTACTTCCACCACCAATACCGGGAGAATCCGGATTTAAGGAAGCAACTTCAAAGTAACCATTATTCATTCCGCTCCATCCCCAATTGACATGAACCATATCCTCTTCATTATACCCATCAAAAACAAACGCATGGCCTCCATCATCCGAAGATCCGAAATAGTAAATAGGACGTTTCTCGTTAATTTCTGATTTAATCAGATTCATCCATTCTGCAGAAGCAAAATATTGACGATACACCAAACCCAAATTACCATCATATCCAAAGTAGTCAATTAAGGCCTGACCTACCTGATGTGAATAGGCTCCTGAAGCAGATGGTGAATATTCCATATCAACAGCAATACCACAGGCAGACATTAGCTGTGCAACGGCATTAGCTTGTGTCGTAGTGTAATTACCTTCATATTGCGGCAACATGTTATCCCAGTCAAAAGTAGTATTTCCATAATCAAAAGAACATTCAATTCCACTGGAAGTTTTATAAGAATGAGTACCTTTTCCTTTTACAGGATATTCATGATATTTCAAAATCATAGCCATTGCCGTGGCTACACACCCCGTTACACAACGTTCTCCTTTATAAAGAGGACAGGTATTATTGTACGGCTCACTTTGATCCCAGCATATATTTCCCAGCAAAGGAGATACAGATGCCGGAAAACTTGTTTTAGTAAGCAGTTTAGGTTCAGTAACCGTTTTTTCGACATTACCCAGTTGAGCATAAGCGGCATTATATAGTTCCAGCCACCCAAGTATGTTTACCGGTAAGTTCTCAGTTATGAAACTTCCATTATCCGAATAGCCCAGTACAGGCTTCATACGATCATCCCCGGATACTATAACATAAGCAGACTGCGCATAGTTATAGATATAAAAAGCTGTTCCTTCCACACTACGGGTAAATGCAGATTTTAGCAAATCATTAGAGACTGCCACCAATTGAACTTCACCGCTATTACGGGTTACAGCCCCGGATGACTGCATAAAGAAAGTTCGTGCAATAGAAAGAGCTTCTTCCGGAGAGCGTTGGGCCGTCCATGCCGATAAGCTGCATAAAAGAACCAAAGACAGGAGTAGTAATTTCTTCATAGGCATTATTTATTAGGATAATTAAACTAGAAATCGCAAAGTTACAGAAATCTATCGCTTTACAAATATTTCCCGCTAGTATTTTGCAAATAATGCGAATCAGTAGTTGAAATAGGTTCATTAGGGTTTAACAATGAACTATATTCCCATTAGGACTGAACATACTTCCCACTACGACTGAAACCACTTCCCGCTACGACTGAAACCACTTCCCACTACGACTGAAACCACTTCCCACTACGACTGAACTAGTGTCCCACTACGACCAACCTTAGTGGGACATCAAGTAGGCTATCACACAATAAGTTACGCTTTTCAGTTCACTCCTACATAATGCATATCGGAAAAGAAATGAGTTTTCACCACAGAGGAACACAGAGTATCACGGAGTTCTATTCTTTTGATTTCAAATTGATTAAACTCAGTGAGACTCTATGTTACTCTGTGGTGAATTAATTCATAACCCTTACAAAAATGAATAAATGTCTGAAAAGGATTAACATATATAGAAAACTTTATTTCTTAATAAATTTACTTCGATAAGTCTTTCCGTCAACAGATTGCAAGATTATAATATAATAACCAGCTGCCAATCCCTTTACCGGAATAGAATACTCTTTTCTATCTTCGGACTCTTTTTGCTGCATCATCTGCTGTCCGGATAGATTATAGACAGAGATCATTCGAGCCGCATGAGAAGTATAGATACTAAGAATATCTTCTACTGGTTGCCGAGCAATGATGATTCCGTCCTTATCGGCTATTTCATCTTCAATGCCGGTGACTGGTCCTACAGAAAAATTGAGCCTGCTTACCGGAGTATTATCATATCCTCCCAGAAGGCTTTGCTTATACAGGTTAATCGTATAACTGCCTTCCCCGATTTGAGGGTCAATCTCCATCTTAAAATCATAAGGTCGAGCTTCTTCTACAAACACATTAGCATAATGCAAATTGGATGTAGTACCTTGACCGACAGCAAAAATCGCTGCCATCAAAGTTCCGTCATATACATTACCCGTTCCGCCTAATGACAAATCGGCCAATAGCTTAATCTTCTCTCCTACTTGAAGTTGGCTATTCTCCAAACGTACATTGTCTATAACCAAAGCGGGGCTTCCCAATGCTCGGCCGACAGTGACGGCTATCCATTCTCCACTAATGTTATACACATTTCCTCCCCATTGCACATACGGACAAATGTAATAATCTCCAACCGGAATGTCAGTAGAAACCTCTCCCCGTTTATAAGCCAAATCCGTGGAAATCAATATTTCTCTACTATCCGTTCCCGGTTTCAGTTCTAATTGGGTAGCTCCTACCAGGCCCACGATCGTATAGTTGCCATCCGCCGTAGCAAACAGTACGCCTGCATCACCATAGAATTCATCGGTAGGGCTGCTATTGGAAAGCAACACCCTAAAATCTCCTCTACGCCCACTATAGAGATTATGTAAGATTTCGAGCCTCCCATCTAATTCTTTTTCAATCATCAGATTGCCCGTAAATGGAGTCAGAGTACATCTATCATCGGCCACGACAAGCGTGAACTGCGTCTCTGAGCCATAATCACCACGTACACGGCTCCAAGTCGCCTCACGTATATCTTGGGTAGCTAAATACATTGCATAAGTTCCATTGGTAAAATCGTTCGGGATCGTAACATTTGAAATAGATATTCTTCCGTATCCATAATAAGTCTCTATGTCCTCCAATTCTCTGCTCCACAACACAGACTGCTTTCCACCCTTTTCTACAATTAACCCTAATGAACCGCCTTTGAAGAGCAAATTCATATTATATATTTCAGTAGCCGTAAGAGTAAAGTTTTCACCCTTGGAAAATTCTTTTTTATTTGTTTGTAACTTTGCAAGAGAAAAGTGTGAAGTATATCTTGAGGATGCGCCAGGCGGTTGCAGTCCAAGGTACATTGCCTGGCCTTGTGTAAAACCACCTCCAAGATTGCTTCCACCACCAATACCGGGAGAGCTGGGGTTCAAAGAAGAAACTTCAAAGTATCCATTATTCATTCCACTCCATCCCCAATTAACATGAACCATATCCTGTGCATCATAACCGTCAAATACAAATGCATGGCCTCCATCATCCGATGATCCGAAATAGTAAATAGGACGTTTCTCATTAATTTCTGATTTAATCAGGTTCATCCATTCGGCAGAAGTAAAATATTGACGATATGCCAAGCCTAAATTACCATCATATCCAAAGTAGTCAATTAAGGCCTGACCTACCTGATATGAGTAAGCTCCGGAACTGGAAGGTGAATACTGCATATCAACCGCTACACCGCAGGCCAACATTAATTGGGCTACAGCGTCAGCCTGTTCGGCAGTATAAGTTCCAGAATATTGCGGAAGCATATTATTCCAATCAAAGGTAGTATTTCCGTAATCAAAAGAACATTCAATTCCATTAGGAGTTTTATAAGAATGAGTACCTTTTCCTTTTACCGGGTATTCGTAATATTTTAAAATCATAGACATTGCCGTAGCCACACATCCCGTCACACAGCGTTCTCCCCGATAAAGCGGACAGGCATTATAATAAGGTGCATCCTGATCCCAACATATGCTTCCCAACAAAGGAGATACAGACGGCGGAAAATTAGTGGTAGTTAGCTGTTTAGATTCGGTAACCGCTTTTCCGCCATTAACCAGTTCAGCATAGACGGAATTGTACAGTTCCAGCCACCCAAGTATATTCACCGGTAGGTTCTCAGTAACGAAACCGCCATTATCCGAATAGCCCAGTACCGGCTTCATACGATCATCGCCGGATACTATGACATAGGCAGACTGCGCATAGTTATAGATATAAAAGGCCGTTCCTCTCACACCACGGGTAGATGCGGATTCGAGCAAATCATTAGAAACCGCCACTAATTGAATATCACCGGCAGTGCGAGTCACGGCAACGGATGACTGCATGAAAAAGGTTTGCGCCACGGAAAGAGCTTCTTCCGGAGAACGTTGGGCCGTCCATGCTGTTAAACTGCATAAAAGAACCAAAGACAGGAGTAGTAATTTTCTCATAGAAAGCATTTATTAGAATAATTAAACTTAGAATACAGGTTTCATGCGGTCATCACACGAATAACAAAAAGGGAGTATGCAAATATTCACATGGATTAATTGCAAACTCCCTTTAGTATATCTCGGAAAGTCCTTACTTCATCAAGACGGGCATTCCCGTATCAAGTGAACGTCTTTCCCAGCTATTACCATTCAAGTTTTTGATGAATATATTAAGATTCACTGATTTGGCAGTCTTTTCGGGAGCAACTTTCACCAACTTCATATCCCTGACAGCAACAGTAGCAATCGATTTAAAGCTAAGCGCCTGTGCTTGGCTGGCAAGTGGTGCGAATACCGAAGAATAATAGGATATCAAACTAGCGCCTTCTTCAGTACTGGCCAGATAAGCAAATGACGTCCAATTGCCTTGATTACCAAACGTATTTTCAAAAACGATACTATTGTCCGACATACGTCCTGTCATAGTTTCCGTGCTAGTAAAACTACCCGCATCCAAGTTTAAAGGGACTACCCGCATCGGATCATCATTGAGAGAAGCCACTGCCTGCGGTTTCAGAATGACATATCCCCGTCCATCATCATACGACAAAGTGAAAGTGTCATCATAGCCTTCCAAAGGAAGCGCACCCTGCACAGCCAAGGTATTGGCATCAACCTTGGTAATAGTAACAGGTAAAGTATACTTCTTACCACCAATTATGCCATCAAGAGTCCAATCGCCCGCATAAGCTTCAATCGGAGTTGCAGGTTCTGAGGAAGCCACGTGTTTGAACTCAATATAAGACGCTTCCTGAGCCTCAGTCTCACCCTCTGGGTTGGCACCATACGACACAGCCACCAAGTAATACACGCCATTGCCGGCAGCCGGTAATTTGACCTCACCGTTTTCTTTGACAGAAACGTACTCAATCGTTTCCTCAATTATGCCATCAACCACTTCATCCAAGTCGGCACTAGCAGGAACAAGAGCTAAACGAGCTTCTGTCACATCAGCTCCAAGTTCCACAGCAGCCAGAGCATAATTATATCCACTGGGGTCGGTAAGACTACCCTTATACTCCATAGTTACGGAGAAATCGGAAAGCACGGCTCCAGGGAAAATGATGGTCACAAGGCCATCAGCCTGCGTATTATTCCAACCACCAATTCCATCCATATAATAATACGGAGCAAGCTGTACTCCCGCAGGTGTGCCATCAGCCTGATACTGAAGGACCCTATTGAATGTCCAAGCAGCCTCAGTGCTAAGACTTGAGAAGTCGGAAGGATGGTGAGCATCAACATTTTTATTATAATCATTTGATGTATTAAAGAAACCGGTACAGTAATATGGGAAGTAAACCAGATCTTCCATTGTAATGGTCACATTACCCACCTTGTCTCCCGGCTTCAATAGGGTAAATTCCAAGTAAGGACTTTGATCGCCATTAGAGGAATAGCCTTCCTTAGCCAACCCTTCAGAATACGGATCAACCAGACGATACAAACTTGGATTGAGGTCATTGCGCTGTAACTCCACACTATAATTATTAGCAAACAAGAAAGCATCATTGAAAGTAGCCTTCCCCAGAGAAGTCCAAGGAGCCGGAATACCCGCCTTGAACACATACTGAGCCATACCGTAAGGAGTGGTAGTACTTTCATCTCCAATAGTCAGTTTGATTTCAGAATATGCATCATACTCCAGCGACTCGGGGTTATAGCTGATGGACAACACAGCCTTGTCAACGCCTTGGGCAAAGCTGACAGAAGCCGGAATTGTGAAAAAACTGCCGCCACCCGTAGCAGTAACAGGCACGGAAATCGCCTCATCAGCCTTGGCGCGCATAAGGGTCACGTCGAACGACGTCTTGTCTTTGCTCAAATCAACAGTCGCACCATTTGTGTTCGGAAAATACACTTGGGCGTTTGCCGGTTTGTCAGCAGGTGAATATTCCACATCGTCACCACAGGCAGTGAAAGCCAATGGAAGTGCCAGCAAAAGCATGGCACTCAATATGTTCTTTATCTTGTTCATATACAAATTCTATTAAAAGTTAACTTGTTGGTTAATTGTTACCCGGTGCATACGTGCCTATCGGAGTAGGACGCGTGGGGATGCTACCTGAAGGATCTGGATTGTTTTTGCCTTGGAGAGCTGTGTTTGAATCCACTTCATCCTTGGGAATCACTAATGCCCAGTTAGGCTTCACATCTACGCAGTTTATCTTGAAGATATCCTGTTTGTAGTTGGTTCCTTGATAGTTCTGGATTACCCCTGGCCTCAGACGCTTGGCTGTTGGGAATGCAATACCTTCACCCCAGAACTCAATACGCATTTGCTTCAATATCTCAAGCTGAACAGCACGCAGGTCAGTCAGCACACAGTTGTAGTCAGGCTGACGGTATCGCTTCATAAAATCGTTCAGCAGTTGCACACCTGCCGCTACATTTTGGCTGGCAGCCACTGCTTCAGCCTCTATAAGGTACATCTCTTCCACACGCATCACGGGGATATCGGCGGCTGCACCAACGGAGTAAGTCTTGTAGTCACCACTGACGCAACGGAACTTCAGCGACATATAGTCGGGTTGTTCATCCAGCCACGCCTTGCCTTGCACCGACTGGTAATTATAGAAACTTCTGTCCGGGTCGAGGAAAGAGTACTTACGGAAGTCATTGTCAGCTATCTCGTCATAGAGCGAACGCGCTATCTGGAGTTTCGACAAGTCTGCATAACCCCAGCCAGCCTCATTGGAGATGTGACCTATGAAGTTGGCAAGGTTACCCATATTAGAGGCCGTGGGATGGAGATACCACATCCACGAAGAAGTAGCAGTATTGAAGCCTGTGGTAGAGTTGTTCCACTGTGCGGCAGTCATAGGCGTTGCCCCCGACGCATCGATAGCCTTACGGGCATACTCGGCTGCCTTGGAATAATTCTTATCCCACATATACACCTTGGCCTTCAAGCCATATACCACAGCTAAGCTAGGGAAGTTCTTAGTAGCAGGCGTATAGTCTGCCAGACCGATTTCAGCCTTATCAAGATCAGAGAGTATGAAGGTCATCATCTCCTCGTGTGTTGCACGCGGATTGTTTTTAGCCATGTCGTTGGTGGTCGCCTCGGTCACGATGGGCACTGTAAGTCCCAACACATTACTGCAATCAGTATAGATGTTTTCCATGGGCTCGAAAAGCACCATCAACGTATAATAGTCCAAAGCACGGAAAGCATGAGCCATACTGCCGTATCCACGCATTTCATCGGAAATGGTGGGATCGGTAACATCAACTACTGCTATCACATCATTGGCAGACTTTACAAACTTATATAAGGAAAAGTAGGGAAGAAACGATTGATAAGAGTTATCACCCATACTATTGTTTGCGCTGTAGCGCCACCACCAGTCATAGCCGTACTCAGTGGCAACAATGTCACCCAGAAGTTCGGACTGAGCCAACATCAGAGAAGGGTAAGCGATGTCAGTTTCGTGAACCTGCTTTCCGTACACCAGATAGCCTTGCACCATCTGCGATGGCAAACCATTGATCGCAGCCTCAAGCGCCGAAGCCGAAGCACCGATTTGCTCAGAAGTTGCGGTAGAGTTTTCAGGGAAAATCTCTTCTATACAGCCGGTCAGTACCGTAGCCGATATCGCCATAGCTGAAAATAGTTTGAATATATTCTTTTTCATATTATTGTTATCTATGTTTTAGGTTTAGAACTCAAATGTCACACCGCCGGAGATGGTACGCATCGGCGAGTAATAAGTGGCGTTAGTGGTCTCGTTGTATGACTGCCGTGGGTCGAAACCTTGGCGTTTAGACCAGTAAAACACGTTCTCGGCCGACATGTATAGGCGTAATGAGCTGATGGCCATTTTCTTTGTCCATCTGGAAGGCAACGTGTAACCCACGTTGATGTTCTGAATGTTCAGGAAACTGGCATTAGTCAGGAAGCGTGTAGACGCTGCTGCCGAATACTGATCATTGAGCTGGAAGCGCGGAATGTTACTGCCTGTGTTCTCCGGAGTCCAGGATTTCAGCAAGTCTTTGTGGTAATTATAACCGGCTGTACCTGAAGGCGAGGACATGAAATAGGCATACGTACCGTCATACTGCTTGCCGCCAATCTGGTATGTGAAGTTGATACCAAAGTCCACACCATATACTTTCAGCTTGGTGCCGAAACCACCATATACCTTAGGAATAGAGCTCTCTTCAGTAACATAATAGTCAGCATCCGCATAAGTCTTGGTTGTTTCGCGTCCAACAACGTTTCCCTCTTCATCTTTAGTGTTACGATACCACAGGGATTCACCTTTCTCGTCCACTCCGGCATATTCCTTCATGCGCCATGTAAACATTGACAGATCCTCGGCAATGAAATAATTACCGCTGGAATAACCTTTATATCCTTTTCCGCTGGCAGTGTACTCGGTAGTAATCTGCTTGTCCGGGTCGAGCATTGTAAGGCGATTCTTCAGTGTAGAGATATTGAGGTTAACGTCCCATGTGAAGTTACGAGTGTTGAGGATGTTCACGTTGAAGTCCATTTCCACACCGCTGTTCACCATGTTACCCACGTTATCAAAGTAGGAAGAGTATCCCAAGGAAGGAGCCACAGAGAATGAGAACAGCATGTCCGAAGTCTTACGTCTATAGTATTCAATGCTACCGGTCACGCGGTTCCATAACTGGAATTCTGCACCTATATTGAAATTAGTATTGGTTTCCCAAGTAATATCCTTAGTACCTTTACTGTAAAATGCAGTACCGACCTTGTTGTCGGAATTGATAATATCAAATACATCGGTATAACGGAAGTCTCCAATATTATCATTACCCTGCGAACCAATAGAAGCCTTTATTTTCAGTTCCTGCACCCATGGAGCGTAAAACCAACTTTCCTTGTTGATGAGCCATGCACCACCTACAGACCAGAATGTACCCCAACGGTAGTCCGGGTGGAAGCGTGAGGAAGCATCGCGGCGCAAAGAGGCAGAACCGAAAATGCGCTCTTCAAAGTTGTACTGCAAGCGGCCGAAGTAACCTTCATTGTTGCGGCGTCTCTTGTAAGAAGAAGCCGCCTGTCCGTCGATTACGGCACCGTCCAGTTCATGGTTATCCTGAGAAAACATTTTAGACTTACTGGCGCCCAGATAGGATAGGCGATAATCGTAATATTCATGTCCTAACAGGATGTCGAAGTTGTTGTCACCAAACGAAGTGGCATAAGAAACAAGCTGTTGCAGGTTATAATCATAATCACGCTGGTGGGACTTGCTCACTGTACCTCCTGTAGAATCAAACTGTCCGTAATAGGGGTTGTACACATAAGTGAAACGTGTCTCATCCAAATTAAAAGTACCATTCAGTGTCACCTTCAGCCCCGGCAGCGGAGTGATATCTACAAAAGCGTTACCACTAAGGGCATTTCCTTCCGCATTTCTGGTGTTAAGCTTATTATCCTGAATAGGGTTGGCGTCAGCAATAAAGGGACGTTGCATACCGGCATTGATGCCGCTACCGTAGTCCATCATTTCAAGACCGTTGCCGTCAAGCATGATACTGCCATCAGCATTGCGCACATAAGCAGGATAAATAGGAGCCATCTGAGTTGTGAATGCCCAGACGTTGGCAGTAGAAGAACTTGATCCATTGTTACCCAATGAATTACTGTCAAAACGTGCGTACGACATATTCGCCCCCACCTTCATCCATTTCTTGGCTTGATAATCGGCTTTCAAACGACCCGTCAAACGCTTCAAGTCAGAGCCTTCAGTGATACCTTCATTTCCTAAATAGCCTAAAGAAACATAGAAAGAAGATTTCTCGTTAGCAGCACTTATCGAGAAGTTATACTCCTGACGCAAACCGGTACGTGAACCCACCTTATCCCAATCATCGGGAGTGAGCAGATAGTCACGTCCTTTGTAGTTTACTATCCTACCCAATGTAGCATAGGGATTAAGCTTGCCGTTTTGGCCAATCAAATATTGCCCTTCGGGAACAGTAAAGACATTATAACCCAAACCACCGTTAGAACCAAACAAGTTATTGTTTGCTTCAATCCATGCAGCTTGATCGCTCATGTTCATTTGATTCATATAATAGTTCTTCATTGCGCCATAATGCATTTCGTAGTACATCGCAGGGTCAGTAATCACCTCATACTTCTTTAATGCGCGAGTGTTGGCCCCCCACTTGGCATCGAAAGTAACTTTGGCTTCACCACTCATATTGGCTCTTTTAGTGGTGATGATAATCACACCGTTGGCACCGCGCGCACCGTAAAGTGCATTCGAGGCAGCATCCTTCAATACGGTCATTGACTCAACGTCATTAGGATTGATATTGCTAAGGTCGCCGCTGTAAGGAGCACCGTCAACAATGATCAAAGGGTCGTTTCCGGCATTCAACGAGCTGAAACCGCGAATTTTGATAGATGCAGACGCACCCGGAGCACCATTATTAGAGGTCAGCGTCACACCAGGCACAGCACCTGCCAAAGCATCAGTGACACTCGTCACCTGTGACTGCTCAAGCTTTTCAGCACTAACGACCGTTGCCGAACCAGTAAAGGCCGACTTCTTCGCCGTACCGAAAGCTACCACCATTACCTCTTCCAGCATCTCAGTATCGGGCTTCATTATGATCTTTACATTCGGTTTAATGCCCACTTCTTGTGTCTGCATACCAATGTACGAAACCCGCAAAGTCTTCGCAGAACTATGCGTAATATTACTATACTGATAGTCAATGTGATAACAATACAAGAAGAACTTAAATAAAAAGATAACAATTTATAATATACTGATTAATAAGCGTGTCTAAAATAGTAATATGTATTTATGTATACCTAAAATATACTATTTTTTGTTATCTAAATATCTTATTATTAGAATATTATTGTTCCTTTGGCAATGTAAATGAATTATAAAGCAAGTACTATGTGCCTAAGGCTATAATGAAATGTCAATAACGATCAGTCTTTTAATTGAGATTTTGCAAATTCAATGTACCAGTAAAGGATTCTTGTATGCAATCATGATTTTTCATTACAGGTATATGACTGATATATGACATTCTTCTTTTTACCTTCACAAATATTTTAATGATTGCATAGGCAAGAAATGATAGATAGAAGATTATTCTTATACCCATTATTGACTTGTAATGTTCAACATAAATTCCTTTCTACAACCATAGTATAATGACTCTGAAGAGAAAAGTGAAAAAGAAAAATAGGACAAAATTATTTAAGTCACATTATAATAGTCGATGATACTTATATAAGGTTATAATGTACAAACTTAACAAATATAGCAAAAGTTTCAATCGTAACTGAAACTTTTACTATATTTGCTGATAAATTAAATTATGATTGGATATGAAGACTTATATATCACGCCCTCTATACACCAATAGAATAGAACCATTTATTGGCAAGGATTTAATAAAAGTAATAACTGGTCAGCGTAGAATAGGCAAGAGCTACATTCTTTTGCAAATATCAGATATAATAAAAGAAAAGATACCGGAAGCGAATATTATTTTTATAGACAAAGAGTTAGTAGGCTTTGCAGACATCAAGAATTATATAGATCTTTATCAGTATGTTCTGAAAGAAACAACAGGTCATAACCACAATTACCTTTTAGTCGATGAAGTACAAGAAATAGAGGGATTCCAATTATGTTTGCGAAGCCTATTAAATGAAAAGATATGCGACATCTACTGTACAGGGAGTAATGCCAAGATTCTTTCCGGTGAGCTTGCGACTCATTTAGCCGGAAGATACATCGAATTCCCGGTTCATTCACTCAGTTACGAAGAATTTCTGAGATTCAACCAACTGCAAGATTCTCCGGAAAGTTTAAGATCATATCTTACGTTTGGAGGAATGCCCTATATTCATAATTTAGCGATGGATATAAATGTTATATTCGAATATTTAAGGAATGTTTACTCTTCTATTCTGTTGAAAGATGTGGTTGCTCGTGAGTCAATCAGGAACGTGTCGTTTTTAGAGAATTTGGTAGGCTACTTAGTTGATAATACCGGTTCTCTTTTTTCCGCCCAAAATATCAGTAAATATTTGAAATCCCAGCAAGTCAACATACCTACACAAACAATCCTAAACTACCTGAAAGCATTATGCAATAGTTTTTTTGTTTACAAGATACAACGAGCGGAAACTCAAGGAATGAAAATCTTTGAAATCGGAGAAAAATACTATTTTGAGGATTTGGGTCTGCACAATGCCATACGACATTTTGATTTCCGGAGAGATATCAATAAACTTATAGAGAATGTTGTATGCATAGATTTATTAAGGTATGGTTATGAGGTTTATGTCGGAAAGAATGGAAATAAGGAAATTGATTTTATAGCTTCCAAAGGTGATCATAAAATTTATATCCAAGTGGCATATATGCTTCTCGATGAAGCAATCGTTCAGCGGGAATTCGGTAATCTTTTGGAGATTCCGGACAATTATCCTAAGTATGTAGTCACAATGGATGAAATGCAGAGTGGAGGAAACTATCAAGGAG
The DNA here is from genome assembly GCF_036416795.1 of Bacteroides sp. MSB163. Classification (NCBI taxonomy): domain Bacteria; kingdom Pseudomonadati; phylum Bacteroidota; class Bacteroidia; order Bacteroidales; family Bacteroidaceae; genus Bacteroides; species Bacteroides maternus. Next base: position 2,735,334 of record NZ_CP143867.1, on the reverse strand, counting down.
TCAAGCAGATTTCGCTACGTGATTTCTTATTGGCAGAAGATAAAGAAAAACTATAAATCAATTATCCGACCATTACTTTTGAGCATAAGAAAAGGAGATTTTCACAAACCTCCTTTTCTAAAAACACTTTATTAAAAAAACACCTTATTAAGATGTTAGTTTCTAAACGGATAATTAATTTGGTTCGCAGATAAAGTCATAGAATTATTCGGATTTGAATCTTCTGTCAGAATTATATATGAAGGTTTAATCAGGTTATCCGTAGTTAACGTAAAAATACGTGCAGAATTATAACCAAACGGATTCAATAAATAGTGGAAGCCGGCATTATTATGATACCATACTCCATCCCCTTCACCTGTCATATTGAATTGCAGAGAAATCTTATCCTCACCAATCAATTCATAATCATATCCCAGCAAACCTCCATAACCGCTACTATTAAAGTTAAAGCCAAACTTTCCATACAAAGCTGATCCCATGAAGGCATAAACGATCTCTTCACCTATAGCATCTATATAGTTCTGTTTGCAATAACTAAAATATGTTTGAGCATATGTCCCTAATTTACTATATGCGATAAACCAATCACCTGATACAAATTGTTCATTCAGCGGTGGTATTACCGGAATTAACTTAATATTGTTATCATTTGTCTCTGTGAACAATTCGTTTGTTGCATCAAAAGTAAAACTGCCAAGAGTTTTCTCATAAATGACAATCGGCTCGTAAAGTTTATATCCGGTTTGAGTTAGGATAAAGGACGCTGTTTGTGATTTAGTATCCCCGTTCTCTTCATATGTGAAAGTCAAAGTACGATTAGAGATTGTTACAGGAATAGTCTGTCCATTCATCTCTAATTCATATTTAGAGAAAATCATGGCATCATTTGCAGCCTGTATATCAGATATATATTCACTCCAACTTCCTTGCATTGGAGTCAAAACCGCTACCCCTCCAGCTTTTTTGCCTTTAAGCAAGATCTTTTCTGGTGTTGCTTCCAAAATAAGAAAATCGTAATCACCTTCCATTCCATAACCACTACCTCCTATACCTGTTGGATCAGACGGATCTGAGAAGAGATGGAATATTTCATTGTAAGTATCAAATGAAAGCAGAATACCGGCACTCTGTTTCACTGCATAATAGCTTGTTGCGGCATCTGTAGGAGCGTACAGTTCGCTTGACACTGTCACTTTTCCGTCTTCTGTAAATTTCAATAATATATTGTAACCACCATACTCTTGTGAACTGGCAGGGAAATACTCCATAAGCCAACCGTTTGAAGCACCAGTAAGCACTTCTATATTAGCCATTATAGTTGCATCTGCACGATTGGCAGAAGAATCATTGAACAAATCCTCCTCTTCATGGGTACAAGCAGTTATCAGAACTGCCGCTACCAAACAAAACAGATAATATATTTTCTTCATAATCTTCTATTAATTAAGGGTTACTAAATCATTAATGTCCCATAACAGCACCTCTTGCGAACGACGCTGCACTATGTTACGCAGAGCATCCAGATCAATTCCCCACGTTGTAAGCATATAATCTTTTACCAAGGCAAGTTTTTGGTTGATCAAGCCTTGTCCTTCCTCACTTGCTTGTCCTACTAATGCATCCCAGTATTCAGCTGTATTCGTCACATAAATCGCTATAATCTCCACAAAGTCTTCCCGCGTTTCAGAACTCGCATAAGGAGAAACAAATCCCATATCCAATGCCTCTTGCTCTGTGACGTTCACCCAACTGCTTGACTGATAGTTGCTGGCCGAAATCAAATTGAAGTCAGTTGAATAGTTTTTGGTCTGATGCAATATATGCGCAAATTCATGGTGCATTGTCTTAAAATACCAATAGTTGAGAAATTCAAGATCTATCTTAGTCAAGTCAATATTGTTCACATTGTATAATGTAATCTTCAAGCCGCCTTCAGCCGTGCCTAAAACAATAGAACCTTGGCTGTTGTAGGCTGGAGAACCAACTAAATGCATCAATTTGGGACAATACGTACGAATGAAATCAGGTCCTAACAATTCTTCATAAGATTCAATCCAAAGATATTTTGTCATTTTAGCCAATAGAATGGATTTTTCATAGTCTGCTGGTGCCAGATTATAACTTTCGTCAGATTCCTTATCCTCAAAACGATACTTGAAATCAATGTTGTATGGTTTTGTGTAATTTGTAAGTAACCATTGATCGAAGTTATTTTGAGGGGTGTTAGTACTTCCGGAAAATATACTATTGGAATCTAAATCATCCTCACTGCAAGACCACATCGTAGTGGCTGCAATCAATGCGATAAATAACCATTTTATATTTTTCATACTTAATTCATTTTTAATAATTAATTTCTTGGATTAGCTTTCAAGCCGGCATTGATAACATCTTGCGGCAATTGAAGGGCACGGCGTGGGTCGTCTACTCTCAATATATCATTAGATAAGCCTTCACGATTGTGCGATATCTCTATGCCGTAACGCTTGATATCTTGCCAGCGCAGACCTTCATGAATCGTTTCTATACGACGGAGATGCAGGATACATTGAATTACTTCCTTTTGGTTACCTTCAGTCACAGTGAACCCTCTCGGATTAATTTCTTTTTTTACCGAACGTGTACTGTTGTCAAGCGGCATACAAGGGATGGCTCCATAAAAATCGGCGATCTCTTGGGTTGTAACCTGCAAACCACCTAATGTATGAGATGCCAGCCAGATATTGATATCTTCCGTTGCCTTATCCAGAAAAGCGGCTCCTTTCAAGGCATAGGCCTCAGCACGGCAAAGCAAGGTTTCATCAGCACTAAATATGACAATGACATTTTTACGATACCCGATACCGTTCACCTTATCTGTATATTGGAAGTATCCTCCGACTTTTGTAACTACCATTTTTTCATCGAATCCCCACATATTTCTAAAAGGTAGCAGATTACTATATGTTCCCCACATACTATTAGGTACACGTCCCGTTTCTTGGGTACAGATGACTTTGGCATGACCATATCTTTTCCCTAAATTATAGGGACCTACCCAATATCCCCAACTGGAAGAAACAGGCGTCATCAATAAGTTGGATGGTTCACTAGCCGAGATATACAAATCTACACGCAAATCCCAGTTAGAAGCAGTATTCATCACGATGTTATTCCAGTTCTTCATCATCTTGTCAGGAGTACTTCCCAACACGATATTGGCATACTGAATTGTCTTGTCATAATTGTGATAATACAAATTGAAGCGAGCGGCAAAAGCATGAGCTGCTTTTTTGTTGAAATGATATTTGGGAATCGAATAAATCTCATCATTAATAAGTGGAAGTCCCTCTTCAATGTCCGCATTAATCTTTTCGTATAATTCTTTCATACTTCCTCTGCTATATTCAGGAGATACTTCTGTTTCAGGTGCTTCAGAATAGGGAATTCCCATATCTTGTTCAGCAGTCTCTGGATTGTAGGGTAGACAGAAAACATTGGCCAGTGCAAAATGACCATAGGCACGACATATCAAAGCTTCGCCGCGCTGTGCGCGTAGTTTTTCAGGATTTCCCATCTCATCAATTGCACTCAGTGCCTGATTTGCTGCTGCAATAGCAGCATAACATGCATCCCAATAAGACTTAGGAGAATCATTGCCATCATTCGTAATGTCTTTCCAAAGATAGGCATCCTCATGTTCTTGCATTTCAACAGTGAATCTGGAACCATTGTCCATCGCATTGTCTGATGCCATCTCAGTCATCACTATGTCTGTCGATGATGGGTAGGCAGATACTAAGAGTGAAGTAATCTTGCTTTCTGTATCAATTTCAGCTCTGTTGTCGGGCATAGTATTTAAGAAGTCATCGCATGACGCCAACAACATGGCAGAACTTACTGCTATATATAATATATTCTTTTTCATAATTTCTTTATTTTTTATTAGATACCAAGTCTTACTGTCAATGTGAATTGTTTAGGAACAGGTGCTGCAACACCACCGGTGTTATAAAATTCGGGATCTTGCCCATTCAATTTATCATCTGCATAAATTAAAAAGAGATTGGTTGCTTGCAATTTCAGAGAAAGGCTACTTATCTTCAAAGAAGATATCCAGGATTTCGGTAAATCATAAGACAGAGAAATTTCTTTCATACGGATAAAATCACCTTTGGCGACACGAGCTGTTGAATAGTTATAAGCATTGTAAGCATAGCGCAGATAATTATCATTTTCATTCTGTCGTTGATCAGCAATAACCGGAATATTTGTCGTATTCTCATCACCGGCTACAGTCCATCTATTCTTGAATTCTTTCGGCATGGCATCTAAATCTGAATATTTATTACTGAATACCGGATCCATACGAATTACATTTCCAAATGAGTATGTCATAAACACATTTAAACGGAAATTTTTATAGCTGAATACATTACCCAAACTACCGGTTATCGTCGGATCTGTAGGACCTTCATATACCAGATGATCTTTCCTGTCACGTTCCTGGAAGTTAAGATCGCTAATGGTCACTTCCCCCTTTTCATTGATAAAAGTAGGTAGTCCTTCCTTATTCAATCCCTGAAAATCCATAGAGAACAAAGAACGTACCGGATATCCCGCCATCGTGAAACCGGTACCAGTAATCATGTCAATAACGCGTGCGTTAGATTCCAAATCTGTTACTTCATTTTTGGCATTAGAGAAAATAAAGTCAGTATTCCATTTAAAGTTTTCTGTTACGATATTACGTGTTGACAAAGTAAACTCAATACCATGTGATTTCATACTTGCCACATTAGCATATTTGGTAATCTGTCCTCCGATCCCCATCGTATTGATGATACCAATTAAATCATAGTTATTACGTTTGTACCAATCTATCGATAAGTTTATCCTATTATCCAAAAATCCAATTTCAGCTCCAATATTAAGTTCATGCTTCTTTTCGTAGGTTAGTTCGCTGTTTTCCAAATCCTTTATTTGTAATCCAGATTCGTTTACACTGGCAAATGGACGCCATGGATTATAACTTTCAATCACAACACGTGAATTGGTCACATCAGCTGGACCGCGGTCAGCAGTCAGTGAATAAGAAGCTTTTAATGTTAAATTGGAAAGTGCAGGTTTCAAATTTTCGAAGAAATTCTCTTCATGCACATTCCATGCACCGGATATATTCCAAGTGGGTAACCAACGGGCGGAACGGCTTTTTCCCAACTTGTTGGATCCTTCATAGCGTACAGTTCCATTCACTGTATATTTGCCTTGATAAGAGTAAGTGCCTGTTGCAAAGAATGCTACTTCACGCGAACGGGTTTCGCTCACAGTGTAGTACTGTGAACCTTCTTCTTTTCCTTGCTTAAAATAAAGATAATCATAAGCGCCTAGCATACCCATATCATACTGCATACCTACACCATTGAACCAAGTTTTTTTACGGTCAACAGCCGTCAACTGCATACCACCAAATAAATTAACGATGTGGTCTTCATTAAATACGTCATTGTAGCTGGCACTAGCACGGAAATCATAACTGTTCATCGAATATTTTGTTTCACGATAGAAACCGCCGACCGGCAAAACAGAAACCGGCAATGAATTGGCATTGTCCGGATCGGTATACAACCATGGGTTTGCGTCACGCATCGTTGCATCATCCATAGCTCGAAAAGCCCATGCTTGATTAGAATAATCATGAATTTCATGTGCTTGAGTGGTTGAAGAATGCTTGTACGCACCTAAAGCCGCCAGTTCTACTTTCTGTATCGGTTTCCATTTCATTTCACCTTGAAATTTCAAATCAACCACATCTAGATTCATATAATTATTCTCTAACTCATTTAGAATATTGAAAGGGGCATAATTGCGTACATAATATTCGTCGGGATCAAGTGCACGTGAAGTGTTCAGCGCATACGAATAAGGGTTGATATCAAAGTCACGTCTTACCTCACCGGATACAACATCAACACTTTGGCTTAATGTGCCCGGTGCTTTTTGTTTACGGTAAGAAGCATTTCCTATTAAGTTTAAAGAAAGATTTTTGTAAATGTTATATAAAGCATTAATGTTAGCCGTATAACGATTTACTTCGCTCTGCTTATACCAACCCGGATCATTCATCACGCTTAAAGATGCATAATAAGAAGCCTTATCCGTACCACTTGCCATACTGATAGCATGATTTTGGGAAACTGAGTTGTTGAATAATGCATCAAACCAATCCGTATTGCGATATTCGGCTTCCTGTAAATAACCATTACGTGCTGATAATGTATTTTCTAAGGCATACTTACCTGTAGTCGGATCATAAGTATTGATCAGATGATACATTTTTCCATAGATACCACTGTCTGATGCACGATAGGTTTCCGCTAGGTTCAAATAACCGGCTTTTTCCATTTCTCGATACACCCCCATTTGCTCTTGCGAATTCATAATATTGTAATCGTTGTAACTAGGTTTCAATCTTAAAGAGAACTCACCAGTGTAACTAATTTTATTGCTACCTGCCTTACCTTTTTTAGTAGTAACAACAATCACACCAGCCATTGCACGTGCACCATAAATAGATGTTGCGGAACCATCTTTTAATATCTGAAAGCTTTCAATATCATCAGCATTCAAACCGGCAATAGCAGAAGAGATCAACGTTTCGGCATCTCCTGATGATAGTGCATCTGCACTAACCTCTGTAACATCTTCCATGATTACACCATCCACTACCCATAGAGGTTTTGAACTACCATAGATAGAAGTTGCGCCACGTACACGAATTTTAGGAGCCGTACCAAATGTACCTGATACATTCTGTACGGATACACCGGCAGCACGTCCCTCAAGCGCACGACTAATTTCTGCAATACCATCTAATTTTACGTTATCTGCAGACAATTTTGTTGCTGCTCCAGTAAATAAGCGCTTATCCATACGTTGCATACCAGTAACAACAACTTCTTGAAGTATTTCGCTATCAGTCTTCATTGTAATTTTCAAGTGAGACTTGATAGCGACCTCTTGTGTTTGCATACCAATGTACGAAATTTGCAATGTTTTCGCAGAACTAAGTAGGTTTTATCTTGTTGATAATCAATAACAAATATATGTTTATAGAACTCAAGCCAAGACAATTATGATTTATTAAATATCTAGTAACTAGATATGTATAAAACATGAGCATATATTTGTATCTACCTAAAAGTTCCTCTATTTGATTTTCAATTACTTTGTTATTAGTTAGTTACTATTTGACTGTGAATACAAATGAGTGATAAAACCAATACTATGGGCTCAAGTAGAGATTAAAATGTATGAAATACTTAAATTTTCTACCTAAACCAGATTGGTAAATTACATGCATATCAATAATTTATCATGTAGTCTTGATTTTTCAACAAAAGGGTATTATGCACAGTTGAGCTTAAGACGAGCAATCTCATTCTCACAAACAACAAACAACTGTATCGGTAAAAACGATAAATAGAACATTTACTTTAACTTGCAATTAGCCTATATTAAATCAATATTTATCCTCTTATATAATAATGAATTACAGGTTTAATTAGAGAAGATGAATATAAAAAAACATCCTAAAAGTCCTATATAAAACTTTTAGGGTACATTTCATCTAAAACAACTTTATTTTAAGAAGACTTTATTCGTATCCCAGACTCTGTTGTCCTTGAATATTAGGGTTAACATCAACTTCTGCTTGTGGAATAGCTAATATTATTCTGTAATCATTCCAATTTGGAGATATTAAATCCGTTGAATTTAAATAATGATCAGTACCTTCACCTGGTGCTTCTTCACGGTTTAAGATTAATCCCAATCGCATAGCATCGTAGAAGCGATGACTTTCCATGGCAGTTCCTTTCTTCTTTTTTTCAAAGTTAACTCAGAAACTGCACGTTTCCGAATTTTATTCAAATAGAAATCAGCTTTATTCTAGTTGGAAGTTGATTTTTTCAGTGCAGCTTCAGCTGCTATTAAGTAGATATCTGATAAGCGAAGTAACGCGTGCATTATTAACCGGTAGTCTTCCATTCTGATCTGGATATTTATTGATAAACCTTATCTCTTCATTATTATTATCCACTTCAAAAAGTCCTGTACATACATTATTTCTTATTATCTAAAGGTCAGAAGAAAAATTATAAACAATAGTAAAATTGTATTTACTTCAAGATGATTTAGAACATATCTAAGACTAATTACTAATAGGATGGAGGCAATTTACAGTTTTTTTTATACATCACTTTTTATTAGAGTCTTATGGAAAAGTTATAATACTTACCTCGTCTTGAGCTGTATAATTAAATCCAAGTGGCGTATTGATTGCAGAATCAATTATTAAGGCATTTAATGTCCGTTTTAACAGGAATGATGCTTTTCAACTAACCAATTTCATAATAAAACAGCAATGGAGGGAATATCCAATGACATTCCCTCCACTAAAAACAAAACACTTTATTTATAAGTCCAGTAGAACCTGTTGACGGAATTATAGTTCATATCTGAAAAGAAATCCCCCCTTGGCATCTAGCTAAATCAGGAAAAGACACTAACATCAATTAAGAATTCACCCTGTCAACTATTGAACTAAAAGTATTAATTCATTAGAATGCAAAAATGAATTAATTCCGCCAATGTGTTCCGATGAAATTATTTTCCCGCAAGATTCAATTCATCGTTGTAATCGGTTTCATTCAAGGGCACATCCCAGGTCCATTTATTTGCACCATCAGCTGGGATCGTTTTCGCAATGGAAATATGTGCATTACCTCCATCAGCGAATCCTTTACGCACTACAGAACGATTCCATCTTTTGTAATCGCTCCAGGCAAAGCCTTCACCCCAAAGTTCAAGTTCACGATAATCCATGATTTCGTTCCAGAGGGCTTCACCGGTTTTAGTACAAGTATATTCAGGATTACGTCCAGAGGTAGCATTCAACTCTATCAGAGCGGCTTGTGCATCCGGTTCATTGTTCAAGAAGTAGTTAGCTTCCGCTTCAATCAATACCATTTCTGATGAACGAATGAAAGGCAGATAGCTTACCCCCGGAGTATCAAATACATAGAATTTCAACTGTCCACCCAAATACATATAGCCAGATTGATAAGGTGCGGCAAGTCCACTTACCGCCATTCTCTGGCAATACTCTGCGGCGTCTTCCCAAAGCAAGTCTGCTTCTTCGCCTTTACCCAGTCCAAGAATACCGTAAGTCAAATCCATGGCTGAGCCATCATTAAAATCATAACCGGGGAATTTGTCTTCCGTCAAGAACAGCGCTTTGCGGGCATCATTGTCCGGGATGCGGTTGATAAGCTCACGCCCAATGGCACCAGCACCAGTATTGTTTGCACTCGCATAATATCCGTTACAAGCAAACTGAGTACCATAACTCCAATACCAATTATTTTCTTGCGAACCGCCGAAACAACCGAAAATCCATTCAGTCGTCGGATTGCAGAAACCGGATTGATATTCAGCGTTACTCATAAGCGGATAGTTTTGGCGAGCAAGTTTGGCTTCGGACAGAGCTTTGGTGTAATCTTGTTTAGTTATAGCAGCACGAGCATAGACTGCATGAGCAACATTTACATTCGGCATCCATACTTGTGCGGCATCACGGTCCATACCACTTTGGTTATACAAGGCAATTGCTTCATCCAAGTCTTTGTAGATTTGAGCATACGTCTCAGCCAGAGTAGCATAGCCTTGTCCGCCAGTAGATTCATCAATACGGAGCACGAGTCCTTGTGAAGCACCGTTATTGGAATCCTGCCATCGCCAACAGTAATAGTGCACTAACTTTTCGAAAGCGTATGCGCGGAAAGTCAGTGCTGAAGCCTTGACAAAATCTTTTTCAGTTTGAAGTCCTTCGGCATTATCAATATTGGCAAGAATAGTGTTCGCATTACCAATGATAGTATAATAGTAGTACCATGCGTATGCGTCATAAATAGAGTTAGTGCGTGTATGGAATTCTTGATTATGAATAGGTGACCATCCGGAAGCATACATATTATATAAGTAATTCTCGCTCGGGTAGTTTTCATAATGAGCCATGATGTTGTTTTCGCCTGCAAATCCCTGACCAAAATAATACTGCTGTGTAGTCATAATTTTGGCTATACCGTTCAATGCTTTCATTGCATTTGCCGTGGTCCCTACGGCATCGGATGCTCCCGTTGAATCGGTAGGAGCGGTATCCAAATAGTCACCGGCACAGGAGGACACTAACACCATACATGCCAATAGGCTACCTGTAAACAATTTATTGAGTATTTTTTTCATTTCTAATACGAATTATATGGTTATATCTTTAGAATTTTACAGTCAAACCGAAATTATATACACGGGCTGTCACATACGTATCATCCGAACCTCCATTAAACGAATATTGCGGATTTAGTCCTTTGCGTGAGGTTAGTGTAAAAAGGTTTTCTACACCGGCAGTCAACGACAACCCTTCCAATCCCATGTTCTTCAGCCAACTCTTAGGTAAACTGTAAGACAGATTCAAATTCTTAAATACCAAATAAGAAGAGCTGGTTAGCCAACGATCGCTGGCGGCATTCAAGTCGGATGACTTATGAAAATCGGCACGCGGAGTTCCATTCGGATTGATGCGGTTGGCAGAAGTTTCCGTCATACCGGCGGGAACTTCTTTCCAGGAGTTTAGGATATCTTTATGGTAAGCGTTACCAGAAGCACCTGATTCGGATACTCCCATCAAGCTAGCATAACTGCCATCATACGTCTTGCCACCCAAAGAATAGGTGAATAACATATTCAAATCCCAATTCCTCCAAGAAAGTGCCGAATTGACGGATCCATAGACTGTGGGAAGTGCGCTACCTGCCCAATCACGTTTGGCGTATGAAGTGGCAGTGGCATAATCTGTACCATTGATGGTAGTCAATGCACCAGCTTCTTCGGCAGTAGCCTTCTTATCCGGATCCAGTGTATAGAGAGAAGTACCAGTCATCTAGTCCACGCCTTCAAAGTGGTAAGTGTACCATTCGTAGATGGAATGCCCTTCAGAATAGTTCTGCATACCGTGCAGAATATCTTTTCCGTCAGGCAGTTTCACAATTTTGTTCTTCAAGAAAGTAGCGTCCACACCAAGATTCCATTTCCAGTCGTTATTATTGATAATGTCAGCATTCAAAGAGATTTCCCAACCACGGTTGGAAACGGTACCGATATTCTTGTATTGTGTCAGGTTCATCGGGGCGGTATCAGCAACCCAAGGATAGGAGCCAGCCGAAAGCGGCAGACGAACCTCAAATAGTAAATCTTTAGAGCGCTTGTCGAAGTAGCCTATTTGGAAGTTCAGGCGGTTAAACAGACGCCCTTCTACAGCGATGTCTACGGTCTGGGTCGTTTCCCATTTAATATCTGGTGCAGAAAGTGACTGTTTTACCAACGCAGCTTCACCACCGTTCTTGTCGATAGTATAAAGAGCCATGTGTCCATAAAGGCTGACGCCCATATTATTACCCACTTCACCGTAGGAAGCACGCAGTTTTAATGCATCTAACCAGTCAACATCTTGCAAAAAAGACTCCTGTTTCATGTTCCAACTTGCACCTACGGAGTAGAAGTTACCCCAACGATTATCTTTGTGGAAACGTGAAGAACCGTCACGACGGAACGAACCTTCCAAGAAATAGCGATCATCATAGTTGTATTTCAGACGTGCCAGATAAGATTCCGTTTTGTCTTCATCATCACTTCCTGTGAAATAAGAGTTATTGAGAAAATTACCCATAGTAAGATTTCCATCTACTGCCATGCCGGTATTCATTCCTGCTGTATATTTACGTTCCCAACTGTAGCTTTCGTGAGCTGCCATGACCTCAACATTATGTACGTTATTGAACTGGTAGCTCCAATTTACGATTTCTTGCAAGGTCGTGGTTCTGTACTGGTAAGCATAGCTGGTCAAACGACCACCGTTGGTAGCACCGTCACCTATTTCCGGATTGTCGTACTTCTTATTATTGGAAGTACTATTGTTCAGGTCACCTTTTACAGTCAATGACACTCCATAAGGTAATGAGATTGTGGCAAAAGCTTGTCCGCCTAATACGTTACGTACGCTTTCCTGCTTGTTGAACAACATTTCATATGCTATGTGGCGGTTGCTCAGATAAGGAGAAGTAGTATCATATATTTTGTCTCCTGCAGCGTCCAATTGATATGTGCCATCAGCATTGTGTAAATAAACAGGATATACCGGTGCCATATAGCGGGCTATGTAAAATGGATTGGCATACGCATTACCGCTGGCATTACTATTATAGTTGCGTTTAGTCCAGGATCCTGTAAGATTCACACCTCCCTTAAACCATTTGTTGGGAGTATAAGTAGTATTGATACGGCCTGAGAAACGTTCATAACCGGTAGCCTTCACATATCCTTTTTCATTCAAATAGCCTACCGACGAATATACATTATATTTTTGTCCGGATGCGGCAGCCGACAAGTTATATTCTTGGCGATGTCCGTTACGTTCAATGGCATCCTGCCAGTCAAGGTCGTCATAACCAGTCAGACGAGTAGCTATCAGTTTTCCGTTATTGTCGAACAGTTTGTCGTCAGCAGCATTATAAATGTTTCGACCGATGGACTCACTGATCAGGTGGCTCGTGGCATAGGCGGCCGCCTCGTCTTCTGACATCCCGGTATTGCTCATCATGGAGTTTTTCTTGGCCATCCAGCTTGCTTCCATCCAACGGTCTGCATCCAGACGTTCATACTCGGAAATACCTCTGTTGTATATACCCTGATTTACCTGTAGTGTAATGCTTGGTTTGTTGGTATTACGTCCACTTTTGGTCGTAATGAGGACTACACCATTAGCCGCGCGATTACCATATAATGCAGCTGAGGCGGCATCTTTCAAGATGGACATGCTCTCAATATCGTTAGAGTTTAGTTCGGCCATGTTTCCATCAAAAGGAACTCCATCTACCACATACAGAGGACTTGAAGCGCCTGACACCAATGTACCGAAACCACGGATGCGAATCTCGGGAGCTTGTCCCGGTTCGCCATAGGTATTATTTACTTGTACGCCCGGTGCGGCACCTTCAAGTGCGCCAGTCACACTGGTTGTAATACGTTTCTCGATCTTTTTATTGTCAACTACCGAAATAGAACCTGTTAATGATTCTTTTTTAGCGGTACCGTAGGCAATTACCACAACTTCGTCCAAAGCTTCGGCATTGCCTCTCATTACAACCTTCAAATTAGGTTTGACTGCAACCTCCTGTGTCTGCATACCAATAAACGAAATCTGAAGCGTTTTCGCAGAACTAATGCGGTGTTTATTTTATTAATAATCAATTAATTAGTATATCTTAAAGGACTAAATATTATGTATTTCCAATTTTATAATTATTTGTATATAAGCATTTTATACATACATGAATTTATTAAATTCTACCAGTATTATCCCATATTTAGAAAATATTATATTGAAATTCAGCAATATACCGCTTTTATTAAGGTATAAATGAACTATCAAACAATTACTGTGCGTTTAATTCACTGCACGAATGTACAAAATAATAAATAATTGAAAGTTAATTCTGATCAACGGTTCACGCATAGAGGCAAATACGATTAAAAGTATATATTTTTCAGTAAAAAGCCGTCAATCGCTTTTTGATGAAAAATATTTAAAAGAATAAGAGACAAGAAAAACAGAAAAGCGAAAACTAAATAGTATAATTTGTAAAAAAAGCTACCTCAAGATAAAAATGAGGTAGCCTTATTCATATCTTTTGTATCAGATACACTCTGTTACAAACTTATTTCCCCAATAACAGTAGTAGTAGGAAACAATTATTCAGGTAATTCCAATGTTTCTGTGAAACCACTAAACAAAGTACCAGCATCTACCAAGCCACGCATCGCAAATAGCAGTACATTACCCTGGCGTTGCATACCTGTAGGACTGAAATACACCATTCCATAAGTAGCATCTTTATATCCAGTAGCTTGTTTATCCCAATTAACCAAAGACTGTCCGTCATCACTCAATGTAAAAACAAAAGGATATCCTTCTGTGATACAATCCGGTAACTTGTATATATTACCTTCTTTAGCTTTCAATATAGGCTGTTCCCATGCCTGACCGAAAAGCTCTGAAGTATATATTCCGGTTCCGTAATCCTCCCATGTTAACTTTCTCTGAGCGGTCACTGTTATCTCTCCGGATTTGGAAGGTGACAATGCATCCTTGTCATCTATGGCCAGCGTAATTTTATATTTACCAGTAGCACTTAAGTCATTTATAGACCCGAAAACTAATTCTGCGTACCCCACTGCTTCGCCTTTTGCAAAGGCTATATTGGAACTTTTCAAGGTGAATACACCTTCTTCTACTGTAGCTTCATCCATGCTAATGCCGACTGAAGCCTCTGCATCTGTATTTCCACGATATACGGGAACCCGGATGACGCCGTTGTCTTCAGCACCTACTTCCACATTCATTTGAGTAGATGCAAAAGCTGCCTCAACTCCGTTTACACCATATTTCGTACCTTCTGCATCTGTATCGCAGGAGGTAAAAGCTGCCAAACAGAGCAATATAGCAGCATATTTCTTTATTGTATATAGTTTCATATTTTCCTTCATTATATAGGTTTATAAATTATTGAACTATAGGATTCTGATCCGCAGAGGTAATATTCTCATTACCATCTATTTCAGACTGCGGCAGAGGAAGGATAAATAATGGAGAAGCGGCATTAGTGTTCTTTGTCGTTACCTTCTCTGTATGATTAGAGCCTTCATAATTACGATTATACCCCAAACCTAAACGCTGCATATCAAAGATACGTCCCACTTCACCCCAAAGTTCCACACGACGTTGGAATAAAATCTCATCCATTAATGTTTCCAAAGGAGCATTAGTGTCAGAATTATAAGTATTTGCATCTGTACGGGCAGCTAAACGTTCCTCAAACTTACTATCTCTCGCGTTTCCTAAAGTTTTTATTGTGGTACGGGCAGCACCATATTCTTTCTGATGACATTCGGCTTCAGCCTTAATTAATATCATCTCTTCTGCTCTCATAAGTAAATAATCACCTGTACGGGTTGTGTAATCTGCCATTTTAAACTTAATTTGGCAATAACTCGTATAAGATGAAGCTGTTTTTTCTTCATCAGAAGGAATGGCCCCACGGAACCACGCTGTTTTACGCTCATCTGTATCAGAAATCAGTTTATACAACCCTGTGCTTATGCATTGGCGTGCTTTAGAAGCATACATACCCGGCGCATCAGCATCCATATGCGAGAAGAAGCTTGCAAAACCACTGGACTGATCGGCTATAATTTCCATTCCCCACAAAACATCAGCTGTTTTTACACTATTATTCCCGCCCAATTCGGCTATAGTAGCAATTTTCAATGAAGGTTTCTTTAAGGCTTCAGCAGCTGCCATCGCAGCACCTGCATAGTCATGTTGAGTGAGGCAGATACGGGCTTTAATGCCATTAGCTACATAGTAATCTATATGAGATACATGCGTTTGCACTTTATTGCTGATACTTCCTAACAGATCAATAGCTTTCTCTATATCAGAATTGATTTGAGTATAAACCCCCTGAACGGTTCCACGAGGGCTTCCCTCCGAACCGGCAACCGTTGCCCCTGCATACAAAGGTACACCGGGTGCATCCTCATGTCCTTTATACGTTTGTTGGTATAATTGTATCAGATAGTAATAAGCAAACGCACGCATGGCATAGGCCTGTCCTACAACGCTGTTCTTAAGTTCCGGATCCCCTCCCATTGTGTTTTCTGAAGCAATGATATAATTTACATTACTAACGATAGTATAATAGAAGTTCCAAATAGAATAAGGACGTCCAGCTTTGTTTGAGTAGTCTCCATGAACATTCAAACGATAATCTTCATAAAACCAGCCTTGCCCCTGCTCTTTCATTAAATGATCCTCAGCCATCAGATCTCCAAGCAATTGAATAGCTGTCTGTCCGCAGTTTTCTGAGCCCCAGTTTGAACTCCACCCTGCTACATATAACATACGGTATACACCATTTATAGCAGTTTCTGCGCTACTTGCATCTGCAAATATCGTAGAACCTGATACCTTGTCAGTCGGTTCCGTATTCAATTCATCGGCACATGAGCTGAATGCAAGAAGGCCGATTAAAGAAAATATATATAATACTTTTTTCATCTTTTATATTATTTAATCAGGTTTAGAAAGTGATATCAATTCCGAATGAAATTGTTCTGACAGGTACGTAACCAAAATCCGTTCCCCCAGTGAAGTTATATTGAGGGTCCATACCTTTCAGGTGATTGAACAGCACAACATTGTCTGCCGTTGCAGTCAGGCGTGCAGAATCGAATCCGATAGATTTCATCCACTTTGAAGGCAGAGAATATCCTAAAGCAATATTTTTAATAGCAAAATAGGAAGCGTCAATCAAACTGTTATCAGTAACAATGTAACTCTTTCCGATTTCAATACGTGGGATGTCTGTGATATCTCCCGGATTTCTCCATGCGCGTTCCAGCATTTTACTCTTTGCCTGCCCTACATAATTGCCATATAATAAGGTATTATAAATACCATCCAGCACTTTACCACCAATAGAATATGTACAAAGGATACTCAAATCAAATCCTTTATATTTGAATGTATTATTAATGGAACCATATAAATCGGGAATACGGCTACCCTGAATTTCTTTACATGCAGTAGCCTTGGCCATATCGTTAGTTATATACTTCTTGCCCTTAACTCCGTTTTCATCGGTATCCCATGCCCAATACAGTTGTTCTCCAGTTGCGGGGTCAACACCAGCGGCAGTTGCAGTATAGAATGAATATAAAGTCTCACCTTCGCGAATGATATAAGATCCGGAAATGATTTCCGGTTTATCCGCCAGTTGCAAAACTTTATTCTTAATCGTAGAGCCAAGGAGCGTTAAGTTCCAGGTAAACGGAGTGTCTTTAAAGATATCAATCCCCAATGTGAGGTCAATACCTGTATTACGCATGCTACCAACGTTCTTGTTGTAGCCATCAAAACCGAGTGAAGTTGCCATTGGGAATGACATTAACATATCTGTAGTCTTACGTTGATACCATTCGATAGTAGCAGAAACACGATCAAACAATTTTGCTTCAATACCAATATTCAGATTAGCATTTTTTTCCCATTTCAATTCTTTATTTTCCAAGGATGTTACGGCTGCGCCGCTCATCGACGAGTTTGCATAACCCAAATCATAAAATGACTGCCAAGCATAAAAATTCTGTTTGGTACCATTCAATATGGCATCATTACCCTGTATACCGTAGCTGGCCTTTAATGACAGATTATTAATCCAAGTAATGTCACTCATGAAAGATTCGTGGGAGATACGCCAGTTACCACCGACCGACCAGAACTTACCCCAACGGTTATCCTTATAGAAACGAGAAGAACCATCGGTACGAAAACTGGCAGAAAGGTAATACTTATCGGCAAAGTCATAATTCAAACGTGATAACACAGACTGAACTGCATAATTGTTCTGATAAGAAGATGCTCCTGTAATCGTTGTAGCTGCATCCAGTTCATAAAGTCCACCAAATGGGAATCCTGTCTTGGTTGCTGACAAATAATCATATCTGTATTTATAAAACTCATGTCCAACCAAAGCTTCAAAATGATGATCACCGAACTTTCTATCGTATGTCAACAATTGATTGAAAGTATAGCTGAATGTACGTGCAGTAGCTTTTTGTATAGTACCTTTTACGGCTACAGAGTTGCCGTTGTATGGATTATAATAAGTTGCTCCGGCTGAATTGATTAAGTCAAAGCCATAATTAACAGAGAATTTCAATCCTTGCAGGAATGTATTTTTCAAATCACCTAGTTCCGCATATACACGTCCGCTCAGGTTATCGCTTTGGGTAGAATACATATCATCATATAAGGTAGCAATTGTGTTCCACTCTGAACTAGCACCGGCCGGTCTGTTTTTACCATAGTCAAAAACGGCATTTCCCAAATTGTCATAAACCGTAGCACCATTGGCATCTTTCTCAAAGACAGGAAAAATAGGAGCCATTAATTGTGCACTGTACCAAACATTGGATGAGCCGGATGAATTTTCAACGGCTGTATTGCTCTCATTACGAGAGTAGTTGGCGCTCATTCCGGCTTTTAACCAGTTCGTAACTTCAGAATCTATATTCAAACGTCCATTATACCGATTGAATTTTGTTGTCTTTAACAGACCTTCTTCATCAAGATAACCTAAAGAAAACATATATTTGGTTTTGTCGCTTCCACCACTGAACGAGGCAACATATTCTTGACGTAAAGGATTGCTTTTTAAAGCTTCATCCATCCAGTCCTCACTATATCTCAATTTGGCATCACTACGTACCTTTCCTGTCACAGGATCGATCAGTTCTGTAATACTATAATTAAAAGGGTTATACTGTTCATTCTGGCCCAGCATAGCAGTGGATCCGCTTTTCATAGCCTCTAATGCGGCAACACCCGCCAACTCCGGAGAAACTCCACCATTGATAATCTGATTATTCTTATATGACTGGAAGATTGTTTCTAAATAACCGGCTTCGTCCATCGTTTCATAACGTGGAATAGCGCGTGAGGAAACACCCCAATTTGCTTTCAGGTTCACTTTTACCTTACCGGAATTACCTTTTTTGGTAGTAATCATGATCACACCATTCGCACCACGAGAACCATAAAG
This sequence comes from Bacteroides sp. MSB163, assembly GCF_036416795.1. Lineage (NCBI taxonomy): Bacteria > Pseudomonadati > Bacteroidota > Bacteroidia > Bacteroidales > Bacteroidaceae > Bacteroides > Bacteroides maternus. The sequence continues at coordinate 2,716,573 of NZ_CP143867.1, read as the reverse complement.
TGCACCAGCAGAAGCGTCTTTAAGAACTGTCATCGTTTCAATGTCATTAGGATTGATTGCTGAAATGTTACCATCATAGGGAACACCATCCACTACATACAACGGTGATTGTGATGAATTGATAGAGCCATAACCACGGACTACTACAGAAGAGCCTGATCCCGGCTGCCCTGAACCTGAAGTAGTTTGCACACCGGCAACCATACCGTCCAATGCTTTCGTAACGTTTGCAACTGGTCTTTCTTTTAACTTCTCAGACTTGATAACTTCCGCAGAACCAGTAAAAGACTCTTTCTTTGTGGTACCATAGGCTATGACCATTACTTCATCCAGCATTTCAGTATCCGACTTCATAATAACCTTTACATTCGGTTTTATTGCAACGTCCTGTGCCTGCATACCAATATACGTAATCTGAAGCGTTTTCGCAGAACTAAGTAAGTCGTATTTAATTAATAATCAATAGTAAATAAATATTTGAAGAACTTATTATTGAGCAATTATGATTTGTTAAATAGCTAATTTACAAGTAGATAAAAATATATGCTCATATCTGTATCTACCACAAATATCCTTTATTTATAGATTAAACATCTATTTATCAATATATTGATTGGTAATAGTGGTTATAAGTGAATTATAAATTCAATACCATGGGTTCTAAAAATCATTAATGTGTATGGAATGATTGAAGATTATATTGAAGATAGGCAGTAAATTACATACATAAGATCAGCGTACTATATAGTCTCATTTTTTTAACATAGCACATACTATATTAAGTCTAATATGAATAAATTAATTCCCACAACAATAAAAACAAGATAAGGCAGTTTGTCGAATGGCTCAGAAAGAATTTCAGGTAGAATACTTTGTTGAATAAAAATCAGGAACGCAGTTTGATGCTCACAAGAAGTTAGGAGCTTACAAACAAGAAGTTGACTTTTTGTCAACAGACTCTTAACTCCTTGTCGACAAGAAATAGACATTTTGTAATCCTCTGATAATTAGCAATGTTACAAAAGGTAATCATCTATTTCTTTGTAAATAAAATAATAGTACTCAATTATCCTTCAAACAGCATTAAAGTATTTGTAAATAACAGATTGGTCGTCGTATAGTAATATAACTATTGAATGGACATTCTTAGTCCAATTCATATCCTAACCCTATCCGAACCGTAGTTGCTCCGTATCTTCTCCAGTCAGAAGTACTTCTACACGGAGGAAGTACGGACTTGGTACGGAGCAAGTACATCTTGGATATGGAATAGATATATTATGGAAGCATTGCATGTCATGCTTCTTTGGTTTTTATATATTACTATTTAATCATGAAAGAGAAGTTATCCAAGAGATTGAAAAAGAAGAAAAATAGAACAGAATATCAAAGAGAGCTGAGACATAAAACCTCTCCAAAAAGGTGTAACTCATTTATCCAATATACCTAAAGTTTCATGGCAAACGATTACACCTTAATTTAGCAGGACTTATTTCCCTTTTTTACGGTGAGCCAATGAGTGGTTTTTTTCCAAATCACTTATTATCGTCATATCCATAACATTAGTGTATATTTGCGTGGTTTTCACACTCTTATGTCCTAAAAGCTTCTGCACGGTTGTAATATTAACACCATTATAAATCAATAACGTTGCATTGGTATGTCGCGCTGTATGGAATGACACTTTTTTAGATAACCCGGCTAATCGGGCAATGATTATCAACTCTTTATTCACATTCGAATTATCTCTCAAATGGAAGAAATCTTGTAGATCTGCCTGATATTTATTCAAAATCCGGATCCCCTTCCCGTTAAACAGTAAGTATAATGGAAGCCGAACTTCCGTACCGGTTTTGATAGACTTATAGATTAACCAAGTCTCTTGATGCATCTCTATAATGTTTTCTGACTTCATATTAACAAAATCGGAATATCTCATACCTGCATAGCAACAGAACAAAAACGCATCCAATGTTTTCTGGTATTTCATATATCTTCCGGTCAATTGCAAGGTTTCCATTTTTTCTAGTTCTTCCGGAGACAAATGCGTATGCCCATTTTCTACAGTCTTTATCTTGTATTTTCTGAAGGCATATTTTTGTATATCCATATACTCCTTATTGATGGCTACGTTGATATGCCGCTTTAAATGCTTCATATGTTTAGCTATAGTATTAGTATGATATCCCTTCGATTGCAGAAAGTATTCAAATGAAGATACAAACTCAAAAGTTAAATCAGAGAATGTCACATTCTTTTTAAAATCTTGCAATAGCGCAAGCGTAGAGAGATGATTGCGTTTGGTACTTTCTTTTAGGTTCGAAGTCATGACCTCGTGCTTAAAGAAAGGTATAAACGAGGATTTATCTTCCTGTTCTTGTTGTTCAGAAAGCACCTCCTTCAATATCTCTAAAGTGATAGGTTTACCCTGTTGCCAGAGCTCAAGTTCGCGCTTTTCTATCATTGCCATGAACTCATAAATCAATCGATTTAAGGCATCTGCATTAGGATGGTTCTTTACCAGCAGTTTTTTCGCATCCCATTGGTCTGGTCTCAGATAGACTTTAGTCGAGAAATACTTTTTCTTCCTGTTCAAGTAAGCCTCAACCTGTACTAAAGCTACGCCTCGTTTATTAAGGTTCTTTTTCCGGTTGTACACTAAACTGTAAATAATCTTGTTCATCTTTAGTTGTTTTAGTTAATACTATGAACAAATAAGACGAAATAATGTGCTATACAAGAAATAAAGAAGACTTAATATCTGTAAAAGTACGCTTTACAAAGTGTTTTTTGTTTTGTATTTCCTTTATAAAAAAGGTAAATCTACGTAAAATGACTTTCAAATTAATTCTTCCAATGCATGTTTTTAACACTTTTAGTTTAAAAGGTGAGGTGTTTATTAAGGAATGATAGTCTGAGAGGCGCTTCAGAGTGATAGCAATCAGAATGTCATTTAGGTTTTTTAAGTGCAAAAAAGCTGCTGTTAAGCATAAAAACGAGCGTTTGGTTAACAAATTGATAGATTTACAAGGTTTTTTCAACAAAATAATTGTTCGTTTCAGTTTTATTAATATATTTGCATTTTGTTAGAGTAAAGAAACAATTAATGTAAAGTTAAACTTTAAGAGAGAATTTATGAAAAGAAAATTAATGCTGTTATTGGCCTGTCTTTTTGTTGGAATAGGCCTAGTAACTGCCCAAACTCAGACAATCACGGGTGTTGTGATTTCTGAAGAAGATGGGCAGCCAGTTATTGGAGCCTCTGTATTGGTAAAAGGTACTCAACTTGGTACTATTACCGGTGTAGATGGTGATTTTACTTTATCGAACGTACCAAGTTCTGCGAAGACTTTGCAGGTTTCGTACATTGGTATGCAGACACAAGAAGTAGCTATCAAACCTACTATGAAGGTCTTTATGAAGGTGGATTCAGAGATGCTTGACGAAGTTATAGTGGTAGCTTACGGTACTGCGAAGAAGTCTGCATTTACCGGTTCTGCGAGTGTTGTAAAGGCAGATAAACTAGAAAAGCGCCAAGTATCCAACATTACCAACGCATTGTCGGGTAGTGTAGCCGGTGTACAAACTACAAGCAGCAACGGTCAACCAGGAACTTCAGCCACAGTACGTATTCGTGGTATTGGTTCTATGGCATCCAGCAGCAATCCGTTATACGTAGTAGATGGAATTCCTTTTGATGGTGATATTTCTTCTATCAATTCACAGGATATTGAAACAATGACCGTACTGAAAGATGCTGCCGCAGCTGCTTTGTATGGTGCGCGTGGTGCTAACGGCGTTATTTTGGTAACCACTAAAAAAGGTAAGGATGGTAATGCACGTGTATCTGTAGATGCACGTTGGGGTAGCAATTCTCGTCAAGTAGGTAAATACGATGTGATGGAAAGCCCTGCTACGTACATGGAAACTCTCTATAAGGCTCATTACAATGCCGCTTATTACAAATTGGGACGTACTCCGGAAGCTGCACATACTTACGCTAATGCACAGTTGTTCCCGGCCATCGGTTACCAAATATATACGTTGCCTCAAGGTGAAGGTCTGATCGGTATGGATGGTAAAATCAACCCAAATGCGAAACTGGGCTATAGTGACGGACAATATTACTATACTCCGGATGATTGGACAGATGGAACAATCTCCAGCCAAATGCGTCAAGAGTATAACTTGAGTGTATCAGGTGGTACAGATCGTTTGAACTACTATTTCTCTGCCGGTTACCTGGAAGATAACGGTGTTATCGAAAATTCAGGTTTCAATCGTATTTCTACGCGTTTAAATGTAGACTATCAAGCAAAAAAGTGGTTGAAATTCGGCACCAGTTTAGGATATACTAATGCCAAGAGCAAGTATCCGGGTGACCAAACAGCTACAGCTTCTTCAGGAAACGCTTTCTTGTTGGCAAATAATATTGCTCCGGTTTATCCGATGTATGTACGCAACGCTGATGGTTCACTAGCTTACGACAAGAATTCAGGTAACAAGATTTATGATTACGGTGATGGTAGCAGTACAAACAGCACGCGTAACTTTATGTCTATGTCAAACCCCAAAGGTGACTTGCTTTATAATAAGGAAGAATACCTGATGGATATCCTTAACGGTAAATGGTTCATCGAGTTGTCCCCAATTGAAGGACTGAAACTAACAGGCTCATTGGGCGCTTATATTGATAATACACGCTATAATGTTTTGGGTAACAAGTATTATGGACAGTCAGCAAGTTACGGTGGTACTGCACAACAAGAACACATGCGTACATCTGCCTTCAACCAGCAATATCTGGCTACCTATAAGAAAAGCTTCGGAATGAACAATTTCGATATTCTGTTAGGTTATGAAAGCTATGACTACCGCTATGAATATAGTTATGCAACCGGGCAGAATCTTTATAAGGATTATGACTTCACGGTAAACAACACTATCGATAACAAACGTGGTGGTGGTGCTCGTGACGAATATTCTACCAGAGGCATTATCAGTCGAATCAATTACGACTTTGATGAAAAATACTTTGCCAGTGCTTCTTACCGTCGCGACGCTTCTTCTCGTTTCCATCCCGACAAGCGTTGGGGTAACTTCTGGTCTGCCAGTGTTGCATGGGTTATCAGCAAAGAAGCATTTTTGGAAAATACAGAATGGATTGATATGTTGAAGCTAAAGGCTTCATTTGGTCAACAAGGTAACGATGCATTGCTGAGAAACGGTTATGCAAACTACTATCCGTATCTGGATCAATACTCCATGACTGGTGCTAATGGTATATTCTCGGATGGTACACTTTATTATAAAGGTAATCCAGACATCACTTGGGAAAAGAGTAACTCCTTCAATATAGGTACTGACTTCACACTGCTCAACCATAAATTAGAAGGTACAATAGAATATTTCAACCGTAAGACTAGCGACATGCTTTATAATAAGCCGGTAGCAAACTCCAACGGTTACAGTTCTATTCCAATGAACATTGGTTCGATGACTAACTCGGGTGTGGAAATTGAATTGAATTATACTCCGATTGATATTAATAATTTAAAGTGGAACATTTTTGGTAATGCTACTTTCCTGAAAAATAAAGTAAATAAGCTGCATCCTGACTTGAATGGCGAATTAATCAGCGGTTCACGTATCTATCGCGAGGGTGAATCTATGTATCAACTTTATCTTGTGAAATATGCAGGTGTTGACCCCACTACCGGACAATCTTTGTTCTGGGCAAAAGATGATGAAGGAAACGCCTATACAACAGCCGATTACGCTGTCGCTTCTAATTGCAAAGAAGCTACCGGTGATTTGCTTCCAACCGTCTATGGCGGTTTCGGTACCAGCTTGGATTTCTACGGTTTTGACTTCTCTATCCAGTTCTCTTATCAACTGGGTGGTAAACTGTGGGATTATACTTATCAAGACTTGATGCATGGTGGTAGCAACAATAATGCCGGTTACAACTGGCATAAGGACATTGCCAAAGCCTGGACGGCAGAGAACCCGAATACAGATGTTCCCCGCTTGTGTGCAACCGAGAACTATGATGCAGGTTCAAGCTCGGACCGCTGGATTGTTTCTTCAAACTACTTATCTATAAACAATATTACTTTAGGTTATACATTGCCGAAAAGAATCATACGCAATTTGGGAATAGAATCACTTAGAGTTTATGGTGCTGCCGACAATGTTGCATTGTTCGCTGCACGTAAGGGATTAGACCCACGTCAAGGTTATGTATCATCTACCACCTCTACGTATGGTGCATTACGCAGTATTTCGGCAGGAGTGAAATTAACGTTCTAAACTATACTAACTATAAAGCAGAATAACAATGAAAGATATAAAATTTAAAATATTCGCATCGGCACTTGCAAGTGTATTGCTTGTGGGGTGTAATGATTTAGATACCGAACCCCTGGGAGCTGTTATTACAAGCGACCAGAAAGAAGAAGTTGTTAAAAACGACCCAGAAATGGTATCCGCAAGCGTAACGGGTATCACCGCCATGTTCAGTGTATATGGCAATGCCATCCCTACTTCTTTTGGACACGATGACTTCGGTTATGGTTCAATTATGCTGAATTTGGATAGCCGCGGCACAGATATGGTTGGTTTAGACATAAACTATAACTGGTTTACCCGTTCCATGACTTTTGAAGATCTTTTCTTTAACTATCGTCCGACAAACATATTATGGCGTACGATGTACAACCAGATCTATACCGCCAATGGAGTAGTGAGTACCATCGACCCGGCTACAGAAGATAACTCTCTGAAGTACTACTTGGCACAGGCTTTGTCCATACGCGCATTCGACTATTTTATATTGGCCCAAATGTATCAGCATACTTATAAAGGAAATGAAAGCAAACCTTGCGTTCCTCTGATTACAAACGAGAATGCCAATGAGGCTGCAGCTAATGGTTGTGCCCGGTCTACTGTGCAGGAAGTCTATGATCAGATTATGAGTGACCTGAACAAAGCTGTATCTTTATTAGAGGATACTGACAAAACCCGTGGTACCGATAAGCGCTACATCAGTAAGGAAGTGGCTTATGGTTTGCGTGCACGTGTCAATCTGACCATGCAAAATTGGACAGCAGCAGCTGAAGACGCTCAAAAAGCCATCGATGGCAGTGGCACTCCTTATAGTCGCGAAGAAGCAAGTGCTCCGGGTTTTACGGAAAGCAGTGACCACTCTTGGATGTGGGCCATTGTAATCGCTGAAACAGACCGTGTAGTAACTTCCGGTATTGTGAATTTCCCTTCACATATGGGATCACTGAATTATGGATACGCTTCAGTAGGATCATGGCGTATGATCAACAAAAAATTGTATAACGAGATTCCCGATACAGACGTTCGTAAAGGATGGTGGCTCGATGCCAATAAGCATTCTGACAACTTGAATGAAGCACAAGTAGCCCAAGCTACGAAATATGGTTGCCCCGCTTATACTCAAATGAAATACGGTCCTTATAAGGGAGTAATGGCTCAAAGCACTAACGCAAGCGACATTCCTTTGATGCGTGTGGAAGAAATGCACTTGATTTTGGCAGAAGCACAAGCTATGGGTGGAAATCCTTCAACCGGCGCAGCTACTTTACAAAAATTTGTAAATGATTATCGTGACCCTGCCTATGTTTGTACCGCTTCCAGTGCAACAGCCGTACAGGATGCAGTATGGCAGCAACGTCGTATTGAACTTTGGGGTGAGGGCCTTTCTTATTTTGACATTCTGCGACTGAATAAAGGTATCGATCGTCGTGGAGCCGGATTCCCTGCCGCTTATGTATTTAACGTGCCGGCCGGTGATAACACCTTGATCTACCGTATCCCTGAAAGTGAAGAACAAGGTAACTCATTGATCTCGGCATCAGACAATAATCCGGTAACGTCAATTCCGTCTCCGGTTACAGACAACTAATGAACATAGGTAACAAACTGTAAAAATAGCATTATATGAATTTCAATAAATCAATTCTATCCATAGCGCTGTCGGTAGCGGCTGTCATGTTTGTCGGCTGTAGCACCGATGGTTATTGGGACAAAGCCCCGATAGACAGCGAAGTGAAATATACGTTCGACCAGAGCGAACAAACCTATACCGTAGCAGGTACTGAAACGTTGACCGAAATCAAGGTTTCTCTGACACGCAGTACCAATGTAGGTGCATCGACCATTGCCGTAGATGCAAAATTTAACGATCCTGCATTGAGCGGACCAGCTGAGGTAACATTTGCAGATGGTAGTAATACTGCCATTTATACGATTGCAGTAGGCGACATTCAAGTAGGTGTTTCTTATAAAGCGACTCTTTCCATAGCAAAGGATAACACCTCTGTATCAGGTAATTCTACCACAACAATTAATTTAAGCAAGTTGTACAATTGGGTAGCAGCCGGTAGCGCTCAGTTCTATACTTCATGGTCAGGAACCATCGATGATAATGGTTTGGTAGGTGATGGTGTAAAAGTGGATATAGAAAAGGCAGAAGGTGGTAATGGTTTGTACCGACTGGTAAGTCCCTACTATTATTCTGAAACAGCAGCCGGTGCAACAGGAGTGACTTTGGAAAAGGGACACCATATCCAGTTCATCGTCAATGCCGCTAATGGTACACCTGTCGGATTCCCATCTACGGTTCAGAAAATGGGTGAAGCGAGTGCAGACGACGGCAACTATTACTTTGCCTACACACCGGGTAAGAACAACTGTGCATTCGAAAACGATGGCAACCTCTATATAATCGAAGCCTTGGTAGGTTATGATGAAGGTGGAAGCAGTGTCAGTCTGGGTTGGTATCAGACCGTAGCATTTATCTGGAACGTAAATTATCCATGGTGATAATCATACGATAACTGGACACATCTTAAATAATAAAAACTGCCTCCGAATGTCCAACCAGACATTTGGGGGCAGTTTTATATCAGACCTTCTTTCAAAATATCCACCAATATCGGTTTCGCCCCACTCACAAAACACTCCACAGCAATTACCATCAGAATAAGTCCCATCAGGCGCATCATCACATTATTTCCCGTTTCCCCTAACACTTTTACCAGCCGCGTAGAGGCACGCAGAATGAAAAACGTAATCAGGTAGATAAAGGCGATCATTCCTATTAATACACCCTTCATTTGGATAGTATGGGCATCCTGCATCAACACAATGGCATTTGCTATGGCACCGGGACCACAAAGCATCGGAATTCCTAAAGGGGTAACGGAGATGTCATCAGCATAAGTTTTAATCTCTTCATCTTTTAATTTCATTTGTGTGTAACGTGCTTGCAACATATCAAAACCGATTTTAAAGATTATAACACCACCGGCTATACGAAATCCGTTTGTAGAGATCCCAAAGAACTTGAACAGGAACTGACCTGCAAAGGTAAAAACCATAATCGTGATGAAAGCTACTAATGTAGCACGAGACACTACAGACTGTCGCTCCTTATCCGTCATTCCATGGGTCATGGTCAGAAAGACAGGCATAGTCCCGAGAGGATTTGTCAATGTAAAGAAAGAAGTGAAACAAAGCAAAGCGAAAGGTAAAATAGTATCCATAGCTGCAAATTATGTGTTTACGCTGACAAAATTACAACTAATCCCTCAATGTCACAACAATTGAAGCAACTCTTTCAAATCTGTAATCTGATAAGTAGGCTTAAATGGAAACTCGGTACGTCCCGTTACATTATAGAATACCTGATGCATGCCTACTCCCTGAGCACCCGTTATATCATTTTCCCAGCTGTCACCCACCATCAACGACTCACGCAGTTCAGACTGGGTAGCCGACATGGCAAAATGGAAAATCTCGGGCCATGGCTTCAGGACACCAATATCATCTGATAGAACTACTTTCTTGAAGTAATGGTCAATTCCAGCAGAACGCATTTTGTGGCATTGCAGTTCCTGAAATCCATTGGAGAGGATATAAAGATTATATTTAGGTGCCAAATATTCCAGCACTTCCTGCGCATGGGGCATCAATCTGCTTTTTGTAGGAATAACCGCAAAGAAGTCATCAGAAAAAGCTTTCGCTAAAGCCGCATCCCCCTCTCCTACTGCCTCCAGCGGATAAAGAAAACGTTGACGATTCAATTCTTCCTTTGTCACTTTTCCATCTGCATATTCTGCCCACAATTCGATATTACGCTTCTCATAGAGTTCATAGAAATGTTCAAAAGACCGAAAATAGCGATCATATCCATATTTGCGATACATTTCCTCAAATGTATCACGGGCATTAAAAGAAAAGGCCCAGAGAGTATCGTCCAGGTCAAAAAGGATATTCTTGTACTGCATATAAAAAGAAAATGGCAGGGATAACCCTTCCCTGCCATTCTTATAATTTAATTAAGTTATTTTACTTGAATAACCAGGTATCTGGATACGCTCCAGAAATCTTTCGGATTCGTAATCTTCAGAACGAGCTGATCTTTATCATCTTTCTCCAAAGCATAAGAACCTGCCGGATGAGTGGTCAAGACATCTGCACTCTTAGAATACAACTTAATTTCTTTCGTTGTACGAATATCAACCTGAGTAAAGTAATCCTTATTGATATCACTATCCTTAAGCACTTGCTTTTTCTGGAAGAGACCGGTATTTGTCAGAATATTCTGATCCTTCAGTTCTTTCTTTGTTCCGAAAACAAACCAAGCGGTATTCAGTGCCTTATCTTGCTCAGCTACGGTTTTAGCTTTTGCTTCATTTTCGGCAGTAAGAATTTCTTTGTCAGTTGACAAGCCAGTCACAGCTGCATCCAGTTCCTGAATACGAATATTCTTGGAGGCAAGTTCAGCCTGCAATTCCTCGATACGCTGGGTTTTGGCTACTAATTCCTGGGTCAGAGATTCTACAGCTTTCTTCAACTGGGTAGAGTTATTCTTGCTACTTTTCAGCATAGCTTCCAGTTTAGCGATCTGCTCTTTGTTTTCCTGCATTTGTTTCTGGATAAATTCAATATCAGTGGCAATCTGCTGCTTAGCTGATAAAGAACCTTCTGAAACCGCACCACGCTGCAAGTCTACGCGGCTTTCGGCGGCATTGATTTGGCGGAAGCCTTCAGAGATATCATTGAAAGTACCCATCATTTCATCCAGTTCAGCATTACGCTGGGTAAGTTCCATCAAAAGAGAATCATTTTCAGCTTTCAGTTGGTCTTTACTTCCACCTGACAAGCCGTCGCACGATGCCATAACGGCCGCACATACAATTAAAACTGCTAACTTTTTCATACGCTTTTGTTTTACGTTGGTTAATGAAGTTATTTAATCGTCTATTCCTGCTACTACTATTACTATTTCTCCACGCGGATCATTGGCTGTGAAATGCTCAATCAATTCAGTCAGACTGCCACGCACCGTTTCTTCGTGCATCTTCGAGATCTCCCGGGATACAGATGCCTGACGTTCCGCACCGAAATGCTCTGCAAACTGAGTCAACGCTTTCACCAGACGGTGGGGAGACTCATAAAACACCATGGTACGGCGTTCCTCTGCCAATATCTTCAGACGTGTCATGCGTCCTTTTTTCTGCGGAAGAAAACCTTCGAAACAGAATTTTTCATTCGGCAAGCCCGAAGCAACCAAAGCCGGCACAAGAGCTGTAGCCCCCGGCAAACATTGTACTTCAATACCGTTGCGAACACACTCACGCACTACCAGAAAGCCCGGATCGGAGATTCCCGGTGTTCCTGCGTCCGATATTAACGCAACAGTTTCACCTGCCTTTATTCTATTAACAACACTTTCCACCATTTTATGTTCATTAAACTTATGATGGGATTGCATTGCGTTCTTTATTTCAAAATGCTTCAGTAAGATTCCGGAAGTGCGCGTATCTTCGGCAAGAATCAAATCCGCCTCTTTCAAAATACGAATAGCCCGGAATGTCATATCTTCCAAATTTCCTACCGGAGTAGGCACTACATAAAGTTTTCCCATATCCGTAACTGCTTTAACTAAAGTATTTCTTAAGAAGTTCTATAAAATCAACCACCGTTTCATTCTCTTCATCAGGATTAACGGTAGAAGAAAAGAGTTCCAATGCCTTTTCCAATGAAGGAGCAGCACCCAACTGGCGTATCACTTCATTCATACGGGCAGTATCACCACCAAAAATCTCGCGGGCAAAGCGAAATGAGTCATTCAGGCTGATAGCATGCCGCAGATCAGTAGCCGACTTTATCCGTTCCGCTAAAATAGGCGATGCAGAAGATAGTATCGCGGACGGTTCAGACTCGGATTTAGGCTTAGACTCAGACTTGGGAGATACGATCTCTACCGGCTTGGTGATTTCAACAACGAGCGGTTCTACAGGAGTCGGCTTAACCGGTTCAGGAGCAGCGGCCGGTTCGGGAATAACCACTGGAGCGACAGGAGCTTCAGGAATGACAACTACCTCTACGGGAGTTTCGTCCAGCTGTTTCTGCAAAGCATCCAGTCGCGCACGCATCTGCTGTATATTCCGTTTAGCTACCACCTTCAATGTAGGGTTGGCGTCTGTTGCAAGAACTTTCATTAAATATTTCAGTTCCTGAATATCCAGTTCTATGTCGTCCAATAATGTCTGCATTTCCTTTCGCATCACAAATGTTAATGCCGCAAATGTAGAAATAAATAATGAAAAAATATCGGAAAGCCATTAAAAGTGTTATTTTTGCGGCTAAAATAAACATTTTAGAACAATGGTATTATTCTCGGAAGACCATATACAGGAAACCAATCGTAGAGGAAGAATCGAAGTTATATGCGGCTCAATGTTCTCCGGTAAGACAGAAGAACTGATCCGCCGTCTGAAACGCGCTAAATTCGCCAAACAGCGTGTAGAAATATTCAAGCCTGCTATTGATACACGCTATTCGGAAGAAGAGGTCGTATCTCACGATAGCCATTCCATCGCTTCTACACCGATTGATTCATCGGCAAGTATCCTACTGTTCACTTCAGAAATCGATGTAGTAGGTATCGACGAAGCGCAATTCTTTGATAATGGCCTGATTGATGTGTGTAATGAACTTGCCAATAATGGCATACGTGTTATTGTAGCAGGTCTGGATATGGACTTCCGCGGTCTTCCCTTCGGTCCTATGCCCGGACTTTGTGCCATTGCCGATGAAGTATCCAAGGTCCACGCTATTTGTGTGAAGTGCGGACAGTTAGCCTCCTTCTCACACCGCACCGTCAAGAACGACAAACAAGTCCTTCTGGGAGAGACGGCCGAATACGAACCCCTCTGCCGGGAATGTTATCTGCGGGCAATAAAGGGAGACCGGACTGCCGCCGGTGGATAAACTATAAATAAAAAGCAAAAGCCTTATGGAACGTAAGAAAATTACATTCGACAGTTTTATCCGTGCTGTCATTCTCGGTGCTATCATCATTGGGGTATTAATGCTCCTGAAGCGATTGAGCGGCGTATTGCTTCCGTTCTTCCTTGCCTGGCTTATTGCTTATCTGATATATCCGTTGGTAAGCTTCTTCCAGCATAAGCTACGGCTAAAAAACAGAATAATATCTATCTTTTGTGCCTTGTTTACTCTCAGCATTATAGGAAGCGTTGCATTCTATCTGCTTGTGCCGCCCATGATTCAGGAATTCCTGCGGGTAAAGGATTTATTGATAGAATACTTCAGCACCACTCATACAGCAAGCAATGTCCCCACTACCCTCTCCGAATTTATCCGGCAGAATATCGACCTTCACATCTTAGAGCAAATGTTCAGCCAGGAGAATATACTAGATGCCCTTAAAGTAACCGTTCCTAAGTTATGGTCGCTTATATCGGAGTCTATCAACCTCTTATTCGGGTTCTTCACCGTCTTCCTTATCCTATTATATATAGTGTTTATTTTGCTTGATTACGAAAGCATTTCCGAAGGTTGGACACACCTGATGCCAAAGAAATACCGGAAAACAGTAACCGGCATACTGAATGACGTAAAAGACGGTATGAACAGATATTTCCGTGGACAGGCATTAGTAGCTTTGTGCGTAGGTATTCTATTCAGTATCGGCTTTCTGATTATTGATTTCCCGCTGGCTATTGGTTTAGGACTATTCATCGGTGCGCTGAATATGGTGCCTTACCTACAAATCATCGGTTTTGTCCCCACCATCATGCTTGCCATTCTGAAAGCTGCGGATACTGGCGATAATTTCTGGATTATCATAGCTTCGGCTGCTGCTGTATTTATAGTAGTGCAAATCATACAAGATGGCTATCTCGTTCCCCGCATCATGGGAAAGATTACCGGTCTGAATCCGGCTATTATCCTACTCTCCCTATCCATTTGGGGATCGTTAATGGGAATGCTGGGTATGATTATAGCTTTGCCACTTACCACTCTGATGCTCTCCTATTATCAACGATACATCATTAATCAAGAAAATATTTATAAGGCAGAAACCACTGAAGATCAACCAGTAGAGGGTATAGAAGAAAAATAATGCAAACTTTTTTCCTCGTATTCCTTGCAAATTAAATAAAAGTACCTATCTTTGCACCCGCTTAACAGCAATAAAGGTTTGATTCGCTAGCTCAGCAGGTAGAGCACAACACTTTTAATGTTGGGGTCCTGGGTTCGAGCCCCAGGCGGATCACTTTTCAAAGTAGCGAAAATGCATAAAGCTCTGATAATCAAACTTATCAGAGCTTTTTCTTTTATATCAAACCTGCATTTTACCGCAAATTGGAACACCTAATACAGGTGAAATCGGAGGACTTAAATTCCTCCAAATTTTAGTCCTCCGAATTGGTGTTTTATTCACTGATTGTCTGCATTTTACGTGATACTATTCATCGCTTCTAAAAGTAACTTTGAACCATTAAACTTTTAAAGTGTATGAGTATGAAAAGAAATTATTTTTCGGTCCTTTTCTACATCAAGAAGGCCAAATTATTGAAAAACGGAGAGGCTCCTATCTGTCTGAGAATAACTGTAAATGGGAAACGCGCGGAAATTCAAATCAAGCGTAGTGTGGAGATTGGTAAGTGGAATGCCCAAAGGGAATGTGCGATTGGTAAGGACAGAAAGCATCTGGAACTTAATCACTATCTGGAAACAGTACGTACCCGCGTACTTCGTATTCATCGTGAGTTAGAGCAGGATGATAAACCTATCACTGCTGAAATTCTGAAGAATTTATTCTATGGTGAGAGCCAAACTCCCAAGATGTTATTGGAAGTTTTCAAAGAACACAACACAAAGTATCGTGAGTTAATAGGGAAAGATGTGGTGAAAGCTACAGTGCTCCGTTATGAGAGAACCGTACGATATCTTGAGGAGTTCTTGAAAAAAGAATATCAATTAAACGATATTCCTCTTTACAATATTAACCATGAGTTCATATCCAATTTCGAATTCTTTATCAAAACAGAAAAAAATTGCGCACAGAATGCAACTGTTAAATATTTAAAGAACCTAAAGAAAATTATCATATTGGCACTTACAAATAAATGGATGACGGATAATCCATTCTCCGGAATCAGGTTCAAACAAACCCAATCTAATCGGGAGTTTCTCAGCGAAGAGGAACTACATATTATTATGGAAAAAAAATTTAAGATACCTCGTTTAGAAATAGTACGCGACATATTTGTTTTTTGCTGCCTGTCCGGATTAGCATTCACAGATATAAAACATTTACGTCCCGAGCATATTACAAAAGGTCCTAATGGGGAAAATTGGATTCGAAAGCCTCGTGAAAAGACAAATAACATGTGTCACATACCGCTGCTTGACATTCCCGCATTAATAGTTGAAAAATATAAGAACAATCCGATCTGTGTACAAAAGAACATGGTGCTTCCTGTACCTTGTAATCAACTGATGAACAGTTATTTGAAAGAAATTGCCGATATGTGTGGAATTACTAAAAAGTTAACGACCCATGTCGGCCGCCATACGTTTGCATGCATAGCTCTAGCAAATAAAGTGTCAATGGAAACAATCGCTAGAATGTTAGGACACTCAGACATACGAACCACGAAAATTTATGCAAAAGTTTTAGACACTACTGTTTCCAAAGAAATGGAAGTGATGAAGCATAAATTTGCCATATAAATAAGATATCAAAGGGGATGTCGTTTTTTGCGACATCCCCTTTGTTCGAAAGTTATATCTCTCTGAATCTAAACAAATACACGTCTCTTTATTGAGTGTTAGCTCCTAGTAGTATCTCATCTATTTCTTTTTTCATAAGCCAATGGACTATTTCCTAGGTTTATTATCCTTGAATGTAATATCAATCTTGTAGTTGTCATCCAATTCCAGCGAAGCTTCATACTTTTTCCCTTTCTTACTGGTGAACTTGAGATATCCAGTGCGCTTTCCCTGTAACAGCAGGAGCATCTGGTTATCCGTCAGTTCCCTGCCGTTGAAGGTCCGGAACAAAAGAAAAGCGCAATCGGGATCGCCGCATTTGGCCACCTTATTGAAAACAGTAATTGTTTCTGCCCCGCACTTAGGGCATTTACAGTGCAGCAAGTCCGGATGGTCTAGTTTAAGAGTAAGCAGTTCAGACGTGATTTGCCGAGCGTAGGAATTGATATTTTCCGTGAATGTTTCGGTGGAAACTTCTCCGGTTTCTATCTCATGTAACTCACATTCCCATCTTCCGGTCATGCTCACATTGGCAATCATCTTCTCTTTTACAATACCATATACTTCCAGTCCTTTAGGAGTGGGTATTAGTGATCGTCCGCTTCTTTCCACATAGTGTCTGGTGATAAGCAGTTCGATAATTCCAGCCCGTGTAGCCGGTGTCCCTAGTCCGGAGTCTTTCATCGCTTCTTTCTCTTTTTCATCGCTCAAATTCCGACCACACCCTTCCATTGCCGCAAGCAGACTTGCCTCGGTGAATATCGGCTGTGGCTTGGTTTTCCTAGCTAACGTATCAATGCCAAGAACGGGCAAAGTTTCACCCTCCTTAAATTCGGGCAGGAGGCTTCCTTCTTCTTTTTCATCCGGTTCATTATAAATGCCTCTCCATCCCGGAACCTTGATTTGGCACCCTTTAATTCCGAAAGAGGCTCCGTTACAATCAGCCTGTACAAATAACGTTTCTTTCAGGCATTTGCCGGAGAAAGCCTCCAGCATACGTCCTGCAATCATAGAGTAGATATTCTGTTCGTCAAGGGAAAGGTTCTGAGGAAAGTTCTCCGTAATGATTAATCCGTGGTGGTCTGTCATCTTGCTATCCTTCACACAGTGGCGGTTCAAAATCCGGCTACAGAGATTCTCCGCATGGCGTGCAAAACGGGGATGCTGCTTCAGCAAGGCGATGAGGGAAGGAACCTGTTCAAAGATGTCCTCTGTGATATAACCGCACCCGGTACGTGGATACGAAATGTAGCCGAATTCATACAACTTCTGGGCAATGTTCAGCGTTTGTTCCGCGGTCAGTCCCAGTTTGGTGTTGGCACTCTGCTGCAGGGCGGTTAAATCATAAAGTAGTGGAGCTTCTTCCGATACTTGCTTCTTTTCTACCTGCACCACTTTGGCTGTTTTCTCTTCACAGACCTTTTTACGGGTCATGTCGAGTTTCTGGAGTGTATCATACTTTTCGGCGCAGGTCATTACAAGTTCTTCCCCTGCCTTTGTTGTGCGTAGTTGTAGCAGGTAATAGGGTTTGGCTACAAAATCCTTGTTGTCCAGATATCGGCGGCAAATCATGGCAAGTGTCGGGGTCTGCACCCTTCCCAGAGAATAGTTGCTCTTTCCGGCCGCTATGCTCAAAGACAGACTGGCATTCATACCGACTACCCAATCTGCTTCTCTGCGGGCTTTAGCAGCACGGTACAGGTTGTCAAACTCCCCGCTTGATTTAAGGTTGTTGAACCCTTCCCGTATTGATTTTTCCGTGAGCGAGGATATCCACAGGCGTTTGGTTTCTTTTGTGTACCCCAGATATTCAAGGACGTATCTGGCTATAAGTTCCCCTTCTCTTGCTGCATCCGTACAAATGATCACACTACCCGCCTGATTCAACAGTCTGCGGAGCACGTCTAATTGTTTCAATGCCGACGGATCAGCCTTATAACCCTCTTCTGTTTTTACCTGGCGAACAACCAGTTTGAACGGGTCGGGAATAATCGGCAACATCTCCTTCTCTGCACGGACGATACCGTAGTCTTGAGGCAAGGCCAATGCCAGCAGGTGGCCGTAAGTTCATATAACGGCATACCCGTTTCCACTCAAATATCCTTCCTGTTTCTCCGTTGCGCCCAAAACCCGGGCGATACTGCGTGCCACGGACGGCTTTTCACAGATGCAAATCGTTTTCATCTTAGTTATCTTTTAATGTTGAATGTTGTAATGTGAATGACTATTTTATTTTTACACTCTTGGCCTTTGTCTTTCCCTTCCTCACCTTCTTCTTCGGTTCTTTGGGTACGGAGAGTTTCTCTTTTTTCTCCGATGCCTGTATGCCTTCCGCCAGATTCGGTACGGAGGTCTCCTTTGCCGGGAAACGGCTGATTAAATCCATTGAGAATCCGGTCATCCCGGCATCCAGTTTTACCAGGTCTGACGGTTGGAGGTATTTCTCCCCGTTCTTTCTGGCTGCCAGCTCATACATGACCGTTTCACGCCCTTGCAGGATTCCTTCATAATTCTGGTAAGGGAGGTTCGATTCGGACAGGCCGTTCTGACGGAGCATCCCACAAATCTCATCGGGCGGCAATCCCCCGAACTTCCGGTCAAAGGGAGAAGATAGGATATATCTGTATGTCGCCAGGAGCTGTTTTTCGTGGCTCATATCGGGGCATCCTTCGTATCCCTGCAGTTGCCTTATCTTTTTTGCAATACTGCCAAGGCTCTTGAAAGTATTCCTGTCCCTATCCTGAAGAGGCATCCTGCCAATCCGAACCAGCTCCGTCTGGATGCGGTTCAGGTTGGATACTTCCCATTTATTCAACAGGCTACTGCGGTTGTTCAGGTACTCATCCCGGAGGATGGCAACCGGATTCCTCGTCTGGAGGAACAATCCGATCCGTTTTCCCCATGAGGGTTCGTGAAGGTTGGATGCACTCCAGCGGATCGTATTGAAACGATAGGCGTCCATGAATTTCCTGAAAGGGTTCCGGTTTGTGAACAGGTTCCTGAAAGTCTGCAGGAATGCTTTTCTTCCGGCATCCCTACGGCTGCGTGGTATCTCGTTTTCGGGAATGAATGTGTTATTTATCAATTCCATAAGCACTATAATTTTGGCTTCGCCTGCTTTTGGGGAGAAGCGTTTTTTGTCTTGACTTTTTTCTTTTCATTGTCACGTGGAGATTCGGGTTTGTTATGCAGTTTCACGGCTGCCCGGACCTGTATAGTATCCTTCGAGACTCCAACAGACCGGATTGTCCGTTGATAATCCTTCCGTACCCCACCCCGGTTTAACAGTGTCCCGGCCAATGACTTGGCTGCGGTTTGCAGTTCATTCATCTTCTGTTGAAAAGGATAATCCCGGCGCAGATCCTTTTGCCGGATAATCTCACGGATACTTTTCTCCACGGGTAAGAAATCCTTTTTATAGGCAAACGATTCGTCCGCCGGTAAATGGGCATATCCTCTGTCAGCTATATCCTGAAGAGTCATGATATTCCAGTTTCGGGCGGAGAGTTCCAGTGCGTTAGCCGTAATAAACCGGTCGAGGTTTTCCCCTGTAGGATGCATGTCGAAAGTGACGGACGGCTTGTAATTCGCCAGAATTTCCATTGCCGCTTGCGGCATGGAGGTTTGATTCCCGTTGGAGAGTTCCAGCATCCGGCGTGATACGGTTTCTATCCGGTAGATATTCAACGATTCCACATTCTGTAGAGAGCCTGAGTAGAAATTATCCGCCATTGATTGCAGGTAATCCCGGAACTTCTTCGTTCCGGATAATCCGTCATTGAATACCCGGATACCTTGTTCCGTCTCAACGATAGTGTAGAATTGTTTGGCCTGTTTCCCTGATGCGACCTTTTCCATTGCATCCTCATAAGCAACAAAACGCTTATAACCCGACGAGTGGTCCAGTGCCTGGAAATTCTCTGCCGTCAGTTCCTTTTGGCATGCTCTCAGGTAGGCCGCTTTCCGCAGAGGAACAGAATTGTTTTCTGTGATACCTCCGTGAGAAACGATGAAACGAAGGGCTTTCTCACTGTCTTTTACCGGCAGTTTGCTGGTGAAAGGAATGTCCTTGGCGGGTATTCCCTCAAAATGCAGCAAAAGGTTATCCGGCACCGTTTTCTGATCCATGGCTATCCGGGCGACAAGATCCATAAATACCGGAAAAGAGTCTTTATCCGTCGGGACATACGCTACGACCATGACAGTCGATACCCGGTTATCCGGCAGCAACTCTATAAACAGGCTTTTCAAATCTTTTTTTTCGGTTAGTCTGTCTTTTATTTTTTCCATCCATGCAGGCATGACAATCAGTTTTAGATACGGGGATTATGTGACTTGTTACGACGGGGAACAGCCTTTATCTTTTCCGATGTCGCCGGTCCGGTCAGCTGCAATGGCGGACAGGTCAGTTTATATACCAGACCAAGTATCCTGTCGGCAAGTTGCTGCTGTCTGTTTTGGATATTATAGAATGCTTTCTCACTATATCCTTTTTTGGATTGCAGTTCGGACATTTCTTGATCCAGCGGTTTGAATTCACTATTGTAGGCGAATTCTTTATAACTTTCATTGGAATTGAAATCTGCCGGCAGACCGTATTCCCGTATGAAGAGCAGATTGAATATCTCTGCATTCTTCGACGTTATCGATAAATGGTAATCTTCCGTGAACTGTTTGAAGGCATGATAAGTCGGTTCTATGGGATAGCCGCCTTTTTTCAGCAGTTCGGATTGCTCTATGGGATACAATGGCATTTTCGCCAATTCCCCATAGAAAGGATTGGATTGGAAAAAGCCCAGATGCTTCTGCATATAATGTTCCGTGCTATGGTTCGGATTGGAGATGTAGAATTCCCTGATCCGTTCCAGAGCCTGTACTTCCGGAGTGAAGAACCGGTCAGCCAGATATTGCAAATAGCATTGTTTGTAGACAGCTCCTTCATCCGTGGCAGGCAGGTAAACGGCACCTTTGGGAGTCTGTATGGAGATGACGGGCTCTATCTCTCTATTCTGCCGGTTATCCGGTGAAATTCCATAATCACGTTTTAAAATGTAGGCTGCCTGATCACGGATCAATGCTTTTACCTTCTCCTGTTCACCCTTGTTTTCTGCCGGAATATTCTGTAACGCATTAAACTGTGAGTTAAAAGAGTTCTTATGCATGAACGGAATTTGTCCGGTTATATAATCTATTCTATAAATTCCGGCTGTTTCTTGTAAAGACAGCAGCCGGAGTATCTGGGCATTTGCGATACTTGTAACTGTTCCATAGGAGGACGCGAATTTGTCATAAGCGTCAAACGTCGGTTCTATGCGATGGCTCCTGTCCAGTCGTGCATTTCTCAGGATAGCCGCATCCAGATATTGCGCTTTATCCGGTATAAAATCGTTTGTATATAATGAGAAGGGATTGGTGGATGTCTGAAACGCCTTTATAGCCTCTACATTCGGATTAGCCAGTTTGTACAGGTTGACAAACTCCGGTTTATCTTCGTCCGTAATAAAAAAATGGTCGGCCAGATGTTGCATATAGGAATGGCAGCACATCTTTCCGTAACCGGAATATTCAAACAAAAGCACTCCTTTTGCGGTTTCTACAGCGGTCAGGGTTTCTGACGGATCATCATGGAGGGTATTCTGTGCCAATGCGAAACGTTTGGCTTCCGGCTGTACAAGCAGGTAGTCCGCAAGCCCGCTGGATACCAGCATGGGCAGGCTTTTTTCTGCATCGCGTGAATAAAGGTATTCCAATCCTCTGAGTGGGACATTGTTTTGCATGCTTCCTCCGTTCTCACTGATAAATTTAGGTACCAGGCTGTTATCCTTGTCAAAGGGACGGATATCCGGGCAGGTTACTCCTGAGGGAAACTGGTAACGACACAAATCAAGATCAGGCAGGTGGCTTTGAACGAGGGATAGTTTGTACATTTCCCTTTGCCGCCGTAAATATTCGGTAAATCTTTGATTTGCCATCGATACTTCTTTCTCCGGTATCAGGTGTATTTCCAGTTGCCGGGGTTTTCCTTTGGAGTCCTGAGCAACAAAAAAATGAAGGATAAGTTCGGGATTTTTCTGTTTCATGTTTTTTCTTTTTATTAATGATTATAATTTGACTAATCCGGATTTCTTTCTTGCTTCTTTTTTCGCCTCCTTCTTTTCCGGTTTGGAAGGTTCGTATCCCCGGACATTGTATTCTGTTTGCAGGATTCTTCCGGCCACATCCTTTGCTGTTTTTTGGAGGGCTTCGGAAAGTGGCGAATGCTCTGATTTTTTCAAGTAGGAGTGCGTCAGTTTCTCCAGTATCTTCTCAAAGCTGTTTTCATGGATAAACCCGTAGCCGGGTTTGGAGATGTCAATGCCATTCTTGTAGATTTCATCCAGACGGGCAATATCTGTCATGAGTTCGCTTCTATCCAGATTGAACCTGCTTAAGAAATTATCATAATCGCTTTTGTCGGGTTTCATGGAACACCGGACGGATGGAGAATGGTCTTTCATGAGATCCTTTGGATAATAGACAGCTTCCGAGGGGATGAAACAGTGTGGCATCTCCGGTGTGAACATGGCAGCGCATTGTCTGGAATCTTCCACTATGATATTGTTGGCGGTGCTGAAATAATAGATCTCAAGGGAGTCAACACCTCTCAATGCTGATGAGAAATAATTGTCTGCCAGATATTGCAGATACCGTTCCATGCAGTGGATTCCCCTTCCGGTATCATCGAATAAAAGCACACCGTTCCCGCTTTGTATGGCGGTAACCGTTCTCTCCCGGGTATTGTCCATCTTTTCCGAATGATAGTGTATGTATGCCTCCAGTACTTTTGCCGTGTCGGCACTGTCATTTATCCTTTCCAGCAGAGCAACCGTATCAAACATGTGTATGGGTAATCCCCTTGCAGAGATTTCATGGGCGAAAACAAGACTTCTGAGCGAAATGGAAGGGAGTTCCTCCAATTCCCCGTTATACATGACTTCATGTATGACGGAAGGAGTATCCATATCGATGTCTTTGTCCATTTGGAGACAATAGATGGTTTCTTCCGGGATATAGGTCCCGCCCAGTGCGAGTTCCGCCTGCTCCCTCAGGTAATTGCCGCACAGCATATCCTGGTTCTCTCCGGATATATGGCTGTAATCAACCACTTTACCCAGCTCGTCGTTTACATTAAAAAGAATGGTATCGTTTGTATTCATATTCTTCTGATTTATAAAGTGAATGATTAAGAGAGTTTACGCCCTTTCGACGGGCCGGTAGCTTTTTCATTTTTTATCTTATGCTCCACCTCCTGCTTTTCCTCCAAGTCTATGGCTCATGGAAAACAGACCATGCTCTTGTCCGGGCAGCAAAGGGAGATTCTTTTTTGCTTCATGGATTCGTCATCCAGCCGGATGCGGACAAAGTAGTCCATCTCTCCTTTTCCGGTTTCCTTGATGGTGATGACTTTTCCTTTATAAGGAACGGGGCCTGTTCTTCCGGATCGTTCTCTACAATCCGTGCCCCGATACAAATCTGACTTTTGGATATCATATTTCCTGTTACTATTTTAAACGGTTCATATGTCGTTTGGGGTTCTCCGGCTTTTTGACAGCTCTCGTTTTCTTATTTCTATCCGTGGGTAGCGGATGGAGCAGTTCCTCTTTCAAGGTATAGGTCTTGACGGGGAAAGGCTCGGATGAGTTCTTCATCCGGTTCCGTTCGAAGTCCGCCATGCAGTATTGCAGGTGTCTGACCGCCTCCCGGTTGTTCTCCGGGATATAAAGCGCATAACCGGAAGACAATACTGATTTCTGCACGTCATTCAGTCTCCGGTTCCCCACGGTAAATTCTACCATCGGATCATCCAGCATGTTCTTGAGGGAACGGTGCCCCCTCACATCGAAATCCCTTTTCAGAATACTGTCGGCGGCCTCCCGGATTTCCATGGAGGCTTGTTTGAATTCCTTCCTATCGAAATCAGCCGCTGATCGTACCTGCGTTATTCTTTCGAGTTTCCGGGCAACTGGCAATAACTCCTTAAAGTAGGTAAACGGCTGCTCATGAATATTCATATAACCGTTCTTCATCACGGTCAGCAGCCGGTAAATGTCCCGGTTGGAAGGGATGATTTGCGCGCGTACGTCCGGATCGAAATGGAATTTGTCAGCCAGTTCCATAAATCCGTCAGCCGTCGTTTCCATCGGGCTGTAAAATAGAGGAGTCAGCCCATTAATAAACTTGTCCGGCAATTTGGATTGGGGCACGTGGTTCTCACGCTGGAATTCAAAAGAATTATTCAGCTGCCGGGCATGGTCGATCCGGTAGGATGCGTCAATATGGGCTGCCAGCTCTTCCGTTACATACGGATATTCATAGACACCCAGATGGCCGATGTCGTAATGCGGATCGAAGTAATGGTCGATGATATGCTGCAAACATTCCCTGAATCCTTCTTTTCCGATTTCATTGCCGGAGAATATCAGATACCCGAAGTCATTCTCCACCACTTTCAGCGGTGTCCGGAAATTCGCCTCTCCCCGGTAGATTTTCTGCCTTTCGTCCTGGGATCTGCGGAAACTCATATAATCGGCTTCCTGCACGAAATACTTTTTCAGGATGCTGCAATCGGTATCTCCTTTATATCTGGAGCAGTAGACAGCGTCCGAGAGTGAGATCTGACGGGAAGGGTACTGAAAGCTCCGCTGCAAGTAAGGCAACAGCTCCTGCCGGATATACTTGTCCAAAGGCATGTGTGTATCCGGTGACGGCACATCCCTCATCCAATTCAGGTCATACCGTACCATCTCCACATCCGGCACATACGTACAGCTTTTGACTTCGTTGACATTGTCCGACAGGAACTTATGAAAGGCGGCATCCGTTATCTCCCTTTGGTTTCCTTCGACGAACCTGAGTGAGTTGCCCGGTAACGGTGTATAATGGTGATACCGGTCTATCGCAATGAATATACTGCCCGGTCTTTCGGGGTCGAAAAATGAATTTTCCATTTGGTCTCTCTTGTCCATGTTTCTACAGTTTAGGATGGGTGTGTGTTTTCTTTTTCACGCCCCGCTTTTTATCCAAAGCCTTTTCGATAACCGCTTTCACCTTGAATACCTGCTTGTTTGCAGGCGGTTCTTTAGAGAATACGATCCGGGAGAAATCCCCATTCACCCATGCATAGGAATGGGACGGGTTGTCCCTTGCCTCTGCGGGCAGAAAGAGCACATGTCCCGCCTGCAATACCTGCCGGTGAGGGGTAAAGAGGCGAACACCGTCTACCATGACACTGTCCATCGGGTCACTGAGAATCCTTTCGACCGTCCGGTGTCCGCGTACGTCGTAGAACCGCTTGAGGAGTTTATCCAGCTCGTCCTTATCACGGCTGTTTTCCTCTATCTGTTCACGTATTTCCGGTGTCGCGGGTCGACGGGAGAGTTCGGTAACTGTGCGTTCCTTGTCCGCCATCGCATCCAACGCATCAATAATATTACAGTTGCGGTGGCTGATGTCACAGTGCGCATTGTGGCAGAAACTGCGGAAATCTTCCGGGGTAGGCTTCATCTCATTACGGTATGCCAGCTCCATCTTTGGGAGTCTGTCCATCTTCAGGTAAGGATATTCAGTGAACAGGTTCCCGCCCGGATTGACAGACGGTCCCTGTCGGAGGATGCCTTCCGCCCTGTAAACATGGACGGGACCGAGGTTGAAATGGGGATCAAAGTAATGATCCGCCACAAGCTGCAGGAATTTCTGCATATTTGCCTGCCCTTCCGCCGTATGGGTGAAGAACAAAAAGCCGTCAGCGGTTTCTATGGCTGTATAGGATTGTTCGGGTTGCTTCATAATTTTATAATTTAGGGGAATTGTTCTTTTTCGTTTTTGTTTCTTTTTTCAAAGCGGCGGTATATGGGATGATTCTGCCGTTTTTCTCTTGATACACAGCTTTACCTGCCGGAGATTTGGAGTATGCCATTACCCGGTTACATTTCTTGTCGGCATGGAGAAAGTGCAAACCGGGCATTGATTCGGAGATTTTGGAAGAGTAGATCCATTTGCCTTCCAGAAGGGCTTGTCTCATGGCCTGGCTGGCATCGGCTCCCCCAATGAGAAACGGAACGCTTTTGTCATTCAGTGCTCTTTCCAATGTACGGTGTCCCCTTACATCGAATTCCGTTTGGAGAATATTCTCCGCTTTTTGGCGCATTTCATCCAGCACATCGACCAAATTCAGACCGGAGGATTGTCCGTTGATGCAGTTGTCTATCCGGGTGACATACTCTTGAAATACATTCCGGTATCCGAAAGCCGGATCAGCCACAAGGTCACGCTTGAATCCGTTTTCTATCAAATACAGCAGTTTGCTGATATCCGCATTGTTACGGTTTGCAGAGCATCCGGCAAATTCTGTCAGGCGAAGGAATTCAGAAGCGGTCGGCTTCATATTCGTTTCAAACGTCTGCTTCCACAGGTTCCGGTCACGGAACGTATCTTTTGAGAAGATGGTTTCATCAAAGTCATATTTCCCTTTCCCGTTTTGAGGGTTCTTCCGGTAACAGGCATCCACCAAGGGACAGATATCGTCGGATAGCCTGTTGACCTGGTATTGCCTGACGGGACCGGGTTCGCTATGAACCCGGAAATAGTTGTCGGATAGTTGCTGATAAAAAATTTTTAATCCATCCCGTCCTGTTTGGGTATCACTGAAGAACAGGATTCCTTTGGAAGTTTCCACAGCATGCAAGGGTAATTTATAAACCGGGTTATAGTCATATCGGACAGCCCGTTCATCCTGCTTCCTATGAAACTGGAGTAGTCCGTCCAATTGCTCTGCCGTCAACTTGGGCAGCTCGCCGGATACCATGAGGATGTCGCTGCGTGACTGTGCAAACAGTACATTCCTCAGATTGGTGCTTATCAGGGGAACCAGTCCCTTCTCCCGGACATAGGGCAGAAAGAACCGGTTGATATATTCTTTCTTGGTAATATCCCCTGTAAGGACAGGCACATCCGTCATTTTCGGGAATGAATAGATTTCCAGACGGGTATCCGGTACGAAAGCGGAATGTTTGGCTTTTATCGTTTCCCGGCTGAACAGAGCCATGAACGTATAAACAGGGTCTTGCCTGTCGGGATCGGCAGAATAGAGTATATAGGAGGATTCCGCATGAGGTTTCTCCTTGCCGGTTTCATAACCGACAAGAAGATAGCCTTCACCGTCTTTCTTGAAAAGCTCGTCCAGCTGCTTGGGGTCATCAGAAAAATAGGCTGCCATATTATTACATTTTAGGGATTATGGACGGCTTGCGGGTACGTGTTTTCTTTTCCGCTTGCCGGGAGGCTTCTTCCTTTTTCAAAGGCTTCCCGGCTATTTGTACCGGCCCGTTTGTCTGCTGCTCACCGTTGCTGACCTGCTGTTGTATCTGTTTCCGCCCCTCTTCCAGCTTCTTGGTGCTTCTTTCCCAGAGGAATTCAACACCCCGCTCGGCGGCACTCATCTGAATGGATGTGGTATAATAGTTCCCGTTATTGGACTTGAAACGGATAGGCACTTCCTCTCCACGTAAGGCGGCTTCATATTCTGATGGGGAAAGCGTATAATCTTTTACCTTGCGGGGAACGCGTACCTGCTCTACGGGCATGTGAAACAATTCATTCGTTACCGGGTCTTTGGAAAGGTAGCAGGGCCTGGTTTCCTTGGTGCGGTAATCAATGACCATGTCGACTGTTTTACCCAGGTTGCCGGTCTGGTTTAATGTCTTGAGATCGTCCTCCGTCAATGTGTATCCCCTGTAATCTTCACCCACTTTGGGAGCCTGACGGATATAATGGATGTCAAACTTGACCACACCGTTCTCATCACGGAACAGGGAGAGTTTAGCATCACCACTTTCACGACCCAGCTCGGAAGGTTTGGCTATATGGAAGGCTACAGCGGAAGATTTCCCTTGCAACATCCTTTCAAGACTGTCCTTCGAATTTTTCAGGACATCCGGGGTAATGCCATATCTGGCAGCCTGTTCCCAATTGATTTCCCGTTCATTATAACGGTGGTTGTTATACACCCTGGTCGAAGCCAGCTCTTTTCTTACCGCTTCGTTCTGTGGTAGCTGCGCTGCCTCTATTTTTTCTTTGGCCTGCTCTACAGGTGTTTCTTTCGGGATGTTGTACAAGGAGTAACGTCCCGGATTGTTGTAATGGTAGAGAAAGTTCTTTCCGAAGTTGGTGAAGAAGTTACCTCTCTGGTCCACCTTGATGAACTGGCCTTTGTCCGCTTCATTGGCTTCGAGCGTTTCCAGTTCGCCATTCGCTGCGATTCCTTTTACTCCTTTGGCTTTCTGCTCTTTCTTGTCATACGCCATCAGATACCCGTGTTCCTGAGTTGCTCCGTTGTTTTCAGGGGCTAAGTTTACATTGTCCATATACGTTAATTTTAAAGATTAATGAATCATTTGCAAGGGTAAAATTACTATCTTTGCCATTAAATAAATTGATTATGAAGAAGTTGTCATTGATTGTCATGTTCTGTCACTTATTGTCATGTCTGGCTTTTACACAATCCCCGTCGAAGGAGTTCAGAAGCGGACTCAGTTCAATCATCTGCCGTATCCATTCCGCCCGGCAGTGAAAATCTTTCGTATGAAACAGCCGGTTGCCGGTAACCGTACTGGCTGATTATCCTATTATATTCCCCTTGAATGAGAGCCGGAGGAGGTTTGCCCTCTCTTCCGGTTTCGGAATAAGGATGCATCCGGTGAGAAAGAAAAGGGTACTCCATGCCGGAGTGGATATAGCCGCACCTTATGGCACGCCGGTCTATGCTTCGGGAAACGGGAAGGTCGTTGAAGCCCGGTACAGCAGCAGTTACGGCTGGTACGTCGAAATCCGGCATGCGGGTGGCTTTTCCACGCTGTATGCGCACTTAAGTAAATTGTACGTGAAAAAGGGAAACATTGTCCACATGGGTCGGCGTATCGGCAATGTCGGGCATACCGGTATCGCGACCGGCAATCACTTGCATTTTGAACTGAGAAAAAACGGGAAGCCGCAGAATCCCCTGCAATGGGTGATACTGAGGGATTCACGTTATAAAAAGAGCCATTAATCCAATTCGTTATACAATGAATATTGAAGAAGCTAAACGCATTCCGTTGGAGGATTATCTCCGGCGCATGGGATTTTCCCCGGTCAGACAACACGGGGACAGTATCTGGTATTGTTCTCCTTTCCGTGAGGAGAAGACACCTTCTTTCAAGGTGAGCACATCCCGCAACCTATGATATGATTTCGGTATCGGACAAGGAGGGGACATCATCACCCTGACGATGGAGCTACAAAAGACGAAGAATATCTCTTATGCATTAAAAGCGATAGAGGGACATTTCCCGGCTGCTTTCCGGCCTGCCGCCTCTGTCAGGAAGCCGGAGCCGCAGGCTGCCGGTTACCGGCAGGTACGCGTTGTTCCGCTGACGAACCCGGTCTTGCTGGATTATCTCAAGGAAAGAGGTATCTTAGCCGAAATTGCCCGGAAGACTTGCAAGGAAGTGCATTTCGAGAACAAGGGCAAATGGTATTTTGCCGTGGCCTTTGCCAACCGGAGCGGCGGGTATGAGATCCGCAACAAATACCTGAAAGGGAGCATCTCTCCCAAGGAGATTACACATATTAAAAACGGCGGCGACCATTGTATCGTAGTCGAAGGTTTCATGGACTACCTGTCATACCTCACACTCAAATCAATGCGCCCCGGCAGCGGGCAGCCTGCCGATTATATCGTATTAAATTCGGTCAGCAATGTAAACAAGGCTATCCCGATATTAAAAGAATATAAGAGTGCTTTCTGTCTGCTGGATAATGATCCTGCAGGAAAGCAAGCATTCTGCCAAATGACAGAAGCCGGATGTCCGGTTAAGAACAAGTCGGACTGTTATGCGGAATATAATGACCTGAATGATTACCTGCTGGGAAAGAAGATGGTTCCGGAGAACCGGCAACGCCATGCCGGAAACATTTCCACCAAGGAAAGGTCGCAAACGAAACAGCACGGTTGAAAATTATAACAAAGCTGTCACCGCTTAAAGCATAAAAAGAGGGCCAAATCCGGTTAAACAGATTTGGCGCTCTTTATTATTTCAGCCTCCGGTTAACTTCCGGATAGCTGTTTTTAGTAATTTCTAATCAGCAGCTCGTTGACCGTTTCCCTCTTCTCGGCAATGGAGCAAATGGAACGGAAGATACTGATCCGCTGGATATGGAAACCGGCATAGAGGTCGTCGAAGAAGGTATTCTCCGGATTCTTCTGCCGGGGATCGGAGTTGGAAAGCATTCATTTGCCACCCGCGTCGTCTATTTCCTTACAGAAATCTGCCAGGGCGACCTGCTCTTCGTCCCCGAAGTCCTGCGGCATATACGAGGTACAGGCATTACTCTCATTGACCGGCTTGTAAGGCGGGTCAAAATAAAAGAGGGATTTGGTTCCGATGTACTTTCCGGTCTGCCGGTAGTCACCGTCCAGAATAATGACATCCTGCAACAGTTTATGGTTAAAGCGGATCAGTTCCTCTTCCAGTAGTTTCACCCTTCCACCGAAACCGAAGGTGACGGACAGCTTTCCCTTGCGGTTCACGGAGTAGATGCCGTTATAGCAAGTGCGCATAAAGAAGATAAACAGGGCTACACGGGTGATGTTATCCGGGGTACCTTCATTGTAATAGGTACGTTTCTCCATGAAGTAGGCTTTTCTTCGGGCATGTTCTTCCAATGCGATGTATTCCTCCTGTATCCGGGCAAGCACCCCGATCAACTCTTCCGGGGATTCCTTGATGACGCGGTAGACATTGACCAGGCTCTCGTTGGAATCATTGATGACGCAGCGGATTTCCGGATAGGTTTGTCTTATTCAGAAGAACAGGGCACCGCCGCCGACAAACGGTTCTACGTATGTATCCATCTGCCCGAAGTCTTTCGGAAGCGATTCGATCAGTACGGGGAGCAGTCTTCTTTTGCCTCCCACCCAAGGGAAGCAGGGCTTTCCCGGCAGACCAGTCGGAGAACTTTTCTTTACTTTTTCCATGTTTACAACATTTAAATGATTAATAAATTATATAGGGATTATTCATCTTCTGCCGTTTCCAGCAGGTGTTTCAGATTGGGATCATTCTCAATGCGGAGCAGTTCTTTTTCAATAATCTGCGCCACATCTTCTTTGATTTGATAGTAGTTCCTTTCGATTTCCTCTTCCATGTGGTCCTTACCGTCCGCACCGGTAAAGTTCGTGATCACCGGGATTTTCCGGTAGGCTTTCGTTTCCGCGGCTACCTGTTCGTTATCCACTATGATTTCGGCATGGAATATCTTCTGATTTATCTTTTCATCGAAACTGTCGCAGACCGAACCGACAAATTCCCCCTGCGAGAGGTTGGATATCTTGGAGGCGGGGATGAGCGAGTCGAGCTGGGTAGAGATATTGGTCGAGGTGTCCTCCCTAGTCATATTGATGGACTTGCGCTGTTGGAGTATTTTTCCGAACCTTTCCGAGAGATTCTTTGCGGTTTCACCCACTACTTGCCCGGCAAAAATATTGCCGATTGTATTTTGGATCACACGCGCCTCCTTATCGCCGTAATCCCTAACGAGTTGACTGTAGTCTTGGGCACCGAGCATGACAGCCACCTTGTTGCTCCGGGCGGTGGCTATCAACGTGTCAAGCCCTTTAAAATAAATAGTTGGAACCTCGTCCACCAGGATGGAACATTTGAGCTTGCCTTTCCGGTTCACCATCTTGACGATACGGGCATTGTACAACCCCAATGCCGCCGAATAAATGTTCTGGCGGTCAGGGTTATTGCCTACGCACAGTACTTTGGGGGCATCCGGATTGTTGATATCCAGCGTGAAGTCATCTCCGGTCATGATCCAGTAAAGGGCAGGTGAAATCAACCTGGACAACGGAATCTTAGCGGAAGCTATCTGGCCTTGGAGCTGCTCCATCGCACCGCCTTTCCAGGCATCCATAAACGGGGAAAGATAATTTTCCAGCTCCCGGTAAGAGGTAAGGATAGTGAACAGGTCGGAATATGGCTTATTCAACAGCTCGATGGCATGCGGGAAGGTGCAGTACTGTCCGTTTTCAAAAATTTTCAAATACCAGATCACGGCAGCGAAGAGCACAATCGGGCTTTCCACAAAAAAGTCCCCCTGCTTCTGAATCCAACTCTTATTCATGTTGAGCATGATCACATAAGCTGATTCATAGGCATCCGCAATATCGGACAGGAATGAGGGATTAAGCGGATTACACCGGTGACTGTGGCGTGGATCATCAAAATTAATGACATAGAAACCGACCGGCTTGGCATATTTATCTTTATTCTTAAGCAGCTGGTTATAAGCGATCAGGCTTAAATCCGGAAATTTGAAGTCATAGCAATAGAGTGCATAGCCTTTCTCTATTTGCTGCTTGATGAACTGGTTGATGACACAGTAGGATTTCCCGCTACCGGGACATCCCACCACAATGCATCCCCTCTGCGGGGATACGACATTAATCCAGCCATTGTGCCACTTTTTCTTGTAATAGAAACGTGTCGGCAGGTTCACCGAATATTCATTGGCGATCAAGCGGGTTTCCTGCATGAAGCTCTCGTTCTCATCATTAAAGACGTCATCCATGAGCTGGTTCTTCAGCAAACGGGTAATCCAGACTCCGGCGGTAAGCAGGCAGATATATCCGGCGGCTACGGTAGCTATATATGATAAGGTAAGAAGCGTAACAGAGAAACGGGTTGTCAATAAGAACTCACTACCGAAAAAGAGCAACACTCCGGCTGTAAGATAACAGCCGATATGCTTTCATGACATCTCCACATCTTTCCGTCCTTTAGCTCCCATACAGGAGAAGAAGAGGAAGAGCAGGCTGAAGGATTTGCTGACCAACGAGTAGGAAAACAGTCCCGTATCCCGTTGGAAGTTGAGCAGCATCTTGTCCACCACGCCGATAGTCAGATTCATGGAAAGAAAGTAGGGATAACAGAAATAATAAACATTCATTACTAAAAAGATGATGCTGACAGCCCTCATAAAGTCGAGGTTCTTATTAAGTCCTCTGGTTTCGTCCTGTGACATATTATCTTAATGGATTAATAGTGATACATTGTATTAGCCGAGATGCGGACCTTTGCGCTTTCTCTTTTTCTTTTTTCCGTAAGGGCTTTGGGGCAGGTCTTCTGCCGAATAAGGATAGGATTCCGGTGAGAAGATGTCCAGCATTCCTTCCACCAGTCCCGGTTCTTTTGTTTCCGGTCCAGTCGGATGCAAGACAGGCACTTCTTCTTCCTTTCCCGATAGAACCACACCATACTGCCGGTTGACGACCGATGCCGAGTATTCCTTTCCCAATGCCGAACCTTTGAATACGGTTCGGGAGGTATGGTCAATATAAGTAACTCCATAAATCACTCCCGCAGCGTTCTCATAAAGCATGGCGGTGATGCCTTTCTTACTTAAAGCCTGCAGGAATTCCTGACGGGTATCCTGTTTCAGAGCCGTGGCAATCGCTTCTTTCGTCCCCTCGGGTATCGGATGTTTTGCCATCCATTGCTTACTTTTGAAAAATTTCTTTTGAAGTGCCGCATATCCTACACTCTTGCCGATCTTGCTGGATTTGATGGCTACGCCCACCCGGTCACCCTTCTCATCGGTAGCCGCATAAACCAGTCCGTGGCAGGTCTTCCCCTCTATCGTTTTACGGGTTTCTTCCACCGTCACATGGAAAAGACCGAGCAGGGCTTTAAATTCCTTAATGGATTGGAATTTGTACCCTTGCATGACGGGCTTGACCACACCTGCTATCTGGTGCTTGATATCCCCTTTATGGTAATCAACGACAGCCAGCGGCAAAGATTCACGACGTTCCTGTTTCTCGGCAGGCAACAAGTGGTATTTTCTTTCCAGCTCCCGGCAAACGGTGGTAGAGCGTTGCCACTCTTTATAATCATTGATTTTCTTTCCTTGCCCGTCGATGCGCAGGGAGACGATATGGATATGGGGCCTGCCGATATCCTCGTGCCGGTAGATGATATAGGGCTGGTCGCCATACCCCATCATTTCCATGTATTCCTGCCCGATGGCTGCCAGCTGCTCATCAGCCAGTATATCGTCCGGGTGCGGATTGAGTGAGACATGGATAACCGGTTTCTCGGTGCGACGGTTAGCAGCCAGGTACGGTTCAAAGGAACGCATGCAATGCTGGATGGACGGATGACCGTCTGCCGGTTCCATGATCCGGTTTCATGACAGTGGCCGTGCCTGCTGCTTGTCCACTTTTTCGTGATTATAATATAATGCCCCGTAGACAGAGGCTCCTGATGTTATTTTTGCAACCATTGTTCGAATTCTTGGGTGAGACGGATAATCTCCCGGTTCAGGGATATTAGTTCAATAGTCAGTTGCTCCAATTTATAGAGCATGGCGAGGGCTTTCTTCTCGGAGAGTCCGGTATGCAAGGTCTTGACCACCTGGTTATAGTTCACACCTATGCGGCGGTATTCGCTTTGCAGGTTGGTCAGCTTGATGTAGTAGTCCGTTGCCACCTTGTCGATCTTTACGACTTTCATCGGTTTGTCAAAGAGGGCGGAAAGGATGAACTGGGATTTGTTTTTGGCTCCCGAGTTCTCGAAAAGCCTTTCGAACTCGATGTTCTGGAATTCGTCCAGGCGGAAACCATAATAGTAGGAATGAAGCTGGGATTCCTCCTTGGGAGTCCGTCCGCCTCTTCATTTGCCTGATTTGTCAGCCTGCACAGGCTTGCGCGTATTACTGATCTTTGCCATACTTTTAAGTGTTTCATTTATTCGGCAGCAAAATAAGTGATAATATTCATACGAACCTAAAATCGGGAAGTGACTACAACTGACAGGAGATGACTATTTGTGACAGGGGGATTTTTACTCTCTGCTCACTTCCCGATTCCGCAGTTCACGATATTCTTTTCGTAGGCTTCCCGGAGTTTTGGGAGCAACACCGAGAGGCTTTTCTTACGTCGGGCAAGATCCGCACGCAGGTCGTAAGGTTTGGGGAGGTTGACATGAAAGAACAACCCGAATGCCGTCACCAGTGAAGCGAATGACTGTCGGTTTCCTGTACCGTCCGTAACCAATCCGGAATAATCCAGTGAGGCAATCAGTTCCATCAGATTGGCAAGGGAACCCTTCCAGTAAAGTGGGGGCAGATCCAGCCCCTTCCCTTTCGTAAGGGAGGGGACTGTGTGGTATTCGGGATGTTCCACGGAAAAGTGAAGTAGTCCGATTTCCGTCTTGACAAGAGCCGCAGCTTTCGTCAGACAAATATGCAGGTACTTCCCGGGTATCTCCTCTGCCATGTTCAGGCAGGTGTCCAGTTCCAGCTCCAGATAGTATAGGTGTCTGAGTCTTTCAAGAAGGGGCATTTCACCCTTTGCAAGTCGTAGCAGGTAGTCAAGGAACTCATCATAGGCGGATGACAATATGTTTTCCGAAACGGTGTTTCTTTCCTGGACCGCTTCCCGGAAGCAGTCCAGCAGGCGGTGTGTCGTCAGTGTTCTCATTCTGTTCATTTTCTTGGTTTGACAATGGTGCCTTCCGGCGAAGATGCAGGGACGAATATGATGCCGGAGATAACCGTTTTGGGTCTATTGCTCGTTAACAGAATGAATACCAGTCAGATAAAACAAAATCCCGGCCGTAGAGTGTAAACACAAAAGGCGTACACCGCTTTACAAAATTGTAAGGCAAGCGTACACCTTTTGTAAGGGATGTGCCCGAACATGCCGTTCTCAGGGTACGGTTTCCGTCAGCAGGATACACAACTGGTCCGTATCATACAGTAGAGTGCTCATGGAACAGGGGCTCCCATTTGGGGAGAGCTTCCTGAAGAACACACGTCCTGTGCCCGGGTTGGGCATCTCGACAAGAGCGAACGGCTTTCCACCGGTTGTCAGGCGAAAATTCCCCTCCCTGTACCATTTCCGGTAACTGATCCTTTTAAGGGTGCTTCTTTCAATTTCAGCCGTTATGGGGATGACCAGCTGCTCTTCTATGATTTGTGACATGCTTCCGTGCACCGGACGGAAATCACCGGGAAGGAGAAAGCCGGTCCGCCACATTCTTCTCTGGCGTTCAAAATCGCAGACCTCAAAACCGAGTCTGCCGCATAAGGGTCGTATATCCATATTCAGATTGAATTAAAAGCTGTTATAGACTAAAATGCCATTCATATCTCCCGGCAAACATATCCCGAAGCGGGCGGAAATGCAAATAACGGATGTTAATAATATCCGGTTTCGCGACGAAGGATATCGTACTTTTTCAGCTTGTCATACAAGGATGTCCGGCTAATACCGAGTATTCGGGCCGCACGGGCACGATTCCCGCCGGTCCTCTCAAGCGTGGCAAGAATCAGCTGCTTTTCCTTCTCCTCTTCCGAGAGGACTGCCACCTTCTCCTGTCTCATATCCAGATCCAGCTTCAAGGACTCTACGGATATCCATCCTCCCTTGGCAAACACGACCGCGCGTTGGACCGTATTCTTCAGTTCCCGGATATTCCCCGGCCAGGCGTATTGTTGCAATGCGGCGGTCGCCAGCCTCTCGAAGCCGTGGACCTCCTTACGGTACTTTACAGAAAAATGTTTCAGGAAGAATCCGGCGAGCGGAAGGATGTCCTCCCTGCATTCCGAGAGTGACGGTACCCGGATGGTATACTCGTTCAGCCGGTAGTACAGGTCCTCACGGAACCGCCCTTCCGTTATGGCCCCTTCCAGGTCCGCGTTGGTGGCGGCGACAAGACGGACGTCGAAAGGACGTTCCTTTACCGTTCCGACCGGCAGATAACGCTTCTCTTGTAGGGCGCGCAGCAGTTTCATCTGGTTTACGGGTGTGAGGTTCCCGATTTCATCCAGGAACAGCGTGCCGCCTTCCGCCGCATGGAAAAGTCCCACCTTGTCACTGTCCGCTCCGGTGAACGAACCCTTACGGTGGCCGAAAAACTCGCTCCCGCCAAGTTCGTCGGTCACGGTCCCGCAATCCACGGCTATGAAAGGTTTGTTCCTGCGCAGACTCTGTTCGTGGATCTCGGCAGCGATATGTTCCTTGCCCGTGCCCGACGCGCCGCGGAGCAGGACGGACATGTCGGAACGGGCCACCGGGCCTATCTGCCGGTACATCTCACGCGCCTTTTCACTTTCACCACGATAGAACTCCGTTCCGTCATGCCTCGGACGGCTGAATACTTTTTCAATGGCCTCCAGCAGCCTTTCCGGTTGTACCGGCTTGCAGAGGTAATTGACGGCCCCCAGTTGCATGGCTTCCACCGCTTTCTCCACCTGGCCGTAATTGGTCATGATAAGGAACGGGACAGAACAGTATTTCCCGTTCATCCATTCCAGCAATTCCGTACTGTTGCCGTCAGGCAGGCGCAGGTCAGCCAGGACGAGGTCGAACTCCTTTGCCTGGAGTTCCTTGCGGGCCGCCGAAAGCGTACCCACATGGGCGGTGCCCATTCCTTTCTTCCTCAGCCAGTTGCCTATGCTGCGGCCGAAGACAACATCATCCTCTATAATCAATATGGTTCTCATGAGTGTCTCATTTCATTTTCCTGTCTTATGTTCCTCTTCATGTTTTCCGCACAAGCAATCAGTCTTTCAGCGGCTTCCCATATTTCACGGATGCATTTTATCCGTTCTTCCGTCCAGAGTTCCGGATCGGACAACACGATGGCGCGTAGTTTCTCCGCCGGATAGTTAAGGCGGACGCTCGTCCACAGGGGAAGGTTCTTGTGCAGGATCTCCCGGACCGCCGGTCGGTCATTCTTTTCCAGTGCCTTGCGTAGCCGGTCAAGGTCCTTGCGGCTTTCCGAGATGAAGACATCAAGCATCCCCTCCCTGTCATCCTCTCCCGAGAGGATCAGGGAGAAGTCCGGCTGCCATGCTCTCTGCCTGTCCCTGCCGACACTCCGGGAGACGACCGCCATCAATTCCTCCATCCGGAAAGGCTTGCGGACATATCCGGCAAATCCTCCAGAAAGGTATTCAGCTTCCGGCTCCACGCCGGCTGTCAGGGCTATGACCGGAATCCTCCTCGCCCTTTCTATATTGGACGAGCGCAACAGTCCCAACAGTTCGAACCCGTCCATGTCGGGCATCCGGATGTCGGTAAGCAGGACATCATAATCATTTTCCCGGAGTTTTTCCACCACTTTCCGGCAGTCGGTACAGCAGTCACATTCGACCCGGTTACGCCTGAACATCTCACGTGTGAGGGAGAACTGTCTCGGGTCGTCGTCAAGCAGGAGGACACGCAGCCCTTCCATCTGATAACCAGTCGGAAGCGGCGGCTCCTCTTTCAGGGAACCGTTGTCGGCAAGAAGGAGGGGCAGCAGCACAATGAAACAGCTCCCTTCGGTCGGCTGGCTCTCCACCCGAATGGAACCTCCCATTTGTGAGGCCAGACGGGAGGTGATGGCAAGGCCGAGCCCGAATCCGGAAATGCCGCGGGCATTGTCCAACCTCTCGAACGCATCGAATATTCGCTGTTTATCTCCTTCGTCCATTCCTGTGCCTGTATCCTGTACCTTGACACACAGTTCCCCTTCATGATACGCCGCCTCCAGCCGGATGTATCCCTTTACGGTAAATTTCTGGGCGTTGGAGAGCAGATTGTTCACAATTTGCTGCAGATGTCCCCTGTCACTGCAGACAACCGCATCCATGCCGGAGAAACGGGTCAACATCCGCAGTCCTTTCTTCTTGACCAGCGGCGTGTAGTTGTCCGCGATCTCCCTGAACAAGGGTTCCAGGCGAAAGATGGAGATGTTCTCCCGGGCCTGTCCGGTATCCAGCAGGTAGAAGTTCATCAGCGTGTCCACCAGCGAGAGCATATAGTCCGATGCATGCCGGATATTCCCGGCGTATTCCTCCTGAATGGCCTTTTCCTGTTCGCCGGGCAGCAGCTCGGCCGTTCCCCTGATGGTGGCAAGGGGAGAGCGCAGGTCATGGGCGATGGTAAGCATCATGCGTTTTCTCGATTGCAGGAGTTCCGTGTTCTCACGATTGGAGGCTTCCAGCTGACGCTGGTACCGGTTTATCCTGTTCAGATCCCGGTGGATGATGAGATACAGGAGGACGGTCAGCGACGAGACAAGAACGGCCAGAAAGGAGGCCACACGAAACGAACGGTCACGTGTGGAAAGGACCTGCCTGTAATGCTCGTCGAACCGAGCCCCGGCTTCCGCTTCAAAGTTCCTGACAATCCGGCTCAGCCTATGGTTCAGGTCCGTGTTGTTACTGTACAGGAGGTCCATCTGTTCCAGCAGCTTTTCCCGTTCGGCCTCCTGCATGTCGGTCACCTCCCTGTCAAGGGAGTGCAGCATGTTCGCGACAGATGTGATGCCTTGGTATTTTTCGTCGGACTGCCGCCGATGTTCCAGCAGTTCCTTCTGCTGCAGATAGGCTGATTTCTTCCTTCCGAACCTGATGAATGACCAGAAACCCTTCTTCGGGATCTCTTCCTTCTCTTTTTCCACAGCCGAAGAGATATCCGCCTGCCGGATACGGGATACAATTGCCGGAATCTTGCGGTTCACGATCTCGCCGATCTTGCGCAAACGCCCGAACGTGTCCATGACCGTATCCAGCAGCAGTTCCTTTCTCTCCAGCAGCAGACATAACGAATCCATGCGCGACTGTTGCTCGGGGGATTTCATATATATTTTTAGTTCCTGCAACATGTTACAGATACTGTCCTTTTTTGCTCGGTAGAGACCGAGGTCGCTTTCTTCCCAGACGCTGACCGTTTCACCGTAAGTGGACAGTTCCAGCAGACCTGCATATGTTTCTCCAGCCAAACGCCGGATACAGGCCAGTTCCTGTTCATCTTGTTGCAGGCTGTTCCGCCTCGTCTGTTCCCTGCGGAAGATATAGATGGTCAGAACGAGTAGAAGAAGCAGTATGACATATCCTAAAATGATTTTAAACTTCAACCACATATGTAAGCCCTCAATTTAATTATTATCCATATATGAACGGAAGTATCGGAAAACGACTTTGTAGAGCTTTTGAGCTATATTTTTCCGTTAGCGACTGGAGGACTCCGGAATATATATGCACATGCAATAGAAACCATAATAAATAAGCAAAATATTCACGGATATTAAGATGTTCATATAGGTAAAATGGAATCCCTATTCTGTCCAACCGTCATATATAATATTCCACCAGTTCGACCAGACCTGCGCGTAATGCATATCTGGTCGCTTCATACACATTGTTGACCCCAAGTTTTCTGAATATATTTTTTTTATGGGTGACAATGGTATGGACGCTTGATATCCTTTCCGCGGCTATTTCCTTTACGGATTTTCCACGCGCTATCAACTTGAGAATGTCCGTTTCCGTAGCGGTGAGGACGGAATGATGTTCCGGCCTGCCGGAATTGCTTATCAACAGTTCGGTTATCTGATGACAAAGAAAACGCTCTCCCAAAGCCATACATTTCAATGCGGAACGGATTTCCTCACCGGAACTCTCTTTAAGAATCATTCCGACATTCTTTTCTACTCCCAGTCTCCGGATAAACTGCTCGCTCAGTTCATCTGAAAATAATAGCCAGCGGACATCCGGAAAGCGTTTTTCTATAATCAGAAACTCTTCTACGCCATTCATGTCAAACAAAGTATAATCAAAAATGACAAGGCATTCATTATGTTTTGTCAAGGCTTGCAGAAGTTCCCGCTTGTCCGCCACATCTTCAGTATGGCATCCTTCGAACAGGTCGGAAATATACCCATGCATTCCTCGCCTGGTTATATCTTGATTGTCCGCGATAATAAATATTGTATCAGTATTCATGACTGTTCCTAATAAAAGTTCAACGGGATAATATAATTAAAAGATGTCGTTTTCCCCTGCCTGTCGCAGTATGTTTGCGAACAGTGACGATCATCTGTTCTCCTTTGACTGACGTCTGGATGGTCTGGGCAGTGACAACTGTTACAACGGGCAAATCTCAATGTCCTAGAATTTTTTCCATATACAGATTGCATCTGTCGTACACAGGGTTCTTCGCTTCCACCTGACGGAAGCCGAGTTTGTGGTACAGCCTGACGGAAGCCGCCAGCCGTGTATTGGCCTCCAGAAAAATATCGGTCACACCATGTTCCCCTGCATATTTCAACAGGGCGACTCCTAACAGAAAACCAATCCCTTTTCCTTGTTCGGCAGGAGAGACAGCCATCTTGGCCAGCTCATGTCGCCCGGTATCAGGATGGTACATCAATGCGCAACACCCCACCACCTTTCCACGATTCAAAGCAAGGAATATCTCTCCCCCCTTGTCTATTATCTCCCCTTCGGGATCACCCAGTATCTTCAGGTCGGATTCTTCCAGACAGAAAAATCTTTCAATCCATTCACGGTTCAAACGAATGAAATCACTGCGGTATTTCCTGTCCCAGCGCGTGATCTCTACAGAATCTCGAATTTTATTTGTTACCATAGAAATATGTTTTGTCCTTGTGATTCAACAAGGTGCGTAATTATGGCAAAATTACAGTAGATGAATGAACCGCCCAATATTATAAAGAAAAATAGAAAATAACACTATTTCATAACCTTTTCAAAGAACAATTATACTATAACGAATATCTGGAGATTCATAAAAAAGAATATTATTCCAAATCAAAGCCTCTAAAACAGATATTACGCCATATTTCGTATGCAATTTAGGTTTTATCACTAAATTTGCCGCGACATACAGATGAAGATAAATATATAATAAAAGAAAAAGCAATGAAAAAACAAACCCAAGCAATCCATACCCGATTCCAACGCCGGGATGCCTATGATGCCTTGAGCATGCCGGTGTACCATACGGCTGCCTACGAGTTTGACGATGCCGACAGCATGTCGGACGCATTTTGCGGTCGGACGGACTCTCCTGACTATTCCCGGGTGATGAATCCTACGGTAACTTTTCTTGAGAACAAGGTGAGGTCCCTCACCGGTGCTGCGGACGTTATCGCCCTGAGTTCCGGTATGGCGGCCATCAGCAACACCCTGTTCTCGGTGGCAGCCGCCGGCAGGAATATCGTCACATCACGCCACCTGTTTGGTAACACCTATGCGCTCATTACCGGAACGTTGCCTCGTTTCGGAGTGTCCCCCAGACTGTGCGACCTGACTGACATCCGGTCCGTGGAGAGTGCTGTGGATCGTGATACTTGTTGCATCTATCTGGAAATCATCACCAATCCGCAGATGGAGGTTGCAGATCTGCAGGCGCTCTCCCTGATTGCTCACAGAAAGGGAATCCCCCTCATAGCCGACACCACGCTCATTCCTTTCACGGAATTCAGTTCGCATAGCCTTGGAGTGGACATAGAGGTGGTTTCCAGTACCAAATATTTGTCCGGTGGAGCTACTTCCATCGGCGGACTAGTCATGGATTATGGGACCTGTCCCGAATTCGGCAGACGCATGCGTACGGAAATGCTTTTCAACTTGGGTGCTTATATGACCCCGCATGTAGCCTACATGCAGACCATCGGACTGGAGACGCTGGATGCACGTTACCGGGTACAGTCCGGCAATGCCGCCGTAATTGCGGAACAGCTCCGTACCCAGCCTGATGTCCGGCACGTAAATTATATAGGGCTGGAGGATAACCCGTACCATGCGCTGGCACAGAGGCAGTTCGGCTCCACCGCCGGTGCCATGATAACGATGGAACTTGAAAGCCGAGAGGCGTGCATCAGTTTCATCAACCGTCTGAGACTGATACGACGCGCCACCAACCTGTTCGACAACAAGACACTCGCCATCCATCCCGCAAGCACTATTTTCGGGCTATTTACCGAAGCACAGAGGCGTGAGATGGATGTAAGGGATACGACTATCCGTCTTTCCATCGGACTGGAGGATACGGACGATCTGCTGGAGGACATCGAACAAGCGCTGGGCT
This sequence comes from Bacteroides sp. MSB163, assembly GCF_036416795.1. Lineage (NCBI taxonomy): Bacteria > Pseudomonadati > Bacteroidota > Bacteroidia > Bacteroidales > Bacteroidaceae > Bacteroides > Bacteroides maternus. Next base: position 2,673,480 of record NZ_CP143867.1, on the reverse strand, counting down.
AACGATCATATAGGAATAATCATTAAAGACAGAAGCAAGTATGGAAAGATACGATTTTGGCAAAATTGTGGACAGAAGGGGCACAGGCGCCCTGAAAATAGACGCACTGCAAGAACGTTACGGTAACGCCGGGCTGCTTCCCTTATGGGTGGCGGATATGGATTTTGAGACTCCGTCCTTCATCATCAGAGCGTTACGTCAACGACTGGAACATCCGCTGTTCGGTTATACGGTGGAACCGGAAGAGTACAGAACGGCTGTCATCGAATGGATCGCTTCACACCACGGATGGAGGGTGGAACCGGAGTGGCTGTCATACATCCCCGGAATAATGAAAGGTATCGGAATGGCCGTCAATGTATTTGTGAAGGAGGATGAGAAAGTCATCATACAGCCTCCCGTCTACCATCCCTTCCGCATAACCCCTCAGGAGAACGGGCGTGAAGTGGTATATAACCCGTTACGGGAGAATGAAGACGGCTCCTACAGCATGGATTTTGAGAATCTTGAAACCGTGGCTGACGGGAAATGCCGGATGCTGATTCTCTCCAATCCTCATAACCCCGGCGGTGTCGTATGGGACAGGGAAACACTTATCCGCTTGGCAGATTTTTGTTACCGCCGTGGCATCCTTGTCATCTCCGACGAGATACATTGCGATATGGCGTTGTGGGGCAACAGGCACATTCCGTTCGCCACGGTCTCCGAGGAGGCTTCCGCATGCAGCATTACTTTCGGGGCACCTTCCAAGACATTCAATATCGCCGGTATCGTCAGTTCCTATGCCATCGTTCCTGACAGAAATATACGCCATCGTTTCTTCGGATGGATGAAGGCGAACGAGCTGAACGAGGCACCGCTTTTCGCCCCCATAGCCACCATTGCCGCCTTTAGGAAAGGTGAGCCCTGGCGCAGGGAGATGCTCCGCTATGTGGAAGGCAACATCGATTTTGTAATGGACTACTGCAAGAAGTATTTGCCAGCTGTCAAGCCTCTGCGTCCGCAGGCTTCATTCCTTATATGGCTGGACTGCCGTGCCTTGAAGCTGAATCACGACCGATTGTTACATCTTTTTGTAAACAAGGCCCGCCTGGCATTGAATGACGGCGAGATGTTTGGTCCTGGCGGCGAGGGATTCATGCGGATGAATGTGGGCACTCCCAGAGCGGTGCTCCGGCAGGCAATGGAACAGCTCCGGCAAGCGGTGGAGGCATTATGAACACTTTTTATATTAGCAGAAAACGATGGATACTTCAAGAAAATTGGACCATGTGGACATACAGATGCTCCGCACATTACAGGAGAATGCCCGGCTGACAGTCAAAGAGCTCGCGGCGAAAGTCCGCCTTTCATCCACTCCCGTATTCGAACGGCTCAAGAGGCTGGAGGAAGGAGGATATATAAAAAAATATATGGCGGTACTGGACGCGGGAAAACTTGACCGGGGATTCGTGGTGTTCTGTAATGTGAAACTCCGGCGGATGAACCGGGATATCGCCGGGGAATTTGCACGTATCGTGCAAGATATCCCGGAGGTGACCGAATGCTACAACATATCGGGCGGCTTCGACTATCTGCTGAAAATCCATGCCCCGGATATGAAATATTACCAGGAGTTCATCCTCAATGTATTGGGGACGGTTGAAAGCCTCGGCTCCATTGAAAGTATGTTTGTCATGGATGAAGTGAAGCATGTTTACGGTATCCATATCTGATCTTCCGTATAAGCTACGCCAACCGGCCTCCGACACGCCTGACCGCCCCCCCTTTATCACGGATACCATATTTGTGGGATAAAATATACCGCACTGGTGGTATTTTCCGCCGTGTAAATCCATACTACCTTTGCATGGACAGTTCCTGTACGGAGATTCAGGTATCTGTCAATCAAAGAAAGTAGCAATGGAAATAATAGAAAAATTGAAACAACGGGTACTCCGGGGAGAGTCATTGACCCGGACAGAAATCATGGAGCTGGCCGAAACAAAAGGGAGGGAAGCCCTCTACAAGGCTGCCGGAGAAATTACACGCCACTTCGGGAAGCCGTCTTTCAACCCGTGCAGCATTATCAATGCCCGTGCCGGCAAATGCCCCGAGAACTGTAAATGGTGTGCCCAATCCGGATACTACCATACCGGTTCCGAAGTCCATGGGATTGCTCCGGCTGACAAGGTGGTGGCACAGGCCAAGCGGGACGAGAAGAAAGGTGTGAGGCGCTTCTGCCAGGTGACGAGCGGCCGGTCCGTAAAAGGGGATGACTTGGAAAAGATTTGCGAGAACTATCGTGAACTGGGAAAAAATACCCGTCTTTTCCTGTGTGGCTCGCTGGGACTGTTAGGGAAAGGAGAGCTGCAACAGCTCTGGGATGCAGGCGTGAGACGCTATCATTGCAATCTGGAAGCGGCACCTTCCTTTTTCCCACAATTGTGCACGACCCATACCATTGAGGAGAAGATACAGACTCTGAAATGGGCCAGGGAGATTGGTTTTGAGATATGCAGTGGTGGGATCATAGGCATGGGGGAAACACGTGCCCAACGTATCGAGCTGGCCATCGCATTGCGAGAGGTGCGGCCGGAGTCTATTCCTATTAATATTCTGTCGCCTGTCAAGGGCACTCCCCTGTCCGATACGGCTCCCATTGACGATGAGGAGATATTGCTGACCGTAGCTGTTTTCCGTTTCCTTCATCCCGGGGCGGAATTGCGCTTTGCCGGGGGAAGGGGCAGGCTCTCACGTGAAGTACAATTGGAAGCACTCGAAATCGGCATCAATGCCGCTGTGGTAGGCGACTTGCTGACTACGACCGGTTCCTGCATAGACGAAGATAAGGCGTTGACCACCGAAGCCGGCTATCACGTCTGGTTGTAACGAGGAATCTGAAACGAAAAGGAGGAGGAATGATTGATTTCACGGAAGAGGAACTTCAACGTTACAGCCAGCATATCCTGTTGCAAGAAGTCGGAGCAGAGGGACAGGAAAGGATACGACGGGGGCGTGTGCTCGTTATCGGTGTCGGTGGGTTAGGGTCACCTGTCGCTCTCTATCTGGCAGCTGCCGGAGTGGGGACAATCGGCATTGCGGACGGTGACACGGTGGAGCTTTCCAACCTGCAACGCCAGGTGATACACTTCACGCCGGACGTGGGGCGCAACAAGGTGGATTCCGCCGGAGAGAAACTGCGGAAGATAAATCCTTATGTCTGCATCAACACCTATCATGAGAACCTTACAGTGGAGAATATTTTGGATATCGTCAGAGAATATGACTTTATCGTGGACGGTACGGACAATTTCCCCACCAAGTATCTTATCAACGACGCCTGCGTCCTGGCAAGCAAACCTGTTACCCAGGGGGGAATCCTGCGTTTCGAAGGACAGATCTTCACCCATCTTCCGGGCACGGCCTGTTACCGGTGCCTGTTCGGTGAGCCTCCTCCTGCAGGCGGCTCGCCTTCTTGCTCGCAAGCGGGCGTACTGGGAGCCATAGCCGGCATATTGGGTAGCATTCAGGCGGCAGAGACCTTAAAATATCTGACCGGAACGGGAGAACTTCTGACCGACCGTCTGCTGACATTCGATGCCAGGACCATGGAATTCCACCGGATAGAGTCTTGCCGACAAAACGATTGTCCCTTGTGTGGAATACACCCCATGATAGAAGAGCTTGTCAGTTATGGACAGCCAGTGTGCGATTTGAAACCACACCGGAATCCATAGCAGGTCCTTTGGTACTGACGTTAAAAAACACAATAAAATGGGAATCATAGAAAACGCAATTCATTGTCAAAGTACAACTGGCGTGAGGAAACTTTCACTCATCGCCTTCAGCGGAGATTTCGACAGGCTGACTGCCGCTTTCACGCTGGCTACCGGCGCGGCTGCCGTCGGTTACGAAGTAAACATGTTCTTTACCTTTTGGGGACTGGATGCCATCAAGCGGAAACAGGGACGCTCTTTTACAGGCAGGGGATTCCTGTCCAGGGTATTCGGTTTCATGATGGGGGGACTGGGAACAGCGCCGGCCAGCCGTTTCAATTTCATGGGGCTGGGACCGAAAATATTCCGTTACATGATGCGCAGGAACAACGTCGCCACACTGGAAGAACTGCTGGATGCTGCCAAGGCACTTGGCATCCACCTGTATGCCTGTGAGATGGCGATGCACATTCTCGGACTGGAAAAAGGCGACTTCATCCATGAAGTGGAGGATGTCCTGGGAGTGGCCACTTTTCTGAAACTTTCCCAAGGGGGGCAGACCTTGTTTGTATAACTACTCGAAAACAAAAAGATGAACCATATACTTGACATCACCCGGGAACACTGCCCTATGACTTTCGTCCGCACTAAACTCAAGCTGGCACAAATGACCGAGGGAGATACACTGGAAGTCCTTTTAAACGAGGGAGAACCGTTAGAGAATATACCTCGAAGCGTACAGGAGCAAGGATACAGAGTGCTTTCCATAAAACATTATGGAGGGGACACTTATAAAGTTACAATAGAAAAATAAGAAAAACAGGCTCCAGCATCCTGGACATACCGATATTATAAAATACCGCAGATGCGGTATGTAAAAATGCCATTCGAATGGTATTGTGTGGCTTTCGGTTCCGATTTATCTTTGCACTATGTTTTTAATACATCATAAAAGAAGATAATAGTTTATTGAGTTTAAGGTAAAAGGAAAAGAGATGGTAAAAAACAGAAAGTTAAATCGGTTTCGATGGTCAGCAGTCTATGTCTGTTGCCATAGAGACATGCGAATGTGCCACCTGGCACAATAATACAATAATGAACCGAGAAGGATGATCCCTTTCCGTACTGTTATGCAATTGGCTTACAGTCATTCCATGGAAAGAAAGACGGAAGTCTTATGGAAAGAAGTGAATTACAAACTTTAAAAATAATAATTGATATGACTACAATACGATATAATTTCAGACAAATATTCATTATGGTTCTGTTGACTGTTTTCTCTTCATCTTATGCAGCAGACAAACCTCAAAAAGTGATCACCGTCACCATCCCCAAGTTTGGTAGCGGGCTGGTGGAAACTTGGATCAAGAAATATACAGAGGCACATCCCGACGTGCAGATACGCCTTGTTGCAGGTAGCGACGAGGAAGCCGATTTGCGTTTTGTGTCAGAGATTGCCGGTGAGGAAGATAAGGCAGACAGCCACGTGACCTATGTGGGGCGGTATGCTTTGTTGCCTGTTACGACTGTTCAGAATCCGTTGTATGAACAGATAACCCGTCGTCGTTTCGATGAGAAGGCATTGAAGAAACTCTTTTTCCAGCATAACGCCTTGCAAGAGGTGGAGAATGGTAAGAAGAGAGATGAATTGCGCGAAGGAGTTACTGTTTACTCCGGGACTAACCGCGTTTCGGGTGCCAATGCTTTTGCCGCTTATTTCGGTTATCAGACAGCCCAGTTGCGTGGCAAGCGTATTGCCGGTGATGACATCTACCTGTTGACCGCTATCAGCAAAGACCACACAGGAGTTACTTTCAACAACCTGACTTATCTTTTTGATCTGGAGAGCCGTAAGTTAAAACCCCAATTGTCCTTGTTGCCATTGGATGTAAAGAAAGAACAGGGCGAAATCCTGCGCAACGGTGATTTGGATGAAACGTTGCAGTTGCTGGAGAATGACGCCATCACTCTGGTACCGCTACGGGAGGTAGGGTTTGCCTACAAAGACAAGCACATAGTGGCTGGCTTCTTGCATTGGATTGTCAGTGAAGGACAGCAATACAACCATGACTTCGGCTTCTTGACCCTTGACAAAAAGCAGGCGCAGAAAGAGAAGAAGCAGTTGGAAACGAAGCTGCTGACCAGCCGGTAACGAATCGGTAAAGACAACAAATATAAATACAACTAAATCAAAGTACAATCATGCAAATTATATATCGTTTGGGGACTATCCTGCTGTTGCTTGGCGGGATAGTCGGGGGAGCCTTTGCGCAAATCCAAGTGAAAGGACGTGTACTCGATGCCAACAACAATGAGCCGGTGATAGGGGCTGCCCTCTCGGTGGTAGACGAACATTCGGGGGCACTGACCGACATCGACGGTAACTTCGTTGTCAGTGTCAAGGAGTTGCCTGCCGTCATCAACGTTAGCTTTGTGGGATACCGCAGCCAGCAGGTGGATGTTTATGACAATAGCGAACCGATCTTGATTTCGTTGACAGAGACTACCGATGTGTTGCAAGAGGTGGTGGTAGTGGGTTATGGCGTACAGAAACGGCAAGAACTGACCAGTGCCATCTCTACCGTCAATAAGGACTTGCTGAAACAGACACCTCCCTCTGTGGAGAGTGCGTTGGCGGGTGCGGTGGCTGGTCTGAACGTGTCGGTTACTTCCGGGCAGCCTGGAGCATCTTCTACTATCCGCATCCGTGGTGGCAACTCCATTACGGGAGGCAATGAACCGCTTTACGTCATCGACGGTTTCATTATCTATAACGATGTCACCGCCAACCGCACCGATGCCGGTGGCAGTGACGCTACGCTGGACCCGCTCTCTTTTATCAATCCGTCAGACATTGAGAGCATTGAAGTCTTGAAGGATGTCAGTGCGACTGCCATCTATGGTACAAGAGGGGCCAACGGTGTCATCATTGTGACCACCAAAAAAGGCAAGCGCGGCAAGGATAACATCAGCTATCAGGCGAACTTCGGCTGGCAGCACATCGGTAAAAAGATGGAGTTTCTCAATGCCCGCGAATGGACGGAGCTGTATAACGAAATCCGTACTTCGGAAGGTACACCCGAGTTGCAGCTTCCTCTGCCGGAGAACGAACAGGGCTATGACTGGCAAGACGCAGCCTTGAGAACCGGTTTCACGCAAGAACACCAGCTCTCTGTTATTGGTGGTGACGAACGTTCCCGTTACTCCATTTCAGGTAATTACAAACATCAAGATGGTATCATCCGGGGGACGGACTTGAAGCGTTATAACGGACGTATCAACTATGACCGTGACTTGCTAGAGAAGTTAAAGGTGGGTATTACGATTTCGGGAGCATTTACCCAACTGAATGGGTTACGTAACAGGAACGAGAACAATGCTCCGAACACGTGGGTGTCTGCCATTTCGAATATTCCTATTATTCCTATCTATGCCGAAGACGGCAGATTCAACTATGAGCCGAACGAACTAAGTACGGTGTCTTACAATGGTAAGGTCCCCAATCCGATATCCGACTTGGAGAACGTGAAAACGCTGACTGAGAATACCCGCATCTTGGCCATCGCCTATGCCGAGTACGAACTGCTCCGTGGGTTGACATTGAAAGCCAATCTGGGATTAGACTTGAGCAATACCCGCCAAAGCAATTATGCACCGTCGTACACTACGCCGGGAGCGTCAAAGAACGGTTTGGCTGCCATCGGGCATAAATCGGTTTATACTTGGCAATCGGAATATACAGCCAACTATAGTCGTGTCTTCCGTAACTTGCACTCATTCTCTGCCTTGGTCGGATATACGGCACAACGTACCGACAAGCGCGGTTCCTCTGCTTCGTCTTACGGATTTGCCAATGATGCTACCGGTTATAACAATCTGGCAAGTGGCGGAACGCCTTTGTTCCCCACCAGTGAATCCTATAGTTCTACGTTGAATTCTGTACTGGGACGTGTCACTTATTCTTTCGACCAACGTTATAATGCCACAGTGACATTGCGTGCCGACGGCTCTTCACGTTTTGCTAAAGGACATCAATGGGGTTATTTCCCTTCCGTAGGTCTTTCCTGGAACATCGACAAAGAGCGTTTCCTTCATTTGGGCAAGCAAGTATCTTTCTTGCAACTGCGTTTGAATGGAGGTGTAGTGGGAAATCAGGAAATCGGTGATTTTCGTTATATAGCCAATATTGTTCCCAACACTTATTACTTTAACGATGTTCCTGTGACAGCTTATGTGGTAGAGAACCTGCCTAACCCGAATCTGAAATGGGAAACGACAGCTTCCTATAACATCGGTCTGAGTACGGGATTCTTTGACAGCCGGTTGACTTTCACCATTGATGCTTATTACAAGAAAACGTCTGATTTGTTGCTTGATGTACCTATTGAATCTTCTACCGGTTTCAGTTCGGCACTACGCAATATCGGTAGTGTATCGAATAAAGGTATCGAGTTCGAAGCGACAGGAATCTTGCTCCAGCAGAAAAACTGGAACTGGAAGGCGTCTGTTAATTTCGCCACGAATGCCAACCGGGTGGAGAGCCTGGGGGATGCCGAATCTTTCTTCCCGTCGTTCAACGGAATCGGAACCCTTCAGTATATACAGCCCCTTATCGTGAAAAAAGGAGAACCCCTCGGCTCTTTTTACGGGTATAAGTTTGTGGGCATTGTGCAAAAAGACGAAGATATCAGTAAACTCCCTCCACAATCTACCGAGGCATTGGCTCCCGGTGTGGTGAAATATGAGGATGTGAATCATGATGGAGTGGTAAACGAACAAGACCGTACCATCTTGGGCAACAGCCAGCCTAAGTTTACCGGCGGTTTCAACACTACGTTGAGTTATCGCAATTTCGACCTTTTCATTTCTTTGCATGGCAGCTATGGCAACAAGCTTTTCAATACGTTGCGTGCCCGTTTTGAGAAGACCAGTACTTCGTACAACTCCTTAAAGTCTGTTGTCAACCGTTGGACGGAGGACAACCCTTCAAATACGATTCCGAAGGCAAGCAATTCGACTTCTATTGTGTCCGATGACCGATATGTGGAGGATGCCTCTTTCCTGAAAGTACGTAATGTGACATTAGGTTATAACTTGCCGTTGAAACACATTACTCCGGATGCTAAATTGAGGCTGTTCGTATCCTTGCAGAATTTCTTTACACTGACCAAGTATTCCGGTTACGACCCGGAATCCAACCGGAATGGGGTAGACGAGAGCAGCGGTCTGTACCAAGGTGTCGATTTCGGTACTTATCCTTCTGCCAAGACCGTACAGTTTGGTGTTAACCTCACCTTGTAAGTCGCAAATGATTGCATAATAGTTCGTTATTTAAAAATCTTGAGATATGAAAAAGATAATATATGCTTTATATATAGGTGCCTTGCTCGGGGCAAGCAGTTGCGCAGACCTTGACATCAATCCGGCAAGTTCCATCGACAAAAACCTGTTTTACAATACGGCGGAGGATGCTGAAAGTGCGGTGAACGGTATCTATGCCATTCTTACCAATTGGTCGACAGATTTTCAGGGAATGTACCAAAATCTGACTATCTACATGGGAGACCTTACAACGGAATATGTACGTGCCGGTGCCAATACCAACAGTGCCCACATCCGGGAACTCAGTAACATGGCAGTGCAACCCAATAATATTTTTGTGGAAGATGGTTGGGCGGAGTCTTATATCGGTATCAACCGTGCCAATATCGTCATAGACCGCCTTTCGGAAAACGATAATATAGATGTAACCGTACGTGACCGGTACATCAATGAAGCTAAATTCCTTCGTGCCTTGTTCTATTTCAATATCGTCCGTTGGTGGGGTGATGTACCTCTAATCTTGCATGACGGTGAGGGAGAAGGAAGCACGCGTACCCCGGTCGATGAAGTGTATGCCCAGATAGTTTCCGATTTGGAGGGGGCTTCGCATTTGCCCGATGTCTTTTCGGAAAGTACGGAGGGAAGAGCTACCAACGGTGCGGCACTCGCCACTTTATCCAAGGTGTATCTTACGTGGGCACAGACGGCATCTCCCCGCGGTAAAGCCGAAAGCCGTGACTTTTATGCCAAGTCCATTGAATATGCCGACTGTGTTATTGCTTCCAATAAGTACAGGCTGGTAGAGGATTTTACAGAACTGCATGCAGTAGACAAGAAAAACGGTCCTGAGCACATCTTCTCTATCCAGCATGCCGAGTTGAGCAATGTCACCGGGCACTGTACCTTTGCGATGGGATGGAGCGATTCCGAACCGGTACTTATCACCAACGATGTCCGTTTCTACGAAGAAATGGATGACGCCGATCAACGCAAAGCCGGCAGTTGGGCAAAACGTCTGTGGAATCCCAATACGAATGAATACTTTACGTTTAAAGTCCCGCTGTTTCGCAAGTACATAGATACCATCAACTATGCCAAGAACCAATTTGCCGGACGGAATACAAATAATGTCTATATCCGGTATGCGGAAGTGCTTCTTATCAAAGCAGAAGCCGAGAATGAGTTGAATGGTCCTACTTCCAATGCTTATGAGGCTATTAACCAGGTACGTCGTCGCGCCTATCGCCATTTTCCGGTTACCGTTCCTTCTATGCACGATTTGCCGGCAGGACTTTCGCAGTCTGAATTTCGTGAGCGGTTGCAACAGGAACGTTTCAATGAGTTTATTCTTGAAGGGCAACGTTGGTTCGACCTGGTAAGATGGCACATCTTGGTGAAAACCCTGAAACGAGACAAACCCGATATCTCTTTCAAGAATTATCTGTATCCCATTCCGGGAAGCCAGATTTCGTTGAACCCCAAGTTGACGCAAAATTGGGGCTACTCTGGAGAAACCGGGGCATCTCCCTATGAAGGATTTGAATAGGCAGTCGGGATATCCATAGAGACAATAACTTGTTTTATATGATTTCAAATGAAGTAAGAACATGAGCAATCGCAGAGATTTTTTAAAGAAGGGAGGATTGCTGTCAGCAGGTCTTCTGGTTGGTGGTAACCTGTTTCGTGCTGTTGCATCCACATCTCAGCTGGATACGGAAGGGATTACCTATCTCCCCGCACAAGTGCGCGAAACCCGTAAGGCATGTTACCAGTTTGCTTTGCAATATTTCCACGTATGCAAGTCATTGGTCGATGTACTGGGTGAGAAGGAAGCTTTTCCTCTTGTACAACGGATTGTTTTTGAGTTAAGCCTGGACCGTAGCGACCGAATGCGGGAAGAAGCTCGCAGGCAGGGCTTGGAACCGACATTGGAGAACTTCCGGAAAGTGACGGACTTGGCTCGTAGTGCATGGGATAGCTGGACACCGGCAATGGGTGGCGTGACATGCCCTTACGCAGAAATATGGTTGCAATATTATGATGAATATCCATGGTTCAAGCGTTTTGCACCTCTGTTTTGCGATGTGATAGATACTACAAACATCGAGAACTTTACACGTACGACTTCTCATCGTATTACTAAAAACCTGCTTTGGGGAGACAGTTCCTGTGAGCGGGAATATTTCGAGAGTGACAAAGTGAAACAAGGCGAATTCACCTATGGGAAACGTAATGCATAACCCTTTATCGCCGATAAACTTTAAACGAGTAAGAAATGAAAAAGATTTTTATTACAACATTCTTCTTGGCAACATTGGTGTCCGGAAGTTTTGCTCAAAAGAAGACGGCAAAAGACAAAGAACTCAATAATGCAGCCATTTCATACCTGAACCGTTCGTTCGGGGTGTATAACCGGTTGCAGAAAAGTATATGGAGCAACCCGGAACTGGGATTCCTGGAAACAGAAAGCAGCAGGAAACACCAGGACCATCTGCGCGAGAAAGGGTTTGCCATCGAAAGCGGAGTGGCGGGTATGCCCACTGCGTATGTGGCTACTTACGGGCACGGCTCTCCTGTGATTGCCATCTTGGCAGAGTTTGATGCCCTGCCCGGTATGTCGCAAGACACGGTACCTTATCGTAAGCCATTGGTAGAGGGAGGAGCCGGACATGCGTGCGGTCACAATGTATTTGGAAGCGCTTCGGTGGCAGGAGCGGTTGCCATTAAGGAGTGGTTGGCTGCAACCGGGCATGAAGGTACTGTCAAGGTATATGGCACACCAGCCGAAGAGGGTGGTGGTGGAAAGGTCTACATGGTACGTGACGGCTTGTTCAGTGGGGTCGATATTGTGCTCGATTGGCATCCTGCCACAGAAAATAGCGTGAAGACCGGTACAGGAACTGCCATACAGATGATAGACTATACATTTCGTGGCATTCCGGCACATGCTGCCGGCAGTCCGGACAAAGGACGTTCGGCATTGGATGGTGTTGAAGCATTCGATTATATGGTCAACTTGTTGCGGGAGCATGTGCCCACCTCTTCCCGCATCCATTACGTGATTACGAACGGTGGGGAGGCTCCTAACGTAGTTCCGGATTATGCCAAAGTGTCTTACTATATACGTAGTCCCAAACGCGACATTTTGAAAGGCTTGACGGAGTGGATAGGAGCAGCTGCACAAGGAGCCGCATTGGGTACCCAAACCACTGTAGAGGTGGAGATTATCGCCGGATTTTATGAGCATTTGTATAACCGGACCTTGTCGGAGGTATTGCAAAATAAATTGGAACTGGTAGGAGGTGTGGAGTATGATGAACGCGAACGGACCTTTGCCCGTGAAATCGTAAAAACACTGGGACAACCGGAGAGCATACTGGACAAGGCACTTGCCATACGGCCCTTGCAGCAGGAATTCACTTCCGAGGGAGGTGGCTCGAGCGATGTTGGCGATGTAAGTTGGAATGTTCCTACCGCGAGTTTCGGAACGGCGGCTTTTATTCCGGGCAGTGCAGGTCACAGTTGGCAGAACGCGGCTTCTGCAGGTACCACCATCGGAACCAAAAGCTTGATAAATGCCGCTAAGGTTTTTGCGTTGTCTGCCATAGAACTGTATACGCATCCGCAGTTAGTGGAACGGGTAAAGGCGGAGTTTGAACAACGCCGAGGTAGTAACTTCAAGTATGAGCCTTTGCTGGGCGATCGTAAACCGGCACTGGACTACAGAATAAAACAGAAATAATGATTTATGCGAATCAGAAGTTGAAAATCTCTTCTGATTCACAGTTTAAAAGTTTGTAATTTAGTTAATTACCCTTTTGTAATCTCATTAAAATCAGTGTATTAGAATGATAATTCCAGTTGTTTTCTAATTATGATTCCTAAGGAGAAAAAGTTAAAACTAATAGGTTTGTATATGTATATCTGTGATGTCTATAGGTCTTCTCTACGTTTCTGCTGCCAGAGATTCTGCAACAACTCCAATCCCGAGTTTACAGACGAGGAGGTTCTTACCGTCTATCTGTTCTGCGGTTACTGCCAGAGATACTTCGGCATCAAGGAAATACATACTTTCGCCAAGGAGTATCTGTCATCGTGGTTTCCAAAACTGCCGTCTTATAAGACATTCAATACACGTTTAAACATGCTTTCAGAAGCATTTAAAGTGTTGGTGGAAACCATAATACAATCATTCAAGCTCGAAGATTGCGACTCTCTCATATCCATTGTGGATTCCATGCCGATTGTAACCTGCAAAGGAAAGAACCGGGAAGGGAAAGTCGCAACGGAGATAACATCAAAAGGGTATTGCTCTACCAAGAACATGTACTACTATGGCATGAAACTGCACATGGTAGGACAGCGAAGGGAAGGGAGAATAACTTTTCCTGAGATGATAGCTCTGACACTGGCTTCGGACAACGACCTGACCGTATTCAAAAACGAGTTCGTGCCATATCTGTACGGAAAGATCGTTCTTGCGGACAAGATTTACAGCGACTTTTCTTTCTTTGGTGAAAGCAATCCGGTTAAAGTACTTACTCCACATAAGGAGATTAAAGGAGGGTCGGAAGTGCTCAAACAAAGGGATAAAGCCGCCAGAGACTTGTTCTCTAAAGCAGTGTCCAAGGTCAGACAGCCTATAGAAGCCTTTTTCAACTGGCTGAATGAAAAAACAGAAATTCAAAGAGCGTCTAAAGTAAGAGTTAGCAAGGGACTGTTAGTACATACCTTTGGAAAGTTGGCCATCGCTCTACTTACATATGTCAATTTTTAATTTTTGAATCAGGTCGCCAACTCCTGATTCGCATGATTAGTAAACAGTTTAATGATAGCATTATGAAGAAAAGTGTGTTTTTTATTGCAGTTTTGTCTGCATGGAGTGTGATAGCATTGCCTGTTCAGGCTCAAGCCCAAGAACCTTTTGCCCAGAAAGCTAACAAGCGTGAGTTGATATTGTCTGTATTGGACCAGTCCAAGCCGAATCAGTATGTTCCGGCAGCCTTCTTCCTGCATTTTGAACACAAGCTGGGTGCCAAGGCTGTACAAGATCATATCAATTTCTTCCGTGCCACAAATATGGACATCGTAAAGGTTCAATACGAAGTGGTCGTTCCCCGCTTGGAGATCAAGACGCCCGACGATTGGAAAAAGGTTCCTGTATATGGCGAAGCGTTCTTTGAACCACAACTGGCAGTGATCGAGGATTTGGCACGTGAGCTGAAAGGTGAAGCTCTGGTGTTGCCTACCGTCTATTCTCCGGTCTCTCTGTTACACCAGACGGTTGGTGACAGTTTTGTGGAACTGGTGAAGAAAGACCCGGAGGCTGTTCGTCCGGCACTGGAAAATATAACTCTGAGTATAGAGAATTATCTGCGTGCCGCACGTCGGCGCGGAGCTGATGGATTCTATGTATCCAGCCAAGGGGGTGACACAAAAACCTTCGGTACGACGCCCATCTTTAAGAATGTTATCCGTCCGTATGACAAACGAGTTAGCGAAGTGGCAAACGAGATCGCTCCCTTCAATATCCTGCATATTTGTGACTATGGAAGCAGCTATGTAAGCATTGATGACTATGCCAATTACCCAGCCAGCATCATCAATCCCCCAATCCATTTAGAGAATGGAAGTGTCGATCTGAAACATGTACAAAAGGTATTCAAACGCCCTGTCTTCGGTGGTCTCGATCGCTTGGGTGTTTTAGCAACCGGTACGCTGGAAGAGGCTAAGAAAGAGGTGGACAAGGTGATGGAGAATGCTCCTGCCAACTTTATTCTGGGGGCCGACTGTACAGTACCCAGTGATACGGGCTATGATAGATTGCGTGCCATCATTGACTATGTACATTCCTGGCGTTACAATCATTAAACAATATCGATATGCGTAAGCTTCTTTCCAATACGATTGTTCTACTATTGCTGGCTGTTGTTGCCGGCATACTGGCAGGCTTCTTCATCCCCGAGGCGGGGATGAAGGGCGTGTTGGTCCTTAAGCAAATCAGTGGACAGATAATTTTTTTCCTCGTTCCTCTGATCATCATCGGTTTCGTGGCTCCTTCCATCGCATCGCTGAAAGGGAGTGTTTCACGGCTGATAGTCTTTGCCTTCTCGTTAGCATACCTTTCGTCCGTAGGCGCAGCGTTCTTTGCCATGCTGGTAGGATATCAGGTGATACCTTTGCTGGACATACGGTCTGTCACCGGGTCCCTAAGGGAACTGCCGGAAGTCTTGTTCAGCCTGGAGATTCCCCCCATGTTGAGTGTGATGTCCGCTCTGCTATTCTCGGTCTTGATCGGGTTGGGATGCATTTGGATAAAATCGAAAGAGATTGCGGAACTGCTCTTGCAATTCCGGGAGATCGTGCTGCAACTGGTAAAACGTATTCTGATACCCCTGCTTCCATTGTATGTAGCTGCTAATTTCTGTTCGTTATCTTATGAGGGGGATATATCCCGTTTGGGGATATTTTTGCCGGTAATACTGATTGCCATAGCCTGCCATTATCTATGGTTGTTGTTGCTCTATGGATTGGCTGCCGTTTATTCCGGTAAGAACAGTTGGCAGGTAGTCAAATTTTACTTGCCTGCCTATTTCACGGCATTAGGAACCATGTCTTCTGCGGCTACACTGGGAGTAGCTCTGGAATGTGCAAACAAGAGCCCTGTCCTGGACAAGAAAGTCTCGGACTTTTCCATTCCTCTGTTCGCGAATATACATCTTTGCGGCTCCGTTCTGACGGAAGTGTTCTTTGTATGTGTCGTATCCCAGTTGCTTTACGGACAGCTTCCCGCACTTTCCACCCTTGTTTTGTTTATCTTTCTGTTGGGAATATTTGCGGTAGGTGCGCCCGGAGTTCCCGGCGGAACAGTGTTGGCCTCATTGGGCATCGTAGTTTCCGTGTTGGGATTTGACGACGCAGGCACAGCCATGCTTATCGCTATTTTTGCTTTACAGGATAGCTTTGGAACAGCTTGCAATATTACCGGTGACGGTGCTCTGACTTTAATAATCGGTACCTTTTCAAAGCGATATTGCAAAATATGATGTAATATTAGTGAAATACCATTCGTAGCCAAGCGCTAAATACTGGTTTCTAAAAGAACCGGACTGGACACATGAAGGAATATCCCCGATGAAATTGTGGAAGAACCGGACGAAAAATAGTGGGAACTCCCCGATATTTTCCCTGTGGCAAGCGACTCCGGAGCATATAATGGGTAACGATTTAACGGCGTAACGCGCTGTTAAACCGTCTGGTTTTCGTTTAACGAAAACACAACTTGCTGTCCCCTAATGGGGACAACGTTTTTAAGTAGAACTGCAGATTGCTCCGCTTGATGCCTTCCTCCCTTCCTCAAAACTTCTCCATATATGTCCATATTTTTCAACAACAAGGTGATTGTTATCGGAATTTTGGCGTTAAGAAATGGGCTGAAATGCCTGAAAATACGCCGGGATTGCTGAATAACCGGCATAACCCGATAGATAATCAGGTAAATTGGTATTTAGATAAATTGGTATTCTGATATTCTGCTAATCGGGTATTTTGATATTCTGATATTCGGGTTATTAGGTAAATAGGTATTACTGAAGTTTAGACCGCTTGGTTATCTGATAATCGGGTAAATTGGTATTTTGGTTATTTGGTATATTGATAAATTGATATTCAGATAATAAGGTATTTGGAAAAACAGACGGTAAGGTGGGGAGCGGATAAACATCGAGAGAACGTAATAAAACAAGACACTTGATAAGGACTTTTAGCCTAAGCTAAACTAAGCTAATCCATTGATAATAAGTCTCGTAATGCTACGACATGTGAGATTATAATGCTACCTTAGCACTATAACAACAAAGGGTAAAGCATTATGAATGAGCAAATTAGAAATATTTTAGCGCAGGATGCCACCAAGACGAGCAAGATCCGGCAGCTGCTTCTTTTGGGTATGACACGCCGGAAAATCGCCGACCTGCTGACAAACGGAAATTACGGCTTCGTACACAATGTTTACAAAAAGATGCTGCAGGACGGCTTGATTGAGAATATCTGGAACTCAGCCATTGAAACAAGACAGCCGGTGCGGCCGGACTATACCTTCACTCATAAATTCGGTATTGAAATAGAAGCCTATAACTGCAGCATGAGCAGGCTGGCTGATGAGTTGAGGGAAGCCGGTATCCGTGTTACCGTCGAAGGTTATAACCATACGACACGGGATCATTGGAAACTGGTTACCGACAGCAGCCTGCATGGGAACGATACTTTTGAGCTGGTCAGCCCGATACTGGCCGGTGAAGCCGGGTTGAAAGAACTGGAAAAGGTGTGCTGGGTGCTTGACCTCTGTAATGTGAAGGTAAACGACAGTTGCGGGCTACACGTCCACTTGGATGCGGCGGACTTCAATATGAATACCTGGAGAAACCTGGCTCTGAGTTACAAGCACCTTGAGAATCTGATTGACGCTTTCATGCCGGCCACGCGCAGGAACAACAGATACTGCAAAAGCCTGAACCATGTTTCCGATGAGAGGATAAAATCAGCCCGGACAATAGATGACCTGCGGGATGTCTTTGACCGCGACAGGTACCACAAGGTAAACTTCGAGGCTTACTCCCGGCATAAGACGGTTGAGTTCCGCCAGCATTCCGGCACGACAAACTTCACAAAGATGGAGAATTGGATCTTATTTCTGAACGGTTTGATTACCTTTGCGAAACAGGACAACCTTTCCGGCAGGAACACCCTGGAGAGCCTGCCTTTTCTGGACGAGAAACAAAAATTGTATTTCAAAATTAGGACTAAAAAATTGGCGAGATGAAGAAAGAGTATATTTTACTGGATGGCGGCCGGATAGCCGCTTCCAGTGCGGAAGAGTTCGTCCGGCTGCTCCGTGAGGGGAGCTGGTTCGACAGTGATTGTACCGACGGGGAGTATATGCAGCGGTTTGCCGCGCGTTACAACGAGTCGCATGGTGTGACAGTTTCCACCGATACTCCCGAAGGGTTCATGTCCGACCTGATGAAGGACGGCTATCTCAAGGAGCGGTAAGCTCCGTCCCTTTATTATTATAGTCCCTGCCTTCAGTCTTTGAGGCGGGGATTTTTTTTCTTTCACCGCAATCCCGTCCTGTTCTTTTGGGGGATTTCTCTCCGGTATCCATGACAATCCATGACTTTCCATGACAAACCGTGACGGGGTATTTTACCCTATCGGGGCATTCATTTTCTTTGTGCCGTAAATAGTTACACAGTAATCAGAATTTTTAAAAAAGGCATGAAAAAAGAACCGTTATTAATTGCTGTCGCCAGCCAGAAAGGAGGCGTAGGCAAATCCGTCTTTACGGTGCTGCTCGCCAGCATCCTTCATTACCGGAAAGGTTATCGGGTGGGTGTCGTGGATTGCGACTCCCCTCAGCACAGCATTGCCCTGATGCGTGAACGCGATATCAAGAGCGTGATGGAGAATGATACTCTGAAAGTAAACCTCTACCGCCAGCACGAGCAGATTCAGAAACGCTCTTATCCGGTCATCAAAAGCGACCCGGAGAAAGCCGTCGAGGATTTGCACCGGTATATGGAAAAAGAGGATGCCGTTTTTGATGTCGTGCTGCTCGACCTTCCCGGAACGCTCCGCAGTGAGGGGGTGATCTACACCATTTCCGCGATGGACTATATCTTCGTCCCGCTTAAGGCGGACAATATCGTCATGCAGAGTTCCCTTGAATTTGCCGCTGTACTGGAAGACGAACTGATATCCAAGCACAATTGCAACCTTAAGGGCATCTATTTCTTCTGGAACATGATTGACAAAAGGGAACGGAAAGAGGTGTACGAGTCATGGAACCGTGTGATCCGGAAAGCGGACCTGAAACTGCTGGACTCACGCATTCCGGACACGAAACGTTACAACAGGGAAATAAGCCCGACGCAGAACAGTATCTTCCGTTCCACGCTGTTTCCACCGGACAACCGGCAGGAAAAAGGATCGGGGTTGTCCGAACTGGTGGAAGAGATATGCCGTATCGCCGGTTTAAACGAACCAGACGCTATCTAAAACAGAACAGCTTATGAATAAATCAGACAAAAAGAAAATATTCCCCGGAGGCATAGACGAGCAGGCGATACTGGACATAGTCGCTTCCAAAGGTTCGATGCTGTCCATCCTCTCCGAAACGCCTCCCCAGCCGGAGAGGGCGGAAGCAATCCCGCCGGAACCGGCGGTAACCGGGAAGCAGGCGTTTACTGACAAAGAGTGTGATGCTTTCATTGCAAATTTTCTGAATGTACCCCGGAGTGAGTCCACCACGACGCTTCATATCGATGCCGATATACACCGGCGTATCTCTTCCCTGGTGTGGGGTATCGGCAGCAGGAAGGTCACCGTTGCCGGAGTCACCAACCGGATACTGGCACTTTTCTTCGAACAGAACGAGAAGCTGGTCCATTACATTATCGAAAAACATTGCAAATCATTTAAAACAAAATAACCGTATGGAATATCTTTTTATTCTCCTTTTTATTTATGCTTCCTATTTGAGCATTGAGAAGTATGTCCATACGGGCGGCATTTTCACATGGAGGGGCGGAAAAGTCAAAAAGGAACGTCGGACCACACCTGCCGCCGTTCATCCGGAAATATCATTGTCAGAGGCGGAAATAATAGGCAGGAGCCGGTACCGGATGCGACAATCACTGACAATGGATGACAATAGCGGACAGGCTGAATCTGGTATTGAAAAGAGCGGTACCTTTACTCCCGAAAAGGAAACAGGACCGGTTCTTCAAGCACACGAACCCTTTGACAGGCATACGAAATACCCGGAAGTTCCGGGCACTTTTCAAAAATTGAATTATCCTGAAACCGACTATATGCAGAAGGCTTCCCCTTCTTCCGGTGAAGAAAAGGAAGAAATACCCGAACGCTATGAGATTACGGGATACGTACAGCGGAGCAATCCCCACCGGGCAACCGGTGTCACCTTCGACGACCTGGATATGATAGAGAAAGTGATGACATCGGACATTCCCGTGACGGAAGCGGAACAGGAACAAACCCGGCAGACTTTCCGTAAGCTGGAAGGCACGAACATGGAGCGAATCCTGCAGGCGGGCATCCTGGGTAACAACGACAAGCTGAAACGGTATATGCGTCTGTATGTGGACAAGGGTGAACCCCATTTATTGACCAGAAAGGACAAGGACGACATTCTCCGGGAATTTGACATTACGGAGCATGTGCCTGAATAGATAACAGGACGATAGTATGGGAAAGTATTATGATTCCGGTTGATTCCGGATGTTGTGGACCTTTAAAATGAAGTGTACAATTAAAAAATGAAAAAACATGAGAGATTTCTTCGACTCCGGTTGATCCGGGCATGGCGAGTTTTAAAACGAAGTGTATAACTCTTAAAGAACGGATATATGAGAGGCTTCCATGATTCCGGTTGATCTTTTCCCTTTACCGGAGCGAACATTCAAAACAAGTAATTAACCCTTTAAAACGGAGGTGCCTATGATTGGTTACTATGACTCGGGTTGATCCTAAAAAGGACATCGTGGTTGCAAGCAGCGGACCGCAGGAAATTTCCTGCGGTCTATTTGAAAGAAGTTTTTTATTCACATTTAATTCGTAGATTGTATATGAAAAGACATTTTAAAAAGACGGTTGCATTAATAGCATGAATAGTTGTTTCCACCCTGGGTGCCTATGCCGAAGGGGACGGAAGTGCCGGTATCACAAAGGCCACATCCATGCTTTCCAGCTATTTCGATCCGGCCACGAAATTGATATATGCCGCAGGAGCCATTGTAGGGCTGATAGGCGCGATAAAAGTTTATTCCAAGTTTTCTTCAGGAGACCCCGATACCGGAAAAACAGCCGGGTCCTGGTTTGGAGCCTGTGTTTTCCTCATTGTTGCTGCGACCGTCCTGCGCTCCTTTTTCCTGTAATATAGACGGTTATGGAATACAATATCAACAAAGGAATAGGACGCAGCGTGGAGTTTAACGGCTTGCAGGCACAATACCTGTATTTCTTCGTAGGAGGCTTGCTTGCCATCTTCCTGTTGTTCGTCATCTTCTATATGATAGGTATTGACCGGTGGGTCTGCATCGGCTTCGGTATCCTCTCCGCTTTCGGGCTGATCTTCGGGGTGTTCCACCTGAACAAGAAGTACGGTCCCAATGGCTTGATGAAGCTTACCGCAGTCAAATACCACCCGTTTTATATCATCAATCGCAAACGTATATCTTCCTTATTTAAAAAGCGCATTTATGAGAAATACATTAAAAGCCGCAACGCTGGAAAGTAAGTTTCCGATATTGTCCGTGGAAGAGAGATGCATCCTCTCCAAGGACGCGGACGTGACCATCGGCTTCAAGGTTTTCCTTCCGGAGCTCTTCACGGTCACTTCCGCAGACTATGAATCCATGCACGGCACATGAACAAAGGCAGTCAAGGTACTGCCGAATTACACGATAGTACACCGGCAGGACTGGTTCCTGAAAGAGAATTACAAGGCCGACACGCAGAAGGACGGGATGAGCTTTCTGGACCGCAGCTTCGAGCTCCACTTCAATGAACGGCCTTTCCTGAACCATTTTGCCTATCTCTTCATCACCAGGACAACCAAGGAGCGGAGCCGCAAAGAGAGCAACTTCTCCATCCTCTGCCGGGGGAACATCATCCCGAAGGAAGTCTGGGACAAGGACGCGGTCAGCCGCTTTCTGGAAAGTGTCGACCAGTTCGAGCGCATCCTGAACGACTCGGCCTTTATCCGCCTGGAACGGCTGACCACCGATGAGATTGTCGGCACGCCGCAGCAGGCCGGGCTGGTCGAGAAATATTTCTCCCTCTCGCAGCAGGACACGACCACGCTGAAAGATATACAGATGAGCGCATCGGAAATGCGTATCGGGGACAATATTCTCTGCGTGCACACCCTTTCCGATGTGGACGATCTTCCCGGCTCTGTCCGGACGGATGCCCGGTACGAGAAATACTCCACCGACCGCAGTGACTGCCGTCTGAGCTTTGCCGCCCCGGTGGGGCTGATGCTTTCCTGTGACCATATCTACAACCAGTTCCTGTTCATAGACGATTCGGCGGAAATCCTGCAACGCTTCGAGAAGACGGCACGCAACATGCATTCGCTTTCCAAGTACAGCCGTGCCAACCAGCTCAACAAGCAGTGGATCGACGCTTATCTGGACGAAGCGCACTCCTTCGGGCTGACCGCCATCCGTTGCCATTGCAATGTCATGGCATGGTCGGACAGCCGGGAGAAGCTCAAGGTGATAAAGAACGACACCGGTTCGGCTCTGGCACTGATGGGATGCAAGCCCCGTTACAATACCGTTGACGCGCCTACCCTGTACTGGGCGGGCATTCCCGGCGGCGAGGGTGATTTTCCTGCCGAGGAGTCCTTCTATACTTTCATCGAGCAGGGAGTCTGCTTTTTTACCGGGGAGACGAACTATGCGGATTCCCTGTCGCCTTTCGGCATCAAGATGGCAGACCGGACCAACGGGAAACCGCTGCATCTGGACATCTCGGACGAACCGATGCGCCGGGGCATCATCACCAACCGTAACAAACTGGTTATCGGGCCTTCCGGTTCGGGCAAGTCCTTTTTCATGAACCATTTAGTGAGGCAGTATTGGGAACAGAACACCCACATTATACTGATTGATATCGGGAACAGTTACAAGGGTTTATGCGACCTGATCCGCCAGCGTACAAACGGGGAGGATGGCGTGTATTATACGTATAGCGAAAAACACCCGATAGCCTTCAATCCTTTTTTTACCGAAGATAAAGTCTTCGACCTGGAGAAGAAAGAGTCCATTAAGACACTGATCATGTCGCTCTGGAAAAGGGATACGGAAGTAATCACCCGTGCCGAGGAAGTGGCCCTCTCAATGGCGGTCAACCTGTTTCTTGAAAAGATAAAGGAGGATGTTGAGCTGGTTCCTTCCTTTAATACTTTCTACGAGTTCGTACAGGGAGAGTTCCATGGAATACTGGAAGAGAAACATTACCGCGAGAAGGATTTCGACCTCACTAATTTTCTCAATGTATTGGCTCCATATTACCGTGGTGGAGAATATGATTATCTGCTGAATTCAGATGAGCAGCTCGACTTGCTGAACAAGCGTTTTGTGGTATTTGAAATTGACGAAATTAAGGAGCATAAGATTCTTTTTCCGGTGGTGACCGTCATCATTATGGAAGCTTTTATCAACAAAATGAGGCGGTTGCATGGGGCTCGGAAGATGATAGTTGTGGAGGAGGCTTGGAAGGCAATCGCCCGCGAAGGCATGGTGGATTATATAAAATTTCTCTACAAAACCCGTCCGTAAATACTTCGGTGAGGCCGTAGTTGTCACGCAGGAACTGGACGACATCGTGTCAAGTCCTATTATCAAGGACACTATCGTCAACAATGCCGATTGCAAGATTTTGTTGGACCAGCGAAAGTATATCAACAAGTTTGATTCCGTGCAATCCTTGCTGGGACTGACCGACAAGGAGAAAGGGCAGATTCTGTCCATCAACCAGGCCAATGATCCGGCAAGAAAGTATAAGGAAGTTTGAATTGGCTTGGGCGGAGTCCGGTCTGCTGTCTATGCCACAGAAACCTCTGTCGAGGAGTACCTCACTTATACCACGGAGGAGACCGAGAAGCTCGAAGTCACGCAAATGACAGAGAAGTTGGGCGGCAATATGGAACAGGCCATCCGTATGCTGGCAAGTGAGAAGAAAAAGAAAAAATAAACGGTTAAAAGAAAGAAGTAATGAAAAAGAAAGTTTTAAGTCTATTGTTTGTCCTGCCGGCTTTAATTGTGCCGGTAAGCGTGCAGGCGCAGTGGGTGGTGTCCGATCCGGGCAACTTGGTCCAAGGTATCGTGAACAGTGTGAATGAGATGGTGGAAACTTCCCAAACGGCACAGAACGCCCTTTCCACATGGAAGGAAACCTCGAAAATATTCGAACAGGGACGGGAGTATTATGACAAGCTGCGCAAGGTAAACGACCTGATTAGCGGCAGCGAGAAAGTCAAGGAGTCCGTCCTGATGCTGGGCGATATCTCCGAGATTTATGTGAACAATTTCGGCAAGATGCTGACCGACAAGAATTTCAGCCAGCGGGAATTGGACGCGATAGCCTCCGGTTATAATACGATCATGAAGAAAAGCAGCCGCAGCATTGCCGAACTGAAGAATATAGTTAATCCCACCGGCATGTCCATGAACGACAAGGAGCGCATCGACCTGGTAAACCGGGTATATGGGGAAATGACGCATTACAAGAAACTTGCGAACTATTATACCCGCAAGAACCTGCATGTGTCCTATCTGCGAGCCAAACAGAAAAATGAACAACAGCAGGTATTTGACTTGTATGGCAAAGACGAACGTTACTGGTAATCATTCAATTAAAATCAGAACAGTATGTTGCTAATGTCTATCTCATTTGAAAACTTGCACCAGATTCTGAGGAATCTGTACGATACGATGACCAGGCTCTGCCAGCCGATGATGGATATGGGGATGGCACTGGCCGCACTGGGAGCCTTGTTCTACATTGCTTACCGGGTGTGGCAGTCCCTTTCCCGTGCCGAGCCGATAGATGTCTTTTCGATGCTCCGGCCTTTCGTACTGGGTATCTGCATCCTCTTCTTCGATATAATGGTGCTGGGAACCCTTAACGGCATCTTCAGTCCCATTGTCCAGGGAACCGGCACGCTGCTGCGGGACCAGACTTTCGACCTGCAGAAATACCAGCAGGAGAAGGACAGACTCCGGGCGGACATGCTGGCAAAAACCATGATGACCGGAAGCGTCTTTGCCTCCAACGAGGAGCTGGACACCGAACTGGAGAACATGGGCTGGAGCGAGGAGGAGCATACGGCTTTGCAGACGATGTATGAGGTTTCCTATTCTTTCTCCCTGCAGGGGATCACCCAGATGATCATGCGCAAACTGCTGGAGATCCTTTTCCAGTCCGCTTCCCTGGTCATCGACACGATCCGTACCTTCTTTTTGATTGTATTGAGTATTCTGGGGCCGATAGCTTTTGCCCTGAGTGTATTCGACGGTCTGCAGAACACGCTCGTCCAGTGGCTGGCACGCTATATCAGTGTCTACCTCTGGCTGCCGGTATCAGACCTCTTCGGGGCGATGCTCGCCAAGATACAGACGCTTATCTTGCAGGAGGAGATGAACCTGATGGCTAACCCGATGAGCATCATCGATGTGGACGGCTCCTCGGCCATCTATCTGATATTTATGATCATAGGGCTGGTAGGATATTTCTGTGTCCCGACGGTTTCAAACTGGATCGTCCAGGCCGGCGGCATGAGTGCCTATAACCGGAATGTGAACAATACGGCATCCAAAGTGACCAATGTGGCGGGTGCCGCGGCAGGTGCTTCAACGGGTAATGTCGGAGCAGTATTATTGAAAAAGTAGGAATGTAAAAAGTATAAGAATTATGGAATTCAAAAGTTTAAAAAATATCGAATCCTCGTTCAGGCAGATACGCCTGTTCACGCTGGTCTTTCTGGGTATTTGCGCATCGCTCACGACGTATGCCATCTGAAAGTCCTACCTGTTCGCTAACCGGCAGCGGGAGAAGGTGTATGTGCTGGATCAGGGCAAGTCATTGATGCTGGCATTGTCACAGGATGCGGTGTTGAACCGTCCGGTGGAAGCCCGCGAGCATGTGCGCCGCCTACATGAGCTGTTCTTTACGCTGGCTCCCGACAAGGCCGCCATCGAATCCAACATCAACCGTGCCATGTATCTGGCGGACAAGAGCCTTTACGGGTATTACCGGGATTGGAACGAGAAAGGATATTACAACCGGCTGATCAGCGGCAATATCAACCAGACCGTCCTTGTGGACAGCATGCAGTGCGATTTCGATAACTATCCCTACCGGATCATCACCTTTGCCCGGCAGATGGTTGTCCGCAGCAGCAATATCACCGAGCGTTCTCTGGTCACCCGTTGTTTCCTGCAGAGTGTAACCCGGTCGGATAATAATCCGCAAGGCTTTATGGCGGAGCGTTTCGAAATTCTGGAGAACAGGGATATAAGGACCGTTGAACGCTAAAAAGAACAGGATAATGAAAAGTAAAAAGATAAAAACAGAAATAGGTGAAAAACTGAAGGGCGTTTGCGAAAGCCTGTCGGAGAAAGAGCGTAAGGGAGTGCTTGTCGGCATGCTGGCTGTCAGCACGGTCTTGTGTGGTGTCACGGTAGTGCGCGCTTTCGGACGTTTCCTTTCTCACGGCACACCAAAGGAGCTGCCGTTTGGCAGGCATGTTCCGGCAGATTCACTCCACCGGACAGATAAAGACAGTATAATGTATCATTCTAAATCAACGGATAATGGAAGATAAAGAATTGGAAAAGCCCGAAGCGGCAGAAGAAACAGCGGTACAGCCGGAAACCGGCAGAGCCTTGCAGGACGAGCCGGGGAAAGAAAAGAGGGTGCTTGCCCCGGAAGAAATTGAGAAAAGAAGGAAGTTTATTGTGATTCCGGCCTTTGTACTGGTATTCCTGGGAGTCATGTACTGAATATTTGCCCCGTCCGGTAAGGAGAACGGGACGGAAGTTCCCGGCAACTCCGGGTTTAACGTGAATGTCCCGGAGCCTACCACGGCCAAGCTGTTGGATAAGAAGACCGCCGCTTACGAGAAGCAGCAGGCGGAAGTGGAGGAAGAAAGCCGGATGAAATCGTTGGAACAGCTTGCCGGGACGTTGCTGGATGGTGGAAAAATAACACCCGATGCGAACGAAAAAGACGGAGACAGGCTGCAACAGTCAGTCAAGACCTACGAGCAAATTTCCAGCCAGCTGGATGATTTCTATGAGACTCCCGAAAAAACTGTAAAAAGTGATCTGGAGAGAAAAGTGGAGGAGTTGAATAAAAAGCTGGAAGAAGCGGAAAAAGAAAAGGACCGGACGGCTTCCCGTGAGGAACTGATGGAACGTTCCTACAAGATGGCGGCAAAGTATCTGAATCCGGATAAGGATACCATAAAAGAAGAAACAACCGGAAAAGAACTGCCGGAAGCTGTTCCGGTACAGCGGGCGGAGCACCAGACCACCTCCGGCCTTTCACAGCCGGTTACGGATTCCGCTTTTATCGCTTCACTCGTCGTTGAAAGGAATTACGGTTTCAATACAGCCGTAGGCAGCAGTTACCGGATGGGAACGAATACCATTGCCGCCTGCATCTCGGAAAACCAGACTGTCGAACAGGGAGGCAGGGTAAGACTCAGGCTGCTCCAACCCCTGCAAGCCGGAAACATCACCATTCCTGCCAACAGCCTGGTAACGGGTGCGGCGGTAATCCGGGGGGAACGGCTGGATATCCTGATCAGCAGCATCGAATATGCGGGAAATATCATTCCCGTGCAGCTGGCGGCCTATGATGTGGATGGGCAGAAGGGAATCTTTGTTCCCGGCTCCGATACCCGCAGTGCGGCAAAGGATGCGGCGGGGACGGTCAGCGAGAGCATGGGAAACAGCGTGTCGTTTGCACGTTCCGCCGGGCAGCAGGTGGTGATGGACCTGACGCGCGGAGTCATGCAGGGCGGCACACGGTTGATCGCCGGACGGGTTCGCGCGGTCAAGGTGACACTGAAAGCCGGATATAAGGTGCTGCTGGTCACAAAGAAACAATAACGGATTATTCACTTTAATAAAAAAGACAAGACAATGAAAATAGTTATAGCATTATTGATGTCTGTTCTGGCCTCGGTATCCGGTTTTTCACAGGAGGAAAGACCGGTAAATCCCGTCAGGATTCTGACGGCGGGCCAGCATATCACCCCTTATAAAATTGAGGTCACTTTCAGCAAGACGGTGCATATCCTTTTTCCTGCCGAAGTACGCTATGTGGATCTGGGCAGTAACAATATCATCGCGGGCAAAGCCGACGGGGTGGAGAATGTGGTACGTGTAAAAGCGGCGGTAAAAGAGTTTCCGGGAGAGACAAACTTCTCGGTTATTACAGGCGACGGTTCCTTCTTTTCTTTCAATGTGGTTTATAAAGAGGAGCCTTCCACGCTGAATATCAATATGGACCAATGGATAAATCCGGACGAAGGGGGAAAGAAAGGAGGCAGTTCCATCCGTGTCACGGAGCTGGGTGAGGAAGATCCGACGGTCATCGCCAGCGTGATGTACACCATCCACCGGCTGGACTGCAGGGACGTGAAGCATATCGGATGCCGGCAGTTCGGGATGCAGGTTCTTCTGAAAGGTATTTATGTGCATAAGGACCTGCTCTTCTTCCACGTTTCCCTGACGAATAATTCCCATGTGCCTTTCGATGTGGATTTCGTACGGTTTAAAATAGTGGATAAGAAGATAGCCAAACGGACAGCGCAGCAGGAAACCTATATCGAACCGGTACGTACGCTCAATGCCCTGACACGCATCGAGGGAAAAAGTACGGGGCGTATTGTATATGCCTTCCCGAAGATAATTATTCCTGACGACAAGCTGCTGGAAGTGGAAATCTACGAAAAGGCGGGAGGCCGCCACCAGCGGTTTTATGTCGAAAATAGTGACCTGGTGGATGCGCGTGTCATGAATGAATTAATCAAGGAGTAATCATGAAAAGAGTTTTATTTATTATGTTATGCATTTGTCTGCCCTTTGCGGCAGGCAAATCCTTTGCCCAACGCTATTTGCCGGGACAAAGGGGAATTCAGCTTACAGCAGGCGGTGTGGACAACTTCGGTTCCAATGTGAAGCATTTGGGTGGTAACTTCCAGGTCGGTCTGGCTTTGAGCCGGTATAACCGGAACCATTCCCGATGGTTGTTCGGGGCGGATTATGTGAAGAAACACTATTCCTATAAGGAGATTGCGATACCCAAAGCGCAGTTTACCGGGGAAGCGGGTTATTTCGTGCCGTTCTTCTCGGACCGTGACAAGAACGTGTTCTTCTCTGCCGGGCTTTCCGCTCTGGCCGGTTATGAGACGACCAACTGGAACGACAAGCTGCTCTATGACGGGGCGACACTTAAGAATGACGGATGCTTTATCTACGGTTTTGCTCCGGCTTTCGAGATGGAGGCGTTCCTTTCGGACAGGCTGGTTTTTCTTTTCAGTGTCCGCCAAAGGATATTCTTCGGCTCGTCCGTAGGACATTTCCACACGGTGGTCGCTGCCGGATTCAAGTACATTTTTAATTAGGGACAGCATGGAAGAAAATAATTGGAATATAGACCAGATGCTGCACTGGCTGGACATAAAAATAGAACGGGAAGACCGGGACATAGCCAGGCTTGAGAAACAGATGGACGGGGATTTTCTGTACTATTTCGAGTGGAATGCGGAGAGCCTGTACAAATCCCACTTTATGTCAGACTGTTATAAAAAACTCCGCCAGGCAGTGGACGGGGTAAAAGACATCGATGAAATCAGGAATATCCTCAAGGAGCATGCCGCCTGCTGTGAGAAGAAACTGCTGGACGGCCAGCTGGATTGCCGAAGTTCCAGCCGGGGTGCGAACATGGCCCATTCCATGAGGCTGGAATGTATGCAGCGGCTGATAAAAGATTACCGGGAATTTGCAAATATTCTTTCAGTAACGCCTCCTGAAAAGAATCAGCAGCAGGCACATAAAAACGGGAAGAAAGAAGGACCGCCTGAAAAAAAGACAAAACAGGGTATCAGGCGTTAGCCATGCCGCCGGATTCAAGTAAATTATCAATTTAGTAATACGTAAAGTCATGAAGATAAAATTAATTGCAAGTAGTATCATGCTCACATTACTTTGCCTGCTGGGTAGCTGTGACGACAAACTGGAAGTGCGGCAGGCTTATGATTTCTCCCTTACCTCGTGGTATCTTCAGAAAACCATCTCCCCGGATGAGACCGTGGAGATTCGTCTGACACTCAATCGCAGTGGAAACTATGAGGAAGCCCGCTATCAAATCGGTTATATACAGATGGAGGGTAGCGGTGAGGTATACGACAAGAAGAATGTCCGGCTGGTGAACCGGGAGATGCAACCGTTGGATTCGATTGCGGGGTTGGACAGCAGCGATCCCTGCCGCCAGGTGTTCACGCTATTCTATCATAATGGGAGTAGTAAGAACGCGGAAATTAAATTCGTAGCTGTGGATAACTTCGGACAGGAAAGGGATTTGGATATTTCTTTCGCAACAGAAACGGAAAGCGAACAATAAAAAGATTGATGATGGATACAGATCATTTAGAAGTCGAACAGTTGCAACAATACCTTGACAAGGCAAGAAATGAGGTAAGGAGCGACATCAAAATGTATAAGAGCCAGCTGGAAAAGAACTATCTTGATTTCTTTAACTGGTATGCGGATGACTTGTACAAAGCCTGTTATATGGATAACCAATATAGGATAATTCAGCAGAAGATTGATACTACCGAGACTCCGAGGGATATTGAAGCGTATCTGAAACGTTGCACTCTCTATTTGGAAGAAGATCTTTTATCCGGTCCGCTCGTCAGGAGAAGTACCAGTCCGATATCGAATATGGCCCTTTCTCTGGAGATAGAGTGCAAACAGAAACTGCTGAAGGATTTTCGGAATTTGAATAGGTTTCTTCAGAGCGAGACGATCGGTGAGAAAATAAAGTCCCAGGAAAAAACAAGGCGAGAGGCTATCCCCCGGCTGGAAAAGAAAAAAACGGGACCACGGTTGAGATAGTTTTTTGAAGCCGGCAATAAAGAAGAAGGTCGCTGAAGCATGATTTCAGCGGCCTTCTTCTTTATTAATATTGGAATCTTCTGCTTAGAGCAGACAAGCCTCAAACAGATAATGTATGAATAACCGGCCCTTTTCCGTCCAGACGGTCAGCATGGCAGTGCCTGTATCGCCATTCCGGTTTTCCCATTGGTGAGTACGGGTGGTTGTATAACCTTGATTCTGGTAGGGTGCTTTAAGCAGCCACTGTCCGGACTGGCGGAACTGGATGTCCGCCCATTTCAACCGCCTGTTCAATGCGCTGGCACTCATGCCCAGTTCTTTGGCTATCTGGGTGGCCGTATAGGTGCTTTGGGATTGCAGCACCATGTCATAATAAGCGACTTTAGGGGCCTGTAATTTTAGCTTCAGAAAGGCAAGGTTGTTTGCCTGCTGCAATTTGCCGATATGCTCGTCACGGGTCTTGATTTTGCCCTGTGCAAGTAACACGGCACGTGCCAGCAGTTCATTGTCCGTTTCGCCACTCTTTCGCAGGATATAACCGCCGTTTTTCAGTGTTTCGGGAACCAGTTCATCAAATATCCAGCTTTCAATTTTTTCGGCAGCCGGCAGCTTGCTGCCGGCAATCAGGCGGTACACATTCCCTTCATTGATGTATTTTATCTTCTGTACGGCACTGCGTGTAGGGGTGTCGTAGATTGCGACGCCCATTGGTTTACAGTGTCTTGCAACGGCATCCCTCGGATTGGCATAGCCGAGTGCGGAGGCAACGTCGGATGCACAGAACCATATTTTCCCGTCAATATCCAGTGTCCGGATACGTCCGAACTCAGGATGTTCAAATATTGATATTTTATTCATGACTGTTCAATTTATAGGTTTCTTCTATTGCTTTGAATATCTCGTAGGCTACCTGGGGGACGATGGCGTTTCCGTATCCTTTGATGGACTTTTCTCTTCACTGAGAAAAGGAGATACCGTCCAACCTGGCGGAAAACCCATCATCTCGGCTACAAACAGGGGGTTGAGTTGGAAACTCTTTCCAGTCCGGGCGAAGAAATCGGGAAGGCTGTTCTTTTCCGGTATCCGGCCTCTCTTCTCGAGGCTCTCCAGGCTTGCCGCACCTTTCCAGTCCCTCGCCGTCGGCGTGGGCAGAAGTTCCGCCATCCTCCCAAGCCCTACACTCCAGACATGGCCTTTCTGATTGATCTTCCGTATCTTCCCTTTCGGTGTCACAATAATCCTGTCGTTTTTCCCCATTACAGCCCCCACACCGGCATCGCTGGCCACCGGAGCGGGCAACAGCATCCCGTAAAAATCCAGAAAGTCGCTCAGGCCGTCGGGCTGTTTCTCCCCATTGAGTTGGCTGTGCGGGGATGGCGCATGGGGCTGTTTCCATTTATGGACTCTCTCCGTATGGTGTATTTCCGTAGCCGGCGGAGTAGGAAGAAGCATCGCACGGATGATCTCCGGCAGTCCCTGCTGGCTGCCGTTCGGTCCTCTCAGCTTGTAATCCTGGGCCGTTACGGTGGGCAATAAACCAAACCCGGTCCCTCCTGTGGGGCGCACCGACGGCGCAAGCCGGTATAAGTATCGGCTGGACGGAATATCCTTCACGTTCAAGATCACGGCAAATGGTTTCAACGACATATTGCTGCCATCTTTTAAATACAGGCTCACTCTCTCCGAATAGAGTGGATTGGCTTCCCACTTCAGTCTCCTGACCGGGCTGTACTATCGTGAGGATGCCAGCAACGTTTTCACCAATGACCCAATCAGGCCTGATTTCATGTATGGCCCGGAGTATGTGAGGCCAGAGGTAACGGTTATCATCCGCTCCTTTTCTTTGGCCTGCAACGGAAAAGAGTTGACAAGGAAAACCTCCTGTAAGAACATTAATTTTTCCTCTTCACTGTCTGAAGTCTGTTTTTGTGATGTCTGTATAACTTTTCGCATCTTTAAACCAGTAATTTAAAACCGTGTTACAAAAATCATCCATCTCACAATGAAAAGCGTTCTGCCATCCCATTCATTCGGCTGCCAGATCAGGGGCACCGAATCCGCTGAAAAGGGAAGCGTGTACCAAACGCTTCCCTTTTTTAGTACTTTGCTTTGCTTTTCTTCTTTCATTGTTATTCATTATTTAAAGGTGCAATATTCATGGCTTTCGCATCTATCTTGCGGTAGACATTTCCCATTTCCAACATGTTCTTCAGTCGGAGCAGGTCGGTGATTTCATAGACAGTCATGCCTTTGTGCGTTGTGAAGCGGATATATCCCTTCTGCCGCTGTATCTCCACTTCTTCGGGAGTCATCTGTAAAACTTCACAGATCTCCTGCAAAGTCAAGGTCAGACTTATTTGTTTGACAGTATAGATGTAGGTCAGGATGTCCAGCATCTGGATACATTTACGGTGTGATTTGACAAGTGCCGCAAATTTGTTTCGTTCAATGACGATTACTTTACTTTGATTTTCCATATGAGTTGTTATTTATGAGTTAATAGAATCAGACATAAAATCCTCGTTCCGGCATTCTTCCCTCAGGAACTTGTGTACGTCTGAGGCCCAGAAGTAAATCTTGCCACTGAGCTTGAAATAGGGCAGCTTGCCGGAGTTGCGCCAGCGGATCAGTGTCCGGTCGCATACTTTCAGTATCAGGCGCATATCCCGGCTGTCCAGCATTTGCTTGCCGTTGAAACTGGTTACTGCTTCCAGAGCCGTTTCCAGCTTGGCAATCAGTTTTCGTTGTTCCTCAAAATTTTCCTTTATCATTGCTTTGAGTTTTTCAATATCATTGCTGTTTTCTTCCATACAAATATTTCTTTGTTCCAATGAGTTATTTTTCTTTCTTCGGTTGCAAAGTTTTCAAAAATGGGCATGAAAAAATAGGGCTGACGGTAACCGCCAGCCCCATATTTTCTTCGTTACTTACTTTATATCAATACTATTTATGGAAGTTTTTCTACAGTAATGGAAACAGATAGTTTTTCTACACGATATGGACCTTCAGTATTTGATTGTCAACTGGGAAAAACATGTGGAAGAAAAAAGACCGATAAAAAAATGCCCAGGAAATTGTATGCCCCAGTAAAATGTCGTAAATTTGTATATTATAAAAGGAATGGAAATATGACTATATTTAATGAATATAAGACATACACGGGTAATTCTTTAGTCAATTCCCTCTCTGCTTTGGAAATATGGGCTGTACTGTTTGAGCTAGTGAAAATCAAAAAAGATTGTAGTACAGCATCTCATCCAAAGAGGGTGATTGAAGGGGCTTTATGCCACATTCAATTTATATGGAATTATAAAAAAGAGGCACGAGGAAATTATAAAGGTACTTCTTGATTTCTCACCACAAGTCATAAATTTTATTTTCATCGTTTTCAACTAAAAAAAGAAGAACTGATATTCTCCACGAAAATAGTAATAAAATTAGCTCTTGAAAGAAAAAAATACAACGATATAATCTTAATTTTAATATGATCTATAAAATGAAGCATAAGCCATTATATCATTATAAACAAGAAATACTTAATACACATTTCAATGATAAAGAATTTGCTAGACTTATGTTTAGCTTAAAGAATACAGTAGATTCCGCTACCGTATTTGCTATATATAATGATATGCATTCTTTTAGTACTGTCTACGATAAGTATTTCTTTGGTAATCTGTTTCCAAAGAGTATAGAGGAATTAGGATGTGGAAATGGATATTTTTTTAAGCCTAAATCTATATCTAATGAAATTTCATGGCTTTTTGTGCAAATTTCCATATATAGGGAAAAACTGCAATCCTATACTGAAATAAGAAATTCTGTAGAGAGAAATATTCTTTTAGGATATTATGATGAAGCAATAGAATTACTAGATAAAAGTATTGAATTATTTGGATATTCAATCTGGTATTTTGAATCTAAAATTTTAATCTATAGCTTATCAAATAAAGAAGAAAATATATATAAACTTTTATCAGAAATAAATGAAAGGAAAAAAGATGCAAAAACAGGATTTGTAACTTTTTTATTGCACTACTTGTACAAACGTAGTTCACAAACCAATTCTGCATTTAATTTTGATGTAGAATTGGCCTCCAAATTTAAGATGAATCGAAATGATTTTCAACGAGATCGTTTTATCTATTATCTATTTCGTTTGAATTTTTACAAGCATTATAGTTGGGATGATCTTTCCTCTACATTAGTAATGGAAAGTACGAACTCTTTAATAGATAGATATAATTTATTAATAAATCTACTAAAGGCTTCTTTTGCTACACAAAAAGAACAAAGGACTTTATATGCTAATTGGGGATGTAAAATTTATCGTCGAGTAAAAGATAAACAACTGACACCGTTTGTTGCTTATACACAACCTAAACTTCTTGCAAAAAATTATTACGATGCAAATTTTGTTGATATCCTCAACTCATATTATATTGGTGACTATAATAGAATTGTTAACTTGATTCCTAAATATATAAAAAAAGATCCTTCCAATTTTGATTTGTTAAAAATTTACGCACGTTCACTTCTCTTTTTAGGAAAAGGCTATCAGCAAATTTCAACTTCTGAGAATTGTGTATTAAACAATATAACAAAGCTTATTTATAAAATAATGAAAGAAAAAGATAGTGACAACTATCTTTTTCAATTATATGGAATCAACAAGAATATATATGGGCTAACTCTATCGTGTGGGTTGGATTATTTTTTAAAGGAAGAACGCAATGAGCAATACGATGATGATTTACGCTTAGTATCTATATTTTGTTTCGATCCATACTTTTGTAGAATGCTGGAAGGGGAAAAAAACAAATTATCATATTTAGAAACACCTATTGAATGGATTAATTGTTCAGAAGTGGTGACTTATCAGAAGAAAAAAATATCCAAAGAAATCCCTTATGATAGTCCGATTGTTAAATATATCAAAGAGATAGATAGAGCAAAAATAAAATATGAAAATGGAGACTATTTAGATTCCTTGAATTTGTGGCAGAACATCCTTGCGGAATACAAAGAATCTCTGCCCATAGCTCAAAGTGCTGTTGAATTTATATTTAAATGTTATTTGGCTCTTAATGAAAACCAAAATGCTATTATATTCTATGTAAATCATTTTTTAGATAGTCATGCTTATCTTTCAAGAGTTCAGACCAGTCAATTTTCCAAAGATTTATACAAAAACAAATATAAAAACGGAGTTAAAAATACTATAGACTTATTATTGTTTGTATTTTTAAATGCTACCGAAGAAGAACATAAAAGTTTTGTATTAGAAAGATATTGCGCTTATCAGGAAGTATCAAAGGCTTCAGAATTAATAGATTTACTCAAAAATAGCAGCAATATAGAAAAAGTGGAGTTACTTTTTTATTTACTTGCTACAGAGGATATACTTCGCCACATGAGGTATGTAAAAAGCACGAAGCAGATGTTAGAAGAGCAACAACTTATTTCTCAATTTTTAACTGGTTTAAATAGTAAAAAGCATGATTTATACGAATCTATTAACCAAGAACTGAGAGATACAATGATTGTTTATCAAAATATAAAAAAAATAGATGAAAGTAAAATTTACGCAAATACAGCATCAATCTCACGTTATGAACTGAAGGACTATATTGGTTTATATAACCAATTCAAGCATCTTTATGATATGTCAACACATACAGATATGTTATGTCTAGTCAACGCCTCAAATATTCAGGGAGAAACCAGCCAAGATACAACAGTTATTAATGCTCCTGTAATTTATACAAACAGAGCTTTTATTGATGTTGCATGCCAGATTTTTGATGTTGTTCTTGATAAATTTCTGTTAAGCAAATTTGGGCTAAAGACGTATCTTAGTACACGAATACGTCACGGAGTGCTTGAAGGAGAGATACGTTCAGGTTTTGATCGTTTAAATTTAGTGTTAGCTACGGAAAATAACAGATATATGCCAATAGATTTTTGGAGACACGAATATGGACTCAACAACGTTGATCAACAGGATTTAATGAAAATATTAGAGAATTTCTCTCGTGGCATTAATAAACAAATCGCTCTTTTTAAGGACAGCGTATTGCAAATAAAATTAAAACCGGAGGATAAAGGCTTCTTTAATTACATTCTGGATGATAATACTAAATGTTTTGCAGTTGTTAATGCAGATGCTAACGCTACAAATTATGACGATTTTTGCAATATGATAATGGAATATCTATGCATTTTAACGTCTAAAAATCTTACAGAAATAAGACAAGAAATAGAAAGTAATTGGACAAATTCATTTACGATACTTATCGACAAATTAGAGCAAGATATTCAAAGGTTCGAGAAGAAACATTTTTATTGCGGATTAAAAGCTGCAGTAAATAATGCTCGTGCTGAAATCAATGCAAAATTACAAAAAGTAGAAAGTTGGTTTTATCTGCAAGACGCCAAATTTGAGGATTTTTTACTAAGCCAGCAAATTGAAACTGTTTGGAATATTATGCTTAAAACTTATCCTAATATTGATAGTGAATTAAATGTAGAAATAACAGATGCAAATGTGCTTATTAAGGCTAAATACTTTGTCCATATATCAGATATTTTAACTATATTCTTTAACAATATGTTTAGTTATTGTCGTCCAAAACGGCAAAGGCAATTCTCTATTTCTGCTAAATTGGAAGGAGATCTCATGCATTTACACTTTGAAAATGAAATAAAGGAAGATGAGGAAATGCTAAATAAAAAGTTTGAAGAAATGTTGTCTTCATACAATCGGCTTCAGACGGAGGGTAGAAGTGGACTTGTAAAAGTACGAAAAATTATTAAATACGATTTAGGTTGTGAAGATAACGAACTTCAAATTGTGGCTGAAAATGGTTTTTGTAAAACAGATGTATTTATAAATATCAAAGATTTGAAAGTATGAGTAAAATTTTGATAGTAGAAGATATCCCAGAGAAGGCTGAACGAATAAAAAGTGCCATAAAGCAGGAGTTTCCTAATATTTGTATAGTAGAAAGAAGTTCCTATCATTCTGCTTTAGAAGAAATCTTTAGTAATTACACAGATTACTGTGTGATTCTTTTAGACATGACTATGTCAACTTATGATGTTAATGTAGAAGAAAATGGTGGCGTGCCTGAAGCCCAAGGTGGTAAAAGGATACTTGAGGGCATGTATCTTCGAGATATACCTACCAAAGTAAAAGTTGTAACGATGTTTGATAGCTTTGAGGGAAAAAGGATCAAAGAACTTGATCGTGAGCTCAAAGAAGAAAATCCAGATAATTACGATGGATATATTTTCTTTTCATTTCAAAAGAACGATTGGATTAAACCATTAACAGAATATATAAAAAAAATTGTATGATAAACATTCTTATTATTGACGATTTAGAAGACAAAATCAAAGAAATCAGAAAGATATTACTTGAAGGATGCGGTTTAGATGAAAATCAGATAGATACAGCTAGAAGTATAGCTTCAGGACGATCTTGCCTTGCAAACAAAAGTTATGATATTCTTTTACTTGATTTGTATCTTCCTATGTTTGATAACGAAGATCCTCAAGAAGGGGGTGGTGTAGATTTCTTAAAAGAAATAAATGGAACCACTAGCATCAATATGCCAACTCAAATTATAGGATTAACCGAACGAGAAGATGAATTTTGCAAAGACAAACCGGAGTTTGACAATCTATTATTCAGCATAATACAGCGTAAACCTGGAATGAGCGATTGGATAAAGCAGCTGAAAACAAAAATAGACTTCACAATTAGAAGTAAAGAAACTATTTTAAAATCACTGGCCGATAAAAATCGTTTTGACATAGGTATTATTTGTGCCTTAAATGAAGAATTTTCTCAACTAATGGCTGCTTTTAGTGGTCAAAAGTGGTCCTCGTTTAACGTGGAAGGCTACCCTTATCAGTTTAAAAGAACGACGATCACTACAGCAAATATGGAGGAACATAGAATTGTTGCAGCATGTGTTGGTCGCCCTGGAGTAACAGCCACTTCTATACTTGCTACCACTATGTTTACTATTTTAAAAGTTAATTATTTATTTATGACAGGATTTTCTGCTGGTATCCCTAGTAAAGATATAAAATTGGGTGATTTAATTATAGCAAAATCAGTGCAAGATTATGCCGTCGGAAAACTTTATGATGATATATCCGGTAATACTAAGTTGCTAAAAGAAGTACAACAAATGCCAGGTTCTGCATTTTTAATAGCTAAAGCGCAGGATTTGTTAACGAGTGAAGATTACATGGATAAAATAAATGCAAAAATTCGTAATGTGAATCTTAAAGTTGAAGACCGTGATATGTATGTAGCTCATGTTTCACCAACAGTCTGTGGACCATTTGTTGTCACCTCACCAGAAACAATAGCTAAATTAAAAGCAGATGACCGAAAACTACAAGGTTTAGACATGGAAGGGTTTGGATTATATTCGACTTCATACCTCCTTCATAAAAATGCGTTATGGATTAAAGGAGTTGCTGATTTAGCTGATGGAAACAAAGGTGATGCTTATCATAAGACATGCTCATTTTCGAGTGCCTTATTTTTGTATTGGCTGATTAAGGATTTTATGTGATAATAATCCAATGGGTGATATTATTATTAGTCTTTTCTTGTAAAAAGATGATTATTAGGGAACAAAAAGGGGCTGTCCAAAAAGTCGGCTCCTTACTTTTTTCACTAATAGTCTGTTAATCTTCAATGAAATATTATTCAATAAACTTGAGATTATTACTTTTTCTATTAGGAACAAGGATGATTTTGGAATAACTTTATATATACCAAGGCATCTAACTATAGAGGTATCAACAAGGAGTTTGACTCCGGCAAATTTGTTCCGCTTATGCCATTTTACTCTGTTTTCTTTTTTAATAGATTTAGAAGACATAAAAGAATCCGATTATTTCTTTATTACTTCATGAAAGAAATCTGCCATTTCACTATAAGTATGTTCACGTCCTTCTCTTGATTTAGATAATATAGATTTCTCGGAATTCTCAATTGCTTTATCAAGATCCCCTCCATTTGCAAGCAAAAAATTATGTAATCCTTTACATTTTCTACTTAAAAAATCTTCGGTCTTTTCATAACTACAAATACGCTCTAGTTCCTTAGCTAATTCATTAGAGCTATTAAATTGTTGTGTTGTGTATTTGAAATGATACAAGAACCATATTTCCAGACAGCGCTCGTTCTCAAAAAAACGTATTAGACTTTCTGTTCCCTGCCGCTTCTTGATGATCGTTTTTTGATGATATTTTGTTTTTAGTCTTAAATAATTCTCTCGATTACGCCCTTCTTTCTTATTATCCATATCAATTAGACAGAATATCATGTTATATCCGTCATCAATGCATTGCTCTATTCGACGTTCCAATTCAGTCATGCTAGTAGCATGGTTTGGAACAACTGGTTTCACTTGTGCATGAATAACACCTTCTAATGACTTCAAATAATACTTTTCAGTCGGTCCTTCCCCAATAACAGCTATTGTCGTTTTTGTTTTCCGCGTTTTCATATCACTTCCTTAAAAAATGGAACCTAATTCCGGTTTTGCACCAAGTTTTCCTGTTCTATATGCCTTATAAAGAGATAGATTTTTGTGCAATCCAAATTCAGAAGCACAATAAAGTTCAGTAGAGGCATCTTCCTTTGATTTCTCAGTAAACCAAACCATATCCCGACGTATAAATTCTTCATCCAATAACTGCTGGTCTTGTGTTGTGAACAGTATTTGCGAATTGGCTGTATTCATCATAAAAGTCGTCAGAAAATGGAGCAAAAGATCATAATGCAAATTACTTTCTATTTCATCAAAACTATATATATGATCTTCACGCAACATATTAAACATGCATTCCTGTAG
Source organism: Bacteroides sp. MSB163 (assembly GCF_036416795.1). Classification (NCBI taxonomy): domain Bacteria; kingdom Pseudomonadati; phylum Bacteroidota; class Bacteroidia; order Bacteroidales; family Bacteroidaceae; genus Bacteroides; species Bacteroides maternus. The sequence goes on along the minus strand of NZ_CP143867.1, from coordinate 2,632,857 downwards.
CTGAAAATAGCGTAATGTCCCCAATGATTGGTCAATAGAAGATAAAGTAAAATCAGATCCATCTACGGTGTGATGAGTAAAAAATACATCTTTACCACTTTGCATTCTTGCTTCATTGTCAATACTTATATTAGAAATATTAAAATCAGCCTTTCGCATAGCCGATATAAAATAATCTTTCTTCTCTTTATTATCAATCAACTGCTGAGCAATATCCAAAAGAGTATTTCCCTTCATACCATGCACATACCGAACAATCCAGTTATAGGTATCACGGAATACCTTTGCATCTTCATTTAGAGATACTTTTGCGAAAGTAGACAGTACAGTATGGTTATTCAAAGTATTGTCTACAATTGTTTTCTTACTTTTCAAATGCAAACCGACTGTACGACCAAATTCAATATCCGGTACTACATCTTCATGGACAAACTTCCGACTATAAAATAAAGATAATACTCCATTAGGAGCATATTCCATTTTTTCTGAAATGATATAGCGGTTATTATACTCCACTGAATAGTCGTATCGTACTTGTCCTATATAAAAGGATACGGACAATCGGGTATTTTTATCTTTATCCAAAGCAAACGGGTAAAAAGGTATGGCCTGCAGCTTATTAGTATAGGGAAACATCAACACTCTCCATATTGTTTCATAAGCATAGAGAATATTACTTTTTCCGGAAGCATTAGCTCCATAAAGTATAAGCATACGATTTAACCGCATCCCCGGTTTGATTTCGACAGTCAATAACTCATGAGAGGTCTTGTCTTTGGTAGCCTCGAAAGATAACACTTGCTTTTTTCGTATTGACATGAAATTTTCTATACTGAGTTCTCTAATCATACATTTACCCTTCTATTTCGTAACTTTCCTACAAAAATAGCAAATTATCTGTACAAAAAACACTTTTCTTGCTATTATTTCACTTTTTTATCTTTTGGGGTAATTTCGTATTATCACCAGTTGATTAATTCCATTCCTAATGAAAAGAGCTGACTTTTCATGACAATAAGTGACATTATAACCTAAATCATACAAATACGCCCTATCTTGCATCAAAATCATGGTGTAACTTAAAAATATCGTTATTATGGAAGTCATTTACATTGAAACCAAGCTGTTTGAAAAGATGATGAATCAATTCAACGCTTTTACAAAACAAGTAGATTCGCTTTGTCAAAAAGTTGATGTCAAAAATCTTAGTGCATGAATGGATAGCCAAGATGTATGTTTGAGATTGAATATTTCTCCCCGAACATTACAAACCCTAAGAGATAATGGTAAATTACCTTATTCACAAATTCAGCACAAGATTTTCTATAAGCCGGAAGATGTAGAAGCATTATTGACTTTTGTTGGGCTTCAACGGAAAGAGAAAATTTTAAAATCAAAAAATATAAATCAATAGGCCATGGAAGGAATTATAATGAAAGACAACAAACAGATTGTTGCTTTTTTCAAGGCGTTGGACAGTATGCTTGTGAAAATGAACAAGATCGTAGATAATAGCCGTCCTCCATTGAATGGAGAGCGATATATTACAGATAAGGAGTTAGCTCAATGATTAAAAATTAGCAGAAGAACTTTGCAAGAGTATCGTAACAATGGAACGCTTCCTTATTATCAGTTAGGGGGAAAGATCTTGTATAAAGAATCAGATGTGGAAAAGTTATTGGAAGATAATTATCGTAAGGCTTTTCAAGAGTAGATTCTCTATCCGGTCTGAAATATTGCCAAAGGTGTTCTGTATAATATTCATCTGATTATAAGAGTGCTACGTTCAATTAATGGCTCATAAATTAGCATATCAAATAGAAATTTCGTAACTTTGTAACATGATAGAAGGATGAATACCACTGTAAAATGCAGCAGGTAATACAGGGTGAAATCGGAGGACTTCACAAACCTGATATTTTAGAAAGACTGATAATCAAACGGTTACAGAAGCATAATATAAAGTATTCGAGCCCCAGGCGAAGTATAAGAAATTAAGTAGTTATCTGATGTAGATGGCTACTTTTTTTGTTTATATACATTAGATACAGGCATTTATGCATGTTTCATGACAAGTAGCTATATCTCCTGTTCTTACTTTTGATGTTTTCCTCCTTTTTTACCCTAAAACAAAAGTTGAAAGGTAGAGTTGGGAGGAAATAATCATTAATAAAAAGAACAGTATGATGAAAATGAAGACATTAAAGGAAGGTATTGTAGTCCATGCGGATAGTTTGGGAGAGTTGTTCAAGTTTTCGGCGGAGCATACTTGCAGGAGTATGCTGCATAGCTTGGAAGAATTTGCTAATACGGAATTAGTTACTTTTAAAGGATTGACAGCAGGATTCTTTTTGGGGTTTGAGCACTATTTGTGGGCTTCGGGATGTTCGAGGAATACTTCGGCGTGCTATTTTCGAGCATTGCGGGTTATTTGTCGGAAAGCAGAAAAGGAGAAAGTGCTGAAAGATGCTAAGCAACTCTTTAGTGAGGTGTTTATGGGGTATGAAGAGACGAAGAAGAGAGCGCTGAGTATTGAACAGCTTCGTATGGTGGCAAGTGCAGATTTGGAGGAGCCAAGTTTAGTGATGGCACGAGATCTGTTTATCCTTTCTTATTATCTACGAGGGATTCCTTTTATAGATTTGGCTTATCTACGGAAGACGGATATTCATGATAATGTGCTTTGCTATCGCCGTAGCAAGACGGGGAGGATGTTAACGATTACGCTTGAACCGTGGATGTGGGAAATTATTGAGAGGTATTCATGTGATGATTCGGATTCACCATATTTATTAAGGATTATACGCCAACCGGGAAGTATTCTTGAAGAGAGGCGGCAGTATGAGAGTGCCTTGCGACTTTACAATAAACATTTGTATCAGTTATCTGAGCGATTGGGATTGGGAGTGAGACTGACTTCATACGTGGCGAAACATCATACAATCTCTATCTAATTGAAAATTAAACAGTTATTTCTGTTTAATTAATATCAGGTAACGATTTAGAAACGAGCGAATTACAATATTCTGTTTTCTTTTGCCTCTGTCAAAGAACGATTCTTTCAATGCAAATATACACTTTACTTGTGACAAAAGCAATCTTTTTCTACATTTAATCGACTTACAGTCAGCCTTAAAGAGGGTATCTGGTCTCATTCCATCTTCTTCCTCAAAAATAACATAGCAGTCTAAATTGGTTTATGTATGGGATAGGTCTTGTTCATTCGATCCGGTAGACTACTATACATAAAAGTATAAAGGCGAGATACGACAAGGAGATGCCATGCTTTTGTGTAAGGGGAATCTCTCTTAGCTTATCGCAGACCATGTATAGCTAAGTGTTTTGAGAATAAACAGTCTGTAAAAAACGGAAAGACACCGATTATGGGCCGTATCACCATCAATGGAACCCAAGCCGGTTTCAGTTGTAAGAAAGAAGTGTCCCTCGCTTTGTGGGACGTCAAAACCAACCGGGCCAAAGGCAAGTCCGAGGAGGCCCGTACACTCAATCAGGAGCTTGACAATATCAAGGCGCAAATCACCAGGCACTACCAGTACATCTGCGACCACGACAGTTTTGTTACAGCCAAGAAAGTCTATAACCGCTATGTCGGCTTCTCAGAGGAATGCCACACCCTTATGAACCTTTTCAGGGAACAGCTGGAACCGTATAAAAAGAAAATCGGCATAGAGAAAGCCGAAAGCACCTACTGCGGTCTGGTTGCCGATTACAAGAGTCTCCTGCTTTTCATGAAAAGCAAGAAGAATGCAGAGGATATTGTCATCGAAGAACTTGAGAAATCATTCATCGAGGATTACTACAACTGGATGCTCGGTACATGCGCTTTGGCAAACTCCACTGTCTTCGGGCGTGTCAATACCTTGAAGTGGCTGATGTATATCGCGCAGGAAAAAGGCTGGATACGGGTTCATCCGTTCGCATCATTCGAGTGTATGCCCGAATACAAGAGGCGTTCTTTCCTTTCCGAAGAGGAACTGCAAAGGATAATCCATATAGAACCGAGATACAAACGCCAGCGTGCCATGCGCGACATGTTCCTGTTCATGTGCTTCACCGGTCTTTCCTATGTGGACTTGAAAGCCATAACATACGATAATATCCATACCGACTCCGACGGCGGTACATGGCTGATGGGCAACCGTATAAAAACGGGAGTGGCGTATGTCGTAAAATTATTGCCCATTGCTATCGAACTGATTGAAAAATATAGGGGTACGGATGAAAAGAAAGACTCCCCGAATGTGTCTTTCCGGTAGGTGAATACAATGCCATGCGGCTCAGTCTTGGAATCATAGGCAGGAAATGCAACTCCGGGGCGAGGTCACCCCGCACATCGGACGCCACGCATTTGCCGTTCTGGCCATACTCAAGGGGATGCTGCTGGAAACTCTTCAGAAAGTGTTTGGGCATAAGTCCATCACATACGTCCTGCGCATCCATTCACTTGTCCGGCGCAGGCGGGGCAATCTTTTTCTGGAAGTCGCCCATCTGTACGACCAGCGTGCTGACCAGCTTTCTCAACTCCTAATACGCGCTTGTTTCAATAATTGTCAGTTCCATACTAAAATTCTTTTTAAGATTCTGAATATGCGACAAAGTAACGCACATCCTATATCCTTTCCAAACAGATAATATCAGAGTCTTCCGTTGGCGTGCATTGGCGTATCCAACGTTAAAAGAGAAGGTCCTTCACCTGCATCCATGCGGCAACGGAACTTCCATTCCCTTACTTGTTTTCCATAAATTTATAGGATTAATTTCTGGTGCATGATATTAATAGTCATTATTCTGTCTGCTTTTTTTGCTTGCATAATTGCAGCTAACAGTTATCTATTCCAGAACGCATTGTTATGGAAAATGGCAAGCTGTTTTGTTGGTTTATGGATATTGTGTATGATAATTACCGTCTTCGTTTGTCGTAAACTTGAATGCTCTAATTAAAACAGTACGGTTGTCATGCTTTGTGTGTTTTATTATAAATATTATGAATTATTTGGAATTGATATGTAATATAGATAATTTTGCAGTCGGGAAATGGTTTCGGGAGGTTTACGCCTTCCGAATGAAAAGGGAACCCGGTGAAAATCCGGGACAGTACCCGCTGCTGTGAGTCCACAAAAACGGACATCGAACTTTTGCCACTGGTGTAATACCGGGAAGGCACGATGACCGGGACGAGTCAGAAGACCTGCCATGACCGGAATGAGATTTACACCTGCGGGATATACGGGTCGTAATCAAATAAGGAATAGCTCATCGGCCATTCAATATTTGAAGACAGACATATTCCCGTTCGTGTAAGTCCGCACGAACGGGAATTTTTTGTGTTTGTTAATAATATGTTTTACATTAAAATGAGTGACCTATGAAAAGAAAATTACGCTTTCTGGCAGGTGCCTGTCTATTTACCGCAACCGCCTTGTTCTCTGGCTGTAGTTCGGACGATGACTTTTTGATGGACCCGGTTGATTCCGGAACTTCGCAAACCCGTGCTGTGACAAATCCGGACGGTACTTTAACTATCACTTTCGATGATTTCGATCCCGGCATGTTAGCAGGACCTACCTCGGCCGGAGAAAATCTTTATTCGTACCAAGGGTATCCTCAAGTAACCACCATTTACGACAATACTCCGGAAGAATATCTCTTCCTTTCAATGTTTAATACTGTAGGTGGAAGCACAGAGTATTCCAGCGGCGGCATCGCACTTTCCAACTGGAACATCCGCTCCAATCAGTCGGGAAATACCGGAGACTGGTGGTATTCTTATCTAAACCAATGTTCTGTCTATAACACTGCGGTGGAAGCGGAAGGACAGAATAAGGAAGCCGGGCACAGCGGTTCCAATTTCGGTGTCGTTTACGGATATGTGGATGCTTACAATCAGGCATGGATGGCTAAACCAGAATTTTATTTCAATGTTCCCCGGAAATTGGTCGGCCTGTGGATCTGCAACACCTCATACACTTATGGTGTCATTACTTATGGTAATCAGTTCGGTTCTACGGGGGTAGCGACTCCTCTGAAAGAGATGAAAGGGTATTTCCAAGTGAATCTGGAATGTTATGATGCGAATGGCGGTCTGATCCGCACTTACAAACGTCTTTTAGCCGATTATCGTAACGGCCAACAACAGGTTGATCCTATCACGACATGGGATTATTGGGAAATCAATGCCGAAGGGGTGCAAAGTGTGAAATTCAACTTCGAGGGTTCGGATTCGGGAGCATACGGTTTGAATACTCCAGCTTATATCTGTATTGATGATATCACCATACAATAAAAAGAATACAAGGATATCCCTTCTGTCGGGGGTATCCCTGTTATTTTTCTAAAATCCACACATCATGCATCGTTTTCACTATTTTATTATTTCTGCCTGTATGCTGTTCACCTCCTGCAACAAGGATGAAGTCATTACCGAAGAAGTAGGAGGACAACCTATAATAGAACTTGACAGCGAGACCGGTATTTACACGGTCAAGGTCGATCACGAATTGACTATCGCCCCGACATACCAGAATGTTGAAGATGCTCTTTTTGCTTGGACGATAGACGGTACGCTGGTTTCTTCGGGTCCGTCTCTTCAACGTACATGGAATGAATGCGGGGATTTTTATGTCAAACTAAGAGTAGACAATGCGGAAGGCTATGCCGAAGAGGAACTGAAAGTAGAAGTGAAAGAACTCACCCCTCCGGTCATCTCACTGGCACTACCTTCGCAGGGGCTAAAAGTCGTCCGGAATACCGATTACACATTTACTCCCGATATTCAGCATTCGGATGTCGAAGGGTTCAAAATCGAATGGGTACGGGAAGGAAAAATCGTTTCCACCGAGAATACTTATACTTTCAATGAAAAAGAACTCGGTGTTTATACGGTGACAATCAACGCTTCCAATATAGATGGGACAACAACGAAAGACGTAAGCGTAGAGGTCGTGGAAACGATGCCCTACGTTGTCAAATTCCCGACCCCGTCTTACCTGCAAACATCCACGGACAGGTACACTTTTGCCGACCGTCCTGTTTTCCTGCGTCCGTTGTTGGAGTATTTCGACAATCCCCGTTTTGAGTGGAGTGTGGACGGTCAGGTCATGGAAGGAGAAGTGGAACGCATGTTCAAGTTCACGCCGTCCGCACCCGGAGAATACACCGTCTCCTGTACTGTGTCGGAAGACACACCGACGGAAAAAATAAGCAGGAATATCGACAAAGGGAAAACGGCTGTCACTGCCACCGTAAAAGTCGTTTGTGTGGACAAAAAGGAACAAGACGGCTTCCGGGCTTCGGGAAGTTCCAAGCTCTGGAATAAAGTCTATGAATATACCCCAGCTCCCGGCCAATTTATCAACGAGACGAGCACGATAGGCGGTATGACCGGCAACGAAACATCCCCTGAAGCGGCTGTCGCATGGGCAACACAGCGTTTGAAAGACAAACTGCACGTCTCTTTAGGTTCTTTCGGGGGTTATATCATCGTCGGCTTCGACCACAGTATTCCCAATTCGGGTAACCAATATGATTTCTGTGTTCAGGGGAACGCCTTTGACGGCAGTTCCGAACCGGGTATCGTATGGGTCATGCAAGATATAAACGGAAACGGATTGCCGGATGACGAGTGGTACGAACTGAAAGGATCTGAAGCAGGCAAGGAAGAAACAATACAGAATTTTGAAGTGACCTATTACCGTCCGGAAGGCAAAAAAATGGATGTCCAATGGATCAGTTCCGACGGTAGAAACGGCTGGGTAGACTATCTGTCCGCTTATCATACACAAGACTATTATTATCCGGCTTGGATTTCGGAAAACAGTTATACCCTGACAGGCACTTGTCTGGCCGCCCGCAACACCCAAGATTCTCAAACCGGTTATTGGGATAATCAGAGTTATGACTGGGGGTACGTGGATAATTTCGGAAACGACCAGATAGAAGGCGGCAGTACGGTGGATGGAAGCGGACAAAGGAACGGTTTCAAAATTTCCAATGCCATCCATGCCGATGGAACGGAAGCCAATCTGCAATATATTGACTTTATCAAAATACAATGCGGTGTTCTGGCCAAAAGCGGCTGGCTGGGCGAAGTTTCTACGGAGGTATTTTCTTTTGAGGATCTAACCAAATAATAAAAATTACAAGTATGAAAATTTATTTTCTTCCCATGCTCCTATCCTTGTTCTTTTTGGGAGCGTGTGACAAAAACGATGAAATTATACCTGAAGATGCAGATGAAAATTTCATCACATCGGTCGTGATGACCGTGGACGGGAAATCGTACACGGCCGACATTACGGACAATACAGTAACAATAACCGTTCCCTATACGGTATCGCTGAACAACGCCGAAGTGGAATTCAAGTACACAACTTCTGCAACAATCATACCTGATCCTGAAACGGTAACGGACTGGGATAACGAACGAACCTTCCGGGTGACATCCTATAACGGAGATGCCCGCGAATATACCTATAAGGTCGTGAAAAGCGAGATAGAATCTGACGGAGATGTGGAGTTGAAGACCACCGAGGAGGTAGCTTCTTTTGCCGCAACCAAAACAACCGTTGTCAAAGGGAACCTGATTATCGGCTCTGATGCGGAAGAGGCAGAAAAAATCACTGACATATCTGCATTGGCATCTTTGAAAGAGGTTACTGGCAACATTGTCATTCGTAACAGTTACAACGGTGCAGACTTGACAGGGTTGGATAATATCGTTTCTGCCGGAGGTTTACAGGTAGGTTCGACCGATGTCGCCTCGAAAGCTACGGAACTTCACATGATTTCCATGAAAGCATTGGAAACGCTCTCCGGAGACATATCGGTATATAACGACCAAGTGACGTATGTCCTATTCGAGAAACTGGCAACTATTGAAGGAAGCGTGATGTTCAATGCGTCGTCGTTACAGAGTTTTGAGTTTCCGGTTCTGACTACTGTAGGTCAGGATCTGAATCTTCAAGGACTCAATGAAGAGAACACAGCAGCCGGTTCGATTGCGTCTTTGGAAATACCGGAACTGACAAGTGTCGGAGGGGTCTTGTCCGTAAACAATCTTGCCAAGCTGACTTCCATGAGCTTCCTTAAGCTGAAAGAGACCGGTGGCCTTGATTTCCATACCGTCCCCGTGATGTTGGAAACCATCAACCTTCCGGAAATCGAAACAGTAAACGGAAGTATTATTATGGAAGCCAATATGGAAGCTCCTCCTACCGGTAGTTTTGTTCCCCAACGAAATGACGTGCTTCAGGCTTTCGGTGGAATGGACAAACTGACAACGATAAAGGGACAGATAAAGATAAAGAATTTCACGGCACTCAAACAACTTCCCGACTGGAGCAAGATCACCACACTTGGAAGCATCACGCTGGATTATCTTGAAGATGTGAGCGGAACACTGCTGTTGCCGAACGCCCGATTTGAAACCTTCGGAGAAACAGCGCCCCAGATTGAAATTATAAACAAGGTGCAGCTCTCCAAAATTGAAACAGCCGAAGATTTGTCAAATGTAAATTTTGTCATCACCAGTCTCACGAATAATAAGTTCCCTGAAATCACGTTCAAGAATATCAAAGACTTCACTTGTAAGCCAACCACCAACAATATCGATTATACCATATCGACAATTCAACATGTATATGGAAATCTAAATGTGACAGGCCAAATGCGAAGCAATGCCAAATTTCCCGACTTGGAAATCATAGATGGATATGGATATATCCAAATACCCATGTTTGCTTCAATCACAATGCCAGTCTTGAAAGAAGTGGGAGGACAGTTCTATTTATCTGGAAATTTTACCAGTTGTAACTTGCCCTTACTATCCAAAGTTTGTTGTTCAGCTTCTCCTGTATATTATAAAGAGGGAGAGGGTTCGTTAGCAATATCTTTACAAAGTAAATCGCTGGATATTCCGGAATTGCTTCACGTAGGAGGTGAAGGGTTGTTCGTTAATAAAGCAACAGGCATTACTTGTGATAAATTACAGACTATAGATGGTACGCTACAGATAAAAAGTGCGACTTCTCTTTCTCAGGAAACACTTTCCATGGAGAAGTTGGAGACCTTGCATGGGGTTGTTTTTGACGGTTTGACGAAATTTACCGACTACACTTTCTTCGGCAAGTTTATAGAAAACGGAATGATTACGGGGGAAAGTTGGAGCGTGACGAAATGTGGGTATAACCCAACCTTCCAAAATATGAAGGACAAACAATATACGCAGCAGGATTAAACCTTATACCTTAACCAGAGTACCCGTAATGATTCGGGTACTCTTTTTTATCCGAATGACAATGAGCAGAACAATACAACGGATTTGCCTTTTTCTTTTCTGCCTGCCAGTTTTCGGCAGTTGCATGAAATGGGATTACGGAGAGATGGAAGATTTCTCTGTATCGGCCTCTGGTCTTTTCATTACCAACGAGGGGAATTTCCAGTACAGCAATGCCACGCTTTCCTACTACGATCCCGCCACGTGCGAAGTGGAGAATGAAGTGTTTTACCGTGCCAACGGGTTCAAGTTGGGCGATGTGGCCCAGTCTATGGTTATCCGGGACGGTATAGGCTGGATCGTGGTGAACAACTCGCATGTGATTTTCGCCATCGACATCAATACTTTCAAGGAAGTGGGCCGTATCACAGGTTTCACCTCACCCCGGTATATCCATTTTCTGTCGGATGAGAAAGCCTATGTGACGCAGATATGGGACTACCGTATCTTCATCATCAACCCCAAGACATACGAGATTACCGGCTATATCGAATGTCCAGACATGGACATGGAATCGGGTTCCACCGAACAAATGGTACAATACGGCAAGTACGTCTATGTGAACTGCTGGTCGTACCAGAACCGCATCCTGAAAATCGACACGGAGACGGACAAGGTCGTGGACGAACTGACCATCGGCATACAACCTACTTCGCTGGTCATGGACAAATACAACAAGATGTGGACCATCACGGATGGCGGTTACGAGGGCAGCCCATACGGTTACGAGGCACCGTCTCTCTATCGTATAGACGCCGAGACTTTCACCGTAGAGAAACAGTTCAAGTTTAAGCTGGGCGACTGGCCTTCGGAAGTCCAGCTCAACGGTACACGGGATACACTTTACTGGATCAACAACGATATTTGGCGAATGCCGGTGGAAGCCGACCGTGTTCCCGTCCGGCCTTTTCTGGAGTTTCGGGACACCAAATACTACGGCCTTACGGTCAATCCCAACAACGGGGAGGTATATGTGGCCGACGCTATTGATTACCAGCAACAAGGTATCGTGTATCGCTATTCGCCGCAAGGCAAGCTGATCGATGAATTTTACGTGGGAATCATTCCGGGAGCTTTCTGCTGGAAATAACGAGGAAGGAGGACAAAAATGAAAAGACATCTTATTCTATTGTTCGTGGGGGTAAGCCTGCCCTTTCTGCTTGCCGCCCAGCAGAAAAATTCCGTCAGCATTACCAAAAGGGTACTACGTATTCCGGAGGTTACGGTGGTGGGCAAACGACCTATGAAGGATATAGGCGTGCAACGAACCCGTTTCGATTCCATCGCCATGAAAGAGAACATCGCCTTGTCTATGGCCGATGTGCTGACATTCAACTCATCCGTTTTTGTCAAGAACTACGGACGCGCCACGTTATCCACCGTGGCTTTCCGGGGTACCTCTCCCTCGCATACCCAAGTGACGTGGAATGGTATGCGCATTAACAACCCGATGCTGGGCATGACGGATTTTTCCACCATCCCTTCTTACTTTATCGATGATGCCTCGCTGCTGCACGGAACGTCATCGGTAAACGAAACGGGCGGCGGCTTGGGTGGTCTGGTCAGGCTCTCCACTTCTCCGGCCAACCATGAAGGGTTCGGGTTGCAGTACGTGCAGGGAGTGGGGTCGTTCAGCACGTTCGACGAGTTTCTCCGCCTGACCTACGGTGACAAACACTGGCAGTCCTCCACCCGTGTGGTGTATTCCTCTTCCCCCAACGACTACAAATACCGAAACCGGGACAAGAAGGAAAACATCTATGACGAGGACAAGAACATCATCGGTTCCTATTACCCGACGGAACGCAACCGCAGCGGGGCTTATAAGGATCTGCACGTCTTGCAGGAAATTTATTATAACACGGGCGAAGGCGACAAGTTCGGGCTAAACGCCTGGTATATCAATTCTAACCGGGAACTGGCGATGCTCAGCACGGATTACGGGAACGACATGGACTTCGAGAACCGCCAAAGGGAGCAGACGTTTCGCGGCGTCCTCTCGTGGGATCGCGTGCGGGAGAAATGGAAGGTCGGTGTAAAAGGCGGCTATATACACACATGGATGGCCTATGATTACAAGCGGGACAAGGGAAACGGCGAAATGGCTTCGATGACCCGCTCACGCAGTAAGATTAACACGTTCTACGGAAGTGCGGACGGGGATTATGCTCCTTCAGAGAAATGGCTGTTCACGGCCGGTGTTTCCGTACACCAGCATTTGGTGGAAAGCGCGGACAAAAATATCATCTCGCAGGAAGGTAACAAGGCTGTTGTCGGGTATGACAAGGGACGTGTCGAGTTTTCCGGTTCCGTTTCTGCGAAATGGCGGCCTGTCGATCGTTTTGCCGCCTCGCTTGTCCTTCGCGAGGATATGTTCGGTACGGAATGGGCCCCGGTTATCCCGGCTTTCTTCATCGACGGGGTACTGTCGAAAAAAGGCAATATCGTGGCGAAAGCATCCATCTCCCGGAACTACCGTTTTCCCACGCTGAACGACCTCTATTTTCTGCCGGGCGGTAATCCCGACCTGAAAAGCGAGCACGGCTTCACATACGACGTGGGGTTGTCGTTCTCGGTGGGGAAAGAAAATGTATATGCTTTGAGCGGTGGTATCAACTGGTTCGATTCGCACATCGACGACTGGATCATCTGGCTACCCACAACCAAGGGATTCTTCTCCCCCAGAAACCTCAAAAAGGTACATGCTTACGGGGCAGAGACCAACGCCCACCTTGATATAATGCTCGGAAAGGACTGGAAACTGGATATGAACGGAACTTTCTCGTGGACTCCCTCGATCAACGAGGGCGAACCGATGAGTCCGGCAGACCAATCCGTCGGCAAACAGTTGCCATACGTGCCGGAGTTTTCCGCAACGGTGACCGGACGTCTGTCATGGCGGACATGGAGCCTGCTTTACAAATGGTGTTATTACAGCCAGCGTTATACCATGTCGAGTAATGACTATACCCTGACGGGCTATCTGCCCCCTTACTTCATGAATAACGTGACACTGGAAAAACAGCTCTCTTTCCGATGGGCCGATCTGTCGCTAAAGGGCAGCATCAACAACCTGTTCGATGAAGAATACCTTTCCGTATTGTCCCGTCCCATGCCGGGCATCAATTTCGAGATATTCATCGGCATAACACCCAAGTTCGGAAAAAACAAAAATAGTAAACGATAATCTGCATCAATATGAACGCATTAAAGAATTTAAGCCTGATTTTGTTGCTTTCTCTGGCATTTACAGGCTGCCACAACAAAAGCTCAAAAATCAATGATTTCAACCTGCTGCTTTATGCTCCCGAATATGCCTCCGGCTTCGACATCAAAGGGGCGGGCGGGAAGGAAAGTGTACTGATAACCGTCAGGAATCCCTGGCAGGGAGCGGACAGTGTAACCACATGGCTGTTTATCGTCCGCAACGGTGAAGAGGTTCCCGAAGGGTTTGCAGGACAGGTACTCAAAGGAGACGCCAAACGCATCGTGGCGATGTCTTCCACTCATATCGCCATGCTTGACGCAATCGGTGAAGTCCGGTGTATAACCGGCGTTTCGGGAATCGACTACATTTCCAACCCAGACATCCAAGCCCGCCGCGACAGTATTGGCGATGTCGGCTATGAAGGGAACATCAACTACGAGTTGCTGCTCTCGCTCGATCCCGACCTCGTTCTGCTCTATGGGGTGAACGGCGCAAGCGCAATGGAAAGCAAACTCGAAGAACTCGACATACCGTTCATGTATGTCGGCGATTATCTTGAAGAGTCGCCTCTCGGCAAGGCCGAATGGATGGTAGTGCTTTCAGAAGTCACAGGAAAACGTGAGAAGGGTGAAAAAGCCTTTGCCGCAATCCCGGTCAGATACAACGCCTTGAAAAAGAAAGTGGCCGACAGTACCCTCGGCACTCCTTCGGTTATGCTTAATGTTCCCTATGGCGACTCGTGGTTCATGCCTTCAACCCAAAGTTATGTAGCCCGCTTGATTACTGATGCGGGAGGCCGCTATATCTACCAGAAGAACACGGGAAACGCTTCTATCCCCATTGACTTAGAAGAAGCATATCTGCTCGCGTCGGATGCGGACATGTGGCTGAACGTGGGAATGGCGAACTCCCTTGACGACTTGAAGGCATCATGTCCGAAATTCACCGATACCCGATGTTTCAAAAATGGAGAGGTGTATAACAACAACGCCCGTACCAACACAGCCGGGGGTAACGACTATTACGAGTCTGCCGTCGTGAATCCTGACATCGTGCTCCGCGACCTCGTGAAGATATTCCATCCTGAACTGGTGCAGGAAGAGTGTGTGTATTACAAGCAACTGAAATAGATGCGTTCCCGTTCGACTATATTATTCTCCATATTGATTACGCTCACGGTCGGTCTTTTTTTACTGGACTTGGCCGTGGGAGCTGTCAACATTCCGATCCGCGATGTATGGGCAGCACTGACCGGGGGAAATTGTTCCCGTGCCACGGAAAAAATCGTACTCAACATACGCCTCATAAAAGCTATAGTGGCACTGTTGGCCGGGGCTGCCTTATCGGTCAGCGGTCTTCAGATGCAGACCCTCTTCCGTAATCCTCTTGCCGGTCCCTATGTCCTTGGCATCAGTTCCGGTGCAAGTCTCGGTGTGGCACTTGTGGTACTTGCCGGGATCGGTTCATCAATAGGCATTGCCGGAGCAGCGTGGGTGGGTGCGGCTGTCGTGTTGCTCGTGATAACTGCCGTCGGACAGCGAATAAAAGACATCATGGTAATCCTGATTCTGGGCATGATGTTCTCATCGGGCGTAGGTGCTGTCGTGCAGATATTGCAGTACCTCAGCAAAGAGGAATCGCTGAAAGCCTTTGTCATTTGGACGATGGGGGCTTTGGGTGACGTCACCTCCGGACAACTTCTGATTCTTGTTCCATCGGTGTTTGCCGGACTGCTGTTGGCGGTACTGACCATCAAACCGCTTAACCTCCTGCTGTTCGGAGAGGAATATGCCGTAACAATGGGACTGAATATTCGGCGTTCACGCAGCCTGTTGTTTCTCTCGACAACGCTGCTCGCCGGAACGATAACCGCTTTTTGCGGTCCGATAGGTTTCATAGGTCTCGCTATGCCTCATGTCACAAGAATGCTTTTCCAAAATAGCGATCATCATGTCCTTCTGCCCGGAACAATTCTTTCGGGAGCATCGATATTGCTTCTTTGCGACATCATTTCTAAAATATTCACCTTGCCGATCAACGCCATTACAGCTCTATTGGGAATCCCAATCGTCGTATGGGTGGTTTTACGCAACAAATCCATCACCGCATGATAGAATTACAGCATTTTTCCATAGGTTACAAAGAAAACTCGTTGCTCCACGAGGTAAATGCCACGATAAAAAAAGGTCAACTGACAGCCCTTATCGGAAGAAACGGGACAGGAAAATCGACGTTGCTCCGCGCCATAGCCGGTCTGAACCGGTGTTATTCCGGAAAAATCATTCTCGACGGGCACGACATCGCCTGCATGAAAACCGAAGATATGGCAAAAACGCTGGCTGTCGTCACGACCGAGCGCACGCGCATCGCCAACCTGCGGTGCAAGGATGTCGTAGCCATAGGCCGTGCTCCTTATACCAACTGGATAGGTAGGATGCAAGAAACAGATAAGGAGATAGTCATGCAATCGCTCATTTCGGTGGGAATGGAGGCTTATGCAAACCGCACGATGGATAAAATGTCGGATGGCGAATGCCAGCGTGTGATGATTGCTCGTGCATTGGCACAGGATACTCCTATCATTCTCCTTGATGAACCGACTTCCTTTCTTGACATGCCTAATCGCTACGAACTTGTGGCGTTGCTTCGTAGGCTTGTCCACGACGAGAAAAAATGTATCATGTTCTCGACACATGAACTTGACATCGCGTTGTCCATGTGCGATTCGATAGCATTGTTAGATACCCCGAATTTAAGTTGCTTGACCGCGTCTGAAATGCAGAAAAGCGGATACATTGACAGACTTTTCCAAAATGAAAACATCCGTTTCGACTCCTTATGCGGTACAATGATTTTGAAACAATGAGTATATACACTGTAGAAAATTTTACTTCAGACATCACTGTTGAAGGATATATCGCCGAATTCCGTGACGAACCACATTTTCTTGAACTTTGCAAACAATGTACCAATTACGGTAAAAGTTGGGGGTGTCCTCCATTTGATTTTGATACGGAATCGTTTCTCCGACAATACAAGTATGCACATCTTATGGCAACGAAGATAATCCCTGAAGACAAAGATATTCCGATTGAATATACACAAAAACTCATTTTACCGGAACGGATACGAATCGAGAGCGAATTATTGGATATGGAACGGAAATATGGAGGGCGTTCATTTGCCTATATAGGTAAATGTCTTCACTGCTCAGATAACGAGTGTACGCGTAACTGCGGCACACCATGCCGACACCCGGAAAAAGTGCGTCCGTCACTCGAAGCCTTCGGATTTGACATAGCCAAAACGCTTTCTGAACTTTTTAACATCGAACTTCTTTGGGGAAAGGATGGCAAATTACCTGAATATCTTGTTCTCGTAAGCGGATTTTTTCATAATGAATACGAACTTTGCAACATAGCATACTAATGATTCGGACATGAAATAAACAGACAAACTAACCACATTCGGTTCAATCTGTTTTGTGATTTCAAATGAATTATAGTTAGATATGTAAAAAGCGACGCTGGAGCTTGAAATAAGTAACGGTTTATCGGTGTATTCTCCGTTAAACCGTCCTGTTTTCGTTAAACGAAAACACAACTTGCTGTCCCCTAATGGGGACAACATTCTCCAATAGGAATTGTGTATCAGCCTATTGTACGGTTATTCTCCTGTGATTTTCGGGTCATTTCCATCAGGCATTTGCCGGCTGCTCTCCCCATAAAAAGGTGGCTATCTCTCCTGAATCATGTGACTTACGCCCATAATTCAGGAATAAGGGAGACGTATGTACTGGAAATCTGCCCTTTCCATACCCTATTCTCCATTAATGGATTGTTATTTTTACACATCTGCAAATGGAGAATGACAGGTAGCCGTATACGCCTTATTGTTTTTCTTCATTGTCTCCATTAACGGATTGCTACTTCTACACTTCTGCAAATGAAGAATGTGCATGTAACCGTGTATGTCTTATGGTTTCTTTTCCTTGTCTCCATTGATGGATTGATACTTCTACACTTCTGCAAATGGAGAGCGGCAGTGAGCCGTATATGCTTCATGGTTTTTCTACATTATCTCCATTAATGGATTGCTACTTCTACACTTCTGCAAATGGAGAAATGGACATGTAGCCGTATATGCTTCATGGTTTTCTGCATTATCTCCATTAATGGATTGCTACTTCTACACTTCTGCAAATGGAGAAATGGACATGTAGCCGTATATAGTTCATTGTTTTTTTCATCGTCTCCATTAACGGATTGCTACTTCTACACTTCTGCAAATGGAGAATGACAGGTAGCCGTGTATGTCTTATGGTTTCTTTTCCTTGTCTCCATTGATGGATTGCTACTTCTACACTTCTGCAAATGGAGAACGTGCAGGTAGCCGTGTATGACTTATGGTTTCTTTTCCTAGTCTCCATTGATGGATTGCCACTTCTACACTTCTGTAAATGGAGAATGGGCAGATAGCCGTATACACCTTATTGTTTTTCTTCCTTGTCTCCTTTGATGGATTGCTACTTCTACACTTCTGCAAATGGAGAATGGGCATATAGTCGTGTATGACTTATGGTTTCTTTTTCTAGTCTCCATTGATGGATTGCTACTTCTACACTTCTGCAAATGGAGAACGTGCAGGTAGCCGTGTATGACTTATGGTTTTTCTTCATTGTCTCCATTAACGGATTGCTACTTCTACACTTCTGCAAATGGAGAATGGCAGGTAGCCGTATATGCCTTATTGTTTTTTTTCATCGTCTCCATTAACGGATTGCCACTTCTACACTTCTGCAAATGGAGAACGTGCAGGTAGCCGTGTACGCCTTATGTTTTTTCTTCCTTGTCTCCATTAACGGATTGATATTTTTACACTTCCACAGACCGATAATCCAAGAATCCGTATCAGGACGGATGCATGCTCCCACACCTGCCCATAAGGATTTGAAAGGGGCGGTGGACAAGGAACGGAATCCCGCCACTTTTCCACGCCGCTACGGACAGCAGGATTCTGACGTCACTCCCGCATGGGAAGAAGCATCCGGATGGAACCATATGTTCGTCCCCACCATCATGTGTATCATGACAATAAACGACTTTGGATGACTATAAGCGACAGGTGGTTCCGTCCTGTCCTCTTCTTTCTTTATTTTGTATTCCGAAACAATGCCAGTTGTGTAATTTAATAAATTAAGATTTTAAGACAATGGATTCAGAAAAGGAAAAGAACCGGCTTTCCGATATCGTTCTCGAGAGGGTCGGACTCACGGGAAACCTTCTGTCAGCTCCCGTTTCCCCATCCCCGGAACCGGCGGTGGGTATGCCGGGGCATGAAAGGCAGGTCCGTGCAGGGAAAGTGACAGCCCCGGAAGAATACAAGAGGAGGTTTCTTGTTCCCGCTCCCAAGTCTGTGGAGTGGAAGACCGCGTATATTGACGGGAGGCTGCACCGCCGGATCGCCATGCTGGTCAGGGCCGCCGGTTGCGGCAGCATCTCCGGGTTTATCATCCGGCTGCTGGAGCTCCATATGGAGGAGCACAGGGAGGATATCGCCGCCCTGCTCGGTGAGGTCTACCGTCCCTGGGATGAGGACGGACAGCGTGGAGGAACGGCCCGCCGATAAAATGTTGTCATTGTCCAAGAAGATATATCATGACAGGAAAGAACGTAAAAGACCGGATTGGTCCCGGCGGGATGGACGCGGACCGCATCCGTGAGATCATGGGGGAAGCACCTGCCTGTCCCCGGAAGGGACGTGGAATGTCCGGTAACGACATAATGCGTCCCGCAAGGAAAAGCGGCCCCATGCAGCCGTCCGTCTATGGGGAGGAATACCTGCGTGGCATTGCGGGCGTGCAGCGCCGGTCACTGCATATTCCTGCCGCCCTGCACCGGAAACTGTCCATCCTGGCGGGAGCCTCGAGAAATGGGAAGGTCACGCTGGAGGGGTTCATCAACCACCTTGTCTCGCGGCATCTGGAAGAATACAGGGAAACGGTGGAGATGATTCTGGAAGAGTCCCTGCCCGGCCGGTCATAATAGTGTTTAACATTTAATGCAAGAAGTATGATGAAAAAAGAAAAAGAGTTGTTGGTTGCCGTCGCCAGCCAGAAGGGTGGCGTGGGAAAATCCGTCTTTACGGTACTGCTGGCCAGTGTGCTGCATTACCGCAAAGGCCTGCGTGTGGCGGTTGTGGACTGTGACTACCCGCAGCACAGCATCGCCCTGATGCGTGAGAGGGACATGGAGAGTGTCATGAAAAATGACGACCTGAAGGTGAGCCTTTACCGGCAGCACGAGAGAATCCGGAAGCTTGCCTATCCGGTCATCAAAAGCGATCCGGAAAAGGCGGTGGAGGACCTGCGTCGTTATATGGACGAAAAGGGGGAAACTTTCGATATCGTGCTTTTCGACCTTCCCGGAACGCTCCGCAGCGAGGGGGTGGTCTATACTGTTGCTGCGATGGACTACATTTTCATCCCGATCAAGGCGGACAACATCGTCATGCAGAGTTCCCTGCAGTTTACCAAGGCTCTGGAAGAGGAGTTGGTCTCCAGGAAGAACTGCAACCTGAAAGGGACCTGGCTGTTCTGGAACATGGTGGACAGGCGGGGGCGGAAGGATTTGTATGACGCCTGGAACCGGGTCATCGACAAGATGGGGCTGCGGCTGCTGTCCTCACACATTCCGAACACCCTCCGCTACAACAGGGAGGCGGCCCCTGTCTGCAAGGGTGTCTTCCGCTCCACGCTGTTTCCACCCGATCCCCGTCAGGAGAAAAGCTCCGGCCTTCCTGAACTGGTGGAGGAGATATGCCGTACCATCGGCCTGGAGGAATCCGATACCGACCGGTAGCGGATGTCAGGGTATAGACACCTTAAATAAGAAGTTTTAGCCTAAGATAAAGTAAGCTAATGGCATGATAATAAGGTTCTTATAATTACGACTTCTCCTGTAAAAGCATTACTTTAGTAAAGCGAAAAATAAAGGAGGAAACAAGTAATGAACGAGCAAATCAGAAACATTTTAGTACAAGAAACGACAAAGACGAGCAAGATCCGGCAACTGTATCTTCTGGGTGTTCCCCGTGCGGAAATCGCGAGAATGGTGACCAACGGAAACTACGGCTTTGTAGTGAATGCCCTGCGCCGGATGAGGGAACGTGAGGGCGGTCCGAACGTTCAACCGTTGGCAGCCGCACCGGATTACACTTTCAACCGCAAGTTCGGTATCGAGATCGAGGCTTACAACTGCTCCCGTGAACGGCTCGCACGCGAGCTCAGGGAGGCCGATATCGAGGTTACGGTGGAAAGTTACAACCATACCACCCGTCCGCATTGGAAACTCGTGACGGACAGCAGTATAAACGGAAACGACACCTTCGAGCTGGTCAGTCCGATCCTTGTCGGCGAAGCAGGGTTGCGGGAGCTGGAGAAGGTCTGCTGGGTGCTCGACCTGTGTGACATGAAAGTGAACGGGAGCTGCGGGCTTCACGTGCATATCGATGCCGCCGGTTTCAGCATGGAGACCTGGCGTAACCTGGCCCTGAGTTACAAACATCTGGAACCGGTCATCGACAAGTTCATGCCGGCATCCCGCAGGGATAACTACTATTGCCGTGGACTGGGCCATGTCTCTGACGGGATGATACGTTCCGCCCGGACGGTGGACGATCTGAAAAGCAGGATCGGCAACCGTTACCATAAGGTGAATCTCGAGGCCTACTCACGGCACAAGACGGTCGAGTTCCGCCAGCATTCGGGAACGACCAACTTCACAAAAATGCGTAACTGGGTGCTGTTTCTCCACAAATTGGTTACCTTTGCCACAAAGGGGCAGGTGCCTGCGGCCACCGCGCTCCAGGACATCCCCTTCCTGGATGGTGAACAGAAACTATATTATAAACTGAGAACTAAAAAATTATCGGCATGAACAGGCATATGTATATTTTGGCGGATGGCGGCAGGATTACCGCCTCCGACCCTTCCGAGTTTGTACGTCTCCTGCGTGAGGGCAGCTGGTTTGACAGCGGGTGCACCGATAAGGAGTACATGGTGAATTTCTCCAACCGTTACCATGAACTGCACGGGGTGACGGTGAGGACCGACACGCCGGAGCATTTCATGGACGACCTGAAAAAGTACGGTTACATCAAGGGTTGAGAGAGC
This sequence comes from Bacteroides sp. MSB163, assembly GCF_036416795.1. NCBI lineage: Bacteria > Pseudomonadati > Bacteroidota > Bacteroidia > Bacteroidales > Bacteroidaceae > Bacteroides > Bacteroides maternus. Next base: position 2,611,182 of record NZ_CP143867.1, on the reverse strand, counting down.
CCGTTCCTTTATTGTTACGTTCCCTGCCGGTTCATTCATCTCCGGTGGGGATTTTTTTCTTTTTTCACAGTATCTGATCTCCGTCGTATCCTGTTTTCCGGAGACTGGTTTCACGGCCTCCTTCCGCAATCATTTTTTCTTTTCACCGCCCCTCCGCGATAACAAAAACTGGCTATCCATGATAATATAATACATGACAGGGGATTTAAAGGTGTTCCGCCTGTTATCTAGTATCATTATATCCCCAAAAGAGAAGCGGATCAGGAGGGGGATACCGCCAAATTTGAAGAAGATCCCCAAAAAGAAAAATGTAGAGTATCTATTTTGAATATTATTATGATTGATAATCAGAAGAATAAGTTAATGTTGTCTTTGCGATACAGGGAATTAAGATTTGCGATATAGACGTTTTTTATCCAATTTGACAAGCCGTTGTATTTTTATTTGTATTTTTGTCTGTAGTCGTAAGAAGTCACGGCTTTTTCATTTAAGCTTTGAATTGGGCGTACCATTCCCATACCCATGCCAATGCGGCATGGGCGGAAATACCATTATTGGTAATCAATGCGTTACGAATATATCAAATCTGAATTTTTCTCATTTTTGAGCCAGAAAATGCAACACGTTAGTGAAGCTTACCGCCAGCTCCCTTATTATCTGCGCCGTTCCCTTTTGCTTATCTGATATTTTTTTCCTTCTGTTCTTCCAAACGGCAATCAGTGCCAACACCATCCTTTGAATTGTATCCAGGTTCCTAGCCGCTCGTTCAGCCTTACGCTTTATGCTGTCCTGGCGGAGGTTGCGGTCAAGATCCCAGTGCATGCTTTCAATAGCCCAATGCTGTTTGGTTATCTGACTAAGCCGCTCTGCACTGCTATCCAGGCTTGAAATATACAGTCGCTGTTCAGACGTACTTCTGCCATCAGACTTTTTCTCCGTAGATGTGAGTATTTCTATAACTGTCAAATTTCCATTCCATTTCTCCCTGTCGGCAATCAGTTCTTCCCCACGGAATATACGGCATACCCTTGACTCAATCCTGCCGTGTTCCAAGTATGGACCTTCCTTGTAGATATCAGTTGGGGTGGTGGCTTTTATAGAGTCTTCAAGCCCATAGCGCAAAGATCTTTGATTCGCCTTGAGTTCGATCACGAAGTCGCCTCCTTTACCTCTAATCTTGTCTATTATCCCCTTTTGGCATGACATGGCATCTGCTGTGACGACACATCCTGACACATCTAGTTTATCCAATAGTCGGGGCACGGATTTGATTTCATTACTTTTCTCTTTGCAAACATCAGTAGCCAAAGTAAAGCTGGAACGGAGTGAATATGCAGAGACGATATTAGGGTTGCGTCCGTTGTCGTACAAGGTACCTCGCATGGCCTTGCCAACAATACAAATGATGTCAGTTGCCGAAGCGGATATTTCCTTGCGGAAAACCTCTGCAAAAGCAGACATTCGATCAGCCATCTTTTCATCGTCGATGCTTTGAAACACACGGCAGAGCGTAGCTTCTGAGGGTAACCCATACGGAAATAACCCTTTCGACTGCAGGCGTTTCAAGTGACGTTTGCCAAATTGAAGTATTTCAGCTCTGGTAATACACTTGCTGAGTCTGCCCAATATTACGAGCATGAGTATATCTTCAAGTTTGTGTTTGAAGTTTCCTCTGCTTGTTCTGCGGTATTCAGGGACTGAGGATACAAATTTTCTCAAATGAGTCATGATGCTGCCACGAAGACAGTCAAGGTGTTTCTTTTTTAGTAATATTGCGTATAAAAAGTTGTATATCAACGAAATAAATCATATTTTTGCTATTGCAAAAACAAAGGCGGAAGACAATATCAACATCATATTCTATTGAATTCCGCCTATAAAAAAAATAAAAATGAACGATAAGAAGAAACACCTAAGGCGGTGCTTCCGCATCGCTGTGCACGAATATAAGCATTTTTACTACAATTACAAGCGATGAACAATATTTCTTAAATGAAAAAGCCGTGGTAAGAAGTTACGAAAAGAGTGTAATTTGTTGGAAATGAGCATAAGTTTATTACTCATAATAGTAATAGGTTACGATTAAGTTAGTTATCTGCTGCATTATTTTTCTGTACGTTGCGTAACCTTCAAAGAACTCTTCAAACGCAACGATAAGACAAAAATCGGAATTATAGAATAAGTTTTTCTATATTTTCCCGATTAATGCATTTATATTTTAGATTTAATATCTCGTGATTATTATTGTTTAATATCCTCCAGTAGCTTATTAAGTATTTTTGTCCTATTATCAATCTTACTAATTTCACATTGCCATATAATTATAACTTTCCAGCCGAGTTTTACAAGTAAATCGGAATTTTTGGCATCTCGCGATTTGTTGTTTGATATTTTTTCCTTCCAGAAATCTGTATTTGAGGATGGTAATTTTCCCCTTTTGCAATTATGCCCATGCCAAAAACATCCGTTCACAAATATTATTGTTTTATATTTAGGCAAAACTATATCAGGTTTACCCGGCAATGTTTTGACATTAATACGATATCTGAATCCTTTTGAAAATAAGAACTTACGAACTAAAATTTCCGGTTTAGTGTCTTTACTTGATATTTTTGACATTATATCCGATCTTTTAGTTTGAGAAAAAATATCTGACATAGCCTATATTATTGCTTTGCGATAAGTCTTAACCATTCGGATTCATTCAATCCTACGCGAGACAGTTGTGCACAGTAACTGTTTAAAATACGTTGTGCTTGCATTTCTTTTAAGTCTACCACCCACTCATAAGTTTCTCCATAGGAAGAATAGAATACATATTTGTCCTCCTTTTTTGATGCTTGAATAATTGTAGCACCTTCTTTTGGCTTGAATTTCACTGTTTTTATTGCAAATGAAGATTTATTTGGAAATAATTTCAATTCATTATTCACAATTAACGGATATTCGCCTTTTTCTTCTAAAGGTAAAAATAAGAATCGTCTTTCCTCCTTAATTCTCACCGAATCGCATCTTTGTTGAATACAAACATAATACTTGTCTACAGATTTTATAACTGTTCCAAGTGTTAATATCGGAGCCCCAATAGCAGGTTGAAATATATTTTTATGATGCGTCAAAATGGCAAAATCTACATTCGATTTATTCACATCGATACCATCATATGCAAATAACTCTATGGTATGCGATTGTAATTTCCCCTCGTCTTTATTTGACATATCTTTTCCTGAAGCTTCTGTATATTTATCTTTAAGTCGAGGTTGCTCGGAACTAAACATTTTTTTTAAAAGGTCTTTCGATTTGCCAATAGACACTCCATTTATACTTATCGTTTCGTCTGTAATACGGTTTTCAATCCAGTTATCAACCCAATCCTTTGTATCAATATCTGTTGTCTCCAATAATTCCGAAATAGCTTCGCCAAATAATTTTATTAATAGTTGCTTGGATTCGAATGTGTTTTCCAATAATATTTTGTGCCCGAGATATGCCGGATCTAATTTGGGAGAAAAGACGCTTAACATTCTGGATGTATTATTCCTTATTGCCGATATTGAAGATAAAGCAAAATTCGATAACAAACCGTTGGTCATGTCTGCAAATTCTTCAACAATCAAAGTCGGAAGGCTTTCATACGATACTATTTTATCTTTCAATTCCGGATTATGTGCAAATTGAGTTTCCGAATTTTGTTTTTTAGCTCTAACTAATATCTTAGAATTTAAAGATTGAATAACGCAATCTCCTTTATGAAAAGAATGCTGATCCACTTTCTGATATATACTGTTCGTAATTTCAAATAAATCCGTTTCTCCAGTATACACAATTAACAGTTTCAACATCCCAGTTTGTGATAATAAATCAGATATCAATTTTAATGTAAACTCTCCGCGCGGATCGTCATTATCTGCATCTGCATCGGGATCTTCAACTTGGTTCTCCTCCTTTTCTATATCTAAATACCAATCTAAAATGACAACATCTGCTTTATTTAGTATAGTATTGTAACTATTAACATCAGAAATGGATTTGGGTGCATATACAGCACAGATTTTTCCAGATTGTGCAAATACATTCGATACATCTAATGCGCTAAATGCATTGTTAGTCATATCATTCTTATATGCTTTGTCATCAATAAAAACAATATTTTGTATAAAGTTGTTTGCAATTTCTTTCGATTGCTCAATAAATCTGTCTGCCATATTTTTATTGCATTTTTTGAATTTTAAAAGTAACTGTAGAGCCTTCCTTAGGTTGTGCCACAAATATATCATAGTTCTCTGCATTCAAAACCTCTTTACTGATACTCAACCCCAATCCTCTTCCATTGGGCTTTCTGGAAAATCTTAATTCAAAGATTCGTTCCTTATCTTGGGGTTTTATTTCAATACCGTTATTGGAAATGTATATTCCCGTATCATCCGCATGCAACCGAATAACTTTTTCAGGAACATCACTTTGTTTTAACCAATAAATGGCATTATCAATGATATTCACAAATACAGGATAGAATGTAGAACGAAATCCGTGTATTTTTCGACCTGCAAACCCGTTAGTATGTTTAAAAGCTATATTGTGTCGTTCAAGACGGGATTTGAACAAATCTATTAAAAATGTTTTAATATCCAATAAAGATATGTCTTCCCGACGTCGATTCAATCGTCGATTTAACGGGGTAAACAAATTTAAATAGCCGTCCAAATGTTCGAAATTTACCTTGATGTTTTTATATATTCCTTCCAATTTGATATCTACATCCGACCATGCTTTTAAATCTTTCAGACTATGTCGAATCGAATTAACCGTACCGTTGAATTCATGGTGCAATATTCCGACAGCCAATCCTAATTGGCTTAATTCAACGTCCGATTGCAATCGTTCCCGCAATTCCTCTAACTCTTCCGAAGCGGCTTCCGCTATTTGGTCATTTGTAATTATTTGACCGTCTTCGTTTTTTTCGACATAGAAACTTTCAAATTGTCGAATTATGCGTTCCATAACATCCGTATTTCGACTGCTTATGGATTCTATTTCTGCTTCCATTCTCTTGCGTTCCGTTACCAAATCAAAGTTATCGGCTTTATCGGTTGCCAATAATTTGAATTGATTCTTTACGCTTCGTATTTGATTATCCAAATCGATTATCAGTTCATTCGTAAGATCCTTAATTTTGCGAGAAACATCGGAAACAACATCATTGGTTTCGCTTTTCTTCTTCTTATTAAGTGACAGAGCTTCGGCTGAAATCAGTTCCACCGCTTGCTCCAACCGCTTTCGCTTACTTATTTCCAGATTCAACTGTGCCGTATAATCATCGATTAGCTGATCGATATTTTCATTGATATTTTTAAATACCGTTTGTTCCAGAATTTTAAACTCATTAAGGTACGTGTCAAAATCCGTTCTCATTGATTTTGACATTGCAAATCCTTTAGGACTTGTCACCGATATTCTTTTTCTGTAATCGGAAACTTTTTGTCTCATGGCAAATTCCAGATCTATTATCTTCTGGCTTGCTTCATCCGCATCGTTAATGTATAAAACCGAATGTAAATCGTTCCTAAAATTCGTAAGTAATTCTTCCAGTTCGTTTTCGAATTTATGTTCCGTTAAACCGGCAAAAAAGATATCGAGCTCACGAGCAAATCTCTCCTTTTTCGATTTGGCCAATTTATCCCGACGTTCAAGTGCGTTATGGTACGCATTGAACTCGTCTTTCTTCTGATTGAAGAATTCCGATTGTGCCGTTTTGTTTTTTTCGCTGAAAAAATCAGCGGCAAGTTGTACAAAGAAATTTTTTAAAATCGCTTGAAGTTGGCGATATGCTTTATTTTCAATAAAACCTTCGCGTCCGGCTTTCTCTACCAAACCGCTGTGTTCTCGGTCCGCTATTTCAATAGCACCGAACATTCGTCGATAAGAAAAGAAATATGTTGATGCTCGTTTCGAACGATTTTTTTCAATATCCAGAAAATCATAATCGGAGTCACCATACGGTAGAACTCGAATATTATCTCTATATATGTATAAACCTCCGAATTTATCTCCTTTGGCTTTAATCCTGGCATAATTTTCGACATCTACACGAGAACTTTTCAATTCTCCTTGTAAATACGCCAAGTTAATTTTAAACGGACCACATTCGGTTTCTCTATAATAGTTATCCCGCCAATTTACAATGTGATCAAATGTTTTTTCTCCATATATTTTTACTAATCCCTTGAATTGTCCGAACTCATCAAATTGCCCTTGAAAATGGTGATCCGCCAATTCAAATTCTTCCGTGGTAAAAAAGTGTTCTTTATCTATGATGCTGACAAAACTACCGTCATTCGCCCTATAGTCTCTAAATGAAATGTCAACGACGGGAGTAGGATGATCGGGGGTCATTGTATTGTGAAATCCCATCAACATTTTCTCGATTTTTGTAGCTTCGTCCGAATTGCCGTCTCCCTCTATATCGGAAATAATCGTATCGTAAACTGGGGAGATGAAAAATTGAGTTCCACCACAGCCATTGGTTAATTCAAATCCTTGTTGTAGTTGTAAAGAAAGTTGGTGTGGGTCAACTTTAAAAGACGTGATAGAACTTTTTATTTTTTCAAAATCCTTGTCGTCAATAAGTTCTTTTTGATTTAATTTATCAAGGGATTGTATTACTTCATTTTTAATACTGTCAATATCGGCTGCATTCGGCATATGAGAGTATTCTCTTACCGGAATAACAATATCCTCCAAGTTAATCCCCGGCAACTCGAATATCTCCCAATTAATGAAAGCCACAACAATATCATATTCTTTAGATCTTAATTTTGCTTTCGATACGATTAAAACCTGACTTCCTATTGATGCAATAGCCAATCTTCCTATGCCTTTTTCTCCCATGATAGGACGTCTTGGCTTTGATATGTCAATAGGCGGTAAACTGCTTTTTTTATTTGCCAATTTACTTTCGGTCCCGAGCGTAAGCCAACGAGTTTCAAATTCCTCTTTTGTCATACCGAGCCCGTCATCACGTAATACCAGCAGATTATTACATCGGAGAAAATCGATATCGAATTTATCCGCATACGCATCATGTGCATTTTTTATAAGCTCGTTAATAGCTGTAGGGATACCGGCAATTTGTTGCCGTCCCAATAAGTCGAGAGCTCTTGCCCGAGTTTTAAATTGTGCCATTGTTTTCCAGTGCTTTTATCGTTTCACCTAATCGCCGAGCATATTCACACGGAACTGCATTGCCGATTAATTTTGCCGTTGCGGCAATACTATTTGTTTTAAACACATAGGTTTTCGGGAATGTTTGCAATGTAGCACCTTCCCGTAAAGAAAGAGCCCGATCTTCTTCCGGATGTCCGAAACGTCCGTTTGAGATACTATAAAATTTAGTTGTAATAGTCGAAGCCGGTCGATGCCACCACATACGCCCGAATGTATCTTTAAAACAATCGTCTTTTCCTACAAAGCAAGGTAATTGCAATTCCGGATCATTTGCCCAATCAAGTCTGTTCCCGCCGTCGTGTTTGGTCTTTGCCAATCGTTTAAGACATACATCACTTAATCCGGCAACCGTATGGTTAAACACACTACTGTCTTTATGGCCTGCGCTAACTTTGGGAAAACCGTTCCTTTCACCTAAATAATCGGCTAATACGGTCTCTTTATCGTCCGCCTTAGGTAAATGTATATTGACATTTTCCAATCGTGTTGCGATAAGAGAAAATCTTCGACGACTTTGAGGTACGCCGTAATAGCTCATATCTACAACCTTATAAACAGGATTTTTATATCCGAGATCTTCCAATTTTCGTAGAAAATAAGGTAAGATGCTATCTTTATTTGTGATTATGCCCGGAACATTTTCCACTAATACATATCCCGGTCTATAATATTCGATGAACCGAGCAAAGTTTTTTAATAAATCCTTAGATTTTAAGGCTTTATTCTTATCCGTATTAATTATACTGTAAAATTGGCAGGGACTGCATCCTACCAAAATCAAAAAGTCATCATTTTTCCGTATCCCAAATTTTCGCTCAAAATAATTGCTCCGTAAATTCTTTATATTAGTTTGAATGAAAACACTTCCGGAATTATTGTATTCATACGTTTCTTTGGCATCTTGATCAAAGTCCACACCTGCTATAACGTTAATCCCTGCCTGTCTTAAACCGCAAGTCATTCCACCACCTCCGCAGAAAAAATCGATTGCTTTATATTTGGATGCCATCATCTTGATTACACATTTGCGTAGAACAAAGTAATTCTTTAATATCAATCTTTAACGTTTCGGCAATCGTCAGTAGTGTTTCTACCGAAGGTTGAACTTCGTTTGTACACCAACGAGAGACTGTCGATTCATTTTTACCTAATGCATGCGCCAACCATTTCCCTGTTTTACCTTGTTCCGCAAGCACTATTTTCAGTCGATTTATCCGCTTCATTTGCATAACTATTGCTATAATCTGCAAATTTAATAAAAACAACCCGAATGACAAAATGATTAGCGCGTTTTTATAATAAGAAATATTTCTAATATAAACATAAAAACATTCCGTAAAAGCGGTTTTATCCGTCGGCACACCATCGCCCAAACAGGTTTGTACGAACGTGTACCGACTGCCGCATAAGCGGAGAAAAGGGCTTTGCATCACGCCTAACCAATGGTTTAGACTGATGATGCAAGACCCATTTCTTTTATGCTTATGCCATAGAGGTGCTTTTACGGGTTTTCTATGGATTTTTCTTTTTGCGGTTCCTTTGAGCCGTAAGCGGAAAGCTGTATATGACCGCTTGCCCATGAATGGCACAAGCCGTCCCCACGGCAGGCAAACTGGGAAGAATGATTTATCCGCCCGACCAAACGAGTTTGGACAGACAGATAAACCATACTTCCTTGCAGGTGGTTTGCCGGTTTCATGTTTCCGGCAATGTTCCTTTTCCTTTTAGGTTTCTTCTTTTCACGGATTTCTCCTTTGAAGTTTTCCTGTCTAATCTGCCTCCACTTCCGTTTACCTCCATTTTCGCGCCTTTCAGTGGGCCGCATCAGGCAGTCATTTTCGTTCTGGGCGCAAAGGTAACTCCGGGATTGGACGGGAAAGCAAGGTCAAGCCTCCTGTTTTCGGAAAAAATCTCCAGCCCTGCGGGTAGTATTTTGGCCGAAAAATTATCACAAGTTATGATAATTTCTCTGCAATGATTGTCTTCATACTTTTCTGTTTCGAATTTTACAAATTGTTTCTTAGGATTATTTGTGTGGAACATAGGTTTTCCAAAGTCGGTTTGTCCACGATAAACATCTCACAGTCCGTTTCCGCTTCTATCTCTATCGTTGATGCGGTCTGTCCATAGTAGCATGACATGCTTGCGGCCATTTCACCGCCGAATGCGAACCATTGCGTCACACCGCATCCTGTGTCGGGAACAAAAGCACGGCAGATGCCGCTTTTCATGATGATCATTATCATTTTTTATTTCTTTCTTATTCTACTTTGATATGATCGAATCCTTCTCCATAAACTCCTATAACGGCACTTTGTGAAACAAAAGCCTCCGTGTCTATATTTTTTATCAGCCGGAAGCTGACCGGCGCTTCCCTCTTCCCGGCTAATATAAACATCATCTTTACTTCTCGTCCTGTATAAAAGCCGGTTGTATTGATAATCGTCACTCCCCGGTGTGGGTATTCGTTGATATGCCGCCCTATTTCTTCATTTATTGGATATGATAAAGAACTGGATTGTCGGGTACTATTCATTGCCCTGGTCGATAGCAAAGCTACAAATATAAAGAGTTACAAACCCGTCACCACTTTTTCCCGGTCTTTCAATACAAAATGACTGGAGGAAATGATAATCATATCGCAGATAAGCACCGTTCTCCCAATGTGATGTTCCGGTCTTTGTTGATGATGGCTGCAATAATATCTGTACCTTCCGTACTTCCGTTTGCTGAAAGAGCCTCCCTATGGCAACTTCCACACTCCAACGACATAATCTATCACAATATCCGTAACTTGGTATGTCATTATCCCGATAATGCAGTCTGCCAATATCTCCATGACCTGATATATCACAATCCCGGCAACGTCGGGGAGAATCCAGACCTCCCGCCGGACAGCCGTTTGTCATGTCTTTTGCCGGTATTGACTATTCATGTCTATATATGACTATAGCTGACAAGGTACCCTTTCCCACGTTTATTCTTTTTTTCTTTGCGGCGTAGGACGATAATCCGTCATCGGGAACGTCCGCCTTACAAAACGCCCAATTGTCACATGGAATTAATGTATAAATCATAGTTATGGACAGCATTGAAAGGAAAAAACCAAATCCGTATCATATCAACGAGAAGGAGATACTGGATATAGTTGCCGCCAAAGGCTCATATTTGAGCTGCATTTCCGGGGATCTGGAAGAGGTGGTACCCCACAAGGAATCTTCATCCCGGCCGGAGAGTAAAAAGACGATAACGGAGGAAGAGGTAAAAAATATATTGAAGCCCTCCTGAACAACTTTTCATCCAACCGGCGCAAGCCCCTGCATATTGACGCACAGGTGTACGAATGTATCTCAGACATTGTCTGGGCGGTCAGACGTAAGGATTTCACTGTTTCCGGTGTTATAAGCCGCATACCGGTTGAACATATTAAGGAAAACGCCGACGTGATAAGGAAGATCACAGGACGGGATTACAAACTGTTCCAGCCGTAATATGACGGGAAATCCTCCTTAAAACGGCTCCGGAGGGGGAGTCGGAAACCACGACACCCAGCCGGAAGTGCCTTTGGAAAGTATTTTGAACTGTATTTCAATAATTTGAGTTCCTGACAGGAAGCAATTTTAAATAAAAACAAGAAAAATGGAAGTATATTACATTGAAGCCGGAATCTTTGAGGAGATGCTGGCTCGGACTGAGAGCCTGTCCGCACAGGCGGACCGCTTGTATGAAAAGAACAGGGAAAAGAAACCGGAAGAGTGAATGGACAACCAGGATGTCTGCCTGCGTCTTGACATCTCTCCACGTACCCTGCAGACTCTCCGGGATACCGGACGGCTGGCATTCACCCAAATCCAGCGGAAAATCTATTACAGGCCGGAGGACGTAGAAAAGCTGATGGCCTATGTCGCCATGAAACGCAAGGAAAAGGCGGTGAGAGAAAAAAGAAAGAATGAATAATTAATCGGAAGTAGCATGGAAGGGATTATTAGCAAAGAGACGGGCAGTGTCCGCCGGTTCTTTGGCCTGCTGGATAACATCCAGACGAAGCTGGAAAGGCTTGCGGAGGATAACCGCCCCCTGTTTAACGGCGAGCGTTTTCTCTCTGACAAGGAGTTGTCGGACCTGCTAAGAATCAGCCGCAGATGCCTGCAGGATTATAGGGACCAGGGGCGTATTTCTTATATCCGGCTGGGCGGAAAAATTTTGTATAAGGTATCCGACATTGAGAAACTCCTGGAGGATAATTATCATGAGGCCCTGATATAATCGGGGGCGTTCAATATTTAAGAATGCCGGCCGGAACCAATGTTTAATGGTTCCGGCCGGCATTTCATTATTCGGACATTTCCGTCAGAAGGACCGTATCCCCTTTCTGTCTTCTTTTCATCAGCTGGTCCATGTCACCGGATATCTTCCGGTCGGTAACCTGTGCATAGACCTGCGTACTGTTGATGTTCGTATGGCCCATCATCTTGGCGATGCTCTCTATCGGGATGCCGGAGGACAGCATCAGGGTTCCGAACGAATGGCGGGCCATGTGGTAGGACAGGTTCTCCTTCATGCCCAATGCCACGCCCATTCCATGTACCTCGTACCAGAGGACGTCGCGGACCGGCAGCGGGAATACCGGTCTGTCGTCATCCGTGGTGTTGTAAAGTTCCAGTATCTGTTCGGCTATGGGATGCAGCGGGATGAACGCCTCCACGTCCGTCTTGGCCCGGCAGACGCGGATATATTTTCTTCCTTCCGAGGTCTTTCCGATGTGCCGGGGATGGAGTGCTCTCGTGTCCGCATAGGCCAGACCGGTCAGCGAGGAGAAGATGAACGTCCTGCGTGCAAGCTCCATCATCGGGTCGGGCAGCGGGGTTTCCATCATCCGCTTCAACTCACCCCGGCTGATGTGCCTTAGCTTTAACGGTTCTTTCTTTTCATATGCCACATCCTCTATCGGGTTGGCTCTCAATATCTCCCGGTCCACGGCGATGTAGATGAGCCGGTTGAGCCAGCACAGACAGTGGTTCACGTGGCTGTTCCTGTAGCCCAGCTCCTTCTTAAGAAAGACCTTGAACGATTCGGCGAACTCCTCGGTGATGTCCGAAAAGGCGATGTCCTTCATTCCGCGGGATTCGATGAACTGTCTGAGATTGAGCTGCGTGGTCTTCGACTGGCGGTAGGTCGAGGTGGAGTTGATTTCTGCCGAGCGGATTCTCAAACGTTCGCGTTCCACCTCTCCGGCCTGCAGGAGGTATTCCGGCACGGAATTGGCACCTGACACGGTGGCCTTGAGCAGTTCGGCCGTGACCACTCCCTGATGCTTCAGCAGATTATCGTATGCCTTTTCCAGCTGGTCACGGAAACCGGCGAGGCGGTTGTTTTCCCTGACTGTTCTGATCTCACACTTCTTGCTGTCCCAGTCCTCCGGCCTGCAATAGATGCCGGTGGCAACGGCTGACTTCTTGCCGTCAATGCTGATCCGGCAGAGGACGGCGGTCGTGCCGTCCGATTTCACTTTGTTACGGTTGATGTAGAATAAGAGCTTGAATGTACTGCGCATGGTAATGATATTTTTTAGGGTTAAAGAATGAGTTTCAAATCACGGGTTGCCTCGATGAACCTGTCCATGTCCTCGAACAGCCGCTTCGGGCTGACACGGGCGTAAATTTGTGTGGTCCGGACATTGCTATGTCCCAGCATTTTGCTGATGGTCTCGATCGGTACTCCCTCCTCGAGCGTGACCAGCGAGGCGAAAGAGTGCCTCCCCATGTGGTAGACAAGGTCCTGGCTGAGTCCCGCCATCAGACGCAGGGCTTTCATATTTCCTCTGAGGGTATGGTAGTCCTGTGGTGGGAAAAGAGTCTCGCGGGTATCGTCCCGGTATTTCTCAATCAGCGCGACGGCTTCCGGAAGCAGCTTGACACGTCCGAGGTAGTCGGTTTTCTTTCTACGGTACTTCAGCCAGAGGCTGCCCCCGTCGTCAGTGAAAAGGTTCTCCCGGGTGATGCTTACCGCATCCGCGTAGGCGGTGCCGGTGTAACAGGCGAAGAGGAAGAGGTCTTTGGTGATAATATGTGACCTGCGTTTTTCCGGTATCTCCAGATCACGCAGTTTCTCGAAATTCTCACGGCTCAATGCCCTCGGCGTACTTTCCTTCTGCTTGGGCAGCTTGAAGTGGCAGAAATGGTATTTCTCCGAGTGGCCCTCCTTGTAGGCGATGCGGCAGATCTTTTTCAGGATGGCCAGGTAGCCGCGAAGCGTGTCCACGGCATATCCCTTTTCCAGAAGGATGAAATCCTGGTAGTCGCGGATGAACTGCTCGTTGAGCTGCCCGAAGGCAAGGTCCGGAACCTTGAATTTCGCCTTGATGAATTCGGAAAGCGTGCGGTAGGTGAAGAGGTAGGTCGAGAGTGTGGTGGGCGCACGGTCCACACCAACACGGGCCTTCATTTCCCCGTTATGCCGGTCGAGAAGTTTGAGCAGGGTCATCTGCATGCCCGCATTGCCCTGGAACATGTCCCTGACCGCAGCGGCATCGAAATCCCTTTTTCTTTCCATGAGGGAATTGAAGGCCGAGTGTATGGCAAGCAGCAGTCTTTCTATTTTTTCATTGGTCTCCACCGCTTCCCAGCTCTTGCCGTTCAGCCGGCTCTCACGCGCGTTCCACAGCCCGGGGGTGCAGGAGAGCTTGCAGCTGAACTGCGCCATCGTGCGGTTGAGGGTGATCCGTCCCATGATCGGGGCCTTGCCGGTCTTGCCCGGCTCGCTCTTTTTCAGGTAGAGCAATACCTTGAATTTTTCCACTTTCATACGCTCTTTTTTAGGTTGTAAAAATACTCCTTTCAAAAGCGTTCTTTGGTATGCAAAACATTGATAAACAGTGAATAAAAATCCGTTCTGCCTCTACCGGTAAAAATCCGGTTACCTGCCGTTGTTTCCGAAACAGGCGGCTAACAGTCTGGTAACTGAAACGCTGCAATATTTTGTTTTATTTTGCAGGTCTGACTATCATGCAATTCTTGTAAAATGCTTAATTATAAACGATTTACGTTTAATTCGCACCATTCTGTTTTTTATTGCATTTCTAAATATTACTTATGTCGCACGGCATACGTGGGCAACTCTAGCATATAATGAAGATATACCGGTAGCCAAAATTAGTGCAGGATTAAGTCATGCTTCAGAAGAAATTACGCATACTTATTTGAGGTCGTTTTCTGATGAACAACTGGCAGTGGTAAACTTGCAAATGGCAGCATTGGTTAATCCGATGGCAGAAAAGGAATGGAAGAGGAAAGAAAAGGGAAAGAGAAAAGGAAATAGGAATGATAAAGAGAGTAAATGATGTGTACTGGTTTTAGTTGACAACTTCGTTTGTTATAACTGGATTAGTTTACTCAATATACTTTAATATCTAAAGAGGTTTACTTTTGTTTTTCTTATTCCTATTTTAGTTGTCTTTTGTTGGTGCTTGCAAATTTATGCATCTTCCTTTATTTACGCAAGCCTTCTTCAGGAAAATGTAATGTTGCCAACAAACAAGAACTCTTCGGTCGGGGATCGCCCTAGCGGCAAGGGGCGGGCCCCCCCCCGTCCCGACGAGCGGGTATTATGCTGTAAATCCTACCGTTTCTCTGAGCACTTCCATAGGTGTCCTCATGTTTATCCCTTGATGAGGCCGCACATGATTATATACATATACAGCATCTTCAATGCGCTTGCTTACTTGCTCGAAGCTCTCATCATCACAGTCGAATAGCCAACCGTTTTTAATGGTGTTGTTCATTCTTTCAGCCAATGCATTATGCAAAGGATCACCACACTGCGTCATACTGATGTTGATTTGATGCTCTTTAAGCCTCTCTACATATTTATTTGAGCAATATTGGACACCCCGGTCGGAATGATGAATAAAAGTGCTCATGTCTATGTGATACTTCTCATAGAATGATATTGCCATCTCCAAAGCTTTCAAGGGCCCCTCCGTCTCAAGAGTTTTGTAAAGCGCATATCCAACGATGGCACGACTTGCCGCATCGGTAAGCAACGAGAGGTAAGCCCAGCCCTGACCGGTGTTTACGTAGGTTATATCCGCCACTACCATAGCGCCCAATCGCATAGCGACAAATTTGGGTGTAACATTCAACAGATCGGGGTAGATATAGTAATTATGGTTCGAATTCGTTGTTTTAGGACGCTTGCGACTTGTACGTTGACACAAACCATTGGAACGAAAAATGTCATAACAACGATCACGACCGATAACCATCTTTGGTCCAAACTTACTCACGCAGCAGGCGTATAACTCGCGCATACCAGCTTTGGGCATGAGTTCCAACAGTTCCTTGCAGTACAACACGATGCTTGTGGTAAGGATATCAACCTCCAAATGCCGGTTCACATGCTTGTAATAACCTTGTCGGGTTATGCCGAAGTAATCACAGAGGAACTTTATACAACCATGTTTGCGTCGGGTTGAGTGCCTCTGTGACAAGGTGTCGATTACTTGGCATCGGAGTTTTTTCGTACCTTGATATGATACGTGGATTCAGCAAGATTGATGAGTTCTTCGCACGCCTCATGACGTAAACTCTCATCAGCAAGAGCCCGATGAAGTTTACGGTTCTCAGCACGCAATAGCGATAGTTCTTTCTGGAGCTCAGAAATACTAGAATTAATAGCATCGATATTTACCGGTTTAGGTGATATACCCATAGCTTTGTCTTCCATTTGATACTTGTTAAGCCAATAAGTAAGAAGCTTGGCACAAAAGCCGTTACGCTTACAAAACTGAGATTTGCTCTCGGGACTTGATAAATACTCACGAATATAAGACATTCGTTCATCATCACTGTAATAGTTGTACTTCTTTTTCGAATATTTCATCTTTATTTTCGATTTTTGAAGTGTCAACTTATTCAGTACACTACAAAAAGCTCTCAGAATGAGCTTCATATTTCTGTTCCGATTCCCGGTAGGAAACGGAACGATTCCGGCGGTAAAGGAACAATTTCCAATTGAAATAAACAAGGAAAGCAGGAAATACTTATCGAAGTTTCCCTGTTTTCTGTGAAAAATCAGTCAAATTACAACACCAGACACGACAAAAACATCTCTCTTATTCTGAAAGTTAGATTTTGTCTCAAAAAATCATGTCAATAAATATTACATTCCTGCAATAATATGGTATATCAATGAAAAAGTTCTTTGTATTGATTAAAAAGCTTTCACTTTTTTTGTTTGAATACATAGTTCCCCTACCCATATCTCAATACGGGGGAATCTCATTACTAAATCTAAGAATAAAGGAAGGGAAGAGCTAAGATTTGTCTTCCTTTTTAAAATGGGAGATGATTTTTATCCGTCCAATCTATGGTTATGATAGCACCCGTTCCGTTTCCTACCGGGAATCGGAACATTCCAAACAAAACAGACAATAATCTACATAAAAAGCAAGCGTTATGTTAACACTCAGAACAAAACTCGCCTTGGCAGTACTGCACGACATACAGTATAAGGATTATCAATTGAGTACTTCCTTTAATCCTTCGCCTTCCGAAATTGCGTACCTGCTGCAACGACTTTCAAAAGAGCACCTGATAACACTGATAGAAAATCAGCCGGATAATCAACCCGAGTCTTACCGCCTTGCCTGTGCATATCATCAAATCAGCCTCCTTTCCATTCTTGAAGCATTGGGAGAAGGTGTTTACTTCAACCGCCCCAGTGACGAAAAATTCTATTCCTGTTATGGAACTACAGCCCGCAAGCTAGGCATTGTCAATCAGATGACACGCCTTTATCTGATGGAAATTTCCATAGCAGAACTTCCCGTGAGTGAATGCCTTATCGAGAATCCCATACCTCATATCTAAAACAGTGCAATAAACTCGAATTGCCATGAAACGACTTTATTTGCTGTTCCTGCTGCTCAGTCTGATGAGTATCGCTGCCTTTGCCCAACGCGTGGCATTGCGCACCGACCTGCTATTGTGGGGAACTACCACACCCAATGCAGGAGTGGAAACCAGCATCAACCGTCATTTCACAATGGCACTGAACGGGGCTTACAATGCCTGGAAGTTCAGCAATGATATGAAACTGAATCTCTACCTGATACAACCGGAATTACGCTACTGGCCTTGTCGCAAATTCGAAGGGCACTTCCTGGGAGTGCACGGACATTACGCTTACTATAACGTGGGGCAGATTCCCTTCTTTTCAGGTATGGAAGACATTATTTACCGGGGTGACCTGTACGGTGGAGGTATCACTTACGGTTACCATTGGGTGCTGGGCGACCGCTTCTCAATAGAAGCCATGATCGGCGGCGGATATGCCCGCATGGAATATGATAAATACCGGTGCGCGGGCTGCGGCGAGCGCATGGGACATTATAAAAGGAATTATTTTGGACCTACACGGGCCGGTGTGTCACTCATTTATTTCATCC
The DNA here is from genome assembly GCF_036416795.1 of Bacteroides sp. MSB163. Classification (NCBI taxonomy): domain Bacteria; kingdom Pseudomonadati; phylum Bacteroidota; class Bacteroidia; order Bacteroidales; family Bacteroidaceae; genus Bacteroides; species Bacteroides maternus. The sequence continues at coordinate 2,593,511 of NZ_CP143867.1, read as the reverse complement.
GATGAAGGTTATGGTAATCCTCTGTTGCATACTATGGTTCTGCACCTCCTGCACGTTCGATTTTGACGAGCCGCTGGTGTGTCCCTACAATGTACGGCTGAATTACCGCTATGCCGGCAGACCCGACGCCGGACAACTCTCCATGTATGTAGACAATATCCACCAGTTCCTTTTCGATTCGGACGGAGTGTTGAAGGATGTCCGGCTACTGAAAGGCGACAGTCTGGAATATTGGCAGGGGGAATTATCCCCCGGTCGCTACACCCTCGTAGCATGGGGAAACTGGGGATATGAAAGTGATATAGTCCCCCCACCCCAACCCGGCGTGACACAAATCCGTGAACTGGCAATGACTTCAGCTACGGGAATATCCACAAGCGAATATCGATCGAACACCGAAAGGCTCTACTATGGATATAGCACGTTTGAAATTCCCGCTACGGGAAATTCAGTGAACCGAATCATCTACCTGACCCACTGCCACGCTGTCCTCCGGATTACCGTACATTGGGAAGACGGATACTATCCGACGGAAGGAACGGGAAGCTATACACTCCGCCTACGAGGCGTACCTTGTGAATACGGTTTTCCGGCAGGTTACGACATACCGCTGGCCAGTGGTGACGGAGCTTTCACATTTCCCTCCATAGGTAGCCCGGTGACGTGGCATCAGACCAAAGCTGCGATGAACTATAATGATGAACTGACGGGAGAATTAGTAACATATCGCCTGACATCAGGGTCACATCCGTTGCTGAGCATCTACCGGGGCAATGAGCGGATTATGAAGGAGATTGACTTGCAGCTATTCTTTCGCAAACTGCCCGTCAGTCTGGATGAAAATACGGAACAGGAATTTGACCTGCTAGTGACCATAGGACAGACTATTGTGGTAACACAAATGAATGCATCGGACTGGGCAGAAGGCGGAGGACTAGGATAGGAAATAATTAAAAATGAAAAATTAAAGAGACTGAATGAAGAGGATGAAAAAAATAGCTGGATGTCTGTTTGGGGTGCTGCTGACTGCGGAAGCATGGGCAGGCGGAACTTTAACACTCGGTTCGTATGTCTTTACGCAGGGAGACAGTCTTCACATAGAACTGCTACTCAATCTGAGTGATACAAAAGCGGGGAATGCGGAGGCTTATCTATTTACTCCCGTGCTGCGTGGCGCAGGACGTCTGCAAGAACTACCCGCTGTAGTAGTGAGCGGACATCGCCGTGCCCGTACCGACCACAGGCAGCAGGCGCTTCAACCGTCTCCCGGCTATTTACCTCCTTACTGTACGCTTTATCCCCGAAACCGGAAAGACAGTATTATTTATAATGTATCTGTTGCTTATAGCCCATGGATGGAACATGCTTCATTGGTGCTGATGCGCGAACGGCGGGATTGCTGCCGGATAAAGATGCTCGGAGTAGAGCCGGTGATAACCGATCTTGCCTTGACAAGCCCTTTCCATGTTCCGCAGAGACAGACGGTGATTCCGCAGGCGATTGTCGAAAGACGTGAAAATACCACCAACCGGCAGGCCCCCAAAAGCAAACCGGACTGCATACCCTGCGCCGAATGTACGGCAATGGTGACTTACCTCACTCCGGAAGTGGAAACCCTGAAACACCGTTCGGAAAGCGCCACCTTATATATAGACTACCCTACCGGAATCTATGACGTCCGTCGTGAATTCCACAACAACCATTCAGAACTGGAGAAGCTGGATAGCCTGATGCACCCGCTCATCAGAGGGAATCTGGCAAGCATCTCTGATATTTCCATTTGCGGCTACGCTTCGCCCGACGGAACGTACAAGGACAATGAAATGCTCGCCTCCAACCGGGCCCGCTGTTTCAAGGAATATATGTGCGCAACGTATGCACCGGGACACCGCCTTTATAAAGTATCTTCCATACCCGAAGATTGGGACGGACTGGTGGAACTACTGAAACAGCATCCCATGAAGCACAGTGACGAGGTACTGACTCTTATTTCACAAACCGGCATTTTCGAAGGACGGGAAAAACAGCTGATGGATATGTACGGGGGAAATGTCTACCGCGAACTTCTGAAAGACTATTTCCCGCAATTGAGGCGCATCCGGGTCACGGTGAAGTATGAAGCCCGCGCTTTCAATATCGAAGAAGCGGCAAGCCTGATATATACCCATCCCCGTCTGCTGTCATTGCAGGAGATGTACCGGGTAGCCGCTTTCTACCGCCCCGGTACAGAGCAATACCGTGAAATTTATGAAATAGCCGCCTACCACTTTCCAGGCGACGTACTGGCCAATATCAATGCGGCTTCGGCAGTAATCATGGCAGGCGACCCGATAAGTGCCCGACAATATCTGGATAAAGTAGTGGACGATCCGCGTGCATGGAACGACTTCGGCGTACTGGCCTATCTGGAAGGTGACCGGAAGAAAGCGGAGGAATGGTTCCGCAAGGCGCTGGGCATAGAACCGGAAAAGGCGAGGAAGAACCTGAAGAAGATAAAGAACAAGGAATGAAAATAAGTAATAACCGCATAAAAGTAACAAGCATGAAAACATTAGCTAAATTCTTTCTGCACTTCTCATTGGTGATACTGCCATACCTGACGGCAGGTTGCACCTCTGAAGTGGAAGCAATAGGCGGCACTCCCGAAACACCGGAGAATCCGCAGGCCAATGATCCCAACCGCCGTTCGGTGGTAATCTCTTTACAAAACAAGCTGATCCTTGTAAACGGTACACCCGAAAGCCGGACTACCACCCGTGACGGTATAGCTGAGGAGGATGAAAACCGCATTGAAAGCTTTGATATTTATGCTTTCGGAAGCGACAAGGAAGAAGGACCTTACACCTTTCAGGAACGTTTCGCCTACCGTTCGGATGCCGGAACCCTGCCTACAGGCGCCTCCCCTATTGAACTGAAAGCAGACGAGGCCGCCGGAAAAGTAAATGTCGTATTCTATCCCCGTAAAGGTTTATTCACCAAGTTTTATTGCGTAGCCAATCAAACCGAAATGGATGATGCCACAGGACATACATACACGAATTATACCCCGTTACAACAAAGTTCGCAATCACAGTCCGGTGTGCCGGGAGATATAGTAATGAGCCCCGGAACACCTACCGAAAGCGATTTTATAAAATTGAATACCCCGCTATTAAATTCCACAGGTTTTAATGCCGATGTCCTGCTCGCCCCACTGCCCATGTCCGGTGCCAACAGCCAGCCCACCGACCTGCGCGAATACAGTATGGGGACTTACGTGCGACTTAATGTTTCACTCACTCGCGCCGTGGCACGCTTCGACATAGTAAATGATGCTACGAAGTCTCATTTCACTATCACAGATATTAGTATGGGAAACGGGAGACAGGGGGTAACACTGTTCCCCATCCGTCCGACAGGCGATATCCCAGCCACAAACGGCCAATTGATTACATACCCCTACCGTCTTTTCGACGGACTGAATGCCAACGCAGGAACTACCACCAAAGCTTTTTACTGCTATCCATGCAAAGCTGTAGATGCAGGATTTTTGATTTTGAAAGGATTGTATGCCATAAACCTGACGGATGAAAAGAAAGAGGTATCTTATCGTATCCCTTTCGAACGAGTAACCGACGGTAACGGTACGCACATCGAGATAAACCATAACCACCGATACACGGTGCAGATAACCGAAGCTGATCCTTTTGAACTGACAGCTAATATCCGTCTGGTAGATTGGGAGACAGGAGATTATATAGAAGACTACGAACCTGATAACGGATTGGAAACAATCGCGGTAGCCGATTTGCTACCTGTGGGTGAAACCACTTATGACATCAACACTAATATTGTTACACTGGCGCTCAAAGCAGGAAGTAGCTTTACTGTTTCCACCGGTTCCAATGCCGGAGTAGAAACAAAACTGACTTATAACGGCAACAGCCCTGCTGACGGTTGGTTGAAGCTGGAAGAAATCCCCGTCACCACAACACGAACAGGAGCCACGCAACAAGTGAAGTACAAAATTTCTTTCAATGAAAGCTACACAGGTGACAGTTATCCTCGTGGTATCCTGCGCCTGACGGATAAAGCAGGAGGCAGTGAAGAAGTGATACTAATAGATACTACCTTTGGTACTCCTGTCGTAGAATCCACAGGCGGCACAATGATTCCCGACGGAGTAAATAAATGGGATACGGCGGATAATGCACTCTATCTGGTACAGGTTATCGGCGCTAATACATCCACAGGTGTAATAACAATTACTTCCATAGGCGGTAGTAAAATTGTGCTCCCTACCAATTCCGATATCACCGTTAGTCCGACTTCAAGTGTAAATACCACACAGGAATATACTTTCCGGTGGGCAGGTACGGACGCTACCGACTTGACGGAAAAAAAAATTACCGTAGCCTTAAAAAATGGTTCGGATGAAACAAAAGCTGGGAATTTCAAGGTGAAATTACTACCCAACCGACTTGATAACTTACAAATAACCAATCAAAGCGCAGGTATCAGTCTTTCAGCCATAACAGCTACTACTGCCACACTTACTATGCCTATCATCAAGGACAAGCAATTCACCCTTACAATGGATAATTATAGCAAACCTACCATAAGCAAGTGCCCGTCATGGCTGGAGAACATCACCCCAACGTCTACACGTAGTACACCGGAAAGTAAAACAGTAAGTTTCACTTTCAAACTGATAGAAGACGCAACAAGTTTTGATGATACGCAAATCGTATTCACAAATACTGCCGGAGGAACAGGAATGACAGTGAATATTGCAAGGGAATTTCAAGTACCAACAATAACACTTCTGGGCTCTCCATTACCCAAAGCTAATACCTACAGTGGGACCAAGATGACTGCCAAACAAGTAAAGAGTGGGGAAACTTCCACTTATCAGATAAAAGTATATTCGCTGGGAGGAAACGACTTTTATTGTAATAATGGATACTTCACATATAGCCTTGTTAGTAGCGAAAACAACTCTACAAAAATTTACCGGATAGGAATCAGATCGGGCACTTACAACGATAGCGGAACCTTTAATTTCGACATTCGTAATCTCAAAGATACAAGCAAAAAAGTTACACACACAATGGAATATGTCTCTTCACGCCCAAGCATGAGATCAAATAATCCGGCTAACTGTATAAACTATTATGCATCCGGAGACGCTGGTGCCTCTTTCTATATAAGAAAAGACGTTGGAGAATTATATGGAAAAGGAGAACTTTCTTTCTCAATCAATTCTCCCGGTGGATTAAATGTGCCTGCTTCTTTCAACAGTAAGTTTACTCTAACTAATACACATGCCTGGACCACCACCGAGCCTTGGGATACATTCAAACTAGCTATAGCCGGAGGTATTAATACGAATATGAGCGGAGGAGCTAACGGAGATATACCAATCGGCTCTTATACTTTTACATCAAAAGAATCTACTTATTTTCAAAACCTAACTATTGCATTCTACAATCAACTACCTATTGGACGCGGACAATGGGCATCTAAGATCAATAACTTTTATTGTATACGAGTAGCAACATATGTCCACCTCCAATCATCTCTTAACGCAATAAATAGCATGGGAAATGATTGGTTTATGCCTGGCTGGCCTCAAGTAAGAGATTGCTTTAAGATTGATGACTGGTATCCATATAAAGAGAAGATTCAATACTATCCGGCATATTTCAATAATGTTTTTATTGAAGGCAGATTTTATAATACAGACTATACCGATTATGATGGAGTAGCCTATCAGTGCGGCCTAATAACAAATAATATAAACACTTCATTAGGTACAGCCTTATTTACATGGGTGTTAATGGATAAAGGAAATGCAGGATCTGATTATTACGCAGTTGCTTTCCATAATTAAATAGTTCTTGTATCTGTAGTGGATTGAAAATCCGCTTATCTCTAATATCAGGATTTATAATCCTTCGTTCTTTGACATGTTGGAATGATTTTTATAATGCATAAAAGTGTCTTTATAAACAAAATATACACTTTGATAAAAATGTAAAAACCTGTTCTTCGGAATACCGAGAATGGAAATTATGATTATCTTTGTAAAGCCTTCATCAAAACAATAAGGTTATGGCCCATACTACAGACAAGATTATAGATAAAATTAAAGAGTTGAAAGGAACTGTATTGCCATCAGGTAAACTCATTCTTTTCGGCTCGCAAGCACGCCGTGATGCCACTACCGACTCTGACTGGGATATGTTATTACTTTTGGATAAAGAAAAAATTACTCCTTCAGACTTCGATACTTACGCTTATCCTTTTGTAGAACTGGGGTGGAATCTTGGAGAGTATTTCAGCATGAAACTTTATACCCTATCCGAATGGATGAAACGAAAAGGTACACCATTCTTTAAAAATGTAGAAGAGGAAGGAGTTGAATTATGAAACTCAGTGAAGAAGAAAAGAAGTCATTAATGACAAACCGTATGAATCGGGCTCTTGAAACCTGGGAGGAGACGAAAGGTATTATCAATAACAAATTTTGGTATGCAGCCGCTAACCGTATGTATTATGCCTGGCTATTACATGACTACAGCATTGCTGATAAAACAGGGTTATAGCGCTTCTACACATTCGGGAGTTATTCGCTTGTTCGGACAATATTTTGTTAGTACGGGTATTGTTTCACGCGAAATGGGACGTTTATACAGCAAAGTGTATGAATTACGTCAGTCCGGCGATTATGACGACTGGATAAACATCGGAAAAGAAGATATCTTACCTTTAGTGACTTATGTGGATGAATATTTAAAAGTACTGAAAAAGTTAATTAACGAACAAGAATAATCAATTGATAATTACGATACTACACATCTCGTACTGACGTTTTTCCCTTAAACATTACCTCATATTTTAATCATTCCAACATGTCAAACGAACTTTCGTACTTTGACATGTTGGAATGATTTTTTTGTGAAGTTCATTCCCTCATGCCATAATTATCCGATTTATCAACCCGGCAAAACTCCGGTTTTACCGACATTACTAATTATAAAAAATAAAGATTATGGCAAACGAAATCAAGTATCAAATCAACGGTCAACTGGCGGACAACACCGTGACCGTGGACAACAAGGAGGACATGATCCTTGTCCCCGTATCCATCGGCAACGCGGATGAAAACCGCATCATCACCGAACTGAAAGCGGAAGACTCCGGTCTGCGCGAAGAAACCATCCGTCACGTATTCGACTTGCAAAAGCGTGTCATCAAGCGGTTGCTGATGACCGGAGTTAGCGTAAACACAGGACTGTATTACGCCTCCGTAAGCTTCCGTGGCGTAATAGAAAACTCCACCTGGAATCCGGCAAAGAATTCCATCGTGGTGAACTTCAACGTAGGCGCCGACCTGCGAGAAGCCATCAAGCAAACCACCGTGAGCATCATCGGCGAGAAAGGCAGCGCCATGTACATCGGTGGCGTACAGGATGTCTCCACCCGCGCACTCGACGCCTCAGCCACGGCAGGACGCGCCTTTACGCTTACGGGCGGCAAGCTGAAAGTAGTGGGGACCGACCCCGCCGTAGGTATCACCCTGACGAGCAGCAAGGGCACGGAAACTAAGGTGACCGAAGACCTCTGGGTAACGAACGACCCTTCGAAACTGACATTCATCATCCCCGCCAATCTGGCGGACGGCACGTATGAACTGAAAGTAACCACACAATTCGGCAGCAACAGCAAGACGCTGCTCAAAGCCCCGCGCAGCGTGATGAAGACCATCTATATCGGTACGGCTCCCGCAGGAGGAGGTAGCGGTAGCGGCGGAGAAGGCGGTTTGGACGAAAACCCGTTAGGATAGAGGGCGGACAACGGTAACCGGCGGTAACCGTACTGCTACGCCGGTCGTAGCCGACCATCTACGGGTGGCATAGACGACCGTCTACGACCGGCGTAGGCGACCACCTACGGCGCCCGTAGCAATAGGAGAAGCTAAATCACTTATAATTAATTTATTAACTTTTAAATAAAAGTATAGACAAATGATGAAAAAAAGTAACATGCTTTGGATACCGGCTCTGCTGGCCCTGCTCGCAGGATGCAGCCAGGCAGAACTTGGTCCCGATGACACTCCGGGGAAAGGAGTGCAGGGCAAAGAAATCCGTCTCGTATTTAGCGGCGGAGGAGAGTCGCAGGAATACACCCGCGCCATCGCTTCCGAGAGTGAAAACCAGATTGACAATCTGGATATCTATGTGTTTGCCGCCACCGCTGACGGCGGAGACTACCAGTATCTGGAAACGTGGAAAGCCGCCGCACAGGACAACACCGCAGCGAAGACCTTCAAACTGAGCGGTGCCGGAACCGACCGGAAAGCATCCATCTTCCCCACGGAACTGAAAGGCATCCCCAACCTGAAACTGTATTGTGTGGCAAACAGTACAACGCTCTACAAGGCTGACGGAACCGCCATCGATCCCCTGACGGCAGTGACCACCAACGCCGCCACCGGAGCCATCGAAACAGAAGGTACGAAAGCCACAGACTTTGAGAAGTACTTCACCGTCAAACTGGATCCGGCAAGTACCGCCCTGGGTACCCCTCTGGTGATGACTGGAAGCGGCACAACGAAGATTCTGGGCAACATCGCCACAGTAAACATCGAACTCAAACGCCGCGTAAGCCGCTTCGACATCGACAATGAATCCGCCAAGACGGGACTGATTATCGAAAGCGTCTCGCTGGGGAACGGACGAAACCAATCCACCGTGATGCCGGGCATACTGGCGGAACTTACAGACCCCGAACGCGCCACCGGCCTTATCCGGTACCCTGTGACCGAAGGCAGCTACCTGATGCTTCCCAAAGCTAACCAGGGAGTGACGGAGAGCGCCCTCTATACCTATCCGCTGAAAGATACGGACAAGGCGTTCCTCATCATCAAGGGCAAATACCAGAACCCGATGCAGAAAGACCCCGTTCCGGTGGAGTACCATCTTGATATACAACGGGTACCCGATGGAGGCGGTGATCCCAAGTTCATGGACGTGGAAGCCAATACCCGCTACACCCTGCACATCAAGGAAGTGATGGAAGCCACCATCACCGCCTTCTTCGAAATCGTAGACTGGACCAGTGGTGGCGGAGTCATCATCAAACCTGATAATGCAGCACCCGTAGTGACCGCCCTGAATGTGGAAGGAGCCGACACGCCCGTCACCACCAAGGAAATCAACGTGACCGCCGACGGTACGGAGAAAACTATCACACTGACCGCCACAGCCAGCGGCAAGGTACAGCCGAAGTTCAGCACCACAACCGGATGGGACATCGACTGGCTGACACACAAGGTGGCCGATTATAAGTCGGAAGTAGTGGACGGAGTGACCACCACGACCATGACTTTCAATTATACACTGACTGCCGACGCGCCTTATGTTCCCGTCACGCTGACACTGGCCAATGAATCGGCTTCACAGGATGAATCGGTCTATACCACGCTGACCATCGTGCCGCCTGCCACTGCCCCGGTACTGGACTTTGCAACGCCGGATGCGGCTACAGGGAACTTCAACTTGTACGATAAGGCAAACAGCAAACTCACCCTGTACAAAACCGACAAGAGTAGCATCACGCTCGGAGCAAGCTGTCCCTTCGGTACGAAGCTGGTATTGCCCAATACGCTTCCTTGGCTGGAAATATCGAAAAACACCACAGGGCCTACTCCAAGCACTACGGGCACTCCCGACACGGATGTACCCGTCACCACCCCGGTAGAAGAGTACTACACCCTCACGCTGAAAGACGTGACGGCAACCAGCAATGCGGACAGCAAGTTCGAGATCATCAGTCTGGGAGACGATAGCAAGAAACTGGAACTGACGGTGGAACTACTTGACCCCGCCATCACGACGATTGAGCTGACGGGCGCTACGGGCGGAGCCGCCTATGCCGACAATAAGATTACCGATGTGCCCCGTACCGCCGCAGCCACCGTTGAAGTGAAGGTGACTTCCCCGCAGGGTGTGACGGCGAGCACATTGTCGTCCTGGTTTACCGTTACAGAGACTACCGCCTTTACAAGAACCAGTCCGGCGGATGCTACCGGCAGCCAGGTATTCACCCTGACCGTGAAAGATGCGGTCACCGACTTCACAGCCGCACCGATTGTGCTGAAAAACAATATCGCGGGCATGGAAGACGTGACGGTACTGGTAAGTCCTGCCGCACCTGCCGTCGTTCCTTAATTCAATAAATAACCGATTAATAACAATAAGATCATGATTAGAAACAGAAAACAGTTTTCCGCATGGGTGATAGGCTTGCTTGCCCTCTCACTTGCAGGTTGCAGCGAAGCGGAAGTGCTGCCGGCAACCACTCCCGGCGATGACCCGCTGGCCGGCGACCCCACACGACGCGAAGTCATCCTCGGCTTCCAGAACAAGCTGAACATAAAGATGGCGGGCACCGATACCCATGCCGCCACCACCCGTGTCGACGATGCCATAGCCACCACCGAAGAGAATGAAATCACCTCACTGGACATCTATGTGTTCTCCTCGGACAAGGAGGAAGGCCCGTACACCTATCAGGAGCGGTTCTGTTACCGTGCAGATGGTTCCACCATTCCCAACGCGACCAAAATCATCCTGACTGTGGAAGGCAACAACGTGGCACTCGCTACTCTTCGCCCCAAGAAAGGCCTGTTCACCAAGTTCTACTGCATCGCCAACCAGCCGAAATTGCTGAAAGCCGGAGCGGAATACACCGTCTTCACCCCGCTGGAACAGAGTTCCCCGGGTGCGGACTATAACATTGTGACTAAAGCGGGTATTCCCACTGAAACGGATTTTCTCACCTTTACCACTCCGTTGCTGGACCCTGCCACGGATACGGACATATTGTTGACACCCCTGCCGATGGTAGGTTCCTACAGCCCCGCACTCGACCTGCGGGATATCAGTATGGGGTCCCGTACCCGCATCAATATGACGCTGTCACGTATCGTTTCCCGTTTCGATATTATCAATGATGAGAAATTGTCACATCTCACCATCACCGATGTATCGATGGGACACGGTCGCAAAGGCGTTACTTTCTTCCCGGTAGTTCCCGTGGAAGATGCCGATCCTGACAAAACGCTTATCACCTATCCCGACCGTGACTTTGACGGTGTCAATGCCAATAAAGGGACACAGACAGGGGCTTTCTACAGTTATCCCAGTCCGATTGCCGACAAGGGATATCTGATTATCAAGGGCAAGTATGCGCTGAACATGACGGACGTGCCGCAGGAGGTGAGTTACATGGTGGATTTTGAACAATCGGTAGCGGGTACGGGCGGTTACATCGAGGTGAAGCCCAACCACCGGTACACGGTCCGCATCACGGATGCCGACCCGTTCAAGCTGGATGTCAACATCACCGTCTCGGACTGGACGGACGGCGGGGATTTCGAGTATCAGCCGGAAAACGAACTGGTTATCGGGACGCTGGCAGCAGAGCCGGCAGGAGCAACCGCTATTGAGAATAACAATACGGCTACCGTCTCCCCGGATGAGACCGAATATTTCAGCATTCCTTTCACCAGTAATTCGGAAGCGGAATGTAGCATTGTCTATACAAGTTCTCCGGGCGGAAGTACCGAGTGGTTGAAGACGGAAATCACGAAGGATGTGGTGACCCGTGCCGGATCGACCGCTTATACCTGCAAAGTGTCAAAGAACACAGAGTATACAGGCAATCTGTTCCCGAAAGCCATCATTGTATTGCGCAGCAAGGCAGGACGTGAGGAGAGCCAGATTGTGGTGAGGGCCTCAGTAGGAGTACCTACGGTTGCAGCGGCGGCAGGTACACCGTCGGAACCGACTGGGGTTAATTCCTATACTGCAGGGGGTGAATCCCCCGTAATAACCGGCACACTCAACATGCAAAAACAAGAAAATGCCGGAACTACTTCATCTATGAAACTGACCGTAACCGCCAAAGGAGGTAGTAAGATTTCGGGGTTACCCGCCTGGCTGAAAGCAGACGAAGTAATAGGACATGCCACCGAAGCCGTGGACTACACCTTTACTCTGGATCAGAATGCGAAGGGGTTCCCGACAGGACCATTCCCAGCCAATGTAGCAACAACCTTTGAAATCCAGAATCTGTCGGATGCGACAAAGAAGGTGACGGTAACGGTGAATGTGACGGAAGCTGCGGCACCGTAAAGAAAGGACAAGGAACAATGAAAAAGGTCTTTGTTACATAAGAAAAAACTTTTGAAAATAAAGAATCGGGTAGGAAGAGAACGAAAGGATTTTCTTCCTACTCTTATTTTCACATCTCCCTTTTTGATACAAACATGAATGATAAATTCAAGAAAAGTATTGTTCAATGCGAAGAACAGCCTATCTTTGTATTCAATCAATGAAACTCTAAACTCCGAAAGAAGTCTTCACAGAATATGACTTAAAGGTATGCCAAACAAAATATTCACTTATAGAATTTAGAAAACATGAGTAAAACTATATATACAATAGATTCAAGAGATAATACCATGCTCGAAGTTATAAAACAATACTTCAAGTTATCTGACTTACAGATGAGTAAAGAGATTAACAATATGCACGATATCTTAGTAGAACAATTAGAGAAAAAAGGCATATCATATTCAGCACTAAAGTCTGTTTTAGTCCCTCAAAAAAAACGCCATGAGATTCTTCTCGTATTTGACACTTCACAAATAGAAGATGAATGGTATGGGATAACATGTCATAATGTTGTAATCAGGCTCTTAGATAAATCTGAGTCCCATAGTTTCTTGTGCGGAGATTATATTTCTAAAATCAATACATCACAAGAAAACGCGAACTACCTATTATATCAAAATTTATCAGATCATATTGATTTATCCAAAATCGAATACAAATCAAGTGAACAGCTATTCTTTATTTACATTAATAACGTCTCAGACAGATTTATAGACAGGCTCAGAAACGGTCTGTTAAATTTCCAAGGATTTGTAGGAATAGTTGATGTGACATTATCTTCTGTACTGAAAATCTACACATCTTCCATTCTCACAAATGGTTTCATTCAGTATCATGACCTTATATTACAACCTTCATCTGAGCATGATGAATCTTTCAATGTTGAAGACAAGAATGAACTTGGTTATGACTTTGCTGCCAATGGATTTAAAGTTCGTTGCATATATGCAGATTTGTTTGACCTATTTTTAACCTACAAAATAGAACGGTTGTATTTTAATATTGTGGATACTTCTGACCAAGCTATGGCTATCAATTCCATAATCCCTGTTTTTCAACGTCTGAACACGTCCCATATGATTGTTACTCCTGAAAAATTAGAATATCTCAAACAAAACAAAGGTGATACAATGAAGAGAATAGGTCTTAGCGACATCACTCCTGAATATTTAGCCCAAAAGATAAAGGAGAATATAAATTCTAATTACCTTTTCTGTATGGAGTTTAATGATGTATATCAAATTGCCAAGTTCAATATAATCCTTGAAATCAATTCTTACAAAATACAATTGGGACTAAAATATGATTACGCTAATAATACACTATCGCTAATTACTATGTATTAAGTGATTATTAAGTCTTCTCCAATAAGTGACACTTACCTCCCCTTCATCTTCCCCAAAATCTTAGGGAACTGCCAAAAGAACAATAACGTGCAGCAAATCGCAGCCGTAGCATCAGATATTGCCTCAGCCGCATATACTCCGGTCACTCCCATAAAACGGGGCAGTATCAGTGCCAACGGAATCAAAAGAATCGCCTTACGGAGCAAAGCGATAAAAATGGATATCTTGGCTTGTCCCAATGCCACAAACATATTCTGGCAAGCACGTTGCAACCCGAAAATGGTCATACCACCCAGAAAGACAGGCATTGTCCAACGAACCGTCTCTATCAGCCGTTCATCGCTCGTAAAAGCTGATGCAACCGTTGAAGGGAAGAGAATCATAAACAACATCAGAATCAGATTGAAAGAAAACATGGTAAACAAGGCAATACGGAAACAATCCTTCACACGCTGCCTGTCTCCATGCCCATAATTGTAGCTCACAATCGGGACAAAGCCTTGCGCAAACCCCGTCAGCGGCACACTGGCAAACTGCATCGAGGTCTGTAAAATAGTCAGTGCACTGACGTAGATATCTCCAAACTCCTTCAAGCTACTATTTAGTACAAAACCTACCAGGCTCTCCGTACTTGCCATAATGAACGGAGATACACCAAGAGCCAGCATTGCAACTACAATTCCCCGGTTCAATTTCATATAGCGTCGTTCAAGAGGCAGAGAAGCCTTTCGGGAAAAAAGGAAAGACAATACCCACGCAGCACTGCAAGCCTGTGAAATCACCGTAGCCAAAGCCGCACCTTTTACTCCCATATCGAACCAGAAGATAAAGATAGGATCAAGAACGATATTCAATAAAGCTCCGATCAGGACGGAATACATGGCAATGGCAGGACGTCCCTGGGCATTGATAAAAGAATTCAGTCCGGTGGAAATCTCCACAAAGATGGTTCCCAGCAAATAAATGGAGAGATAATCGACGGCATATCCCAAGGTATGCTCTGAGGCACCTGTAAAAAGCAGGATAGGCTCCATAAAGGTATAGGCTATGGAAGAGGTCAGCAAGGTGAACAGGATCAGCATGACAAAACCGTTCCCCAATATCTTTCCGGCACGCTGGCGGTCACCCTGCCCGAGGGCTATGGCAGCCAACGGTGCACCACCACCGCCCACTATTGCTGAAAAAGAAGAAATCAATACCACGAGAGAAATTGTTACCCCTACGCCTGCCAATGCATCCGTCCCGATGCCCGGTATGTGTCCGATATAGATACGGTCGACAATGCTATAAAGCAAATTGACGAATTGTGCCGCTACTGCCGGAAGCGCCATCTTGAAAACCAGTGGCAACATACGCTCGGTTCCCAGACGTTCTTCATATTTATTGATCATCGTGATTCTTCTTTTCTAAAAACGGGTGCAAAGGTACAAGAATTTCCACTCGACCCAAAGGTAATGCGTGCGGCTTTTCCAAGAAACGGAAATAAATCATTTCCGTGTTTATTATTCATAAATCAAATATTCCCAGTCGAACTGTTTTCATGCTCTCATGTTCTTGTATAAATATAAAAGCATAACAATGAATATAGATTCTCTTTTTGATCTAAGCGGAAAAGTAGCCATAGTGACCGGTGGTGGAGATGGCATTGGAAAAGGAAGTTGCGAAACACTCGCGCACTTCGGAGCTTCCATAGTGGTAAGTGATCTGGTACTTGAAAAAGCCCAGGCTGTTGCAAATGAAATCGTTACGAATGGAGGTAAAGCGATTGCTGTAGCCTGCAATGTGCTTAATGACGCAGACTTAGTAAACCTGGTTGATAAAGCTGTCGCAGAGTATGGAACGGTCAACATCCTGGTCAACAATGCCGGTGGAGGAGGTGGCGGACGGGAGAATCCCTTCCAGATAGATATTGCCTACTTCAAGAGGATATTCAACCTCAATTTATTCAGTGCATGGCGTTTATGCCAGCTTGTTGTACCTCACATGGCTGAATCGGGCTATGGAAGCATCATCAACATCACATCGATGGGCAGTATTAATAAAAGTCCGAATATGAGTGCTTATGCCTCTTCCAAAGCAGCCCTGAACCACATGGCAGGTAATCTTGCATTCGACTTCGGTCCGATGGGAGTACGTATCAACAACGTAGGTCCCGGAGCTACCAGAACCCACGCCTTATCTACAGTGCTGACTCCTGAAATAGAAGCAAAGATGCTGGAACATACTCCCATAAAACGTCTGGGTGAGGTGAGTGACATTACCGGAGCAGTACTCTATTTTGCCGCACCCGTCTCGCAATGGGTTAGCGGACAAACGCTGTTTGTAAACGGAGGGGGTATTCAGACACTCGATTGATATTTACAGATAATTCAAATCATAATTGGACATATAAAACAGTGCAGCTATTCTACTAAAAGAATACTGCACTGCCTAAATAGAGATTAGCGATCCGATTTAAGTTTCTTCACCTCCTCCACGAGTTTTGAAAAGGATTTATCCCTTTTACGCTTTTCATGTTCGGAAGTGGAGAAATGCCACGCTTCCCGTCGAAGTTTCTGATAACTCTCATAAACCTTACGGTCCAATATACCACTACTTACCGCCTCTAAAACGGCACATCCAGGTTCGCTGATGTGCTTGCAATCCTTGAAGCGGCACGATGCGGCATAATCGGAAATCTCCAACACCTCTGCAAGAGAATCAGGATCGTCAATGGCCAAGCCAAATTCCCGGACACCCGGAGTATCGATTAATACCCCTGAACCGTCCATCAGTACCATCTCCCGACGAGTGGAAGTATGTCTTCCTTTTCCCGTGGACAGGCTGATATCAGACGTTAACAATACCGATTCCCCACAAAGCGCATTCACCAGAGAACTTTTCCCTACCCCCGAAGAACCGACAAACACAACCGTTTCGCCTGCCGATATAGACTCCCGTAATTGGAGAATCGTCTGAGGTTGATGGATACTTGTAAAAAACACCGGTATCTGACGGGCAATGTGCCTGATCTGTTCTTCGACTTTCTGCCTGTCAAACCCTAAATCAGCCTTGTTAAACACCAATACAGGATTGATATTCTCTTCCTGCATCTGAACCATAAAACGCTCGGCTCTGCGAACATTGAAATTATCATCAAGACTTTGCACGATAAATGCCTTGTCAACATACGAGGCAATGGCCTGTTTATCAGCAACCGTTCCGTTTTTCTTGCGATATAGCGTCCGTTCACGAGGCAGCATATCCACTATAATCCCTTTATGTTCGTCGAAAGGTTGAAAAAGTACCCAGTCACCGGTACAAGGGAGTTCAAAGTCTGATTTTCCATACATCATATTCCCCGTCAGTTCACACTGAAACAGACCGTTTTCTGAAACAACCTCGTAGCATGTACGGTGTACGATGGATATACGTCCATGTGTAAGGGAATTGTATGTAGACTCTTGTTTTAGTTGGTGTAACTTGTCATTCCAACCGTAATTATTCAAATAAATCATTGTTCTATCTTTTTTGCGATGAAAAATGTATAGCCGTAGAAGGCTTTATACTTGCTGTACAGTTCTTCTTCATCAAACTGAAGCGAACTGAATTCTTCAGCAATCTTATTTCCCGCATATTTATGAAGGAAGATTTTCTGAGCTTCAATCTTTGCAGCAAAGTAATGCTCTGTCCAGCAATTCTCCGGCAAAATAAATGTAGCGACGGGAAGATAACCAGCTTTGTGTATCTTGGCCACTTGATTGGGAATCGTATCTATTTCAGGATACGCATTCACCCAGAAGTCATTGATTTCCGCAGGACGTTCGTCAGTAAACCACGAACTTTCAGAAACGGCAATATATCCTCCCGGCTTCAAATACTTACGCCACTCATTTAATCCCCGTTCAAAACCAATATTATAAATGGCGCCTTCCGACCAGATCAGGTCTAATTCCTCATTCTGAAAAGGAAGGTTATCCATAGAACCGACAATGCCTTTCACCCTGTCCTGCAAGCCTGATTGCTTTGCATTACGATTGAGGATATCAATAAAGTCGGGGAAAAGGTCGAGTCCGGTGATCTGCCCGGAAATATGTCCGGCCAATACCATTGTCTGTCCTCCTGTTCCACAGCCGATGTCGGCGATAAGGGACTTGTCGGTAAGGTTATCTATAAAGCTCAGCGCTTTCAGTGTTACGTCAGGACTTCCGGGTCCTTGGCGTTCCATATTGGAGAAGAAGTCACAGATTAATTGAAGTTCGAAATCGTGAATTGTTTTATTTTCGTTACTCATTTTCTTAATGTATTTTGCATACAAGGAAAGCATAACAATGCCTTCATCATTGTACGCAGATTAA
Source organism: Bacteroides sp. MSB163 (assembly GCF_036416795.1). NCBI lineage: Bacteria > Pseudomonadati > Bacteroidota > Bacteroidia > Bacteroidales > Bacteroidaceae > Bacteroides > Bacteroides maternus. Next base: position 2,575,604 of record NZ_CP143867.1, on the reverse strand, counting down.
ACTTGAATTATAATAATAGAAAACTACTCTCGAAAGGAGTTATCCGAGAGTAAACGAAGGGACAATCTGTATCAGAAACACAGATTGTTTATTAAACCAAATCCGATTTGAATGTCTTTGTCATGGCGCAAAGATAAATAATATTTTGATTTACAGCAAATTTCATGCATCCTTTCTTTTCACCCCTTCTTCACATAAACCCTGTGTGCACCACGTCCGGCAGTGTCAATGCCGGAATCCGGGAGGGCCGCCCATTCTTTCAGTTCATTCGTAGCAGTGGTGCGCAACAACCCGGTTAATTGCTGATATTCGCTGACAGTAAGAAAAGAATGTGACTCCAGATACTTCACCGCCAGTGCCAAGCGCTGCTCCGGAGCATACTTTTGCGAAGAACGACGGGCTTTCCAAGGTGCCCGCTCCAACAGACAGCGACCGTTAATGCGATATACCAGATTCATGTCTACACGGAAATTGACTTTGCCCACCACGATGCTCTGTGCATTGCGATGCTTCGCTTTTTCTCCCGCTTCTTCCCGCTCCTTGCCCGTGCGCAACATCAAAGCCGGAGTGAAAGTTCCGATGTCGTCCAGTTTTACGGAGCGTCCCTCTGCCATCTGATGCGACATTTCGATAGCAAGTTGCTTCACGATTCCTATTATATCACCCACATTGAAGCCACTGCTTTCCGACACGTTGCGTGCCAGTTGTTCTGTGGAAACCTGGTCTATCATTGCAAAGCGTGGATAGAGAACACGCTCGCCCGTCTTGTGAATGTCGGGCATTTCTTCCATTACATAGTATGCCATATCCTTTGTTTATCAGACATTAATAAAAAAGTTGTTCGCCATTAAAAGAAAACTTGCTTTACATTGGGAGAAAAGTTGCTTAACTCATACAGCAAACTTTAATCAGAAGTTACGGTTTTATAATCAGAACTTTCGGTTATACAATCAGAAGGTACAGTTTTACAATCAGAAGTTTCGGTTATAGTTTTCTCTACGGCAAAGGTAACTTTTACTTTAATGTAAAGCAAGTTTTTGACAGGGATAAAGTAAGTTTATCATTAACGTCCAATACACGGCACACTATGTTCTGGCTATTTCTCCGGCTTTCCTTTTATGGCAGGAGGAGGCGAGAAAGTCTTTAGCGAACATTATTCTCAGAATTCCATGGCTTCTTTCACTAAAATCATCTCACGGAAGGTGGTTGCCTGCCTGTCAGGACTCCACTTTTCCCAACAGGCAAGGCTCCTACGCAGACTGTTGCAATCCATTCCTTTGAGAGTTGAATTGGCGAATCAAATCCAGAAGTTTTTCGTTATAAGCTTCTTCATAAAAACCAAATTCCTCAAAGCCACCGGGTATGGCAAGGGCATCATAATCATCCGCAGAAACCTCTTCTATGGTTTTATCTACTAAAACCGAAACATTGAAAGAACCCACAACTTTACTGTTCAAACCACAGATAACGGTTTCTATATCACAGTCAAAGTCGGTCTTCGCCCAACCCATAACATCAATAAAAGCACTGAACTCAATGGTTTCAAATCCTTTAGCAAGAAATACCAATAATCTCATAATCTTTATAGTTTCATATTGAACGAATGATTAACGTCGCAAAGATAGGCATTATTCAACCCCTCCCCCTAATGCATGATAAAGATTTATAACGCCTTGTATCTCATCAAACCGGTTGGCGGCAGCAGATAGTTCCGCCTGCAAAAGAGTCTGGCGGGCAGTAAGAACTTCCAGATAGTTTTGCGAACTATATCGCATCAGCAACTCGGAACTTTGGACAGCAGATTGTAAAGAAGAAATCTGTTGTTCAGAGATTCTCAGGCGTTTCCGAGCTGTTTGCCATTGCCCCAGTGCATCATTTACTTCCGCACCGGCATCGAGTAAGCTTTGTCGGAAAGTGAGCAGCGCCTCTTCCTGTTGGGCTTTGGCCACCCGCAAATTAGCAATGTTCCGTCCGCGATTGAAGAATGGCTGCACTAATGACCCTACAGCCGAGAGTAGCCATTGTCCCGGATTAGTGATAACACCTCCTGCCAAATTAGTCCAGCCGGCCGAGCCACTTAACATAACAGAAGGATAAAAAGCCGCATGTGCCTGATTTGTGGCATAGAAAGCCTCTGCAAGTCCGGCCTCTTTCTGACGAACATCAGGACGGCGTTGCAGTAACTGCAAAGGTACTCCGGCTGCAAGTTTTTCCGGAAAGCTCTGTCCGTCCAACGCCGAACGGTCAATGGAGCTGGGTATCATTCCCAATAAGGTAGAGAGAGAATTTTCCATCTCGCTTATCTGTTGTTCCAGTGAAAGAATAGAGCCGTCTACAGAAAATTTACTTGCTTCAGTCTGGGCAACAGCCATTTCCGTAGCCTGCCCAGCTTTCTTCAAAGCTTTCATGACACGCAGGTTCTCATCCCATATTTCCGCCGTACGACGAGTGATATCAAGCTGTTTATCAAGCATCAGCAATGTATAGTAGCTATTAGCAACAGTAGCTATCAACTGTGTCTGTACTGCTTGCCTATAGGCTTCACTCTGCTCACAAAAAGCCTTTGCTCCCCGTTTGGCATTCGTCAGTTTTCCAAAGATATCCAGTTCCCAATCCGCCGATGTGGCCAGATTGTAACTTTTGGAAGGTTTTGCCCCTGCCACACTGCTTAACGTACCCTGCGGCGTAAGCGAAATAGAAGGCAAATAAGCCAGTTTGGAAGACATCAGCAGTGCTTCTGCCTCCTTTACCTTCAAACGGGCGACATTCAGGTCAGTATTATTACGGATTCCGGTTTCAATGAGTTGCTGCAAGCAAGAATCCGTAAAAAGTTCCTTCCACGAAAGGGAGGCTAGCGAAATAGTATCTCCTGTTGCAACAGATTGCCTGTAAAGACTATCAACCAGCAGAGAGTCAGGACGCTTATAAGTCTGATATACGTGACAACTGCTCAATCCGACTGACAGGAATAAACATATCATTATTTTCTTCATATATTTCTTCATTAATTAATGGTCTTCCTTTTCCAATTCAGCTAAATCACGAGCCGGCATCAATTTCTCCTGCAGATACTGGAACGTTACAAATAAGACTGGTACGATAAACAACAAGGCAACAGTACCGATCAACATACCGCCGACCGTACCTACGCCGATAGATATATTTCCATTAGCCCCTACCCCGGAAGAGAACATCATCGGCAGCATACCAAATATCATGGTAAGTGATGTCATCAGAATGGGACGCAAACGCACCTGGGCAGCCGACACCGCAGCCTGTACAATAGTCATGCCCTGACGACGGCGTTCGGAGGCGTATTCCGTAAGCAGGATAGCCGTCTTAGACAGCAAACCAATCAGCATAATCAAGCCTGTTTGCAAATAAATATTGTTTTCCAGTCCAAACATCTTGGCAAAAAGGAAACTGCCTGCCAAGCCGAATGGTATGGAGAGAATAACTGCAACCGGAATAAAGAGGCTTTCATAAAGTGCACACAGAATCAGGTAAATGAAGACCACACAAATAATAAAGACCAGTGTTGTCGTGTTTCCGGTGGAAGCTTCTTCACGAGACATTCCTCCGAATTCAAAACCATATCCGGCAGGTAGAGTCTGTTCAGCCACCTCACGCACCACCTCGATAGCTTGTCCGGAACTATAGCCTAAGGCTGGAGAGCCATTGACCGATATGGCAGAAAAAAGATTAAAACGCGACAAGCTTTCAGCTCCATACACACGTGTCAACGTCAGGTACTGCCCGATGGGAGACATCTTTCCATCCGAATTGCGGACAAACATGTTATCCAATGCTTCAGTATCCAACCGATATTCCGGCGAAGCCTGCACCATCACACGATATAACTTCGAGAAACGGTTCATATTCGAAGCATAGTTTCCGCCGATATAGCCTGACAGTGCACTTAGTACTTCAGAAGGCGACACACCGTTACGTTTACAGAGAGCGGCATCCACTTCCACCAGAAACTGCGGATATTTGGTGTCGAACGATGTACTTGCATACCCTATCTCCGGACGTGCATTCAGTGCCTCAATCATCTGCCGGGTATATTTCAACAGATCGTCTACAGAACCTCCCTTCTGGTCCTGCACATATACCTCGAAACCACTACTCACACCATACCCCGGAATCATCGGTTGAGCAAAAGCCATTATCTGGGCAGAAGAAATATCCTTCGTACGCCGATATATCTCATTAATCACGGAATTTATGTCATCTCCTTTTCCGCTACGTTCTTTCCAGTTTTTCAGACGAATGATAAACATGCCGTTCGAAGCTCCCTGCCCACTAATCATACCATTACCTGTTATTTTAGCAAACATTCTGATCTGTGAAATATCACTGATCCGCTTGTCTATTTCATTCATCACAATTCCGGTTTCCTGAAGGCTGCTGCCGGGTGAAGTACGTATATCCACAAAAATAGTTCCCATATCTTCCTGCGGGACAAGACCAGTTTTAGTAGTCTTCATAAGGAGGAATAGTCCGGCACAAGCCACCAGCAATAAGATTCCAGCCAGCCATTTACGCTTCAACATAAAAAACACTCCAGACTTATATTTTAGTACCAAACGGTGAAAAGCACTGTCGAAAGCAATATGAAAACGTGATGAGAAGCTCATTTTCTCACCTTTCGCAGCTATCGTGTGAGGGGTCATGATTAATGCACAAAGAGCGGGACTCAGAGTCAGTGCATTAACAAGAGAAATAGCCACCGCTACTGCCATGGTCAGACCAAACTGAGTATAGAATGTTCCCGTAGTTCCTCCCATGAAACATACGGGAATAAATACCGCCATGAAAACGAAAGTTGTCGTCACCAATGCCGAAGTAATTCCTCCCATTGCATCAATAGTTGCATGATAAGCAGATTTATACCCTTCGTCGAACTTAGCCTGCACGGCTTCCACCACAACAATAGCATCATCCACCACCGTACCTATCACCAGTACCAATGCAAAAAGTGTCAACATATTCAGACTAAAACCTGCTGCATAAAGAAAAGCGAAGGTTCCGACCAAGGACACTATGATGGAGATAGCCGGAATAAACGTAGACCGTAGACTTTGCAAAAATACATATACCACAAGTACCACCAGCAAGATAGCTTCAATCAATGTCTTTATTACATTATGAATAGATGCATCCAGAAAGTCCTTTGAACTCATCAGGTCTACCAGTTCCATCCCCTTAGGCAGGGTTTTGGAAATCTCCGCTGTCACCTTGTCTATTTCTTCGATAATCTCATTGGCATTCGAACCCGATGTCTGGGCAATCATACAATTGGAGCCGGGATGTCCATTCACTTCACCTATATAAGCATAGCTACTGGAACCTAATTCTATGCATGCCACATCCTTCAGCCGGAGCACCTCACCACCAGACAGCGAACGAATGATCAGATTCTCATAATCAGTCTCCTCTTCATAGCGACCACGATACTTCAGCACATACTGAAAGGCATTTTGAGAGTCTGTTCCAAGTGTCCCCGTCGGCGACTCCAAATTCTGCTCATCAAGTACTTTCGTTATATCAGATGGAACCAAGCCATACTTCGCCATCTTTCCGGGATCAAGCCAGATACGCAATGAATAGTCCGCTCCCATCACGTTTACCTCACCCACTCCCGAAATACGCGAAAGACGAGGCTCGATATTAATTTTCAGATAATTGTTCAGGAAGCTCTCATCAAACGAATCATCAGGACTGTAAAGTGCCAGTGCCTTAATATTGCTCGTCTGCCGTTTACGTACGGTGATTCCACTTCTGGTCACCTCTGCAGGCAATAATCCCTGGGCTGTAGCAATACGGTTTTGCACGTTGACCGTAGCCATATCGGGATCGGTACCCTGACGAAAATAAATCGTAATTTTTGCTGCACCGGTATTGGTGGAAGAGGAAGTCATGTACATCATGTTTTCCACACCGTTAAGCGCCTCTTCCAGAGGTACAACCACACTCTTCTGAACTGTTTCTGCACTTGCTCCGGTATAATTGGCCGAAACACTGACTGTAGGCGGTGCTATTTCAGGAAACTGTTCTACAGGCAATTGAGATAGTCCTATCAATCCCATTATAAGGACGACAACGGAAAGAACTCCCGCCAAAATAGGACGGTCAATAAATGTTCTGATTTTCATAACGGTATTCTATTCTTTGGTAGACTCACTCTGAATAACTGTTCCCTCACGCATCAATCCTGCTCCTTCGGCAACGATAACATCACCTGGTTTTAATCCTGACTCTACAATATACTCATTACCATTATTTAGTCTAAACACTTCAACCGGAGTGGATTGTGCTTTACCATCAACCACTTTATAAACAAACACACGGTTTTGAATTTCGTACGTAGCAACCTGAGGTATGACAATGCATCCCTTTCTTATCGATGGAATAACTACCGTACCGCTTCCTCCGTTGCGCAACAACTGTTCCGGATTTGAAAAAACGGCACGCAGACTCACGGCACCGGTGCCCTCGTCCACAGTTCCACTCATAGCATCTATTTTCCCGTTATGCAAATAACTTTTTCCGTTACTCATTGTCAGTTCCACTTCAGCCATATTTTCCATAGCCTGTCTGGCAGAGCCATATTGCTGTATAAGATCGAGCACCTTGTTCTCTGCCATAGAAAAATAAGCATATATCTCACTATCATCCGAAACAGTAACCAACGGTTCGACTATATTACTGCTCACCAATGCTCCTACACGGTAAGGAATCATACTCGCTACTCCGTCTACCGGACTTTTTACCTCGGTATAAGAAAGATTATTACGGGCATTAATTTCCTGCGCCTTCGCCTGAGCCAATGCAGCTTCTGCCTCAGCTAATCCGTTACGGGCAGTCTGAAAATCAAACTCAGATACTACCTGCTCTTTGTAAAGTTCAGCTTTACTATCAGCAGTCAACTTTGCCGTACCGAGCTTGGCTTCAGCACTCCTTACATTGGCCACAGCCGTTTCCAAAGCAGCCTTATATGGCACTTGATCGATAACAAAAAGGGGTTGTCCTTTGCGTACAGCATCTCCTTCGTTAATGCGGATATCAGTAATAACACCGCTCACTTGTGGACGAATCTCAACATACTGCCGTCCACGGAGAGTAGCCGTATAGCCGGATTTCAGCGTCCGGTCGCTTTGCGCTACGGTGAGCGTCTTGTACGTAGTAGTGTTTGCATTTTCCTGCTGAGAACTCCCGCAAGAGCACAGCAATGTCAAACAAACCAAGGCTAAGATGGTCATTTGTTTCATTGTAATCGTTTACGAATAATAGTTAATAATACATACTATGTTCCTTTTCACAGAACAATTAATGGTCAAATCTATAAATTAGCAAAGGAAAAAAAGAAATGTAATGACGAAGGGCAAAAATGTGGTGACAAACGACAAAGAAGGGGTGGTAAGGATTTCAGGACAAAGTTTTACCTTTGCAAAGAAGATACAAAATACTCTGAAAGGAGTTAAAATATGAGACATGCCAATATACCAATTTATATAGACCTGCTTTTCTGCCTACTTATCATACCTCCTATTATCATGGTGGTACCGGTGGAAAAATGGATAGTACATCATACAGCTTTCATGCTGACACTGATTGCCTATCTTTACGGCCTCTACTTCGTTTACCGCAAAGCAAGAATCCCTCAATTATTCATGCAACACAAGTTCGGATCCATCATCTTGCTGGTAGCAATCCTCGTCTGCATTACCATACTGCTGACTCATTTCCCATTTCCACCACCACACGACACAATGCCTCCACTGATACAGAAAGCGAAGGTGGACATGCGTACACAGGTTGTTTGGTTTTTCTTTCTGGTAGTTACAGGATTCAGTCTGTCTATCGAACTTATATTCGAGCTTTTCCGGCAAATTCTCTCCAAACAGGAAATTGAAGCAGAAAAGAATAAAGCTGAACTGGCTCTTTACAAAGCACAAATCAACCCACACTTTCTTTTTAATACCCTGAATACCCTCTATGGACTGGTCCTCACCAAATCAGACAAAACGGAATCAGCTTTTATCAAGTTTTCCAATATTCTGAAATATATGTATTCTCAGACTACCTCCGACACCATCTCCGTGAATAACGAGATAGAGTACATCCACCAGTACGTTGACCTGCAATCGCTGCGCCTAAATAAACATACACAGATCATATTTGAAACCCAAACCGATGACGAACAAGTACAAATTCCACCGATGGTACTGATTACTTTCGTTGAAAACGCTTTTAAATACGGTACATCTTCAGATATCGACTGCACAATCTTCATCCGTATTCTCGTAAAAGACAATAAACTCCTATTCGAAACCGAAAACACCATCATGGGAGAGAAACAAGAAGGCAAAACCCAGACCATCGGAATAGAAAACTGCCGTAAGCGACTGAACTTATATTATCCCGGACGCTTCGAACTGACCACCCAAAGAGAAAACCAACAATTCAAAGTTCACCTTATGATTCAACTGCAATGAAAAAGATATGCTGTATCGCCATTGATGATGAACCTATCGCTCTGCTCGTTATCAAACAGTTCTGCGAGCGCAGAGGTGATTTGGAACTGATAACTTTCAGCGAACCTTCCATTGGTTTGGAAGAGATCAGACGCCTCAAACCGGACCTCGTTTTTCTGGACATTGAGATGAACAGTATCAGCGGACTTGACATAGCCCACATCCTACCATACGAGTGTTGTTTCATCTTCACCACTGCCCATGCACAATATGCCCTCAACGGATTTGAACTTGACGCCGTGGATTTCCTGCATAAACCCTTCGCATACGAAAGATTTGAAAAAGCTGTGAATAAAGCTATCCGCCGAATGAAAGCTCATAATAGCAGGATACCGGAAAATATTGTAGTCAAACAAGAATATAGCAATATATCCATACCTTTATCGGACATCCTCTATATTGAAGCAATGGAGAACTACACTAAGATATTCCGCTTAAGCGGTGGTTATACGTTGTCTCACACAAGCCTGAAAAACATTCAAGAGCTATTACCCCAAAATACTTTCCTGCGCATACATCGTTCATATATCATAGCCCTTGATAAAGTAGAGCAGTTTTCAAAACGGGAAATCAAACTAAAAGGATATCCCAAAAGTATCCCTATAGGAAGGCTTTATACAGCAAAAATATATAAAATACTGATTTCCGGTGCCAATACCAAACAGGAAACCGGTGAATAAACTCTATTTCAAATAGCATGTTAGCCTCTAATTTACTCTATTTCGTCATCAGAAACAGGGATGTTTGGGTCTACAAACTCCCGACGACAAACTAATTCAGCTTACCTTTGCTTTCAGAATTAAAAGAGTGAAAATAAAAAAGATTAATAACAAAGAAAAACGAAAAGCAAAAATTAAGAGGTTTGTAATAATAATATATAAAGAAAAGATTTACCTTTGCTCCCCCCTAAAAAAGAAAGCCAGAACTAAGAAATTATTTAGTGTTTATGAATACGAAAGTCAAAGGATATATATTGGGAGCCGTTGCTGCCGCCACTTACGGTATGAATCCCCTCTTTACTCTTCCGCTATATAAAGAAGGTATGAATCCGGATTCAGTTCTTTTCTTCAGATATCTGTTTGCCATTCCCATCTTGGGGATTATGCTCAAAGCAAGAGGCAGAAGTTTTAGTCTGAAACGGAAAGAAATATTGCCGTTAGTCATACTGGGATGGTTGGTCGCCATATCTTCCCTTACCCTGTTTCAAAGCTACAACTATATGGAAGCCGGTATTGCCTCGACGATACTGTTTGTCTATCCAATTTTGGTGGCACTGATTATGGCTGTCGCTTTCAAGGAGAAAATCACCTTACAAACAGTTTTATGTATATTTCTGGCTTTAAGTGGCATTGGGTTACTATATAAAGGAGGAGACGGTACAACGCTTAGTCTGGTTGGCGTTGGGTTAGTCATGGCATCGGCCCTCTCCTACGCTATCTATATCGTAGGAGTAAACCGACCGATATTAAAAGATGTGGCAACGCTTAAAGTTACTTTTTATGTATTGCTTTTCGGCTTGTCGCTCTTTTTAGTCCGCGTAGATTTCGGGCAAAGCCTGCATGTTGTCGACAAATGGTATTTATGGGGAAACCTGATTGCATTGGCAATCTTCCCTACAGCCATATCCTTCCTCTGTACGACACAGGCCGTGCAATATATAGGCTCCACCCCTACAGCCATTCTCGGAGCTTTGGAACCTGTAACGGCTGTATTCTTCGGAGTAATGATCTTCGGGGAAAGTCTGACACCCAGATTGTGTTGCGGAATTGTACTGATTATCCTGGCTGTGACGTTTATTATAGCCGGAAGCAATATTACGACACATTTGGTACGGTTCAGGAAGTTGTTTCCACGATTGCCTTTGAAACACAACTCCAAATAGATGAAACAAGCTATCCGTTAGAATGTCTTTTTTTTACAAGCATATGTGAAATCCGGGCAATATTTTTGCAAACTTAATGAAGCGGTATGAATATAATAGGAAAAGAAGTTGATCGCTCATATTCATCATTTCGTCATAAGAAACAGTATGGTTCGTCTACAAACTCTCTAAGGAAGAATTATTAAACTTACCTTTGTTACCGAAATCAAGATGATAGAAAAATAAAGATTAGTAACAAAGAAAATCAAAATGATGAAGAAGATTTTAGTTTTAATACTCTGCGTATTAGTTTATAGCGCATTGTTTGCCCAATCCAATGAAGACAAAAGAACCGTATTTCAATTGAGCTTTGTCCCGCCCCTGAGTACCAATGGAGCCTATTCGCATCAGTATACGAATACTGTTTCACTCAACTTACTTGTAGGAATTTCCAGAAACGAAGAGGCATTCACCTGGGGAGGTATCTCAAACATTATTCTGAATGATGCCAAAGGTTTCCAAATGGCAGGACTTTCAAACTATGTAGGAAACAACGGACAGGGAGTGCAATCTGCAGGATTGGCTAATATAAATAAGAATAAGTTCAGTGGTTTCCAGATAGCAGGGTTGGCAAATACATCTTCTGAAATGACCGGGTTCCAATTCGCCGGATTAGTCAATATCGCCAAAGAGGTAAACGGGTTGCAGGTTGCCGGATTAGTCAACATTGCCAAAGAAGTCAATGGCGTACAATTTGCCGGACTGGTCAATATAGCGGATAAGAGTGACTGCCCCATCGGATTAATCAACATCATTAAAAATGGTGAAATGGCGGTTGCCATCACTTATGATGCATTGGGAAGTACGGTAGCCACATTCCGTTCGGGCGGCAGATACACTTATGGAATTATAGGGATTGGGTATAACCATAAAACCGAGAACAACTCATTGGTGGCTGAAGGTGGATTCGGCGCTCATATTCCTATTACCTCCTGGTTCAGGATTAACAATGAGCTTAAAGCCTCAACCATCGGAAATGATTCGGACGAACCTGTTTTTAATGGAGGATACTCGCTCATTCCATCCTTCAGAATCGGAAAGCATATTGAGTTATTCGGAGGGGTAGGCATAAACTACATGATGACCAAAGATGTGAGCAACAGCAAAATATTCCCGAACCATTCCTTATGGAAAAGGACTGAGTCTACAAAACTGCAACAACTGTATATCGGATACCAGTTCGGTATACAATATATATTCTGACAGTTCCATTCGATACTCTTTATACTCAATATCCTCTGAATCTACATTTTGACTGTAGATTTAGGGGATTTACAAAAAAAGAACTATATTTGCCCCGAATTCTAAAAGCAGATATTTTGGGCACAATTCTTAAATTTGTTATCGCTTAATATTAGCCTCATAAACCACAGGCTAATTTCTTTCGTTTGAATAATTCATATTCAGACAGGTTTTTCATTTTATCATTTTTAGTATTAACTACATTGCCTCTACAAGGCAATTGTAATTTGCTATTCAGACTTTTAGCAGGTTTTGCAACAACCGTCTGAAAGTTATGGATGCGCTGAATGCGAATGGAGAATTTCGTAAAGAACATTAAGCAAGACATAGAAGTAGAAATCCAAAGAATTGAGCAACAAGATATTGATATCCTTGATAAGATAAAGCAAATAGTCGGCTTCATACAGACTTCACTCGCCCGGCTAAAAGCAGCCGTTGAAGACTATCAGTTCATTAATCCCGAGGAGGAGATTCTTTTCTTTAAAGTCCGGAAACCGCAAATATCCGGTCTACTGATATTTTATATCCGTCTGTATCAGATTGAAAGGAATCGGATCGGGAAATCACCGTCAGCTCAATATAAATACCTGAAGGAGGAATATGAAAGTCTGAAGAATATCTCTTCGGACAAGAATTTCTATAACTATTATCAAGCTGGTAAAACAGACTCAGATCATCTGTATTTCATGAGAAAGCATTATGATATCCTTTCAGATGTTCACTGCCACTCGTTGGACAGAGATACTTCTTTTTCCACTTTGCATGATTCCAGCGTAGCAGAGATCTTAGCAAATAAGCAACTCACTCATTATCTCTCCACGGAGATTGATGCGTTATCGGAAAAACTGCATCTTAAGTTTACCTCCATCATAGAAAGCAAACTATTGCAATGGACTGAGAGTAAGGTTTCATTGGTAGAATTCATTTATGCATTATATGCCGGAAAGTGCTTTAACAATGGTAACACGAGCCTGAAAGACATCGCTTTCTGTTGCGAAACTCTCTTTGATATTGAGATTGGTGATTTCTACCGGATATTTCTTGAAATCAGGAACAGGAAGAAAAGCAGGACACAATTTCTGGATAAACTGAAAGAGAAAATAACCCGAATGATGGACGAACTTGACAGGTAAACAAAAAATATTTCATAGCGTCTTGTGACATCTTGTGAATTATGCAAATAGCTAATATCCAACTTTGCCGAAAAATTACTTAATCCGCAAAGAAAGATAATAGCTTATTTATGGAGACAACAATTACATGGGAAGTAAAAGTGAAGAATACCCCTTTATTAATTAAGAAGTGCAGTCACTGCGATAGTGACCGATTTTATTGTAGCGATAAGTTCAGGATGAATGCTCAGAAGAAAAACATAGATGTATGGTTGATTTACAGATGCGTGAAGTGCGACAACACCTGTAACCTCACTTTGTTATCACGCAGTAAACCGGATTTGATTGACAAGACATTATTCCATAGCTTTTCAATGAATGATAAAGATACGGCTTGGAAGTATGCTTTTTCTACTGAAATGGAGAGAAAGAATAATCTGAGACTGGATTATGGTAGCGTAGAATATGAAGTCATTCCTGACACCTCATTGGAAGATTTGCTGAGTCTATCCAATGAGGTTATCAAAATCCACATCAAGTGCAAGTTTGAGTTTGATCTCAAATTATCATCATTAATCAGAAGATGCTTCTCACTCTCTGCCAATCAGGCGAAACGTATGTTCGAAGATGGTATAATTACGATTTCAGGCAACAAACCGCCTCAGAAGCATAAGGTGAAAGATGGAGATATGATTCTGATACAAAGAGAGGAATTAGATAAGTCTGTCAACCGTTCCCTCCATGATATAGGGTAAAGACTGACGTATCTTCTCAACAGGCCAGTTCCACCATTGTATCTGTTGTAGCCTGGCGATTGTCTCTTCCTCAAATCGCATCCGTATTTTCCTGGCAGGTGTTCCTCCTACTATGGTGTAGGGAGGAACATCTTTAGTTACCACTGCCCGGGCTGCGATGACAGCTCCATCTCCTATATGCACGCCTGCCATAATTACGGCTTCATAACCTATCCAGACGTCATTGCCTATAATGATATCCCCTTTATTATCCCATGCTGAGGCTACATTTTTCTTATCCAATCCCCATTCTTCAAAGAACAAGGGAAATGTGTAGCTGGACAGGAATTTCAATGTATGGTTGGCACTGTTAAAAAGAAACTTTGCCCCACAGGCAATGGAACAGAATTTTCCGATAATCAAGCGGTCTTGATTGATAGGATAATGATAGAGGACATTATTCTTCTCAAATTGAGTCGGGTCATTTACAAAATCATTGTATATGGTATAATCACCAACTATAATATTCGGATTGTTGATAATGGTATTCAGATAGATAGTCTGATAATCATTGGTACGTGGAAATGTTTTCGTATTCATTGTAATTACTTCTTTTTGTGTGTTTAGTATCTTAATATCTTGTGACGGAAACGGTCACAATTAAATTGGGCAACAGACTTAACTATTGCCCTATCATACTAAACGAAGCTATTTACAAAGTTGCCATTTCATGATGATTAAAGACTATGGTTTATATCGCACAACAAAGATACGAATTATTTCACTTCAAACTTTCCTTGTAATCTGATATCTTGTGAAGAACTTCCCACCATTACAGCAAACGTACCCGGCTCTACTACGAAGTGATTATCCTTATTCCATAATCCCAACTCTTGCGGGGTGAGTACGAAATCAATCACTTTTTCTTCGCCCGGTTCCAGATGGATACGTTCGAAGCCACGCAGTACTTTTACATATGTAGTTACAGAACTCATCTCATCATGCAGATAAAGCTGAACTACTTCATCCCCGGCAATTTTTCCCGTATTCTTCACTTTACAACTTAACTTCACACTACCTTGTACACCTATGACCGGATTCTCTATCTTTAAATCACGATAAGCAAAAGTAGTATAACTCAAACCATATCCGAAGGGATAAAGCGTACCGGTAACACGTACAAACCCCTTCGAATCAGAACCCGGTTTAAAAGGAAAAGCAAAAGGTATCTGCCCTACCGAACGGGGAAAGGTTACCGCCAGTTTTCCCCCCGGATTGTAATCACCGAAAAGTACTTGTGCCACAGCATCTCCCATAAATTCTCCCGGAAACCAGGCATGTACAATACCCGGAATATAACGTTCAGCCCAGTTGATGGTGGCGGCACGTCCGTCTACCAGTAACAGGATTACAGGTTTGCCTGTTGCGTATACAGCTTGCAACAGTTTTTCCTGTCGTCCACACAAATCCAAATTGGTACGGGAATATTCCTCACGCACCGTCTTCTCATTTCCTCCCAATACCATGATGGCTATGTCCGATTCCCTTGCCAAGGCTACAGCCTCATCCATCATAGCCTGTTCTTCCTGATCCAATGGTACTTCGTAAAGCTCACTCTCCGGAAAATATTTATCAATAATATCTGTTCCTTTTGCATAGCGAACTTCTGCATCAGGCAAATATTCTTTTATCCCCTGATATACCGTCTTTATCGGAGCATTAGCCGGACCATAGCGGCAAATCAGATTTTGCACTTCATTCGCATTGGGACCAATCACGGCTACTTTCTTCAAATCTTTGGAGAGTGGCAGGATATTATTCTCATTCTTCAATAAAACGATGGATTCTAAAGCCGCCCTCATGGATATCGCCTGATGTTCCTTGCTATGTACCACCTTTTCAGGATGTTTTGCATCTCCTTTATAGGGATTATCAAACAGCCCCATCCCAAACTTCACCCGCAACACATCAGCTACACGGCCATCAATTGTCTGCATGGAAACCTTTCCCTCGCTGATAGCCTGCCGAAGCGGACGAATGAAGTTCTCGGGCAGAGTAAAATTAGTACGCACATTCAATCCTGCATTTACTACCTGGGCAGCTCCATCTACAGCATCGGCAGCTACGTTATGCTTGGAATAAAGAAACTCCACCGCTTCACTATCAGACACTACATAACCTTTGAAGCCCCATTCATGGCGAAGTATTTCAGTAAGGAAATGATAACTGCCCGTAATCGGTTCGCCGTCATAATCATTATAAGAACTCATCACTCCCAATGCCCCGGCTTCGCAAAAAGCCTTGCGGAAGGGTTCTATATAAAGAGTCCTCATCTCACGCGGAGCTACGTGCGGGTCGGTACGGGTACCGGCATCACGTCCTCCAACAGGAATACTATATACGGCAAAATGCTTGGGAGTAGCAACCAGCCCTTCTTGTTGAAGTCCTTTAATCATCCGCTTTCCAAGTTCTCCCACCAGGAAAGGGTCTTCGCCGTAACACTCCACTACACGTCCCCAACGGGGATCTTGTGCAATATCCAGAATAGGGGAATAGATATTGGTATAGCCCAGCGCTTTTGCCTCTTCGGCTGTCACCTTGGCTATTTCACTGATCAGTTCTTTATTCCAGGTAGCTCCCTGTCCGCACTGTGCCGGAAACATGGTAGCCCGGTCATGGCAAAGCCCACGAATACCTTCATTGGTAAAGTCAACAGGTATCCCAAGGCGGGTTTGTTCTACGAACCAGCGTTGGATGGCCTGTCGGTTCTCTACACTATTCACATAAGGATAGGACAAAGAAGAACCGAATTTCCCCAAGCCATTGGCCTGTTCGTCTATATTCGCGATACCGTCTTTCCAGATTTCATTTTTCCATTGTTCTGTGGGCAGGGAGTCTTTCAGTACACGGCCTGAGCCATACAACGTAGCCATCTGGCAAGTCTTTTCCTCCATTGTCATCTGCGACAACAAATCCTTGACTCTTGCCTCCAAGGGTGCCGAAGGGTCTTCATAGACATCCATCACCCCGTTCTTATTAAAATCAATCCAGCCTTTCTTATATATACCGGGATTATTGCCCGCATACACACCCGCACAAAGCGATACAGCAATACATAAAGCGATTCTTCTTTTCATAGCATTTCTATTTTTCCATTTCTAATACAAGTTCACCACCTTCCATCAGGTCGAAATGAGAAAATCTCGGTTCCCTCAATTCTTCACCGTTCAGTTTCATGGAGCGAATATACTTATTTTCTACGCTATTATTCTTAGTACGGATCACAAAATCTTTTCCGCTACTCAAATGAATGCTTACCTTATCAAACAAAGGACGGCCAATTTCATAGACCGGACGTCCCGGACAGAACGAATAGAAGCCCATAGAACTGAGTGCATACCAAGCCGACATTTGCCCTACATCTTCATTTCCGGAGAGTCCGTTAGGATCGTTATGATAAAGCGTACGAAGAATATGATCTACCAAAGCCTGTGTCTTGCGAGGTGCACCGGCATAATTATAAAGATAAGGAATATGATGGCTCGGTTCGTTGCCATGTGCATATTGCCCGATCATCCCGGTCACATCGGCAGCCGCATTCGGATCACCGGTCAGTTCGGAACTTGTGGTAAACAGCGTATCCAGATGTGCTTCAAATGCCTCTTTGCCGCCTACCAGTTCCATCAGTCCTTCTACGTCCTGTGGCACAAACCATGCCCATTGCCAGGCATTTCCCTCTACATAATTACTGGGACGCTGCACAGAAGAAGGATCAAAAGGAGTAATCCAGCTCCCATCACTCAACTTGCCACGCATCAGCTTCGTTTCTGGATCAAAATAAGCACGGTAGGCTTTAGATAAATTCATGTATTTATCATACATGTCTTTACGGTTATATTCCTTCATCATTTGTGCAATCAGCCAGTCATTATAGGCAAACTCCAGACCTTGTGAAACGGAACCGCCCACTTCATCACAAGGAATATATCCCAATTCGTTTTTATACTTAATTGAAATCGGCATAACCTTTCCGTTCAGTATCTGACGATCCATCATAGGCGTAATGCCGGTAGTGTCATATACCGAAGACCGTATGCAGGCTTCCAATGCTTTCTTCACATCAAAATCGCATTGTTTCTTCATCATGGCGTCTGCAATAACAGAAACTGCATGATAGCCAATCATCGTTCCGGTCTCATTGGAAGCCAACTCCCACTTAGGCAGAATACCTGACTCATCATATTTGCGAAGCAACGAACGGATAAATGCCTGGTTCTGTTCCGGCGTTACAATCGTGTAAAGCGGATGAGCCGCACGGAAAGTATCCCATAGTGAGAACACCGTATAATTGGTATAAGAAGTATCTTGCTTTATCTCATGCCCCATGGTACGATAACGACCGTCTACATCCGATGCCAGACTCGGCTGTATGAATGCATGATACAAGGACGTATAGAAAACAGTACGGTCGTCATTGTCCGAAGTTTCAATATCAATCTTGCCTAAGGCTTCATTCCAGGCAGTATTCGCCTGATGCGCTATTCTTTCAAAATTCCAATCCGGAACTTCCGCTTCCATATTCCGCTTCGCACCTTCTTCATCCACACTCGAAATGCCGACTTTAGCCAACACACGTCCATCCGCAGCAAGATTCCTGAAAGTCATCACAGCTTTTGCTGTATTGACGGTGACAGAAGTACTATCCGGCTGGTATTCGGTTCCTGAATACAACTTATAGTCAAAGGGCTTTGAAAATACAGCATAGAAATACACATAATGGTGTTTAGCCCAGCCTTTCGTATATTTCATTCCGGCTATAGTAGAGTCGTTCACCACACGAATCTGAGTAACAGGATGCTGATGACCATGAATGGTAGGTTCCATATCCACAATCAGACGAGCATCACTTGCCTTAGGGTAAGTATACCGATGCAGGCCTGCACGCAAAGTAGCGGTCAGTTCCACATTGATAGAATCATCCTGCAACAGTACTTGATAATATCCCGGCCGGGCACTCTCTTGTTCATGCGAGAAACGGGAACGATAACCTTCGTCCGGATTCTCTGCCGTTCCGGCAATCAATGGTTTCTCTCCTACTACCGGCATAAAAAGTATATCGCCATAATCGCCGATACCGGTTCCGCTAAGGTGGGTATGACTGAACCCCATGATAGAAGTGTCGTCATAATAATAGCCCGAACAGGCATCCCAGCCAAAGAGACGGGTATCCGGACTTAACTGTACCATTCCATGAGGTAAAGTAGCACCGGGAAAAGTATGTCCATGTCCTCCGGTTCCTATAAATACATTTACGCTATCGGTATATTCTTCCGGAAGTTCCTTTTCTGCACAAGAAAACAATCCGATTCCTGTAGCCAGTAACAGCATGCAGAGTTTGTTCTTCATAAAATTATAAGTTTATATTTTATACGATTCTATTAGTGTATAAGATTCCAATCAGCCTCTACCTTCATCGTCTTACCTTTTGTACGGATAATCAACGAAGGGTAAAATTATTCCAGTTGATATATACGTTCTTTCGGGTATTCAATGACAATCCGCATGTCCGGTTTCCCGTCTCCATTCAGGTCCAGATACTCCGGTTTATAGCCGGAGGGCGGAGGTGGCAAGCGTAAGGGCATTACCAGTTATCTGTTCTGAATGAAGATGCCGGAAGACCGGACATATTATAAAGGCAACCCTTTACATAATCCTTAAAGGCATAGCGCACCGCGACAGGTTGTTCCACTTCCGGGCTTGAGACAATAACCGTTTGCGCATCTTTACCAAAACGTGCATGGGCGGGATGAAATACTCTATCCTCGCCGGCTACTTCAAAGCCATTCAAGGGTTGCCGATAAGTAGTCAGCCCCTTGCCCATTTCATCAAACGACAAGATAATCTTGTTGCCCTCCGTCTGCATAGATTTATACAACGGTCCCGTTACCGGAAAGCCCTTCTTACCATAAGTACGCCCCAAGGCCAGATAAGCAAACCGATTGCCCACCGTTTCTTTCTCCATAGGGTGGATAGTGCGGTCATCGCCAACATCCGTCAGCACAACCATACCCGAAGAAGGAATAAGATGAAGGCATTTCATTTGCGCTTCACGCAGGTAAGCCGAATTCTTGCCTTTTCCCTCTCCTTTATTATAATTAAACGGAGCAATCTGGGCATAGTAGAAAGGGAATTCCCCTATTCCCCATTGTTTACGCCAGTCGCTCACCAATGAGGGAAACAACTGCGTATATAAATCAGGTACATCCACATTCGCTTCCCCCTGATACCATAAACATCCCCGAATGCCATATCCGACCACAGGACTCAACATCCCATTATAGAGAATAGAAGCATTATGCACATCCGGCAAGTCTTTGTAAGGCGCCACGCCTTCTTTACTCATCCAGGCTTCCACCCGTGAACCTCCATAACTGGCATGAATAATGCCTACGGGAATACCCAACACCTGATTCAGTTTACGTGCAAAAAAGTATCCTGCAGCCGAAAACTCGGGAACTGTCTCCGATGAGGCTTCCTGCCACTCACCTTTACAATCAGTCAACGGTTCGGAGGTCATTTTGCTTGCTACTGTAAACATACGTATTCCGGGATTTCCTGAAGTCACAATCGCATCCAACGCCCCCATCACCGGATCGCTGTAACGACCGCCTACACGCATATCCATATTAGACTGACCGGAACAGAGCCAGACCTCACCAATCAATACATCATTAATTCGTAACGTCTCGCCGTCATTCACCTCAATATGGTAGGGACCACCATATACCGGTGTTTCTACTTTTACCTTCCAGCTACCCGATTCATCCGTCGTTACTGTGTATTTTTTGTTATTCCACGAAGTCTTTACAGTAACCTTTTGCTGTTTCCGGTCACTGTTTCCCCAAATAGCAACTGAACTTTGTTGTTGCAACACCATCCCATCCGAGAAAAAGGAGGGTAATGTTATTCGTGCCTGTACCCCGCCCGCCCAAAGCAAGAAAGATACAAACAGGACTATTATAAAGCAAGATCGTTTCATTAGTTATTCTCTTACGGGCATCTTAAACGTCAGTGGAATCTCTTTCCTGAGCATGCGGGCAGCCTCGCCTGTCAGCCACAGATAATGGTCGGAAGGCTGTCCGTCCATATCAATAAACTTGGCCACATCACTAACCGGATGGTCTCCCGTACATTTAAAGATGGCGGTTCCCTCATCCACTTCATCAAACATGGCCACATAAATCATCTCGGCACCCGCCAACATTGCAGTAGAAAGCTGTTGCCAATAGAAACGTCCTCCCTGACGGGGAATACTGCCAACAGGCTTCACGTCATCCGGGAATTCCAGTTTGCTAAGATTGTGCCAACTGAATCCGGGAGTTACGGCAGGAACATAGTCTACGCCATTCTCCTTACACCAACGGATATCTTCAATCACCAAGTCACGGAAGCGGTCCATGTCGTTATGCAACAAAGGAGAAAAACGCTGAACAGTCCATGGCAAAACTATATCCGCTTTCTTTATCACTGTATGCAGATAGGGGTCATTGATACAATCAGCCTCCAGATTACGCCAGAAAGTAGGAACACCCAACATCACCGTGCAACCACCATAAACAGGGTCATTCTGCAAGAAGTCAATCAAACGGTCTAAACCGATGTTCCTGATATTATAAGGGCGGTCGGGAAAACCAACTCCCCATATAGCTACCACGGGCTTTCCATTATGATGCAGATAAGTCTTTTTCCCTGCCTGATTCGTTACCTTCTGATTGTCTACCAGCCTTTTCCAGTCTTCCATAATCAGGGAACAATCCTCACCAGACTTTTTCAACCCGGACAAATCATACATGACAGCTATGGCGCGGTCATACTTTGAAGCCGCTTCCAAGGCATTCGCTAAAATACGGTTCGGTACCGAGTTTTGCTGGTCTCCACGGGTGTAGCTAAAAAAGCGTTGCACAAATACTCCATCTACGCCATACTCCTTCATCCACTTGAAGTGCAGGTCGACAGTAGACTTGTCCGCTGAACTGAATACACGTGCCTTTCTTCCATCGGCATGCCGGAAAGGCGTCTCATAGGTCTTTTCATATTCACTCACATCGGGCCATGCGTCGATAGTGCAATGTTTCTCGTCAAATTGCTTTCCGGTGCCATAATGGCCATAGCCTTGATTGGTTCCATCCTGCGGGCCGCGAAACCAACCTTGGTATCCTGCCATAATCAATCCTTTGTAACTTGGATAAGAAGTCTCCTGAGAGTGTTTGGGACCGGCATAAGCCAACATGCTCATGCCGAGGATGCCCAAAGTAACGAATAACTTATTCTTCATAATGCATTATCTTTATATCTGTTATTAAAAACTTGCTACCTATTCCACTTGATAATCTTTGCTGCAAAAATAAAATCCACAGATTAAGCAATCAGCTATATTACGCTTATCTGAGAATTAATTTTCAATTAAAATGAAACATTAATCGCCTTTTTATCAATCTGTAGAACCATCCATCTGCAAATCATGCTAAGGAAGCGTAATCGAAGAATCTACTCTCCTATTATTAGTGCACCTTTGTGCCAAGGGAGTAGATCCTTCGACTACGCTCAGGATGACATTCGATAGTTTACTGATTATCAACAGATAGCATTTACATTCCATTTATCTCACAATGTAAAAGCATTTACCGCAGGATGTAACGACCTTTACCTCCTATTGTAACGCTCTTTACTTCGGTATGTAACAGCCTTTACCTCGGCATGTAAATGAAGTTACCATTTGGAGTAAACAGAATTTCCACGAAAGGAAACGACCATGTATTCATAAGGCCAAACGCTACAATACCTACTTCTTGTCAGAACCATAAATCAGCCCTTCTCCCGATTTATTGAACCGCAATCCAGAGAGATAATAGTTATTAGTGAGTTCTATTGATTTACCTTGTCCCCCCAGCCTTGCATATCCGCCGTCTCCGGCGGTCGGACCTGCCACTTTCTGAGCGAAATAAGAAGTGTACACATGCGCTTTGCCACCTCTGACATCTACCCCCTGTGTACCGGAACGCGAGAAATTGGCCTGTTGGAATGACACAACGCCATTATTTATAATCGCCCCGAAAACCGGACTTCCCCAGAATGCACTGTTATACAGGATAAGTTTGGCGTCAGGATGAACCTTACCGGTGTTAACTTCATCTCCCATAAGGACATACGACCTCACCGGCTCATTGGGAATCTTAGTATTAACCAACTCTGAATTAACCGCGACAATCTTCGTATTCTTATCCGCATCTTCCACAAATAAAGAATAGGTGCATCCGTCAGAGCCATGTCCTATAACGGTCATCTTGCCCGGATACTTACCGGTTATCGCATCTTTCAGGAAATGTATTCCATATACCGAACCGTAAACGAAATTGTTGAAAATAGTCTGGTTCTTGACATCCGCAAACTTAAGCGCACTGCAATTAGATTGTACAAACCGCATCATAAATACCTCCGGATAGCCCTGTCCTCCCTTCGGAAGTCTCGACCCATAGTGAGGATTAAACTGCATATTGCGGATGAATCCACCTTCGGCTCCACCGCCAACCCAGATGCCCGCCCTTAAAGGCACACCACCCAGATAATCGACATAGTGGCCACTGGTGTCATATGAAGCCAGATCTATACCTTTGTCGCCTACCGCTATGGTTACATTGATTATATACACCTTGGGGCCTTGTCCCTGTATCAAGAACGGAGTCTTTCGCGGGTTTGATACGCTGTAGCCATCAGAAGCGATATTGAGCTGTGCCAGTGTAATGCCCCTGATGCCGGCACCCGCTTCAAGTTGCAGGAGTGAAGCACCTTTTTCTCCGGCAGCTCCGCCATCATAGTTGGTAAATATGGCAGTACCACCACTTTGCGTGTGATGTTGCACATCCCACGAGCCCCTCAATTCAACTCCCGAAGGAACTTTAACAGGATTGTCCACCAGATACCTTCCGGCAGGCAAGTAGAGCGTACCGCCACCGGCAGCTTTCACCGCATCAAGGGCAGATTGCAGTTCAGCCGACACATCTTTCACAGGACGGTTATTATTAAAGCCCGTTGCCCTTGCCAGGTCCGCTTTCAATACTTTGTCCGATGCCGGCCTCGGGTGCACAGCTATATTTGTTTTTACGTTCTTAGGTATGGGGTCGAAAAAGTACTTCTTCCCCGTAACCACTTCTACTTTGGCCGAAGTGCTGTGATTATCAACTTTCAGATTGCATTTATAACCCGAATTAACCGACTTCAGCGTATGCATATCCGCTCCGAGATATACATGTCCGGCCTTCTTCTTGAAATCGCATTGGGATAGCAATGCATTGCCACTGTTCATCCTGAGGGCATAATCCCCGTATTCACTAAACGTACAGCTTTCAAACGACACGACTCCATCGCTGCCGTCACTTACAACAGGCCCGTTGAAATCCACCCCATTGAATTGTACCGAAGTGCTGAAATCCTTGTAAAAGTATACGGCATTGCCATCTTCGGACGCTCCGAATGAAGAATTGGATATAAGTATGCCATACGGATTGACATCTTCCACATACAATCCATTCCCGCAATCGTCTACATGCACCTCATACAACTGAGCGTTCGGGGCATCGGCAAAGCCGGGCTCACGCCCAATCCATACGCCTGTCTTGTAACCTGACACACGCAGGTAAGAAACATATTCCCAGTCCGAACGGTGCATCTGGTATCCCGTACCGTTCGCTTTTGTATAGGCTGTTACGTCAGCCAGAGAAGGTGCTCCCGGAAGACCGGATTCAGCCCAATACTCAGGACTAATCCTGACATTCTCAATACGCCCGATATCGGTACATACGTGCACTTCGATACCCTTGTTTAGTGCTGTGATATAACTATCCAGCACATAGTGCAACTCACTCGGTGCAGAATTAAAGCCATTGTAAGAGTTGACGAGAGTGACATGCTCTATCGTGGCGCAATCTCCCTGGGTTTGGAACAATGTCCACGGATAGGGTTTCACATCATTGATGTCTTGCTCAGGATACCAGATGGAGAGATTAGTAACTCCGGTGCCTGCATTCATTTCGATGAATCTGTCAGCTATGCTCGTATAGGTCGTGCGAAGCGCATTGCCCGCCTGTCCGTCGTTCCACCAGCTTTCAACACTTCCGTCATAGTTCGGTGCATCTTTGCCGACACGTACTTCAAGAATGGTTCCGAGGACTTTTCCGTTATTGACCTCCGGATTAGCCCAATCGCCACGAAGTTGTACTCCGGGATGGAGGCGCAAAACGTATTCAAAGTGGAAATCTTTCTTGCTTTCCGAACGGCCCTGGCGAACTCTGACATTCTTTGTGCCAAGCTGCGTACTACGGAATTCATAATTTCCGGCAGGTATATACACTACCCCGCCGCCGCTTTCATACGCAGCGTCAATAGCCGCTTGGAAAGCCGCCCTGTTGTCAAATCCCGGTTCGGCTTTAGCACCGAAAGCTGGGTCGGTCACAACAAAGTCGGATATCGCCCAGTCTCTTGTCGGATAAGTGGTTTTGATACTCTGCCGGAGTACTTGCTGTTTTTGTGCTTGTACACAGGCAATGTTCATAGGAAGCAACGCCAGCAATATCAATATAGCCGCCGCCCCTAACTTAGAAGATGTTTTCATGAAAAGAGTATTTGATATAGTTACACAATATTTTCTTGGCCATTTCCGCTTACCCGGGCTACTCATTTTACTTCTTTAATGTTACCACCAATCTTTGCAGCGCTTTCTCATCCGAAGTTCCGCCATAGAGTAGTTCATACTTGCCGGGAAGAAGATCCATGCGGTTTGTAGCCGGGTTAAACCATTCAAATGTTGAGGCGGGCAATTCAAACAGAACATCTTCCGCCTGACCGGCTTCCAGAGAAATCCTGCGGAAAGCTCTCAGCGTTTTAATCGGTCCCTCCTTATCGCCGGGATTACGCAGATAGACTTGCACGACTTCATCTCCTGACAGTTTACCGATGTTCTTCAATGGTATGGTTAAAGTCAGCCCCTCACCTGCCCGAAGTATTTTCTTATCCGCTTTAGCCTTGCCATAATCAAAAGTGGTATAGCTCAATCCATGTCCAAAAGGAAACAGAGGTTTTCCCTTGAAATAGCGGTATGTACGGTTACTCATATCGTAGTCTTCAAAATCGGGCAGATCACCGCTCGATGCATAGAAAGTAAGCGGCAAGCGTCCGGCAGGATTATAATCACCAAACAGGACATCTGCAACAGCTGTTCCTCCCTGTTGGCCGGGATACCATGCTTCAATAATCGCATCCAGGTTTTCCGCTTCCCAAGGCAATGCCAGCGTACTGCCGGAACATAAGACAAAAACAACCGGTTTACCTGTTTTTTTCAAAGCTTTCAGCATCTCTTCCTGCACCTGAGGCAGATCGATATTGGTGCGGTCACCTTTTCTAAACCCGGGAAGGTCCACCGGCATTTCCTCACCTTCCAGCGCAGAAGAAAGTCCGCCAACAAAGATAATCACGTCAGCTTCAGCCGCTTTATCGGCCACTTCCTTATAATTTATTTCTTTCTTAATACCTATATCAAATTTCAATGAAGCTTCTCCGCCAGCCTGGAAATACTCTAATACAACCTTATAGGCTTTGCCCTTCACTGCATTCAGATTATACATTTTCTCTCTTGTAGCTCCATTATGCCACTCAGAGTAAACCTCTTCCCCATCAATGAACAGCCGGGAACCATCATCCGCAGAAATAATGAAAGAGACTTCGCCAGATTCCTTCGGGGTATATACCGACTCAAAGCGCGCCGAGAAATCGTGCAGATTTACTCCCGGCATGAATACGGTGTTACCCCCATTGCCAAAGTTCAGCGGCTCACTAAAATGACCGACTGCCACCGCTTCACCCTCCAATTCCTTATTATTCCAGAAGGTTGCCTTAAAGCCTTTCTTCCCATCATACGAGCAACAATCGAAGTAGCTAAAAACAGTCTGTGTATTTACAAAATCACAACCTTTTTCATAATATACAGCTCCTTCGGGAAGTTTACTTTTAATGCCCTCAAGGATGGTGACAGATTTAGTAGGGAAACCGTTATAGTTTGCCCAAAGCATCACGGAGTCATTGGCATTAGGCCCCAGCACGGCAACTTTACGAACAGATTTACTCAACGGCAAGATATTATTCTTGTTAGTCAGCAATACCATACTCTTACGTGCCATCTCCAAAGCCTTGGCTACATGTTCTTTTGACTCTACAATCGAATATGGTATTTCAGACCACGAAACAAGTGTATTATCATCAAACATGCCCAACTGGAAACGAGCGCGCAATAAACGGAAAACCGATTCATTGATTTTTTCTTCTGATATCAGTCCTTTCCGTACCGCTTCATTTAAAGAAGAATAACTGCCGCCACATTCCAGGTCTGTCCCTGAGACAACAGCGTCAGCCGAGGCAGCCGCAGCCGTAGGGTGGGTTTCATGATGATTAGGATAGTAGAAATCGCCGATAGCCCCACAATCTGAAACCACAATATCATCATATCCCCAGTCCTCGCGCAAGATACGAATCAACAATTGCTTGTTAGAGCAACACGGTTCTCCTTCATAGCGGTTATAGGCACACATCACCTCTTTTACTTTCCCTTCTGTCACCAAGGTTTTAAAAGCGGGCAGGTAGGTTTCCCATAAATCGCGCTGGGAAATATTCTTGGCATCAAAGCTATGCCTGTTCCATTCCGGACCACTGTGCACGGCATAGTGCTTGGCGCAAGCATGTGTCTTGTCATATTTTCCGGTGCCATCACCCTGCAAGCCTTTCACTACGGCCAATCCCATCAGAGAGGTCAGATACGGGTCTTCTCCATAAGTTTCCATACCTCGTCCCCAACGCGGATCACGGTATATATTGATATTCGGAGTCCAAAACGTTAATCCTTTGTAACCATCCCGTTCACCCTTACGTTGAAAATCATGGTATTTGGCACGGGCTTCATCCGATACGATGCTGAAGGTTTCATGAACCGCCTGATTATCAAAAGTGGCGGCAAGTCCTATCGCCTGAGGAAAAACAGTTGCTTTTCCGGCGCGCGCCACTCCGTGCAGTGCTTCATTCCACCAGTCATATGCCGGTATTCCAAGGCGCTCAATGGCTGGCGAGCCATTTTTCATCTGGCTGATTTTCTCTTCCAGAGTCATACGTTTCAACAAGTCCCATGCCCGTTCGGAAGGTGTCAAATCCGGGTTTTTGTAGGGTTCATTTTGTGCTGTAGCCACCAGGGCTACAGCACTCAAACAAAAGGATATCAGAATTTTCTTGACCATAGTATTTTGATTGTATCAGTAAAATCAGAATCGTATCAAACTATTCGTTGCTTGCTATTTCAATAATTCATTTATCATGTTCACTAACAGCTTTCCAGCTATCGGGTCGGTATCAGCCTTCTCCGTACACATGGTAGAAACTGTAGCCAATCCCTTTCCATCCTTTATCTGCAATAAGGTTAAACCTCGCATCGAATCGATTTTACGAATACGGTCTTCCGGCTTTCCACCGTCGATATAAGCATGAATCTTCATCTGCCCTGCCAATTCTATCAGATTTTCATTCCGGTTTACTTTCAGGGTAGCATTGCAAGCCAAAGGAATTTCTCTCTTATTATTATTGAAATAACGCAGTTCCAATACGTCGATACCATCAAACACCGGTGCATCATTGCGTTCCATATTCACGATATCACCCTCTGTCGGGATAATCCAACTCGTGATATGTTCAGGATAAATGGTCTTCGCAACTTCTTTACTATTCAGTAAAAGTAACTTTCCTCCCTTTGACTGATAGTAACGAAGCATTTCTTTTTCTTCGTCCGTACACTCGGTCAATCCGGAAATAATGCAAAGATCAGCTTTCAGTTTCGGATTCATCATTTCTTTTATGGTAGAAACCGCCTGATAGTTTATATGAAGGAAATCAAATTTATCTTTCATACCCTCTTTATCCAGAAGAAGCACTTTTTTGCCTTCTGCTACTTGGTTTATGTTCCAGTCTTTACGGGCTAACAGCAGGTTATATTCATTTTCCGATACCGGTAAACCATTCTCAGTCAACTTCAATACCAATTTAGCTTTCACCTTGTCGGCTGGCAAGTTAACCGGTAATTGGATATTCGGTTCAATATAGTAGCGTCCATAATGCTTCACAGCCGGGAGTTCCTCACTACCCCAAACCAGTTTCTTTCCGGTTTCATCCTGTACTTCCCAACGCAATAAAGTAGGTTTCAGGGCTGTACCATCCTCGCGGTCATTCACTACATAAATACGTGTCGGCAGTTTATCTCCACCATAAAGATTACGTCCCCACAACTCAGCACTTACCAACACTGGTTGCAAAGCACGCTTCAAGGCGTAATACGTAGGATATGGCTCAATATTCTGATAATCATAAACCTGACGGAACCAGGTGAGTAGGGCAAAATGCATGATACCCGATGCCTGATCGTTGGAACGGCGGAGCGCTTCAGCCAATTCTCCGGTAATGAACGCCTGCACGTTAAGGAATGACTTAGGATCTGAGAAGTCATAACATTCATAGCCTATCAGAGATTGAGGGTTCTGATGAATCAACTGATAAGAACGGGTCGGATGTCCGGTTTCATTATTCGGGTATCCGGTTGACATCTCCTGGCTGATAAGCGGACGTTCGGGCATCTTAAACCTCTGCTGGAATTCTCCGTTGAAGAACCGGAAGAGTGAGAAATCATACCAGTTATAATAAGCATGCATATCATCGATGTCGCCATCATCTATGCTATTCATAAAGTCAGCACCATACTTTTCCTTTTTGCCCTTTGCCTGATAGTTGGAGTCGAAGCAAATGGGGCGTGTAGGATCAATGCGACGCATTTCT
This sequence comes from Bacteroides sp. MSB163, assembly GCF_036416795.1. Classification (NCBI taxonomy): domain Bacteria; kingdom Pseudomonadati; phylum Bacteroidota; class Bacteroidia; order Bacteroidales; family Bacteroidaceae; genus Bacteroides; species Bacteroides maternus. Next base: position 2,546,140 of record NZ_CP143867.1, on the reverse strand, counting down.
TTTACCACATCCGAAATCACACGGTATTTCTTCTTAGCACGTTCCAGGTCATTATCATTATCGTAGAACTTCATTTCATTATTCACCGTCCAGAAAAGCAGTGAAGGATGGTTACGATACTTTTTCAGCAAGGTGAGGAATTCTTCCTTCCACATCTCAATCAGTTTTGCATCAGGAAGCGGAGTGGAATGAATCATCAGCCAGGGCCAAGTACCTTCAAAGCTAACGCCAATACCATTTTTATCAGCAGCTCCCATCCAAAGTTTATTCCACGGAGTGGTGTGGGTACGGGTGACATCTATGTTGCCGGCCTTCATCAGTTGCATGAAAGTATTAGCCAGATTCAAGTCGTTCGGAGCAAGGGCAAACGGAATGTGATTGCCACCACGCAGCCAATATCGATTACCGTTCAGGAAGAACAAGCCTTCCTTCACTTCAAAAGTACGGAATCCGGAAGTCTCTGACAGACAGTCTAATTCAACACCTTTGGCAGTAACCAGTCTAAAGCGGAAATCGTATAGATTAGGATGATGAGGTGTCCAGAGACGAGGTTTTAGTCCATTCACACTGTAAGTAAACATCTTTTCTTCATCAGCATTCAGCACCAGTTTTTGCAAAGAAAGACTGCTGTAAAGCACAGAACCGGTCTCTTTGTCCACAATGTCAGTATAGAGATCAAACTGATTCTTCTTACCACTATGATTCTTTACCGTCAGGTCAAAGGTTGCTCCTTCCAGAGTAGGTTTAATAAAGACATCTTCCACCTTCACCGGGTTGGTGATAGTAAGTTTTACCGGCTGCCAGATACCTGCAGGCTCATCACCATAAAATCCATGTGCTATATCTTTCAGGATGTTGTTCTTTACAGCAACCTTTCCGCCTTCTTTTTCACTTTCGCGAACAGAAGAATAGAAGAAATCAATAGCAGCGCTACCGTTTTCAGAAGCACTTCCATCCGCCTTACGGGTCACTTTCACTACTACCAAATTTTTGCCGGGCTTCAGTAACTTACTTCCATCAACCTGTATTTCACCATACATGCCGATATGTGAACCTGCCAGCTCTCCATTAATATAAATCTCCGCTACTTTTGAAACAGCATCAAAAGTCAGAGCCATATTTTTGCCTTCAACATCAGCCGGTAGCTCTATCCACTGACGATACCAGGCAGCATTCGTTTTTCTATAATCAAATGTATAACCCTCGCAACGATCGGTTTCCTGCTGGTAATAGGTATCTGAAACACCTTTGGGCTGAGGTCCCGTAGGTGAAGGCATGGTTTCCCCATGTAGCCAAATACGAATCGGGTTCCAGAAATTAGGCACAGACATTACATGCCAATTCTTATCGTCCGTAGCCGTGGATACCGCTTTCTCCTTATCGTCCAACTGATATCCGGGCATAAAGAGCCAATTACCATCCAGTGAAATATCCGTGCGTCCTTCCTCCAGTCTATTCACTTTCACAGGCGCATAATTTGCTCTTTCAAGCTGGCGCTTGCTTTCTTTCTCTTGCGGTGTTGCCACCTTGCAATATTCTGCAACTTTCACATTTTTCAATGCATCTTCTTCCAACGGAGTAACAACGAGGTCGTCAAACTCTGTTTCAATCCAACCGCCTCCCAAAGTCACAGGACCGGAAGGTGCCAAGTTGCTGTTTTTATCTGTGATATCCATCCGTGGTTCCTTCTCATCATTCAAGAAAACGCGAATACGGCTACCACAGACTTCTACCTTTAACTGATACCATTGACCCGGTACCGGATGAAATCCTAACGGACGAACGCCCATAAATTCATCCGTACCCATATATCCCATGCGCATCAGGTATAAATCATCTTGCAATCCGCCTTTTATACCAACTACATAACGATCAAAACGATTATTGGCACGAAATCCTGCCCAGATTTGAACTTGTTCCGCTTCTTGGGGAGCACGAGCTTTAAAGGACATAGTATAGTTCTTCCACTCAGGATTACCGAAACAAGCATAAGAACCTTTTGAACGGAACACCCCGTCTGCAATGCTACATTCACCCCGTCCCATTGTTTTCAGTATTTCTCCCTGATCGGAAAAATTATTTTTCCATTCAGATTGCGCATATCCGGATAATGAAATCAAAAGGCATGCGACAATCCAAAAGGCTGTATAGAAATTCTTCATGATATTACAATATAGTATTATTTTCTGCAAATGTAGCTTCGACTCATTAACAGAAAGTGAAATAAATAATTAATTAGACATTAAAAAGCAATTAATCGTAGTTGGTACCATTACAAACCATCCAATAAACTTTTAAATTATGTTATGTTGCCATGATAATCAGCTTCGATATAAGACGCATATCCCTTTATCAGATTTGTAACCGACAAATAGAACAAAATGAGCCGCTTCGTATCATGTATATACCCTCCTCGTACTTGCTTCGTACCTGCTTCGCTATTTTTAGTTGCGTATAGAAGCGAAGAAAGTACGAACTGGGTATATCACAAAAGAGCTTCTGACCAAAAGCAGTATTAAAATTTTGTTCAAAAAAGAAGGAGAGCACTTATTACGGAAACAAATACCCTCCTTACTTACCTACCTACTTATTTAATCAATTCAATTTCAGATCGATTTTCTTGATATCAGTAAAGTTATACTTCTTGTAAGTGTCGTTACAGCACGCACCTACTCTTACCCAATAGGTATTGGAATATTTAATAGCAGCTTTAGAAGTTAACTCGATAGTTGTGCCCTCCTGATCATTAATTATTTTCACAGAACCGGGAGTATAATTTCCGTCAGATTCTGTTCCACAATACTGCGTATGCGAAATATACAATTGTATGTTGTTTACATCAGGCATAGCAATTCCTTCTTTTGCTATTCTCTTAAATTTCACTGCACATTTCAAAAAATTATCAGAAGTCAAGTAAGGTTCTGTAACCCATTCTACTTCCAGATAAGGAGTAACAGTAAAGTTACGTTCTGCCATTTTCCCGTTCTTCAGTTCCACCGTTTCTCCTTCTGCATCATAAGGATAAAATGCGCCTTCCAACGGAATCATACGGTAGGTACCTGCAAACAGTTTAGAATTGGAATATGAACCGTCCTGCCTCATATTGAGGTTCTGATTCGTCACAACAATCGATTCATCACCACCCGCATAACTCAATTCCGTAATCTGTATCTTCATACTTCCCTGTCCCATAGCTGTTTGCAGAGGTTTACCATTATGGTCTAAGACCTGCCCGAAAACACCAGCTTCCGGTGCATCATAATTATCCTTTTCACACGATGAAAAACCTAAAACTAATGCAGTAACTAACAGCAAATTAAATATCTTTTTCATACTATTTTCCTTTTTCTAATTAATACTGATTATTTTGCTCAAGTAACGGATTTACCTTACGTTCACCATCAGGAATCTTATCATAGTAATTTTTAGTAGCAAATGTCAATGAGTTATTAGCTCTTTCACAAACACGGGTGTCAAAAATATACTTACCCACCGGATTGCCAGCTTCATTTACTGTTGCTCCTTTGGCAAACAAGAATGGAGACAGCATTCTGCGGCGATATTGATAAATCTGTGAATCGAAAGTAAACCAACGACGCAGATCCCAATAAATTTTATGCTCGAAAGCCAATTCTTTATAACGTTCTACACGAATGATATGCATACCTTCATTCGGAGCAAATACAAACGAACGGATACCTTGTCCACGTTCAATACCATCACGTGATACATTGGATAATTCTGCAGGGCTGGTCAGCAACTCAGCACCAGCTCTTGAGCGTATCTTATTGATACATTCGTAAGCATCCTGTTGCAGATTTTTTTCATCAATACTAGTAACACCATTCTGGTAAAGTTCCAATGCAGCTTCGGCACGATTCAATAATATTTCGGCATAACGAATATCAATCCAAGATTGTGTGGAACTATGCAACTGTGTTTCGGCAATAGTCCAGTTCAAATTCAACCATTTAGCTCCATGAAAGCCTGTCAATGTATTACTCGTTCCACCATTAGCCGGACCATCCATTCCACTTTTATTAAGTTTCGCACCTGTAGAAGTCTCATAAGGCTTTTGTTCTTTTATATTCTCGGTTGTTGTCAAAACGTTATTCTTGAACCAAGCATTACTTGTATAATTGGCGGTAGTCTGTCCATCATCCTTTATAAATTTGGCAATAGGTGTAGACGGATCAATCTCCTCCTTTATTATACCAAAACGAATATCCAATTCAACTCCTTTATAAGTATGTCCAGGTAATAAGATAGAGCCTCTTAAACGAGGTTCTGCATTGTCTAATAAGTCTTTAACATCATTGTAAACAATATAATTACCATCGTCATCCGTTGTTTTCAAGTACCCTGTTGCAGGATCAATAGGCAGACCATCAAACAGTTCTACCCAATCCAATGTTACATTATAACGGTCACCATACGTTGCGGTCATACGAGGCGGACAATATACAGCATCAAAACTATGAACAAAGTCATTTTTACTATACTGCCGGATAAGAATAGATTCATCACTTTTATCAGCATTCGCAAATACCTCACGGAAGTTGGCTTCTTTATCAGAGTTTCCTTCATATAACTTATAACCACCTTCTTCTACAATTTTGGATGCTTTATAAGCTTGCATAAAGTAATCGTTTGCTCTTCCTTCAGGAATACCAGTAAGCATTTTGCCACTTTCACTTCCGGAATAATTAAATGCCTGTCCATAACGGGCAACAGAGCCAGCATACAAAGCAACACGCGACTTGAAAGCTGCTGCTACATAAGTATTATTTGCACGGCCTGCCACTTTGGTTTTACCTAAATTCTCAATGGCATAATCTAAATCCGAAAGAATAAAGTCTATACACTCTTCATGACTGCTACGCGCTACCCACAATGCCTTTTCATCATCAGTCATTTCCTGTGGTGTTTCCAAAATAGGTACACCGCCATAGCGTTTTACCATCGCAAAATAAACATAAGCCCGAATAAACTTTGCTTCAGCAATCCATGATTCAGCACCTTTCAACTTTCCCACATATGCAGGCAAATTAGCAATCAGATCATTAGCCTGGCGAATCGTTTTGTAGCCCATACTCCAATATCCCTTTTGGGGAATATAAATACCTGTATTGTTACGATTTACAGTTTCACCCGTGCTGAGCATATCCCAAATGATGCAATTCCAGTTATAAAAACCATTGTAATCACCATCATTTGACGTATTAAAATCTTCCATCGGCAACTGACTATACAAACCTGCCATATAGGCTGTAATACCACCTTCATTATATATATCTTCTCCCGACAGAATATTCTTAGGAGGAATATCCAAATCCTGGCATCCTACAAACATACCTCCTATAGCAACACACATCAATATATTTCTTAGCTTTTTCATACGATAATCTCCTTTTACTTAAAATGTAACACTTGCACCAAAGTTATATGTTCTATTCAACGGATACATATATCCATAGAGTTCAGCCGGTCTTTCCGGATCGACACCTTTCACACCTGTAATAGTGAACAAATTATATCCATTCATATAAATTCTCAAATTCTTTATACCTATGAATGACAAACAATTCTTCGGTAAAGTGTAACCGATTTCGGCTGTCTTCAGGCGCAAATAAGTACCTTTCTGAATAGAGAATTCAGAATTAACATCCGGAGTTGTACCACCATATGAATAATATCCTGAAATCCATTGGCAAGAAGGATCGTAGGGATCTTGCTTTGTATCAACTGGACGCCATCTGTCCAAGAACATCCCCAAAGCATTACCATTAAATTGCAAGGGGGCTGACAACTGTTCACCATAAGATACATAGGACATTGCAGCACCTTGGAAAGTCATATTAACATCAAAACCTTTCCATTGGGCAGAAAGAGTTAAGCCAAAGTTCATCAACGGATAATTTTTCTTATCCTGGAAATTAGCTGCAGTAGAATTAGTAGTTGTAGCAATAGGATATCTATCCATATCATCAATTGTACCATCACCATTCCAGTCTTCATAAATATAATCACCAGGAAGAGTTGCATTACCAGCAAATACATGAGAGTTAGCTATTTGTTCCCATGAGGTATAACGACCGTCTGCACCATAACCAAACCAAATGTCATTATAACGGTTAGTTAAGTTATTTCTCCAGTTATCATATGAGTTACCTGATGGGGTGCGTTCTTTGTAACGCCACATGGAACGAGTAATAGCAATGTTTCCAGAAACACTATAATTAACCTGCCCCACACGATTGCGATGTCTTAGTTCAACTTCAAAACCTTTGGTACGGTCACTCTCCAAATTCTCTTTAGGCATTGCAGCACCGAATGTTCCTGGAATAGTAGCAATACGATTAGCCATCAGGTTATCACGGTCACGCTGAAATAAATCAAAAGAAACCCCTAATAGGCCATTCCACAAATCAGCATCAACACCCACATTCAGAGTCTTAACAGTGTACCATGTAATATTAGGATTGGCTACCGCACGGAAACCTAATGAATTCATGAATGAACCATTGAAAAAATATCCTTTCGGAGTTTTATTAAATTTATCACCACTGGTATTCGGATAGTCATATCCGGAAATAAATTGATAATCAGCAACAGAGTCATCACCCATCTTACCATATGAACCGCGAAGTTTCAGGTTGTTAACAAACGGCAATTTATCTTTTATGAAAGTTTCTTCACTCATACGCCACCCCACAGAAGCACTGGGGAAAAAGCCCCAACGGCTATGTGACGGGAATTTGGAGGAACCGTCATAACGAAAGGCAAATTCTAACAGATAACGCCCTTTATAGTCATAATTAAATCTACCAACCAACGCCTGAGAAGCGCTTTCAGTCAATCCATTGGCATTAGCTGTACCAACTTGATTAGCTGAATTACCTGCAAATAAATAAGGCAAAGGAATAGAGAAATCACGAGCTGCACGAATGTTATCACCTACACTGTGTGCTTCTTCAAACAACAACAATCCAGATACATTATGATTTGATGCAAAAGTATTCTCATAGCTTACAGAAGCTTGCCACAAAGTAGTCCATGAATTGCCATAATAGCGTTCCAGATTAGTCGGTGACTGCATAGCATAAGCAGTATATGTATTAGTTGCTTCACTATAAGTATACTCATTATACTCTTTCTTATATATGGTATTATCAGCTATAGAAGTATCATAGCTGAACATGCCTTTCACCTTCAGACCTTTTACAAATGGCACAGCATATTCAAGTTCCATCGTAGACTGGAAGATTTTATTTGTTGCCTTATTATAACCGGAAACATCAGGATCTGTTGCTGCCAGAAGATTCAACTGGTCGGATGACATCTTTTGGAAATATTCCGGATTATCATTGGCATACAATTTCTCATTAGGACTTGCACGCCACAAAGCTTTATAAACCTCCCAAGTTGATAAGTACTGACGTTGTTTACTATCAATTATACCATTTATTTTAATTGAAGCCTTTAAATTCTTAGCTACTTCTGCATTCAAATTTGCACGAAGATTATAACGGTTATAATCCATTGCTTTTGACCTGAAGAAACCTTCCTGATCTGTATAACCGAAGTTTACATAATAATCAGTTTTTTCACTTCCACCACTCAATGAAACATTGTGTTGCTGCTGGGGAGCTGAATTACGAATTACCGCATCATACCAATCAGTAGATTTCAATGTTCCATTCAGATACTCTTCAATCTGCTCATCTGAATAAGTAAGCTGCGGATTTGTCAGATTACGCATTGACTTTTCATTAAATAGTCTCATACGGTCTACAGCACCTACAGGCTCCAACATTTCTGCCGGAGTTTGAATACCATAATACATATTGTATTCAATCTTTGGCTTATTCTTTTCACCTTTCTTTGTAGTAATCAAGACAACGCCATTAGCCGCACGTACACCATATATAGCAGCCGAAGCATCTTTCAAAACAGAAATTGATTCAATTTCATTCGGGTCCATACGTTGTAAATTGCCACAAGGAACACCATCAACTACGATTAGTGGAGAACCAAAACCACGGATATCAAACTGATTAGTAAATTCACCCGGTTCAGATGTTTTTTGAATTACACGAACGCCAGGAACCTTACCAGTCAACATATTCTGAGCATTTTGACTTTTGGTAGCAACTAACTCTTCATTAGTAATAGCAGACACAGCACCCGTCAAATTCACTTTCTTCTGAGTACCATATCCTACTACCACTACTTCATCCAATTGTTCAGAGTCTTCCTTTAAAGTAATTTTATAGCTGGTTTTGTTATCCACTGCCACTTTTTTATTCACATAACCAATATAAGAAACTTCCAATGTTGTTCCTTGAGGAACCGTTAGAGTAAAATTTCCATCAATATCAGTTATAGTACCTAATGACTTATTTCCAACTACAGTCACATTAGCACCAATAATTGCTTCACCCAATTCGTCAACAACCTGCCCGGATATACTTCGGGAAGTTTGTGCACGCATCGGAGTAAGCACCATCAAGAACATCATTAGCACACACCAATAAGTGTATTTGCTAACTTTCACAAAATTAGATTTGTTTTTCATGTGTTTCATAATCTCACTTTTAAAATTGTTTTTCATAAAAAATAACGTATCCTTTAGATCAAATAAGTAGGAAGGATGTGTCTTTGGTTAACTTGTATCTTTCATATGCATTTCTTTTAAAGTTATGTATTCTTTCAATTTACTTATCTTTTTTAAATTGTTATCCTAAATACAATCTTGTATTTTATTCTTAAAAAAAGAACTTATTATCGAACCTATTATTATCGTTTTGATATGGCAAAATTACATGCCTAAGATTAAAAATTGAGTGATATCACGCTTATCTGGTGCTTAATTTTGAATTAAATTAAAAGATTAATCGCTTCTTTGTTAATACATAGAACGATTGGGGAACAAACTTATGATCCAACTTTATCCATTGGAGGAATTTATTCATTTTGGAGCGATTTCGAATTCAACATCTTCAGAACTCTACACCTGCATCTTAAAGCAATCTTTACATCATTCAACCAGTCATATTGACCGACAGGATATGTATTCACCAATAAATTCATATCCTCCGAAACTTGTTCTATTTTTTTTAGTGATAAAAAAATACGTTCCTTCAAACCTTTAGGATGAAACTGCTTAGCTCTGACATAGATTCTGGAACCATAATATGCCGTGCATACAGCTTCATGCAAACATGCAGTCAAATAAGTACGATAAAATAGTTGGTATAAATCATTATATGCCGCAGATTCTAATAAAGGCTTTACCTTTTCTATTTCAGATACTGCTGCGGAAGCAAGTTTAACTCCATACTGTTTTTCCGTTAGAATATAATTATAATATACACTATCCATTTTTTCATCAGGTTCTATCCATTGATTATCAAAAACGGTCTTCACTTCAACAGCTAGCGGAGATGATAATGACTTAAAGTGTATAGGAGCAATATGGTTTATAATATCTTTCCAATAATAAAATGTTTTATTTATATCATGCTCAACATGGACCATAGGCGGATTAATCCACCTTCCAGACACATGCCTGCTATACCCCCATTTATTATTTTCATAATTCAGAGAAGAATGATCCGTTAAGTTTGTTCCTAAAGTATAAAAAACAGATGTAACTATATTATATGCATTTTGAAAAAGCAAGTGGGTGAAGTGCGATAATTAAATTTCAGATCTCTGGTAGAACGATTATAGTAAAATCCAGTCTTGCCATCCCACAACCCTGCTAAATTATTACGATAATATTCCGCGCGTTTTCTAAATTCGATTACATCTTTTTTATAGCCAAGTTCTTCCGCTATTAAAGCCAGATAATCACAATCCATGATGTATAAAGAAGACATACCTACATCATGCTGTTCCAGCAAGTGTTTTTGCTTATTAAAAGGAACCCCATCATACATTGGAGAATTATCCAATCCTGATTCCAAAACAGCACCATAGTGACAATCCGTATCAAACTCAGACCTGAAATAAGTAACCTTTTCATAAGGATTACTACCTAAGCATAATAACCCTCCATCCTCTCTATTCCGGCTCCACCAGCGATTCCAAGTTAGTAATTCTTTATATAATAACTCCAAGAACCATTTTTCTTGATATTGCTTATATATTGTCCAGACAGCCAAAGAACCAACAGGTGGCTGAGAACGATCTCTTGATTTAAAATTATTACTATAAAAACAGTTGGGTACAAATCCACGTTCAGTTATTGCTTTAGTTATCTCTACAGCATTTGCATAAGCCAATTCTTTATTACCAACAGCAAGCATCATCGATGCAAAGTAAGTATCCCAACAGAACAGTGTAAAACCACCAAAATCTTCACTGGCAAACCATTCGGAACTCCAAATCCGATTTACAGGAGTAATCACCCTTCTAATGCCAGGATCATATATATTATCCCAAGCCAAAACACTTTGCATGGCATTATAGCAATCATAATTTGCACCAAACTGTTTCTGATTAGAATTAATAAAATCCCGGGCACGATTATTAATAAAAGCAATTGCATCATCCAATCCCACATTTTCTCCGCAACAGATAGCAACCGGAGTATCTAAAGACAGAATAAACTCCCTTCCTTTTTTTTCCAGAAGTTTACCTTCTATAGAAGTTTTTATTTCAACAACTTTATCACGTGATGCCAATGTAAATCCTAAACTATCCACGCTAAGTGTATTGCCCCGTTTCCAAAGACTTTCAGGAATAACCACCAATCGTCCTCCTTTCTTCGTCTCAGTCAGTGGTCTGATTAGAATTACGTTTTTAAGTCCCATAGCAGCACTTTCTACCTGCAACTTATATCCTCTCCAATCTATGGTCATTTGAGTATAAGCTCCATCAAATGAATGAGGTCCCGGCTGCAATAATGGCGCCCCTTTAACTCTATCTCCGATTCTGAATTTCCTTACACGACTTCCATCTGTATCCATCATATTCAGGTCGACAGCAAAACCATAAGGAAGAAATACATGAGTCAGCACACTACGGGTATCCCAGGTGTTCCAACCGGAAGCCAATCGTTTTTGCAAATTCTCATATAATTCTTCAGGAGTGTTACCTGAAATGGCCTTAATAGGATAGATAAACAGACCTAATAAAAACAATCCTATCAACAAGTGCTTTTTCATAGTTTAAAGACTAAATTAGACATCAGTTTGACTTCTCTCATATGGAAGAGGAATACTTCCACGAATGCAAAATAAAAGCCTTAGTCTTAAAAAACAGAGCCATCCTTTATTAATTGGACATTAAAAAAGCGCTTAATTGTTATGATTAAGCGCTTTTTCTTATGTTTATAAATTATCATTTATATAAATTACATAAGAGGACCTTATATTCCTCTCCTAATGAATCTTTATACTCCTTACAGAAACGGTCATATACACTCTTTGCAATACCCTTTTTACCTTGTATAAAAAGAATAGAGCATTTAGCAGCCAAAGCTTCTTCATTCAGAGGATCATGCAAGAATAGGATATCAGCAATACGCAGTACTGTATCGTAATTATTACGTTGTACATCCAACAAATTCCTCAGCAAATCAATAGAAAGACTGGAATAAGAATCTTTAAATTCATCCAACCAATCAACAATGGTATTTGACAGCAACGGACCATACAATAAAATTTCCAATATCTGATTCAGAAGCTTATCATTCCCATGTTCACCATTTTCCTTAAATTGACGAATACAATCCAGCGCCATCCGATAATCACAAAATACTCCCTCATGCCATCTGATACACAGAAATCCCGCATCACTGACAACTTCCACATCACCTACTTTTTCTAACAATACACGCAACTTACGCAAAGTCACATTACGGTTATTACGAGCAGACTCCTCTTCTTTGTCCGACCACAGAATATCGGTAGCTTTTTTAGTCAAGATACCTTGCTTGTTCTTCTCTGTATAAAGCACCAGCAATATAAGCAAGCTTTTCAACCGTGGTGTAAAAGCTCCTGTTATGTCATTACCATCTTTATCACGAACATTAAATGTGCCCAACAAAGAGATTGCCGAACGACTGCGATCAAAATACTTTTCTGCCGCTGCAACCTCCTCTACCGTTTCATTAACAGGAAGAACCTCCACCTGAGTATTATCTTCTTTTGTATCTTCAAGTTCGACTTTCTTCCTGCTGTACTTTATCCGGTAAAAAAGGAATACTGATCCTCCCAATAACAGGATACCACATGAGCCCCATAACCACACCGTAGAAAAGTCCTTATTCGCCGTCTGCGCAATTTCATTATCATTCAACAAAGGAGTATTGATAGAATAAATAGCCACATCATGTGTACGGTCACTCAAAATTTTATCCATCACCAGATACAGTTTATGATGGGCAGGAGAGGAATAAAAGCTAAAATCACAATCCTGATGAACCAAATCATTACGAATAGGCTTCGATATCTCTACCCAAGCAGAATCATTCATGAAAACCTTCCAAAGGCTGCCTCCGTCTTTCAAACTAACAGCATAAAAAGAACTGTCCGAAGGTTCAAAGTACATGGAAGATGCCATCAACAACATATCTGTAGATTGTTTTTTCTTCCATACACTACGAGACTTTCCCGTTTTCAGATTAATGGCACACAACTCATAATAAAAATGAGCATTGAATTCTTGCTTTCCCTGTTTATTTCCACGACCACCAAAAATATACAGTTCATCGCCTACTATAGCTGCTGCAGATGAGTAACGAGGAGAAATAACAGGGGTATATGCAACTTCTTCAACCTGTTTCATACCCACTTTCAACCGATATAGGTTATTCCTATATTGGTAGAATCCATATCCTCCCCAAAAATAAAATGAAGAATCAGACGGACTAAACGTACGTGCATGGTTGTAGTAACGAGGCTCATCCAAATGTCTTTCATTCAGACTCCATTTCCCTTCATCGACAGACAAAGCTGAAACCAACTTTTCGTGTAAAGAATAAGACAATAACTGATTAGTCAGTGTATCATAAACCATGTGATCTGTATATTCCATAGCCGGATATCCCTCCACAATAGAGACCTCGTTCCGGTCACCGGAAATACCATTTAATATTTCTATTTTATTTTGTCGCACAAGATAGAATAAGGCATCACGGGCATTAAAAGCGACATCCAAACGACCTGATGTTTTCTCTGTATATATTTTCCGCCATTCAATATGATTATCAATGAGCCATGAAGGATAAGAAGCTAATGCCACAGCCCCTTCAACTTCATCAAGACAAACATCGCCATTATGCTTCCACAACTTCCAATATCTTATCAGTTCCCCATCCCGGATAATCTTTATATCCCTAATATTCATAGGAACTACATCTGCCGAGAAATATGGAGATTTTCCAAACGAAACTGTAATATCTTTGGTACCACGCAATGGCACTACCATCGTAGTGTCCCTACTATCATATTTCAAATCAATTTGATTCTCCTTTATATTAAGGTGTAAAGACACAGGAACCCATTTACCTTTTTCAATATTGGTATTAATAGCAAACATTCCCTCATTGAAAACGAGAGCTGGAAAATTCCTGTTATTATCACCTGCAGCAAAAACAAAATGAAGAAATTGATTTTCATTCGTACATAAATGAAGAATAGCCCCGAAATCAGGCTCATTACGAACCCACATTTGAAAATCAATAATAAACTCCTTCTCCACATAAAAAGGAGAGTTCCCATCAAGAGACAAAGAGGTGCGTTCATTGCCTGGCACAGAATGAGATTTGAAATGAAGGCCATAATCTGTAGAAGCCAACACCTTCATATTTCCCAATGAGAAGAAACATAATATCCAAATTAGCAATTTACTTTTCATAGTATCTCGTTAAAGAACACTCTGCAAAGGTATAAAAAAATCCCCCATAACAAATAAAGGACACGAGAATTTGGAATCTGAATTCAATTAAACCGATATTATGCGCAAATTAATAACAAATTAATCAGAGAAGTAATATCTCTGGTTTACTTTTGTTGCAAAGGACAAAAAGCTTGTTCTATCATCAAATTAAAACAGTATTATGGAAAAACTTTTTTTTAGTCACATGAAAGTAAAATCGTTGATTACTTTTTTACTATTAACACACTTTTTATCTGTCTCCACATTCGTAGGAGCCAAAGTACAATTACCCTCCGTACTTAGTAGCAACATGGTATTGCAACAACAAGCAAATATAAAGCTATGGGGAAAAGCCAAAGAAAACTCGTCTGTTACCATAAAAACATCATGGGATAACAGAACCTATAAAACAACTGCAGACAAGCAAGGAAAATGGTTATTAAATGTCTCCACACCAACAGCCGGAGGCCCCTATGAAATTACATTCAGCGATGGAGAGGCTTTAACATTGAAAAATATATTAATAGGTGAAGTCTGGTTCTGCTCCGGACAATCGAACATGGAAATGCCCATGAGTGGTTTCGACCGCCAACCCACTCAGGGCACAAACGATATCATAGCCAAAGCGAAAGCCTCTACCCCAATCCGCATCTACAACACCGATTCCAAAGATGGAAGATGGGTACGGCAATATAGCAAAACCCCACAGGAAGATTGTAAAGGTGAGTGGTTAGAGAATACTCCAGTCAACGTATCCCACACAAGTGCAACAGCCTACTTTTTCGCCCGATATATTCAGGAAGTACTGGAAGTACCAGTCGGTATTATTGTATCTTCTCTTGGAGGATCAAAAGTAGAAGCATGGATGAGCCGGGAAGCCATAAGCCCATTTAAAAGTATTGATTTAGCCATACTCGACAATGATGAACCTGTAAAAAACATCACAGATACTCCATGTGTACTCTATAATGGGAAAATAGCTCCTTTCACGAATTTCACCATTAAAGGCTTCCTTTGGTATCAAGGCGAAAGTAATCGTGACAATGCTAATTTATACCAAAGTCTGATGCCTGCTTTTGTCAAAGACTTACGCAGTAAATGGAATATAGGAGAACTCCCTTTTTACTTCGTAGAGATTGCCCCCTTTAATTATGAAGGGGCCGATGGCACCTCAGCCGCCCGCATGCGTGAAGTCCAACAACAAAATATGAAGGATATTCCTAATAGTGGAATGGTTACCACTCTGGATATAGGTCATCCGGTCTTTATCCATCCTACAGATAAAGAAACGGTAGGTAATCGCCTTGCTCTTTGGGCACTTGCCCAAACTTATGGACGAAAAGGATTCGGTTACGCCACTCCTGTTTATAAATCCATGGAAATATCAGGTAACAAAATATACATCAATGTGGACAACGCACAGCGTTGTCTTTGTCCTATGTGGACCCCACTCGAAGGATTTGAAATTGCCGGTGAAGACAAAGTTTTCTACCCGGCCCATGCTGAAATAGAAACCAAAACTACCCGTCTTGCCGTATCATGCGATAAAGTACAGCATCCGGTAGCCGTCCGATATGCTTATAAGAATTATACCCAAGCAAGCGTATTCAACATCTATGGTATCCCCGTAGCTCCCTTCAGAACAGACAATTGGTAGAACACTGATTAACAAAACAAAAGGAATGAACATGAGAAAAAGAATACTCTTATTAATATGCATACTGTGTACCTTAGTACACAGTATAGCAGCCCAACCGGAAAAGAGTTCTAACCCAGAGTTTCTAACCAAGGCTTTCGTGCATCCGGGCATGGCTCAAAGCAAACAGGACCTCGACTATATGCGCGAAATGGTAGTAAAAGGCATACAACCCTGGAAAACCGCTTTTGAGAATTTAAAGAAAAACACTTATTTAGATTTTATCCCCAAACCATTTGCTGAAATATCAGTAGGTCCCTATGGAACAAACAGCATAGGCGGACGTGAGTTTTCCGAAAGTGCAGAAACAGCCTATAACCATGCATTAATGTGGTATATAACCCAAGACAAAGCCTATGCGCATAAAGCCATTGAAATCCTGAATGCGTGGAGTTATGTTCTCCGGGGATTCGATGCAAACAATGCCAAGCTGAATGTAGGTTTATTCGGATATTACTACCTCAATGCTGCTGAAATTCTGAAACATACCGATTCCGGCTGGGCGCCCAAAGACCTGCAACAATTCACGCAAATGGTCCTTACAGTCCTTTATCCCACTATTAAAGGCTTCTTTACCGAAGCTAACGGTAACTGGGATGCATCCATGATTAGTACCATCATGTGTATCGGCATTTTTACTGATAATCACGAAATTTTCAACCGGGCAGTAGAAAGATTCTACCGGGGAGAAGGTAACTCCGGCATCACCCGTTATCTCTATCCGGGTGGACAATGCCAAGAGACAACTCGCGACTGGGGACATGTACAATTAGGTATAGGTGAATTTGCCAAAGCAGCACAAACCGCCGACACGCAGGGATTAGATTTTTATAGTGTAGCTGATGACAGGCTGGCACAAGGTTTCGAATATACAGCACGTTTCATGTTAGGAGAACATATTGATTTATTCGGAGTCTTTACAGACAGAGATAACGACAAATTCAGAGATATCTATGAATCCATATACCAGCATTACAAAAATACCAAAGGCCTATTACTGCCATATACCGAGAAAGCAATAAAACAACATACACGCCCGAAGTCATCAGTAGGTTTTCTGACGGCTGCCAAAGCTCCGCTTCCCAATGCTCCGGCAAAAACATCTCTTTATACAGGTTTCGATAAATTCCTGAAACCAACAGTAATCGGAGCTTTAAAAGGCAAATCAAAAAAACTTCCTGCCAACAGTATTTTTGTAAAACCGGGAGAGTCCATACAAGAAGCCATAGACTCCAATCAAAAGAGTGGCAAATGGATTATTTTGGAAGCAGGAGTACATACATTGAAAGCTCCTCTAAAGATATATAGTGGCACCCTCCTTGCTGGTCAGGGACGCGAAACTATAATCTTTCCGGCTCCACAAACAGAAACTGCAATCATTAATGGAGAAAATATTCTCTCTGACGTCACTATTCGCAATCTTCTGATAGAAGGTGCCACTAAAGTAACCGAAAATGCCGATCCTAATCACGACCGTCGTAGCCGCTCATATATGAACGCTCCCAGCCGGGAAGGCGTCATTTTCAAATCAAAAGAGAAAGATGGCATACAGAACATTACATTTGAAAATATTACCATACAGAATTTCACAAAAAACGGTGTAGCCATAGTTGGTGGAAAGAATATTCGTATTAACCAATGTGATTTCAGTGATAATGGTGCCAGCGTAGTGCCAGGTGCCGGTTTCCATCATAATCTTCATTTGTCATACATCACAAATTGTGATATAACAAGTAGTCGTTTCGATACCTCCCCCTACGGAAACGGTATAAATGCTACTTTCTGCCAGAATGTGAAAGTTATCAACTCAGAGATGGCCCGTAACGGACTCTCAGGCATACGATGTGCAGAAAGTAACCGGATAAGCATCAACAATAGTCTTGCTGAAGGTAACAATGAGCACGGAATATTCATTGAGAAGCAAATGAACCCTTGTAAAGACATTACAATCCATCAGAACACCGTACAAAATAACAGATATCGCGGTATTGATGCCCAAACAGCCATCCAACTAAATATCAAAGATAACAGAAGCCTTCATAACGGTAGAGAATAGTGAATAAAAAACAATCCAGTGCATGCCAATAATACGCATGCCACTGGATTGTAACACTGAACTTATCGAAAAAGACCCTATTAAAAACTATACCTTTCTAATCATTACCTATACATCATTTAGCTTCAGGATTAATATACATCACTTTCAAAGAAGAAAGGAATTCATTTCTGTTATCACATCTGAAGTTACCTGTGAATTCATTCTTATCTCTTTGTCCTATTTTTATGCTTATCTTATTCCAACCTTGCAACAAGGGCAGTTCTTTATAAGTAGCCTCATGCCTGTTTTGTGAAGCAGCAGCATACGCTTTGTCATTAATAGCGAGCTGGCATTCTCTTGCTTTCACAACCAAAGTCAGTTTCGGCATATTCGGTTCAATCAACAAGTCATCCAAAGGACGTGGACTAAATACATAGATATCCAAAGTCCATCCATCCGACATTTTCACTAACTTATCTTTTACAGCAGTCGGGAACATTAACTGGTTATCACGCAAAAAGAAAACTTCATTTGATTTCACCTCAATCTCATTACGGTCAATTCCGGCATTCTTCAAAATAACTCCCAATGTATTGTATCCCTTTTCTGAATTAGTAAACTCTTTCAGCGTGCTGATGTAAAAACAAGAAGCTCCATTCTGATATTTCACAAATACAGGAGTAGCTGCTGTACATTCGTACTCACTCCGTACCGTACTGGCCGTTTTAAGTTCCTCCGGACGTTTATTCCAAGCTCTCCAATCAGTCTTACAAGCATTCAGTAATACATCTCCTTCTTCCACTAAAGCGCCTGTCAGCGAGTATTCCGAGGCATCAGCTCTTTGAAGTTCGCAGAAATAGAAATCTGAATTATTCAAGCCACGTATCCATGATTTCTGAACCGGCAGGAAAGAAGAACGCTTAAGGTTATCCAAAGCCACCGGAAGAGGCAGAATCTCATTATACACATTCACAGTCTGAGGTGTCAATCCCCAAATCCAGACATCAGCACCTTTAGCTATATTAGCCAACATACTCTTCTTTTCAGCAGCATCCAAAGTATAAGTACCGTCCACAATATAAAGCATCCGTGCAGGAGCGGTAACTTTAGTCGCAAATTTCACACCTTGCGCATCCAGGATATTCTTCAGTTTACTGTTGTCTTCTCCAATGAAAACGACTTCTTTATATTTCTCTGCCGGAGTAGCGGCTGGCGCTTCATATTGTTTCTTGTCGATATTGGCATAAGCAGACCAACCAGGATGTCCCGGTGCATTGGCTGCACGCATAGCATCATACATAGGCCACGGATCATACAAAGGCAGACTTAGATCATATCCCGGATTAAACGTAGTGCAATAGGGACCTACACGTTCCGGTTGTACGCCCGGAACACCTTCTTTATATTCTGCGAAGAAGATACCATCCTTATTTATATCCGGTTGCGTAGTCATATCCCTTTTACCCAACGGCAGTGGTTTCAAGGAATACCATGCCATATTGAAAACCGTGCTATAAGAAGCACCCATATTACGTTGGTTAGCAAGCAGATGATAACATTCATTTGCCAGTCCTTCCATACGGCCCAGTTGAGATTCATAGGCTCTTTCACCATTATACTTGGCAACCTGCTCCGGCGTACCGTAGTAAGCCATACTATGTTCACCGATACCCCAAGGCTTACCGATTTCTACCCAATGTTTCATTGAGCCCATATCACCATAGTGCCCTACTGTAACCGGCAATATACCATCTCCGTCATCCTCACCATCAGCAGAAATCCACGGGCGAGTCGGGTCATTAGCACGCACAATATCCCTCCAGTCTTCCCAGGCTTTCTTCTGCTGAGGCATAAGCTCAGGCCGGTTGTAAACATGCAGAATCACCGGTTTATTCTCATTACTGATACTCCAGCCAAAGACAGAAGCATGGTTACGGTCTCTGAGTACAAAACGTCTCAAATGTTCTTTAGATGCCTCCCAAAAGAGCTCGGAATCCAGTTTCGGGCCACCATCACTCGCCCAGTTAGCTGTTTCGTTCAACACACAAATACCCATTTCGTCAGCTACATCCATATAGAAACGGGGATATATCTGTGCATGAGGACGAACTGCATTTCCATTCATACCCTTAATGGCAGTGAACCATGCCCACGCATATCTGCGCGTCATTTGCGGAATACCCATAAAGTGCCAGGAGTCACCTCTTAACTGATAAGGCTTACCGTTCAGACATTGTGTAGTACCTTGCAATGTCCATTCACGCCACCCGAAGCGCTCATACTTCACATCCAACGTTTGTTTCTTAGCTTGTAATGAGAGCAATACAGCATAAAGATTCGGTTGCTCGGGAGTCCAGAAATTTAACTCACCCGATACAGGAACCTGCAATACGACTTTAGTCGAAGCATTAGCAGGAATGGCAACTTTTACAGGAGCTACTTTCAAAGCTTCCTGACCAAGTTCCCATGCTGGTACAGGAGCAGAGTTTATATCTGTTCCTGCCAAATTCACCCACTCATTGATTTTACCTTGAATCTGTAAGTCAGCTTTCTTTTCCGTATTATTCTGTACAGTTACTTCCAGTTCAAGCATATTTTGCGAAACCAAGGGTTTCACATATACATCTTCCACATGTACTTTGGGCAATGCCAGCAAATATACATCCTGCCAGATACCGGCAATATGATATCCCCACATAGAACCGGCAGGAACAATGCGGCGACCAATCGTAGAGTTGTTTTCAAACAAAGACTGGCTGCGAACTCCCACCCATACTTCAGCTGTTTCACCAGCATTCACTTTATCCGTAATATCTACACTGAACGGAAGGAAAATATCAAAATTCTCTCCCACCTTCTCCTTATTAATATAGACTTCAGTATATCCGGATACAGCCTCAAAATAAAGTTTTATCTGTTGACCATCCCAATCAGTAGGAATCGCTATAGTTTTCTTCATCCATGCCATTTTCACTTGCTCCCATTCTTTCGGATAAGACGGATAATTGCGATGGTCGGGACCTTCCACATTTCGGTTGGCAAAGGAATTAATATTCCAGGGAGAAGGTATTTTTATACGAGTTTTGCTCCAAGCCCCTTCTTTAGGCAACGGCAGTTCCGGTGCTACTCCTTTACCTTGCACATAGCTACCCGGCAAAACCACAGGTTGGAAGTCCCAGTAACCATTCAGGCAAACTTCTTTCCTATACTCCTTTTCTGTCTTATTTACAAGACCCTCACTTGGTGCAAACGGGAAATTATACACCAATTTACCATCGCTTGATGTAGTTTGCCCCCCTACCTTTCCCGGTAGTAAGAACAAAGCTGTCAGCAAGCTTAATAAAATTGCATTTCGTTTCATTTAAGCATACTATTAATTAGGTATTAGAAATATTTATTTTTTTATTTGCAAAGTAAACAGGACAGCATTAAAAAGTTAGCCGAAACAATATTAATATTGAATTAAAAATACATTAATTTTCCATATTTCAGCACTTTTCGATTAATAGATGATTATTTCTGTAATCTTTGTACCTTTGCCATATGTACTAATACAATAGCTATGGACAAATTTAACATAAAAGACAGTCACCCTAATATTTCCAGACTCGAAAAATTATTTCTGGAAGAAGGGGTACTTACTAAATTCAAGAAGAATGAATATCTGGTACGGCAAAATGAAAAAACAAATCAGATAGGTTTTATCAAGTCCGGGATGTTCCGCTTATCACATATAGATGCAGACGCCAATGAATGGATTGTCGGTTATAGCTTCGTAAACGATTTCGTCTGTGACTATCCTTCTTTTATAAAACAGACAACTTCTACGGCCAATATACAGGCTACTACCGAATGTGAAGTTTATCTTCTTAGCTTAAACCGACTTAATCAATTCTGGGAAACAGACATGGATACCCAACGATTAGGCAGGCAGATAGCCGAAACCATGTTTGCCGAGATATACCAACGCTTATTAGGCTTCTATTGCAATAGTCCCGAACAACGTTACCAGTCATTAATGAAACGATGTCCTGATTTACAAGAAAAACTTTCTTTAAAAGAAATAGCCCAGTTTCTCGGTATTACCCCCGAAACCCTCAGCAGAATACGAAAAAAACAACTGTATACTTAAAAGTCTTGACTTTGGTCAAGGCTTTTATCTTTTATATAGCCTAATATTGCTGCCATAAACATTAATCATAAAAATATGGCCACTTATACTCATTTCGGGAAACAAGCTGATGTATTTAAGCATCTGGTACTCTGTGAAATTCTTCAAATAGAAAAGCCACTAATGTACGTAGAAACAAATTCGGCATCTGCCATTTATCAAATGTCACATACTGTGGAACAGCAATATGGTATTTATCATTTTCTGGAAAAAGCCAATAAGGAAAAGTTTCTTAGAAATTCTATTTATTATAGGCTGGAAAGTATAGAAACGGGAAAAGGAAATTATTTAGGATCTCCGGCTTTAGCTATGAATATATTAGAAAAACAAGCGTCCCAATATATCTTCTTTGATATTGAAAAGGATGCTTTAGAAAACATAGAACTTTACGCCAGGCAAATAGAGTTAGAAACACACATTCAAACATATCATACAGATTCTCTCGAAGGAGTTATAAAACTGCTACCCACGCTTCCCAAATCTTCTTTTCTTCATATTGATCCTTATGAAATCGACAAAAAAGGAATATCTGGAATAAGTTATTTAGATATATTAATAAAAGCCACTCAGGCAGGCATAAAGTGCTTGTTATGGTATGGTTTTATGACTGAAGATGACAAAATGTACATCAACCAATATATCATAAACAGACTCAAAGAAGAAGATATTAAAGAATATACTTGCGTTGAGCTAATAATGAATTCAATAAGGAAAGATACGATTATCTGTAATCCGGGAATACTAGGTAGTGGCATCTTAACTACAAATTTATCTCAAGAATCCAATGCCACGATTTTGGAATATAGCAATATGTTAGTCTGCACCTACAGCAACATTAAATATAAGAATTACGATGGAGAATTGTATAGAGACAGGATAAAGTAAACATATCAACATAAAAAAAGGCTATCTATCCCAAACAGCCAATCTTTTGTTAACCTTAAATCTAATACTATGAAAAACACATTGCAAAGATACGGACTTTGAGGATATCTCCAAATTTTCAGGTCCATACAGGGGCATTTATAACATGGTTTAATAGAATAAAGGAAGTTGTTAACTATTTAGATTCGTTATGTTAACAATTAACACAATTCAGATAATATGTTAAAGAAGGGATCTAATAATGCTTTTTACTTCCCAAGAATCATTGCTCTTTTTCACCTTCAGCCTCCAAATCTTTGATTTCTCTATTTAGAAAGACGGATAAGATAGTTCTCAGAACTACTATACCACCCAAAATTGCCAGTTCATTCAAAGTTGGTTCCAGTACGGTTTTTAAGATATCTGATGCGATAAGAAATTCAAGTCCAAGTAGCAAATAAGTTCCGAAAGTAGCCCGTAACTTCCGGATATTGGTAGTTGAGTACTTGCCCGTGAATCTTTTGAATTCATTGACCAGAAAAGAAATTATCCCAATTAATGCCCCATAAGTGACGATGAGAAGACTTGTCACACTGATTATAGTGGCTAATGCATTTAAGAAAGCAGTAAGCATGTCGATTGAAGTTTATTAATATAACATCGTAAAAAGCTTTAATGTTTGAATTTTAAGGAAATCCCACTCAATTGCACAAAAAGACAGCAATTCTGAATGATATTCCATTCGCAGAGACTCAGATTTCACCTATTTTTGCACAAACAAAGAATTAAGGTTATAGAAAGATGAATAAACACACATTTTACAGCTATCTGATTTTAGGAATGGCATTCGCTTTTGTTTTCTCGGCACAGGCTCAGAATAAGGTATCTGCACCGATGAAGGATGCCAACCACGTGATTGACAATACACTGGACAGTTTGAATAAGGCCCGTACAGCAAGACCTGTGGCCGGTTCAAGCCGAAAAGGAAATAATCCCGTTTTGTTTTTGGTGGGTAATTCTACCATGCGTACCGGAACCTTGGGAAATGGGAATAACGGTCAATGGGGCTGGGGATATTATGCCGGTGATTATTTCGAATCAGACCGGATTACCGTAGAAAACCATGCATTGGGAGGAACAAGTAGCCGTACGTTCTACAACCGCTTCTGGCCGGATGTGATAAAAGGGGTCCAAGCAGGCGATTGGGTGATCATCGAGCTGGGACATAATGACAACGGCCCTTATGACAGCGGACGCGCACGCGCTTCCATACCGGGAATCGGTAAAGATAGCCTGAATGTAACCATTCAGGAAACCGGAGTGAAGGAAACTGTATATTCCTATGGAGAATATATGCGTCGCTTCGTGCAGGATGTAAAGGCGAAAGGCGCCCACCCTATCCTGTTCTCACTGACTCCCCGCAATGCTTGGGAAGATAAAGACAGTACAATTATCACACGCGTCAACCAAACTTTCGGCCTGTGGGCCAAACAAATAGCCGAAGAACAAGAAGTACCTTTTATAGACCTGAATGATATCACCGCCTCCAAATTTGAGAAATTCGGCAAGGAAAAAGTGAAATATATGTTCTACTTAGACCGTATCCACACCAGTGCCTTCGGGGCAAAAGTGAATGCAGAATCTGCAGCTGAAGGTATCCGGAACTATAAAGGATTAGAGCTGGCCAACTATTTGAAACCGGTTGAGCAGGATACAATTACCGGTTCCAGCCGGATAGAAGGATGCCCGGTGGTATTCACTATCGGTGACAGTACGGTAAAGAATAAAGATGATGATAAAGACGGTATGTGGGGATGGGGAAGTGTAATAACTGAGATATTTAATTCAAAGAAGGAATGCCCTGTTTTTGTCTATATACTATGGGAATTCATTGCTCTGGGATGAATATGCTGCTGCCGGTTCTACAGAGATGAAGTTTGTCCCTATGGTGGTACGTCAGTTTCCCCTTGATGGGAACGAGCGTTTCCCTTAATGGGAACGACAGTTGATTGACTTTTAGTATATTAAAGCTATTAATTCCTCTCTGAGTTAAAAAAGGAATTAATAGCTTTTGTATGAACTAACCGTTCACAGCAGACGTTATATCAATAGAACTTTAAATACCAATGATCATGGAAAAGTATCTGATTCATAGTAATGAGTTGCATTTCATCAACAAGGAACGCATTCATAAGGAAGTAGAGAAAATGGTAGAGTCATTAGACATGGCAGCAGGTTCCACCAAAGGATTCGACCTGTATACCGTAGTAGAAAGTTATTTCACTGATCTAGAAAAGCGAAAGGAAATCAATCGCTTACTGCATATAGAGAAAGATGAATGTGAAGCCATAGAAGAAGAACTCGGAGTATATGAAATGTGATTTACAATAAAAACTATCACGAGTATTAACCGTAAATGAATAAAGGGCATAACAACAATTTGTCATGCCCTTTATTCATTTACGGTTATCAATTCCAGACTACTATCAATCCTTTGCCTGATGTACCGTCAGTTGTGGGAAAGGGAAACCGATACCCTCCTTATTGAATACAGAGTAGACGGTCTTGTTCATATCGAAATAAACTCCCCAATAATCCTCACTCTTCACCCAGGCACGGATAATCACATTCACGCTACTGGCATCCAGTGCATGAAGGGCGACAAAAGGAGCCGGATCACTAAGAATCCGCTTGTCTTCGGCAATGATACGACGGGTCGTTTCTTCCACCTTATCAAAATTTTCGCCATACTCCACACCGATTATCCATTCTACACGACGGGTAGCTTCACGACTGTAGTTAGTCACAGTACCACTACTCAACGCACCATTCGGGATATAAATAATCTTATTATCACCGGTAGTCAGAATCGTATGGAAAATCTGAATCTCACGAACCGTACCCGTGATGCCTTGGCTTTCAATCAAGTCACCTACTTTATAAGGACGGAGCAGCAATACAATCAAACCACCTGCAAAGTTCTGCAAGTTACCGGATAATGCCATACCGATAGCCACACCGGCGGATGCCAGCAAGGCAGCAAATGAAGTCGTTTCTACTCCTAATTTACCGATAACGGCAACAATCAATAAGATAGTCAGCAAAATGTTCACCAGACTCTTTACGAAACTTTGGATACTAGCATCCACATGCCGTTTAGACAACAATCGGGCCACCATTTTATTAAGGAAAGATATCAGGAAACGTCCTACAATGAAAATCAGCACAGCGCCAATGATATGACCACCCGCATTTACTCCCCAGTCTATCAGTTGTTGGAGAAAGACTTGCAATTTACTAAAACTATCTTCTACAACAGTTTCGGCAGCAGGAGCCGCCGCTTGTAATAATAATAACATAATATTTGTTCGTTTGAAGTTAATAATTATACTTTCCCGGCAGGACTAAGAAATACCCACCGGCCCACAAAATTAACAAATATTTCCGGTTATCGTTCACTCAATTTGCGTGTTTCACCGAAAACACTTAATTTTGCCCCCGATTTCAACTAAGGGGTGCCCTAATATGACGGGCTGAGATCATACCCATTGACCTGATCCGGGTAGTGCCGGCGGAGGGAAAAGAAGAAAAGCTCCCTTTTTCTGTATTCATC
The DNA here is from genome assembly GCF_036416795.1 of Bacteroides sp. MSB163. Lineage (NCBI taxonomy): Bacteria > Pseudomonadati > Bacteroidota > Bacteroidia > Bacteroidales > Bacteroidaceae > Bacteroides > Bacteroides maternus. The sequence goes on along the minus strand of NZ_CP143867.1, from coordinate 2,519,868 downwards.
TTTAATAGTTAAAATTGTAATGAGAAAACATGCAATGGCGGCCTGCCTGTTGATGGCAACGCTGAGTGTCTGTGCGCAGACGCATGAGAAAGACAGCTTGCGGGTGATAAGCCTGCAGGAAGTAGAAATTATCTCTACCCGTGCCACGGGAACCACACCTGTGGCGTTTACCAATGTTAGTAAAGAACAACTTAAGAAGCAGAATTTCGGGCAAGATATTCCCTATCTGTTGTCATTTACTCCGTCAGTACTGACAACGAGCGATGCAGGTGCAGGTATCGGTTACACGAGCATCCGGGTACGCGGAACAGATGCTACACGCATCAACGTAACCACTAATGGCATACCCATGAACGATGCGGAAAGTCATTCTATCTTTTGGGTTAATACTCCCGATCTTGCCTCTTCGCTCCAGGACTTGCAGATTCAACGGGGAGCGGGAACTTCCACTAATGGCGCCGGAGCGTTCGGTGCCAGTATCAATATGAAAACACAAGGTATTCTGCCCACACCGTATGCGGAGTTTTCCGGCTCTTACGGCTCATTCAATACACATAAAGAAACCGTAAAAGTAGGTACGGGGCTCATTAATGGACGCTGGGGATTCGATGCACGTTTATCTAATATCCACAGTGACGGCTACCGTGACCGCGCCAGTGCTGACTTGAAGTCTTACTTTGTACAAGGCGGATACTATGGAGACAAGACCACTATTAAATTCATCACCTTCGGAGGAAAAGAAGAGACCTATCATGCTTGGGATGGTCTGGATAAAGAAACACTGGAAAACGACCGCAAATATAATCCCAATGGCGCCATAGAAGATGATAATGGAAATGTAATCGGATTTTATGATAACCAGATAGATTATTATCGCCAGACGCATTATCAATTATTATTAAATCAGATATTGTCTCCTTCGTGGAAATTGAACATAGCGCTACACTATACAGACGGCTACGGTTATTATGAGGAATATAAGAATAAGCGTACGCTGGTAGAATATGGCTTGGTACCCTTTGAAACAAACGGTACTACGATAGAGAAATCAGACCTTGTACGCCGTAAACTGGTAGACAGCCGTTTCGGTGGTGGAGTATTCTCTTTCGATTATAAAGGGGACAAATTGGATGCATCCATCGGCGGTGGTCTGAATTATTACAAAAACACCCATAACGGTAAGGTGGTATGGGTAAAGAATTATCTGGGTGAACTGAATCCTGACCATGAATATTATCGTAACATCGGACGGAAAACGGATGGCAACATCTACGCTAAGATAAATTATGAAATACTGGATGGAGTTAACTTCTATGCCGATATGCAATATCGTTATCTGCGCTATAAGATAAACGGCAATAATGACAAATGGGACTGGACAGCTGATCCGGCACATCTGCAACCACTGAAGATTGACGAAGATTTCAGCTTCTTCAATCCTAAAGCCGGCATATTCTGGAAGATAAACAATAATAATAATCTTTATGCCTCTTTCAGTGTGGCAAATAAGGAACCGACACGCAATAACTATACTGATAACTTATTTGCCGCACAGCCCAAATCAGAGCGGATGTTCGATTACGAAGTGGGATACACTTTCCGTAAAGGTTGGTTCAATGCAGGCGTCAACCTGTACTACATGGATTATAAAAATCAATTGGTACTGAACGGGCAATTGAATGAAATTGGCGAAGCCGTAGCAGAGAACGTGAAGGACAGTTATCGTATGGGTATTGAGCTGATGGCAGGTGCACGCATCACAAACTGGCTGCGCTGGGATGTAAACGCAACATGGAGCCGTAACCGCATCAAGAATTACACGGAATATCTAAGTGATGTGAATGAGGACCGGAAAGATATGTATAGTGAAAGCTGGGGTATCTCTCAGACAACCCGATATATTGGCACTACTCCCATCTCATTTTCACCGGACTTTATGGCAAATAATCTCATTTCTTTGGATTATAAAGGTTTTAATGCATCTTTGCAAACGCAATATGTCAGCAAGCAATATTTAAACAATGCTCATCAAGAGGACTGTACGCTGGATGCTTATTGTGTGAGCAACCTGAATCTCGGATATACTTTCAAACTGAAAGGATTGAAATCTGTTAATGTAGGCGTGACGATTTATAACCTGTTTGACGAAACATACGAAAGTAATGGTTATGCATCGGGAAGTGCTGTATACGAAGGTCATGGAAAGAATCAGATAAAGGACAAAGACAGTAAACTGCTCTATACTTCCAATTACGCAGCCTACTATCCTAATGCAGGTATCAATGCGCTGGCACATATCACATTGAGTTTTTAAAGCATGGAACAAATTCTCGAAATTATCGGAACCATCGTCGGGCTTGTCTACCTCTGGTTAGAATACCGGGCAAGTATCTATCTTTGGATAGCGGGCATCATCATGCCTGCTATCTACATTTTCGTCTATTACGATGCCGGACTGTATGCTGACTTCGGAATAAATATCTATTATCTGGGGGCAGCCGTCTACGGTTGGATGATGTGGAAATACGGCAGTTTTGTAAGACGGAAACTGCATCTGCATATCAAAGAAGGGCAGCAGGAACTTCCCATTACCCGTATACCGATGAAATATTACCTGCCCCTCGGCATTGCATTTTCCGTTACATTTGTCTGTATTGCCTGGATACTCATTCGTTTCACCAACAGTAATGTACCCTGGCTTGATTCTTTCACCACTGCTCTCAGTATCGTAGGTATGTGGATGCTGGCACGTAAATATGTAGAGCAATGGTGGGCATGGATTGTGGTAGACATTGTCAGTGCAGGACTCTATGTTTACAAAGACCTCGATTTCACGGCAGGACTGTATGCTCTTTATACAATAATCGCTATCTTTGGCTACTTCAAATGGAAGAGGATGATGGAAAGAGCGGTAGAGTGATAAGGTGGTAAGGTGATAAAAGAAATAATGATGAAAGAAAATAATAATAATTCAGTGGAACTCTGTGTTCTCTGTGGTGAACCCGAAGCAGTAATTTTAGCCAATGGTGATTATCCAACCCATCCCAGACCTTTGCAGATACTGGCAAACGCTCCTTATATTGTTTGTTGTGATGGCGGTGCAGATGCTTATATAGATCGCGGCAACGTACCTGATGTTATTATCGGTGACGGAGATTCCCTGAGTGAAGAAAACCACCGGAAATATAGCCATATTCTTCATTGCGTCTCCGACCAGGAAACCAACGACCAGACCAAAGCCGTAAACTTCCTTTTATCACAAGGCAAAAAGAACATCGCTATCGTAGGAGCCACAGGCAAACGGGAAGACCATACTTTAGGAAATATCAGCCTGCTCATTGATTATATGCGTACCGGAGCTCATGTCCGTATGCTGACCGATTATGGTATTTTCATTCCTTGCCATGATACCTGTTCTTTCCCCAGCCAACCGGGCCAACAGATTTCGATCATAAACTTCGGTGCCCACAACCTGCGAGGCGAAGGTTTGGTATACCCTCTCAGCGACTTCACTAACTGGTGGCAAGGTACACTGAACGAAAGCACGGAAACAGAATTCACCATTCACGCAGAAGGGGAATACTTGGTAGTGATAAACTATTAGTTCATTTTTTCCTCTCAGCTACCTCCACAAAATACACACTCAGACATATCATCCCGATAGCCACCCCCTGTTCCCAGGTAAAGCGGTCTTGTCCCACGATATAAGAAACGACAGTCGTCACAATCAATATCAGATAGCCATACATGGCCACTACGGTTGTCTTCAGATATTTCAATCCGATGGGCATCAACCAATAACTAAGGTAAGTAGGGAAAATAAGAATGAATGCCAGAATCACCCACGGCATCCAGTGCCAGGTTCCATGTGCTGCGTCGGTGAACAACGGCGCGTCCCAGCCCAGGATAGTAGATATCACCAGACCGGACAGCGCCGCGCCCCCAAACACATATTTCATTACGGTCACCAAGCCGATCTCTTCCAGTAATTTCTTACTCAGAATCAGATAAATGGCAAAGAACACCGAACTGAGCAGACACAACATATTACCTGTAAAGGCATCATGTGCCAAGTCATCGCTGCCTTGAGTCAATATACACAGCAATGCACCACCGAAACCGAGAGAGATACCGATGATTTTCATCAGTGTAGCCCGCTCGTGCAGAAAGAGAACGGAGATAAGAAATACCCAGATAGGTTGCAGGGAATTGAATATGGCACTACTGACAGGCGTCGTCTTACTGATACCTAACAGATAGCAAAACATAAAACCATACATGCCGAATGCCCCCAGGCAAAGTAACCCGATACGCTGCCGCCGTGTGATAGGCGCTTCTTTCACAAAACAGCCTGTGACCCAGAACGCCACAGCAGCAAAAGTACAACGCACCGTGACACCCGTCAATGCACCCATCCACACAGGCAGCAGGTATTTCAGGGCATTCATATTCAATCCCGCAAATATTCGCGAGACTACCAAACTTAAATTGGCCTCCAGCTTCTTATCTTTCATTCGGATATCGCAATTTTGGTTTCAAGGCAGAGAACGCAGGGAGAAGAAAATTGTTCAACGTGCATGGATATTCCAAAACTATTCGTATCTTTAGGATGTTCTATGAAAAACAAAAAAGGATAGCCCTATGAAAAGTAAAAAAAAAGACACACTGCGTACCGAAACCCAAGATGAACCTAAGAGCAAAGAACAAGTGCTCACATTCTCTCATCAACTGCGCCGGGAGATTGAAACTGCCTGTTGCCAATTGGATAATCGCGAAGGACAAAATAACTTAACAATAAACAAGGAGGTAGCAGAATGGCTAAGCAAGTAATATGGTCGCTCGTCGCCAAGAAACAGTTGAAGGAGGCATTCCAGATACTAAAACTAAAGAATGGGAATAATGAGGTCGGTGAAGTGCTCTATGTACAATTGCAGAACATGCTGCACCGTATCAGCATGAATCCATTCATCGGACAAACAACGGAAATAGAGAACATACGCTACATCATTCCTCACCCGGGATATACACTATTCTATCGACATAGTCTTAAGAAGATAGAAGTTGTTGTACTATGGGACAACCGACTAAAGATGGGAGAGCTGAAGGTGGTTCCCAAAAAGGAATAAGTTACTGTTTTTTTGTCAAGAGCAGATTTATATATTCTTAACTCCGGCAAGTGGTTTATCACTGTTGTCCTTAGTAGCATATCTCTGAAACAGATGGTCTGAATCTCCCAAAGGCATCATGTGTTTCATGCAAACAGATGATGCTTTTGCCACAAGTAGATGGTGTGTTTCCCACAGTTGAATAAGGCAAATACCACACTATAACCGGGTAAATGCCACACTAATTGCCCGTTAGAGTGTGGAATTTCGGGATATTCCCAAAATAATAAAATTTAAGGCAACTAATTCATTGCGAGTTAGTTGCCTTTTTTGTATCTTTAAGCATTCCCCCCAAAAAAACGGTTTGACGGCCAAAACGGGGGTAATCTAAACTAAAAACACATGGTAAAGATACAAAAAATCTCCGAAATCGAACCTTGTTTAGGTTTTACCGAGTTCGATATGCTAAAAAAATATCGTCAAAGTTTTGCAACGAGCGAATTAGGTCGCCTCCATGCTCTGTTTCCTTTCTCGGAACTGGCCCGACAAATGCATTTGAAGTCCTCTGCTTTGGGTCGTAAAAGTTATTTTTCTCCCGAAGGTAAAATAGCCTTGATGGTCCTGAAGTCCTATACCAACTTTTCCGATGCACAACTGATTGAGCATTTAAACGGTAATATTCATTACCAGTTATTTTGTGGTGTTCAGATTGATCCTCTTCATCCACTGACCAATCCTAAAATCGTCAGTGCGATTCGCCAGGAACTAGCGGACCGCCTTGTTATTGAGTCCCTCCAGCTTATTCTGGCTGAGCATTGGAAACCTTATCTTGAGAACCTTCATGTCTGTATGACCGATGCCACCTGTTATGAAAGTCATTTGCGCTTTCCTACTGATGTCAAACTCTTATGGGAAGGTATTGTATGGCTTCATCGCCATCTGTGCAAACATTGCCGTACATTGCACATACAACGTCCCCGTAACAAGTATCTTGATGTAAGCCGTGCCTACCTTGCTTACAGTAAACTGCGTAAACGCAGGAAATCACAGACCCGTATGATTAAACGCAGGCTACTTCAGTTATTGGAAAAGTTACTGGACCAGCTGGAGCATCTTCATTCATCCTACAGGCACAGGCTTACACTATCCTCTGATTACCAAAGACGTTTCTCGGTCATACAGACAGTCCTTGAGCAAGGGAAGAATTTATTTGCAGGCAAAAAAGTGTCCAACCGTATCGCGAGTATCGACCGGCATTACCTTCGCCCCATTATCAGAGGCAAGGAAACCAAATCCGTTGAGTTCGGAGCCAAGGTCAACAATATACAAATAGATGGAATCTCCTTCATAGAACATATCTCCTTTAAGGCTTTTAACAAAGGAGTACGTTTGAAAGACTGTATTCATTTGCAACGACAACTGACCAAGGTCAGGGTTAAGGCGCTTGCAGCGGATTCAATCTATGCTAATAATGCCAACCGGAAATTTTGTACTAAATATCATATAAGTACTTCCTTTAAGCGTAAGGGAAGAGCTGCCAAAGATGAGCCACTGCGGAAAATCTTACGGTCGGAACTCAGCCGTGAAAGGGCTACCCGCCTGGAAGGAAGTTTTGGAACGCAGAAACAACATTACTCACTGGCCAGAATAAAAGCCAGAAACAGGAAAACGGAAATACTTTGGATTTTCTTTGGAATACATACGGCCAATGCGGTATCTATGATAGAAAAGGTCGAAAAGAAAAAAAGAACGGCTGCATAATCAAACTAAAAGAAGAAGAAGAAAAGAGGAGAGGGTTTTAACTTCCCCTAAAAAGACATATACATAATGTACCGTTGGGAAGAAAAAATAAGAATATGTAAATAATATTCTATTAAAAAGATAGAAGACTTGAGACTTTACACAAAAAAATTAAGAGAAAAGCTCACGTAAAGTAAAACTGTTCTCTTAATTTATAAGAAAGAGGGACATTTACTGAATATCCCGAATTTCAGTCATTAAGATGTGGCATTCGGGAAGATCAAATGTGGCATTTCAGATGGGATAAAAAAGAGAGGAGAAGCAATGCCCCTCCTCTTACACTAATTTAAACTTGAATCTGAGTTAAATTACGGTTACAAATATACTATATTGAAACACCAAAGTCAAGCTTTCGGATCTTTATTTCTTCCTGCTTAAAGAAATTCTGCTTCTTATAGCGACAATAGATAGCTTTTGAAATCAGCAAATTCCTTTGTCATCGACAGACTTTGCTTTTCACCTTGCATAAAAGCTTTCAGTTTCGCAGGAATCTCTACGGTTTCGCCGATTATACCTTCTACGGTTTCGAGGAATTTTGCCGGATGTGCCGTCTCTAAGAAGATACCTGTTTCACCTGGTTTCAATCCTTCTTTCAGAGCACGGCAACCACAGGCACCATGCGGATCAAGCAGGTAATGACATTCTTTCCACGTCTCACGCATCGTTTCGGCAATCTGTTCATTGGTATAAGTGGTACCACTAATTTCGGCAGAAATGGCTGCATGACTACCTCCATAAAGATCGAGCACACGGGCAAAGTTACTCGGATCGCCCACATCCATAGCATTGGCAATGGTGGCGATAGAAGGACGTGGAGTATAAACTCCAGTTTGCAAATATTGATAGAAGATATCGTTACGGTTATTGGCAGCAATGAAACGCTTCACAGGCAATCCCATACGTTTACCAAACAATCCGGCAGTGATATTTCCAAAGTTACCGCTCGGAACACAGATAACCGGTGACAAGCTACCAGCTACCAGTGACGAGTGAGCTGCGCTGTCATTCTGCACAGCACTTGTAGCCCGTAGCTTGTCACTCGTAGCTTTCTTCAGTTGAGCATAAGCATAGAAGTAATAGAAAGCCTGCGGTAAGAATCGTGCTACATTAATGGAATTGGCACTGGTCAGTTGCAAATGCTCATTCAGTTCCTTATCCATAAAGGCAGATTTCACCAACGCCTGGCAATCATCGAATGTACCGTCTATTTCAAGGGCCGTGATATTCTGTCCGAGAGTCGTAAATTGTTTCTCCTGTATTTCACTGACTTTCCCTTTAGGATAAAGCACATATACATGAATACCCTCCACACCGAGGAAACCATTAGCTACCGCACTTCCCGTATCACCGGAAGTAGCAACCAAGACATTGACTTGTTTCTTACCTTCTTTTCTGATGAAGTATCCTAAAAGACGGGCCATGAAACGTCCGCCCACATCTTTGAAAGCAAGCGTCGGGCCATGGAAAAGTTCGAGTGAATAAATATTTTCCGTCACCTTCACCAAAGGAACATCAAAACTCAGCGTATCATATACGATTTGCTTCAACGTATCGGCTGGAATATCTTCTCCGAAGAAAGCGTCGGCTACACGATAGGCAATCTCCTGAAAAGAAAAAGTATCGATACTATCATAAAAATCTTGTGGCAAAGGTTTAATGCTATATGGCATGAAAAGTCCTTTGTCGGCAGCAAGTCCCTTCACTACGGCTTCTTCCAGGCTGGCGTCGGGAGCTTGTTTATTGGTACTGTAATATTTCATAATCAGCTTTTCATAAATTCATTAATAAACTCATCTTCCTTCAATAATCCGTAACTTCCTTCGCAAACAGACGCTTCATCAAAGGTCTGTACACTATCCGGTTCGATACCCGGATACCAGATGAAGAAAGGGATCGGTTCATTGGTATGTGTGCGAAGCTCACATGGAGTAGGATGATCGGGCAATACGGCAATAGCTACCGGTTCCTCCCAATCTTTCACGGCTTCATATATAGGACCTACAGCACGGCTATCCAGATTCTCGATCGTCAGAAGTTTTAAATCCACATTCCCTTCATGTCCGGCCTCATCGCTGGCTTCGATATGCAGATAGACGAAATCATCCGTCTTCAGGGCTTCCAGTGCGGCAGCCACTTTATTTTCATAATTGGTATCATACAAGCCCGTTGCACCTTCCACTGTCAGGCGGCGCAAATCCGCATAATATCCGATACCATTGATCAAATCTACAGCAGAAATCACTGCCCCCCGTCTCACTTGTGGGAACTTATCAGACAAACGTTCCATTTTAGGACGATAGCCGGGACTCCAGGGCCAAATACTGTTAGCCGGGTCTTTCCCTTCCGCCATTCGCTTCTGATTCAACGGATGATTTTTCAAAAGCTCCTGTGAACGCAGGATAAGGTCATTAATCAAATCAGCGGTTTGTTGCGGAGTCAGGGGAGCAAGCGACGAGCTACCAGCTACAAGTGACGAGTGAGCTGCGCTATCATCCTGCATAGCACTTGTAGCTTGTAGCTCGTCACTTGTAGCTGACTCACTTGTAGCTTTCACCAGTAACGGGCGGAAAGGCTTCAACGGTACATCGTGCGGTGGCGTACAATCGATACGCTTATCTCCACCTTTGATCACCAATAAATGACGGTACTGAACACCTGTATGTAAACGCACCCGTTCATTACCCAGATGCTCCTGCAAGTATTTCACCAGTACATCGGCTTCTTCCGTTGTGATGTGTCCGGCAGAATGGTTTTTAATATGATCACCTTCAATGCAAATGATGTTACAACGCATTGCCATCTCACCCGGTTTCAAATCTACACCGATGCTGGCAGCTTCCAGAGGTCCTCGTCCTTCATAAACTTTCAGCAGGTCATAACCCAGAACGGACATATTCGCTACCTCACTACCGGGATGGAAACCGTCGGCAACAGTCTTCAACCGTCCCGTACGTCCCATGCTTGCCAGTTTATCCATATAAGGCGTCTTGGCATATTGCATCAGCGTCTTACCGCCCAATGACTCCACAGGCCAATCCGCCATTCCATCGCCTAATATGATTATATGTTTCATAATTAATTGAATTAAGAATGAAGAATTTCCATGCGGTGTGATAGCGCAGCCTAATTCTTCATTCTTCATTAATCATTCTTCATTAATTAAACATTTGCAATACTCATGATATCCGCAAATACACCCGCCGCCGTCACTCCGGCACCGGCACCGTATCCTTGTATCATCATCGGATATTCTTTATAACGTTCCGTAGTCAGCAGAATGATATTGTTACTACCTTCCAAACCATAGAACGGATGGTTTACACCCACTTCCTGCAGTCCGACTGATGCTTTGCCATTCTCCAGTTTAGCAACAAAACGCCAATGCTTGTTCTCAGCTTCCAATACCTTGCGACGGGCTTCGAAGTCCGCATCCAGACCCGGCACTTTCTTCCAGAAATCATCCAGTGAACCTTCAAAGAAATCATCGGGTACGAACAGGTTCTTTTCTACATCCGACTGTTCCAGTCTGTAACCGGCTTCACGTGCCAGGATCACCAGTTTACGGATAACGTCCTTGCCACTCAGGTCGATACGCGGATCCGGTTCGGAGTAACGCTCTTCCTGCGCCATCTTGATGGTCTTGCTGAAAGGAATATCCGCACTGATCTTATTAAAGATATAGTTCAGCGTGCCACTCAGTACAGCTTCAATCTTCAATATCTTGTCACCACTATGGATAAGGTCATTGATCGTATTGATAATCGGAAGTCCCGCACCCACATTCGTTTCAAAAAGGTACTTCACACCACGCTGACGGGCGATCTGTTTCAATTCACGGTAGTTCTCATATTCCGAAGAAGCAGCAATTTTATTGGCAGCCACTACAGAAACGTTGTGTAACAACAAGTCTTTATACAAGGAAGCAACTGCCGCACTTGCCGTACAGTCTACAAATACCGAGTTGAAGATATTCATACCGATAATCTCATCACGCAAAGTTTCCAGCGTACTCGGTTTACCCTTCTCTGCCAGTTCTGCACGGAAATCCGTCAGATCGAAGCCTTCACGGCTAAACATAGCCCGGTCAGCGTCAGCGATACCCACAATATGTAGCTTCAATCCATTCTCCATCATCAACTTCTGCTGTTGACAACGGATTTGTTCCACCAGGCTGCCACCCACCGTACCGATACCACAAATAAAGAGGTTCAGTACCTGGTATTCCGACAGGAAGAATGAGTCATGGATAACGTTCAATGATTTACGCAATGATTTGAAATCCACTACAAATGAGATATTCGTTTCCGAAGCACCTTGGGCACAAGCTATTACATTGATACCGTTACGTCCCAACGTACCGAACAGCTTTCCGGCAATACCCGGGGTATGCTTCATATTTTCACCTACAATAGCTACCGTAGCCAGGTTCTTCTCTGCCTGTATCGGTGAGATCTCTCCCATTTCAATCTCTTTGGCAAATTCCTCGTTCAGCACTTCACAAGCCAGGTCGGCATCCGCATTACGCACACCGATAGACGTTGAGTTCTCCGAAGAAGCCTGAGATACAAGGAACACACTGATGCCATTCTTCGCCAACGCCTTGAAGATGCGGTAGTTCACACCAATCACACCTACCATACCTAGACCCTGCACAGTAATCAGACTGGTATCATTGATAGAAGAAATACCTTTAATCGCTTTCGTGCGCGGATCAGATACTTCCTGCTTGATAATCGTTCCCGTTCCTTCGGGATTGAATGTATTCTTTATTAAAATAGGAATATTCTTGTGGCAAACCGGATAAATAGTCGGCGGATATACTACCTTGGCACCGAAATTACAAAGCTCCGTTGCCTCTACATAACTCAATTCGTTAATGGTATAAGCGGTAGAAATCACACGCGGATCGGCAGTCATGAAACCATCCACATCCGTCCAGATTTCCAATTGGTCAGCATCCAATGCCGCCGCAATAACCGAAGCTGTATAATCGGAACCACCACGCCCTAGGTTCGTAACATCTCCCGTCACCTTATCAGTAGAGATGAACCCCGGCACCAGTGCACGCTTCGGCAAAATGCTGAATGTTTCACGAATCAGCTCATTCGTCAACTCAGTATCCAATACATACTTGGAGTGCTTCTTTTCAGTTTTGATAAACTTGCGTGAATCAAACCATTTGGCTCCCGTCAACTCTGCAACGATAATGGATGATAAACGCTCGCCATAGCTGACAATCGTATCGGAAGTCTTTTGCGAAAGGTCCTTTATCAGATAAATACCCTGGAAAATATCTTTCAGTTCATTGAGCAATTCACCAATCTGGCGTTGCAGTTCCACTTGCCCCTCACCTGCGGGAATCACTTCTTTAATCATTTCCACATGGCGGTAAACAATTTCGCGGAACTCATTTTCGTAAGCAGCATCACCGGCAGCCGCCATTTTCGACGTGTTTATCAGCTTGTCTGTGATGCCCCCCAGTGCGGAAACCACCACAATTACCGGTTCTTCTACTGCTTCTACAATTCTCTTTACGCTCAAAATACTGTTCGCGGAACCTACGGACGTTCCGCCGAATTTTATTACTTTCATATCCTTTATTACTATTGATAAGGTTGATACAATGTGTCGGGAACAGGACGTATATGCCTGTATTGACTTGAATTAAATAAGAAAAACTGCTGAAAAATAGTGTAACACGTAGAAACACAAATACTATCCATTAACCCCTAAGGGTCATGGTCATGCACATGGATGTGACTGTATGTTGATAGTACTTGTTCATACTCTCTGTTTCTTTCATTATTGATAAGTGTCGCAAAAGTAATAATAAAAACATTCAATCTATCACATTTTGCGGTTTTTTTGTAATAAAAATATAGAAAGGCCTCAAAAGAGGCAGAAATATGCAAAAGGGCGAAGTGTCATTGTCACACATAACCACACAATATTCCACTATCAGCGGCACAGTTTTATAACATTTTGATATTAAATCCAAGATATATCATTATATTTGCACTGAATTATCATAAGAGAATGCATATGAGTCCAAATATAACTTCCATTTTGCTAATCTATACCGGTGGAACCATCGGAATGATAGAAAACCCCGAAACGGGTGCTTTAGAGAATTTCAATCTCGAGCAGCTGAAAAAGCATGTACCGGAGCTGCAAAATTTCACATTCCATATCGATACTTACCAATTCGATCCTCCGATGGACTCTTCGGATATGGATCCGGAAGCCTGGCGTAAACTGGTGCATATCATTAGTGACCATTACGATAGATACACAGGTTTCGTAATCCTGCATGGCACGGATACGATGGCATATACCGCATCCGCCCTCAGCTTTATGTTGGAAGGATTGAGCAAGCCTGTCATCCTCACCGGATCGCAACTCCCTATCGGAGTACTCCGCACAGACGGAAAAGAAAACCTTCTTACCAGTCTTGAAATAGCCAGTGCACGCGATGCAAAAGGCAATCCGCTTGTACCCGAAGTCTGCATCTTTTTTGAGAACCACCTGATGCGCGGCAATCGTACCATCAAGATGAATGCAGAGAACTTCAATGCATTCCGTTCATTCAATTATCCTGTATTGGCAGAAGCAGGTATCCATATTAAATACAACAATGTGCAAATCCGCTTTAAGGAAGTCGAACGAGAACTGAAGCCACATTATCTATTAGATACCAATGTTGCTGTCCTAAAACTCTTTCCGGGTATTCAGGAGAATGTAGTATCGAGTATATTGGGCATTGAGGGATTGAAAGCTGTCGTGCTCGAAACTTACGGGTCGGGAAATGCTCCCCGCAAAGAGTGGTTCATACGCCGCTTGCGGAATGCTTGCGAACAAGGGATAGTGATTGTCAACGTCACCCAGTGCAGTGCCGGGACCGTAGAGATGGAACGTTATGAAACGGGCTATCAGTTAATGCAGGCAGGAGTAGTTTGCGGATATGACAGTACGACAGAGTCTGCGGTTACTAAACTGATGTTTCTGTTGGGCCACGGTTATACGCCTGAGGAGGTACGAAAGAGAATGCGTACTCCAATGGCGGGAGAAATTACTACCATTTAAAAAAGCAACCCGTTAGTGGCAAACAAGACTTTATCCTTGTGCCCGAAAGGGGACAAGAACTCTTACCAATCCATATACACTACCAGAATAAATCCCTTCTTAATCGGACAAGCGAACGGCTAAATTCGTATCTTTGACCATTCATTCAACAACAAGAGTCTCTTATGGCAAAAGATAAAACGGTTTATGTGTGCAGCAACTGCGGGCAAGATTCTCCAAAATGGGTAGGCAAATGTCCATCGTGCGGAGAATGGAACACATATGTGGAAGAAGTGATACGAAAGGAAGTCGTCAACAAACGTCCGGTCTCCGGGATAGAGACAGAAAAGCAAAAACCTATTGTTCTTAGTGAAATAGAGGCGGATGATGAGCCGCGTATCGACCTGCACGATGAGGAACTGAACCGGGTATTGGGAGGCGGATTGGTTCCGGGATCTCTGGTACTGATTGGCGGTGAACCGGGAATTGGTAAATCGACTTTGGTACTACAAACTGTACTTCATATCCCTGAAAAGCGCGTTCTCTATGTATCGGGTGAAGAAAGTGCCCGCCAATTAAAATTGCGTGCCGACCGGTTATCGCACAATTCCAGTGATTGCCTTATTGTTTGCGAAACATCATTAGAGCAGATATTCGTACATATCAAGAACACCCGTCCGGAACTAGTAATCATTGATTCTATACAGACCATCTCTACAGAAAGCATAGAATCTTCCCCGGGAAGCATAGCACAAGTACGCGAATGCTCGGCAAGCATCCTGCGCTTTGCCAAAGAAACACATACACCGGTATTGCTTATCGGGCATATCAATAAGGAAGGCAGTATTGCCGGACCAAAAGTTCTGGAACATATCGTAGACACGGTGTTGCAGTTTGAGGGTGACCAGCATTATATGTATCGTATTCTGCGTAGTATCAAGAATCGTTTCGGCAGTACAGCGGAATTGGGTATTTATGAAATGCGTCAGGATGGATTACGGCAAGTCAGTAATCCGTCGGAGTTATTGTTGAGCCAGGATCATGAAGGGATGAGTGGTATAGCGATAGCTTCGGCTATAGAAGGGATACGTCCGTTCCTGATTGAGACACAGGCATTAGTGAGCAGTGCGGTATATGGTAATCCGCAACGTTCGGCCACCGGATTCGACCTTCGAAGGATGAATATGCTGCTGGCGGTACTGGAAAAACGGGTAGGCTTCAAGTTAGCGCAAAAGGATGTATTCCTAAATATTGCAGGAGGATTGAAGGTGAATGATCCGGCAATAGACCTGGCGGTTATCAGTGCCATACTTTCCAGCAATATGGATGCAGCCATCGAACCGGAAGTCTGCATGGCAGGAGAAATCGGATTGTCGGGAGAGATAAGACCTGTGAATCGCATAGAACAACGTATCGGTGAAGCGGAGAAACTGGGATTTAAACGAATTCTGCTTCCGAAATATAATCTGCAAGGAATTGATACGAATAAAATAAAGATAGAACTGATACCAGTGCGGAAGGTAGAGGAGGCGTTCAGGGTACTCTTCGGATGATTCACCACAGAGGACACAGAGGGCACAGAGGATTTAAAATATTATATATGGAAAAAGATATTAATATATTGACGGGGACAACATTAAAATATGCATTTGAAGTACATACTCAATTAGGCCCCGGATTATTGGAGAACACATACGAAGCTTGCCTATTTTATGAGTTAAGTAAAGCTGATATAAAAGTAGAAAGGCAAAAGAAGTTGCCAATCATTTATAAAGGAATTACATTGGATACTGATTATAGAATTGATTTATTAATTGAAAAGAAATTAATATTAGAACTAAAAAGCGTTGAAAGCTTGCTGCCAGTTCACTCCGCTCAGCTTCTTACTTACATGAAGCTAAGCGGTCTGCAATATGGATTATTACTAAACTTCAATGTTCCAAGTCTAAAATACGGTATTAAACGTTTTATTTTATAACCCTAACCCTCTGTGACCTCTGTGTCCTCTGTGGTGAAAAAATAAATTATGATACAAGAATACCAACTGCGCGTGCTGCCCGAAGTAGCCGCCAATGAGCAACGATTGAAAGAGTACCTCGTACAGGAAAAAGGACTGAATATGCGGGATATCACTGCTACACGAATACTGAAGCGGAGCATTGATGCCCGTCAACGAACTATATTCGTAAACCTGGGCATACGGGTCTACCAGAACGAAATGCCAAAGGATGAGGAATTCCAGCATACTATATATAATAATGTGGAAGAAAAACCACAAGTCATCGTAGTAGGTGCCGGACCCGGTGGATTGTTTGCCGCACTAAAGCTCATTGAACTTGGACTACGTCCCATCATCGTGGAACGTGGAAAGGATGTGCGCGAACGTAAGAAAGACTTGGCACTCATCAGCCGGGAACACACAGTCAACCCGGAATCCAATTACAGCTTTGGTGAAGGTGGAGCCGGTGCTTATTCGGACGGGAAACTCTATACCCGCAGCAAAAAACGTGGAAATGTGGATAAGATATTGAATGTATTTTGTCAACATGGTGCTTCTACAGCCATACTGATAGATGCACATCCTCATATCGGTACGGATAAATTGCCACGTGTGATAGAGAATATGCGAAATACTATCCTCGAATGTGGCGGAGAAGTACACTTTGAAACACGCATGGATGCCTTGATTATAGAAGGCGATGAGATAAAAGGTATCGAAACCAATACAGGACAGACTATCCTCGGTCCTGTGATTTTGGCAACAGGACATTCCGCACGGGATGTGTATCGCTGGTTAGCGGACAATAATGTAGAAATTGAGGCAAAAGGTATTGCGGTAGGCGTACGTCTAGAACACCCTTCAGAACTAATTGATCAGATACAATATCACAATAAGAACGGACGGGGTAAATATCTGCCTGCCGCCGAATACAGTTTTGTGACACAGGTAGACGGACGAGGGGTATATAGTTTCTGTATGTGCCCGGGTGGTTTCGTGGTACCAGCTGCCAGCGGTCCGCAACAGATTGTGGTAAATGGAATGAGTCCTAGTAACCGCGGGTCGCGTTGGAGCAACTCGGGAATGGTAGTAGAGTTGAGGCCGGAAGACTTGGAGCAATTGACAATTGACAATGCACAATTGACAACTCCAAACCAGCAACAGCGCAATAGCGCAGCCAATTGTCAATTGAACATGATGTATTTTCAGGAGGCCTTAGAGGCCGCCTGCTGGCAGCAAGGCAATATGCGGCAAACAGCTCCTGCACAACGTATGTTGGACTTTACACGCAAAAAGCTGAGTTACGACCTTCCCGAAAGTTCATACGCTCCGGGATTAATATCTTCTCCGCTTCACTTCTGGATACCTTCGTTTCTGACAGAAAGACTAAGTAAAGGTTTTCAGCAATTCGGACGATACAGCCATGGATTCCTCACAAACGAGGCCGTCATGATTGGTATAGAAACACGTACATCAGCTCCCGTACGAATCATAAGAGACAAGGATACATTACAGCACATCCGAATAAAAGGACTGTTCCCTTGCGGGGAAGGAGCCGGATATGCAGGCGGAATCGTATCGGCAGGCATCGACGGAGAACGATGTGCAGAAGCGGTAGCCAACTATTTCAAGCCATAACAATTGTTTCCTTTCACGGTAACACTGTTTACCCCAAATGGTAACTTCATTTACACGCCGAGGTAAAAGCCGTTACATGTCGAGATAAAGAGCGTTACAATAAGGGGTAAAGGTCGTTACATCCTGCGGTAAACACTTTTACATAAAGGGGGGGGGTGTCGGTAAATGCAGTTCACTGATAGCTAACGCATTAACAAAATATCATTATAAAAGCAAATGATTTTCCAACAGTGCATAAAGTTATATGGATGTTTATTGCTAACTTTGCTATACCTTTTTAAGGTACATAATGAAAAGCACAACTGACATACCAATGAGCAATGTTATCGTAAATTCTTTTAATGAGATATACACTTCTTATTACAAGAAGTCATTCTTCTTTGCCAAATCATATGTTCATGATAATTTGGCAGCAGAAGATATTGCTTCCGAATCGTTGATTAAATTATGGGAAAAATTAAAAACAGAGAAAATAGATTATATAGAACCGCTCCTACTTACCATATTAAAGAATAAAGCTTTGGACTATCTGAAACACGAAGAAGTCAAACGTACGGCTTTTGAATCTATGGCCGATTGGCAGCAACAGGAACTTTCTATTCGTATTTCTACTTTAGAGTCATGCGATCCCAATGAAATATTCTCGGATGAAGTAGAAAGTATCATCCGGGAAACATTGAAATCACTATCCGACCAAACCCGGCAGGCATTTCTACTAAGTCGGTTCGAAAACAAGTCCAATAAAGAAATTGCCGAACAGATGGGAATTTCCGTAAAAGGAGTGGAATATCATATATCAAAAGCATTAAAGGCATTACGGATAACCTTAAAAGATTATCTTCCTCTATTTTATTTCTTCTTCTATTATTAACTTCAGCCATGTATCTCTGCCTTTTTGAGAGCAAAAATGAAATAAATTCCATTTTTCCCAATTTTCTTTTAGGGTTGTTTCCACTTTAGTCGTTACTATATAAAATAACATAAAGTATGAATTCCGAATTACTCCAAAAATATATATCCGGCAATGCCACCGAAACCGAAAAGCAGCACGTCACCGAGTGGATGCAAGAAAGCTCGGAGAATATGCGTGAATATATGGCACAGCGCAAGCTACATGATATTGCCCTGTGGCGCACAGAACCTACAAAAGCAGAAAATAAGCAATTAAAAAAGAACTTTACATTGCGTACACTTTGGATAGAGACTGCAAAAATAGCAGCAATATTCGCAGTTATTCTATTAGGTACACACTATTGGTCCGAAAAGCAACAAGCAGAACAAAGTGAGTCACTACAATCCATACATGTACCCGCCGGACAACGAGCCGAACTAATATTGGCAGACGGTACTAAAGTATGGCTGAATTCGCTTAGTACGTTAACCTTTCCGGGACATTTCAATGGTGATATCCGGAATGTAAAGCTAAATGGTGAAGGTTACTTTGCTGTCACTAAAAATGAAAAACAACCTTTTATTGTAGAAACAAACAAATGTAATGTCAAGGTATTGGGTACAGAATTCAATGTCATGGCCTACGCAACGGATAGTATCTGGGAAACGGCCTTATTGGAAGGAGCTGTAGAAATCTTAATCCCAGGTACTACAATAAACGGAATGAAGTTGGAACCCAATACAATGGCAAGTCTGAAAGGAAACAAGCTAACAAAAGGACAAATTAAAGAACCTGACCACTTTTTGTGGCGTGAAGGTTTGATTTGTTTCAATAATGTCTCCGTCAAAGACATGCTGGAAAAGCTAAAGCTATATTATGGAGTTAGCATCATTGTCAACAATACCAAAATACTAAACAATCGTTATACAGGTAAATTCAGAACGGGAGATGGAGTAGAACATGTTTTGAGAGTCCTCAGACTGAATAATAAATTTACCTACAAAAAAGATGACGAGAAGAATGTAATCACTATTAATTAATCCTTTAAAATCATTTTGCCTATGAAGTAACACACTCGAATAACAAGAAATGGGACAGTGCTGCAACACCATCCCATGGGTAGTCAATTACGCATTGACAGTTTTCTTTAATAATCTTAAGTAAAAACCTAAAATTAGTAATGCAAATATATGAAAAATATTTTGTATCAGGAATCTATTGTAGAAATTAAACATTTATTCCATATTATGAAAATCACAGCCTTAGCCCTGTTTATATTTGCCGGGACGGCTTTTGCCACGGAATCTTATTCACAGGTAATGAAAGTGACTGTTGTGGCAGATAAAATATCAACAGGTAAAATAATTAATGAGATAGAAAAACAAACTGATTATTTGTTTGTATACAATGTGAACGAAGTTAACCTCAAACGTACTGTTCAAGTAAATGCAGAGAACAAATCGGTAGCTGAAGTTTTGAATACAGTGTTCGCAGGTACTGATATTTATTATGCCATGGAAGGTAAGAATATCATGCTGATGAGCAAAGCGAAGGATATAGCCCAACAGAGCAATAAAATAACAGGTATAATAAAGGACCAAGAGGGTGAGCCGATTATCGGTGCCAATATAACAGTGAAAGGTCAGTCAATAGGTACAATTACAGATATAGATGGACGATTCGTGCTAGAAGCTTCAGCTAATGCGATAATACAAATTTCTTATATCGGATATGTCTCACAAGAAGTAAACATAGAAAACAAAAAAAATCTCAATATCATTCTGAAAGAAGACACTGAGATGCTGGATGAAGTGGTGGTAATAGGATATGGCACCATGAAGAAAAAAGATCTGACCGGTGCTGTGTCTCAGGTCCGCCCCGCAGAACTTTCAAACGAGGCTCCCAAAACGGTACAAGATGTGCTGCGTGGAACAGCCGGACTACGTATAGGCTTCGATGGTTCGGCTAAAGGAGGCGGTTCCATGCAGGTACGTGGACAGCGTTCTGTCTATTCAGATGGAGGACACAACGACCCACTGATTATACTGGACGGCATGATCTTTTATGGTGAACTGTCTGAAATCAACCCTAACGACATCAGCCAGATTGATGTTTTGAAAGACGCTTCTTCAGCCGCTGTATATGGTGCCAAGGCTGCAAATGGCGTAGTTATCGTAACGACAAAAAAGGGTCGTTCTGAGAAGCCTGTTATCAACTTCAGCGCAAATGTAGGTTTCGTCACAATTGGCGATAACCGAAAAGTGTATGATGCAGACGGATACTTGAAATATCGCGAAGATTTTTACATAACAGACACTTATGGTGTAAATCCCCAAACAGGAAAATACGAAGCATATCAGACGGGCAATACGCCGTCAGGATATTACAATCGCCCCACTGAGGCTAATTTGAATAAGCATGGCATCACATTAGATGCCTGGAAAGCTCAAACCAAACAGGACGAATCTATGAGCATAGAGGAAATCTGGGGAAGACGTTTGGGACTGCAAGCCAGTGACATAACACTGAATAATTTTCTATTGGGACGAACCTTCGATTGGTATGACCACTCTTTCCACACGGGCTTGAACCAAGATTATAATGTCAGCGTTTCCGGGAACTCTAAAAAAGTAAATTATTACATCTCATTGGGCTATCTTTCAAACGAAGGTGTAGCAAGAGGTAATGAATATAGTGCAGTACGTTCAAATATCAAACTTGATACCCAAATAACCCCTTGGCTCAGTGTGGGTGCCAACATCAATTTTCAGAATCGTACGGATGGGGATATTGCAACCAACTGGGAAAGCCAAATATTGGATAACAGTCCATTTACTACACCATATGGCGACAACGGAGAGTTAGTACCCCACCCTATGGGAGAAAATGCTTATTGGAAAGGATATAATTTTGACTATGACCGCCAATATATGGATCTTGACCGTGGATACATGGTGCTTAACAGCATACTTAATTCAAAAGTGACATTACCTTTTGGCATTACATACCAATTCAATGTCGCACCCCGATACCAATACTATCACAACCGTTATTATCAATCGTCTCAGCATCCTGACTGGCAAGCCGAAACTCATAATCGCGTTACTCGCAATCAGGGCAAGCGGTTTGACTGGTCGCTTAACAACACCATTACCTGGGATTATACGTGGGCTAAAAAACATCACACGATCCTGACCTTAGTACAAGAAGCGGAAGAGCGGCAATCATGGGCAGACGAAATTATCGCCCGCAACATCTTGCCGTCAGAAGCTTTGGGATTGCACGGCACAGCCAATGGCGACAAGAATCTGAGTTCATTTAGCTCTACAGACACACGTGAAACAGCTTGTGGCTATTTAGCCCGCTTGTTTTATTCATACAATGATACTTATATGGCTACATTCTCCTTCAGGCGCGATGGCTATTCGGCATTCGGAACAACCAATCCTTACGCCAACTTCTTTTCCGGAGCATTAGCATGGACTTTCACTAATGAGAAATTCTGGGCCTGGAAACCATTAAGTTCAGGTAAGTTGCGCCTGTCATTTGGCCAGAATGGTAATCGCAGTTTAGCTGATTCGTATTTGGCATTAGCCAACCTATCTTTGGGCAAATATACACAGGGATACATAAATGCAGCCTCTGGCGCTTTGATGGACTTAAAATATCTTTTCGTGAGCCGACTGGCTAATCCTAATTTACAATGGGAAAAAACCACCTCTTGGAACATCGGTCTCGATTTGGGATTTTTGAATAATCGCATCAATGCAAGTTTGGAATACTACGTGATGCCTACTACCGATATGATTATGAACCAGTCTTTGCCCAGCTTCACAGGATTCAATTCTATTACCACCAATCTAGGTAGAATTGAGAACCGTGGCTTTGAATTATCAATCAATTCGCGTAACATTGAAAAAGAGAACTTTAAATGGGAAACAGGGTTTACCCTGTCTGTCAATAAAAACACTATCAAGAAACTTTATGGGGAGTCTGAAACAATTATAGATGCGGCAGGAAACACAACGACCAAAGAGCGCGACGATGTAACCAACGGTTGGTTCATCGGACATCCTGTCAGTGCTATTTGGGATTATAAGGTTACTGGCATTTGGCAAAAGGACGAAGTAGAAGAGGCAGCCAAATATGGTCAGCGCCCAGGTGACCCGAAAGTGCAAAATATCTATACAGCCGATGACAAAGTAAATGCTGATGGAAGTGTGACTCCGGTTTACAACAATAAAGACAAGCAATTTATGGGTGAAACCACGCCTCCTGTACATTGGTCACTGAGAAATAACTTCACTATTTATAAGAATTGGAGTTTTTCATTCAATATGTATTCATATATGGGGCACAAAAGCCTTGATACCAACTATCTCAACAATGATAACAGCTATTCACAGATAACAAATTGCCGAAATGTATACACCAAGAAATACTGGACTGTGGACAATCCGACTAATACCTATGCACGGCTAAGCGCACAGGGCCCTACCGGCATATCTGCTCCTGCACGCGTTATCGACCGTTCATTTATTCGTTTGGAAAATATCTCAGTAGCTTATAACATACCCCAGGAATTTCTTGAGAAATATAAGATTCTGAATGCCAAAGTATTTGCTACTGTCCGCAACGTAGCAACTTGGAGCAAAGAATGGGAATATGGTGATCCTGAAACCGGCGGTTTAGCCCCACGCACTTATTCACTCGGAATTAACTTAACATTTTAAAAGTATAACGAATTATGAAAAACTATATAAACATATTTAGGATATTAATTGGAATTGTTTGTATTCAATTATCCTCTGTGAGTTGCTCTGACGACTTCCTGAAACCTGATCCGCTTTCACTTTATGAACCTTCGGTAACATTCAGCACAGTAGAAGGGCTCAATTCAGCTTTGGCTTCGGCAGATAAAGCATTACGTGCCTATTGGACTAACACGGAAGCTTGCGACCTGATGCTTCCCTTAATGAGCGAATATTTATTTTCAGACCTAGCTGTAGCATCCAAAACAGATGATGCTCTTATATTCAGTGATATTAACGAACGCTTCACTCCCAATAATGGTTGGTATAACTTCGACCAGAATCGCCTTGTCATCTTTTGGGGAGAGACCTACAATGGCATTAAATACGCCAACACAATCATCAGTTACATTGACAAGGTTGAAGGACTGGATGAAACAACCAAAAGCGAATATTTAGGCCGAGCTTATTTTCACCGTGCATACCGATACTTGAATCTTTGTTTCCAGTTTGGCGATATACCTTTTGTTTCTAAAATCATTGACAAGCCTAAACAAAACTATAAAAGCACAAAGCGTGAGGCCATCATCAAGAAACTGGTACAGGATATGGAATTTGCAGTGCAGCATGTGCCCGAACAGAAGGATATGACTTATATTGGCATGATTAATAAGGGGGCATGCCGACAGTTGCTGATTAAGTGCTATTTGGCTATGGGGGAGTTTCAGAAAGCCAAAGAACAAGCTGATATACTGATAGACAAGTCAGGTTATGCATTAATGACAGAAACTTTCGGTACCTTCTCAAACCCCAATCCAGCTACTTGGAACATTACAAACAATGTGATCTGGAACTTACACCAAGGCAACAACAAGACCATTGCCGCCAATACGGAAGCTATATTGGTAATGCCCAATCGCTACGGGTCCGACTCCGGTATTCGTACACGTACAATGCGTAACATGGTGCCTTGGTGGAATTCGAACTCCATTTCTACTCCTGATAATAAGCTGGCAGTAGATCGTTTTGCCTTGACAAATGCTTCTTATGACGCCACATTAGACTATAACAGGGCTCTCGGACGCGGTGTGGGGGTTGTGCGCCCCACCTATTTTGCCGAGAATTCATTGTGGTATCTGAATAATACACATGATGACGGTGATCTGAGGCATAACTCTCAAGTGGGCAACTGGGTACATATGGAAGATATCAAATACAACAATCCGAACTCAGCATACTATGGCCAGAACCTAAGCTATATCCACATCAATGAAAAAGGAGAAAAACAGATTCTTTGTAGTGACACCATACGTACTTGGTTTGACTGGCCACACTACAAAACATGGTCAGAATCTCCCGAAGATGAAGCTGCTAACCTTAATAATTATCAGGGTAGCGGATACGCTGATTTTTATTTGTACCGATTGGCCGAAACTTATCTGCTACGTGCAGAAGCTAATTACTACTTGGGCAATATTGAAGAAGCTACGGCAGACGTCAATGCCATCCGCAAACGTGCAAAATGCAAAATCCTCTATTCCAAAGTTGATATAGATAACATTGTGGATGAACGTGCTCGCGAACTTTATATGGAAGAATGGAGATTTACTGAACTAAGCCGCATTTCGTATTCCTTGGCCTTGAGTGGGAAACCTGACAACGAAGGAAAGACTTATGATATAAATAAACTTCATGAAGACAGTTTTTGGTGGCATCGCATCTGCAAGTACAACAATTATTATAATAAGCCCGATGCTCCAATAGTAAAAGGGCGTAAATACACTATGGGACGCCACAATATCAACTGGCCCATACCACAAAGCGCCATTGATGCAAATTTATTAGGTGAACTGAGTCAGAATCCTGGTTATGATGGCTATAACCCATCAGTTGAGAAATGGAAAACTTGGGAAGAAGCTGTTGCCGATGAGCAATAATCTGCATAGAAAAATGAATTGGTGCAAGCTCTATTAATAAAGATATAATCGTCAATAGAATTGCATCAATTCATTTTTTAAGTGTAGCTTTTTATGAGATAAGTCTACTATACTATTAATCAACCATTAAC
Source organism: Bacteroides sp. MSB163 (assembly GCF_036416795.1). NCBI lineage: Bacteria > Pseudomonadati > Bacteroidota > Bacteroidia > Bacteroidales > Bacteroidaceae > Bacteroides > Bacteroides maternus. The sequence goes on along the minus strand of NZ_CP143867.1, from coordinate 2,494,553 downwards.
CGAAATATGCATTACATAAAATATATATTAGGAATTCTTATATTATTAGTTGCTTCATGCAACAATAAGAAAGAAAGTACTGAAACCGCAGAAGAAGTGTTGGAGATTATCCATCGAGTAAATCAGCAATATCAATCTACCCACAAAGCACAAGTCCGCTCATTTTGGGATGACGCCGTTTATCATACCGGAAATATGGAAGTTTATGCGCTGACCGGAAATAAAAGCTATATGCAATATTCCATTGATTGGGCTGAATACAATCAATGGAAAGGTGCTACTGGCAACAATAAGTCAGAATGGCTAAGCACTTATGGTGAAACACCGGAATATGTGCTTTTTGGAGATTGGCAAATCTGCTTTCAGACCTACGCGGATCTATATAAACTTAATGCAGACACAATGAAAATAGCCCGTGCCCGAGAAGTGATGGAATATCAAATGTCTACACTTAAACTTGATTACTGGCATTGGGTAGATGCCCTTTACATGGTAATGCCAGTCATGGTGAAGATGTATGACATAACACAGAATCCATTGTATCTGGAAAAGTTGTATCAATATTTAGCAACTACAGATAGTATAATGTATGACACCGAAGCCGGACTTTACTATCGGGATGCCAAATATTTATATCCAGTTCATCAGACAATTAATGGTAAAAAGGATTTTTGGGCACGTGGAAATGGATGGGCATTCGCTGCATTAGCTAAAGTATTGAAACAATTGCCGACTAACGACAAATACCGCCCAGAATATATTGCTCGATACCAAGCCATGGCTAAAGCTTTGGCTACCTGCCAGCAACCCGAAGGATATTGGACACGCAGCCTTATTGATCCTAACCAAGCGCCGGGAGCTGAGACAAGCGGAACAGCCCTTTTTACCTACAGTTATCTGTGGGGAATTAATAATGGACTACTTGATGCGAACACCTATTTACCAATAGCAGAAAAATCATGGAAATACCTAAAAACTGTGGCATTACAAGCTGATGGAAAGATAGGATATATTCAACCTATCGGCGAAAAGGCCATCCCTGGACAAATAGTTGATGCAGATTCATATTACAATTTTGGAGTGGGAGTGTTTTTGCTCGCCGCTTGCGAACGGGTACGCTTTTTAAAATAAAAAAATAATTAGATGAATAAGATTACTTTATATTTGTTTACAATATTATTTTTATTTTCTTCTGCCGACTTATGTGCTAAACAGAAGAAAAAAGGGAAAGAAATATCAGACCGTGAGATGTGGTATAAAATCATGTATCGAATGGCAGCGCCAGTATTAAGCAATATGAGTGAAGGAAAGTTGCAGGAGAATATGCAGCTTGAACTTAGCCCTACTTGGGACGGACGCGATAAACGTGTCTCTTATATGGAATGTTTTGGCCGCCTGATGGCCGGAGTTGCACCCTGGCTTTCGTTGCCCGATGATGATTCAGCAGAAAGCAGGCAAAGAAAGCAATTAAGGATTTGGGCTTTAAAGAGTTATAAAAATGCTGTTGATCCGTCATCTCCAGACTATTTACTATGGAGTGAAAATTTTCAGACCTTAGTTGATGCTGCTTATATTGCAGAAAGCTTTATCCGTGGTTATGATTCGCTTTGGATGCCACTTGACAATATCACTAAAGAACGCTATATAACCCAATTTATTTCCTTGCGGCGTATCAATCCACTGTACACCAATTGGTTACTCTTCACTTCAACCATAGAAGCTTTTCTTCACAAAGTGGAAGGAAAAGCCGACTACTACCGTATTGACTCTGCTTTGCGCAAAGTTTCAGAATGGTACATTGGCGATGGATGGTATTCGGATGGGCCTTCGTTTGCATTCGACTATTATAATAGTTTTGTCATTCACCCTATGCTATTCGAATGCATGGAAGTACTTACCAATGGCGGAAAAATTAAACGGGAATGGGCAGGGACCACATTTTTGCATGCCACCAAGCGTATGCAGCGTTACAGTGTAATTTTGGAACATCTTATATCTCCTGAAGGTACATTTCCTGTATTTGGGCGCTCCATCACTTATCGAACCGGCGTACTCCAACCTTTAGCCTTGGTAGCTTGGAAAGAGCTATTGCCTAAAGAGCTCAGTAATGGTCAAGTAAGAGCGGCAATGACTGCTGTTATCCAACGAATGTTTGCCGATGAACGAAATTTCAATGAAAATGGATTTCTGACGCTTGGCTTCAACGGCAAACAACCCGATACTGCCAATGTATATACTAATAATGGAAGCCTTTATTTAGCGTCATTGGCATTCTTGCCATTAGGGCTACCGGCTGATCATTCATTCTGGACAGCACCAGCTGAATCATGGACATCAAAGAAGGCTTGGGAAGGTGAGGATTTCCCTAAAGATCATACATATTATGAGAAGTTCCACATGAACTATCAATAAAAAAAATTATGAAATTGACCAAAAGCCAAAATTCAAATAATAATAATGAAAAGATTATGATAAATAGAATTCTGCTCAAAATAGGAGTGCTTGCCGCAATAACAATGCTTGCCACTGCCACTTTGCAAGCGCAAAGGGAAATGAAAACCATCAATGACAATTGGGAATTTCGTAAACCTATGGACGAGAAATGGGAGTCAGTCAATCTTCCCCATACCTTTAACCAAGATGCCTACAAACAACGGAATTACTACCAGGGAGAAGGACTTTACAGGCGTACACTTGTTTTACCTGACATAGTGAAAGGACGTCGTTATTATCTGAAGGTAGATGCGGCCAGCAAAGCAGCTACGGTTAGTGTGAACGGTAATAAAGCAGGCTGTCATGCAGGTGGATATACCGCCTTCACGATGGATATCACCAATTACATTCAAAAAGAGAATACGATTGAAATCACAGTGGACAATTCAAGGAAAGACATTACGCCGATATCAGCCGATTTTACATTCTGGGGAGGTATCTATAGAGACGTGTGGCTCATCTCGACTCCAGAACAACACTTCAATATGACCAATATGGGCTCTGATGGTATCTTCATCAATGCTTCAATTACTAACAAGCAAAGCGGTGTACTGAAAGTGCGTAGCGAAGTGAGTAATGACGCTCTGAAAACCACAACTCTGGAAGTTAAAAATGCAATCTACAGTCCGGAGGGAGAACTGCTACAAACCATCAATCGAAAGTTAAAATTAAAGGCCGGTGAAACGCGCACTGTCGAATGTATATCGGATGATATTCAAAATCCAAGCCTGTGGACTCCTGAGACACCGTCACTTTATCTGATAAAGACAATATTGACAGACTTAAAAACGGGCAAACTGCTGGACGAGAAAATACATAAAACAGGCTTTCGATGGTTTGCCTTTGATGGCAATAAAGGCTTTAGCCTCAACGGAAAGCCATACAAATTGCGAGGATTCAATCGACATCAGGATCAAGCCCCAGTGGGCGTAGCATTAGATGACGAAGCACATCGTCGAGACATCGCCTTAATGAAAGAGTTAGGATGCAATTTTATTCGAATTTCACACTATCCGCAAGACGATACTGTTTTAGAGATGTGCGATGAATTAGGATTATTGGCATGGGAAGAAATTCCTATTATAAATATAGTGCCCGACACACCGGGATATGATGATAATTGCGAACAAAATCTGCGCGAAATGATACGTCAACACTACAACCATCCGTCTGTTATCGCTTGGGGATATATGAATGAAATACTCTTGACAACACCTGCGGTTGACAAACCCGAATGGCCGGCTTGCAAAAAACGCACCGTTGCGTTGGCCCAACGTTTGGAAATAGTTCTCAAAGAAGAAGACCCCAGCAGAGTAAGTGTGATGGCTTTCAATATGACAAACCTCTACAACGAAATAGGTCTAAACTTAGAAGATGTTGTTGGGTGGAATCTTTATCACGGTTGGTATGTGGGTGAACTAAAAGACTTCAATGCTTGGTGTGAGGACCAACATCGTCGTTATCCAAACCAACCGATAATAATCAGCGAGTGGGGTGCAGGAAGTGACAAACGATTGCATACCACCAATGGACGTGCATTTGATTTCAGCATTGAATATCAACAAACTTACATTGAGCATTATCTTCCATTCATTGAAGAAACGGAATGGATAAGCGGATGCGCATATTGGAACTTTATTGATTTCAACGTGGCAGCGCGTCAGGAATCCATGCCAAGAGTAAACAATAAAGGAGTGGCCTACAACAATCGTACCTTGAAGGATGTGGCTTATTATTTTAAAGCTTTATGGCGCAAAGATGTTCCGATATTAAGAATAGCCAGTCAAGACTGGGACACTCGTGTGGGAGAAACAAACAAGTCACAGGCCATCAAAATTTATTCAAATATGCCGGAAGTAGAGTTGTTTGTTAACGGGCAGTCCGTAGGAAGCCAAAAGATATTCAATTGCCATACCATTTTCAATGTGCTACTGCCCAAAGGCGAATCAACTATTTTAGTGCAAGGTGTGAATGACGGAAAGACAGTTCAGGATGCTATGAAAATATGTTTTCAACCATTCCCTAATATTGCTGCTGGAGATGAATTGGCTATCAATGTAGGAAGTAACTGTTTTTATACTTCAGATATAAGTAGTCTTACCTGGCTTCCCGACCAGCCCTATACTTCTGGTAATTGGGGATATATAGATGGAGAAGAACACAGTACTACCTCAGAGATACACAATACTGTGGACGGACCATTGTATCAGACATGGCGTGAGGGCAACTTTGCGTACAAGATTGATGCGCCTCAGGGAGATTATGAAATAGAATTGCTCATGGCTGATGTCACTAAGCCTGCAACTCAGTTAGCTAATCTTTTGGGTAAGAGCAGTGGAGAAAAACATTCTGGAGAAACGTACTTCAATATTTCTATTTGCGGGAAACAAGTCGAAACAAATTTCTCACCAGTCGACTATGGACACTATCGCACAGCTTTTAAACGTCGTTATATAGTACAAAACAATGATAATTGTATAACAATTAACTTGAATACCATAAAAGGAAAAGCCTTTTTATCAGGTATTAAGGTGAGACGACTTTGACTATAGGAGATTCCAATCAACGAAAGCCTCAAAACCGATAAACCTGAAACAAATAGTTTTCATCTAAATTGATTATTCAACCTGACAACCGTCAATAATGTGATCTGCATGGGAACACAGCTTCGGTTGATACCGGATATCGATTGCTCAAGTTAACTAAACGACATTAATTAAGAATTGTTTGATAAGGATGAGGCTGTCTCAAAATAGTTTTTGAGCTCAGCCTCTTTTGGTTTAAGGGGTACACATCACTATTATGAGCTAAAATTATGGTCGGGAACTGCACGGAGATTTAAAACTCGTATTGGATTCGGTCAAACCTTGGAAGCCCCCTCCATACGCATCCGTTTCGAAGAATCCGTAAGTGGCACCTGTAGCTAGAATGATGGCGGCAAACGGAGAAAGAGATATCCCACAAACAACCATGCCATGCGTGATATGAAAGATTTCAATCTGAACTGAACACATAATGCCGCAAGACTGGATGATTTTGTTCCCAAAGGTAAAGATGATATCCACAAAGACTTCGGTGATTACTGTTATCCCAGTTTCCGGCACAGCTTTTGTCATGGATGAGCCTCCGGACCTACCCCCAGGATGACACAGTACATTTTAGATGTCAAGATAGTGAATGCAGGCTGTAAGACTCTTCGCATTACTCCCCATCTTGGCGATTTGGAATGGGCGGAAAGGACCTTCCCTATTCCATTCGGTGTAGTCTATATCAAGCATGTTAAAGGAACTAATGGAAAAATCTACAATCAAAGTTCCTGATGGAATCAAAGTAATATAAAATAAGGGGGCCCTCTAACGAGCCCCTCATGTTATTTCAGAATTCTTTCTTCAACTGTTCACACCAGTCCGCTATCCGTTTATCCGTCAACTTCGACTGGTTCTCTATATCAATCACCAGTCCACACCATTTACCATCCCTCAAAGCTCTTGACCGGTTAAATGAATAACCTTCGGCAGACGTAAATCCGACAAGGACAGCCCCTGCCTTTTCAAAGGCATCAGCCAGTATTCCCAGGCCGTCAACAAAATTATCGGGATAACCGATTTGGTCACCAAGTCCGAAGAGAGCAACTTTCTTACCTTTCAGATCGAGGCTTTCTATCTCCGGTATCATTTCGTCCCAATAGGTAGGCAATTCACCATCGAACCAGGTGGAGGCACCTACTATCAGTTTATCATAAGCCTGAAAATCATTCTGCCAGGCTTTTTCTATCATAATCATTTCCACTTCTTTGTGTCCGAGCTTCTCACGTATCTTCTCTGCGATATGAGAAGTCTTGGCAGCATTCATTGCATAAAATAATCCTATCTCTTTCATAATAACTTATTATTAAATTAATATTCCAACAGCTTCTTGGCTGCTTCATAAATTCTATCTGCACCCGGCAGAATGGCACGTTCCAGTATTGGATTAAAACCTACAGGAGTAAAGGTAGAGCCTACACGCTGTACCGGTGCATCCAGGTAACGGAACAAGTCTGTACCAATACTGGCTGCTATCTCGCCACCGAAGCCACCAAAGACTTTATCTTCATGAACAATCAGGGCTTTACTGGTCTTCTTCACAGACTCATAAATGGTTTCTTTATCCAACGGTATCAAAGAACGGATATCGATCACTTCCACACTCCAGCCACCTTCTTTTTCCAAACGTTCGGCAACATTCAGGCAGAAATGCGTTGTGTTACCATAGGTGATAATACTCAGGTCACTGCCCTCACGGCGAATACGCGCTTTCCCAAAAGGAACTTCAAAATCATCAGGAACAATGGTGGCTGCTTCTACGGAATTATACAATGCTTTCGGTTCAATAAACAACGTAAACCCACGGGAACGTATACTTGTACGAAGCAGTCCGGCAGCATCATCGGCAAAGGACGGGCAAACAATCCGTGCTCCGGGCAGAGTAGCCAAAGCGCCCTCCAGATTTTGCGAGTGATAGAGTCCGCCACCGATATAACCACCGGAAGCCAAACGCAAAGTTACATTAGGAACAAACTGTCCGTTGCTACGCCAATACTCATGGGTACATTCCACATATTGTTCTACGGCAGGCCAGAAATAGTCGGCAAACTCCGCACCTTCTATCACTACCCGGATTTTAGGATCAAAACGGCTCATACCATTTGCTGTGCCGACAATATAATCTTCGGCAATAGGCGCACTAAACACACGAGCTTCACCGAATTCCTGTTGCATGCCTTTGGTTACATTGAACACGCCCCCTTTATCCCGATTGGCAACATCCTGTCCCCAGATGAAGGTATCAGGATTATGGCGGAACTCTGCTTTCAGCGTTTCATTGATGGCAGTTACAAAGAATTTCTTCTCTCCTTCTGTCTCACGATGTGTTCCATCTTTATATTTTTCCGGTTCATAAGGTTCCGGCAATACATAGTCGAAAATGGTTTTAGGATCAGGATCGGGAGCTGTCAGCGCCTTACGATTGGCAGCAGCCAGGTCTTTCTTTGCTTTCTCCTCTATTTCTTTCAGCTCTTCTTCGGTGAGACGCTTGTAACGCAACAGCATCCGGCGGAACTTCAGCAGCGGATCAGCTTCTTTCACATAAGCCAGTTCATTTTCATCCCTGTACAAAGTATCTTTGTCAGAGTTGGAATGGGAACCGATACGGACACAATTGGCATGTACGATTACCGGATTCCGGTTCAGCAATGCATACTCACGGGCCTCAGTCATGGCATTCATGGAGTCGAACACATCTTTTCCATTACAATGGATAATCTTCAGATTCTTGAATCCGGAGAAGTTATCCGCCACTTTACGAGCTGCCGTCTGGTCTTTCTTCGGAACAGATATACCATATCCATTATCCTGCCATACAAAAATAACGGGCAGGCGTTCAAGACTGGCACCATTGACAGCTTCGTAGACAAAGCCCTCGGATGAGGCAGATTCACCGTGTGAAGTAATAACGACTCCTTTATGGTCATAATATACCATTGCACGTGCCACACCGGCTGCATGAAGATCATGCGTACCTGTAGCCGAGGATATATTCTCGATATGCCATTCGGGTTTGGCAAAGTGATTGGACATGTGGCGTCCACCACTTCCCGGATCAGTAGCTTTGGAGATACCGTTCAGTATAAGCTCTTCTGCCGTCATTCCGGCGGAAAGGGCAGTCAGCATATCACGGTAATAAGGGAAAAGGAAATCTTCTCCTTTGGTAAATACCTGTCCGATGGCCAACTGTATTCCGTCATGTCCGGCATACGGAGCGTGAAAGGACCAGCCAAGGGACTGCAACAGGTAAGCGGGCGCTTTTTCATCGAGCGCACGCCCCAGCGTCATCAGGTAATACCATTTCTTCAGCAGTTCCACATCTGTGGTTTTTATATTGTACTTTTTCATACTCATCAAGGTATTAAGTTATTCTTTCCAGTTTTCCAGATACTCTTTAATAAAATAGAGGAAGTTGCCACCTAATGAACCATCCACGACTCTATGATCATAAGAGAGAGACAGATACATCTTATGACGGATGGCAATCACATCCCCTTCCGGGGTCTCTATTACAGCAGGCTTCTTCTCAATGTATCCTACTCCCAGGATAGCCACCTGAGGCTGATTGATGATAGGTGTACCGAACAAAGACTTGAATGTACCGAAGTTCGTAATCGTAAAAGTGCCACCGGAAATATCATCGGGCATCAGCTTATTATCACGAGCCTTGAGTGCCAGTGAATCAATGGCTACGGCAAGTCCGTTCAGGTTCAGACGATCGGCATCACGAACCACCGGAACAATCAGATTGCCATCATTCAGAGAAACGGCAATACCGACATTGATATGTTTCTTGAACAAGATATTATATCCCTCTACCGATACATTCACTTGCGGGTAAGCAGCCAGCGCCTTCGCCACAGCTTCTGTGATGGCAGGCATATACGTAAGTTTCACTCCCTCACGACGTAAGAAAGCGTCTTTATTCTTATCACGCCACTTCACAAGTTTCGTTGCATCTACTTCCACAATATTGGTTACGTGCGGGGAAGTATGTTTAGACATTACCATGTGGTCGGCTATCACCTTACGTACACGATCCATCTCTTTTACTTCAACACCTTCTGCTGAGAATGTGCCGGAAGCAGGTGTAGTACGTTGTACTTCAGGAGTTGCAGCTGGTTTAGCAGACGACTGGGCAGGTGCTGTAGCTACCGGTTGCGGTGCAACGCTTGCAACAGGTTGCGTACTTGGCTTAGCAGCAGGCTGCGCCATAGCGGTACCACCACTTTGTTTCCGGACAATGTAACTCTTGATATCCTTCTTGCTCACCCGTCCCTGATATCCGGTACCCGGAATAGTATCCAGTTCTTTAGGCTGAATGCCGGCCTCACGAGCCAACTGAAGAACTACAGGCGAATACCAACGTTCTTCTTCCGATTTTACAGCCTTGACTTGAGGAGTTTCCTCAGAGGCAGCCTTAGAAACAACCGCAACACTCTCATCAGTAGCGGAACTTTGGAGAGCCTCTACGCTATCCTCATCCCCGGAGTTCTCACCTCCGATATCGACAATAGCCACCACCGTACCCACAGCTACGGTATCTCCTTCCTTAAATAAAATTTCCACGACTTTACCTTCTACCGGAGATGGTATTTCGGCACTAACCTTAGCGGTATTTACTTCAAACAACACATCATCTTCTTTAATGATGTCTCCTACTTGTACCGACCATGAGATGATGGTACCTTCGGTTATACTTTCACCCAATTTGGGCATCTTTATTTCAAATCTTGACATATAGTTAAGTTTTAGGTTCTCGGTTTATTATTATACAACAAACAACTGAGTAGTAAGTTTTTAACTTAAGTAAAAGTTAATGCGGATTTATGATATATCCACTCTTTGCAGGCATACTTTTCCGTTTTCAACCGTTCGATGGCTTCCATATCTCCGGCAGAAAAACGGTAAATCCGGTTATCGTCATCATCTACAAAGGAGTGAAAGAGCAAGTGTATGAAACGCTTGATGGCCATGGGTTCGGACAAAAACTCTTTTATATTAGCAACTTCACTCCGTACGGAAGGTACCGCACGCACAGTACGAGAGCCCGGTATACGGCTTTCCGCATCCGGATCGCCATTCAATGCCGCATTCAACGTATCCAGATCAGTAGAAAACAACAAAGTACAATGATACATCACACGATCTTTGTGTATGCACTGCGCACTACCTGATATTTTCCGTTCATCCACATAAATGCCCAGACGCTGGTCAGCATAAGCTGAGATGCCTACCTTTTCAAGGAAATCAACGACCTGTTGCAGGTAATATACAAAGTCCGGCTGCTTTACGGTTTCAATAAAACTCAGATTAATGTTTCCCCGGTCATGATATACAGCCCCTCCACCGGAGAAACGGCGTGCCAGGACTATTCCCTTTTCATCCAGAAACCTCTCGTCCGCTTCCACCGCCACACTCTGATGTTTCCCAATCACTACGGATGGTTCCGACTGCCAAAGCATAAAGAAGTTACCTCGCTTCTGCTTCAACAAATACTCTTCTGCTGCCAGATTAAAATAGATATCCGTACAGCGATTATCAATACAGAACATTACGCAAACAAAGTTTCATGGAAGATTTCACCGACCGTCGGATGCGGAAAAACAGTCTTTTGAAACTCTTCTACCGTATATCCGTGCTGCACGGCAAGTCCGGCAAGAACAATCAATTCGGAAACTGGATTTCCCAGCATATGGCAACCTATCACCCGATCATCATCGTCCAATATCAACTTACAAAGCCCATTCACCAATTCATTCTCGGCTACAAAACGACCGGAATAGGCCATCGGTAGCTTCTGTACATGATAACTGATACCGGATGTTTTCAGTTCTTCCTCAGTCTTACCGACTCCCGCTACTTCGGGATTGGTATACACCACACCGGGTACACAATCGTAATTCATACGGTCTTCCACTCTCAGGATATGATTGACAGCAACTTCACTTTCACGAATGGCAGTATGTGCCAGCATAGAGTGTCCGGTAATATCACCACAGGCATAAACACGAGGATGGGAAGTCTGCATATGCTCATCCACCTTCACACCGTTACGCAGCAATTCAATGTTCAGTTTATCCAAACCGACCTGGGACAAATTAGCTTTCCTACCCACACTGACGAGTACCTTTTCGGCTTCGATAAGTGCAGTCTTACCTTCTTTTTCAATAGTGACACCCTCTTTACCAACTTCAATTACTTTGGCATTCAAATGGAAATTAACCCCACGCTTCTGATATTCCGAACGCAGCATGCCGCTGGTTTCCTTATCCATGGCGCCTAATACTTCAGGCATCATTTCAACAACATACACCTGCACACCCATGCTATTGAAAAAAGAGGCGAATTCCATCCCGATAACACCACCACCGATAATGACAAGTGAACGGGGCAAAGTTGTGATCTCCAACGCTTCCTTTGATGTCCAATAATCAATTTCAGATAATCCTTTAATGGGAGGGATCAATGTATCGGAACCTGTACATACCAACAGATAGGTTACTTCATACGCTTCGCCGGCAGCCGAAAGTTGGAAACGTCCGTCCGCCTCACCCATAATAACGGCTTCCTGCGGCACAATAACAGCACCGTACGAACTGACCGTCATCTTCACACCACCGGTCAGCTTTTTCACAATCTTATCTTTACGGTCGATAATCTTTTTCATATCGAATGACGAGCCGTCGGGCACAGAGATGCCATACTTGGACGCTCCTTTCATATTGTCCCACAACTTGGCGGAATAGAGCAAAGTTTTGGTAGGGATACACCCCTCATTGAGACAAACACCGCCAATAGCTTTCTTTTCAAACAAAACAGTTTGCAGCCCGTTTGCAGCCGCTCTTTCGGCTGCCGTATATCCGGCAGGGCCACCGCCGATGATAGCTATATCATATTTCATAAATCAGTAGTATTAAGTAAATTATATACTTAACAACAAAAGAGAAGAGCGCAAAGTTCTATAGCAACTTATTAAGGAAAGTTACTGTTTTTCAATCACAATAGCCTACATCCTAAAATTTATCTGTACTTTTGCAGAAATTAAAGAAATACTATGGTAGCTCCCGAAATAGCAATTGCTGACTCCAATACCTTATCATGTATGGGATTGCAAAGCCTTCTGGAAGAAATTATCCCGATGGCCGTCATACGTGTATTCAGTTCGTTCGAGGAACTGATGGACGATACCCCCGATATGTACGCACATTATTTTGTTTCAGCACAGATATATTTTGAGCATACCGCTTTTTTCCTACCGCGCAAGCCCAAGACCATTGTATTGGCAAACGGTGACAATCAGCCTCAACTGGCAGGAATACCGACTTTGAATATTTATCAGGACGAGAAAACACTGATAAGGAATATCCTGCAACTGCATCAGTTCGGACACAAAGGCGGACATCCTTATAGCCACCCCCACGGACATCCCCATGATGCAGCGGCGCATCCGTGCGGTAATCCTCATGCCGACAGCGGACATGATCTTTCTCCCCGCGAAATAGAAGTACTGGTACTGATAACCAAAGGACTTATCAATAAAGAAATAGCCGATAAACTGAATATCAGCCAGACTACGGTCATCTCCCACCGAAAGAATATCACGGAGAAACTGGGTATTAAATCAGTGGCCGGACTGACGATTTATGCTGTAATGCACGGATACGTTGAAGCAGACCGTATCTAAATCCTAATAAATGAGGATTGCGGAAACAGGGAAAATGCTCTTACTTTGCAACCGAAATAAAACGAGTTGATATGAATAAGAGTAAATTATTGATTTTTGCCCTGGCACTCCTACCCATAGGAAACATTGCGGCAGAAAAAGTGGATACCCTGAAAATAGTGGACGTTGAAGAGGTTCTCATCATTGCAGCACCTAAAGAAAACCGTAAGTTGCGCGAGCTGCCCAATGCCGTCACCTTACTTTCGCAACAAGACATGCAAGCTGCACAAGTGAACTCCATAAAAAAACTGACAGCACTGGTCCCGAATATATTTATTCCTGATTATGGTTCGCGACTGACATCTGCCGTCTACATTCGTGGTATCGGTTCCCGCATCAATACTCCCTCCGTAGGGCTCTATGTTGACAATATACCTTATATAGATAAATCCGCATTCGATTTCAATTATTCCGACATCGAACGTATTGATGTGCTGCGCGGTCCGCAGGGTACACTGTACGGACGAAATGCGATGGGTGGACTTATTAAAGTACATACCAAATCTCCTTTCTCTTATCAAGGTACTGACTTCCGGATAGGGGCAGGTACACACAATCAATACAATACTTCCGTCACTCACTATCACCGGATGAATGAGCGCTTTGCATTCTCGGCTGGAGGATTTTATGAATACGAAGGCGGTTTCTTCCGCAATGCAGCGCTCAACAATAAAAAGGTAGATAAAGGGCAGTCTGCCGGTGGACGTATCCGCGCCATCTACTTGCCCAGCGATAATTGGAAGCTCGACTTTAATGTAAGTTATGAATATGGTGACCAGGGCGGTTACCCGTATGGACTCTACAATAAAGAAACCGGAGATGTAGCCAAAACGGCTTACAATGATGAAAGTAGCTATTACCGCAACCTGCTGAATGCCGGACTTAATGTAGAGTACCAGGCACAGAATTTCACACTCAGTGCCGTAACCGGATATCAGCATCTAAAGGATCGTATGTTTCTGGATCAGGATTTCACAGCCTCAGATACGTATACACTGGAACAGAAACAACGCATCAATACCATCAGTGAAGAGATTGTGATGAAAAGCAAGAGCAACCGGCGTTGGCAATGGGCAACAGGTGTCTTCGGATTCTATCAATGGCTGAATACTACTGCCCCCGTCACATTCAAGGAAGACGGCATGACAATGATGAACCAGATGCTGGGTAGTGTAATTCCTCCACTAATAGAAGTACCGATGAGCCCGGTGATGAATATGAATATCATGCCATCATTAAAAGTAACCAGCACACGTTTACCTATCAACGGAGATTTCAAAACACCGCTTCTGAATGGAGCTCTGTTTCACCAATCCACATTCAGAGATTTATTTAGTATCGACGGATTATCATTCACTGCCGGACTTCGCCTGGATTATGAGAAGATGAAGATGGATTACAACTCCGGCACAGCAATGGATTACACCGTAGGCATTACAGGTCAGATGATGCAGAACGGACAGCCTGTTCGTGATCCTATAATAATGATGCCGGAAACAGCCCTGACTGTAGAATCCTGCTACGAAGGTTCCATCAGCAAAGATTATCTGCAACTACTTCCGAAGTTCGCCTTGCAATATGACTTCCGGGATAATGCCGGAAATGTATATGCTACCGTCAGCAAAGGTTATCGCTCGGGAGGATATAACATTCAGATGTTCTCCGACCTTCTACAATCCAGTTTGCGCAACGATATGATGAAGCAATCTAAAGAAGCAATCATGCCCAATGTTCCAGACAACTTCAAAGATTTGGTAGATGGTTTTCTACCTGATGGCGGTAAGAATCCGGATGCCCGGGCTGCCACCGTATATAAACCGGAACAAACCTGGAACTATGAAATAGGTACTCACCTAAACCTTTTCCAAAACCGTCTGCGTGCCGATGCCGCCCTGTTCTGGCTTGAAACGCGCGACCAGCAGATTTCCCGCTTCGCCCAGAGCGGACTTGGACGCGAGACGGTAAATGCAGGAAAGAGCCGCAGCTTGGGAGCAGAAATATCTCTGATGGGTGCAGTTACCACTAACTTTACCCTGACTGCAAGCTATGGTTATACTTATGCCACATTCAAAGATTACATAACAACCAACAGTAAATTAGAAGAAATAAGTTACAACGGCAACTATGTTCCTTTCGTTCCGAAGCACACTCTGAGCCTGGGCGGACAATACATTTTCCGCATCAACCCGGGACATTGGTTGGACCGTATTCAACTTAATGCCAACTACACCGGTGCAGGACGCATCTATTGGACCGAGCAGAATGATGTCAGCCAAGCCTTCTACGGCACATTGAACGGACGCCTCAGCCTGCAAAAAGGCAACGGACAGATTGACTTCTGGGTTCGCAATGCGCTGGATAAAGACTACGCTGCTTTCTACTTTGAAAGCATGGGCAACGGATTCATGCAGAAAGGCCGCCCCATACAGGCGGGAGTCGAACTACGTTGCAGGTTCTGATAGAGATCATTACTTCCGTCCCCATACATCTCCCTGACCCGTTATGCAAAAGATGGCATCTTTTGTCGCAAAAGGTGGCATCTCTAACATCAAAAGATGGCATCTTTCGCAGCAAAAGATGCCATCTTTTACATTACATCTAAGCTGGAAAGAGGGGAAAAGTAAGTATCATAAGCATGAAAAGGTTAAGAGAACTTGCTACCCCCTATTATTCATTGATAGCACCACAGCTTGGGCAAGGCCCCTTTTCTTTTAATTTCTGTCCGCAGCGCCCGCAACGATAGCGGTAAATGACAAGTGTAGCACACATTCGCTTTAGGAAAAGCCCAAAGAAAACAACAAGGAAAATATAGCCGATATAGATTTGTGTAGTCAGTATAAAGAAGAAATAACAGAAGATACAACAAGATGCCAATCCCAACAGATAGAATACGGCAGCAGGAGGAGTCAACTGACGGAACAAGTCATCGAGTACTGCCAGCAGTACAATGATAAACAACCAGATGCTCAGCAAAAAGACTGAGAGAATAAACGGCACCTTGAAAGGTGAAAGCGTAGGATTAAAATAGAAATGTTCCCACGTTTCGGGCACAAAGACTTGCATCGTCTCATACACCGTAGCACTGAATGCCATCAACAGGCAGAGCAAAAGTGGATATACGCTATCAATATCATTGAAATAAACAATCTTCAACTGCTTCTGACGGAACAGACGGAACACCCAGGCACCGACAAATAAGGCGAAAATAATCACGAAGTAAGAAGCATGTGTATCACTGAACAAGTAAATGAATTGTGAGATACTGTCCGTAGGTACAAAAGCTTGCATCATTTCCCGCTCCCTGATCCAGCCTTGTATCTCCTGGGAATGAGCAAGTTTTACCCAAACACTGTCCACACTATCAGCAGAATGAATGGCAAATTCGGCCACTACTACACGGTCTCCTCTATACAAAGTATTGTAGCAATCCTTCACCGGCAGACAGGCAAGCACCACGGAATCCTGCACTACTTCCAGATTTGTATTCAACGTATAATGCCGGTCGTAAAGGTAAGTCAGAGAGTCGCGGGTTTTATCACTGATACCTTCATCATCCAGATTGGGACGGGAGTAACGGCAGGAAACCAGACTGATAATAATCGCTATCACCACAGAGTAACACAGAGTTGCACGGAGTCTTTTCTGATATTTAAGAAACTCTGTGTTACTCTGTATCGCTCTGTGGTGATAACGAATATGTTCTCTCTTATTCCGCATATACTTTCATCTGACAATTCTTACAATCAAATTCCAAGCGGAAGCGCTTACCATCAGTTCCTTGCAAACAATAAGGTTCCCGATAAGGTGAACGTCCCTTCTGATAAGTAGGGCACCAACCCATACTATAACGCAAACAATGCTTGCAGAACATTAAAACAGCACCCGGTACAGATTGTTTCTCATAAGCCGGAGCTACAGCAGCGATACCGTGATCGGTATAGAAAGAGGCGGCACGGGTATTCATTACATTACCGAGGTACGTTAATGAAGTAGCAGAAGCTGTTGTCTTAGAAGAAGTTCCCGGCAAAGGGAAAGCATGAGTTGTAGGTTTCCAGACTGCCACTTCCTGCCGATAATTAATACGGCGAACGGTAACCAGCTTGTCTACGGCTTGACGACGCCAATCGGCTACTATGGAAGCGGGAAGAAACCAGTTATCTGAAAAACGGATTTCTATGGCGGAATTTGTTTCAGACGAACGATTATCCGCTAATATTCCGGCTTCAAAAGGAGTATTTCCCAATTTGCTGAGTTGAGTACGCAGATTATCTGCCTGCGGGGTACGGGCAGGTTCTTTCTGATAAGGGAAAGAAAGTGTAACGCTATTATCATCCTCATCCGTGACAGTCAGAGCAAAGCCGAAGGCAGTATCTGCCAAAAGCAAGGAAACGGAAATCTTTCGTTCGGAAGACTTACGTGCCAGCAACTTCTCAAACTCCTGGTCATAGTTACGGTAAAGCACAGTACGCGGACGAATACGAGGCATCTCACCTGCCGGATAGAGTTTATTTCCATCTACACGGTTGATACGGAAGCCTTGCAGGCGTCCTTGCTCATCGATATAACAAACACCGTCACCGTTGTTGAATGATTTCAATCCAGCTACTGTGAGGTAGTTTCCACGTTGTTCCTTCATGGTTCCCATCTCTTCACCGAGGGATTTCGGAGTATCAAAAGAGAAGATTTCCTCACTGCGTCCGTGCAGGAAGTAATGTGTAAATCCACGACTAAAACTTTTATCTAACTGGGGACGGAATGTATAATTGCAAGTACCGGAAGAGGCCCGGGCATATTCTTTACGGCGTGTAAAGATAGCATCCAGCTTTTGGCGGTAAGCAGCCGTAACATTCTTTACGTAAGAAACGTCTTTCAGACGGCCTTCTATCTTGAGCGAAGTAGCACCCGCATCAAGTAACTCTTCCAGAATATCACTCTGATTCAAATCTTTGAGAGATAGCAAATGCTTATCACGTACAATTACTTTTCCATCGGCATCCACCAGACTGAAAGGCAAACGACAGAATTGCGCACATTCTCCCCGATTGGCACTACGTCCGAAACAAGCCTGGCTGACATAACATTGCCCGCTATAACTAACGCAAAGTGCCCCATGTACAAATACTTCCAACGACACTTCCGGACAAGCTTTATGAATATGGCTGATTTCCTGAAGGGAAAGCTCACGTGCCAATACTACTTGCCGGAAACCGGCTTCTGCAAGGAAACGTACTTTCTCCGGTGTGCGGTTATCCATTTGGGTACTGGCATGCAAGGGAATAGGTGGCAGGTTTAAGCGAGTGATTCCCATGTCTTGCACAATGAGGGCATCTACTCCCGCACGATACAAGTCCCAAATCATTTTCTCCGTCTCGGCCAGTTCTTCTTCTTTTAAGATGGTATTGACAGTCACATAAATCCGGGCATTATATAAATGGGCATGAGCCACCAAAGCAGCTATATCTTCCAACGAATTGCCGGCTGCTGCACGTGCGCCAAACTTAGGCGCACCGATATACACTGCATCCGCACCGTGGTTAATAGCTTCAATGCCACATTCCATGTTTTTGGCAGGGGCCAGTAACTCTATCTTCCGTTGCTTTATCATATCGTTTTAGTTACATGCTACAAGCTACGAGTGCTACACTATATACCGCAAGGTCTTGTCACTCGCAGCTTGCAGCTACTTTATATCATTAATATTGTACGGAGTTTCCTGATAAACGAAATAGTTCAACCAATTAGAGAACAGCAGATTGGCATGGGCACGCCAACGTACCATCACACCTTTGTCCGGATCATTATCCACATAATAATTACGAGGTATTTCGATGGGTAGACCTTTATCCACATCCCTGCGATATTCCGTATCCAGCGTCAGTGGAGAGTATTCCGAATGTCCGGTAACAAAGAACTCACGTCCACCACGTGCTACTACCAGGTGTACGCCTGCATCTTCCGATTCCGAAAGTAAAGTAAGTTCCGGTACTTTCAAGATATCTTCTTTCCTTACTTCCGTATGACGACTATGGGGCACATAGAACATATCATCGAAACCACGGAAAATAGCGTGTAACGGATCTAAAGGACGATGCTCGAATATGCCGAACATTTTCTTATCCAACGCATACTTGGGTACTCCATAATGATGATAAAGTCCGGCCTGTGCAGCCCAGCATATATAAAGTGTGGAAGTGACGTGCGTACGTGCCCAATCGAATATTTCCATTATTTCATCCCAGTAAGTCACCTCTTCGAAATCCAGTTGTTCTACAGGGGCACCGGTGATAATCATACCGTCGTACTTCTCGCCACGCATCTTTTCAAAGTCAGTATAGAACGTCTGCATATGCTCTACAGGTGTATTCTTTGATGTATGACTCTTGATTTTCATGAACGAGATTTCCACTTGAAGCGGTGTATTGGAGAGTAAACGCACAAGATCTGTTTCCGTGGTAATCTTCAAAGGCATCAAGTTCAGGATAACGATGCGCAACGGACGGATGTCCTGTTGCGTGGCGCGGGAGTTGTCAATAACAAATATGTTCTCTTCTTTCAGCAACTCTATCGCCGGCAGCTTATCAGGTAAATTTAATGGCATAAGTTATCAGATTATCTTTAATTTGACTACAAAGGTACGTGATAATTTTGAAATCTCCCGCGAAAGAATGAAAATGTAGGGGAATTTCAAGTTATTTATCCCCTTCATACAAAGCATTATAAATAAATAATTGATATAAAGTTATTCTTTTCTTTCTGTTTTTTAAAAGTTTATTTTACCTTTGACGTTCATTGAGTTAATAAACGTTGAAAAACATAAAGATGGAACAGAACCAGAATTCAAGCGCGAATTCAACTAATTAGCATTCCAAAGCAACAGTCTTTTCTATACCAATTATGGTCCCGACCACCCCAGATACTCCAATGTTTTGATTAACAACTATTAATTGGGAATTCGATTATCGTATTCCACAAAACAACAACATTATATGAACAAAACAACTATCAAGAAAAACAGACTGATCCTATTATCACTCTGCCTCATCCACTTATTTGCCGCTTGCGTCAATAAAATTGACTCAGAAACACCTTCTGGAACAGTACCAATCACATTTACCACAAAAGTCAGTAAAACCAATACGCGAGTAACCAATACGGCCTTTGAAAAAGGAGATAAAGTGGGATTGTACGCAATGCTGTCTTCTACTTCCATTGCAAAAGAACGATACATTAACAATTTGCTGTTAGAATGCGGAGAAGACGCTAAACTTATCCCCGAAAAAACTGTTTTCTACCCAGTGGGAGATGCAATGCTAGACTTCATCAGCTATTCTCCATATCAGTCGGCAGAGATAGCGGCCAACTCTTCCATCATCCCAGTTTCCGTACAGTCCGATCAAAGCAATGCCAAAAAGCGATCTCTATCTGACTTTCTAATTGCCACACAAGTAAAGATAGCAAGCAGCGAAAAGGCCGTTGAACTGAAGTTCCATCATAAATTGGTGAAATTCAACATCACACTCACACCGAAAGGAGATGAAAACGTTGAAGCTTTATTAAAAGCCAATCCACGCATCATTGCCACAGGATTCTACAATAAAGCCGACTACGATCTAAGCACAGAAGAATTTACAATTCATAAAGAAGAAGACGCGGATATCATTCCTTACGGAACATGGAGTATAAAAGAGGGGAAATTAATAGGAAAAGAGATTATTATTATCCCGCAAGAAATTAATCCCGATACGCAATCATTCGTTATGGATTGGAATGGACAACTATACACATGCCCAATGCCGGAATTAACAATGACCGGAAGCACACAATGCAACCTGGACATCGCTGCCATGCAGACCACCAGTCATGTGCTGACAGGGATAGCCAGCAGTATAGAAGACTGGACAATCGTAGAAGGTAAGGAAACAGACAATAGCGGCAAGACGACAGCCATACACATTGCCGCCCTGTCTTTCACCCAATCAAATGTTTATAGAGTATACAACAGCGGAAAACCTATCGTGGAAATCTGCAAAGAGTATCTTAAATCAGATGATATCGATTCACAAGCAATCACGATTTATCCTATCGGCGTAGATGAACAAAGTGATTTGAACAACGGGACAGTACTCCAACTGTTGGATGATGACAGAGATATCAATGGAGGACAAATAAGTTGGAACACAGAGAATAATTCTTTCACGTACACTCAGGGAACCTCAGGAACAATCGATAAATTCTATTTGGATGAAACAGGAAAAGTAACACTGGCAAAGCCCGACAAATCATCGGATGTTAATGTAATCCGGTACACGATTCGAGATATCAGAAACGGAGCACTGAAAGAACACCCAATAATAAAGATAGGGACACAATATTGGATGCGGAAAGATCTGTGCGAAACTACATATAGAACTGGGACTCCCCTTACAAAA
The DNA here is from genome assembly GCF_036416795.1 of Bacteroides sp. MSB163. NCBI lineage: Bacteria > Pseudomonadati > Bacteroidota > Bacteroidia > Bacteroidales > Bacteroidaceae > Bacteroides > Bacteroides maternus. The sequence continues at coordinate 2,473,320 of NZ_CP143867.1, read as the reverse complement.
CGAGTTGAATTGGGCACCGGGGCAGGCTACTTCAAACCAGACAAATTTGAAATATACTTCTACAACGGAGAAGCTATACTGGCCGGTGACTTAGCACCGGAAGGATGGAAAATACCCAACAGCAAAGACTGGGAAGGCTTGAAGAATTATACAAGTAATGAAGCGTCACTGATTAAGGCAGGAGAATGGCAAGGATTAAAAGAAGATGACCATGTATATCCTGCTTCCAACCTGACCGATTTCGGTGCATATCCGATAGGCATGTGGTACGAACAAGCACATGCACAAGTCTATAAAATGACCGGATATTGGACTCTTGAAGATAACGGCAAGACCATACCCGAGCAAACCATATTCCTTACTGGAAGTGATGAACATTTTATTTCAAATGGAACTTTAGTAACCAATAAAACATTCTATAAAGCCCTTTCCATTCGTTGTATAAAAGAATAGCCGGATAAATAAAAGCATATCTCATTTCTTTTTCGTATTTTTGTTCCCAATGTACAAATAAGTTTTGTTCACCGAACAAAGACAACGAAAAAGAAATGAGAATTATCGACCTGATACATAGCAACGAGAAGACAGCTTTCTCTTTTGAAATACTGCCACCGCTGAAAGGCACAGGCATCGAAAAGCTGTACGAAACCATAGATACTTTGCGGGAATTTGACCCGAAATACATCAATATCACTACACATCGCAGCGAATATGTGTACAAAGATCTGGGAAACGGTTTGTTTCAGCGCAATCGCTTGCGCCGCCGCCCAGGGACTGTTGCCGTAGCTGCCGCTATCCAAAACAGATATAATATTACTGTAGTTCCGCATCTTCTTTGCAGTGGTTTCACCCGCGAAGAGACGGAATATGTACTGCTCGATCTGCAATTCCTGGGTATTACCGACTTACTGGTGTTACGTGGGGATAAAGCAAAACATGAGTCCGTCTTCACTCCCGAAGGCGATGGCTACCACCATGCTACTGAATTGCAAGAACAAATCAATAACTTCAATAAAGGTATCTTCGTAGATGGCTCGGAAATGAAAGTGACCAATACACCATTTTCCTATGGTGTGGCGTGTTATCCCGAAAAACACGAAGAAGCTCCCAATATTGACACTGATATCTACTGGCTGAAAAAGAAAATGGAAGCCGGTGCAGAATATGCCGTTACACAACTTTTCTATGATAACCAGAAATACTTCGACTTCGTAGAACGTGCCCGGAAAGCCGGAGTCACCATTCCCATCATTCCAGGTATCAAACCGTTCAAGAAGATATCTCAAATCAGTATGATACCCAAGACATTCAAAGTGGACTTGCCCGAAGAACTGACATGCGAAGCAATGAAATGCAAAACGGATGAAGAAGCCAAACAAGTAGGCATCGAATGGTGTGTTAAGCAATGTAAGGAATTAGTGGAACATGGAGTACCCAGTATTCACTTCTACTCCATCGGTGCAGTGGACAGTATAAAAGAAGTTGCAAAGCTGGTATACTAAGGCCGAAATCAAGTAACATTAGTTGTTAATTATAAAACCATATATAATATCGTGTTTTTCAAAGAGGTAATAGGACAAGAAGCAGCCAAACAGCGACTCCGGCAGGAAGTGCAAGAGGGGCGTATTCCTCATGCTCAGCTCTTCTGCGGTCCATCGGGAGTGGGAAAACTTCCGTTGGCAATGGCTTATGCCCGTTACATCTGTTGCCCGAACCGTACAGATACAGACGCCTGTGGCACTTGTCCCTCCTGCATAAAGTGGAATAAGCTGGTACATCCGGATGTACATTTCGTCTTTCCCATCGTAAAAAAAGGAAAGAAAGAAGTGTGCGACGATTACATAGCTGACTGGCGCCACCTGGTGCTGAACAGCCCTTATTTCAGTCTCAACCACTGGCTAAACGAGATGGATGCTGAAAACGGGCAAGCCATCATCTATGCAAAGGAGAGTGACGAGATAGTACGTAAACTCAGTCTGAAATCGAGCGAAGGTGGCTACAAGGTTACTATCGTCTGGCTACCGGAGAAAATGCACGTAGTTTGTGCCAACAAGTTATTGAAGCTTCTGGAAGAGCCTCCCGAAAAGACAGTATTCTTATTGATATCCGAAACTCCGGACATGATACTGCCGACAATCCTAAGCCGTACGCAACGTTTCAACATCCGTAAAATAAAAGAAGCGGATATTGCCAATGCCTTGCAACAGAAATACGGCGTACGCCCTAATGATAGTTTCACCTTGGCGCATCTTGCCAACGGTGACTTTATCAAAGCATTGGAAACCATCCACCTGAACGAAGAAAACGAACTGTTCTTTGAACTCTTTGTCAGTCTCATGCGTCTTTCCTATCAACGGAAGATACGTGAAATGAAGCAATGGAGTGAGCAACTGGCAGGCATGGGGCGCGAACGACAGAAGAACTTCCTGACATACGCCCAGCGTATGATACGTGAGAATTTCATCTATAACCTGCATTGCAAAGAAATGAATTACATGACTTTGCCCGAACAAAATTTTGCCACCCGTTTTTCCCCTTTTATCAACGAACGGAATGTAATGGGAATGATGGATGAATTGAGCGAAGCGCAAATACATATTGAGCAAAATGTAAATGCAAGGATGGTCTTTTTTGATTTTTCATTGAAAATGATAGTTCTACTGAAACAGTAGAAATCAGATATATAGTAGTAATCTCAATCATAAATAAAAAAATGGATTTTAAACTACATAACGGAAGCGGAGGTCTCTGCTGCAAAAGTTGCGGCAAGCAAGACAAGCAACTGAATACCTACGACTGGCTGGCCGACATTCCCGGAAACGGGGAAGAAAGCGACCTGGTAGAAGTTCAGTTCAAGAATACCCGCAAAGGATATTTCCGCAATAGTAACCATATACCTCTTGAAAAGGGCGACATCGTGGCCGTAGAAGCAACACCGGGACATGACATCGGTGTAGTGACCCTAACCGGACGCCTTGTTCCGCTACAAATGCGAAAAGCTAACATCAAGTCTGAGGCTGATATCAAGCGCATCTATCGCAAAGCCAAGCAGGTAGATATGGACAAATATAATGAAGCCAAAGGACGCGAGCATGACACCATGATACGTGCCCGGCAGATTGCCCTCAACCTGAATCTCAACATGAAAATCGGTGATGTGGAATATCAGGGAGACGGCAACAAAGCTATTTTCTATTATATTGCCGATGAGCGTGTGGACTTCCGCCAGCTGATCAAAGTATTGGCAGATGCTTTCCATGTCCGCATTGAAATGAAGCAAATTGGCGCACGTCAGGAAGCCGGACGAATCGGCGGTATCGGCCCTTGCGGACGCGAGCTCTGCTGTGCCACCTGGATGACTTCCTTCGTGTCAGTATCCACAAGTGCCGCTCGTTATCAGGATATTTCTCTCAATCCGCAAAAACTGGCAGGACAATGTGCCAAACTGAAATGCTGTCTCAACTATGAAGTGGACTGCTATGTGGAAGCTCAGAAACGTCTTCCTTCCAGAGAGATCGAGTTGGAAACCAAAGACGGTACTTTCTATTTCTTTAAGGCAGATATTCTAAGCAATCAGATAACCTACTCTACCGACAAGAACATTCCTGCCAATCTGGTAACAATCAGTGGTAAGCGTGCATTTGAAATCATCGGTATGAACAAACGGGGCACTAAGCCAGAAAGTCTTGTAGAAGAAGCACGCCAGGTGGAACCCAAGAAGCCGATAGATTTGTTGGAACAGGAAAGCTTAACCCGCTTCGACCGTAGTCGTAAAGGTAAAAATGGCGGAGAAAATAACGGTGGCGGAAATGGAAACGGCGGTAATAACAACCGCAAGAAAAAGAAAAAAGGAAATCCGAATCAACCTGGAGATCAACAATCCAGACCACGCCCACAAAGTGAACCACGCTCACAAGGTGCCCCCAGACCACAAGGCGAGCAACCGAGGCAACAAGGGAGCCAACCCAGACAACAAGACGATCAGGTCAGACGCTACAAGCAAAAAAATCGAGAACGAGGAGATGGACAACGTGTTGATAGAGGTCCCAGACCCAACAATCCACCCAGACCAAAAGGAGAGAAACCAGCCGGAAATGAAAAACCTGCTCAAGAATAAAACATCTCTCCTGAAGAGTTTAATACTGCTGTTCATCGCAAGCTTCTACACAGCCTGCGATGAACAGACTGTATATCATTCTTTTCAATCCCTGCCAACGGAAGGCTGGCAGCGGAATGACACATTATTCTTCAATGTTTCGGTTGCAGACTCCGCTACACTCTACAATGTATCCGTAGAAGTGAGAAACCGGAACAATTATCCGTATCAGAATCTGCCCTTGCTCATCTACTACGACAGTCCGGAAGTCCCAAATATCAAGCGGGATACATTGGAACTGCAACTTGCTGACAATGCAGGTATTTGGTTAGGAGATGGCTGGGGTGGGTTATATCAATCAACTCTTCCAGCAGGTTTCATCCGTATTGGAAAAGCCGGGGAATACCGCTTCAAAATTATACACCTTCTACCGGATGAAGTTCTTCCCGGTATCAATGATGTAGGAATCAAATTAAAACGCTGACAGTCTCTTCTTGCGTCCTGCATCAATCCTCAGGAAGATGAACAACAAAATGGTGAATCCCCAAAGCGAAGAACCGCCATAACTAAAGAATGGCAGAGGAATACCAATCACAGGTGTCAATCCCAGCACCATACCTACATTAATAAATAGGTGGAACAGGAATATACTAACAACCGAGTACCCATAGACCCGACCAAAAGTAGATGGTTGCCGCTCCGCCACAGCAATCAGACGGAGTATTAATATAAGGAATAAGAGTAGCACGGCAGTAGAACCTATAAACCCTTCTTCTTCACCTACCGTACAGAAAATAAAGTCCGTATCTTGTTCGGGCACATATTTCAGTTTAGTCTGAGTACCGTTTAGGAATCCCTTTCCTGTCAGACCACCGGAACCGATAGCTATCTTCGACTGGTTGACATTGTATCCGGCACCAGCCAAATCTTCTTCCATACCCAATACCACCTTGATACGTATCTGCTGGTGAGGCTCCAATACTTTATTAAAGAAGTAATCACTGGAATATAAGAAACCGATAGAACCGATAGCAAACATACCTATCAGGAAATAACTAAGATGGCGTTCACTTAACGAAAGGAAAATAAGGTACCCAACTACCAGCACACACAGTCCCCATTGCACCCAAACCAAATTAAACGGAATCACATATTCCGATATAAAATAAGCGATTAACAACACTCCAATGGTAACTAACAATATATTGTGTACCGGTTCCCATTTCTTCTTATAAACCCACACCATTCCTGCCGCAGACAGCAAGACCATCGAAAGTACAGCAAACTCCCCTATCGGCGTCGGCGTATCGGCAATAAACACCTGATCAAAACGAATACCTACCACAAAATAAACGACCGCGCACACTCCGGAAAACAGTACCACACCCGGCATCCCCTCCCGATACAGAACCAAAAAGAAAGCAATATATACCAACGCTGAGCCAGTCTCCCGCTGCAAGATAATAAGTATCATCGGAAACAGAATAAGGAAAACCATCATCAGGATATTCTTCCAGTTCTTCATGGTGAACGAATAGGAATTCATATACTTGGCAAGAGCCAGCGCCGTAGCAAACTTGGCAAACTCAGCCGGCTGCAAACTTACCGGCCCCATGACCAGCCACGACCTCGACCCCTTCGTATCAGGGGCTATAAAGATAGTGACCACAAGTAAGATGGCAAGTGCTATATAAATCAGATAGGCAAACATATCATAAATATCATCTTCAAGCATCAACAGCACAAACCCTAATCCGAAAGAGCAGATAATCCAAACCAGTTGCTTACCTGCACGAGTGGAGAAATCCCAGAAGTCACGGTCGCCATAATCATAGCTTGCCCCGCAAACGCTAAACCAACCGAATACAATCAGAATCAAGTAAACACAGATCGTCACCCAATCCAGTGATTTCCATATACTATCTCTCCTCGTCACCATACATTATCACACGATTACTCATTTCTTCCGCTCTTTCTTCGCTGGCAGGCGAAAGTTTTCCATTCAAATACTGTTCCATCATTAAAGCACCATAAGGTACTCCGTAGGTTGCCCCCCAACCACCATTCTCCACATAAACAGCAATTGCGATCTTCGGCTTATCCATTGGGGCAAAACCTATAAATGCAGAGTGGTCATGTCCGCGATTCTGTGCCGTACCCGTCTTTCCACAGACTTCTACACCCGGCAGTATGGTTCCGGCTATACGGCAAGTAGCACTTCCAGTAACTCCCGTAACGGCAGCCCGCATACCTTCTACAATTTCTTCATAATAAGAGCGGTCGATAGAAGTGTAACGACGTTCCCGGTAGATACTGTCCAATTCTGCGTCCTGAATATCCTTCACAATATGCGGAGTCACAAAATAACCACGATTAGCGATGGTAGCCGCTAAATTTGCCATTTGCAAAGGTGTACTTAAAACTTCACCCTGACCGATAGAAATACTGATTACCGTCAATCCATTCCATGATCCACGATAGGCCTTATCATAAACACCCGCATTGGGAATAAATCCGCGTTTCTCACCCGGCAAGTCCGTTCCCAGCTTATAACCAAATCCTTGAGAAACCATGTGATCTTTCCATACAGTAAGCGCATTCTGTGGTGAACCGTATTTCTTATCACCAAACATGCGATAAAGCCCCCAACAGAAATAAGCATTACACGAAGTGGCAATAGCAGGTATCAGCGGAAGAGGTGATCCATGCCCGTGACATCCCACACGCAGACCTCCATAAATGAATCCGTGAGAACAAGGAAACGATGTGGATGGCTGTATGATACCTTCCTGTAAGAATGTCAGCGCCTGCGCTGTTTTAAAAGTAGACCCCGGAGGATAAACACCCATAATAGCACGATTCAGCAAAGGTTTCTGCTTATCTCTCTGTAGCATATTATGATTTTTACCACGTTGGCGGCCAATCATCAAGTGCGGATCAAAATTCGGAGCAGATACCAAACAAAGGATCTCCCCCGTTTCCGGCTCAATAGCCACAATTGCACCGATTTTATTCTTCATCAGACGCTCACCCAACATCTGCAAATCAATATCCAACCCTAATTTCAGGTTCTTACCCGGTATGGATGGTCGATCCAGTTTCCCATCCATATAGTGGCCCTGAATACGTCCATGCGCATCACGAAGCAAAACCTCTACTCCTTTTTCGCCACGCAGGTATTTCTCGTATGACTTTTCTATACCTTGCTTACCCACATAATCACCGCGAATGTAATAGTCGTCAGCCTCAATATCTCTCATTGAAACCTCACCGATATCCCCCAAAGCATGTCCAGCAGAATTATAAGTGTATTGCCGGATAGTACGCCTCTGAATATAAAAACCCGGGAATTTAAAGAGTTTTTCCTGGAATACACCGCACTCTTCCGCCGAGAGCTGCGTCATAAACACCTGATGCGTATATCTGGAATAACCGGGATTCATCCAGCGGTTCTTCACATCTTTCATTCGCTTCAGCAACTGTTCTTTCGTAATATTCAGTGTGCGGCAAAAATCGAGAGTATCCAGTTCCGTCACCTCTCGCGGCACGAATGTGATATCATACGCAGGTTGATTGAACACCAGTAACTTTCCATTACGGTCATAAATCGCACCGCGCGAAGGATACTGGATTTTATTGAGGAAAGCGTTACTGTCCGCGTTCTTCTTGTAAGTATCAGTCATGATCTGCAACACAAAAAGACGCATGATATAAATGATAACAATCACAATTGCTACCCCACCTATCACTAATTTCCGCTTTTCGAGTGTATAATCTTTTGCCATCTTACTTCTTCTTCACTCCTTCTATAGCCATGATACAGGTTATAGTCAGCAACGCACTTGCCACAATTCTCAGCAGCAACGTTCCGATATGGGCGAACGAAAAGAATTCTATGGTAAGTAATATTGCATGATGAATAAAAACGCTAACAACCAAATACTTCAGGAAAGGTACAATTCCCATCGACTTGATCGAAGGAACTATATTCTCAAACGCATCCCTCGGCACAAACAGGCGTAGGAATGTAGGACGCAGAAAAGCCAGTGCCACCGTAGCTGCAGCATTCATACCCGGCGTATCCGAAAAGATATCCACCGTCAGTCCCAGAAAAAACGCCCACAGCATCAAAGTATTCCGTGGTGTTTCCGACTCAAATTTCAGTATGAGATAAATATATAGAAAAGGAGTGGCATATCCGGCAATATGCACATTATTCAGTATCAGTACCTGCAATAGTACCAAACCGACAAACCAACCTATTTTATGCAGATAATTGATGACCAATTTGATTTACGATTTTACGATTTACTATTTACGATTGAGGTTCCCCCCTATCATTTATCACTCTATCACCTTATCACTCCCATCATTCCCCTTCTTCCTTCTCCAACATCTGCTGCTCTTCTTGTCCGGTACGGGCAATCACCCGAACGTTGCTCACCTTTCCGAAGTCCGTGGCCAACTTTATCTTCAACAGATAAGAGAGGCCGTCGTGGGAATCAGACATATCATCCACCGTTCCCACCATGATGCCTGCAGGAAATACTGTAGAATATCCACTTGTCACCACCGTATCACCCAGGTTAAACTCTGCGTGGCGAGGTAAATCTTTCAGATAAGCATAACGAGAGTCTCCATATTCCCACTTCAAGTAACCGAAATATTCACTGCCCACAATCTTGCAACTGATGCTCGATTTACTGTTCAGCAATGGGATAACGGTAGAGTAATGCGGAGAAGTCTTATAGACAATGCCCACTACTCCGTTGGCATCTACCACTCCCATTTCCGGACGGATACCCGCAGAACTTCCTTCATCAAGGGTGATATAGTTATCCACCCGGTTCAGACTATTCTTGATTACATTCGCTTTGAAAATATGGTATTCGTCCGGTTCGAGCCGTTCCAGGCTATACAACCGAACAGAGTCCATTCCTTTATTTTTCAGCGTTTTCTCCAGGAAAGCCACCCGCTGCTCCAACCACATATTACGGTCGAGCAGGTCTTCATTGACAGATTTCAGATGGAAATAAGAAGTAATAGCTCCCGAAACATCGTAAACTTTCCCCGCCACACTATTGGCTGATGTGAAAAACACACTCTGCTGATAGTAATTGAAGTGGAACAATAAAACAAAACTGGCTGCCTCTAACAGTAGAAAGAGGAACCAGTAGTTGTATTTAATAAGAAAGTTCAGTAAATTTCGCATATGGCTTTATCATCTCATCAGGAATGAGAAACGATCCACATTCTTCAGCGCCACACCCGTACCTTTGGCAACAGCATGCAGGGGATCCTCAGCAATATGGAACGGAATGTTAATCTTATCAGTCAGACGCTTATCGAGTCCGCGGAGCAATGCACCACCACCTGCCAGATAAATACCATTGTGCACGATATCGGCATACAGTTCAGGAGGTGTATTTTCCAGCGCGTTCAAGATAGCGGTTTCAATCTTCGAGATTGATTTCTCCAGACAGTGCGCCACTTCCTGATAGCATACAGGCACTTCCATAGGCAGAGCCGTGATACGGTTCGGTCCGTGAACGATATAATCTTCGGGGGCGTCTTCACCAAGCTCGGTCAGGGCGGCACCCGCATTGATCTTAATACGTTCGGCCATACGCTCGCTGACCTTCACATTGTGCTGACGGCTCATATACTCCTGAATGTCTGCAGTAAAGTCATCACCCGCTATGCGGATGGAATTGTTGGCTACGATACCACCCAAGGAGATAACGGCAATTTCCGTAGAGCCACCACCTATATCTACAATCATGTTTCCTTCCGGAGCTTCCACATCGATGCCGATACCGATAGCGGCAGCCATAGGTTCGAAAATCAGATAGACGTCACGTCCGCCGGCATGCTCGGCAGAGTCGCGCACGGCACGCAGTTCCACTTCAGTACTACCCGAGGGGACACCGATAACCATACGGAGCGAAGGTGAGAAGAGACGGTTGCGATTATTCACCATCTTTATCAAACCGCGTATCATCTGCTCGCAAGCATAGAAGTCGGCAATTACACCGTCGCGAAGCGGACGGATGGTACGTATGTTTTCGTGGGTCTTTTCGTGCATCATCTTTGCCTTATCACCCACGGCAATCATCTTATCGGTGCGACGGTCGAGAGCTACCACCGAAGGCTCATCCACCACAATCTTACCATTGGTTGTAATAATGGTATTGGCGGTACCAAGGTCCATCGCTATTTCTTGCGTAAAAGAGAATAATCCCATATTCTAAATGTAGAATTAAGAATGAAGAATGAAGAATACTATGCAGAATAACAGCGCAAGTAAAGACAGCGCAGCAAATTCTTTATTCTTCATTCTTCATTCATCATTAATATTAGTGTTTGAAATGACGAATTCCCGTAATCACCATCGCGATGCCATGTTCGTTGCAATAGTCGAACGAAAGCTGATCCTTGATGGAACCACCCGGTTGAATAACTGCGGTCACACCTTCATTTCCGGCAATCTCCACACAGTCAGGGAAGGGGAAGAAAGCGTCGGATGCCATCACGGCACCTTTCAGGTCGAAGCCGAAGTTCTTGGCTTTTTCGATGGCCTGCTTCAAAGCATCCACACGTGAAGTCTGTCCCACACCGCTTGCCAGCAATTGCTTGCCTTTAGCCAGTACGATAGCGTTGGACTTACTGTTCTTCACAATCTTGTTAGCGAAAAGCATGTCTTCTATTTCCTGTGCGGTAGGCACTTTCGTAGTTGCAGTTTTCAAATCTTCAGGCTTCTCGATGTTCAGGTCGCGGTCCTGTACCAATACACCATTCAGGAGAGAACGGAACTGCTTCTTAGGCAGTGCGGCAGGCTTGCGAACCAAAATAATACGGTTTTTCTTCTGTCCCAGGATTTCCAATGCGTCTACATCATAATCAGGGGCAATAATTACTTCGAAGAAGATTTTATTGATTTCCTCAGCAGCGTCCTTATCGATCACTCCGTTTGTGATGAGCACACCACCGAAAGCGGAAACCGGGTCACCAGCCAATGCGTCGTTCCATGCTTCAAGCACCGTGGGGCGTGAAGCCAGACCGCAAGCATTGTTATGCTTCAATACGGCAAACGTAGTCTCTTCAAATTCATCGATCAGGTCAACGGCTGCATTGATATCGAGCAGGTTGTTGTAAGAGATTTCCTTTCCGTGAATCTGGTCGAACATAGCTTCCAGATTTCCGTAGAAGTAACCCTTCTGATGCGGGTTCTCGCCGTAGCGCAAAGTTTTCTGATTATTGGCAGAGCAACGGAATGCGGAACCTTCTTCGCCATCGAAGTAGTTGAAGATGGCTGAATCGTAATGAGAAGAAACGGAAAACGCCTCTTTGGCAAACCAACGGCGTTCTTCCAGCGAAGTGGTAGCTCCATGTTCCATCAGCATATCGCGGAACGGCTGGTATTGTGCCTGAGAAGCAATGATAACCACGTCATTGTAATTCTTGGCAGCTGCACGGATCAATGAGATACCGCCTATATCTATTTTCTCGATGATAGTCGGCTCGTCGGCACCGGAAGCTACGGTAGCTTCAAACGGATACAAATCGACGATAACGAGGTCTATTTCGGGAATTTCATATTTTTCTATCTGTTGCATATCCTGTTCCAGTCCGCGACGGCAGAGAATACCACCGAACACTTTCGGATGCAGGGTCTTCACACGTCCACCCAGAATAGAGGGATACGTGGTCAAGTCTTCCACTGCTTTACAGGGATAACCCAGTGATTCTATAAACTGACGAGTTCCGCCTGTTGACAGAAACTCAACTCCTTCTTCATGCAGTTTGGTGATGATTTCGTCCAAACCTTCCTTATGATAAACCGATACTAAAGCGGTTTTAATTCTTTTTGTTTCAGACATGGAATTGCGTATATAAGTATTTGATGTGCAAAGGTACTAAAAATGTTTATTTGCACACATACTCAAACACAATAAATTAGGTATAATTAAAAAAGGCAGCAATCCTGTTTAGGATTTACTGCCTTTATCTTTCTTTTTTGCTAAACGGAGAGAATACCGCCCCATTGTGCCAGAGTTGTGCCAAAACGATGGCAAGACTTACCAGATAGAGACGCGTTCTGCCGCCGGTACATACATCGGATCTTTCTCCGTAATGCCAAATGCATCATACCATGCAGCAATGTGCGGCAACGCAGCGTCTACACGCCATTTGCCCAAAGAATGCACGTCGATCTTCGTCAATTGCAGGATGGCTTCGGGACGGGTATTGTTAGCCCAAACATTGGCATAAGCCAGGAAGAAGCGTTGTTCGGGAGTGAAACCGTCTTTTACTTCCAGCGGAGCGGCAGCAGTAGCCTTCTTGAATGCCTGGTAAGATACCTGCAAACCTCCGTGGTCGGCAATGTTCTCACCCAGTGTCATACGACCGTTGGCATGTACCCCCGGCGCAACTTCGATGCTGTCAAAGAAAGCAACCATTACATCGGCACGTTTCTCGAAGTTCTTGGCATCTTCTTCCGTCCACCAGTCTTTCAGATTACCGTCTTTGTCGTACTGGCGACCTTGGTCGTCGAAGCCGTGTGTCATCTCATGGCCGATTACAACACCGATTGCACCGTAATTGAAAGCATCGTCAGCATCCATATCGAAGAACGGATATTGCAGGATACCGGCAGGGAAACAGATTTCGTTCGTTGTCGGGTTGTAATAAGCGTTTACGGTTTGCGGAGTCATCAGCCACTCGTCCTTGTCCACCGGTTTACCGGCTTTGGCAACCATTTCGGCATATCCCCAAAGATTGGCACGTTTGATGTTGTTCCAATATGAATCGTCTTTGATTTCCAACGTAGAGTAGTCTTTCCACTTATCAGGATAACCGATCTTCACGTGGAAAGTAGCCAGTTTCTCCTGTGCTTTCAGCTTGGTTTCGTCGCTCATCCAGGCAAGGTTGTTGATGCGTTCGCCCAAGCTGGTCTGAAGGTTCTTCACCAAAGATACCATACGTTCCTTGGCAGCGGCGGGGAAGTATTTCTCTACATACATCTGGCCTACGGCTTCACCCAGTGCGGAGCTTACTACAGAAACGGCAGTCTTCCAGCGGGGTTGCATTTCCTGCGTTCCGGACATGGTGCGTTCGTAGAAGTCGAAGTTCTGTTGAGCCATCTCGTCATTCAAATAACCGGCAGCAGAATCAATCAGTTTCCATTGCAGGTAAAGAGCTTGCTGATCAACAGGTAAGGTGTTCAGGATGTTGGCAGCTTCAGCTACTGAAGCGGGCTGGCCGACAATGATTTCCTTCACATCTGTCAGTCCAAGACCTGAAAGGTATGCGTCCCAGTTGAAAGTAGGATAATTCTTCTTCACCTCTTCCATGCTCATCTTATTGTAGTTGGCATGCGGGTCACGCAGTTCGGTACGAGAACGGAAAGCTTTGGCAAGACGGGTTTCCACGTCCATAACCACTTCCATACCTTTCTTGGCAGTAGCTTCATCGAAACCGGCCAACTGATACATTTTCTGTACATGAGTACGGAAGGCATCACGGATAGCGGTAGTAGAAGGGTCAGTAGCCAGATAGTAATCGCGTTCGCCCATGCTCAAGCCGCTTTGATAAAGCTGCACGGCGTTCTCGTTACTGTTCATTTCGTCGGCAGCCACATAGAGGCCGAGGTAAGCACCGATGCCCTGCTTGCGCAGATCGGCGAGCAAAGCATAAACTGCTTCCTTATCTTTCAGGGAAGCAATCTGTTCCAGATCGGCTTTGATAGGAGCAACACCTTCCTTATTCAGCTTCACGCTGTCCATAACAATCTTGTAGAGGTCGCCTACCTTTTGCGCTACACTGCCGGCTTCGTGCTGAGTGGCAGCCAGTTCTTCAATCAAACCTTGTATCTGCTTACGGTTATTCTCGGCAAGTTCTGTAAAAGAACCGTACTGTGAATACTCAGGTGAAAGTGGATGGTTTTCAATCCAACCGCCACAGGCGTACTGATAGAAACTACTCCCCGGAAGGGCAGTTGTGTCAAGATTGGCAAGCTGGATACCGGCTGTCATTTCAGCTTTCTGCTTGCCCGTACCACATCCCGCCATCATAAGGCAAGCTGCGGCTAAAGATAAATAATGAGTTACTTTCATAAGATATAAAATAATGTTATAAGTTTTATTGTGCTTTCCGAGCCTCTTCCAGTTCGGTAGAGACGGCATCCCACTCTTCCATCACAGAGTCGAGTTGTTGCTTCAGTTTCTGATGCTGCTCGTAAAGGGCCATATCCGAAGCTCCCTCAGGAGTTGCCATCCGGGCTTCGAGAATGGCGATGGCAGACTCGGTCTGCTCTATCTCCGATTCACAGTCGGCAACGCGACGTTCCAGTTTTTTGAGCTTCTTGTTCAGTTCCTTCTGCTCTTCATAGGAAAGCTTGGCACCGGAAGACTGAGTGGCGGTATCCGTATTCTCTTTTCCACCGGAGGGTGAGGTAGAAAGTGCGGGGGCTTTCTGTAATTCGTTCAGGCTTTCTATCTGCTTCTTTTGCAGGAAGTCGTAGATGCCACCGAGGTGTTCTTTCACAATTCCACCACCGAATTCATATACTTTAGTCGCAAGTCCGTCCAGGAAATCACGGTCGTGGCTTACTAAAATGACTGTACCGTCAAATTCGCGAATGGCATCTTTCAGTACATCCTTCGAACGCATATCGAGGTGGTTGGTCGGTTCATCCAGTATCAGGAAGTTCACAGGTTCCAGCAGGAGCTTGATCATTGCGAGGCGGGTACGTTCTCCACCGGACAACACTTTCACCTTCTTATCAGAAGCTTCGCCGCCGAACATGAAGGCACCGAGGATATCGCGTATCTTCAGGCGGATCTCGCCTACGGCTACACGGTCGATGGTATCGAATACCGTCAGACTTTCATCCAGAAGTTGTGCCTGGTTCTGGGCGAAGTAACCGATCTGTACATTATGACCGAGGGTGAGCTTACCGGTATAGTCGGTGATTTCCCCCATGATACACTTTACCAGGGTGGATTTACCTTCACCGTTCTTACCTACGAACGCCACTTTCTCACCACGGTTTATGGTCAGGTTGACATCGTGGAAGATGACATGGTCGCCATAGGCTTTCCGGACATTCTCACAGATGACAGGGTAACTTCCGCTACGGCTGCTGCAAGCAAACTTCAGGCGCAATGCCGAGTTGTCTTCCTCGTCTACCTCGATGCGTTCTATCTTTTCCAGTTGTTTAATGCGGCTCTGTACCTGCACTGCTTTCGTGGCTTTATAGCGGAAGCGTTCGATGAAGGCTTCGGTATCTTCTATCTGTTTCTGCTGATTCTCATAGGCACGGAGTTGCTGTTCACGGCGTTCCTTGCGTAGTACGACGAATTCGTCATACTTCACTTTGTAGTCGTAAATCTGTCCGCAAGTAATTTCAATGGTACGTGTGGTGACGTTATTGAGAAATGCACGGTCGTGACTCACCAATACCACGGCATTGGCACGTGTGGAAAGGAAGTTTTCAAGCCATTGGATACTCTCAATATCCAGGTGGTTGGTAGGCTCGTCGAGCAACAGCACATCGGGACGGCGAAGCAGGAGTTTGGCAAGCTCGATACGCATACGCCAACCACCGGAGAACTCACTGGTGGAGCGGTCGAAGTCTTCGCGGCTGAAACCTAAACCTTGCAAGGTTCGTTCTATTTCAGCACGGAAGTTGGTGCCGCCCATCATCAGGAAACGTTCGTTCTCGTGAGTGAAACGGTCGATGAGTTTATGGTATTCTTCGCTGTCATAATCGGTGCGTTCGGCAAGTTGCCGGTTCATGCGTTCGATGTCCGCTTGCATTTCGAAGATGTGTTCGAAAGCCAGTTCCGCCTCTTGCATCACGGTACGCTTATCACTAAGAATCATCACCTGTGGCAGGTAACCGATAGTACATTCGCGGGGAATGGCAACGACGCCGGAAGTGGGCTGCTGTAGTCCGGCCAATATCTTGAGCATGGTAGACTTACCCGCACCATTCTTACCCACCAGGGCGATGCGGTCTTTTTTGTTGATTACGTAAGAGACGTCTTCGAACAGAGGGGTTGCATTAAATTCTACCTTCAGTCCTTCTACTGATATCATAGTGTCAATGAATTTATCGTTCAGGGCTGCAAAGGTAACGATTTCCAGCGGGATATGACATCGTAAGCCTATATTATTGTAACTCGCTGGCGGAATTCATTACTTTCTATAGGGTTATGCACCAATTCATTCTTCTACTTTCAGCGGTAGAATGATTGTAAAACGTGTACCCTCTCCAGGAGTGGACACCACTTCGATCTTGCCTTCGAAACGTTTGACGATTGTTTTGCAAATGGACAGTCCCAACCCCGTACCTTGCTTGAAAGAATCTCCTTTGTAGAAGCGGTCGAAAATATGTTCAAGTACTTCTTTTGCCATGCCTGTCCCAGTATCTTCCACAAATATATTTACACGATCAGAAGCAGTGGGCCGGTAGCCTATACGGATATTTCCTTCGGAGGTGAACTTTATCGCATTGTTCACCAGATTGTTGATAACCTGGCTCAAGCGGGTGGGGTCGGTATAAACGGTCACCTCCTGCCCGGGGAGATCCAGCAACAGCTCCACTCCTTTGCGCATATTCATTCTTTGTGCACTACCTATCTCATTCAATACCCGATGAAGGGAAACACTGCAAAAACTAAACTCCATAGTGTTCGACTCTATCTTGGAAAGATCCAAGATATCGGAGATCAAGACCATCAGCAACTGGCTGTTCTTTTCGATCAGAGAGGTAAATTCAATGATATCTTCTTTGGTCAAGTCCGATTCGCCATAGGCCAACAGAGAAGAAAAACCTACGATAGCATTGAGCGGCGTGCGTATTTCGTGACTCATATTGGCAAGAAAGATACTTTTTAGTTCGTCACTACGCCGGGCTTTACGCAAGGCTTCATTCAGCCGTTCTTCGGTATCCTTGTATTTCTGGGTACTCATGCAGATACCTACAATACGATAAGGGGTTTCTTTCAGTTGCCCGACGTAGGTGGACTGGGCTTCGAACCACTCCCAACTGCCATCGTCACGGCGAAGACGATATTCTACGGGGGCTTCATACAGACTGCCATCCAGTTGGAGGGTCAAAGCGTCAAATACCGACTGACGATCATCGGGATGCATCAGATAAGCAAACTCTTCGGAGGTGAGAGTGTAGTCTCGCGTGGGAATGCCCAAATATTCGAAGTAGCGGGGATCAATAATCATAAGGTTACGCTCCATGTCGTACGACCATTGGAATATTTGTGTTCGGCTCAGGGCGATGTTCAACAGATGCTCCCGAGTACTCTCTTCCAGCACGTTGCGGTAGTAAAGTACTATTCTTACCAATCGGTTTTCTTCATATATGCCCATCAGGGCACCTTGTATAAGAAAACTGATATGTCTTTTCGGTTCGAGCATAAAGCAATTGGAAGTCAAATGGATGATACGCTGGCGGTCTTCATGCAATTCCTGCAAGTAGCGGGGCAGGATATTCTCTTTATCCTGCACTACCTCCAACATATCAACAACGGGCTTTCCAATGATATCCGCATCCAGTTGAAGTTCATCGCTCATCTGCTTGTTCACACGCCAGATGCGGTCTTCAAGATCGATCATAACAATGCTAACGGGCCATACATCGAACAATTGTTCAGCAATGGCGTTCACTATCCGTACTTCCTGAGGTATATTGAGGTTCATAAGGTTATGTTTATCGTGTAGGGTGACAAAGGTCGGGCATAAACAGGTAGATGGCAAACAAAACGGATGAAATCAACATTCCATTTCGGCGCAGATATATTCCATCGTTCACACCTTTACATCTTTTAACGGGGCAGAAAAAGATAGAGAAGCGAATTTAACGGTTATTCCTATTGATTATATACCGATATCTTTCAAATTTGCATACCAAAAGGAAAGAAATGAGCATAAGTAAATTCAATACACATACAAGCTTCACTGCTTACGAGTGTATCACAGTCAATGAGTTAGAACCCTTATTGGAGAAATCTTATAAGACAGAGGGAGGCATTTTTGCCCTCTGCAGCAAGGGTTCCCTGAAAACAATCATCAATCATACCGAATACCGGATTCGGGCGAATGAGTTAATAGCACTTCCGCCGGAATCTTTCCTCCAACTGTTGGCTGCATCGGATGATTTGGAGATACATACTGTCATGTTTTCACAGCAACTGATCCAGAACGCGGGAATGGGTAAAAATATGATGGATAAGTTCTACATCA
Organism: Bacteroides sp. MSB163; assembly: GCF_036416795.1. Lineage (NCBI taxonomy): Bacteria > Pseudomonadati > Bacteroidota > Bacteroidia > Bacteroidales > Bacteroidaceae > Bacteroides > Bacteroides maternus. Next base: position 2,454,959 of record NZ_CP143867.1, on the reverse strand, counting down.
TCGGCAAGCACTATGTTTTCCCGCTATCGGAGGGAACTTCAATATTATATGCGGAAATGTTTACGTTTCTTTCGCACCTTTATAAAGAGGTTGGGGAGAAATTGAGTGACGCTGTTTCTCAGTCGTTCCTAAGCCTAATGTTACAGGGTGTATCCGAACTTTGTCCGGAACAGACGAGGCTGATAGAAACACCGGGTAGCAGACATTTCCAGCAGTACCGGATTTTTGTCAGGCTGGTACATGCAGACTATGCCCAAGAGCACCAGGTGGCACATTATGCAAAGAAAATGCATATGCAGCCGTCCGCCCTTTGCCGGCTTGTCAAGAAGGAGTCGGGGCATACGGCGATGGAGATTATCAATATAGCGCTCATCATGGATGCCAAGACACAACTATGCACGGAGAATACGCCAGTGAAGGATATTGCGCTGAGTCTGGGATTCAACAATGCCGCCTTCTTCAATAAGTTCTTTAAGAAGCATACAGGGGTGACGCCGCAGATGTTTCGGAATTCTGTAAGATAGCAGGGATACAGAAAAAGAACGTATATCTCCACATTCCCAGCAAGCGAAGATATTTATTTCATCTTTCGCTGCTTTGCCTTACGAAGCAGACGGCGGGCAGGAATGGCTTTTATTTCGCCATCAAGTGTACCCACTATCACAGTTTCGTTCCGCAGTGCTTTTTTCTCAAGCATGCGTTGCTCGGCCAGTGCCAACCCATAGTGCAATTTCTCGCTTAATTCCTTCCACTCATCGTTTGACATAACTTTCTATGGTTTTAAAGAGTTCTACTTCATACATCCGTGTCGGAAGAGTAGGACCGCCTTCAGCAACAATAATGCGGTTCTCCCGACTATTATCCGCCAACAGCCAATAGTCTACACAGGACATATAGATGTCGAACAGATTATTTATCCCAGCCTGATAGCGCCGGCGTATAACTTCTTCCGGTATATCATGACCACCTTCACTGACACGCTGACGTACACGATTGATTGCCAGTTCCGGTGAATTCAGCCAAAAGTAAATGAGGCTAACCCGATATCCTTTCTTCTGCACCTGCCGGACAAGCCGGGCATAAGAACGTGTAGCAAGTGTTGTTTCAATCGAGAAATTCTCTCCTTCCCGCATCAGTTCTTCAATACGCCTCAGCATCAGACGACCCGCATCAATCGCCACTCCCTCAGGATTGAAGGGAGACAAGCCACGGGCAATCTCATCAGCGTTCACAAATTCCTTACATTGCAACACCTCGGGCAAAACAGTATAAGATGCCGTTGTTTTGCCGGCACCATTACAACCACTGATAATATAAAGCTGTTTCTCCTTCAGCATATTCTTAGTAAGAATTTAGAGTTGCTAACATTTTCACTGTAACAGTTGCGACAAAGATAAAGAAACTCCCCCAAATCCATGCAGCACAAGCCATAATTTTCGATTCATCCGGAGAATAATTGGTACGCGGACAACGCGGATGGAGCGGATGGAGCGGACGAACGCGTACCAGTCCCCCCCTTTTGTGAACCTTTTATGCTGCAAACGAGTTAATTAAGAAGTTATAGAGGCTTTTTACAAAAAATACAACTACGTGCATTTAATAAAAATCCCTAAGTTTGCGTCATGAAAAAGTTACTGCTGACTCTGCTCACTTTCCTGATAACCGTTAATGTGGCTTATCCGCAACTCGCCATCCGCCACCGTTTAGCCACTCCCCGACCTGCCGACTCGCTCGATATAGACTATTACTCCCATAAAAGGGGACTTCAGGCGGGCAGCATGGTCTTCGGCATCAATATGGGAGTCTGGGCCTTCGACCGCTATATCCGTAAAGCTGACTTTGCCTACATCAACGGGCGTACTATCAAGGACAACCTCAAGCATGGCTTCGTGTGGGACAATGACGCCATGGGCACCAATATGTTCATGCACCCCTACCACGGCAGTCTGTACTTCAACTCAGCCCGATCCAACGGATACAATTTCTGGCAGTCCGGGCTCTTCGCTTTCGGCGGCAGCTTCATGTGGGAGATGTTTATGGAGAACGAATATCCCTCTACCAACGACATCATTGCCACCCCCATTGGCGGTATGGCCCTGGGTGAAGTGACTTACAGGGTTTCCGACCTCATCCTCGACGACCGGAAAACCGGTTGGTCACGCTTCGGACTGGAATTTGCCGGATTTCTGGTATCCCCCATGCGCGGCTTGACCCGTATTATCAACGGAGATGCCTGGAAGCGGCGTTCCACTTCGGGCAAGCAATTCGGTGTACCCGATGTAAGCGTGGATGTGTCTCTGGGCATACGTACCCTGGAACTGAAAGACGAGATTCTGGACAAAGGTATGGGTCTGGCCTCCGAAATCAACGTCGAATACGGTGACTGCTTCGATGCGGAAGATACCAAACCCTACGACTATTTCTCCATCCAAGCGAACCTGAACTGGCAGAAAGATCAACCGGTCCTGGGACAGATAAATATCGTTGGCCGACTGGTGGCCAAAGAGTTGGTGAACAATAAAAAGCACTACCTCAGCCTTGGGCTGTACCAGCACTTCGATTACTACGATTCGGATACGATATCGGCAGTATCGGCAAAAGTACCTTATAAATTCTGTACACCCGCTTCCGTGGGCGGCGGCCTCATCTACAAAAGAAACCTCAAACGGAACTGGGGAATAGATGGTTACGCCTACCTCAACGCCATCCTCCTGGGAGGTACCCTCAGCGACTATTATCAAGTGGACGAACGCATCTACAACCTGGCCAGCGGCTACAGTAGCAAGCTCAACTTTAACTTTACCTACAAGGACCGTCTCGCCATATCCACCATCTACGAAGTCTACCACATGTTCACCTGGAAAGGATACCCCCAAGACATCAACTGGGACGAAGTGGAACCGAAGACGCTCAATGCGCAGGGCGACCGTTCGAGGGCCATTCTCCATGCAGTCGGCCTCCGGCTGGACCTGAAATTGCGGAAGCAACTGTACCTCACCGGCACATTTACGAACTACACCCGCGATACCAAATACAGGTATCACGCCAATGTATTTTCCAATACTTCGGAAGGACGTGTTATGCTGACTTATAAATATTGATGAAAAGACTGGAAAAATGAACCGATACCTGTAATATTGTGTAAAATTCAGTTGTCCAATCAGAAGAATTCCTCTACCTTTACACCGGTACATCAAATATAATAGATTATGAAAGGAGAGCGTAACGCACAGGTATATCAAGTAGGGCCTTATCTATTCGGTACTTCCTCCACCATTCCACGCTGGAAAACGGAAGAGCTGATTCCCTCTCTGAAACCTTTCCTGTTATCTTTAGATACATACAAAGAGAAAGAACTCAAAATAGCATTCTCACTTGCCGTCCAGCCGGAGAGTGAAATCCAAGAAGAAGACCATGCAAAATATCGCTCACTCGTCGAGTTCGAATGGGAAGGTGCCACGTGCAGGATCAGTGTGATTCCGGATACGGACTCTTATCTCATTACCATCCTCGCCCCCAACGATCCGAAAGAGTACACAGCTTATTTCTTCTACGGATTTACCAAAGGTGTCCTGTTCCTGCACGAAACAGAAGCGGATGCATTTGTGCTCAACAATATCCTGATGATGATTTACGCTTTCAATACGGCTTGTTCCGATACTGTATTAATGCACGCTTCCGTCATAAAGAAAAATGGAAAGGGGTATCTCTTCCAAGGCAAAAGCGGAACGGGAAAGAGTACGCACAGCGGGTTGTGGCTGAAGCATATCCCCGGCTGTGAACTGCTGAACGATGATAATCCCATCGTGCATTTCAACCGGAAAACAGGGGAAGCCACAGTCTACGGTTCGCCCTGGAGCGGAAAGACGCCTTGCTACAAAAATGACTCCGTTCCTGTAGGGGCATTTGTACGATTGGAACAGGCTCCGATGAATGAGATTCAACGGGAGAGTCCGGCACGGGCATTCGCATCACTATTGCCGTCGTGCTCCAATCTGAAAGAAGTGAGAGAATTGAATAATGGTGTCATCGAGACAGTGAAATATCTTGCGGTCCATACTCCGGTGTATTTTCTGAGATGCTTGCCGGACAGGGAAGCGGCAGAGATTTGTTTTAATACAATTAAGTAACAAGCTATGAGCTACAAGGTACAAGCTACAAGTGCCTTTCGGTTCATTGCGCAGCCACTCGTAGCTTGTAGCCTGTAGTTCGTAGCTAAAACCAACATAATGATAGATAACGGACGAAAAAGAATCATCCCCAACGAGGTACTGTTACCCGAAGTAGCACGCCTCATCAGCGAAGGACATACCGTAACCCTGACAGTCAGAGGAAACAGTATGAACCCGTTTCTTGTAGACCGTCGCGACCGTATTATTTTAGGCCCTTTTACCGATGATGATTTACAACCGGGCGTTGCCGTACTTGCCAGAGATATAAACGGACGTATTATCTTCCACCGCATCATCCACCGCAATGGCCAAGAACTAACACTACTGGGAGACGGTAATATACGAATAACCGAACAGACCAACATAGCCAATGTCATGGGAGTAATGATTGCCGCCATCCGTAAAGAGAAAGAATATCCGTGTAATGGCCGTACCTGGCAGCGCTATTCTTTTTGGTGGATGAAACTGACCCCTGTAAGGCGATGGCTATTGGCAATATTCAGAAGAAGAAAGATTTTTTCATCCGCAGATGACGCAGATAACGCAGGATTAAATACTACGTAACAAAAAATCAGTGTCATCCGTGTCATCTGCGGATGAGAAATCATCATAATAACAACCTAATACATACAAACAATGAAAATCAAGAACGGATTTACCTTACATCAGATTGGTGACGAACATATCATCATGCACAACGGTACAGGAAACGTAGATTTCAGCAATATCATCAGCCTGAACCCTACGGCAACCCGCCTTTGGCAACATGTGGAAGGAACAGATTTCAATACCGACACTCTTACCGATTTCCTTACGGAGAACTACGAAGTAGACGCTGAAACCGCAAAGCGGGATGCAGAACAACTGATAAAGAACTGGCTGAAAACCGGAATCATAGAATAGCATATGCGTCGTACTTTCCTAACCTTGGTGCGTTCCGGATTATGGAACACCCCCGTCGACCCGACCCCATTCAGTAGTATGAATACTGCCGACTGGGAAGAGATATACCAGCTGGCACGTACCCAAGCCCTTCTCGCCATTACCTTCGACGGAGTACTCAACCTGCCGGTAGAATTGCGCCCACCCCGACCGCTCTACCTGCAATGGGCAGCTAAAGTAGCACAAATCGAGCAGTCTAACCTCCGCCTGAATGAAGAACTCCCGGAAGTTTTTATGCCATACCGGGAAGCCGGTCTACATCCTATTCTACTGAAAGGACAAGGCATCGCCACTCACTACATAAACCCATTGCACCGTCAATGTGGCGACATCGACGTCTATATCGGAAAGGAAGGACAGCCCGTAGCCAACAATATTCTGCTCCGTCACGGTGCAGAGGCAGAAGGAGAAGCATCGGACAAACACGCCAGCTATTCATTTCATGGCGTTCATATAGAAAACCATCGTATCATCCTGCGGATTAACAATCCGGCAGGTAACCGATACTTCCAGCACTTGGTACAGGAATGGTACCCACAACATGCTGAAACAAGAGAGATACACGAATATCCCGTCAGCCTCCCGCCTGTAACATTCAATGCGCTGTATATCTTCATGCATGCATTCGTCCATTTCCTGAACAGCGGCATTGGTCTTCGCCAGGTTTGCGACTGGACCCGTCTGTTGGCAACACGTCATGAAGATATTGACAAACTTTTGCTGGAAAAGTATTTCCGCAAAGTAGGATTGCTACGTGCCGCAAAAGCTTTCGGATATATCACCGTGCATTATCTGGGTTTGCCGGAAGACAACCTGCCCTTCTCTATCAAAGGTATGGAACGGGCAGGAGAAAACTTACTGGATGATATCTTTGCTACCGGAAACTTCGGTCAGCATGACGCACGCATCAAGCCACGTCCCAAAGGTTATTGGGCCGGAAAATGGCACACTTTCTGCCGGGCAACCAAACGCTGCATGAAGCTGCGAAAGTTTGCTCCCAATGAGGCGTTATGGTATCCGGTGAAGCTGATAAAGGGAACAGTAACAATACAAATTAATAAGCTACGAGCTACAAAGCTACAGGCTACAGAGCTACAAGCTACGAGTGCTATGCAGCATGATAGCGCCAGCCACTCGTAGCTTATAGCTTTGCAGCTCGTAACTAATTCATTATGAAGACAGAACAAATAAAGTATATCTGGGAAGTATCTCACGGACAACGGGGACGTATTCTCCTCTCCTGCCTCACAGGTATCATTGGGGTAGCGGTTTCTCTTACCTTTATTTATGCTTCCAAAGTCGTCATCGACATTGCCACAGGTGCCGCCATCGGAAGCCTGACCAATGCCGCTATCCTTACTATTGCTTTATTAATCGCCCAACTTCTGTGCGGAACCGTCGACACCTGGCTCAGTGCCCGTATGCAAGTGGAAACAGGAAACGCATTGCGCCACCGCCTCTTCTCCCGTCTATTGCAAAGCCGTTGGAACGAATTGGAACGCTTCCACACCGGCGATATCGTAAACCGGGTGGAACAAGATACCGCTGCCATCGTGGGGTTACTGACCAGTACAATTCCGGCTTTCATAGTTACCATCGTTCAGTTGGTAGCCGCATTCGTATTTTTCTGCTTTCTCGATCCGTCTCTGCCTTGGGTAGTGGTAGGCATTCTACCTATTTTCCTATTGGGTAGCCGCTTCTATATGAAACGAATGCGCCGCTACACCCGTGAAATCCGGCAGAGCGACAGTCGTATCCAGTCCGTTATACAAGAAAGCCTGCAACACCGAACCGTCATCAAAACCCTGGAACAAAGCGATCGGCATATCGGAAAACTGGATGATCTGCAAGATGCACTCCGTAGTCAGATATTCGGTCGTACCCGCTTTTCACTCTCTGCACGTATGCTGGTGGCATTTGCGTTCTCCGGCGGCTATCTTACAGCATTTCTTTGGGGGGCAGTACGCCTTAGTACAGGGAGTATCACCTTCGGAACAATGACCGCCTTCCTGCAACTGGTAGGAAAAGTGCAACGACCTGCCCTCGATCTTTCACGCCTGCTGCCTTCCTTTATCAATGCCCTCACCGCCGTAGAGCGACTGATGGAACTTGAAGAACTTCCCTCCGAAGCAAGTGGAACAGTGCAACTGTTCCCCCAAACCCCGGACTTACAATTAAAGGATGTCACATTCAGTTATTCAACAGGAGACCGACCTATATTAAATCACTTCTCCTGTAACTTCCCCGCCGGAAGCTGCACTGCCGTATTGGGTGAAACCGGTGCCGGAAAAACTACCTTGATCCGGTTGCTTCTCGCACTCGCTGACCCGCAAGTAGGAAGTATTACCCTTTCATCCGCAAATACAACACAGTCCCTACCCCCAACTTTCAATTCTCAGTCCTCAACTCTTGAAGTTTCCCCTCAAACCCGTTCCAACTTCGTCTATGTCCCCCAAGGAAACACTCTTTTCAGCGGTACCATTCGCGACAACCTATTAATGGGGAACCCTCATGCCACCGAAGCCGAAATGCTCCAGGCTCTCCGTACCGCCTGTGCTGACTTCGTTCTCTCTCTACCGGACGGAATAGATACCAACCTCAACGAACAAGGTGGCGGCCTCAGTGAAGGACAAGCCCAACGTATCGCCATCGCCCGTGCCCTCCTCCGTCCTGGACACATCCTGCTGCTGGACGAAGCCACTTCCGCCCTCGATCCCGAAACGGAACGACTATTAATAAAAAACCTGCGCAGAGACTGCACAGGCAAAACATTCATCTTCATCACACACCATCCGGCAGTAGCCAAGGCTTGCGAAGCAACTATACAACTTTAAAAGAGACATTGCCGTAAAATTAAGAAAGGGAACCATCTCACGATGACTCCCTTTCATTCCTAATTTTAAATTTGCTTTCGCAAAGTTCTCCAGACTTAAAATAGCTTGGCAGGATATTCACCCGCATCCACTAAAGCCTGGATTTTATCTACAACACTTTGGCGATCTTCAGGATAAGTCACGCCAAACCATTTGCTTGTAGTATCGAGGACCTCGCATGTAGCGACACCGTCCTGAATCAACTTATCTACCATCAACGGAATGAAGAATTCACTCTTCAGGTTCTCCATATTCTTCGGATCGCTCAGGAAGCTCTTGAAGAAATCGCAGCTGTATGCGAAATAATCGGGAGTAAAGCCCCAGAAGTTCATACTTACCGGAGTAGTTTCGGGAGTAGCCGTCCATTCGCCATTATCGTCAATGTATTTCACTTCTCCGTCCATACGTTGGATCTTAGTACGTTCTACAACAGAAGTCAGCAGATTGTTGGCATCCGTACCGCAAAGACCGCGAGACACAGTACCGCTATCGCTCAGTGTATTACCAATGCGGAAACCTACCATTGAATATACATTCTTTGAATCTTCGGGCAGTGCAGAAAGGAATTTACCCATCACCTGAAAAGAATCGCGACCATAGAAGTCGTCGCAGTTGATAACGGCAAACGGTTCCTGAATTACATCAGCGCCCATCATTACGGCGTGGTTGGTTCCCCAGGGTTTCGTACGACCTTCGGGGCAAGTGAAGCCTTCGGGCAGATCGTCGATAGACTGGAACACCAATTCGCACGGGATATGACCTTCGTATTTGGAAATAATTTTATCACGGAAGTCTTTCTCAAAATCCTTACGGATTACGAAAACGAGCTTACCAAATCCAGCGTTAATGGCGTCATAAATTGAATAATCCATAATAGTTTCGCCATTCGGACCCAGTCCGTCCAATTGCTTCAAGCCACCGTAACGGCTGCCCATTCCGGCTGCCAATAAGAATAAAGTTGGTTTCATACTTAGTTATTATTTAAAAAGGTTAGTGTATCCTTGTTTTGATTACGGGGCAAAATTACAAAAAATAAAGTCAAGAAAGGTAGACAATTGGTTCATATTTTAGCTCTATCGTACAAAACCCGCCATTAGAACGGATAACCGATAGCAAAATGCCATGCCATGCCATCTTTAAATTTCGGAATATTATAATATCCCTTCTTACCTGTATCATACGGATCATGCAGTGCCACTCCCCAGTCGAAACGGAATACAAGGAAATCCAGGTCGTAACGCAAACCGGCGCCTGTACCCAAAGCAACCTGTTTCGGAAAATTCTTCAACGTCAGCTGTCCATCAGGACGGTTTTTATCCTTACGCATCAGCCAGACATTACCCGCATCGAGGAAAATAGCTCCGTGCAGGTCGCCGAGAATACGGAAGCGGTATTCCACGTTTGCTTCCATACGGATATCGCCCACGTGGTTGATATAGGAATACTTTTTCTCTTTATCGGGTGGATAACCACCGGGACCGATGCTGCGGGCAGAATAGGCACGGATACTGTTGGCGCCACCAATATAGAACTGTTCGGTATAAGGCGCAGTCGTTGCATTTCCGTAGGACCAGATTACTCCTCCTGCAATACGGGAAGCAATCATCTGGTTCTTGTCTATCCTGTAATGATAGCGAAACTCCGAATTCAGCTTCAGGAATTGTGCGAAAGGCACTCCCAACAGTTTTTTATCTTCCTTGCTGAAGGACTGTCCGAATGCTTTATAAATCAAAGAGGTCAGATTACCGGCAGAGCCGAGTGTAGTCTGCCACCAGATGGGATTACGTACATTGCGAAGAGAAGCGTTATCATAAGTGTAGGTATATTCCATCTTGGGAATAAACTGATTACGGAGGCTGATGTAAAGAGCCGGATTCTGAGCCTGTATTTCCTCAAAAGCCGCAGTCGGATTGCGCAGCACATTAAATGTCAGTTGGAAGGGAGTGATACTATGCTTCCGGGTAGGCACAGGCTGAAAGTCATACGTGACGTTTCCACCGAAAGCAAGCAGTTTGTAGTACTTGGCACGGTTCATCTGGTCTATGTAGACACGGAAGGTGGTGGAAGCCGGGAAGTCATATTCCTTGGTACCCATCCGGGGGAAGACAATACGTGGGAAGGTAAGTGCAGAAGATAAGCCCAACTCGTAGCTATTCATCAGCGAGCTGCTGTTCTTACCCGTCTGCCATTCATAAGAGCCGTTCACTTTCACATTCCAGGTTTCACCACCGCCAAAGACGTTGTTCTTCGTTACGGTGAAGGCGGCACCGGGACCGGTCTGGTTATTGCTCTTCATGGTGACATTAAAGTCCAATTCGGCATCATACGGTTTATCCAACATGGCACGGATATTCACATCCAGCGTATCGGAAACGAGTGCCGTATCGCGGGGCGTGTACTGCATCTCCAAATAACGGAAGATGCCCACACTTGCCAGACGCTCCTGGATACGGGTTTGCCGGTATTGACTATATAGCTTTTCCGGACGACGGCGCATACCTCCCTTGTCCAGTTCCTGGCGTTTCCGTTGGTAACCTTGGTAGTTCAGCCAACGGTGGAGCATATTGGGACGTATCTTCAGTTTATCGTAATAGTGTATCCAGAAAGTCTTGTAATAAAGACTGTCATTGGGCGTTTGTCCTTGCGGGCCGTGGAGGTAGAAATTAGTTTTACCTACAAAGAAAGGGCGTTCGGCATCCTTCGGCATACCGGGAACAGGGATCATGCGCAGGCTGACGTGCCCACCGGGAACGAGAGTTGTATCGGCCTGGTAAGTCAGGTAATCAGGGCGAAAATAGTAATACCCCATATTACGCAGCAAACCGCTGACGCGGGTACGCTCACCATCAAGATCGGTAACATTGAACTGTTCACCCGGACTGATCAGGGAGCGACGGCGACCAAGGTTGATAATCTGCATCGTCGTACTATTGAATCCCCGATAATATACGGTATCAATGAAATACGGGTTACGCATATCGACCGTGTATTGCAATTTAGCTTTCAGACTGTCCTTAGGATTAACGAAAGTTTGATAACTTACCGTACCATTGAAGTACCCATAATCGTGCAGGATATTCGTCGCTACTTTCTGCCGGATGTCCGGATTAACGGAAGATATGAGCACGGGAGTAGCGGCAAAGCGATTGAATATCCACTTACCAAAACCTTTTTTGTACTTCGCAAAACCATTGTACACCCACAGTCCGAATGGGAAAGGGATGCGGTATTCGGAGCTACCGAGCAGGGAGTTATTGGGAGCTTTGGCAAGGGCGGCTTCCACTTCTTCCATAGCGGTCTCGCCTACCTTGGTATCAGAGCGGTTCTCTACAATCATCGGCTTCTGACCGGTGTAGAGCACTTCGCCTTCGGGCAGGTGCTTAGTAGTGGAGCAGGCTGCCAGAAGCAGGGTTGCAAGGAGGATGTATACGAATTTCTTCATTTTGATTCTTATTTCTTTTACACTATTCGCTCACAGGTTCTACTTTCTTCTTTCTCTTGAATATGAACAGCTCACTCAGTCGGTCCATCTTGCGGCGAAGTACAAGTCCGACACCCGTCTCGGTTATCTCACCATCGAGCACACTTTCATAGTTTTTGTTGTGGAACACGCGGACATAGCGTGTACCGCTATTATCCAAACGATACTCCAAAGATATATTATCGATGAACGATTCCACGTCATTCGTTGCATTGGCACCACTGGACACTTTTCCACCGATTACAATCTGTATACGGTCATTGAAGAAACGCTGAGAGTAGCGGAAACTATAGTCCGTCTGTTTATCACCCGTTTCAGCAGCGGTACGGTCTTCAATGCCGACACTGAGAGAAGCGTTCTTCAGATTTCCGGTCAGCGCATTAATCTGACTTTGCAGCACGCTGTTCAGTGCGGAACCCATGGTCAAACCACCACCTTTTCCGCTGTTATAAAGATACATACCTGTGGCAAGCATGGTAATGGCTTGTTTGCTTCGTTCATCGGCACTCATTCCTGCCAGTTCGCCCTGTACGTTGGCATCATCGGGAGCACTCAGATTAAAACTCAAATCAGGATTCTCCAAACGGTTCTTGATGCTGATGGAAACGTCGAAGTTCACCATGCGCGAACCGCCGTCATCGCCATCGGATACAGAAGCGCGGACACGTTCCGTAGCAGTCAGGTTGAGTGAAGGGTTCATCGGATTACCCGTCCAGTCCACATAACTTCCATTGACAAACTGGAACTCTTTCAACGGAATAACGGGCAGGGCATATTTCATCATACCACCTATCAACGTATAGCGACCGGACAATGTGAGATCGCCTTGCGGAGTATATTGCAAATTCAGGTCACCTCCACCTTCCAGTTCCACACGACTACTGCGGTCGGGACTAAGATCAGCACGCAAACGTACGGCATCATCGATGTGCACAGACATCAACATGTCCATACCGCCGAGCGACATAGTGGGGACCTCGGTTGCCTGTACCGAAGTAGTATCCGTAAAGGAAGTGAACGTGACAAGTTCACCCAAACGGTCTTCTACAGTCAGAGGAGAGTCAGTCAACACATAGGTCACATCTGTGTTACCCAGCAGATTCATGTTTCCACGCATGGTCAGTCCATCCAGCGGACCACGTACAGTGGCATTCAAATCCACGAAGATTTTGCCGTAAATCATACTTTCCTTGGTACGGGGAGCATCAAGCAAAGTGTAGTTCTGTGCACGCAGGTTCAACTTCGCCGTCGGATTTTCCATATTGCGAAAGTCTATGTTCCCGTCTATCGTAAAAGGATTCCGGCTGGTGGTGTATATGGCAAACTTATTAAAAATAAGTTGATTATTCTCTATCTTCAACGGACGATTGTCAAACCAGTAACGTGCACCTGCCTGACGGGCATAGACGGATACACTGTCCAGTGAAAGGTCACCGCTTAGTTTAGGCTTCTCCATGGCACCGCTGATATAGAGTCCGCCGTCGATGTCACCGGTAAAGGCAACTACCTGGTCGGGCATGAAAGCATTGGCAAGCGAGAGTGGGAAATGCTCAAAAGTAGTGTTGACTTCAACCGAATCGCGCCCGTTTTTCTGGGTCAAGACGGCATCAGCGGTCATTACCTCCTGATCTCCCGACCGGAAGTAGGCATTCAGATAATGCGTACCTTTATCACCCGGAAGCCAGGTGGCACCCAATCCGATGTTACCTACCGGCTGGCGTTCGTAAGTCAGCTTTTCCACACCAGCCTCAGCGGAAACTTGCAATGAGGTTGCGGTCTGTATATAGTTGGCTTCTGCCGAGAAAAGTCCCGTGATGCGGGGCATATATGGCAGAATACCGCTCAGTTTATCCAGGCGGAAACGTATGAGTTCCAAATTGATATTCTGCAAGGAAACGGTGTCGGAACGATCGGACTGCATGCGGAAGCAAAGTCCATCGTCGCTGTCCATATCCACATTGGCATAAACGCGCATATTCTTATGCAAGTAAATCCAGTCGCTGTTATCCACAAAGCGGAACTTCTGGAAAGCGATAATAGGCTCGGCAGGTGTCAGGCGGAAGGCAATACCATTACCCCTACCCCGGCCCTCTATCAAAGGACAGGCATTGATACCCAGATCGAGTCCGGTATCTCCCTTCGCATCCACATAATTCAAGGTCAGTTCGGCATCTTCATTACGGATTTCACCCGTCAGTGTACTGCGGAAGACAAACTGCGGGTTCTTTGGACCATTAATGACACCACCCTGCAACTTCATGCGTGCAGTATCTTGGCTGATAGCGAAGAAAATAGTATCCAGTTGCAGGGAGTCCATGCGCAAACCATGTATAGCAGTACGCCCATTGATACCTCGTTGGGGGGTAGTGCCGAAACGCAACACAAAATCATCAAAAGAAATATCCTTAGTTGCCAGGAAATAACTGACAGGGTTCTGTTTACCGGCTTTCAGTTGCATACCGGCTGAGGGCAGCGCTTTCCGTAATTCTGCATGATCGAGTTGCTTCAATTCTATCTGCTTGGTAAGAAGCGTAGAAAAGGCAGTGCCTTGTTCCAGCAATTTCTTCAGTGTGCTGCGGGCACGGAACTGGAAGTCGAGGTCGCCTGCATCCATGCTCATCTTGATAGAGTCGTGGCGTGCTTCGGCATCGAGAGTGAAAGCGAAAGGATACTTCAATGGCTTGGGAGAAATTCCTAACTCGTGTAAACCGACATTCTCCACATTCATAGCCACCTTGCCATCCAGGTATTTACGATCAAGACGCATATCGGCATCCGCCTGCATCTTCAGCAGAGCATTGTCGCTCGTCATGTGTACAGTGGCAAGAGCGGATTTCAATCCGGCGGTCAGGTCAATGCCGGAAATATCCCAGTGTCCGTATTGTAATTCGCCGAGAGAAGCTTGTACAACAGCCACGGTACGGTAGTTGGCGGGATCGAATCCTTTTCCTTTAGCGGCAACCTTAGCCGAAAGGGTATAGATAGAATCTTTAGGTAGGAAGTGGTGTACTTGCAGGGCATCCACATGAAGGTCTGCCTGATAGGCTTCAGTGGCAGTGTTATAGTGCGCCAACAAGCTCAATAACCCTTCGCGTTCTTTCAGCTTAAGCGTAGCGTCATACTTAGGTCCATCCATGCCAAGACGTGCTGCCAAATGCATACTGTCCGGCACTACTATGGAGCCATCCGGGGTGACGCCTGTCAGTCCGGTAAGGAAATTCAGATTTTGTGTCCGGATATCGAAGTCAATGCTTCCGTTGCGCGTCAGACTGTCGGTAAGATTCCAAATTTCACCACCACCATTCAAAGTAAAAGCACCCGGCAGATCAATGTTGAAGCGGGAAATCTGCATCTGCTTAAAGTTACCTTCCGTACCGGCACGAATAGTAAGAGGGCGGAAAGGATATGCATCCTTGAATGTATCAGGTAAATCACCTGCAAAGAGCATCACATCCTGCTTGCCGATGCGGGCATTGAAACGGGCGGAGAGTCGTCCGGAAGTGGGAATTTCCACCAGTTCCCAATAAGTCTGGGCAGTGAAATCCATTTCACTGTGTGGGGTAAGCAATTTTAAGGAAGGCACCTGAATGACTGTGGAATCAGCATATACCCGTCCCGTCAGTGAAGTGACACTCAGACCGGAACGCTCGTTCATGGAGAATTCCCGGATAACGGCATTGATATTCCGTCCATGATAAAGCACGGAATCCACCCCAATACGAATATCCCGCAAGGCGATGTGCGAAGCATCAAATCCGGGAGCTGGTTTCACACCGGTACTATCAGTAGCCGCAAGACTACCGGTATCTATCAGGCTATTAATGGCACTGAGCAATTGGTTGCCCGTGTCATAGTTCACCGTAGTACCGCTCAATTCAAATTTCTTCAGACCGTACATCTGTCCGCCCAGATTAGCAACCGCATCATCTACCTCCGCATCGCCCAGACGGGCAGCAAGACGCATGGAATCCAGCGGCATTTGCAAATCAACGGAAACGTTTTTCAGTGCCAACTTATGCAAGGCTACTTTCCAATTAAGGGCGGTAGTCGCGGTGTCCGGTTCGGCAGTGGTAGTATCGTTCATCACAACGAGCATGTGGGTATCACTCAATTCCACACGATTGATAACGGCATCCTCTTTCTTCAGGTCTATGCCATGGCTTTCAAGGAAGAAACGTCCCAGCACGCCACGTATGCGGATACCCTCTATCAGATCGGCAGAGTTCATGAAAACTCCGTTCACGGTTACCTCATCCACTTCTACTTGTCCGCGTATCAACGGCCATGCCTGCACGCGCACGTTCAGGCTTTCCAGAGCCAGCAGAGTATCAGGAGTTTGAATGACCTGCACACCACGTACCAAAAGGTTCAGCGGAAAGCGGAGGTCAATGCGTTCAACAGATATATCCATACCTGTTGCCTCGGATGCGATGGCAGTAGCTTGCTTCCGTATCAGGTTCTGTACGGGAGGGATATAAAGCAATATCATCAGTATTGCAAATAATAGGATAGGGGTCAGTAGTATCCACACTACCCATTTTAACCATTTTCTTCTCATTAGGACGTCAATCGATAGTCAGTGTTTAAATCGTTACAAAGTAAACAAATTCCAACGACATTTGGTTGATGCAGAAGACAAAAAGGCTATTTATTCCACTATCCGGCACTCTATACAATGGAGATTCCCTATGCGAATCAGTAGTTGGAATAGATTCATGAGGGAAAAGAAGCGGGTTTGAATCAAATGGGTACGCATCGTCCGCGTACCTATTGTTCATTACTATTAGGTTATGAGGTAAAGTGATCATTCATTTTCCATCCGCAGATAACACGGATAACACGGATTTTTATTTATCAATATCATAGCGTAGTCTTTTAAATCCGCGTCATCCGCGTCATCTGCGGATGAAAAATAATATACCGAATGACGCTTATCACTTATCACTAAACCCTAGTCACTTTTATTCCTTTCTATACCGTTATAAATAGAGCACAAAATACCCCTTTGCATATATTTTTCAACATTTACCCTTGCTGTTTATCAATAAATCCCTTACCTTTGCTTCCATCAAATAGATATGACAAGTATGTTCCGGCAATCAACAAACAGGCTCACGGTATGGTTATTCTCCCTCTGCCTCTTTTTTCCTTTCTGCAAATTGTCTTCTGCATGGCGTAATGCCGCCGCGCAGGATAAGGCTTTTTCAACTTCAGCTGCATCAAAAGCATCCCCTGACAGTATAATGCCTGAACGCCTTACGTTTCCCGATTCCGTGGCACTTGCAGCACCCGAAGCTGCCGGAAGGAGCGTTTCTTCTCTTGTGGCTTACCTGAAACAGCATCTCAGCACAGACGACCAACTGGCACGCGCCATCTATACCTGGGTTTCAAGCAATATTAAATACAATGTGTACATAACTTATACCTCGCGCAGCGAGGAAGCAAACGAAACGAAAGAAATACAAAAGATACTGTCCGAACGCAAAGGTATTTGTCAGGATTACGCATTGCTTTTTAAAGCACTGGTGAAGGAAGCGGGAATGGACGCTTATGTTATTAATGGCTATAACCGCAGAGACGGTGCCTTATTGCCCGACCCACATGAATGGTGCGCAGCCAAAGTAAGCGGGAAATGGTATATGTTCGACCCTACATGGGGCGCAGGATTTGTGGAAAACTACCAGTTCATTCCTTCCCCGAATCATCGTTTCTGCATGCTGTTGCCGGATACATTGCTGAAAACACACATGCCTTTCGATCCGATGTTCCAGTTCCGCGAACGTCCACTGAGCTATGAAGAGTTTGATACAGGAGTTGTGGATGAACAACGCTCCGTACCGGTATTCTATTGGGCGGATACATTGGCTCTATATGCAAGGCAGGATACACTGGAAAGACTGGCAAGTGCCAGACAGCGCATGTTATCGAACGGGCGGAGCAATGACTTGGTTTATTATATGCTGGAACTTACGAGTAACAACATCCGCATAGCCGGTTACCAGAAGATTCTGAATGCTTACAATATGGCAATGGATTTACAGGGAAAAGCTACGGATGCCATCAATGAATTCGTCCGTTACCGGAATAAGGCATTTGAGCCCCTGAAACCGGATGTGGAAATTCAGGCGATGGTAGATATCCCCGAGGGATTGATAAACCGGGCAGATAGTGCGATCAATAGCATCCGCACCGCACCGGAAAGATATAGGGAACCTATCCTTAAATTACGGGATCAGATAATGGAAGTGGCAACAACCGTATATAAACATAAACTTTTTCTGAGGCAGTACTTTAAACTACCGGCCAAGCAGAGGAAAGGGATGTTTAAGCAGACGAAATAAAAAGGAAGGCTTGTTCAAGTATATCTTCTATCAGGCTCAGGGCAGCAAGCGATTTCTCTTTTACCGCTTCATCAAAAGGTACTCCGCGTGAGGCTTCAAGCTCTTTCAATAAAGTAACAAGCTCATTGGCTCCCAACAGAGTAAACAGGGGAAGCATCTTGTGCCCCATGGCGGCAATGCCGTCTGTGTCTTCCGTTTCCAATACCTGTCGCAAGCGATCAACATTCAGGCGTGTTTCTGTGACAAAACTTTCCAGTATGGATTTTGCCGCGTCTGGATCATCACCGGAAAAAGCGGTAAGGGCGGAAAAGTTCAAGGTAGAAGAAGGGGCGGCATCAACAGTAGCAATATCCGCTTGCAGCACACCAATCTCCGCAAGCAATTCATTCACCGTAAACGGTTTATGCAGACTTCCGACAAAACCATGTTGCAGAAACTCCTCACGTTTCATATCACTGCGGGCGGTAACGGCAATCACCGGAATAGTCTTGGCTTGCGGGATATTCGAAGCACGCAGCAGTTTCAGCAAGTCAAAACCATTCATGGCAGGCATTTGCACATCGGTCAGCAGCACATCAAAAGTATCAGTACGGAGGGCTTCCAAAAGTTCATCCAGTTGCAGGCAGGTTACGGAAGTAATGCCACTCTGTGCAAGCATAGCTGCAGTGAGAGTAAGCTGAATGCGGTCGTCATCAATCAAAAGAATATGCAAAGCGGGTATCTGAGTTTGTGGGTCCCCACTTGGTTGTTCATGCAAGGCGGAAGTATCATTATCCAATGCCACCGGATACAAAGGTACCCGTAACGTGAATGTACTCCCCTTTCCGAGCACGCTGTCCACCTCAATACGCCCCTCCAGCAGTTGCACCAGCATACGAACAATAGACAGCCCCAGTCCGAAGCCCTCCTCTCCCTGTGCTCCGGGCAGACGGATGAATTCCTGGAAAATACGCTCACGGTCACCAGGCTCCATACCCTTTCCCGTATCGATAACAGAGAGTTTCAAATGATTACCGGGAAAAGCTGAATCACCTTTCGGCACAAAAGAGGCAGTCAGCGTAATGCCGCCCTCCGAAGTAAACTTCACTGCATTAGAGAGCAGGTTATTGACAATCTGGCGTAAGCGCAATGGATCACTGATAAAAGCTCCTTTCAGCTCCGGATCTATCTCACACTTCAAAGACAATCCTTTGGCAGAAGTCAGTGGTTCAAAGCTGACATAAATTTCTTCCAGCAAGCGTGCGGGATGGAAAGTAACACGATTTATCTCAGCTTTATTCAAGTCTAGGCGGTGGAAGTCGAGCAAGTCGGTAACGAGCTTCAACAGGTGTTCCGAAGAAGTTTTCATGTTGTCGAGATAGAAGCGTTGCCTTCCGTCAACGGTGAGCCGGGAGAGCAAGTCGGCATATCCCATGATGGAACCCAAGGGAGCCTTGAAGTCGTGGGTAATGGCAAGCATCAACTTTTCGCGGGAGGCAAGCAACTCTTCTGCAAAACGGTTGGCCTCCTCCAATTGATGCCGGTAACGGTTACTACGGGTGACATCCCGCCAGATCATGACAAGAAAGATAACAGACAGCACAACAGCCCCGGCAGCAATACCCGAAATAATCGTTGCAGAACGATGCCGGACAGCTTTCTGATACTCAGCTTCTTCGCGGGCACGCATCAGAGTTTCCTGTTCATATCCTTTCAAAAGACTATCGATACGAGCACTCAGCGCGTGGTCAAGACGTTGCAAAGTTCGCTTACGACGCTGCATCACACTATTGGTAGCCTTCTTCTGTCGGGCAACAGTGCGCAGCTTCGCATGCAGGGAATCAACCGGATTATAAGCATCGAGTACAGTATCCGTAGCAACTTCAAGGGTTGTTTGCACCTGAACAGCAGAATCTTTACGTGGCGGAACGAAGACTTCCCCCAGACGGCGGAAGAAGCCTTTCTTCTTGGGTTGTGTCACAACCGTATCGCGACGGGCAATAACCCGGCGTTGTACACGTTGCTGGGTGATAATAGTATCCTGTTCGGCAATAATCTGTTCCACTTCACGGGCTGAAATCATGCTGTCATTGGCTTCGCTCAGTGTGCGCAGCAGGCGGACGGTATTAGCATCCTTTTCCCTCAAAAGTTCTATCAGACTGTCCGTGCGCAGAATATCAGTATTATCCGAACTCATAAGATTCTCCATTTCCCGGTGCACGAAGAACAGGGAATAAAGTAAGACTGCCAACAGGACAGCATAACCGGCAGCTATCTTCTTCTTGGAGACATTATTCATTGTATATTATTATATTGATAGGGTGATACACTTTCCCTCATCTCGTTTTATAGCGGAAACGCAGCCAGAGCATAATCCCCGCACTGGTCAGTCCGAACGGGAAGGCCATCCATACACCGACCGTACCCCAGCCTAGCACGAAACCGCATAAGTATCCTACAGGCAAAGATATAACAAAATAGGAAATAAATGCGATGAGCATCATCGGTTTTACGTCTGCAATACCACGCAGGGCATTGGCAAAACTGATTTGCAGTCCGTCACCAAACTGGTAAACCAGGAATGGCAGGAACAGAGAAGATACCATAGCAGAAACCTCCACACTATCCGTAAACCAGCCCCCCACCTGATTGCGCAACAGAAACACAATACTCAGAAGCACCACCGCCATTGCCATGATCAGGTGATAACCGGCATATGCCGAACGGCGGACATTCACCATATCGTTCTGCCCCTTGAAGTTACTGACACGAACGGCAATCGCCGCCCCCATTCCATAGAACATCATAAAGGTGAACTGAGAAATAGTAAGCATAATCTGATGCGACGCCAAAGCAATAGTTCCCAGCCAACCGACCATGATCGTACTGAGACTGAATGAAGCCGTCTCCATGCCCATCTGCAAACCGACAGGCCACCCAAGTCCATTCAATTTCCTGAACATCTGTTTCGACCATCCCAAGCGGAAGAACCCTGCTTTATATCTCAGGAACCTCCGACTACGAAAAACAATCAATGCAAAAGCAATAACCATGACGATGCGTGAGAACAGGGTACTGACACCTGCACCGAACAATCCCCATTCCGGGAAACCGAACTTTCCGTAAATCAGCACATAATTGCCGACAATATTCAGCGCATTTCCACCAAGAAGCACCCACATGGCAGTCTGCGTTTGAGTAATGCCATCCGTAAATTGCTTAAAGCCATTAAACAGCATGACAAATACCAGGGATGCAAGTAGAACCAGAAAATAAGGTTTTATCAAGGGAATCAGTTCCTCGGGTTGTCCCATGTATTCCACACAGAAATAGACGACAGTCATGATAAGCGTCAGCAACAGTGCTACCAACACATTGGCAAGCAGACTTGAACGCAAAGCTTGTCCGGCCTCCATGAAACGACGGTTACCATAGAACTCGCCCACCACAGGCGTCAGCCCATAAGAGAAACCGGTACTGAAAATAATGCAAAGTGTAAAAAGATTGTTGGTGAAAGAAGCTGCAGCCAACTCAGCCGTGCTGTGATGTCCCACCATCAAGGTATCGGCAAATCCAAGAACAATGACCCCCATCTGGCCGATAACAATGGGAAGTCCTAAGTAAAAGAGGGCTTTATAGTGCCCCTTGTATGTAGCGATTAATCTATTCATTTATCTTTCTCATAATATAATACCACCGAGTTTTCCTCACGGAAAGTCTCTTGTGCAACTGCCTTCAACTGCTCTGCCGTCACTGCACGATACCGTTCTACCTCATGGTCTATATCCTCCGCCTGCCCGGTCAGTTCGAACCATGCCAGATTTGTGGCAACATTCAGATAATTGATATTCCCGAATATCTGGGTGGATTCAAACTTATTCTTTACTTTCTCGAGTTCCTGTTCTTCTATCGCCACTTGCTGCAACTCCTGCAACTCTTTACGTACAGCGGCCTCAGCCTGTTCCAGTGACACTCCGGCCGACGGTTTTCCACTGATATGCAGCAATCCCGCATCACGCGTTCCCGAAATATAAGCATCTATGCCGGAGAATAATTTCTGTTCCTGCACCAACCGACGGTTCAAGCGACTGGAACGTCCGTTGCTAAGGATATCTGAAAGGATGTCAAAAGCGTAATAATCAGGATGCTCGCGACTACACATATGATAAGCCATGAACAGGGCATCCAGGGGGACAGGCCGTTTCACCACCTGTCTGCGTTCCGCTGTTTGTACGGGTTCCTGCGGCAATTGTCGCACAGGCACATTCCTGCGGGGAATCGGACCGAACCATTTTTCTGTCAATCGAACAGCTTCTTCCCACGATATATTTCCGGTAACGGCAAGCACGGCATTATTAGGTGCATAAAAACGGTAGAAGAATGATTTCACTTCCTCCAGTGTAGCGTGTTCGATGTGCGATAAATCCTTCCCGATGGTAGGCCAGCGGTACGGATGCACCTCGTAAGCCAACGGACGGATAAGATGCCCCACATCTCCGTAAGGCTGGTTCAGACAACGCTGTTTGAACTCCTCCATGACCACACCGCGCTGCACTTCAAGGCTTTGTTCACTGAATGCCAGTTCCAGCATACGGTCGGACTCCAGCCAGAAGCCAATCTCTACATTCGACTTGGGAACGGTGAGGTAATAGTTCGTAATGTCATTGTTCGTCCAGGCATTGTTTTCGCCACCTGCCGACTGTAAAGGAGCATCATAGTCAGTTATATTCACAGAACCGCCAAACATCAGATGTTCAAACAAATGGGCAAAGCCGGTATGTTCGGGATCTTCGTCCCGGGCACCTACATCATAGACGATATTCAGTGCTACCATCTGAGTACTGAGATCCTGGTAATGCACCAGACGCAGACCGTTATTAAGACAGTATTTATTTATTTTCATAAAATAGCGATTGTTACTTATCGGAGAAAGGATTTTCTTTCGGGCGGGAATGAATCAGCTACCGGCTACGAGCTACAAGTACCTTTCAGAATATAGCGCAGCTACTTGTAGCTTGTAGCCGGTAGCTCGTAACTTTTCCGTTTTGAACTAATTTCATCAACGGTTTAGTCCAACACTACCACTTTCTTAATCTTCACATCCTCTTCCGGGCGGTCGCTACGATCCGTTTTTACCTGCTGTATCTTATCTACTATATCCATACCTTCAATCACTTCGCCGAACACAGTATATTCACCATCCAAGTGCGGAGTACCACCTACCGTAGTATAAGCCTTCACCTGCTCCGGTGTGAAGTGGAATTCCGGTTGCTTGGCAACTTCCGCCTCAGCCTGTGCAAACAGGCTATCCTGCAAGTTCATCAGACCATCCTGGTCATTTTCCTTACGCATCTTATAGATTTCCTTCATGTGCTTCTGTGCCAAAGCATTGAACACAGTAGTCAGACGATTCTGGTTCATCTGGTTCTCCATCCCCAGCAACGTAGTGTCATTATACACTTTACCCGTCACAATGTAGAACTGGCAACCTGATGATTCCTTCTTCGGATTCACATTGTCACCCTGACGCGCAGCCGACAATGCACCTTTCTTATGGAAATACTTCGGATAAACGAACTCAGCCGGAATAGTATAACCTACATCACCTGCACCCAGCATCTTTCCTTTCGGAGCATTCTTTGACTCAGGGTCGCCTGCCTGTATCATAAAATCCTTGATGACACGGTGGAACAATGTACCTTCGTATGTACCCTCCTCCGCCAGTTTGATGAAGTTATCACGATGTTGCGGTGTCTCATTATACAGTTTCACGATAATGTCACCCGCAGTTGTCTCGATCTTCAATTTAGTTTCCTGATCCATGTTTCTATCTTTCTTTTGTCCCGATTGGCAGGCTGTAACGCTGCAAATCAGTATGGTTAATAATACGGTGAAATTCCTCTTCATAACGCTTTTTATTTAAATTAAGTTTGCAAATATACGATTTTCAGACAAAACGGTTTACCTTTGTGTCTTAAAAGAGACAAAAGAATAAGGCAATGAAATCCATACTCATCGTTGAAGACGACATTACTTACGGTATGATGCTGAAGACCTGGTTAGGCAAAAAAGGCTTTCAGGTAGCTTCCGTCAGCAGTATCGCCCGCGCCCAGAAACATTTGGAAACAGAGGGTGCCGACTTGATTTTGTCCGACCTGCGTCTACCCGACAAGGACGGCATCAATCTGTTGAAGTGGTTGGGAGAGCAAGGTCTGTCCGTTCCGCTCATCATGATGACAAGCTATGCTGATATACAATCGGCGGTGCAAGCCATGAAATTAGGTGCCAGCGATTACGTTGCCAAACCGGTGAATCCAGACGAACTTCTGAAGAAAATTAGCGAAGCGATGAAGCAGCCATCTGTTTCCTCCAAACAGACTGTCTGTTCCGAAAAAGGAAACAATACCCGCTCACAAGCCTCCGGAGAAACTTCTTCTTCCGACTATCTGGAAGGAGAAAGTGATGCAGCCAAGCAATTATATAATTATGTGAAGTTGGTCGCACCTACTACCATGTCGGTACTCATCAACGGTGCCAGCGGAACGGGAAAAGAGTATGTAGCCCACCGTATCCATCAACTCAGCAAGCGCGCCAAACAGCCTTTTGTCGCTATTGATTGCGGCTCCATCCCTAAAGAACTTGCCGCATCGGAATTCTTCGGGCATGTAAAAGGATCGTTCACCGGAGCATTGACAGACAAGACAGGTGCCTTTGTCGCTGCCAACGGGGGAACTATCTTTCTGGACGAAATAGGCAATCTCAGCTATGAAGTGCAGATACAGCTGTTGCGTGCCTTGCAGGAACGAAAAATACGTCCGGTAGGTTCCAATAAGGAAATCACCGTAGATATACGTTTAGTTTCGGCTACGAATGAAGACCTGGAGCAGGCCATTGAGAAAGGAACTTTCCGCCAGGATTTGTTTCACCGTATCAATGAGTTCACCCTGCGTATGCCTGAACTAAAAGACCGCCGTGAAGACATCCTTCTTTTTGCCAACTTCTTCCTCGACCAGGCCAATCGGGAACTGGACAAACAGTTGATTGGTTTTGATGATGCAGCATCCAAAGCACTGTTAGAATATCACTGGCCCGGCAATCTCCGGCAAATGAAAAATATCGTGCGACGCGCCACTCTTTTAGCACAAAGCAAATTCATTACTCCAAATGAACTGAACGAACTTCACGAAACAGTTCATACCCATATCGGTCTGCCTCTGCGCAATGAGGAAACAGAGAAACAGCAGATTATCGAAGCACTGCGGCAAACAGGAAATAACAAGAGCCGGGCAGCACAACTCTTAGGTGTAGACAGAAAAACTCTATACAATAAGTTGAAGTTGTATGATATAGACTTATAACTTCATCGTTGCAGCCTGCCAGGAAAACTAAATCAAGCAAATATAAGAATAAAAAAACACTTGCGGTTGCTACGGCTAACACTTGTGGGAGTGTAAGCCTTCACTGGCGCAAGTGAAAGCTTACGCAGCCGCAAGTGTTAACCGTAGCTTCTTCGTACCTTCTCCGTAGATTCTCCGTATCTCCTCCGTATCCCCTCCGTAGAATCTCCATACCCATAGACACGGACTTGACACGGTTCGGGCATATTCAGAAAGAGAAGAAGAGAAACTACTCATTGAGTGTGGAAATTTTCCACACTACACTCCACACTTTCCACACAATTCCACACCATGCCACACGTACCCACTCCATCTATCGCAACTATCAATCAAGCACTTACCTAAATACCATTCCTTCTGGCACAGCCTTTGCAACTACTTATGTGTAAGCGACAAGCTTCCTCAAAATAGAAAAGGAAACCTAAACTTTAACTTATAATATAAAATAGTATAACACTTAAAAAGCAAATGATTATGAAAAAGTTAGTATTAGTAGCAGCCCTGTTTATGTTTGTTTGTGGTGGTTCTTTCCTGGCAAATGCTCAAGATCCTGTAAAGACTCAGCAACCGGCAACGGAAAAAACTGAAGAACCTAAGGCAACTGAGCCTGCCAAGGAAGAACCCAAAGCAGAAGAACCGAAAGCTGAAGAGCCTAAAGCCGAAGCTCCTGCAACGGAAACACCTGCAGCAGAAACACCTGCACAGCCTGCCAAATAATAGTAAGCACGCTAACACATAAAAGCCGCTCCCTACTTGTCTATTCTGGGGAACGGCTTTTGTTGTTTCTAGCCAATACCTATTTATAAGTAACAGAACAACAACTCTGCACACAATTTACCTATATATAGCGATTTCCCACGTTTCCCATTCTACATAACTTTGCAAACAAATCTATAGAGATGTTTCGCAAAGTTTTTTATATCATAACAATACTGTTTATCAACCACTTGTCTGCCTCTGCCCAACATGGTTACACCTGCACCGGAACTATACAGGATGCGCAGACCAAAGAGCCTTTAAGTTTTGCCACCATTCAGTTGCAAGCGACAAATGAAACTTGGTATGGTACTCTCAGTGACCAGAACGGGCGGTATTCTTTCACCAAGTTAACTGCCGGAACATATACGGCAACCGTTTCTTATCTAGGCTATGACAAGTTAACAAAGACTCTCTCTATCTCCCAAAATACAACCCTGTCTTTCCAACTCACTTCATCGACCCTAGCACTGAATGAGGTAGTGATTACCGCTTCGGAGTCGAAAGGACTGACCAGTGCGTCAAGAATAGACCGCAGGGCAATGGAGCATCTGCAACCGACAAGTTTCACCGACTTGCTGGAGTTGCTTCCCGGCGGAAAGTCCGTTGACCCGAACATGGGCAGCGCCAATCTGATAAAAATCCGTGAAGCCGGAAATACCAGCGAGACCATCGCCTCTTTAGGAGTAGGATTTGTGGTGGACGGCATGACCGTAAACACTGATGCCAACTTACAATACCTGCAAGGAACAAATCAAAGTGACAAAGAGTCCGTATCCAAAGGTGTAGATATGCGTACGCTTTCAACAGACAATATAGAAAGCGTGGAAATCATCCGGGGAATACCTTCTGTGGAATATGGCAACCTGACCGGAGGATTAGTGAACATCAAACGGAAATCAAGTGCCTCTCCCCTGACTGCACGTTTCAAAGCAGACCAGGTAAGCAAACTGTTCTCCGCCGGAAAAGGCTGGGCAATCAGCGGCACCAATGTACTGAATCTGGATCTTAGTTATCTGGATTCGAAAGTAGATCCGCGCGACAGCCGTGAGAACTACAAACGCATCACCGCATCCGCCCGTCTGAATACTAACTACAAAGCAAAGATTGGACACATAGACTGGCGTATCAACGCCGATTATACCGGTTCATTCGACAATGTGAAGCGTGATAAAGATATTACCGTAAAGGAGGATTCTTACAAGTCCTCTTATGATAAAATGACGCTGGGCGGCGAGTGGGTGTTGAAGCGCCCCGAGCACTCTTTCTTGCGCCAACTGCGTGCCAACGCATCTGTTTCACAAGAATTCAGCCAGATAAAAGAACAGAAGTCGGTATCACTGGACCGCCCCACAGGTATTCCCAACAGCACGGAACAAGGAGAGGCGGACGGACTTTACCTCCCTTATAATTATGTAGCGGACATGCTTATTAACGGTAAGCCTTTTTACGCAAGTGCCAAAGTTATCAGCGACTTTGCATTCAAATGGCTGAAAAGTTCGCATACGCTAAAAACCGGTGCAGAGTGGAACTTAAGTAAAAACTTTGGTGACGGACAGGTGTACGACATCACCCGACCACTACAAACAGCTTCAACCACCCGACCAAGAAGTTATAATGAGATACCTGCCCGCCAGGATTTATCCATTTATGCAGAAGAACAAATGAAGTTGTCTCTCGGTAAGCATGAAATCTATCTCTCGGCCGGTATACGCGCCAACTCCCTAATCGGATTATCCGGCAAGTTCGCCATGCAGGGAAAATTCTATTTCGACCCGCGCTTCAACTTGAAATGGAGTCTGCCTGCTCTCGGTAAAAATGAGGATTGGCTTATTGACATTTCCGGCGGCATAGGTTGGTTGTCGAGAATGCCGACCACAGCACAGCTCTATCCGGACGCTCTATACGTAGACGTTGTACAACTGAATTATTACCATAACAATCCCGAGTTCCGCCGCATCAACCTGATGACCTACAAATGGGATAATACGAACTATGACCTGAAACCGGCACGCAACCGGAAATGGGAAGTAAGGCTGAACGTAACCCATAACGGTTACGGATTTGCAGTCACTTACTTTCAAGAGCGCATGGACAATGCTTTCCGGGATATTTCTTATTACCAGACGCTGGCTTATAAAAAATATGATTCATCGTCCATCAACTCTTCTGAACTAACCGGACCACCGGCATTGGAGGAACTGACTTATGCGGAAGACACTATGATCAATGCATATAGGACAGCGGGCAATGGCACGCGTGTACACAAAGAAGGGATAGAATTCACCTTCCATACACCGCGTATCAAGCAGCTGCAAACAAGGTTTACAGTTACAGGAGCCTGGCTGAAAAGTACATATAGCAACAGCGTGCTTCTATATAGGGAGTCGTCCGTTGTGATTAACGGAGAACAGTTAAGATACGTAGGTTTGTATGACTGGGATTCCAATTCCAGGATTCAGGAAGCATTCAACACCAACCTCACCGCCGACACTTATCTGCAAAGAATCGGTATGTCTTTCTCACTGACCGCACAATGCACATGGTACACCTCCGGCCAGCCATTATGGAATAGCGGTATGCCCATCAGCTACGTTGACAAAGGAGGAAATGTGCATCAGTTTACCGAAGCAGACGCCACCGATGCCCAACTGCAACATCTGGTAACCAAACATGGAGAAAATTACTTTGACCGTGTAACAGTTCCTTTTGAAATGACCGTCAATCTGAAAGCAACCAAGAGGATCGGGAAATATATGGATTTGTCTCTGTACGTAAACCGAATATTGACCATAGCACCCGATTATCACAGAGGGACTCAACTTGTAAGACGCGTCATGAACCCCTACTTCGGTATGGAAGCTAATTTAAGATTTTAATATTAATACATAAAACAATAGACTAAGATGAAAAAAGTGAAGTATTTAACATTGGCAGTCCTGCTAACAGGAAGTTTTGCCATGACAAGTTGTAGTGACGACAACGTGGCCACCACTCAAGTGAACGCAAATCTGAACATCAGCAACAGTATTGGAAACGACCTGACGGTAAAAACGGGAACATATACTTTTGCCAATGTCAGTACAGGACTTGAGACGACCATTGACTATGGTTCTACCTTGACCCGTGCCGCCTCCGAAAGCACATTGGCTACCTTGACGGACGGATTGTATAATGTAACCTTTATAGGTACGGCAACCTACACTTATACCGAAACCCAGATAGTGGAAAACGAAGAAGTAGAAGTGGAGAAGACAGCCGAAGCCAACATTCAAGGTTCGCAGCAAAATGTGGAAGTAAAAGGTGGCAGCGTAACTCTGAACCTGACCGTTTACGTGCAGAACAAAGATGAAAAAGGCAACTTCGTAATTGCCGAGATATTTGCCAGCGGTTCATACAATACAGCAACCGGTAAGCAATATAACGGCGACCAATATATCCGCATCCACAACAACTCTTCCGAAACACTTTATGCTGACGGATTGGTATTGCTGGAATCTAAATTTACTACCAGTCAGAAGTTCGATTATACTCCCAACGTTATGGATCAGGCCATGGTGGTACAAGTAGTAGCCAGAGTTCCCGGTACCGGAAAAGAACACCCTGTTCTGCCAGGGAAAAGTATCATTTTATGCGACAATGCCATTGATCATACGGAAGCACTGTCCACCTCGGCTAATTTGACTAACGCCGACTTTGAATGGTATACAGGCGGCACTTCCTCAAACCCGGATGTAGATAATCCTGATGTGCCCAACTTGGATATGATCTTCAATTATACAAAAACTGTCTGGTTGTTAGCCAAGCAGGGCAACAGAGCTTATGCTATCGGCCGCATACCGGAAAACATCAGTGCGGATAATTATATAGCTGACTATGTCTATACTGCCAATTATGTAAATAGTGGAGTAACATTACCCGTAAAAAATGCCTACCAGTTTCCTAATGAATGGATTATCGATGCCGTCAACTTAAGCCCGAAAACCGCATACGTATGGAATGTGGTAAGTCCTGCCCTGGACATGGGATATTCTTATATAGGAGAAGGTACCGCGGCCGTTGAAAATGCCGGTAAAGCAGTGGTTCGCAGAACATCCTACACCACCGAAGACGGACGCGCGGTATTGCAGGACACCAACAACTCCAGCGTAGACTTCAAAGCCTCGGTACGCGCTACATTGTTACCTGCCCAATAATTAAAGACCAAGCATGAAACAACGTTTCCTTATCCTATCAGCCATAATCAGCCTGCTGCCTATCAAACTGATGGCGGCAGACACGCTGACCGTTGAACAAAAAATAGTGTCGGAATACAATCACAAAGCTGTATTCCGCAATCAGATATGGCAGAATATCGCTATTCGCTATGACCTGCGTCCTTTCAGTCTGACAACCGTCAGCGTGAACGGCCTGTATGAAGAGCGTGGCAATGCCGCATTAGCACAGGAAGGAAACGGAGAGAAGAACTTTAGCGCAGAGGTTAACTCTTCCATCGTGCTGAATCAGCGTAACCGACTTTTCGGAACCGCCTCCTACCGCAACGGACGCAGGGAAAATGTGATTTGGAATGAGAATTCAGACTATTCACTGATTTATCCGTATGTAGTGGGTGATTCTATTGGCGGCTACATGAAAGAAGAAGAATATAAATTCTCCGGAGGATATACCCACCGCTTTGGCCAATGGACTGCCGGTGCCGAACTGGCATACCGTGCCGTGATTGCTTACCGTGACAAGGACCCGCGCCCGCAGAACATCATTTCCGACTTGCAGGCACATCTTGCACTTTCACGCAATCTGAGTGGAAAGTACATATTAGGCCTTTCGGTGCAGGCACGCCAATATAACCAGAAAAGTGATATCAAATTCCTTGCCGATAAAGGTTCTACTTCTGTTTATCAGATGCTGGGACTGGGGATGGATTATGTACGTTTTGCAAGTTCACAAACATCCTCCCGCTACACCGGTTCGGGGATAGGCGGCAGCATCGACCTGTTGCCGATAAGCAAACATGGAGAATGCAACGGCTTCTCTGCCTCACTGCGTACCGACTATTTCCATCTGACAAAGGAACTGGTCAGCACCAACTATGCCCCGATCAACGAAATCAAGAATGTAGATATCTCCCTTGAAGGTGCATGGACGCGCCGAAACAGAGAATGGGAATATGGGGTACGCCTACTTGCCTTATTACAACAACGCACAGGGGTTGAGAATATCTTTGGTGACCCCACTGGTAATGTTTATCCTAAAATCAGTAGTGTAGATCAGTTCAAGAATAGCACTTTTCAAGCTACATTAAAAGGAATGATAGGACAACTCCTCAACGAAAAGCGTCACTGGGGATGGACTTTACTCCCCATCGTCAGCTACGGGCAAACTAAACCGGAGTATAAAGACAATGGACGTTATATTGAAATAGCCTCTGCAAGCGGCGGACTGGAAGCGCAATCCCTCTGGAAAGTATCGAAAGTGCTGTTATCGGCAAGCATTGCCGGAGGATATACCTCCAATGTGAAGTCCGAGTATTCCCTGACGGGACTGGACAGCAAAGGTTCAGTAGGCAGCACTTTACTCTCGAACATCGATTACCTGAGTGACGTCCACGCCTCCGTTGCCCTCAAACTGCGCGGAGACTACATCCTCAGCGACCGATACGCCGTGTTCCTCTCAGCCAACTGGCTACACCAGGAATACAATAAATGTGGCGGAACAGACCGGATAGAAGTATCTCTGGGAGTTACTTTCTAAGGAAATCACCCCGCCAATTATCTATAGTGAATTACGTAATAAACAAAAGTATAACTAACAATAAAACCAAAACAACAATGAGTACTAAAACATTATCAATCGCAGCCGCCATCATGGCGTTATTCTTTATCGGAACTTCTTGCAGCAACAAGCAAAAGAGCACCGAAGAAACCGCAACCACCGAACAGACCTCCGGTACCATGGAAATAGACGACCTCCTTACCAATGCCGAGTCATTGACCGACCAGGAAGTCACCATCGAAGGTGTATGCACACATGCCTGCAAGCACGGTGCCACCAAAATCTTCCTGATGGGCAGTGACGACACGCAAACCATCCGCGTAGAAGCCGCCAAGTTGGGTTCATTTGATACGAAATGCGTCAACAGCATCGTCCGCGTCACCGGAACCCTGAAAGAACAACGTGTGGACGAAGCATACCTGCAACAATGGGAAGCCCGCCTGAAAGCCGCTGCCGCCGAGAAACACGGCGAAGGCGAAGCCGGATGCACCACTGAGAAGAAAGCACGTGGCGAAACTGCCAATACGCCCGAAGCCCGCATCGCCGACTTCCGCGCCAAGATCGCCAAACGTCAGGCTGAAACTGGAAAACCCTATTTGTCTTTCTACTTTATGGAAGCCGCAAGCTATGAAATTCAGTAAAACGGGAACCGCGCTCCGTAAATGGAGCCGGCTTATTCACCGGGATCTCTCATTCGTCTTTTCAGGGATGGTACTGATATACGCCATCTCTGGAATTGTGATGAACCACCGGAATACGATAAACCCCAATTACTCGGTAGTGCGGCAGGAATACAGCATCACTGAAACGATGCCGCCACAAGCCGGAATGAAGAAAAACGATGTACTGAAACTGCTGGCACCACTTGGTGAAGAAAAGAACTACACCAAGCACTACTTCCCGAAGGAAGACCAGATGAAGGTGTTCCTGAAAGGTGGTTCCAACCTGATGGTAAATCTGTCTACCAAGCAAGCCGTTTACGAGAAGCTGACACGCCGTCCGTTGATAAGCGCCCTGACCAAGCTGCACTATAATCCCGGAAGATGGTGGACTCACTTCGCAGATGTGTTTGCCGTGGGGCTTATTATCATCACCGTCACAGGACTCGTCATGGTGAAAGGGCCGAAAGGTTTGTGGGGACGCGGGGGAATAGAATTGGTGGCGGGCATCCTCATTCCGATACTTTTTCTCTTTTTATGAATTAATCCCATCAACAGGTAAGTCAAATACAGCTTCGGTATAAGCGTAGGGTAAAGGTGCGGAACAAGTGATATAAATTGCCAACACCATGAGTCTTGCAGTTTCACTTAATAGGAACGATAGTTTCACAGGATAGAAACTTCAGTTCCTCAGGACAGAAACAAGAGTTTCACTTAACTGAAACAACAGTGCCTCCAGATTGGAATGAACTGCACCTTTTATCCCCTTTCTGCCGGACATTAATCAAAACAAAAAGAAATCAATGGAGAACATCATTGAATGCAATAACCTGACGCACTATTATGGCAAAAGGTTAATTTACGAAGACCTCAGTTTCAGCGTACCGAAAGGACGCATCCTGGGACTGCTGGGCAAGAATGGTACAGGTAAAACCACAACCATCAATATATTGAGCGGTTACCTCAAACCCCGCTCCGGTCAATGCTCCATCTTCGGACAGGACATTCAGACGATGCACCCCTCAACACGCCGTAATATTGGCCTGCTCATCGAGGGACATGTGCAATATCAGTTCATGACCATCCGGGAGATTGAGAAGTTTTATTCTGCTTTCTATCCGAGACAGTGGCGTAAGGAAGCCTACTACGACCTGATGGACAAACTGAAAGTAGCTCCCGGACAACGCATCTCGCGTATGTCGTGCGGACAGCGTTCGCAGGTGGCACTGGGACTTATCCTGGCGCAAAATCCGGAACTGCTGGTACTGGACGATTTCTCTCTCGGCCTGGACCCCGGCTACCGCCGCCTCTTTGTGGACTATCTGCGTGACTACGCCCGTTCGGAAAACAAAACAGTTTTCCTGACCTCGCACATCATTCAGGACATGGAGCGCCTGGTAGACGACTGCATCATCATGGATTACGGACGCATCCTTATCCAACAGCCCGTAAAGGAACTGCTGGACACGATACGCCGCTATACCTGCACGTTGCCCGAAGGTTACAAGATGCCGGAAGATAAGGATTTCTACCATCCGTCTCTTATCAGAAATACGCTGGAAACCTTCTCGTTCCTGCCTCAACAAGAAGTAGAAAACCGTTTCAAAGCCCTGCAAGTGCCTTACAGCGATTTGAAATGCGAGACTGTAAACCTGGAAGATGCTTTTATCGGACTGACGGGAAAATACTAATAACGAATAATTATTATGAACGCTATATTTTATAAAGAATGGATTAAAACCCGCTGGTATCTGCTGCTTGCACTGCTTGTAACGCTCGGTTTTGCCGGATACTCGATGCTGCGCATCAACCGTGTTGCCAGCATGAAAGGCGTAGAACACGTTTGGGAAGTTATGCTGTCACGGGATACCGTGTTCGTGGATTTACTGGAATTTATTCCTCTATTAGTCGGGATACTGCTTGCCCTGGTGCAATTCGTACCCGAAATGCACCATAAATGCCTGAAACTGACATTACATCTGCCCTACCCGCAACTGCGGATGATTAACCTGATGCTACTCTACGGGCTGATAGTGTTACTTGCCTGCTTTGCCGCCAACTATCTGTTGATGACGGTTTACATGCAAGGCGTCCTGGCTCCGGAACTTTATTCACGGATTCTGCTGACAGCTCTTCCCTGGTATCTGGCGGGCATTGCCGCTTATCTTCTGATTTCGTGGATATGCCTGGAACCGACCTGGAAACGGCGCGTCCTCAATCTGGTAATCTCCGTATTGCTGTTGCGTATCTTCTTCCTGGCTCCGGCACCGGAAGCCTATAATGCTTTCCTGCCCTGGCTGGCAATCTACACCCTGCTCACGGCAAGTCTCTCATGGCTTTCCATCGCACGGTTCAAGGTAGGCAAACAAGATTAACAGGTCATACATTCACTCTTAAGAACGAAAAAGACAATGAAACGTTTTAGTCAAATATTCTTATACATCACCATTGCATTGCTCATTATCTGGCAGTTGCCCTGGTGTTATTCTTTCTTTGCGGCAAAGCCATCTAAAGTTCCTTTCTCCATGTACAGTTGTGTCCTCGGTGACTTCCTCTCCATGGGCAATGAAGATGGTAAAGGCGTAGTACGACGCGACCAGTCCGGCAATGTATATACGCAGGAGCAGACGGACAGTATTCTCCCGTTCTTCTACATGCGCCAGCTTATGGCGGATGAGCGGTTCCCGGACAGCATCAATGGTGTTGCCGTCACTCCGCGCGAAGTGCAGCTTACGAATTTCAGCTTCCGCTCGGCAGCCTCGGATATCAATGCCTCCAAGATAGAACTTTATCCTTTGCTGGAAAGTATGTCGGGACGCGTGGATCTGACTATACCCGATGACGTGTTCCGTATCACCTCGAAAGGAATCGAATTTATCGGTATGAAAACCAATACGATAGATGCTGACAAAAGCCAACTGTTCACAGAGGCTATGGTGAAGAAAGGGTTTAAATTCCCTGCCCGCCGGTTGGCCGGTAATCCTACCACCCGCAAGGAGTACGATGAAGGCTATCTGATTCTGGACAATGAGGGAAAACTTTTCCATCTGAAACAGACGAAAGGACGCCCGTATGTGCGTGCCATTTCCCTGCCCGAAGGCTTAAATGCGAAGTATCTCTTCATCACAGAATTCAAGGACCACAAGACACTGGGTTTCCTGACGGACATGGATAACAACTTCTATGTACTGAACAATAAGACTTATGATGTGATCAAGACCGGAGTTCCTTCCTTCAACCCCGAAGAGGATGCTCTGTCTATCTTCGGAAATATGTTCGACTGGACGGTTTGCGTGAAAACAGCCAACGCGGACGAATATTATGCACTGGATGCGGATGATTATTCACTTATCAAGTCCATCAGCTTCCCGAGAAAGAGTAACGGGATACCGGGATTGCACTTTACGTCCTCTCAGGATAAATATGTGAAACCGAGGTTCTGATAAAGCATTTCACCACAGAGGACACAGAGAGCACAGAGGCTATTGATTATCCATGAATCATAACCCTCCGTGCTCTCTGTGTCCTCTGTGGTGAAAATCTTATATCATCCGGAATCCTTGCCAAAGATTCGTCTCCGGCACAGGCGCCTCCACATCAATCATTTCCTTAGATACCGGATGCACAAAACTGATATGGCGTGCATGCAGGCAAATACTTCCATCCGGATTGGAACGGGCAAAGCCATACTTCAAATCTCCCTTGATAGGACATCCCATCTTTGCCAACTGGCATCGTATCTGATGATGCCGTCCGGTCTTCAGATCCACTTCCAGCAGAAAGTAATTATCCGACTTACCTATCAGCCGATAGTGCAGGATAGCCTTTTTACTCTTCGGCACTTCCTTATCATAAGCATAACTCTTGTTCTGCTTCTCATTGCGCACCAGATAGTTCACCAATTCTCCTTCCGACTCCTTCGGGGCATTCTTTACGATAGCCCAGTAGGTCTTCTTCACCTCACTGGTTTTGAACATTTCATTGAGGCGGGACAATGCCTTGCTGGTCTTAGCAAATACAACAAGACCGCTCACAGGGCGGTCCAGCCGGTGGGTAACACCGATGAAGACATTACCGGGTTTCTGGTATTTCTCCTTCAGATACTGCTTTACGGTTTCCGAAAGCGGCGTATCCCCCGTCTTGTCTCCCTGAACGATCTCGGAAGCGGTCTTGTTGACTATAATGATATGATTGTCCTCGTATACGACAGTCATTTTTTTTATGAAGAATGATGAATGAAGAATGATGAATTACTTTGCGGCCTACTTGCATAGCGCAGCAAAATTCTTCATTCATCATTCTTCATTCTTAATTTAAACTACATATTCATACCACCATCTACCTGAATCACCTGTCCTGATACATAAGAAGACATATCAGAAGCCAGGAAGGTAGCAATGTTTGCCACGTCTTCGGGAGTACCACCACGACGCAAAGGAATCTTCTTTGCCCATTCAGCTCTTACCTCGTCAGACAATGCAGCAGTCATATCGGTCAGGATAAAGCCCGGAGCGATAGCGTTGGCACGGATACCGCGAGAACCTAATTCCTGTGCGATAGATTTAGCCAGAGCAATCATACCAGCTTTGGAAGCTGCGTAGTTGGCTTGTCCGGCATTACCGTGAACACCTACTACAGAAGCCATATTAATAATGCTACCACCCTTCTGGCGCATCATGATCGGGGTACAAGCGTGAACGAAATTGAAAGCGGACTTCAAGTTAACGTTGATAACCATATCCCATTGTTGCTCGCTCATACGCATCATCAGACCGTCACGGGTGATACCTGCATTGTTTACCAGAATATCGATGCGACCAAAATCTGCATGAATAGCTTCTACTACCTTGGCAGTATCTTCAAAATTAGCAGCGTTTGAAGCATAACCTTTAGCTTTCACGCCCATTGCTTCAATTTCCTTTGCCGTATTCTCTGCATTTTCATCAATCACCAGGTCAGTGAATGCGATATTTGCTCCTTCAGAAGCAAACTTTAATGCGATAGCCTTACCGATACCACGTGCAGCACCAGTTACAATGGCTGTTTTTCCATCTAATAATCCCATACTTTTTTAATTATTGATTAAAGTTATTCTTTTCTACGCAGTGCCCCGAACACGATGTTCTCAACGTATTGCCCACGTGTTTCATCGGTCAGTTTAGCACCTATATGCCCACGTATGTAAGGCACTTCAATACCTTTCACACTATAATGCACCAATTCGGCAGTCATGTCGATATCGTCAACCTGAAACACCCCTTTCTCCACGCCTTCACGAAGCACATCCTTGAAAAGCTGTATTTCTTTGGCATCAAAACGTTTGCGCACCTTCTCTACCCGCCATATATCACGGAAAAAGGTAGCACGGAGTGTTCCATTCCGGTACACTACCTCTTTCACGGCATCCAGGCGGGTATAAATCATTTCGATGATCTTCTGATCGGGCGAGATGTCTTTCTCTACTACCCGCTTCATTATATCCGAAAGGATGTCCAGCTCCGATTCGACAACAGCCATATAGATATCTTCCTTACTTTTAAAATAGGTATAAAGCGTTCTTCTACCTTTTTTAGAAGCAAGAGCGATATCGTTCATTGTGGTATTCTCAACACCCATCTTCGCAAATAGCTGACGGGCTACATCCACTAATTTAGCTTTTGTCTTCGATACGGCCATATTAATAATTGCACATTGCTTAATAATTTGAGCAAAAGTAAAACTTTTCTGCATACCACACAAGAAAACGCACATTTTATTAACATTTGGTCACAGGGAGAGGATAAAAAAAGTATATCTATTATAACACTACTTATCAACAAGTTAGTCCGCTTATTACATTTTTTAGCAAAAATAATATGGCTTTTATTTGTTTGTTCCATAAAAAGCCGTACCTTTGCACCCGTTAAACATCGCGGAGTGGAGCAGTTGGTAGCTCGTTGGGCTCATAACCCAAAGGTCATTCGTTCGAGTCGGATCTCCGCAACTAAATAAAAAAAGACCGTTTTTCAACGGTCTTTTTTTCGTATTCTAGCAATACCTATTGTTATTTCACAACTACTGTCGCTGCTTCTTTCAACTTTATATCCAATGAAGCGCCTTCCGATTGAGGCATCCAAACTACCTGTCGACATTCGCCTTTCTCCAAAGTACATTTTTGATTACCATGAGCATATAGATATTCCGTATCAACATGGAAAGAACTTGCATTCACATTCCAACTCCGTATCCCGTTCAGATGAAGATACAAATTGTCCGCTTTGCCAGTATTAAACAACCACGCACCATTCTGGACTGTTAGAGCTCTAAAATTACAGTCATTTATGGTAGCATAATCTTGCACCATCAAAGACAATGAATCGCGGGTTAACCCTTCAACAGTCATTTTTTGAGCTTCAAGACTGGTCTGTAAGAACTGAACATGATCCGGCAGAGCTATAGTCATCTCTTCGGAGCGTAAATAAAGCCAATACAGGTCATGATATTTCTTTTCAAGCTTATCATTAGGAAAATCAAATACGATACGTAATGTATCTCCAACTGAGTTCATCGTCATAAATTCATCCATACCGGAAGCATAAGTGCAAGTTCCCTGTCCAGCTTCGGCAGGAGTAATTTTCAAAGGGAGCTCTCCAAATGCCGGCATTCTTATTCCCTTCTTTTCGCCCTCGCCGGTAGTGATGATATTTCTAATTGCCACCATCTGTATAACTTTGCATTCCGGCAGTTGAACCGTCTTCTTTTCTCCTTTAATATCCAGGAAATTATTATCCCAACCTGTAACTTGCATAGAGGCGTAGAATATGCCAGCGCACACCACAACCAATCCGGTAAGCAACATTCCAAATATTATATAAGTTGTTCGTTTCATAATCTTCTTCTTTATTTTTGTTTCTTACTAAATTCCCGATACATAGCGGACATATCTTCCGCCGAAATACCGAGGGTATACATCTGCTTAAAGAAATAATCTACTTCTTCTTTGAGGAAATACTCTTTGCGCAATGAAAGGATTAACGCGCGAGCACCGGAAGCAACAAAATAACCGATACCACGTTTGTTATAGATAACTTCCTGCGATTGTAGATAATCGTATGAACGCATCACCGTATTGGCATTCACCTCTACCACAGCTGCATATTCTCTGACGGATGGTATGCGTTCCTCTTCCCGATATTGCCCGAGAAGTACCTCGTCACAAATGCGATCTGCTATTTGAAGATAGATGGCTTTACTTTCTTTAAAATTCATACTTACCAACGGTTAATGATTTCAGACTCTTTAAAACGAAAATAAGCAACTACCCAGTTGAAGATAGCCATACCCAAGAAAATGATTGTAGTCCAAAGTGTCATAGCTTCATCAGATATATCCTGATTCACTCCATGTACACCACGCGCTTCAAACAATATTTTTGCCAATGCTGATCCTATTGCTATATAAATAATAGCAACGACCACAATGGCTGAGAAAGTCTTCACAAATGAGTTCTTCGGCCAAATGGAACTCCCCAGAACAAACAAAGACTGTACAAAGAAATAAGCGCTTATTCCTAACATAAAATAATTGCAATCATCAAAAACCGTCCAGAATTGTTCTTTTCCTACCAGATGGGAAAGCGGAGTAGAGGAAATGATATCTTTTAACTCAGGATAGCTAACCATGTAAACCACTACACGTGTCCAATCCGCTAATTTAAAAGCTATCAAGAACACAATAAGGAAACCGAAGGTAAATACCAGCCAACGGGAGAAGAACTTCTCAAACATCGTAGCAGGCGTCATTAACATAGCTATCCGGTTCGTTTTAGATTTCATACGTTCCATAATGAACGAAGCGCTCAGAAGTCCCATAATGACAAGCGCCCAAATGAAAGCCCCCAATTCGAATGTCCATATAGGATCCTGAGTTATCCCTCTATTAATCAGGCCTTCCGGATAATTATATTGAAAATATCCGTTCCATACGAAAGCAATCGCCATTATACCGTACATCATTACGAAGCGGAGCAAATTTGCCTTCCAACTCTCCACCATTTCTTTGCGACATAAGTTCACAAAACGGGGTGCACTAAAAAAGGTATCGCGTATCATTGTTCATTCTGTTTAGGGTGAAACATTCCTTTTATTTTCTCAGGGTCCGTAAGCGCAGCACCGAACAACAATTCAAGATTGATCTCCGACTCTTCATCATCCGTATTCGGCAACATCAGGAAATTACCCTGTATGGAAGGAAGCGTGTAAATTGCCGCTTCTGCCAATTCGCGGTCATCGCTTTCAACGAAAAGAAACTTACTACAGATGTTGGCAGTGGATGCGTCGAGCAACACATGACTGTTATCCATAATCACCACATGATCCAGTATCTTATCTATATCCCGCACCTGGTGAGTAGAGATAATAATAGTTCTGTCGTCCGACATGCCCGAAGCTATAAATTTACGGAACTGGCTCTTACCCGGAATATCAAGACCATTAGTCGGTTCGTCCATAATCAATAGTGAGGTGTGGGTAGCCAATGCAAAGCTCATAAAGACTTTCTTCTTCTGCCCCATAGACAAGGCTCCCAGGTCAATATCCTGCTCCATTTCGAAGTAATGCAGGTATTTCACCATGTCTTCCTTACTGAAACGGGGATAGAACTGGCTGTTCAACTCCACATAGCTGACTAAAGATATAGGAGGTAATTCAAATTCTTCGGGAACTAGGAACATATCCTGTAGTGTAATAGGCAACCGACGGCGTACATCGGTATCATGGTACATTATTTTCCCACTCTTGGGAGTAAGCAAACCGCTCATCAGATAAAGCAGTGTAGATTTGCCGGCACCGTTCTTTCCCAGTAACCCGTATACCCTACCCTTCTCTAACGAGAGCGAAAAATCGTGCAGGACTTCTTTTTTACCCCGACGATAACTGAACGAAATGTTTTCTACCTGTAGCATACTTATATGTTTTTATAGGTGGCAAGGAAACAAGATACAAGGAGAAGGCCTTGTCAACTGGTATCTGATACCTTGTTAACCCCAATATTAGTGTATTAGTTTATTGGTACACCGCAAAGGTAGATAATCTTTTTAATAATCCAAGCGTTTACAGAAAAAAACATAAAAAAAGGAGGAGCTAAGAATCACTCTCCACTCCTCCCGACACGACAAACAACTAAAATTGTTGCTATTTGATGCCTTCCAACGCCTTTTTGGCAGTAGCATTGGCGGGGTCTATAGCCAGAATTTTATTCCAGAATTCTTTCGAAGTAGGATAGTCGCTCTTTAACAGATAGTAGTAGCCCAGATAACTGTAGCACTCTATCAACGCAGAGTTATACTTCGGTTCATTTTTACTCAGCAACATGTCCATTACCTTTTCATAATAAGGTTTCGCTAACCCGTCAGTAGTTTCGGGGTCCATAGCAGAATTGGTCCGGGCACGCCACATTTCTCCCAGATAACTGTCGGGAGCTTGTTCGGAAACAAGTGCGAATACAGAATCAGCGGCCTGCAACGCCAGTTTACGGTCGGCAGGCTGCACGGCGAGCGAATCCAAAGATGTGCCCTGTCCGTAATAAAGACGTCCTAACTGGAATAATGTTTCAGGAGTCTTCTTGTCTTTAGTTAATGCATCGTAATATTTGCGGTAAGCCGCAATAGCCTCTGCATAATTATTGTTCATTTCATGGGCATCGGATATTTCACGCCACAAGTCCACCTGTGTATTATCCTTATCCAATGCCTTGCCATATTCTATAATAGCTTTATCATATTTCTTCAATGCACTCAGTAAAGCGCCATAATAGCGGTAATCTAAATAAGAATAGTCTGCATGGTCCGAAGCATTGAAGAAAGCATCAGCAGCCTTCTCGGCATCTTCATAACGTTTCAGGTCCGTATTGTTATACATGACAAGGCGGTTGAAGGCAGCGTGGCGTGCATTCTTCTGCAACCCCTTCTGTGCAACCTGCAATGATTTCTCGAAATCATGATTCAAGAACAGGGCAAAAGCATATTTCAACATATCATCTTCCGTAGCAAGAGGCGTGTCAATGAATTTCGTATACATCTCGACAGCTTTGCCAAAACGGTTGCCGGAATAATATACCTCAGCCAGTTCCCTATCAGCTTCCAGACAGTTCGGATCTACTGCTTTAAGCTGCTCCAACTTTTCAATGGCCTGTGTAGGACTGGCAGACTTATAAGCCTGCGCATACTTCAGGTAGGCTTCCTTGCAATTCGGATCAAAATAGATGGCTTGCTCATAAAGTTGGCAAGCTTGTCCAATATTCTTTTGTGCAAGGGCAATATCACCCTCCAATACAGACACCTTGGGATCTTTGTTATTGGCTTTCTTTGCCATAGCCAGATATTCCTGAGCTTCGGTGATTTTTCCAGCGTCCAGATAAACATGGGCTACAGAAGTCACAAGATCCACATTCTTTTTATTCTTCCCTTTCAGCAACTCCCCAGCCTCCTCGGAAGCTTGTGCGGGATTGGACTGAATCAAGGTTTTTACTTTATCTACCCCAGCCTGCCATTCGGGTACAGGCGTTTGTGCGGAAAGTGTGCCAGCCAACAGCAACGCTCCCATACTAAGAACTAACATCGTTTTCATAATAGCACTCATTTTAGTTATTTATCTTTTATATTCACCACCCGTACCTGTTGGGTAGCGGGTACTAATCCCGACTTTAAAATAATCCGCTGTCCCCGGTCGGAAGCGAGGAAGGAGGCAAATCCCCACGGAAGCGCACTCCGCGGATCGTTTAACAGGGCATAGATGCTGCGTGCCAACGGATAATCACCGTAAAACAAATATGCCTGATAAGGTTTGAAACTGTTTTCCGGCGTCGCCTTGTCGGCAGCGCTGACGGACATCACACGTACTTCTTTGCTGAAGGAGAGCCCTGTGCTATCATTACGGTCGCTCAGCCAATTCACACCGATAATACCAATAGCATCAGGAGTCTTTGACACAAAGTCGATGACCTCTCTGTTGGTTTTCAATGCTTTCACCTGGTCCGATAACGGAGCACCCTTACAAATGGAATCTACCGCAAAACGCACGGTACTGGAGTTTTTGTTATCAAATACCAAGCGGATATCCTTCAGCCGAGATGCCGGATAAATTTCCTTCCATTGTGTAACCTTTCCCGTCAGGATGCTGCGAATTTCATTCACGGTGATCAACGTATCAGGATTCTCCCTGTTCGTAATCAACGCTAACCCATCCGTAGCAATCTTTATCTCCTGCGGGAAGAACTTCCGGCTATTGAAAGAGTTCACCTCCTCCGATGTCAGCCTGCGACTGGTTATAGCCAACCGCAGACTGTCCTTGAGCAATAGATTGACGGCTTCCACTTCCGTCACATAACGGGGGACAATTCCTGCCAGAGGAAACAGTCCTTCAAATACATCCACCTCTTCCTGTACGATAGGCTGGAAACTTTCGTCCGCAGCAATTGCTATCACACCCGAAGTGTACGTATCCGCCAGCCCGTCCTTAGGCTTACTTTGGCAGGCAGACACTGCAAGCAGCATCACTGCCAAACTCAAAAGTTG
The DNA here is from genome assembly GCF_036416795.1 of Bacteroides sp. MSB163. Lineage (NCBI taxonomy): Bacteria > Pseudomonadati > Bacteroidota > Bacteroidia > Bacteroidales > Bacteroidaceae > Bacteroides > Bacteroides maternus. The sequence goes on along the minus strand of NZ_CP143867.1, from coordinate 2,411,036 downwards.
AAGTTGTTTCACCGTTTTCATGACACACACATTATTATTGTAACCTAAACACTACCGGAATTGTATACTTCACCGATACAGCTTTACCATTCTGTTTACCAGGAATCCACTTAGGCATGGACATAATCACACGGACAGCTTCTTTGTCCAGGTAAGGGTCTACACCTCTCAGCACATTCACATCACGCACACGACCATCCGCACCTACTACAAACTGGCAAGTCACACGTCCCTGCGTTCCGTTTTCCTGGGCAATAGTCGGATACTTCATATTCTTGCTGATGAACTGCATCATCTCAGCCTGCCCACCGGGGAACTGAGGCATCTGTTCTACCATATCGAAAACCTTTTCAGGTTCCGGTTCAGCTTGGGTAACCACTTGTTTCAGGTCGGCAATATCCTTACCATGCTCTTCGTCGTTACCTTTCACGTCAGCGATAGAAATAGTCACCTTCGTTTCCGCCAGTTCATGCTGGCTCTTTATTTCATCCTCATCTCTCACTTCTTCGTCCTTCTTGATGACGGGAGCCGTGAATTTGATAGAACTCTTCAGTGCAGGAGGCGGGGGAGCAACGGGCTCCACTCTTTTCATTTCTTCCTGCTTAATTTCCGGTTCTTCCAATTGAGACAAAGTAGTCACCTCGGTCATCACTTCCTTCTGCTTCGGCGTAGCCATCTTTATCAAGGTAGGGATACTAAATCCTACCAATGCGATGACGATCACCAGTATCACAGCGATATTATGACGCTTTGGCGATTTCTCTCTTAACTGATAGGCACCGTACGCCTTATTCTTGCCACTGAATATCAAGTCACACCATTCCGAAGAACTTAAATCTACTTTAGCCATATTCTTACTTTTTTAGGTGTTACACATTATTCGGCAATATTCTGCGACAATTCACCTTTACTATCGTAGTTCTTTATCAGGAACTGATCAGCTTCAGCGATGTCCGTAATCACATACTTACCTATATTACATATCTGCATTTCATCGAGTGCATCAATCAGATTCTTGTACGAAGCGTCATCGGTG